>JANJUX010000015.1 GCA_024710355.1 Candidatus Rifleibacteriota bacterium
GCAGTTTTTGCCGTTGCCCCTGATTTTGGTTCGCGCGGTTTTTTGTCGCCGTTTGAAGTCTTTGCTTCCTTCTTTCGCATATATTTCCTCTCTTTTTCGTATGACTTGCCTTGCAGAAATTGTATAACGCAACAAATTCTCTTTAAGACCCGTCAGCCGAGCTCCAGAACTACTTGTCAGTCAGCCAGGGTCCAGCGCTTCAGGCCGCTGATGGCTAAGATTTTTTCAAGCCATTAAACGGATGGACATAAATCAGCGCTCTTTAACTGATTCATTCGTGTAAATTATCTCGACCGCACTATCTGCCTGGCGATTTGCTATGCGTATCAGATCAGAGGAAAAGTTCGCCAGATTGGTGCGAATTCCGAGGTGTCTGGCATTAACCGGCTCGTTGATCGCTTCAATACCGCTTAAAGATACGACACACTGGTGCAACCTGGTGTCGCTTTTGTCTTTTCAAATACATTTTACAGTGTTTTTTTTGGTCGACACAAGATATTTATGTGTCGAAAATTTGGTTGTTTTTCGACACGTTGTTAAGGTGAGGGTGCCAAATATATTAGAATATGCCGATGCTCATAGTTTGGCGGGCAATCTGCCCAGTGACAGGCAATCATAAAACAGGCGCCCTGGTGGCGCTTTTTTATTTTAGAAAAATATGACTGCAAATTTTCTTTGAAACACGGCCCTTTTACGTTAGACTGTCATCAGATAACATAAGTCCACCAGCGTTAGATGAGTGTCTGATGAAAAAATTCGAAATCGATAATGAGCTGAAAGCACTTTCGTGCAAGAAACTTGGCCTGGCCGGCATGTTCGTTTTTCTTGGCGAAGAAAAGCTCAATGAACTGGTTGATCTGGCCGGCGAAGTGCTGACCTTTGAAGAGGGTGAAAAGGTCTTGAGTGCAGGGGCTGCACCCGACTCCTTTTTTGTGATCATCAAGGGCGAGATTTCTGTGGTTCTCGATGACCGTAGCGACGGCATGGAAATTGTAAGGTTGACGCGCGGCCAGCTGGTTGGCGAGATGGCCATGATTCAGAATGAACCGCATTCATATTCTTGTTTTGCGCGTGGACAGCTGGCGGTGGTCGCGTTTTCGGCAAAAATTTTTCATGAACAGATTCTTGCTGTGCCCGGGGTTTATATTCCGCTGATTCCGTCGATCAGTCAGAGAATTCTCAGCTCGCAGGCCTATCCGGTATTCATTGAGAATAGAAGCAGAATTCCCAATGTTGATAGCTCACTGTTCAAGCTTTTTCCTGAAGGTTTTCTCGAAAAGCACCGCATTCTGCCGATTAAAAGAGTCGCCAGTTATCTCTTGCTTGCGCACAGCGAACCGCTTGATCGCGAGCAGCTTGAAGCCATAGATCAGATTTTGCCTGAAGATTTTGATGTCAGGCCGGTCTATTTTGATCCCGAATTTTTTACCGGTCTGCTGAGGAAAAATCTTGAAGGTGCCTTAGAGCAGCCATTAGTAGCGGAACAGCCGGTTGAAGAGGCAGTCCGGCCAGAACATATATGTTTTATCGATGAAGTGCTGCGGCGTCTTGTTAATGAGAAAGGCTCGGACCTGTATCTTTCGGCTGGTCAGGTTCCACGCTGGCGCATCGACGGTGAAATCGTCGAAGTGCCTGGAACGCGAAAATCGGGGCCCGAAGAAGTTCTTGAAATGTTGCGGCCACTGGCACGAAATGAGGTTCTCGATGCGTTCGTCGAGAGCTGCGATGAAGACTTTGCCTATTCGACCTGTGAGGGGTTCAGATTCAGAGTCAATCTGCTGCGCGACCACAATGGTATCAGTGCGGTTTTTCGTTATATTCCCGGCGAGATATCTTCGCTCGAAGCACTTGGGCTGCCAGAAATTCTGACGAGCTTCTGCACGCAGCCAAAAGGTCTGGTGCTGGTAACCGGGCCAACCGGCAGCGGCAAATCGACAACCATGTCGGCAATGATCGACTGGATCAACCGCAATCGAAAATGCCACATTCTGACTATAGAAGACCCGATTGAATTTGTGCATGGCAGTCAAAAAGCCCTGGTGAACCAGCGCGAGGTCGGGGTACACACCCGCAGTTTTGCCAAAGCATTGCGGGCTGGTCTGCGTGAAAATCCCGATGTGGTGATGGTCGGCGAAATCAGAGATAACGAAACCATGGCAATGGCGCTTGAAACCGCTAATACCGGGCATCTTGTTTTTGCCACGATGCATACCGCTACCGCAGCCAGTACCATCGATCGCGTGGTCGATAATTTTCCGGCCGAATCGCAGAACCAGATTCGCATGTTCCTTGCCGATAATCTGCTCGGAGTGGTATGCCAGACCCTGTGTCGCCGGGTTACCAGGGGCTGTGTGCCGGCATTCGAGATAATGATCGTTGACCCGGCAATGGCCAATCTTATTCGTACCGGCAAGTCGTATATGCTTCCCAATTCAATGCAGACAGCCCAGGCCAAGGGGAACCGGCTGCTCAATGACGATCTCTGTCAGCTGGTGAAGAACGGCGTGATTGCAGCTGAAGAAGCAATGAACAAAACCCGTGACCGGGCCGAACTCGAAAGAAAACTGGCGCAGAATTCCTTGCTCCAGCCTGAGAAAAAGCTGGAATAAAAACCGCAAACTGTCAGGGGGCCTGATGAAAAAACCACTAATTGCTGAAATGATCAGTGTCGGAACTGAACTGCTGCTCGGTGAAATTATCGATACCAATGCCGCATTCCTTGGTGAGCGGTTGCGCGACCTCGGAATATTCGTTTACCGGCGCCAGACTCTCGGAGACAACCTTGAGCGTCTTGTTGCCGCCGTTAAAGAAGCGTCATCGCGCGCAGATCTGCTGGTACTTTGCGGGGGCCTCGGCCCAACCGACGATGATTTGACCAGAGAGGCGATTGCTGCGGCCGTAAATGAAGAACCCTATGTCGATGACGCGCTGTTGAGAGATCTTGAGGCAAAATTTGCTGCCAGAAAGCGGGCCATGCCTGAAGGCAACACAAAACAGGCATGGCTGATCAAAAGCGCCGGAGCGTTGGCCAACCCGGTCGGAACTGCTCCCGGCTGGTATGTAAACAAAGGCGGTAAAATCATTGTGGCACTGCCGGGCCCGCCGAATGAACTGACGCGCATGTGGTGCGAGCAGGTCGAAAAGCTGCTGCCGGCTTCGGGCCGGGTGCTGTATCATCGTACTCTGCATACGATCGGCATTGGTGAATCAGATCTGGCAGAACGGATAAAAGAGTTTACCCGTCTCGATTCACCTGGAATCGGCACCTATGCCAGGAACAGCGGCGTCGACGTTCGCATCGCCGCTGCTGGCGAAAGCACTGATAAGGCGCGTGCCGTGGCTGAACCCGTTATTCGTGAGATAGAACTCATTCTCGCTCCCTGGATTTTTGGTTGCGATGATGAAACTGTCGTTTCAGCGATAAAAAAGATACTTGACGGCCGTGGGCAGACTTTTTCCTGCATGGAATCCGTCTCTGGAGGTGTTCTTGCGGCTGAGATTACCGACTGTCCTGGTATCAGCAGCTGTTTTCGAGGCTCTCTGACGGCTTATGCCAATGAGGTTAAGATTCGCGCTGGCGTTGATGCGGCTTTAATCAGACAACATGGCGTTGTGTCTGCCGAGGTTGCTGTTTCCATGGCGGTCGCGGCTAAAAAAATGTTTCACACAGACTGGGGGCTTGCGACCACCGGGGTTGCCGGGCCGGCACCGCTCGAAGGCAAAAGCCCGGGCACTGCATGGGTTGCGGTTTCTGGTCCGAATGGTGAATCTGCGGCCTTTGTCGACTGGCCGGGCGATCGGGCAGTGATTCGCAAGCGGGTTTGCCGCACGGTTTTTCAGAGTTTTCTTAATGCGATGAAAGAGTCGAGGTAAAAATGGAGCCGTCTTTGCGCCTGTTTTTTGCCCTCGATGTTCCGGAAGAAATCCGGCACGAACTCGACAAATTTGCGGTTGCTCTAGAAAAGCCCTGGCGGCCGGTTAAGCCCGAGCGAATGCACATAACTCTGGCTTTTATGGGTGAAGTGCCTGTTGACCGGCTTGACGAAGTGTCTGGTGTCGGCGTTGCTGCGGCTTCAGCATGTTCTTCGTTTGAAGTAAATATTTCCGATACTGCCTGTTTTCCTGAGTCTGGTGAACCGAGTGTTTTGTATGCCACAGTAGATGGCGGAGCCGCACTTGCGGATCTGGCAGAATTTCTGCGCTGCCGGCTCGGCGGCCTGGCCGATCAGAAAAAGTTCAAGGCCCATCTGACGCTGGCGCGCTGTCGTAGTGGCTGGGCCCGCAAGGTTCTGCGCAAGTTCAGGGGCAGCTGGAAAGTTAACCGGTTCTTCCTGATAAAGAGCGTTCCTGGCGAAGAAAGCCCGAGATATGAGGTCATAAGGGAATTTGCTTTGTGTGCCCCGGCGCAGTAAACCGGGATAAATAAAAAAAATGGCCGCCTCACCATGGGGCGGCCATTTTTTGTCCGGGTTACTTGAAGTTGGCGTCGTGCAGTGACTTGATGAGGTCGTAAGCTTTTTTGGCTTCAGCTACCTGGCGCTTGTAAGGCGCTATGTATTCTTCGATGATTCTGGTGCGGTTGGCAAGCAGTTTGTCGTAGGTGTCGCGGGCTTCTTCGACGGCGCGGTGATAGGGTCGCAGATAGTCGCGGATCAGTGATTCGCGGTTTCTTCTGACGTAATCCAGGTCGCGGGTGGCGCTGTCAAGGTTCTGCTGCGCGCGGCTGATTTCGTCGGGGGTGGCGGTGGTGCTGGCCTTGAGCTCGTTGAGTCGGTCAGAGGCACGTTTAACATTGTGTTCGGCTGTGCTCAGACGATTTTCATAATCGCGGTCGGCATCGTAGCGTGCGCGGCGCAGACGGTCTTCCGCGTCGTCGATTTCGCTGCGGGCGCGTCTGACTTTATCTTCAAAGTTGCGTTCGGCAGCTTCTTTCTGGCGATCGAGAATTTCGAGGGCGGCGCGGTAGTCATTCTGGTGGCGGTCGAGAATGGCAAAGCTGACCATCGACGGGGTTTCGTTCATGTCGTTGGCAAGCAGTTCGACCGCTTTACGGTAATCACGGGTTGCCTGCAGGAAGTTGCTGTCGTAGGCAGCGACGGCCTTGGCGATATAAACATCGGAAAGGCGGCGGAAAAAATCGGGGTAATCGTTTTTGCGCTGCGGATAATCGTATTTTTCGATCAGGTCGAGAGCAGTGAGTTCGGCGCTGTTGCCCGACCAGGGTTTGAGGATTTCGAACAGCCAGTAGACGGCTTCTTTCATGCTGTTGTCGAGCTTGCAGCAGTCTACGACCTCGAGCAGAACATTATCGGTTCTCTGCATTTCGAGCAGCCACTTGATGGCCTGGCCGTAATCAGCACCAGCCTTGTAGCAGGCCGCAACGCGTTCTCTGACTGAATCGGTGCGGTTTTCGATTTTGAGGTAGTACTCGATTGCCTTGCTGTACTGGCCATTCTTTTCGAAAGTCTGGGCGACCGAGAAGACCATTTTCTGGACCTGGTCGGCGACGGTTTTCATCTGTGAATATTGCTGGTCGACAAGGCTCTGGGTCTTTGCGATTTCGGCTTCGAGGGCTTTTTTCTTGCCACCCTGGAACCAGCCGCTGGCACCGTCATATTTCGAGCGGTCCTGCTGCAGCTTGTCGAGTCGCAGTTCGGGTTCGAGCAGTTGTGATTCAACCTGGATCAGCTGCTTTTCGAGTTCGGCGATATCTTTTTCTTCGGCAGCCTGGGCAACAAAAGAACTTAAAACGATACCGGCAGTAAAAACACCTGTCAGAATTCTGGTTTTATTGAAATTCATTTTTGTTTCTCCCATTGTTACAATCAGCGGGCGTTGACGTAGATATCGCCGAGTTCAGATCTGCTTGAATAGAAAGCGTTGCGGATGCTGCCGTTTTTCGACATGACCCACATTTCGGCGACGGTGTTCTTCAGCAGAACTTTCTTTTCGCCGGCGACGGTTTCGATTGAGCCGAGGGTTGCCAGTTCGCTGTAGTTGTTTTCTGAGAGATACCTGGCCGGGTCTTTTTCGACCACCGATTTGTACCAGGAGAGCTCACCCATGACACTGCTGCCAGCCTTGGGAGTGACCACGAAATCAAGGCTTTTCTTGCCTGACCAGAAGCCACCACTGGTGATTCTGACGATGGCCTTGAGGTCACTCTGTACGACGTCGCCGCCGAAGTGTCCGAGAAGAGCGTCAACGACGTATTTTTTACCGGAGAAATAAAAACCGTGTACCAGTTTATCACCGCCGTCAGTGGTGTTGTCGGCGATTACGCGGCAGTTGTGGCGTTTGAAAATATCTTTCAGGTTGTCGAGGCGGCGGTTGTTTTTGGTGTCTTCAAGAGAGATAACGGCTTCGACAACCGGCACATCGATCATTACCATGCGGCGCTGGCGGCGGCTGAGAAGCTGCTGGGGCGCTTCAGCGGCGCGGCCGTTGTTACTGAGGGTAACATTTTCGGCAGCCATAGCAGTGCTGGTGATGAATGTGGCGCGTTCCTTGAGCATTTTTTCGACAAGAGCGACAGTGTGGGCGGCAAGATCACTGCTGGCGGCAAAGGTTGCGAGTTCTTTTTCGGCGGCGGCAAAGTCTTCAGCGGTGTTGATTGAACTCAGGATATCTCTGATTCTTTTTTCAGAGGAGTCGGCACGGTCGGCTGCGGCCGAAAAGGCTTCGCGCTCAGCGCTGCCAGCTTTTTCGCTGATTGCATAAGCGGTCTGGGAGATGCCTTCGGAGAAATCCTTGAGGGCGCTGTTGAAACCGGCACCGTCAAAGGCGTGAAGGTTAAGAGATGCGAGAGTGAACATCACAATCAGAACTATTTTTCGCAACATGGGCCACCTTCTTTACAAAAAGTGAGAACGGAGCCCTGTTCAGAGCAAGAAATATGCCATTGTCGAAAATGCCGGTACAGAGTTCTTCTACCGACAGAGACAGCAAAAATTGACCATTTTCTGGCGCTCTGCCGATAATTTTCCGGCAGCGGGCTGGTGGTTGCAAATCTTAAGCTTAAGCGGTATATTGCGCCTTGCCAATTGTAACTTTTATAAGGAAGCTGACAAATGTTGAAAAAATATCTGCCAATAGGTCTTCTGGCTGCAGCAATGCTTGCAGGCCAACTCTCTGCCCAGCAATCTTCCGGCAAGCCGGCTCCTGCCGCCAAACCAGCCGCTGTCAATGCCGCTACCGACGGAATTACCGACCGCATGGTTCCGATCAAGGTTGCCTCCCAGACCGTAAAGGCCGACCCGGTGGTTCTGACCAATCAAATGATGCTGGTGTTCATGGAAAGAATGAAAACCGGCAATCTTAAAGAAGCCCGCGATATCGCCAACGAGATGGTATTTGGCAGTGAAAAGCTCCAGGACACAGACCAGAAGGTTTTCAAGAGTTTTCATTCCGCCATGGAAATGGAACTTTTCAGACTTCTCGAACAGCGTTCCGGCAGCAAAAGGGAGATTGACTGGGTTGAACAGCCAATTTCCGATGGTTACTACTTTCTTGCCATTCTTGACTTCCAGGAAGGCAAACATGAAGAAGCCCTGGCTAACCTGCAGAAAGCCATTTTCTGGAATCCGGTTCGCTCAGCATTCTTTGCTGAACGCGGTTTTATGTTTCTGCGCAAGAACAGCGGTGCCGATATTGTTTCGGCACAGGTCGCCTATGAAAAGGCCCTGGAACTTGCCGACAACCCGGAAGATTTTGCCGCCGCCCTGCGCGGTCTCGCTTTTGTGCTGGTTGAAAGACGTGAACTGCAGAAAGCTCTTGCCTGTCTGATCGTGTCAAAAGAATTTGATGCCGACGAGAGCGACGCCGACGAGGAAATTCAGTTTATCAGAGGGATTGACCCGGGGCTTGTGGCTTCGATGAACCTGAAGACCGCCCGTGATGTTTTAAAGAATGCCAAAATTCTGTCAACGTATGCGCCAGAGCACGTTGCGGTATTGGTCAGACTGGCTGATTCTTATAAATCACCCAAAGATGCCCAGAGGGCTGTTCTATTGCTCAAAAAGGCGAAGGAAATGGCACCCGGAAACACTGAAGTCGCCAATCGCCTGAAAGTTCTCGAAAAGAAATAAGATTTTAAAACAGAACCCGGCAGCCGTGATGCACATGGCTGCCGGGTTTTGCTTTTATAGCGCGCGACTTTATTTTGTCGGGTGGTTGAAACGGTAAGGAAGATTGCGGGCGATTTTCCAGAATCCATCTTCTTTGCGCCACTCGACGACTGCTTTGATCGGGCCAGAATCAATGTCGATACCGGGTATCAGGCTGATTACTCTGACATTGGCCCGACAGTGAACCTGGGCTTTGTCGAGGCCGTTGAACTCGATCGAGTCGATACTGTATTCGGCGATTTTTACATCCATGGCGTTGAAGCGACTCTGTGCCGTCACGAGCAGATCGTTTCTGGTGCTGGTCACATCGAAGTCATTGCCAAAAGTCTGCGAAATCCGGCTGGCGAAAACGTCGAGTTTTTCAACGGCCAGAGCCGCCTGAAGTTCATGATGTGCTGCCGAAATTTCGCCCCATCTGGCATCGGCGCCAATCTGGGTCGGGTGCGTGTCGCGGTAGGGCATGTTTCTGAACACCTTCCAGAATGTTCCCTCTTTGCGCCAGATTGCATCGAACATGTAGGTTTTTTCCCGCACGATCTGTTCAGAAGCCAGATTTCTCAATTTAAATTTAACCTCGGTTCTGATACGGGCTTTGCTGTCTGGCAGAAATTCGGTGTCGACAACGCGCCAGCTAAGATCTTCGAAACTGAAGCCGGCGAACAGTTCTTCGAAATGTGCCATGGCGTCGTTCCAGGTCGATGCCGAATCCCAGTCGTTGCCAAATGAGGGCGAGATGTAGACCTGCAGCATGTCGAGATCTTTGCGGGTCAGAATGTGGCGGAGTATGCTGTTGGCGTCTCTGAGCGTCAATTCTCTTTCGAGAATATTCGTTGCTGCGGTTTTGGCCGGGCCAGTGACCGCCGGCAGATCGAGAACGGTTTTGGTGACAGCGGTTTTGGGCAGCTGCATCATCAGTTTTATGGCGGTGACGATCGCTGTGACTTGATCGGTGTATTCTCGGGCTCTGATGTCTGCCGGCGTGAGGTTTTTTTTGAGCAGTTCGCCCTGTTGGTAGATAAGGGCTTCGGCAGTGGTCTGCAGATTCATTTCGAGCTTGCTCAGGTCTGAGTAGAAAAGCTCGTCTTCGGTAACGCGTCGCATCAGAGCAAGCTTGTTTGCTTCTGCTCTGATAATCATCGTTTGCGAGAAAGGAACATCTTTCAGACTGAAACTGCCGTCTTTGGACACCGAGGCTGTGACGCCACCGCAGCTGACTTTGAATTTCGTGAAGTCGCTGACGGTTCCGAGGACCGGTCGAAGGGAGCCGGCCAGGTCGGTTTCTACAATTTCTGTGAGCGAAAGTTTCCCTGAAATATCGAATTCACTGCCGTCGGCCGGAGGATTGAAGCGCAGGTCGCCTTTGCCGGTGCAGCCATTGAACAGCACCATGATCGACAGGAGAATTAACGAATAAAGCAGGTTGCCAGGTCGCCGGCAACCAGGTCTGATTTTTCTCGACCGCATTCTGCCTCCGCAAAAATCTATATTCGGTTGATCTATCGGCAAGCACCGACGGGTTTCGAAGTCTCAGGCGATCTTCAATTTGCCGGGCACTGCTGACAGGTGGTTCAAATTTGTTCGTGGTTGTGATAGAGTGAGAAAAAATAATGCTCCGGCGCAGGCGTGAGAGAAGTTCAGGCGCTGAACCGGTTCAAAGTTTGACGAATTCGGAGGCAAACATGAACGAAGACGAAGTCAAACCCGCCAGACCGGCCCGAGGTCTGTTTTTCTATTTTAAGGTTCTGCTGGTAACTTGTGTTTTGCTGGTGATTACAGCCGGCATCGCCGTTTTTTATGTCTACCACCGCCTGACGACCGACAGCCAGCTCGAGAAGATGGTCATGGAAAAAGTCAGCCAGGCGATCAGTATGGACGTGCAGTTTGAACAGCTGACGGTTGTTTTTCCGGGTCTTGAGATCAATAACGTCAGGGTTGCAACTGATTCGACCGATCTCAAGCTCGATGCGCACATAGACAGGATAAAGATAAGACCTGATCTGTGGGCAGCATTTGCCGGTGAGTTGTCGATTGAAAGTCTGTCGATAGCTTCAGCCGCGACTTCTCTTGAACTGAAAGCCAGTAAAAAAAATGCGGCTGCTGGCCCTGCCTCCGAAAAAACAACTCTCGACCTGAGTTCCTTTAAATTTCCATTTCATGCTATCGACTTTACCGATCTGCGCTTCCGGGTAAAAGACGAAAATTCAGGGCAGTCGCATGAAGTTCAGCTGAATTCTGCCGCTCTGAGCCGTTCGATGCTTTCGACCTCGATACCCTTCAATATCGATGCCGTTTTGACCGGAAAAGCGAGGATTTCTGTAGAGGGCAAGCTTTACTGGCCGTCAAATGTCGTGGCCGATATCCACCTTCAGACAGAAAATATTGAAGAGTTGAAAAAGCTTGTGCCTGAGTCATTCAAAAAGCATGCGCAGGGCTTTAAAAGTGCTGAAATCAAGGCGCATCTTAAATATCAGCTGGCCGAAGGCGGTCTCGATGTTGAGTCCTGCACGCTGAAAATCGAGCCAGGACTGAATGCCGAAGCCAGGTGCAGTTTCAGCCGCATTTCGCCACCGACGGGCAGCGCAAGTATCAGACTTTCACCGGTTCCGGTTGATCAGTTCTGGCCAGTTGTCAGGGGATTTGTATCGGCCGAGCATGGGTTGGCGCTTTCTGGCGGTCATTTGTCTGCCAGTGTCGATGTTGCAATGGCTGAAGGTGAAGTATCTGATCTGTCAGTTTCGGCCAGCCCGGATCAGGTGGAGCTGTCACTCAAGGCGTTGCCTGAAAAGGTTCAGATTGGCAGGGGGCAGATTACCTACAAGGATGGTCGGCTGAGTTTGACTGGCTTCGAGGCAAAGATGTCTGACAATCTCGTTAAAATGCCTGCCGGTAATGTTGCCATGGATCCTGTGGCTTTCAATGGCGAGCTTGAAGCCGAAATAAATCTTGATAAAATATGGAAACTAGCTTCTGCACACCTTAGCGAGGATGCTCGTCGAGTAACGCCAGGTGGTAAAGCTTTTTTCAAGGGCAAGATTGCCTATGACGCGAAAAAGAGCGTGAGAATCGACGGGACTCTTGATTCGGAGCAGATTAAAATAAAGGAACAGAAAACTTCTGCTGCGGCAAGCATTGAAAGATTGCGGGTTCATTTCGATTCTGTCGGGCCGTCTGCCGGTCAAATCAAAATTGAAAGCCTGGAAGTTAAGGGTGTTGGTGCGGTTGTAAGGGTCAGTGGTGCGATAAAGAACGCTGCTGACATGGGCTTTGATCTTTCTGCCAAAGGTGATCTCAGTGTCGCAGAGTTTTCGCGGCTTGGAGCTGCCCTGTTCAATGTTCCGGTTAAAGAAGGGCAATTCAAAGGTGACCTGTCACTTGATATGAAGGTGGGCGGTACAATTGCCAACGTCAAGCCCAGCGGGCGTCTTGAATTCAAAAATCTGGCCGCCGACCTGTCGCATCGCGGACTCATGGTTAATAATCTCAATGGCGTTGCCAGCGCCGATCTTGACAAGCTCGTGCTCGACAAGATTTCTGCAGAGCTTTTTGGTGGCAGACTCAGCATCAGTGGCAGTCTGAAAGATTTCAAAAAACCAATGGCAGATGCGAAAGCCAGTATTACGGGTGCTGACCTTGGAGCTATTCGCAATCTTCTGCAGGTTAATTTTCCAGAAATGTCAAAGGAAATTGATTTCAGCGGCAATGCCGACTTGAGCGTGCAGCTTACCGGATCCGTTTCCGAGCCGGTTATCAAGGGGGAGGCCGAGTTGCGCTCCGGCCGCTTCAATCATCCGGCCGTACTGCGGCCGATCGAAAACATTCACGGTCCGATTCAGTTCAACAATACCGGCCTCAATACTACGGGGCTGAAGGCTGACTGGGGTAAATCGCAGGCGACAGTTACCGGCACGATGAAAAACTGGGCCAAATTTATCACCGATTTCAAATTCGTTGTCACCCCGCTCGACGTCACTGATGTTGCCGGGTTCTTTCTGAAAGATACCGGTTACAAGGTAGAAGGCAGTGGCACCGGCAATGGCTCGATTACCGGCGCGGTTGCTGAAATCAAGGTTGACGGTGTGGCGTCGGTTCCGGTCGGGTTGTTTGCGGCGCCGGTAAGTGAAAAGGGCGACCTTTTCAAGTTTCCGTTCAAGGCACTGCAGGCCCGGGCGGTTTATCACGCTGGTGTTCTGACGGTGAGCTCGGCCACAATGGAGCTTTTCAGCGGCAAGGTCAATGCCAGCGGCAAGGTATTTGTCGATAAAGACCCCATTGCTTTCGAATTCGACACAAAAATCAATCAGCTGATGACTGAGCAGTTTCTGGCTGAGAACACGAAATATAAAGACATTCTCAGGGGGGGTCTCGACGGGACCTTTGCGGCAAAAGGCAATACTACCGGTCTTGTCAGTCTCAATGGCAATGCCAGTCTGGCGATGCAGAAAGGCCATTATAATTCGCCACCATTCGTGAGGCAGATCGCCGATCAGCTCAATGCCCCGCAACTGGCTTCCGGTCCGATTGATAACGCTGCCGGCGAATATCTGATAAATGGTGGTCGCATAAATGCCAAAAACATGATGGGCAAATCAAAAGACGGCAAGGTGACCTTTCTTGGTTCGGTGGGTCTCGATGCGACCCTCGATGGCGAAGCTCAGATTCAGCTGACGCGTGCAGCCTGCCAGCAGAGTAATGTTCTGAAACAGCTTGTTGGGAACTCAGAGTATCTTGATATTCCGGTTACTTTAAAGGGTTCTTTTATGTCGCCGTCGGTGGGTTTGCCGCTTGACCGCATGTTAAAGGACGTTGCTGAAAAACGGGCAAAGGAAACGGTTCAGAAAGAGGCTGAAAAGGCGCTTGGCAAACTTTTCGGCATCAAGGGGGGGGGCAGTACTCCGGCACCGGTCGCTTCGGCTCCAATAGAGACTGCCCCTGCAGCTCCTGCCGGCACTCCGGCACCGGAAACCGCTTCGCAGACGGTGCAGCCTGTACCGCAGGAGCCTCAGTCTCCTCAGAAAAAGATCGAGAACAAGATTAAAGACGTGGGCAAAGAGCTCAAAAATCTGAAAAATATTTTTAAATTTTAAGGGTGAAGCTTGAACAATCAGAGATTTACATTGGATTTCAACCGTTCTGGAAGTGTTCAGGTGGTCAGTTTCTCCGGATTTCTGACCACAGGCCTGGCGCAGGTGCTGACGCCAGCAGTGGAAAAAAGTCTTGAAGAGGGTGTGGTTAACTACCTTTTTGACTTTACCGGGGTGACTATGCTCGAAAGCCCCGCCGTTGCCGTGCTTCTAACTGTCACAGAAAAGATTGTCGACGAGCATGCCGGCGAGCTGGCTTTTTGTGGCATGAATGAAATGGCGGCCAAGGTGCTTGAGATGGTTGGTGTTTTTCTTTATGCCGGCCGCTTTGACAGTCGGGCCGAGGCGATTCAGGAAATGAACGATTAAATTCTGGCAGCAGCTGCTGAAAATTTGTTTGAATTTTGCATCTGGTTACTGTAATCTGTATCTGGAGCAGTAGTTACTCGTGGTACACCTTTTGCGTAAACAGACGGCAACGAGTAATTATTATTTTATTTTGATGGAGGGCATGAACAGATGTCTAAGACCTGGACAAGATTAATAGCTCTTGTAACTGTGTTCTGCATGTTGTTTTCTGCAGAAGTCTTCGCTGGAAAAGGCTACGATCAGTCTTCTGGCGGTAAAAAGAAGGTAGGCTTCTTCTGTAAGGTGGGCAAGGCTATCAAAAAAGCCACCCAGAAGGCTGCCAAGGCCGTTAAGACCGCTGCCCAGAAAACTGGCAAGGCAATCAAGACCGCTGCCAAAAAAACCGGCCAGGCCATCAAAAATGCTGCCATCAAAACCGGCAAGGCTATCAAAGTCGCCGGCGCCAAGATCAACAATGCTGTGAAAGACAGCGGCGTCTGGATGAAGAAGAAAGTATTTGGCTGCAAGAACCGCGTCTGGGTTGTCGGCCATTATGACAAGAATGGTAAATGGATCAAGGGTCACTGGAGAAAACTCGAAAGCAAACCGGGCAACAATCACCCCGGTCAGGGCAATAATCCTGGTCAGGGTAACAACCCCGGCCAGACCGAAGATCCTCTTCCCCCAGTAGGTGGCGAACCTGGCGTGCCCGGTGGTGATGCTGGTCAGACTCCTTCAGAACCGGCTCCGATTCCTGGTAACGATGAACCGGCTCCGATGCCCGGCAGCGAAGAGCCAGCCCCGGCTCCTGCTGATCCGGTTCTGCCCGAGCTGCCCGAAGGCGATGATCCGGCTCCGGTTCCGGCCCCCGAAACCGAACAGCCTGGCGATGAAACTGAACAGCCTGGCGATGAACAGCCGGCTCCTGAGCAGCCGGCTCCTGAGCAGCCCGCCCCCGAACAGCCCGCTCCTGAAACTGAACAGCCCGGTGACGACGCTGGTCAGGCCGGTCAGGGCTCACAGACCGAACAGTCTGAAGAAGCCGGTCAGGCCGGTCAGGCTGGTCAGGCCTCTCAGGGTGCCCCGATGAAAGAAGAAGCCGAAATTTCTCTCAGAACCATGGGCATGCTGATGAACGACATCGTCAGACAGTCAGGCGAAATCACCACCTTCAAAAAGGCTGCTGCTCCTGGCATGAGCTACTCAATGGATGTTGAGAGCAACGTGAACTCGACCTACGAAAGTCGCGAAGCCAATGCCAAGCTCCTGGTCAAGGTAATTGTCTGGGATCTGCAGCAGAACAAAGGTAACCCCGGTCAGTATTTCAGCTACTTCACCTACAAGATGAAAGATCTTGATCCCGAAAGCCGCAAGCTGATCAGAGACGTTACCAGAAGAGTTCAGGAAGGCGTTAAATATGGCGCCGGTCACGTGGCTGAAAAGTCTGAAAAAGCAGTTTTCGAAAAGAGACTCGAAGAAATCGAAGGTTTCTAAGCTTCAGCTCAAGAAGTAAAATGGGGCTGCCCTCAGGGGCAGCCCTTTTTTCATGCAAAAAAACATTGCCTTTGTATCGGCCCGCCTCTAAAATGAATCCTCAGGAGATTCTATGAAATTACGTTTCGGGCAGATTTTTCTTGTTGCTTCGATAATCTCGCTGATTGTCACAATTCTGTGGCTGGCTTATCCAAGCAGCAACCGGATGTATCACATCATTCTTACAGGCATCGGACGTGGGCGCATGCACCCATACAAGGCAAAATTTGAACCCTATAAGGGCAGGCGCATGGGTGGTGCTGCTGGCATGGCTACTGTCATTAAAGAAACGGTAGTCTCCTTTTCCGGCGAGCCATTCAATATTTTTTCACTCGGTACCGAAATTTCCGGCACTGCCGACTCTTACTTCACCCGTGGTCTGTCGATCGTTAAAATTCTCAACATACTTGGCATCGAGGCGATGCTGCCTGGTAATATCGAATTCAGCTACGGTCAGAAGCGCCTGGCGGAACTTGCTGAAGAAGCACAATTTGCGCTGGTCAGCTCCAATATAACTGAGACAGAGAGTGGTCGAACCCCTGGCTTTATCTCGCCGGAGCTGATTCTTAACCCGGGCTTGGGCCTGAAAATAGGGGTGATGGGTATTACCTCACCAGAAACACCTAACCTAACCGCAAGAAGCAATATCGAAGGGTTGGCCTTTGCGAGGCCCGACGAGTCTCTGCGTCTTCGGGTCGAGGCTCTGCGCCGCTCCGGTGTCGATCTTGTCGTTCTGCTGACTCAATACAGCCGCGAACGCATCACTCTTGGCGATTGGAAGGCGATTGCTTCAGCCGCTCCCGACATCTGTGTCATGCTCGATTATGATATAGAAGCGCCCTCTCCGTTGCGCAAGGATGGGATAGTCGTAACCACAATCAGTGGCTATAACCAGACCAAGGAAATCGATGTTCTTGATCTCGAGATCACGCCACCGCCGGTAAGAATCGTCAGAATCGCCGGCCGGAGAATACTGGTCGATCATGCCGAAATCAATGCTGATGAAGATGTGGAGGCTCTGGTTGAGCAGTTAACCAGGCAAACCCGCGATCTGCGTGACAGCATGGTCGGCAGCTTCGCTGAGGATTACGGCAAGTCATACAGCTCCGAGTGCTTCATCGGCAATATGATTACTGATGCCATGCGTGCTGAATCGGGGTGCGAAATTGCCATGCAGAACAGTGGCGGCATTCAGAACAATATTCAGGCCGGTGATTTTACCCTTGGCGACCTTTTCAGCATCATGCCTTTCGACAACCAGATGGTCAAGATGGAATTGAAGGGCAGTGACATTCTTGAACTGCTTAAAATAGCAGCCAGCCGACAGCGCGGGGTTCTTCAGGTTTCGGGGCTGAGTTACACCTTTCGACACCGGAGCCCGGTAGATTACGCGCTTGTTGCCGCGAAAACCGGTGAAACAGCTGTAGACCCGGAAAAATATTACTCGGTGATCACCAATAATTTTCTTGCCGATGGTGGTGATAACTTTCTGCCTTTCAGAAATGGCAGAAATCTCAGTTATGGCCGACAGCAGCGGGATGTGGTGAAGGACTACATTGCCGGGTTGAGTCGCAGCGGGCCGGTTTCACTGCGTATAGAGGGGCGTGTGGTGGCAGAAGAATGATTGTAATAATCCTGTGGGCATGGTAGAATCGGCGTCATGTTTGATATTTCATGGATGAATCCATCTGGCGGCAGTTTTAACAAGGAATCGCTGATTCGCGAGAACGAAACTCTCAAGCGTCAGATTCAGGAATTGCTCACCCTTGATGAAACAGGCTTTTTTATCGAGCTTGATTCATTGCTGCGGGCTATTCTCAAAAAGGCTCTGATTCTCTGTAAAGCCGAGTCATCGTTTTTTTCACTGGCCGGCAAAGATCCTTCAGAGCTTGACGTGCGCATCAGCAACGTAATTCTCGAAGAGAAGATGGAGAAGATCCGGGCTCAGTTCAAGGCTGAATACTCGCGCTGGCAGGAAACCGAAGCGGCAATCATCACCATCGAGGATTTTATTCTTCTGCCGCTGGTCAGAAGGCATCGTATTCTGGGTCTGATTGGCCTGAAGCTGACGTCAGACGCTCCGGATAACATTTGTGAGATTCTGCCGATTCTCGCTTCGCAGGCCGCCGCCTCGCTTGAAAGTGCGATTCTTTACGAGCGCATGTTCAAGCGCCTGCTGGTTTTGAGTAATGTTTTCATACTGGGCAAGGAAATCGTTTCAAATATAGATCTGCAGCAGCTGGTCGACAAGTTTCTCTCAATCGCCAGTGATGGCACTGACAGTGATGTGGCCTGTCTTTTTCTGGTTCGCGACAAGGATGAACTGCCTTATTTCTTCAGATTACAGACTGCCGGTGCCGGGCAAACCTTTGCGCCAGGCTCCGATGACGGTTATACCGACCTGATCAAGGCGGTGCGCCGTGACGAAAAATTCAGAATGATAACCAATCTGGAAACTTCTGAATTCAAGCTCAGCGAAACACACAAAATTCAGGACCTGATTCTGCGCGATACGGTAGTTTTGCCCTTGAAACCAAGGGATAAGCTGCTCGGCATCATTCAGGTAGCCAACAAGCGTGGTAATTTCACTTACCGTCCCGAAGATCTCGACCTTCTTAAAATTCTCGGCAGTCAGGTCGCTTTTGTCATTCAGAATGCCGATCTTTTTCAAAACCTGCAGAGAGCCTATATCGATACACTTTCGGCGCTGACCAGCGCCATCGATGCCAAAGACAGTTATACGCGCGGCCATTCTGAGCGGGTAACCGAGCTTTCGATCAAGCTCGCGACAGAGGTTGGTATCGCCCCCGAAGAAATCGAGAAGATCAAGCTGGGTGGTCTGCTGCATGACATTGGCAAGATCGGTATCCCGGAAGGGATTCTCAACAAGCCCGGTCGTCTCAACGACGAAGAATTTGAAATTATCAAATCGCACCCGGACCTCGGTCTGCATATTCTTGGCAAAGTAGAATTTCTCGAAGCTATTGTACCGATAATTCGTCATCACCATGAGCGCTATGACGGCAAGGGCTATCCTTCGGGCCTCAAAGGGGAGGAAATACCCCTGCTCGCGAGAATCGTCAGTGTTGTCGACACCTATGATGCCATGACCACCGATCGACCCTATCGTAAGGCCATGACTCTCGAAGAAGCCCTTAAAGAAATCGAGCGCTGCAGTGGTTCTCAGTTCGATCCAGAAATTGCCGCCCATTTTATTCGCATGACCATGCGCGAAAGCCGGCAGAAATAAGGTTTATGACCATGTTCCGTGATTCAAGAATGCTTGAAAGAGTTCTCATTTTCTTTGTAATTCTTGCCCTGTCGAGTTTCGCCTATTATTTTACGGTGGCTGACATCGAAGAGGTCGAAGCCAGATACGAAAATCGGCGGGTAATGCTGGTTAAAATGCTTGCCCGCGAAGTTGCCGATTCAATCGAGCGACGTATCGATCTGTCGCCAAGGTTGTCGAATCTGCTGGCCGAAGAGGCTATTGCCTATGCTGCGGTACAGCAGGCTGACGGTGCACTGCTCGCCCGCTCAGAGAATTATTCCCTGCCCGTAGGCGTTCTTGAGAGTATTGAAGAAGAGGCTCTCAAGGCACCTCATCTGAAGTTGATTCCGTTCAGAGATACTTCTCGCACTACTTCGCTGGTAGAAGCGGCAATTCCGGTCATGACCGGCAATAATCGCAAATTCGTGCTGCGCGTCGGCTTTTTCAGAGAGTCAGAAGAAGGCCGGGTTTCTCAGGTCAGATTCCGAAATACTCTGGTTTTTTCGCTGGTGATGCTGGCACTTGCAGCCGCCTGGTTTGTCAGGCGGCACCACGCTTCTAATCTGCACCACACGTTGCTGGGTGGTTCGGCCCTGATAATTCTGCTCCTGTTCATGGCCACCAGGGTGACCATGCAGAACTGGTATGATGGTCAGTGGCGCGAAACCTTCACCCGTCACCAGCTGTATTCTGCCAAGCTGTTTATCCCGGCTGCCGCGCGCCTGATCGAGTCGGGCGATGACCTCGACCTCAAAGAGGGCCTGAAGCTGCTGGCGAACAATGAAGATTTCGCTTATCTGTCGGTGATTAAAGACGAACAGATCATTTTCCATTCAGATGCGTCGCACGTTGGCAACAGCGCCGCTGGCGACCAGAACTATCTGCGCAGTCTCAATTCAGAGCAGGCCGCGGTTTTCAGACTCGATGATCAGGATCTCTACGAAACTCTCGTGCCGGTTATGAGCGGCCGACATCGACTTGGTACCGTTAAGGTCGGCTGGCGAAGCACCAGCCGCTACGAACCGCTTGCCGCCGTTCGCGACCGGCTCGTGCTGCTATTTGTGGTTGCCCTGCTGTTGATGATGTTCTTCATGCACCTGCTGTCACGCCGTATTTCAAAAGAGATCTCGTGGTTTATCAGAGCGATGGAACAGGTTACCGCCGGTGATCTGCGACAGAACATCTACATCGAACGCAACGATGAATTCGGACAGATGGCGCATGCTTTCAACTTCATGATCATGAGCATGAAAGAGCGCGACATGATCGGTCGCGGTCTGCAGCAGTATGTCAGCCGCAGTATCGTTGAGAGAACGCTCAAGGCCCTTTCCGGTAATGAAAAGAATGGCGAGAAGCTTTTTGCAGTGTCGCTGTTTCTCTATTTCAGCGGCATCGATGAGTCGATCAACCGTGTCGACGGGAACCGTATTTTTTCGGCAGTGCAGGAATGCTGCAACTGTCTGCGCAAAGTTGCTCAGCCAGGACAGCACGTAACTGTGCAGCTTTTTCCTTCAGGAATTCTGATATTGTTTACTTACCCGAACCGGCATGATTCGCTGCTGAAGGCACTGAATGCCGCCCGGCTCACCAGTCGCGATCTTGGCCGCCGTCAGGATCTGCCATTTTCGCCAAAGGTGACACTGCATGCCATGGAAATGGTTCGTGGCCAGTTCGGCGAGAATAACAACGAAGCTGCCGTCATGATTGGTGATGGTTTTGCTGATTTCAGAACTCTCGCCCGGGTTCAGGACAGCGACGAAGTGATCGCCAGTCGTGAAGTGAATGTGCTGCTTAAAGATGTCGTTAACTTTGATGAGCTCGAAGTTCTTTCGGGCGAGCAGGGCCGCATGAATGCTTTTGTGGTCGGCAACTTCAAAGAAACGACCGATCTGATAAGCGGTTTCGGTGGTGCGACCTCCTGGACCAAAATCATGATTCTGCGAATTCTCAAAAGCTCGATTGACTCGGCTGAGCCTGAAAAGCTTTTTGCCTGGTTTGCCGATGAAGATCCCGAAGTCAGATATCAGGTAATGGATGTCATCGAACGCATCAGCCCTGAAAAAGCTCGGCCGTTTGTCGAAAAGGTGGTTGGCAGCGAAACTGACTCGAAAGTTCTTTCGCGTGCGATTGCAGTTCTTGGCAAAGTCGGCAGCGAAGAGCACATTGCAATTCTCACCGAAAAGCTGCGTTCAGGCGACCGTCGCGTCAAGGCCAACGCGGTTGAGGCAATGGAAGCCATCGGCGGCAAAAGAGTTTATGAATTTCTCAATCTGCTGGTTGATGAGCAGGATAACCGGGTCAAGGCCAACATTCTGATCGCGCTCGGCAAATATGGCGATCTGAAGGTGTTTGAGCTGCTGTCGCGCATGATCAAGGATTCTGAGAGCAACATGCGTGCTTCGGCGGCTTATGCTCTGGGCAAACTTGGCATGGCGCAGGGGGTTGAGCCTCTGATCAATGCCCTTTCAGATAAAGATCCGATGGTGCGGCGCCAGGTGGTTGCTTCGCTGACGGCTCTCAAGGCGGATCTCGACGTAGACATGTAATAGCGCGGAGTGGCGGGGCTTTTTCCCTGCCACTTCAGAAATGTTACAGCGATAGAGAAGGAGTCAGGAAATGGATTTTCAGGAAGCCTATACCAGAGGGAGTGAGGCGCTCAAGCTGAATAATCTCGATGAGGCGCAGAAGTATTTTGAAGCGGCGCTGAAGCTGAAGCCAAATGATATTTACACCATGAACAAGCTGGCCATGGTGCTCAAGGACAAGGGCGACTTCGACGGCGCGCGGCAGTTGCTCGACGGTTCACTGAAGGTTAAAAAAGAAGATCTTTACACCAATTACCTGCTTGGCAACACCTATCTTGAGCAAGGCGACATCGACAAGGCTATTTCGACCCTCGAACAGACGGTGAAGATGAACCCTTCCGATCGTTATGCCCGCAATTCGCTGGCGTTGGCCTATCGCATGAAGGGTGATTACTCGCGATGCGTCGAGATTCTCAAGAAAGCGCTCGAAGTCAACCCATCAGATCTTTACAACAAGCTGAGTCTGGCGACGGTAATGTTCGAGCTTGGCGAATCGGCCGAAGCGGTGAAGCTGGCCGGCGAGATTCTCAAAAAAGAGGCCCAGAACGCGCAGGCAATGGTGCTGCTTGGTCGGGCGGCCATCGAAAAATGTGATTTTGCTGCGGCTCAGGGGCATTTCAACCGGGTTCTTTCGATCGATGCCGGTAATAGCGATGCGCATTATTATATCGGCCGTATCTGCCTCGAAACCTCGAATATGGAAGAGGCGCGCGAGCATTTCAATTCGGCGCTGGCCGCCGCTGCCGACAAGGGCTCGATTCTCAGGAATCTTGGCATGATTTATATGGACAAGGGCATGCACGCCCAGGCAGAAGAGCATTTTGCCATGGCCATCAACCTCGACGCCGAAGATGCTTTCACCCTGAGTAACATGGGCAAGCTGCTGGTGCTGCAGAAGCGCTATGAAGACGGCATCAACTATCTGAAGAAGGCGATTGAAGTGCAGCCTGACTATGCTTTTGCCTATTACAACATTGCCAAGGCTTATCAGGATTGCCGCGATTTTCCGAATGCGATTTATAATCTGATGTTTGCCTTGAATTACGAGCCTGACGATGTTTATGCCGTGAACGTTCTCGGTCGCATGTTTCTTGAAGTTGGTCTCAATGATAGGGCTTTGCGCACTTTCGACCAGGTTCTCGAAGAGTTCGACGCAAAGGATAAGTTTGCCATGCTTGGCAAATCAGAGGCGCTCGATGCCATGGGCGAACCGGAAAAGGCTCTGATGGTGCTGCAGCAACTGCGGGAAATCGCGCGCGGCGACAAGGCAATGCTCGAAAAGGTCGACGGGCGCATGGCCGCTATCAGAAAAAGAGGTTGAAACGTGCTTAAAAGATTCAATGTGACAATTCCCTCAGACTATGAAGAGCCTTTGCTCGGACTGGCTGATCGTTTCGGGGTTGGGGTATTTTCAAGCCCGCAGATTCGTGACGAAGGAATCGGTGAAACTGATTTCGTTTATACCGGTGAGACGATCGTGAGCTTCGTCGCTTCGACCGTTGAGCAGGATACGGCGGCGATCGAAACGGCTATAATCGATTGGCTCAAGGACTTTTCGCTTAACCCTTCGGCGCTGTCGATCGAAGAATACAGCGACAACCAGGACTGGATGGCAGGCTTTCGTGAGCATTTCAAGCCAATCTGTGTCGGTGACAAAATCGTGGTTCGCCCCCCCTGGGAACCAGAGCTGCCACACGAAACCCAGGCGAATACCATTCTCATCGACCCGGGCATGGCTTTTGGCACTGGGACACATGAGACTACCAGGCTTTGTCTCGAATTCATGAGTCAGATTGACCCGGCCGGGCAGTTCTTTCTCGACCTGGGTGCCGGCAGTGGTATTCTTTCTTTTTACCTGATGAAGCACAATGCCCAGGGTGGCGTTGCCATTGAAATTGAAGGCGCTGCGGTTGAGAATATGCGTAAAAATGCGGCCCTCAACGGTATTTCTGACCGGTTGAAAATGATATGTGCCGATCTGAGTACCTATAAGCCCGAAATTGAAGCCGATGGGCTGGTGGCCAATATTACCTCACCGGTGATTCTTGAATATCTGCCGGTGTTCACCCCCTGGGTGAAAAAAGGCGGCTGGGGCATTTTTTCTGGCGTGAATTCAACGAATGCTCCGATCGTTAAAGAAGCTTTTGCTCGCAACGGCTGGAAGCACCTGCAGGAAAAGACCGACGGCGACTGGCATGGATTTTATCTGATCCGCAGTTGATAATCGCTTAACTGGCGAAAATAAAAAAGCCCCGAACCGGAGTTCGGGGCTTTTTAATTACGGCTACTTCGAGTTGCTCTGTCTAAGGAGAGTGATGTAGCGGTTGTATGCTTCACGATAGTCAGTCAGAGCTTTCTGAGTGTCAGTGCGAAGCAGGTTAGATCTGAGTTCCTCATCGGGGTTTTCACTGCCACCGATATTGGTAACCATGTTGATGTATTTGTTATAGGCCTTGATGTATTCAGCGTGAGCTGACTTGAGGGCGGTAGAGGCATTGGCGGCCGGGGCTGCTTCAACTGCTTCAGTAACCGGGGTAGCGGCTGCTGTCGGGGCTGATACAGAACCAGAAACCGGGATTTCTACCGAAGGAACTACGTTCCCTGCTGGGGCACCTACATTCGGGCTTACTACAACTTCACTTGAGGGGAGAGCTACCGGACCGGCTGCGGGCAGATTGCTGCCGTTACCAATGGTCTGATTCTGGCGTTTGTATTTCTTCCAGATGAGATATCCTACAACTGCTGCACCAACGAGGCACAGAGCCGGGATAAAGAGCGGGCTGCCGATGATACCACCGATAAAGCCTGCGATTCCTGAGAATACGCTGCCAATTGCTCCACCAATTGCGCCAAGGGCGCCAGTTACAAAACCGCCGGCGGCACTGAGACCACCCCAGATTGTAGCACCGATACCGGCAAGACCGGCACCTGCACCAGCAACCACTGCGGTTCCACCACCAACGATGCCTGCGACACTACCTGATGCGAAACCAACTGCACCTGCGATGTAGGGGGCTGCAAGAACTGCACCACCAACTGCGGCTACACCAGCAAGGGCTGATTTCACGGGGTTGTTCTTAACCGTGTCTTTGAGCTTCGTAAACAGGCCTGCATGGGCACTGGTTCCGAAGGCTGTCAACAGCATGACTACGGCCAAGGTTGTCGCCATCATCTTCATAAGACTGCGTTTCAACCTCATAATGGTTCCTCCTGTTGAGAGTCGGGACGAGAACTAGGACATAGGACAGAGAACTAAGGGTAGGTAGGTAAGTCGATACCGGGTAAAGTATCGGGTTATAAAAGAAGCTCCGCTTCGGGTTAAAGCGGAGCTCCAGTTTCGTTTCTAGTACCGGCAGCAGAGATAATCTGTGCCGTTTATTCGCTTCGCTACTGGATTCCGTTTAGGTTTTTCAAAGACCTGTTACTAATCTGTTTCTGATTATAAGAATCGTTTGCGATAGCGTCAAGGTACACCGAAATTATTTTACGATGCCCATGGTCAGGCTGAGATTCATGCGGGTTTCGATGGTTTCTTTTTTGCCGCCACCGAGGTCATTTTCCATCATCATAACCATGTTCGAAGTTACTTCGTTTTTGATCATGATGCCTTTTTTGTAGGCGAACCAGATGTTGCCGTTGGCTTTAACATCGAGGTTGATGCTGCCGGCTGAACCCTGAGCGCTGCTTACTTCTGACTGAAGTTTAACACATTCTTCGCCGCCGACTTTTTCGAAGCCCATGACGGTGTATTTAACATTCATCGGAATCGGGAGCTGGGGGTTCGGGGCAATGTTTGAGGTCCATGATGAACCAACGCCGACCTGTTCTTTCGGGAATTTGATCTGCATCTGGTTGAAGTTACCACCCTGCTGATCCATGCCGGTTGAAGAGATGATTTCGCCGTCTTTGGCCATCTTCACGCTGATGATCTGGCCGAGGTTCGGCAGAACGGTCGGAGTGTTGTTAACGGTGATGGTGCCATCGAGAATGGTGGTGGCCATGTCGATATTGCCGTCTTTGTCAACGCCGGTAACCTTCTGCTCGATGGTCATGGCAGTTTCGAGATTGGTTCTCTGGGCTCTTTTGTAAGCGGTAACGATGGTGTTGCCACGAATGTTCATCTTGTATTTGGCGGTGGTGCCAGGTGCGGGGTTATACTCAAGAAGCACCTTTTCCTGGGCAGCGGCGGAAAAAGCCACAGATACAAGAAGCAGAACGGTCAGAAAAACAGAGATACGTTTCATCATTTTAAGCAAGTCTCCTTTCGCGAATCCATGAAGGGCGTCTTGAAATCTACATTGCAGCAGGCGACTTCCTGTACCATGTACTGACATCACCCTGTATGCCATGACATTAGCACAGTGACCATAGTGTGTCAAGCATTAGTGTTTTAATTATTTTTCGGGCAACACAATGGAATCACGGGAAAAAATGCGGTATAATAAATGCGGCAACCGATCATTCGAAAAAGGAACAACACTCTGAGTCAGCGAAGCGAACTTGATCACAGCTATTTTGAAGGCGTCTATTTTGAAAAACGGGTCTGGGTGCCCTCAGCCAAAATTTCAAATTATCTGATGATGTTCACGCGCCTGTACATTGGCGAGAACGATGAACTTGGCAAAAGTTCGTTTCGCGACATCCTCGTGACACTTTCAGAGAGTGAGCTGGTGCCGCGGACTCTGGTTTTCTGGAATAATGCGGTCAAGGCTTGCGTTGAGGGCAGTCCGCTGTTGCCGACCATAAACAAAATCGAGCGTCTTGGCGTAAGGGTTCTGGTGGCCGGGCACGCTCTCGATAAATTAAATCTCAAGAATTCAATGCGCGCTGGCAAGCTGGCGAACCATTTCGATCTTCTCGAAGCGATAAATCAGGTACAAAAGGTTGTCACCTTCTGATTCCTGCCAGATTTGCAAAAAAATCAGTTTTTTTTGTTGACAGCAGGGCACGTTAATGATAACATCACTTTGTCATCGCGACAAGGGCGGTTAGCTCAGTTGGAAGAGCTCCTGGTTTACACCCAGGTGGTCGGCGGTTCGAACCCGTCACCGCCCACCGCAATGGATCGGTAGTTCAGTTTGGTTTAGAACGCCGCCCTGTCACGGCGGAGGCCGCGGGTTCGAGTCCCGTCCGATCCGTTCTCAAGTTTTAAGGCCAGGTAGCTCAGTCGGTAGAGCAACGGACTGAAAATCCGTGTGTCGTTGGTTCGATTCCGACCCTGGCCATTTGTTTTGCCCGGCGGCATAGCCAAGTGGTAAGGCGAAGGTCTGCAAAACCTTTATTCATCGGTTCAAATCCGATTGCCGCCTTTGTGAAAGTTCGCTATAAGAGCTTTCCCCAACAGGTATGCCGTAGTGCATGCCTTTTATATATGGATCGGTAGTTCAGTTTGGTTTAGAACGCCGCCCTGTCACGGCGGAGGCCGCGGGTTCGAGTCCCGTCCGATCCGTTCGAAGAGTCACCAGAGAGAATTTAACTGGTGGCTTTTTTGTTTTCTGGCAATATTGCAGGAGAAATTCTGATGAATTACATTGAAATGGTTGGTTATCTTGGTTCGCTGCTGGTGGCTGTTTCGCTGAGCATGAAGTCGCTCTGGAAGTTGCGCTGGATAAACCTTGTCGGTAGCCTGTTCTTCTCTATTTATGGCTATCTGATCGGCGCCTGGCCAATTTTTGTCGTCAATGCCTACATCTGTCTGATGAATGTCTGGTACCTGATCGATTATTCGCGCAGCAGCACCAGTTTTTCGCTTGATTCACTCGCCAATACCGGGCACAATTACTTCAAAAAATTCTACGGGTTTTACGAAGACGATATTCGCAGCTTTTTTCCTGACGTCAGCTTTGAAGACCTCGAGCGCAGCGAGACCTCAATTCTTTTTCGCAATATGATTCCGGTCGGTATTTTTTCGCTGCGCCTGGCCGGCGAAGGCCGTGCCAGAATCGTGATGGACTACATCGTGCCCGAATTCAGAGACTTTCAGTTCGGCGCTTATCTTTATGAAAGAAAGTCATACCTGTTTCGCGACCGCCAGATTTGCCAGCTTGAGGTTGAGACAGCTGTTGAAGCACACCGGCGTTACCTCATTCGCCTGGGCTTCATTGAAACAACCGACGAAGTCGGCCGGCCGCTCATGGTTCGCAAAATTTCCTGACTTTTCTTTTGAGCAGTTGCGAATTTGTGCAGGGTGCTGAATAAATCTTCTGTTTCTGCCGATACATTTAAAAAAGGTGTCGGAAAACAGGAGGCAATATGTCCGGTTGCTTGTTAAGTTCGCGTTTGCAATCATCGTCAGAAATTCGAGCCACGCTGCTGGCAGCACTTTTTGCCACAGCCTTCGCCTCGGGAGCCGAGGCCAGTGCACTCGACTGGCTGAATTCAAATACAAAGGTATCGCGGCCAAAGCAGGCGAAAGCCAGAGTTTCTTCTGATCAGCAGGTTGTTCAGCTCACCGGACTTGAGCAGAAAAGCCTGACCGGAAGCAATCTCGATTCTTACCAGTTCGCCCAGTCGCATTTCGGCAACTCGCGAAGCAAACTGGAAAGCGCCTGTCGGGCGATCAGCAGCCGCTACAATGACGCTGCCGTTCGCGACATTCTGCAAAAACTTTTTGTAATCGATACCCAGCTTTTTAAAGAAGCTATCAAAAATTCAGCTCTGGCCGTAAAAGAAATTCTGACTGTAAACGACGGACTGGGGCAGGGAATTCAGGATCTTAACCGCATAATCACGGCCCCAGGCCAGGAAACGCTCGACCAGCTCGATAAAACGGTCGATAAAGTCGGGGCTGCCAACCTCAGCCAGTCTCTACTGGTTAAAAAATACATGGCCGGTGCGGAACGAACCATTCAACTAGCCCAGTCAGCCTACGAAACACTCGAATTGATACCCTCTCTCTCTACACCAGGGCTGGATATGATGGTTCAGATGTCGAAACAGCTCATGCGCATGACCCAGTCGAACGCTGAAGCTTTCAAAGGTCTGCTGCTCAATATTCAGAGCAGCAACGAACTGATTTCATCCGGGCTTGAAAACATTAAAAAGACGGTTCGCGAAACTCTGCGTTTTTCTGATCACTTTGCAGTGAAGCAGTTTCCTCTGATCAATCTGCCGGCGCCATCGCGTGAAAAAATCTTCGTGCAGCTTACATCGCTGGCCAATTCGATCAAAGGCACCGAGAATACAGTTACCATAGGCGATTCTCAGGTTCGTAACACTGCTCAGCAGTTTACTCATCTGATCAGTGGTTTCCTTGCCAAAGCCGGCGAAAGTCTGAAATATCAGAGTCAGGCAGGTGTTGAAAAGGCGCCCGAGCAGATTTCGACTTACGCGAGAAACCAGGTCAGCGGGCTGTTTTTGCGGGTTAAAGAAGATATTTCTCTGATGCGCACTGAAATGGCGAAGGCTTCGCGGCCCAACGCCAGAAATCTGCCGCCGGCGGTTAACTTTGAGAGTCGCGACGAATACGCATCGAGAAATGCTCAAAGAGCCAGCAGTCAGAAATTGCCGCTGTTCCTGCTCGGAAACACTGGCGGAAGTGTTTCGCAAACTGCCTCTGCCGGAAATGGCGCCGCTCGTGGCAATTCAATGCCTGGTTTGCAGAACGGCGGTGACCTGCTTATCGGTGCAGGAGATTCTTCTGCCGGAGCTGAAAATAGTGGTGGTTTCGATGGTTTCATTGCTCTTAATAACAGCAATCGGGGCGCTAAGAATTCGGCTGCTGTCAAGAACGGTATGACACAGGTTCTCTATCAGGAAAACAGTTTTGCAGACGATGAAACAGGCCTGATGCAGCCGGAAATGAACATCCTGACGAAGGAACTCGGGGCTGATTTTTTCTTCGGTGATAGTGGTGAGAACCAGAGTGCCGACAGTCTTATGGCAAAAGGTTCTGAGGCCGAAGGCTTTGAAGAAGATGATTCTGGGCCGCTGCCAGATGAATCAGAACGCGGCATGCAGATGAGCTACGATAACCTCAGCTCCGGCGGCGAGCCTGAAATTGAAATGCTTAAATTTGAGTCGGTTGCTGATACCGGCGATTCTTCTGATCTGCTGCCGATGATGCGCTACGACAGCGAGGTTCTCGAACTCGAAGAATAAGAATTGATTTGTTGAGCTGACCCAATCGCCCGGTGGTTTTACCGGGTTCAAAAAACAGGCGAAAAATGCTTTGTCCCCGCTGGCAGTAATTGTCGGGCGGGGATTTTATATTTGATTGCGGTTGCTTGAAGCGCCGGTTGGGGCGTGGTACACTGCTGCAAACCAATAAACCGGAGCAGCATATGAGTTTTCCAGTTCAGCGCCCACGTCGGCTTCGCCAGGACAGTCGCCTGCGGAAAATGATCCGCCAGATCAGTGTCGAGCCACAGCAGCTCATTTACCCGCTCTTTGTCGTCGAGGGTCTCGAAAAAACTCGTGAGATCTCGGCCATGCCGGGGCAGATGCACTGGCCGGTCAGCCAAATACATGAGCCGGTTGCCGCTGCGATGAAAAACGGGGTCGAGGCATTTATTCTTTTTGGCGTACCTTCAGCTAAAAACTCTGACGGAAGCTGTGCCGCCAGGCCTGACAGTGTTGTCTGCGAGGCAATCAGAAATATCAGGCAGCATTGCCCCGAAGCTTATATCATTACCGATGTCTGCCTCTGCGCTTACACTACGCATGGTCATTGCGGGGTCCTCGATGCCAGTGGCTGTGTCGACAACGACCCTTCGCTTTCGCTGCTGGCAAATATGGCACTTGCCCACGTTAAGGCCGGCGCCGACATGGTTGCGCCTTCAGACATGATGGATGGCCGGGTTGGCGCGATAAGAAAGCTTCTCGATGCCGAGGGGTTCAGTCAGGTTCCGATTATGGCCTATTCGGCGAAGTATGCCTCATCTTTTTACGGGCCGTTCAGAGAAGCGGCTGGTTCGGCACCCGGCAAGGGCGACCGGCGTGGTTATCAGATGGACTTTGCGGTCAGCAGGGATGCGATGACCGAGCTGCAGCTTGACCTCGAAGAGGGCGCCGACATACTTATGGTCAAGCCCGGAATTGCTTATCTCGACATTCTGGCTGAGGCCCGCCGTCAGTTCTCGTGCCCGCTCGCCGTTTATCAGGTATCTGGTGAATATTCAATGATCAAGGCTGCTGCCGAAAAGGGCTGGGTTAACGAAAGACAGGTGGCGCTTGAATCGCTGATTGCGATGCGCCGTGCCGGGGCCGATCTGATTCTCACCTATTTTGCGCCGCAGGTTGCCGGATGGCTCAGAGAGGAAAAGAATTGATGCACCCGCATGCTGCCCGCCACCCCGGAAATATTGATCAAAACTGCCTCAGAGTTCTTGCCTGGGAAACCACGCGTGCCTGCCCGCTGGCGTGCCCGCACTGCCGTGCCGCCGCCGTCGATTTTCGCGATCCTGACGAACTGACAACTGAAGAAGCGGTCGCCATGCTTAAATCTGCAGCCGAAATGGGGCCTGCCCTGGTAATTCTCAGCGGTGGCGAACCATTGCTGCGCGAAGATCTTGAAGAAATTGCCGCCAAAGCGGTTGAAATGGGTCATCGCCCGGTGGTGTCATGTAATGATGGCCGACTGTTAACTGACGCCAGACTAGAAAGTCTTGCAAAAGCCGGGATCAAGCACTTCAGCTTCAGTATGCATTCTTCCAGCGAGGCTGACCACGATGCTTTCGTCAGAATACCCGGGACATATCAGGAAGCCCTGCGGGCCTTTTCCCGGATCAAGGCGCACGGCATGTCTTTTCAGATCAATACGACCGTTCTGCCCACGAATTCAAGCAGACTCGAAGAGATAAAGGACTGGGTCGTGGCTTTAGGGGCTGCTGCCTGGCACCTGTTTTTCATTGTTCCGACCGGTCGGGCGGCTGACGGCGGTTCTGAAGTAGAACTGCCACCGCATGAAATCGAGCGGGTTCTGCAGTATGTGGCTGAAAACTCTGACACCTGGCAGATTCCGGTTAAGGTTACCTGTGCGCCGCAGTATGCTCAGATTCGTGCCGAAATGGGGCGTGAACCCGGCAGTCGAGGGCGCAGCTGCATGGCCGGCAACGGTTTTGTTTTCGTCAGCTGGTGCGGTGAGGTCAAGCCCTGTGGTTATTTTGATATGGTCGTTGGTAACATTCGAAAAACGTCTCTAAAAGAGATTTATCAGGGCAGTGTCGAATTGAAGAATATGCGTACACCCGAGAAACTCGAAGGTGTGTGTGGTCTTTGCCGCTTCAATCGCATTTGTGGCGGCTGTCGGGCCCGTGCGCATGCGGTGCATGGCAGTTATATGGCTACCGACCCGAATTGTAAGTTTTCTGCTGGTCAAAGAGACAAAACCTGAGTATATTGTTATAACCCCCAGACTCGATGGCAGTACTGGCTATCACTGTATGATCAAGGAAGGACAAGCCTGATGGACGATAAAGACCGCGAAATACTGCAGATGCTTCAGGGCCGTTTTCCGCTGGAATCTGAGCCATACAGAGTAATTGGTGACAAACTCTGGATGGACGAAGTTTCAGTCATATCAAGAATTGCCAGAATGTACGAAAATGGCGCCATACGCTACCTGGGGCCTTTCTTCGACAGTCGCAAACTCGGCTACAAGGGTTGCCTCGCTGCCATCGACGCGCCGGCTGACCGGGTCGATGCCATTGCCGCGGTAATCAACGGTTATTCTGAAATTACTCACAATTATCTGCGAGAGGGCAGCCCGAATATCTGGTTTACAGTCATTGCCCCTTCAGAAGAGCGCCGTGAGCAGATTCTTGCCGAAATTCGGCAGAAGACCGGTGTTAAGGATATTCTGATATTTGCTTCGAAGAAGCTGTTCAAGGTAAAGGTTGATCTTGACTAGGAGACAGTAATGGACAGTAAAACCCGTCAGATTCTGTGTGAACTTCAGGATGGTTTCAAACTCGAAACCCGCCCGTTCAAGAGAATCGCCAACAAGGTTGGCTGCACAGAAGAAGAAGTCATTGAAATAATCAGTAAATGCCGAGATGAAGGTATTATCAGAAGAATCGGCGCTGCCATCAGGCCTGAACAGATTGGCCATGCCGCGAATGCTCTGGTTGCCTGGGATGTCGCCGAGGAGAACGTCGACGAAATTGGTGCCGCCCTGGCCGAAATGCGTGAAATTTCGCATTGTTACGAGCGGGAGTGCCCACCCGGCTGGCATTACAACCTTTTTACCATGATTCATGCCAGATCTGAAGAAGAGCTGCGCAATATCGTTGCCGGCATCAGCGAGCGTTTCAAGTTCAACGGTTTCAAGATTTTCAGAACCGAAAAAGAGCTGAAAAAGACTTCGATGCGCTATTTCGAGGAAACACAGCCGTGAACAGTAAAGCCCTGGAAGCAGCTGTAAAGGTTTTTCCGGGCGGGGTTAACAGCCCGGTGCGTGCCTTCAAATCTGTCGGCGGTAACCCGATTTTTATCAGCCGGGCTGCCGGCAGTCGTGTTTTTGATATCGAGGGCCGCGACTATATCGATTATGTGGGCTCATGGGGCCCGATGATTCTTGGGCATGCCGACTCCGACGTCGTAGAAGCTGTCTGCCATACAGCTGCTGACGGCCTGAGCTTTGGGGCGCCAACCGAGGGTGAAACGGTTCTTGCCAGTCTGATCCGCGAGGCTTTTCCGGTAATCGAGCGCATGCGTTTTGTCAGCAGCGGTACCGAAGCGACCATGTCGGCCGTGCGACTTGCCCGCGGTTTTACCGGTCGCCCGCTGATCATCAAGTGCGATGGTGCCTATCATGGCCATGCTGATTCTTTGCTGGTCAACGCCGGTTCTGGTGTCGCCACGCTCGCAATACCCGGTTGCCCGGGTATCCCTGAAGATATTGCGCGAAATACCCTGGTGGTGCCGTTCAATGATGCTGCTGCGGTCGAAGCCTGCTTTAAAAAACACCCCGGCCAGATCGCTGGTCTGATTATTGAACCGGTCTGCGGCAATATGGGAGTCGTCAACCCGGCCGCCGGTTATCTCGAAAAGCTGCAAAAGCTGTGCGCCGATAATGGCTCTCTGCTGATTTTTGACGAAGTCATGACCGGTTTCAGAGGCTGCTTTGGCGGTGTCAGCAACCTGTCTGGTGTTAAACCCGACCTGACCTGCCTTGGCAAAGTCGTTGGCGGCGGCATGCCGCTGGCAGTTTACGGCGGTCGGGCCGAGATAATGGGCAGAATTGCCCCCGAAGGGCCGGTTTACCAGGCTGGAACCCTCTCTGGCAACCCGGTTGCCGTTGCTGCCGGTATCGCCACCCTCAGAAAAATTAAAGCTGACAATGGTTTTTATCAGCGCCTGCTTGCCAGATCTGAAAAGCTAGACAAGGGGCTGGCCGCCGCCGCGACCGAAGCCGGCATCAAGGTTACCGGCAACCGTTTCGGTTCGATGCTGACGATGTTTTTTGCCGCTGAACCGGTCACCGATTATGATTCGGCGAAAAAATCAGATACACAGCTGTTCGCCCGCTGGTTTAGAGAGATGCTCGCCGAAGGTATCTATCTTGCCCCCTCACAGTTCGAGGCCGCCTTTGTCTCGATTGCTCACACCGAAGCCGATATCGACCGCACTTTGGCCGCTGCCCGAAGTGTCTTTAAAAAACTGCGCTGATAAGATTTGTTAGTAAATAAAAAAGCCGGCTGACAAAAGCGTCAGCCGGCTTTTAAACGCGGTTTAAATCAGATTATTTGGCAGTAATTTTAATCGGGTTGGTTCTGATAGCATAGCGAAGCGGAGTACCGAGAAGGTTTTTGTCAACGATTGTTGCGACATTCTTGTCGGTAGAAAGCTTGCGGTCGATACGAACTTCTTTGTATTTTCTCAGGATTGTGAGGTTGCCATCCAGGCAGAGTGAATGAACGCCCAGTTTAACGTTGTTGGTGTTGTTAACGGTGGTTACGAGAACCGACGAGGATGCTGTAGTTTCGGAAGAGTAGCTGTTGGTGGAGTTAATACCCAGAATAATACTGGATGAGGCTCTCTCGTTATTTTCATAAATCTGAAAATCGGCTGCATCGAGAGATTCGCAGCAAAGAGGCTTGTTGAAGTGAAAATAAAGAAGGTCGTTGGCATTCATCGAGCGGTCGTTGTCACTGTCTTCCCACTCAACCCTTACGAGTGCCAGGTCTTTGATGTAGTAGTCGCGGATATCATCTGAATCCTGACTGGTCGGGCCTTCGCTGTAAACAAAGCAGGCATAGGGGTCGAGCTTGTAGTTTTTGCCCCACGGGTCGACCGGAATAAAGGTCAGATAACGACCCTGAAGTCCGTTAAAATCGTTTTCTCCTGGTACCGGAACCGGCTCCAGAAGAGTGGTGTCCGTCGACAGGATGCCGAGGTAAGGAAAGTCTTCCTGTGAATTGTAGAGAACGACCGCCTGTTTGAGGACGTCGAGGTCCTGCAGAGCTTTGGCTCTCTTGCTCTCGCGCACATAGTCAGCGTAGTATGGCGTCGCAACACCGACCAGAATGGCGATGATGGCGACAACCACCAATAATTCAATCAACGAAAAACCGCGTTTCATCATATAACTCCTTTTAGACAGGCTAAGAGCTGATCGTCTAAATCGTTACTTCCAACTTTCGACAATATAGACCAATAGTTTTAGCAAAAATCATCAATTTGCAAGGACTTTTTTTGCTAAGCTCGTTTTTTTTATTTTCCGCGCAGTTTGGCGCGCTTTTCTGTGGCTTCGGCAGCGGTAAAATAGCCAAGTGATTTCAGGGTATTGACGCATTTAACCGCATCTTCGACGCGGCCGCGTTCAGCGTAGAATTCCATCAGCCCTTCGTGCAGCCGTCGGTCTTTTTTATACTCGGTCCTGGTCAACAGAATCAGAAACGCCAGCTCTTTAAGCCGGTCGTTTTCGCCATTGAAAGCGAGCTGCATCAGGTTGTCGTCAGGAATTATCGAGTCTTTCAGCGGCAGGGCCTTTAACCAGACGGTATGCGCGCCGGTGTATTTATTTGTCAGATCGTTGCCTGAAATCGGCGAATTATCTAGTACCTTGTTGTCTTTATAGTCTTTAGTGACCAGTTTTCGGCCAAAGAGGCTAAAATTATCCTGATCATTGCGGTCTTTGAGATCTTTTTCGATCATTTTGCGGTTAACATCAGAGGTTGGTCGCACCTTGTTGAACCGCTTGAACCAGTATAACGCCTTTTCGTAATAGCCGCGTTCCTTGTAAAATTCGACCAAAGCTTCAAGGGCACTGGCATCGTCTTTGTTCAGGCTGAGAATCTGTAAAAAGTTGGCTTCAACGCCGGCATCATCCATCTTGCGATCGGCCATTTCGGCTTCAAGACGCAATTTTTCCTGCTTTTCGCGGGTTTCTTTAATTTCTTCAAGCCCCATTTCGGCCTTATCTTTATACTCAGGGTCTTTCTTCAGCTGTTTGAGAATATCTTCGGCCTTGTCATACTCTTCGCGGTGCAGATAGATGTCTGAGGCCTTCAGCATGCCGTCACCAAGCTTTTTATTGGCCTTGTATGCTTCGTTGTATGAGGCGATCGCTTCGTTCTCCTGACCGGTATCAAGGTAAATCTGGGCCAGCTCGTAATGCCCGGTGGCAGCATCAGAGTTCTTTTTGATTTCCTTTTTGTATTCCGTTTCAGCTTCCTGCATCTTGCCGGCTTTAACCAGACTTCTGGCCATATCATAGCCGATCAGCTCCTTCATCTCGGGGTCACGGCGGCCGAGCTTCTTCGCCAGAGCAAAATATTCGGCCGCTTTTTCGGGCTGACCAGACTGTTCATAAGCTCTTGCAAGCAGCCAGTGTGTTTCGGCGTGTTTCTGGTCAAAAAGCAGCGCCTGCTCAAGAATTGGCAGCGCCTCTTTCGGGTTGTTTTTCTCGACGAGAATCGAGCCCAGCCCCCTCAGCGTATCAGGGTTATCTGGCTGCACCTGTCTTGCTTTGTAAAGCAGATCGTAGGCCTTGTCGAGATTACTGTTTTCAAGTTCATAAATGCCGAGGCGCGACAGGGCTTTTGCATTGGCCGGTTCGAGTTCGAGCGCTTTGCGGTAATGTTCAACGGCCTGATCGCTTTTTTTGCTGCTGTCGAGAAGCGTGCCCATGCGTACATGTATGTCTGCAGATTTAGGGAAGCCGACCAGCGCGGTTTCGAGGTGGCGCAGAGCCTGGGTGGGCGAACCTTCTTCGGAAACCATTATTCCGAGGTAGTAGTGCGCCATGAATTCCTCTGGCGATTTTCTGACGATCGAGCGCAGCGACTTGATGACTTCTTCTTTTTCTTTTTTGGAACCGATCTGCCAGGTGCGCCAGGCTTTGTCATAATAAGCTTCACTGATTTCCTGTTTCGGCTGCTGCAGTTTTACTTTTGGCCGGCGGGTTGCGGCAGCTGCCGGTTCGGTGCCGATCAGCCCATGCCCCGAAATGATCAGGGCCAGTGAAACCAGTTTTCCGATTTTAACGAAGGTCTGCCGACTCATAAACCACCTCTTGCTTCAGATATGCCTAAAACTAACACGCCTGCCCCGGCAATGCAAAGGCAGGCGTGGAATTCTGATGAATTTCTCTGTGAATCAGCTCATTGGCCCCTTAAACAGCACAACCAGCCCGGAAATAAGCGAGTAAGCCGAGCAGGCCAGAGTAAAGTAGAAAAGGCTGAAATGGAAACGCCGCAGATTGTCGCGCGATTTTTCCTTGACCAGGGTTTTGATCGAGTTGCCGACAAAGATATTGGCAAGCATCAGGCCGAGCAGAATGGCGCCAACAAAGCCGTGTCCATAGGTTTTCATGAAAATGGTGTTGACCTGCAGAAACTGAACAACTCCGAAAATGCCGCCGACAAGGCCGATGGCAAAAAGAATCGCAGCAATTTTGCTGACTTTTTTGTGCTCTGCGAGAAAAACTCCGCGCTGATCGGCATCGGGGGATTTCGGGTTAACCGCCAGTGCCTGTTTGCCAAGATGATGGATCTTGAACAGGTAAGACAGCACAAAAAGCATGAAAATCGGGTGAATGAACTTCATGACGCAACACGCTCCTTAAAGTTTAAATTTGCTGATGTCAAAGTCATCGAGGTCGAGAGGGTCTTTGGTACCTTTCTTCTTCGATGGCGACTTTTCTTCAACCGGGCTGTCGAGGTCAATTATATTGTCAAGGTTGAAGGGGTTGTCGTCAGCAGGAGCAGGTTTCGCTGGTGCTGGCGGCTTCTTGCCAGGAGCTGGAGAAGGCGCCGGGGTCGGGGCGTCGTCATTGGGGAAAACTTCGAGAACATCCAGTTCCAGGTCGAGGTTTCCAAAGGGGTTCTTGTTCTGGCCAGAACCCTGGTTTGCGGGCAAGCCAAGATTCAGGTCGCCATCTGAAAACAGAGAAGCAAAAAGGTCTTTGCCCCCCTTGGCGTCTTTGGGCGGGGTTTGCGGCCGCATAGGCGGCAGCGGCGTGTCATCGTCTTCAAAAACATCTGTGGGGGGCGGAGCCGCTGGTCTGGTTGCCGGTTTTGCTTCTGCCGCCGGTTTGCCGCCGGTCTGGCGTATCGGTGGCAGTGGGGTGTCTTCGTCTTCAGCCGGGGCCTGCGGTTCAAGCTGCCCAAGTGAACCAAGATCGAAGGCGGGCGTTTCGTCGGCTGTCTCGCCGCCGGGTAGGCCAAGGTCAGTATCTGAACCCGATATGAGTGCGTCGAAATTAAAGTCAGGTACCGATGCCTTCGGTGGCTGCGGAGCGGCGGGGCTTGCGGCTGGTTTTGCCGGGCTTGCCTGCCTGGGTGGCTGGGTCGGTATGGGTGTGACAGGAACGGTAGGTTCAGATTCTGTCGGAAGGTCGGTTTCCAGACCAGGTATTTCGGTCTTCAGGCTGCCAAAAAGGTTGTCGAGCTCAGGGCTGCCGGCTTTGTTTTCGGGCGATTCACCACCGCCGAGCGTAAATTTGCTGAAATCCGGGGTGTCGATATCATCTTCGGGCAGTTCTTCTGCTACAGGTTTTACGGGCTCGCTAAAAACAGGCGGCATTGTCTGATCCGGCCTCGCAGGCAACGGTGCCGGCTTGGCCGGTGCGGGCGTTACGGCTGGCGCTGCCGGGGAATTCTGAGTCGTATGCGATGATGGCTGCACCGGCGTCTGAGGCACAACCGGAGATTGCGGCACGTTGCTTTTGACGGCGGGGCCGGTTGCAGGCATGGGCTTGATTGCCGGAACGACCGGTTTGCCCGCGCCGACTGCGGGTGCTGGTGTTTTGGCCACCGGCGGAACAACCGGAGAGGTCGGCATCGGCGCAGGCTTTACTGCAGATATGTCTGACGCTGACGGTTTAACAGGCGAGGCTGCCGGCGGTTTTGGCATCTCGGTTGCCGGCGACTGAGCCGGGCTTGCGGCCGGTTTAACCGGGCTGACGTTGCCGGGCAGGTTTTTTAAAGCTTCAGGGGCGACAACCACGGGTGTGCCGGGCGCAACCGGTCTTACTACCGGTGAAAGAAGCGGGGAGGCTGGCCGTTTCTTTTTTAAAACCGGCTTGACCGGCAGGGCAGGCCTGCGTGGCCGTGCAGCGCCAGATTTTGCCGCGCCTGCAAGCGGCTTACCGCAGCATGGGCAGAATCTGATGACGTAATCGCAGTCGGGGCAGACAATGCCTTCGCCATCGATAACCGGCGCGCCACTGCCACCGCCGCCTGTCTGGGCAGCCGAAGCTGATTCCCAGATGCCGCTGTCGTTTTTACTCCAGTTGGTCAATTCAAAAACGATTTCCTTGACCCCTGGAAGATTTTTCAGGCTGGATTCAATGAATTTTAGTTCTACCGCCGTTTCGTCGGCCGTTTTTTCAAGCCCGACAAAACACAGCTCGCCCTGCAGACTCACTACTCCGGCCTTGACAGGAAACTTCAGTTTTGACAGGTCAATTCGCCGGCCAGACAGTTCGCGTCTGATTCCGGCGCCAATTGCAAGGTCAGTCGCCTCCCTCAATGTTGGCCTCCAGTTCCGTTCGTGAAATTACAATTCAAGGAGAATAATCGGCAAAGCGGCAGAATTTGTTTACGGCGTATTTTTGATTATAACGCAAACTGACCAACGAATGCAGCAATCTGCTGGAAAATTGCTGCCGGGTCTTGCTGACTGCCGATGTCGACCGGCGCGACCCCGGGTCTGCGTCTGAACCAGGTTTCCTGGCGCTTGGCGTATTGCCGGGTATGAATTATGATCAGCTCTTTAACCTGAGCGACCGTCATTGCACCGTTGAAATTTGCGAACCATTCCTGATAACCGATCGAATTAAGGCCGGGCGCCTGTTGCCCGAACTTGCTCACCAGTTGCCTGACTTCGGCTTCGAGACCGTCCGCGATCATTTTGTCGACCCGCAGAGCGATCGAGCGATGCAGCTCTTCGCGTGCCCTGGTTACCACAACCGGAAAAAAATCCGCTTCTGTTAACAGGCTGACCGGCCGGTTCTCGGCATAGGGTTTGCCGGTCGTTTCGACAATTTCGATAGCCCGAAGCACCCGCCTTGAATTATTCGTATCGATGCCTGCAACCGCTGCCGGGTCGAGCTGCTGCAGCATGCCCACCATATATTCGAGACCCCGGTTTTCGAGTAGTTTGCGCAGTTCTTCCGCCCTTTGCAGGTTTTGCCCGGCGTCACCGAGCCCCTCTGAAATCGCGGCGTAATAGAAACCGGTGCCGCCGGTCAGCAGAGGTATTTTTTTGCGCCCCCAGATTTCCCGGCAGACTTCGGCCGCTTTCTGTGCATAATCAGCGGCACTGAAATTTTCGGCCGGGCTGAGAAAATTGAAAAGATGATGCGGCACCTGCTGCAACTCTTCTGGTGACGGGCTGGCGGTGCCGATCTGCATGCCGCGATAAACCTGCCGCGAGTCGCAGTTGACGATCTCGCCGTCGAAGCGACGGGCAATTTCTATGGCAAGGGCCGTTTTACCTGAGGCGGTGGGCCCGAGAACCGCCAGCGCCGGTTTCTGCATCAGGTTCGCAAAAAGCCGGTCTCGATCTGCCTGGTGGTGAGTCTGATCACGATCGGTCGGCCGTGCGGGCAGGTGAACGGGTTTTCGGTTTTCAGCAGCTGTTCGAGCAGGCTGTTCCATTCTGAGTCGGTCAGCGGATCGCCGGCTTTAACTGCGGCTTTGCAGGCCATCATTTTCAGCAGGTCGGTCTTGATTTCGGCGATAGATCTGCTTTCCCAGCCGTTGAGTACTTCAGACAGCACGTTCTGAATCGATTCGCTGTCAGAAGTTTTCTTCTCTGAAACCGGAACCGCCGTGACGTAAAACTGGTTGTCTTCTTCCTGGTGAATGGAAAAGCCCAGACTTTTCAGCTGTGACAGCTGATCTTTGATAATCAGTCGTTCAGACGGCAGCAACCGCAGCGGCACCGGGAACAGCAGAGGTTGGGCGGTAACAGGCATATCTTTGTAGGTGCTGGTGTACTGGTCGAAAAGGATGCGTTCGTGTGCTGCGTGCTGGTCGATGATGAACAGGCCCTCTTCATCTTCGCCAAGCAGATACGAATTTTTCAGCTGCGCCAGTATTCGAGGGTTGTGCAGGGTGACAACCGGTGCGAATGCAGCTCCGGTAGCTGCCGGCGGCATTACAGAATGGGGGCCGAGTCTTTTGACTTCGGTTTCTTTGAGCTCATATATTCGTGCATCGCCGCTATTTGCGGGGCGTGCCGGCATGCTGAAAGAAGGCGGTGGGGTAAAAATCGACGGGCGTGCAGAAAGCTGCTGATTATTGCTGGTAGCATCGACGCTGTCGTCGAAATCAGGCAGATCGGAGGTCTCAGGCTCGGGTCCTGTCGGTTCTGCCGGCCGCACCGGCGCTGAAACCATGCGCAGGCCTGAGAGGCTCGATTGGATTGTTTCCCAGATGGTGGCGAAAACCCAGCGCTCATCCTTGAAGCGGATCTCGGTTTTCTGCGGGTGCACGTTGACGTCGATCATTTCTGGCGGCACGCGCAGATCGAGAATGAGAACCGGGTAGCGGCCCTTCGGAAAAAACGCGGAACAGGCCTTGTTGATTGCCTGGGTCAGCAGTTTTGTTTTTACGACCCGGCGGTTGACCAGAGTCGTCATGTAGCGGGCCGCTGGCCTGGCCTGGTTCGGCGGCGAAATATAACCGCGCAGCGACATGCCGGTGCCGGCGATCGAGGCCGGTTCTTTAAGCTGAACCAGACTGCGGGTCACTTCGGGGCCGTAGACGGCGAGAATTGCATCGATCAGATTGCCCGAACCGTTGGTGCCGGCGATCTGGATGTTGCCTTTGCTGAATTTGAAAGCGATCTCAGGGTAGCCCATCATATAGTGGCAGACTACATCTGAAATCTGCGCCATTTCTGACTGCACGCTCTTGAGAAACTTGCGCCGCGCCGGAACATTGAAAAACAGGTTTTTGACCTGAATGCGCGTGCCGCGGGGAAAAGGATCGGAATCGTGGCTGACAATGCGGCCACCTTCGATCAGAAGTTTCGAGCCGGTTTCTTCGCTTTCGTGGCGGGTTACCATCGATACGCGCGCCACCGAAGCGATGGTTGGCAACGCTTCGCCGCGGAAACCAAGCGAGGCGATATGCTCAAGTTCGGCGTCATCTTTGAGTTTGCTGGTGGCATGCGGGGTGAAGGCCAGCAGAGCGTCGCTACGGCACATGCCTTCGCCATTGTCGGTGATTTCGATCAGCTTCTGACCGCCGTCTTTTATTTCAACTTCGATACGGGTGGCGCGGGCGTCGATAGAGTTCTCGATGAGTTCCTTGACCACCGAAGCCGGCCTTTCGACCACTTCGCCAGCGGCGATTCTACAGATAATGTCGTCTGAAAGGACTTTTATTTTCCCGTTCTGCATGCGTTTTCCTTAAAAATTGTGCGGGCCGCCCATTTCCCAGCTGGCGACAGCGTTAACTTCGAGGCTGTTGGCGGGCGCTGCATCTGCCGTGAAATAGCCGTGGGCGGCGATCATAGCGGCATTGTCGGTGCAGAGGTGAATGGTGGGCAGCAGTAGTTCGGCTTTGTGAGCGTCTGCCAGTTGCTGCATTTTTTCGCGCAGGGGTCGGTTGGCGGCAACGCCGCCGGCCATGACCAGCTTTCTGGCGCGGGTTTCGTTGAGCGCCATTTCGACTTTCTCGGCGAAACTCTCGGCAACTGCCTGCTGCAGGCTGGCACAGAGATCTCTCATGTTGAGGCGGTCGCCTTCCTGTTCGACAATGCGCATAACTGCAGTTTTAAGGCCGCTGAAGCTGAAGACGTAGCCTTTGCCTGCCATCGGGCGGGGCAGGCGGTAGCGTTTCGGGTCGCCGCCTTCGCCGGTTTTCTGAATGACCGGACCGCCCGGGTAGCCGAGATTGAGGTGACGGGCAACTTTGTCAAAGAGTTCGCCTGGCGCATCATCGAGTGTCTGGGCCAGGCATTTGAACTGGCGCGGGCCGGTAACATATACCAGATTCGAATTTCCGCCCGAGACAATCAGCCCGAGGTAGGGGAATTCAGGCTTGCGACCGGCGGCAAGAAATGATGCTGTCAGATGTGCTTCGATGTGATTGACGGGTATCAAGGGCACTTTGAGCTGCCAGGCCAGGGCTTTAGCGGTGCTCAGGCCGATAAGAAGAGGCCCTAGAAGACCAGGGCCGGCGGTTACCGCTATCTGGCCGATGTCTTTGAATTCGCAGCGGGCCGCCGTCATTGCCTCGTTCAGCAGGGGCAAAATCGCTTCCAGATGCTTGCGCGAGGCGACTTCGGGCACGACACCGCCAAAACGGCGGTGAATTTCGATCTGCGACGAGACGAGGCTTGCAAGAACCTCAACGCCGTCTCTGACCAGAGCAACGGAAGTATCATCACATGAAGATTCGATACCAAGAGTGATCATGAGGCTTCCTTGAATTTTCGTTCTGCCTGCGACGGAATAACGTATAACGGCAGAACGTTGAGAATCTCGGGCAGGCTGCGGGCCGGCGAATGGCAGCCCAGGTTTATGAGTTTGTGCAGAGCCGCCGGTTCTGGCTGCAGGCTGGTAACGCCGGGGTAAGAAAATCTGATACCGTAGGTGTATGGCATGGCGCCGGCGGTGGTTCTTTCGATAAGCTCGGGCTGGCTGTGATTCAGATCGGGCAGATCAGCATTTATTGAGAAAGCTTTGTCGATGAGTGTCGGCATGACCAGGCGCACCCGGCCGCTGATATTCTTTTCGACCAGCGTCTGCAAAGACCAGTCGAAGATACTGATGCCCACAAGTGGTTTGTTGGCAAGCATGGCAGCGGTTCTCAGAAATGCGGCTGCGACTCTGAGGCCTGTCAGGCTGCCGGGCCCGGTGCAGACCGCAAGAAGGTCGAGATCGGCAAAGGTCATGTCTGCGTTCTGCAGCATTTCGTCGCAGATATTCGTGATTCTGGCGGCAAAATTGCGGTCGGTGGCAAATACCTGTGACCTGAATCCGGCTGCATTGCCAGTTTGGGCAAAAGTGCTGTTCTCAGAGGCGTCGATAAAAAGGTATTTCATTACTGCCCGTCCTTCCATTGCCAGTCTATCTGCCGGTGATGCTCGTGGTCTTCGTCGAAACAGCTGATGCGCACATCAAGATGCGGCAGGCGGTCGAGTTCGGGCACCCGCTCAGCCCATTCGATCAGACAGGGCTGACCGGCGTCAAGAATCTCGAAAAGTCCGATGTCGACGACCTCTTCGAAACAGTTGACGCGATACAGGTCAAGATGAAACATGCAGCCGCCAGAACCCCGGTATTCATTCATCAGCGTGTAGGTCGGGCTCGAAACATTGGTTTTAATGCCAAGCCCTTGAGCGAATCCGCGTGCAAAGAGTGTTTTGCCGGCGCCAAGCGAACCGTGCAGCAACACCAGCGCCTTAGGGAACTGGCCAGCCAGGCTGGCTGCTGTTTCCAGGGTCTGTTCGGGTGATAGACTTTTGATGGTGGCGGAGTTCGGCATTGAATCAGTCTCTGAGTTCAGTGGCGAGAACGATGTCGCGGTTAATGAAAGCCAGGCACGAGAGCAGTTTGTCGCGCAGACTGTTCTCTTTGACGGCGTCGCGAATCTGTCGCAGCAGATCGATAACCTGTCTGAAAGCCCTTATCAGGTCGCCCTCAGGGATATCGGTCATGGCCATGATGTCTTCAAACGCGGTGCCTTCACTCCAGGCAATCATCAGGTGGCAGATTCTCGTTTCGAGCGGTTTGATGAACGGATGCTGCCGGGCCAGGCTGTTGATGAAACCGCGTGCACTCTTGATCTTTTCCGGCATTTTGGCCGCCGCTCTGGGTTGCTCGCCATTGGCGGTGGCTCGCCGGCGATGCTCGTAAACGAGCGACAGGCATAGCGCATTCACTTCATGTTCGTTGCATTCATGGAAATAACCATGGAAATACAGCTCGGTAACGGCTATTTCTTCGGTATGAATGCGGCTGGCAAGCTCGCCACGCGGCAACAGGCCCTTTTCGTCGATATAACCAAGCTTGCGCAGCAGTTCGAGTTTGCGTTCATAAAGCGGCAGCTGCAGTTCGCCCTGCTCTTCGAGCATGCCGCGCCAGTAATCGAGTTTTTTATGAAGGCGCTCTGCCTGATAATAGCGCGCAATGCATTTGCTGCGGCTGTGGCAGCGACCACAGATGAAGTTTTTTTCCTGGGATTCGAGTTCGGCATAGGAATCAGAGAATTTCTTCTCGACTTCCTCCTGGAAAACCCGGTTCTTGCGGCCGCGCATGCCATGCCGGATATCATCCATCTGTCGGTGCATCGTATCTTCGAGCTGCTGCTTCTTTTTATAAAACACCATGAAATCGGTGAAATCATTCTTCTTTTCGGGGCAGCGCGGCTCGACCCGCTCGATTTCGAGGCGCAGCTTGGCAACCTTGTCGGTCAGCTCGGGCAGGTTCTTGTTGGCCTGAAACTGTGCGAAGTTGCGCTTGAGAATCATTCTGACTTCATCGTTCTTGTGACCTGAATAGAGGTTCAGAACGCTGTTGAAAGAAAGGTCGAAGGCGCTTTTCAGGTTCTCGATGTCGCCGTAGACAAGATTCTGCAGTTCTTCGAACGATAGATCGCGCGGCAGGTGCGGCACCACAACCCAGCCGGTTTTATCGATGCCGCGTCGGCCGGCACGCCCGGAAATTTGCGTAAATTCAAGTGATTGCATTGGTCTGAAACTGCGCCCGTCGTATTTTTTCAGGGCATCGTAGGCGACGCTGCGGGCTGGCATGTTAACGCCGACTGCGAAGGTTTCGGTTACGAAGAGAACTCGCAGAGTGCGTTCGGCAAAAAGAATTTCGACGAGCTCTTTGAGTTGTGGCAGCAGGCCGGCATGATGGCGACCAACGCCGCGCATCAGCTCTTCTTTTAGATTGGTGGCAGTTTCGAGGTTTTGCAGCGAATATTTTTCGATGCAGCTGTCGACCATTTCTTCGATGCGCTCTTTTTCAGCATTTGAGGTGAAGTCCATCTTCTGGGCAGTTTCACGGGCGAGTTTGTCGGCAAGGGCGCGCGAGAAAACGAAGTAAAGCAGCGGCAGGCGGTCCTGCTGGCGCAGCTGTTTGATGATATCGAAATGCCTGAATTCGCCCTCTTTTTTCTGGCGGCGATCTCTGAAACCTTCGGTTTCAGCCCCGCCACGCATGCGTTTGCGCAGTTCCTTGAACGGCATCAGGGCTTTCTGATGATAAAACAGGAACGACAGCGGTACGGCGCGCTGATTGTGGCTGATAACCTTGACCTGATGATCGATTACCGATTCGATCCAGCGGGCCAGTTCATCGCAGTTCGGAATCGTGGCCGACAGGGCCAGGAAACGCACGGTTTTCGGCGAGAAGATGATTGACTCTTCCCAGACGGTGCCGCGTTCGATATCGCCAAGATAGTGAATTTCGTCGAAAATGACGTAAGAAACGTCGGCAATGGCTTCGGGGTCTTCGATTGCCATGTTGCGATAAACTTCGGTAGTCACGATCAGAGCCTGGGCATCGCGGTTGATGACGACGTCACCGGTCAGAATGCCGACCTTGTCGCCGTAGAGGCGCGAAAAGTCGCGATACTTCTGGTTCGAAAGGGCCTTGATCGGCGAAGTGTAAATGATGCGCTGGTCGGTTTTAAGAACCTTTTCGATCAGGTATTCGGCGACGAGGGTTTTGCCTGAGCCGGTCGGGGCCGAAAGAACCAGCGAATGGCCGTTTTCGATCTCGGTGATGGCCTGAATCTGAAATTCGTCGAGAATGTAATCGCGATATTTTACGTTTAATTGCATATCTGGTGCTTCATTCGTTCCTTGTTAGTGGTGATGCCAACCTGCGTGAATTCTGGTCAGAGAATTATACCCCGCAATTGCCCCTGCCGCAATAACCTTCTGCATTATTGCAGCTACTCAGAGACGGCCTGGCGCGTTTCCGTGTTGTAGATGATTTTCTGGCCCTTCAGAACCCGCGGTTCCATTTTGCCGGTTTTGGCATTTTTTTCTCTGGTTTCAAGCACGGCATTGCCGCTGAGAATCGCCAGAGATTTTTCTTTTAGGTAGTCGAGGCGGTTGCCATAGCCGTAGTTCTCCTGGTCGCGCACCTTGACATTACCGCTGAAAATCATGCGGCTGCTGTCGCGGAAACCAAGCATCTCATCAGAAGTGATTACCGCCCAGGTGTAGGTGGCCAGATCCCAGGAGCGCTCTTCGATACGCAGATGCACGCTGTCAGACGCGCTGAATCTGCCGTTGTCGCTGTCGTAAAATATGTTTCTGGCTTCGAGGTTGGTTTCACGAATGATTTTCTGCACGGGCAGAGCCTCGCGCCTGAATAATCTCGGTGTCATGCTCGCGAGCAGCCAGCGCGGCGAATTGCTGACCAGTGCCCGATTGCAGGTGAGGATGTCGTTGGCGCGGGTGGCTTTGACGTTACCTTCGAGAATGGCGTTGCCGTCGCGAACCGTCATGGTGTTGGCGGTAATGATCATATCGGGCGGCGTTTCCGGGATGGCAAAAGTGTCTGATGCCGGCTGAAAATCTTTGGCAAAAGCCGCAGCCACCAGCAGCACAAATAAAAGCAGCAGAAGGTGTCGTGTTTTTTCCATCAGGGCGTATTATACTTAACGCCCGTCGGCATTACAAGCCTTGCCATCATTTGCCCGGCATTTTCATTTTCAGATAAAGGGCTTGTAAGGTATAATTGCGGAAATGCAGAATTTAAAAGCTCAAACCGCTACAGAAACCACACCCGCATGGCGTGAACTTGCACTCCTGTTGCAGGTTGCCGGCATGGTGCTGCTGCTGCTCGCCATCGTCAGAATCAGCGGCCCGCCAGATTCTCTCGAAATAATGAAACTTATCGGCCCCGAAGGCTGCTTTCTGCTTGTTCTGCTGTTCTGCTTCGCCCTCCGCCGGTATCAGCGCCTTTTTCAGCTTGCCCCGGTGATTCTCCCGGCTGGTGCCGCCCTGGCAATTGTTTATCAGACCATCGCTGCCGGTTCGATCATCGAATGGGTGATGCTGAGCGCTTCACTCGCAGTTTTTGTGCTGTATGGTCTTGAACGCCTGCTGATCTCGGCTGTCGACCGCCGCCTTTTCTGGCCGGTCATTGCCTGCAATACTCTGTTGCTCACCTGGCTCTATTTTGACCGCATGATTTTTTCGGTCGGCCGCACCCATATCAGCTTCAACCATCTGGTGCAGCTCATGCACGTGGCCGAAGAGGTCAAGGCCGCGCTCCTTTTTTTCGGAAAGGGCCATCTGGCCGTTATCTTTGAAATCACGCTGCTCGTGCTGGCGCCGGTTCCAGTCGCCAGAATGATGCTTGGCAGTTTTGTCTGCCGCCGGCGCCGTGCGTCGGCGCTTTTTGGCTGGCTGCTGCTGTCGGCTGTTCTGTTCGGCGTCAATCATCTGCGTTTTGATATGGTCTGCGGGCACCTCTCGGTTTTTGAGTATCTGCCGCTTCGGCTCGATCTCGGAATGCTGCCGGTGCCCGATCACCCGGCGCTGCGGCAGGCGCCGGCCCTGAACGGCCTTCTGCAGCAGCGGCTGATTCTTGACGAGAACAAATTGTTTCCTGAGAACGTTCTGGCTTTTCAAGCCGGTTTCAAACCGGTTAATCTGGTGATGATCTCGGTCGAAAGTATGCGTCGGCCCGAATTTGACCGCCTGATGCATGAGCTGCAGGCCTTCGCCGGCCGTGGTTTGCTGCTGAACAACCATTTTTCGGTAACCAACATTACTTTCAGCAGTTTTCACAGTATTTTTCGCAGCTCTTTTCCGATAAATCTGGCTTATACCGGCCGCTGGACCAGTAAGATCCCGCTGGAGCAGCTTCTCGAAAATGCCAGTTACTCAACGCTGCTGATCAAGCCCGAAAAAATAAACATGCCGGGCTCAAATTTCTGGGGAAGACGAACCATTGAAGTTTCTGCCGAACCAAAATGGAAAAACACCCCTCTGGTGCTTGAGAAGCTGCGTGAAGAGCTTGCCAGGCCAGGGTATAAAGCTATTCATGCTTATTTGTATAACATGCATTACAACTACTATTACCCGTCTGAAAGTGAAGTCTATAGGCCGGTCATCCCGGAAGATATCAATCTTTTTCTGATGCAGCCGGATGGCGAGAATTTTGCCGGCCTGAACAACCGCTACGCCAACTCCGCTGTTCATACCGATCGGGTGCTGGCAGAATTTCTGCGGCAGGCCGAAGTCGAGGGGCGGTTTGCCGACACACTTTTCGTCATTTTCGGGGACCATGGCGAATCACTGGGTGAATCGGGCTTTACCGCCCACGCGACCGGGCCGCACGTCAGGCAGTTCGAAGCCCCTGCCTTTTTCGTCGGTGCTGGCGTTGCGCCGCGCCGCGTCGATTTTCCGACGACGCATGCCGATCTTTTGCCAATCATCTGCGAGTATATGGGTATCAGCCTCTCTGGCTCGTTTGGTCGTGGTCTGGCCGCTGCCGGCGATTTTCCGCTTCTGCAGCTCGATGAAGCGGTCAGCGGCCGCATCGTCGTCAGACATCGCGATTACATGAGTGTTTTCGACCTCGGCGGTTCCGGCAGTCTCAAGTGGCTGATCACGGTTTCAAATGAGTTTGCCATCGATGCCTCGGTCGCCGGCTTTTACGCTTCGCCGGATTTTTCAGCCCTGGCCGAGGTTATCAAAGCCGATGCCGACTTTATCATTCGCAAGCTCGGCTACTGATAAACGCAGACAGGAAAGCTGCAGCCGCGGATTAACACGGATAGACACAGATAAAATCACGGATTTCTCATTTTATTACTATATAAAAGCTCACTGAAAGTTGTTATGACCAGGCTGATAGGCTGCGCCGCCGAATCGGTGAAAAATATTCAATAAGCTCTTGTGTGACTGGTTAGTTTTTGAACAGTCTGTGCACGGGATTAGGGTGAAAATTGCCTTGCGGGTGCAGTTTTTGCGGGGATTTGAACACCCGTCCGACTTTGATTTTTCGCGAGTTTCGCCGGGTTTGTGGTGCATAGGGCTTGCGATTTTGCTCAGCTAATGGTATAAAGTGCACACCTAATTTTTTTTCGCAGGAGGCCCTTACTTAATGAAGCCTATTCGAACCTTTATCGTGGTTCCAAGTCTGCCGGAGCCGCTGGCCCCCCTCAAGGACCTTGCTTACAACCTCTGGTGGTGCTGGAACCCCGAAGCCATAGCCCTTTGGCGTCGCCTTGACCCGGTTCAGTGGGAAGAAACTTACCACAACCCGGTTAAAATGCTTGGCGCCATTTCGCAGGAACGGCTCGAGGCAAAGGCCCGTGACGAAGCTTTTCTCGCTAATCTGCAGCGCGTTTATGAAAGCTTCCAGCAATACATGAACGATCACCAGACCTGGTATGCCAAAAACCACGGTGGTTACAACGATAAACCCGTAGTTGCCTATTATTCGGCTGAATTCGGCCTGACCGAAAGTGTACGCCTGTATTCAGGCGGTCTCGGCATGCTCGCCGGCGATCACCTCAAATCAGCTTCCGATCTTGGTATTCCTTTGGTTGCTGTTGGTCTGCTCTATCGCGTCGGCTACTTCAAACAGAAGCTCAATGCCGGCGGTTACCAGCAGGAAGTTTACCCGGAAAACGATTTTCACAATATGCCCCTGTCGCCGATTCTCGACGCCGAAGGCAATCAGATGAAAGTTACCGTGCAGTTGCCCGGCCGCACCCTTTTCTGTTTGATCTGGAAACTCCAGATCGGTCGCGTGCCTCTCTATCTGCTTGATACCGATACCCCCGAGAATTCTGCCGGCGATCGCTGGATCACCCGCGAGCTCTATGGCGGCGACACCGAAACCCGCATCATGCAGGAACTGGTTCTTGGTATTGGTGGTCTGCGCGCCCTGCATGCCCTCGATCAGCACCCCTGCGTTTATCACATGAACGAAGGGCATTCGGCTTTCCTGGCCCTTGAAAGAATCGCCGTCGCCATGGAAAGACACCAGATGACCTTCAGAGAAGCCCTCGAACTGACGAGATCAGGCAACGTGTTCACGACCCACACTCCGGTTCCGGCTGGTATTGACGTGTTCTCGAAAGACCTGATGGAAAAATATTTCTCGCAGTATTATTCAAAGCTTGGCATCAGCTGGCAGGAATTTCTTGACCTCGGCTGGCAGGCTAATACGCCAAAAGGCGACGGTTTCTCGATGGCGGTCTGCGCGCTCAACCTCTGCGGCGAAGCCAACGGCGTCAGCAAGCTGCATGGCGACGTATCGCGCAAGATGTGGGGCAACCTCTACCCGGCCGTTCCTTTCCAGGAGATCCCGATCAAGTCGATCACCAACGGTGTTCATACCCGTTCGTATGCCTCCCAGGAAATGTCGGCGCTGTTTGACCGCTATCTTGGCCCCCGCTGGGTCATGAACCCCGGTGATCAGACCGTCTGGGAAAAAATCGACATGATCCCGATGGAAGAACTCTGGCGCACACATGAGCGCCGGCGTGAGCGCCTGGTGGCCTTCGCCCGCAGCCGCCTCGAAAAGCAGCTCAAGGCCCGCAATGCGCCGCCTTCCGAGATTGCCCGCGCCCAGGAAGTTCTCAACCCGGAATATCTGACTATCGGCTTTGCCCGCCGTTTTGCGACCTATAAACGCGCAACCCTGCTGTTCAAAGACAAAGAGCGCCTGATTCGCATTCTTACCAACAAAGAACGCCCGATTCAGATTATCGTTGCCGGTAAGGCGCACCCGAAAGATGAACCGGGTAAGAACTACATCAAGGAAATCGTTAAAGAGAGCAATGATGAACGCCTGCGCCGCCACATCGTTTTCATTGAAGATTATGATGTCGTCGTTGCCCGTTACCTGGTTCAGGGCGTCGATGTCTGGCTTAACAACCCGCGCCGCCCGCAGGAAGCCAGCGGCACCTCAGGCATGAAGGCAGCAGCCAACGGTGTTCTCAACCTTTCCATTCTCGATGGCTGGTGGGATGAAGCTTACAACCCGGGCATCGGCTGGGCTATCGGTACCCGCGAAGAATACGAAAATGCTGACTATCAGGATGAAATCGAAGCCAACTCGCTGTATGAACTGCTTGAAAAGGAAGTTGCCCCGACTTTCTACGATCTGTCGAGCGACCATCTGCCGCGCCGCTGGATCACCATGATGAAGCAGTGCATGAAGGAAATTAACCCGGTTTTCAACACCAACCGCATGGTTGGCGAATACACCGACCGCTTCTATGTGCCCGCTGACCGCCGTTACCGCGCTCTTTCGGCCAATGACCGGCAGAGAGCCCGCGAGCTGGCCGGCTGGCTCGACAATGTCAGAAGTAACTGGAGCCATGTTCGCATCGAAAGCATCGAAGCCAACGGCAATGACGCGCACCGCGTTGGTGAAATTCTCGATGTGAAAGTTCGCGTTCACCTTGCGAATCTGAAAGCTGCCGATGTTATCGTTCAGGCTTTCTATGGCCAGCTGGTAAGCGATGGCGATCTTTCTCAGGGTGATATTGTCGACCTGCAGTTGATCAAACAGGAAGGCCATGTTGCCGAATTCAAGGGCGGCGTCGCTCTTGCTTCGAGTGGCAAGATGGGTCTGGCCGTGCGGGTCATGCCCTCTCACGCTGACCTCGTTCACCCGCTGCTCACCGGTCATATCACCTGGGCCAAATAAACTTCAAGTATCTTTATACAAAAACCCCGGGCACCTTAGTGCCCGGGGTTTTTGTATGGTCGCCTATCGGTCCCTGAGCTTGTCGAAGGGCCGGGGTGGTAATCTTGCTTAAAACTTGTGCTCGTATTCGACGCCGAAGTGCCAGTAGCCGAACTGGTCGTCTTTCAGTCGGGTGAAGAGAGTGGGCAGCAGCTCGGGGCTGTCTTTGGCGAGGCCGTTGGTCATGAGGCCCATTTCCGACATTTCGGTGCCATACTGGGTGTAGCCGTCGAAGAATGCGGCGCCGCCGACCGTGAGTTTGAGGCCGCGGAAAAGCCGATAGTTAACTTTGCCACTGAAGGTTTTGCGCATCGAGTATGATTCGACCTTTGAAAAAATCAGGTCGCCCGCCCAGGTGAGCCGGTGCAGGGCGTTGCCACCGAGGCCGAGGGTCATGCTGGTGGCATCGAGTTTGTGGCGGCCCTGTTCGAGCTTACCCATTTTGACTTCACCCTTCAGCATCAGGTTCTGACTGACCCAGTGGTTAACTTCGGCGCGCCACGAAAATGCTTCGGCTTCGTCGAGATAAACGGTGGTGAAGCCCCGGCGATAAGGTTTTGGGTCGAGTTCTTCTTTTTCAATGCCGATTACGGCGGTGGTGCGTCTGATTTCGCCGCCGTGGCAGTCCATGCACGAATTGCCGCCGGGTTGCATCTGTTTCGATCTGAAGATCTGCACGTCGAGAACGTCTTTTTTATAATTGAAATCAAAGACGGTCGAACGGCCGCGCAGTTCGACGTCGCTGTCGCTGTGCGAGAAGCGAACCAGACGGTTGTATTCGAAGCCGCCGGTGGTTCTGCGTTCGATGGCAGTGCGGCCCTCGAAAGATTTCGGAACATGCAGCTCGAGGTGTTCCTGTCTGATGAAGGCATTCTGTCTTATGTCGCCAGTGCCCGGCGGCGACAGCTCCCATAGTTCATCAGCCCAGGCTCCGGTTAAAGCCAATGCCATTCCGGCAGTAACAACGCAAAGACGAACAGCGGTTTTTAGTAGCGAACGACCCGGATTTTTCAAAATAAGCCTCTATAACGAACAGTTTCCCGGCCATCCTACCATATTTCGCGCCCGACGCAAATCATTCCCGGCAAAAAATCAGCGATTATAAATATGGCAATAACGGAGAAGCCTACAATTCAAATGCAGTCAGGTGAGCTGAAAAATTGACAAAAAAAATCCCCTGCTTGCGCAGGGGATCTTTTTAATCCAATAATCAGCGAGCTATGAAATAGAACGTCTTGCTCTTAAGCAGGTTGGTACCATCAGAGAGACCAACGATTTCGACTTCGTAAGTCTGACCACCAACAAGCTTAGCGGTAGCAGTTTCAACAACGGTAATGGTTACTGAATTCAGAAGACCTGTCTGCTGACCAAGAGAGAAGCTACCTTCCGGAAGGGCAACAGCTGCTTTGCCGTTAGCGTTTCTTACCTTGATGCTGTGAACAACTTTGTCCACATTAAGCTTTTTATCGTTAAGAAGGGTGACTACAAAAGCGGGAGTGTGAGGAGGAAGCTGGACAACTTCTTTTGCGGTATCTTTGGTAGTTGCAACGTCTACGTCGCCATTCTTCACGGTGTAATCGAGAGCAACTGCATCTTTGGGGGCGGCCGGAACTTTAACGGCGTCAACAGTAACATTGGTTGTGTCAATCTTGCCAGTAGTAGCATCAACTACGAGAGAAAGTGTGCCAGTGGTGAGTGCCTGGGTCGGAGTAATCTGGATTATTTCTGTGCCAGCTGAAGTCTTCACGATGACTTCGATCGGGTCACTGCCGCTGATAATCTGGTTGTATTTGGCAGTATCAGTAACAAAAGCTGAGAAGTTGATGTTGAATTTGCGCGGATCAGCGGAACCAACTTCGGTCGCATCGCTTGGCTTAAGTTCGATGCCATTGATGGTCATGGTAACGTTTTTGGAGTTAACATAGGCAAGCCCGGCAGCGTCAGCTCTCAGGCTGGCAGGGACCGGATAGCTGCTCAGGCTGGCTCTAAGAATGGGCAGATCTACCGGGCTGGTGTCATCGTTATCGCCAAAAAGGCCACAACCGACTGTGAAAGGGACGAGAGCTACGAGAAGAAACAGAACGAAAAGTTTTTTCATTAAAACCAAATCCTCCTAAGGTAATTGTGCAAACCATAATTAGCATAAGGGGATTTTATTAGTCAACAAAAAAAAGAAGTTTTTCTAAAAAAAGATTTCGCTGATAATGCAGGTTTTAGCTCTGTACACAGGTTTGCGCGCCAGAAAAAAAGTTTGCAGAACGCTTGTGGCAAAAGAACGAAACGTATCGGCTATCTTTGTTTATATTTTTGCTCAAAACTTTGAAAGTGTCTGTTTGTGAGTTTTTTGTGGCTTCAGAATAGCGACAGAAAGCCCATGACGCTGAGAGCGATCATTGGCAGGATGAGAAATGCGCCCATTAACAGCAGCGCGGCGTATTCTTCCATGACCATGAATGAATCGAGCTGTACACCATCGCGGGGTAGCAGAGTGTAGCGAAACACCGCCGGAACCATGGCGCGCCAGAATGTACGGCCGGTATGATGAAAAAAGATGGCCTGCGCCAGAAGAAAGCCGCCAAAAAAAAGCAGCATTGCCATAATGATGCCCGCGATCTGCATTTTGCCTGCGCTCCTGATAATTGTATATCAGGTCTATCGGCATTTCCCGGCGAAAAGCGTAGGGGCGGTTTTTAGCCGCCCCCTATGTTTTTATCAGATCAGTCGGCGATTTCGGCGTCGGTCAGATAGCAGGCGGGGTCAGGCATCCAGGGGTCGTCATAGACTCTGAAGGCCCTGACACGCAGCGAGCCGCCGCACATTTTGAGAAAGCGGCAGGTTGCGCATTTTCCCTTTAGCAACGGCAGGCGGTTTTTCAGGCCGGCCATCAACTCGTCTGAAGTGTCGAGCCAGATTTCTGAAAATTTGCGCTCACGCACATTGCCAAAGGTTTTGTCCTGCCAGAACTGGTCAGGATGAACGTTGCCGGCCCAGTCGATATCGCCGATGCCGACGCCGGTCGAAAAGGTGCCACCGCCGTTCCATTCGAGCAGTTTGCGCATTTCTTCTGCCTTTGTCGGGTCTTCCTGCAGCAGTTTAAGGTATATGTAGGGGCCGTCAACATGGTTGTCTACCGTGAGAATGTCGAGGTCGACGCCTGACTCGATCGCGGCTCTGGTTCGCCGGCAGATAATATCGAGAGCCTGACGTGACTCCTGATGTGTAAGATCATCTTCGCTCTTGCCTCTCCCTGAGTAGACAAGGTGGTAGAAACAGGCGCGGGGTATCTTCTCTTCAAGAAGGAAATCGAAAATCTGGTCGAGGTCGCGAACGTTCTGACGGGTCAAAGTCAGACGCAGTCCGACTCTCTGTCCAATCGCAAGACAGTTTCTGAAGCCGTCCATGGCTTTGCCAAAAGCCCCGGCAACCCCTCTGAAATGGTCGTTGGTGCTGCCGATGCCATCGAGCGAAATGCCGGCGTAGATAAAGCCGATATCCTTGATTTTTTGCGCCACCGGCGGGGTAATCAAGGTGCCGTTGGTCGATAATACCGGTCGCAGGCCACATTTAACCGCATAAGCTGCCAGGTCGAAGACGTCGGGGCGCATCAGTGGCTCGCCACCGCTGAAAAGCAATGCCGGAATTTTAAATTCCGCCAGATCCCGCATCAGCGACTGCCCTTCGGCGAAACTGAGCTCGTCGGGGGCAAGATTGCAGTCAGAATTAGTGTAGCAATGAATACATTTCAGATTGCAGCGCTTCGAGATGTTCCAGACCACGACCGGTCGTCGTTCTGAGGCGGATTTTGCCGTCTGATGGCCCTTAAAATGGTGTGAGTGGCCGACCTGGCCCTGATGCTGGTGCCCGTAACGCAGCGGGTCGCCGGTGGTTGAGTGGCTGGCATAAATTTTACTGACATTTATCATGGCAATTACCTGTTTGAAGTGGCAAAGTAGCTTTGCATGGCCTTTATCAGACCCGGAATAGTAAACTCTTCGGCTTCGACTCTGATGGTAAAGCCAAGCTTGCGGCAGGTTTCGGCAGTGATCGGGCCGATAACCGCCGCCGGAATCATGGCCGGAGCAATATCGCTGCCTGCAAGAAGGCTGGCGAGCCCCTCGGCAGTCGAAGAGCTTGAAAAGGTTATCAGATCGAGATTGCCCTCTCGGATGGCCGCAATAATTTCGCTGCTGTCGGGCTTTTCGTATTCGGTGTGATAGAGCGGCACAACTTCGACTCTGTGACCGAGCTGAGTCAGCGCCTGCGGCAGAACTTCGCGGGCATTTTCGGCACGCAGAATGGCGACTCCGGCTGGTGGCAATTTTTCGAACCACGGAAACAGCGCCTCAGCCACATAGGTTTCAGGCACAAAATCAGGGTTGATACCGCGGTCGGTAAATGCGGTCGCCGTTGCCGGTCCGATGCAGACAATTTTTTTGCCGCCGAGAAAGCGCAGATCGAGTTTATGTTCGTGCAAAGCCTCGATGAAGCCAGTAACGCCGTTAACCGAAGTGAATACCAGATGCTCGAACTCTTTACTGCGGTCAATAAAGCTTTTGAAGGCATCGCTGCTCTGGTGTTGAACAATTTTTATCGTCGGGCACTCGATAACCTGGGCGCCAAGTAACTGCAGTTCAGCAACAAGGCTGCTTGCCTGCAGCCGGGAACGGGTTACCGCTATTCGCCGGCCAAACAATGGCCGCTTCTCAAACCAGGCCAGTTGACTGCGCAAAGCCACCACTTCGCCGACCACAGTGACCGCCGGTGGCTGAATACCTTCTTTAACCGCGATTTCAGGAATAGTTGCCAGCGTGCCGGTTACCGTGCGCTGAGTCGGCAATGTGCCATTCTGAACCATCGCTACTGGAGTTTCGGGCGCGCGGCCAGCCGCGATCAGATTCTGGCAGATCTGCGGCAGGTTTTTGACACCCATGAGAAAAACCACAGTGCCGATGCCGGCCAGGGCCTTCCAGTTAAGGTCAGAGCCTTCTTTTTCGGCTTCGTGACCGGTCACGACTGCAAGTGAGGCGGTGAAACCGCGCTGCGTTATCGGAATGCCGGCATAACATGGGGCCGATATGGCCGAAGTTACACCCGGAACCACCTCAACCGCATGCCCACGCTCGATCAGATACTGCATTTCTTCGCCACCGCGGCCAAAAACGAAGGGGTCGCCGCCTTTGAGCCTGACAACGAGCTTTTTTTCGGCCGCTTTTTTTGCCAGCAGGGCGTTTATGTCATCCTGGGTCACCTTGTGATTGCCGGCGAATTTGCCGACATCATACATTTCGCAGTCGGGCTTTGCCTGTGAAAGAAATGCCGCCGTGCCGAGCTGGTCGTAAATAATGACGTCGGCGCGCTTTACCAGATCGAGGCCCCATACGGTTATCAGGCCGGCGTCGCCCGGGCCGGCGCCGACGAGAAAAACGTTTGGCGCTGAAGGGGCTGGGCTTGTCATGGGGTTTTCCTTTGTTTGTTTGCTTTTATTGGTCGATATTTCTGAGATTCCCGCCTGCGCGGGAATGACGGAGGGATGCGCGGGAATGACCGGACTGATGTATTGCCGGCCACCGGCGACGATGATTTCTGCGGCTGCCTGGCGACCCAGTTCGGCAGCCTGCTCGATTGTGCCTGTATGCGTTCGTCGCAGCGTCTGTCTGCCGTCAGGCGTGCCGATAAAGCTGTGTAGAATGAGCTGGTCTCCGCTTACATCTGCGTGAACTGCCATCGGGGTCTGGCAGCCGCCCTGCAGTTCGGCGAGAAAAGCTCTTTCGGCGGCGGCTCTGACCTCTGCCTGTTTGCTGGCAAAATTCTGCAGAACCGGCCGTAGCTTGTCTGCATCTTCGCAGCGGCATTGCACGGCGAGAATACCCTGCCCGGCTGGCGGTGTCATTTCATCGATAGAAAAATAATGGCCGATTCTGTCGGCCCAGCCGAAACGCAACAGCCCAGCCGCCGCCAGAATGATGGCGTCGACTTCACCGTCGGCAAGTTTCTGCAGTCTGGTGTCGAGATTGCCCCTGAAGTCAGAAAATACCAGGTCGCTGCGCATAACGCTCAATTGTGAGCGCCGGCGCAGGCTCGATGTGCCGACAACCGCTCCTGGCGGCAACTCAGAAAAGCTGCGATATTTTTTTGAGAGAAAGCAGTCGCGGGCATCTTCAACACAGCCGAAGGCCACAAGGCAGAGACCATCAGAAATTGCATGCGGCACGTCTTTTAGACTGTGAATCGCTATATCGATACGATTTTCGAGAAGTGCCTGTTCGATTTCTTTGATGAACAAGCCCTGGCCACCGACTTTGAATAAAGGCAGGCCGGTGACCTGATCGCCAAGGGTTTTGATTACGACTTCTTCAAATTCAATGTCAGGGCAAGTATTTCTGGCAATTCCGATTACATGGCGGGTCTGATGCAGTGCCAGTTTGCTGCCTCTGGTTCCGTAACGTATTTTCATGCTGATTCACGCTTTCTCTGATTTTCCGGCAGGCTTCGCAATGGCGATTCAGGCAGACAGTCGGGCGACAGGCCAAGTATTTCGCACATGCTTCGCAATTGTTCAAGATCTGCCGAGCCCTGATTTTTCAGGGCGACGATTTGCCCGTGCAGCCATTTGGCCATCAGCGACCGACTGCACTGGTCGAACGCCTGCTTGAGATCTTCACTCAATTCCGGGTGTTGGGCGGTGAACTTTTCGACTTCGGCAATACGCAGCGCTTCGGTCTGTTCGCGCAGCTTTCTGATCAGTGGCACCACGGTAAAGGCCTGCGATGAAATCTGAAACTGTGAGGATTCATAGTGAACGATCGCCTTCGCCTTTTCGGCTTCTACCTTGCGCTGCGAAAGGTTCTCGTTGACCACGTTCTGCAGATCGTCGACGTCATAAAGGAAAATATTGCCGATGTTCTGGCAGTCAGGCTCGAAATCTCGTGGCACCGCTATGTCGATGATGAACAGTGGTCGTTCACTGCGGGCCGCCATGACTTTTTCCATGCGTTCGCGGCTGATGATGGCAGTTGGTGCCGCCGTCGACGAAATTACGATGTCGCAGGCATGCAGCAGTTCGTCGAGTTGCTCGAAAGGTCTGGCCTGACCATCGAACTTTTCGGCCAGCTCTTCGGCGCTGTTGAGGGTGCGGTTAATAAAAAACATACTCTTAACGCCATTTTCACGCAAATGCACGGCAACCAGACTTGCCATTTCGCCGGCGCCGATGATCAGGGCTTTCGATGTCTTGAATGGCCCGAAGATGCTTCTGGCGAGATCTACCGCCGCAGAAGCTATCGAAACCCGGTTCTCGGAAATGGCAGTTTCGCTGCGAACCTTTTTCCCGACTTCGAGAGCCTTCTGGAAAAGTCGATGCAGCTGCTTGCCGACATAGCCCTCGGTGGTCGAGTGCTTGTATGATTCTTTAATCTGATGCAGAATCTGATTTTCGCCTAAAATCATCGAGTCGAGGCCGGCGGCAACCGAAAACAGGTGTCTGACAGCGTTTTCGTCGGTGTGTTCGTAAAAGTAGCCTGCCAGATTTTCGAAGTTGATCTGGTTCGCGGCAAGCAGCGCTGAAAAGCTTTTTCTCGCTTCGCCATGAATGCCCGAATAGTAAACTTCGACACGGTTGCAGGTATAGACCGGCACCGCCTCAAGATTGCAGGCGTCGACGTCAGGAATTCTGACTTCGCAGATCCGGGCGAGCTTTTCGCGGATAGAGACCGGCGCCGACTTATGATTTAGCCCAAATACGATCAGAGACATGCAGTTATCTCCTCGCGTATCTTTTCGATGCCTTCGCTTGCTATGCGGTCAAGAACCGCATCGGTGACCCATCTGGCCATAAAGTCGGCTTTTGCAGCTTCTGGCAGGCCCGAAGCTTTTACCTGCGGTCTGATTTCGTTGAGAACAGTCGCCAGTTCAACCAGTTCCGATCGAACCAGGCTGTCGATTCTGCTCTGCAGATATTTCGAAACCGCCGGAATTCCGCCAGAGACTGTTGAGCAGATAATATCGCCTTTGACAACAATGCTGCCGCCGATGAAGTCGCCGTCACTGAAACTGTCGCAGCGGTTGAACAGGATTCTTTTGTCCCGGCAGGCCGCGGCAATGGTGTCGTTTACCTTCGTATTGCTGCTGGCAATGATTACAAATGTGAAGTTTTCATGCAGATCGTCGATTGCGGCGCCCCGGCGAATCAAAGTTGTTTCCGGCATACCGTTGAATTCAGAAAGAATTTCGGGTGCGACCACAGTCAGCCTGGCTCCGGCTTCTGAAAACTGCCGGGCTCGGCGAAGTGCCACCTTGCCGCCGCCGATAATCAGAATTTCCCGACCTGCCACGTCGAAAAACAGGGGCATGTATCTCATTTTGCTGCCTCCTGAGTCTGCTTCAACATTGGCTGCCAGTGTTCCTGATTGTCTGGCAGCGTAATCAGACCAAGAGACAGAAAAAAGCCGACAACAGCCATCGTAGCCAGGCGCGTGCCGGTGATTTTGAGCGGTTTGCGTGCAATAATGATAAAAGTGTAAAAAGCCAGAACCACAAGCGCAAACAGATGCTTGAAGCCCGGGTTGAAACTGACGAAATATGAATAGTTGCCATATAAGCCCGCTAACAGCCCGGCGGTGAAGAAAATGACCCCGGCGCCGATCAATTTGCAGGTCAGGTCATCGAGTCTGGCAAGCGGCGGGAAAAAAAAGACGGCGCGCAGCCGGTTCTTTTTTTTGAGCCTTCTTACCACGTAAAAATAGGTTGCCGATGAAATGGCGGCGATAAGAAAGAAACATTCGCCTAGAATTGACAACAACAGGTGCACCGCAAACCAGCGCTGGGCAAAATGACCGCCGGCCAGGGTTCCGTCGGCGAAGGTCGAGCAGAAAAGTAATACAATGCTCCCGGGCAGGCTGAAGATGCTGAAAAAAGTCTCTTTTAATCCGTGCTCGGTAATTGCAGTTGTAATGCCAAGACTCAATGCCCCGGCAATGAAAAGAGTCTCATAATGCAGATGCAGTTCGCTGCTGGTGTAGTTGTGAAAGGCGAGAATCGCGTTGCAGGTCAGGCCCAGTGCCAGCGAGAAAGTCGAATGATGCCGAAATGACTGACCGGCAACCTTTTCTCTGACGCGAAAGAAGGTCGCCAGCGCGTATCCGACCAGTGTTGCGATCAAAAGAACCTGCATCTTGCCAACGATACTAGCACATCAACCACTAAAGTACAACGCCGCAAATGTTAAAACGGGGCAAACGAATTAAACTCATGGATTCCGGGTCTACGCCCGGAATGACGAAAAACCATGCACTTCTTGTATGACAAAGGCCCAGGCTGGTGGTGGTTTATTCGAATTTGAAGCGGTGGTCGTGAACCGACAGATGCCCGTTCAAGTGCCGGGTTGGCTGGTGGCAGACAATGCAGTTGGTGCCTGGCGATTCGGGCGGGTGGTCTTTCTGGTCGGCGTGGCAGGTAAGACAGTATTGATCCTGGGTCAGGTACTGCGAGTTATTTTCGGTTTTGATATCGCGGAAATTCTGGCAGTAATCACAGGTGAGACCGGTTGCCAGGAAAAAGCGTGATTTGAGAAATTCCCACTGGCGCTTGCGGTCTTCATAAGTTTCGTCGCCATGAAAATTCTCGGGCGACTGGCCGGGTTTCGGCGTCAGACCCGAGAAAAAGTCCATCAGATTGTCGCCGGGTCTATAACCAACCGGAAAATTATACTGCCCGCTGTTGTCGATACCGGAAGTATGGCACGAAGTGCAGATCATTTCCTGGCGTTCAGGCGTCATGCTTTTCAGTGAAGTTATATATTCCGGCGACCTGGTTCTGATATGATTCAGGCCCGGACCGTGGCAGGCCTCGCAGCCGACGCCGGCTTCGGCAAAGCTGTCGTTTTCGGCAGAAAAGCCGGTCGTATGGCAGCCGGCGCACTGTTTTAGCCAGTAGCGTGAGCGCCAGCCGTAGTCGTTGACCGGCAGCCATTCTTTTTTGTTGAGATCCCAGATTTTGGGCAGCACAACCAGGGTGCCGCTCGCTTCGGCAACGAAGCGGTGAACATAGTGTGAGCCGAGCACCCAGGCGATTTTTTCGCGTGGCACTCCGAGTTCTTCGACGGGGATTTCTTTTTGATTGTCGATATTTCTGAAACGGCGCGTCATGCGGGCGTGCGGGCTGATTTTCCACTGATCGTAGATGTCGAGATGACATTCTTTGCATGACTCTGAGCCTGCATAATTGCGGTTGTCGAATGCTTTCGGACTGTGCATGCTGCCTTGAAAAACGTCGGTGCCTGCCGGATGACATTTTGCGCAAAGCTGGCCCTCATTGTTCGGATGATTCAGCAGATAGGTGCTGAAGCTGTCGTGACTGCTCGGGCTGATCGCCAGAGGCGCCCAGGGTTGCGAGGCAACAGGCGTGGCATGCGGTGAATGGCAGGTCAGACAGCTCATGAACTCACCGTCTTCGAGCGGCAGACCACTGCCGGCTGTCACTTTGACGCCGGTCGGGTGCAGAGTCATCGATTCCATGGCGTGGCAGCTGACACACCATTGCCCGGCGCCCTTTTTCAGGCGCGGGTCGACTCTGGTTTCAGCGGTTGTGGCTTTTTGCCCGGCCTCTGGCGGCATATAGTGGCAGGTAAAGCAGCCCGCCTCTTCGGCCATTTTCTGGTGGTCGGCGGCAAAAAGGCTGCCGGTGGCTGCAACTGCTGACAGCAGCATCCCGAAGCCGAGAATGGCCTGAAATTTAAATTTTATAGCGATCGATTTCATGCCTGGCTGTTTTCGTCGAGCTCGATTTCGCTGAGAATGTCGTCGATCTGGGTTTTCAATTGTTCCGGATCTGGCTTGCCCTCGTTGAGACTGACGCGCAGCTTGCGCAGCTTAATAAAGCGCTGGCGGTATTTATCCTGCAGCTCGTTGACCGCTTCGCAGAGAACCTGCCCTTCGTCACCTTCCCGCAGACGCAGTGAGGCGTGCTGCAGGTTGCCGGCCGAAATTTTCTTCAGCTGTCCGGCGACTTTGAACATCGGCCCGATCAGCCGGTGTGAAATAAAAATCGTCAGAATCAGCAGCATTACCGACATCAGCAGAAAGCTGAGCCCGTTGGTGACGATGATGGCTGGTTTCAATATTTCCCAGGTCGAGCGCAGGCGGTTGTGGGCTGACAAAAAGCCTTCCTGAATATTTTTGCTGGTGATGCGGTAGAGAAAGAAACCGTGCAGAATCGAGCCAATAAACAGCACCAGTGACATGAACGCCACCAGTCTGATCTGATAGGATGGCAATATTAAATAATGTTTGCGCGATTTCTTGTCCATAGAAAAGGGCTCCTTAACGGTTTTCGGCAGAATCAGCGGTTCTCTGCCCCGGGGTTACCTGACATTTAATCTGTAGGATCGGGTTTATCCAGTAGTCGATACTGTTTTTCAATTCGATTAGATGACGCATGAGGCGCGACTTGCGGCTTTCGCGGAGTTTCTGCTCCCGCAGTGAGCGGGTGGCGACCGCCGGATCTTCTTCGGGGCGGGCGCTGACCAGATAAAGGTGCGTGCCGGCCTGGTCAGAAAAGCCTTCGGCAAGAACTCCGGGGGCGAGACCAAGAAGCTTTGCAAAAACGCCTTCCGGCAGGTCGCTTTCTGATTTCCAGCCGATATCGCCCCCGACGCCCCGATACAGAGAACGGCTGTGGCTGGCGTTGAGTTCTGCGAAACTGGTGCCGCTGGCATGTTGTGCGAGAACCTCGCTGGCCGAGGCAGCGTCAGCGAGCAGAATTGTCTTTAAATGCAGTCGCACCCGCGGTGTTGCGGTACCAGGCTGCCCGACTTTTTCGGTTTCGCCCGCCGCGGCTGCCGGCTGACTGAAAAGATGCTGACGCTCGGCTTCGGCAAGTTCTTCTATGAGAAAAGCGGCCCGGGCAACGGCGTCATCGTCGCTGTCGTTTCTGCCGGCAGCTGCAAAATCGCTGATCTTCTGTTGAAATTCTGGCTTGCGGTCGAGGCCGTTTTGGCGCGCCCCTTCCGCCAGCAACAGAGTTTCAAAAAAGTCGGTGGCAAAGGCCGCTTCAGAAAGCTGTTTTGCCCTGATTCCGGAGACGTTCTGGATCTTTTTTAGCTCTTCGAGGCTGATACTTGTCTGGCCAACTTTCATCGCCAGGTGCTTGCGCCCAAGGAGAGAGTCGAAGTCGGCCCAGAGAAAAAAGCTCATCAGCGCAAAAGTCATCAGCAGCAGAAAACCGATAAACATAAAAACCGCCCGTTGTGACACGAGCAGCATTTCATGGTTATCGATAACTGTAATTTTTTCGAACATCTTACCTCTCGCCGGCCAGATCGGCTGCAGCCGATGCAGACATCGCGGCAAGGCCCGCAAAGAATTTGTCTAAATCGCTGGGCCCCTGATGAGAATACGCGACTTTGCCGTCGGGTGCAACTACAAAAACCGCCGGCGTCGACACGACTCCCCACTGATCCGCGGTTACCCAGGTGTCAGAGGCAACTCTTTCCATGAGCACCGGCAGCTTCAGATCGCGCTTCTGGCAAAAATTCTGCAGCGCTTTCTGCATTCTTTCGGTGTCGAGCGAAACGAACCAGGTTTTGAGATCGGGTCGACTGAGAGCCACGATGCGATTCTGGGCTTCAGGGATCTCTTCGAGGCATGAATGGCAGAAAAGCGACCAGTAGAAGATGATGTTCCAGCTGCCTGATGCCGGAAAAGTCTGTTCGCTGCCGCTCGTGTCGGTCAGGCGGCAGGTTGGCGCAAACGTGCCGGGCTGAAGCAGGCGCGATGACTCGCCGCTTCCTGCACTTATTACTGGCATCGAGGCCTGCAGTGATGCAGAAAACAGGCAGGCCAGCATAACGGTGAACAGGGTTTTACAGAAGTTTGCTGATGGCATCTTCGATTTCCTTTTCTTTGGCGGGGTCGTAGCCGAGGTGGTCGTAGAGAACCTTGCCGTGGCGGTTGATCAGCAGCGTGCGTGGCAGAACGCTGACGTTGTAATTGCGAATCAGAGCGCTCTGTTCGTCGATGGCGAGCAGATAGGGTATCTGCTGCGGAAATTTCTTGATGAAGCGCTGGATCTTCTTCAGCGGAAAGCCGGGAGGATGCACCCCGATCACCGTCATGCGGCTTTGCAGGGTCTCGTGCAGGCGTATGATGAACGGAATCTCTTCGATGCAGGTGCCGCAGGTGATCGACCAGAACACCAGCAGCATCGGCTTTTCGGTAAACTGGCCGGCGAGTCTGAACTGCTGCCCGTTGGTATTGGCCAGCGTTACCCCTTCGAGAGACGAAATGCTGCCGGGTTGCGAATCAGGAATGAAAAGATTGATCAGCAGAAAGCTGAGAATCGCCAGGATAAGAAGTATGGCATGATTGCGATTCATTAATCAGTCATGTTTTACCATGGTTCCGGCAAAGGTGTCGCCCCAGCGGCGGTTCTGGTCGCCGGTGTGAATTTTATAGATCTCGAAAAGATTGGCCGCCAGCGAAACCAGAAACAGCGGCAGAACGATGAAGATGCTAGCCAGCTCGGAAATAACCGGTATCGGTATGATATAAATGCCGGCCGAAACTGCTGAAACCAGCAGCGGCAGCGCTGGTATGATATTGCGTCTTATCGACATTATCATGGTGATCGGCCGACCGGTCAGGTCGGTGACTCTGATGTTCATCGCCTTTTTGCCTGGAGTCTGCCCTTCGAGAGGGCCAAGCTGGAAAGGCATGTCCTTGATCAGCATGATGGCACCGGCCGCAAGAAAAACGAGAAAATTGAACAGGGCGGCCAGGTTGACCGGCTTCTGCGGCAGAAGAAAGAAGGCGGGCAGGGTGATGATGATCGCCGGAACTGTGATCATGACCATGTCGATGAAGGTGCCGATGAAGCGCTTGAAAATCAGCTTCTGCAGAAACGAATCGACTTCTGCGAGTTTCTTTTTGACCTCTTCGGGCGAGGGCATCTTGATTTCTGGTTTAACCGCCGGTTTTTTTACTTCTGGCATCTTGTTAAATCCTTTGATTCTGCGTAAATATTAATACCGAGTTCTAAAAAATAGACCATCCTCAAAGTTTAGTCAACGAACATTCTGCAGCCCGCGGAGCCATAAAAATGAAAATGAAGATCGGCATAATTTCTGACACGCATGTGCATGACCACGACAGCCTCGATACCCCCGACTGGATCAAAGAAGCCTTCGCCGGGGCCCATCTGATTATTCATGCCGGCGATGTCGGCGTGCCGGCACTGCTGGGTGAACTCTCACAGATCGCTCCGGTCTATGCCGTGCGGGGAAACTGCGACGGCGGAGCCTTCGATACCCCATCACACCGCTCAATAAATATCGGTTGCGGGCTGCTTACCGTTGCCCATAACGCCACAACCGCGCGCCGTGTCGTCGAAACGCAGACCAGGGTGATGGTCTATGGCCATACCCATATTGCCCTGATCAATCAGGAAGAGAATCTTCTCGTGATCAACCCCGGCAGTCCGACTCTGCCGCGCGGCGGTCTACCGGCATCGGTGGCCATTCTGACCATCGACGGCGAAGAAATTCATGCAGAATTAAAGCAAAAGCCCTGACCTGCCGATTAACTGAAAAGAGAAAAAAATCTATTTATCAGGTGGCAACATGAAACGTATTCTCTTTTCGACGGTATTTATCTGTGTGATGGCTCTGGTAGCCAGTTTGCTGCAGAGTGCTCCCGCCGAAACCAACCCGGTCAGTTTCAGAGGTACTTTTTCCAGCTATCTATCGAGTGAGCCGGCAAATCTTGACCCGGCCCGCGGCGTCGACGTCAATGAAGCCACCGTTCAGGCAAAGGTTTTTGACGGCCTGGTGCGTTACGACGAAAAGATGCGTCTGGTCGGTAACCTTGCCGAATCCTGGAGCGTTGCTGCCGACGGCAAAGAATTTGTCTTCAAGCTCAAACAGAATGTTGCCTTTCATAACGGCCAGAAATTCACCGCCGCTGATGTGGTTTTCTCTCTCGACCGTCTTCTCGACCCCGAAGTCGGCTCACCGCGCACCTGGGTTCTCGAAAAAGTCGAAGGCGCCGCTGATCGCATGAAAGGCGTCAGCAAAGTCGTTGCCGGTATCACTGCTCTCGATGACCAGACCGTCTCGGTCAAACTCGTTGCCCCGTTTGCGCCATTCCTGAGTCTGCTTACCATGCCGGCCTGCTACATCCTGCCCTCAGAAAGCAGAACCGCCATTCACGATCACAGCTTTTTCGAAAAACCCGCCGGCACCGGCCCTTTCAAAATCACCGAACGCGTGCGCGACAGCTATCTCAAACTCGTGGTCAACGAGTCTTACCATGATGTTAAGCCGAGCCTTGCCAGAATCGATATGCGCATCATCCCCGAAAACATGAAGGCCGAAATGGAATTCGAAAGCGGCAATCTCGACCTGCTGCAGCTTTATCCCGCCAATTACGAACGCTTCAAGGCCGACCCCGAATTCGCGGCCAGAATTCACGATGTGCCCGCTCTCAACGTATTTTACGTCGGCTTCAATAACCAGACCGAACCTTTTACCGATGTCAGAGTGCGCAAGGCTCTCAATATGCTCGTTGACCGCGAAAAAATCATCAACGCCGTCTATCAGGGCCGCGCTGTGCCAGCCAATGGCAGCATTCCCCCTGGCATTTCAGGCTACTCTACCACTCCGACCGGCCTCTCATACAACCCCGAAGAAGCGAAAAGACTGCTCAAGGAAGCCGGCTATTCAAAGGCACGACCCCTGACCTTCGATCTCTATCAGCGCTCATCACAGTCGGCATTCGAAATCACCCGTCTGCTGCAGGGCGAACTCAAAAAGCACGGCGTCGTCGTTAACCTCAAACCCATGGAATGGAGCGCTCTCAAGGATGCCGTCGCCAAAGGCGAAGCCCCGGCTTTCTATATGAGCTGGTTCGGCGATTATCCCGATGGCGAAAACTTTCTCTATCCGCTGTTTCATTCGAAAAACTGGGGCTCAGGCGGCAATCGCGCCCGCTTCAAGAATACCGAAGTCGATCTGATGCTCGACGAGTCGGTCAAGATTCAGGATGCCCAGCGCCGCGCTGAAGCTTACGACCGCATCAACCGCAGAGTTGCCGAACAAGCCCCCTGGATCTACCTCTGGCATTGCAGCGAAAGCTATCTCACCGGCGCCAAGGTCAACAATATCGATTTCTCGCCGATGTTTTTCTGTGACAAAGGTCTGACTTTAAGCGTCAGGGATTGATGAAACGCCCGGCATGTTGTAAGTTGTTGCAGTAAAATTCATAACCCAAAGGTTCAACAATGCTCGAATTCACGCTCAGAAGAATTGTCGCCACCATACCCGTTCTTCTGGGCATTCTCATTGTCGCGTTTACCGTTCTTTACCTGATCCCGGGTGATCCGGCACAGACGGTCGCCGGCCCCCGTGCCGACGCCGAAACCCTCGCCCGCATCAGATCAGAAATGGGCCTCGATCAGCCACTGCTCACCCGCTTCTGGTCGTATCTCAGCAAGGTTGCCGGCGGCGACCTCGGCGACTCGGTGGTTACCGGCAAGCCGGTCCTCGAATCGCTTACCGAAAAGCTGCCCTATACCCTCAAGCTCGCTTCTCTTGCGATGCTGGTGTCAATTTTTGCCGGCGTCATCATGGGCATCGTCAGCGCCATCACTCAGGGGCGCTGGCTCGACCGCCTCTGCACCGTGTTTTCGGTTGCCGGCATCAGTATTCCGGTTTTTCTGTCAGGTCTGGTATTTCTCTATGTGTTTGCAGTTAAACTGCGCTGGTTCCCGACCTCTGGCTTCAGGGCCGGTGACAGTCTGCTGGTTTTCGTTCTGCCGGCCTTCACTCTCGGAATAAGATCCGCGGCTTTTCTCGCCCGAATCGTCAGAAGCAGCATGATCGAAGTTCTCAATCAGGACTTCATCAGAACCGCCCGGGCCAAGGGCCTGAGCCGAACCCGCATTCTTTTCCGGCATGGGCTGGTCAACGCTCTGGTTCCGGTGGTTACCGTAATCGGGCTCGACCTGTCGAGCTACCTGAACGGCTCGGTTATCGTCGAAACGATTTTTGACCTGCCCGGAATCGGCCGCTTCGCTATGGATGCAATTCTGCAGCGCGATTACCCGATCATTCAGGGCGTCGTGCTTCTGGGCGCCTTCGTGTTTATTATGGTGAACCTGTGCATCGATCTCTTCTACGCCTGGATCAACCCGAAAATTCGTGATGAAATGATGGGAAAATCAGCCGGATGAAACAGATAGCCAGACGCATGACCGTGGCCGGGTGGTTCAGTGTCGCCGGAATTTTCGTGGTTCTCGTCGTTGCGTTTTTTGCGCCACTGCTGATTGCCAACGACCCGATGGAAACCGACCCGCTTCGCCGTCTTTCAAAGGCCGAAGGTTTTCCGCTCGGTTGCGATCAGCTTGGGCAGTGTGTCTACTCACGGCTGATCTATGGCGCAAGATTGTCTCTGATAATCGGCTTTTCATCGCGACTTACCGCACTTCTGATCGGACTTGCCGTTGGGCTTGCCGCCGGCTATTTTGGAGGCTGGCTTGACTGGTTTTTAATGCGTCTTGTCGATATGTTTCTCGCTTTCCCGAGTCTGCTGCTGGCGATTGCCGTTTCGATGGTTCTTGGCAGCGGTATCGGCACTGTAATTTTTGCTCTGGCAGTTGTCGGCTGGGCCGAAATGGCACGCATAATACGCTCAGCGGCTCTAGAACTGCGGTCGGCCGAATACGTAATCGCGGCAAGAACGCTCGGTGCCAGTCATCTGCGCATAATTCTTACGCATATTCTGCCGAACTGTCTGCCGCTGATTACCGTAATTTTTACCATGGGCATGGCGACAGCGGTGCTGTCTGAGGCCAGCCTCAGCTTCCTTGGGCTCGGCGTCGACCCATCACTGCCCACCTGGGGCGGAATGGTGGCCGCCGGCAAAGATTACATGCTGCGCCGACCCGAACTGGTCGTTTACCCCGGCGCCTGTATCGCTTTTCTGGTAATCGTTTTTAACGTTTTCGGAGACGAACTTCGCGACATTCTTGACCCGTCACGCAAAGGACACTGGTGAAATGAGCTCTTGTAAACGCCCTCTGATCGGTATCGCCTATGCAGATTCTTCGGTGCGCGACCAGGAAATGCGTATCCGCACCTATGTCTCGCGTAAATATTTCCACGCCGTGCAAAAGGCCGGTGGTGATCCCATTCTGCTGCCCGCACCGCTGCTGCTGCCCGGGCAAAGCTCGCGTGAGTTTTTCGAACGCTTTGTCATGCGCTATCTGGGTCTGGTCGACGGTTTGCTGATGCCGGGCGGCGAAGACGTGCACCCGCGCTTTCAGGGCGAAGACCCGCTGCCAACCCTCGATCTTGTCAATCCGTTCCGCGATGAATATGAACTGCTGCTCGTCGAAAAGGCCCGTAGTGAATTTTCGCTGCCGGTTCTCGGCATCTGCAGAGGCTGTCAGGTAATGGCTATTGCCCTCGGCGGCAAAGTGCATCAGGATCTCGCCGGTGTCGCCGGCGTGCAGCATTCGCAGAAGGCCCCGCGCTGGTCAACCTCACATCAGGTCTCAGTTGTCGAAGGCTCACAACTTGCCCGGGCAGTAAAATCACCTTCCGGCAAGATTTTTACCAACTCGTTTCACCATCAGGCAGTCAAAGAAGTGCCGGCTGGTTTTGTCGCCTCAGGCCATACTGGTGACGGAGTCATCGAAGCGATCGAGAGCCGCGAAGCCAGATTTTTTGTCGGGGTTCAATGGCACCCCGAAGAAACTTTCGACGGCGACGAATACAGCCGCAACCTCTTCTCTTCTTTCATAACCGCCGCCTCAACATAGATTTTCGTCTGTCCCCCTAAACTTTTTGGGCATTTGTGCCGATATATATTACAGGGACGATAAAGGGGGCAGTGTATGAAAAAGATAACCCGCGCGATTCTGCTGGCTGTGCTTCTGGTTATGGCCTTCAGCGGTTTCAAGACCGTCGAGAACCGCTCGGTCGAAATTCTTGACTGCCAGTTGACTACCAGCGAAGCCAATCTCAAGATTCTGCCGGGGACCCGTTATCGTCAAAACTCGGTCAGTCTGAGGGTCGCCGTTCACGAAAATGCCAAAACCGCCGCCGAAGGCTTCAGAAAAGTTGAATTGCTGCAGATCCCGGCGGGCGGCATAACTTTCAGAGTGCCCCTTTCAAAAAAGCTGAATTCTGGTCAGAGCTATAAAGTGGCTGTAATGGTCGACGAAATCGAAACCGGCAACCGCGAAATTCAGTGGACCTCTCTTAAAGTCCAGGGAACCAGCTCTGACGATTTTTTCTCACGCAAATTCAGACCGATAACTGAACCCGCCAATCTACGCAACCAGATCAGCGCTCGCGCCATCAGAAGTCGCCTCTAATGCGGCTTTTGTGTTGTCTGTCTTAGAGGCGTGTTTTTGGACCTAAAAATACCGTTTTAAGGGCAAAAAAATACTGTTTTTTAGAAGTTTTTTCCCTTTTTGTGCGCTTTTCGGCTGGTCCGATCTGTCAGAGTGTCAGAGTAAAAATCTGGCGGAATGAATTACCATGACGACGACTGCGGCCCAGATAACCACGCATGCCTGCAGCGGCCGGTCGCTTAAGACAACCTCGGAAGGGTTTTCCCCCAGATCCTGTATGTGAATCAGGTAGAGATAGCGCAATATGCCGTAAATTACCATTGGCACCGTATAGATCATTTTGTCACTGCCAAATTTTGCAATCGTTTCGGGGCTGACCGTGTAGAAGGTATAGGTGACAATCGCTGTGGCAGCCAGAATCGACGTCATCTGATCGATATAGTTCAATGAATACTGTGCCAGAATCTTGCGGTGCTTGACCGCATCGTCACTGTGATTGGCTATTTCCTGGCGGCGCTTGGCAAGGCCGAGAAACATCGCCAGCATCAGCGTCGAAAGCAGCAGCCAGTGTGAAATGTAGATTTCAGGCTCAAGACTCTTCAGGGCCCCGACACCGGCGGTCGCACGCAATACAAAGCCGATTGCGATGCACATGACATCGAGTATGACCAGGTTTTTGAGCTTGAAACTGTAAGCCAGATTCAGCATAAAATAAGCCAGAGCCAGCGAGAAAAACAGCGGCGAAAGCTGCCAGGCCGAGAGCAGACTGATGATGAGGATGATAATCAGAGCCCCTTTGGCCTCTCCCAGCGAAAGCTCGCCAGAGGGAATCGGCCGTCGGCATTTTACCGGGTGCAGACGGTCTTTTTCGAGGTCGGCAAGGTCGTTGAGCAGGTAAACACTGCCAGACAGGCCGCAGAAGGTGAAAAAACCGGCAATGGTAAACAGCCACGCCTGCCCCGAAAACAGCAGACCTTTTTCCGAAAACAGCAGAGCCGCGAACAGAATCAGGTTCTTGGTCCATTGTTTCGGGCGAAGACTGTTAAAAACAGGTGCAATCATAGATTTTCCTGACTGAAGCTTTTGTATTCAGCAAATTTTAGCAGCTGGGCTTGATTCTGTAAAGATTTCCATGTTCTGACCTATGTATTTGTTCGAGAATTTAGGTGACTGCAGGCCGGTTTGTGTTAGAATTCGTTATCATTGTCACACCGTATTTATCATGCAAACTACCGGACCAGAAATACTTCTGATGAAGCTGCCGGCCGACTGTAACGTCGTCTGGCCCTGCTACAACCGATTCCCCGGGCGAAACGCTCCTCTGGGGCTTCTTTGCCTTGCTGCGGTCGAACCTCAGCGAATTGCAACTCTCGATGCGGTTACCAGTCATGGCCTGATCGACTGCCTCGCTTCATATTCTGCAGAAAGCATCAGAGCGGTTATTCTGCAGCGATCAGACAAGACTGATCCGGAAAAGGCCAGAGCCTTTTCGCAGAGGGTTCGCGAGCTTCTGCCCAGTGCCTCGGTCGGCGTCAACGCCGAAAAGTGTGAAGTGCCTGCCTGGGCAGATTTTGCCGTCGATGGTACCGGCAAGTCAGCACTTCTGCGAATTCTGCGCGGCGACCGTCTCACCGGGTTTATCGATCACCGGCATGATGACGATCTTTCGCCGCTGCCTGTTCCTGAAGAAACTTTTATCGACTGTGGTTACGATATTCACCCCGAAAAATGGCTGGCCGGAACCACACTCGAAATTTGCCAGCCGTGGCAGGGCCTGCATGATATGAGCACTACCAGACGCACCTGGCCTGGTCTTGACTGGGTTTCACGTCTGGTTGCCTGGCTCAAGTTATCCGGAATCGCCGCTTTTCATTTCCGGCCTTCCGGTCTCAACTGTGATGATCTGCATGAACTGCGCTCATTGCTGCTCAATCAGAAAGCCCGTTTTGCTGTTTCTTTCGTGGCTGCCGATGAGATCAATATTCGGCAGATCGGCTGGCCTCTGCAGCAGGTCTGGCTTTATTACCCGAACCGGACTTCGGCTGACAGAATGCGCGAACATCTTCAGCACATCCATGACGCCGGCTTTCAGACCGGCGTACAGGTAGATTCGGCCTGGCTGAGCTGCCATGGCTACGGCGCCATGACCACGCTTGTCGATCGTCTGGCAATAATCGATGACGGGCTCTGGCCGGTGGGCGAGATACGCCGCCTGATGGCGCGTTACTGGGGCGGCAAAAACCGGTTTTTCCGCAGACTTTTTTCTCTCAGAAATGCTTCAGAACTGGTTATGTTCATGAAAACTTCCTATTTTCTCCTCGAAACTCTGTTTTCATCCGACGAAGAAGGCGGTAAAAGATGATACATGTTGTTAACGGCCCTAATCTGAATCTGCTTGGCCGGCGTGAACCAGCGATTTACGGCACGCGAACCCTTAAAAGCATCCAGGAAGAACTTGAAGAGCTGGCGTTCTGCAACAATGAGGAGCTGTCTTTTTTTCAAAGTAACCATGAGGGTGCGATTCTCGATTACCTTCAAAAACTGAAAGAAGGCGATCGGGTTATCATCAACCCGGGCGCCCTGGCTCATTCAAGCATCAGCCTGCGCGACTGTATCGTCGGGACCGGTATCGAAGCAGTTGAAGTGCATATTTCGAATATTTCCGCCAGAGAGGCGTTTCGCCATAATTCCCTGATAAGTCCGGTCTGTCGGGGAATCATCTCGGGTCTCGGGGCCGATGGCTACCGCCTTGCCCTGACCTGGTTCATCGAGAGGGAATAGTGACAGAGTCGCCAGCCAGATCGATCGAGCTTCTTGCGCCGGCCGGCAGTCCTGCCTGTCTGAAAGCGGCCTGCCTGGCCGGTGCAGACGCGGTTTATCTTGCCGGAAAAAGATTCGGTGCCCGTGCTTTTGCCGCCAATTTCGACGAGAAAAGCCTGCGCTGGGCGCGTCGCGTTACTCAGGCTCTCGGAAAAAAGATGTATGTCACCCTCAATACCATTGTTTTTGAGCACGAGTGGAAGCTGCTCGACGAAGCCCTGACCTTTTATGAGTCGCTGCAGCCCGACGCCCTGATAATTCAGGATATCGGTGTTGCAGTCGAATTGAAGCGCCGTGGCAGCAGAATTCCGCTGCATCTGAGCACCCAGGGAGCCTGGTTTGGCCATGGCGGTGCCGAAGAACTCAAAGACCTTGGCATTTCGCGGGTGATTCTGCCGCGCGAAGTCAGTGCTGACGAACTGCAGAAACTGTTGCAGACCGCGCCTTTCGAACTCGAAATATTTGTGCATGGGGCCATGTGTTACAGCATTTCCGGGCGCTGCTTCTGGAGTATCGCCCTCGGAACCCGCTCCGGCAACCGTGGCACCTGTGCCCAGCCCTGTCGCCGCGAATATTCGATCGATGGCAGTCGTGGCAACGGCGGCAGCTGCCTTTTCAGTCCGCGCGACCTTCGTCTGATAGATGAGGTTGCATGGCTCAAGAGTTCCGGCGTTGCGTCTTTGAAAATCGAAGGGCGCATGAAAAGCCCCGAATATGTTTATCAGGTGGTAAAAGCTTATCGCGAAGCGCTTGATGACGGCAAAAACAGAGGGCCTGCAAAACTCAACGAAGTTTTTACCAGGGCGGCATCGGCCGGGTTTTTCAACGGCCCGGTTGACTCCGCTACCTGGCAAACTGGCGACAATCCAGGCAGAGAGGGAGTGGTAATCGGTGTCACCACCGGAAAAACTTCAGACGGGCTTGTTGAACTGCAGGCCAAAGAGATGCCTGTTCCCGGTGACGGCATTGTCTGGGAAAAAAATGGTGAACAGCAGGGCGCCAGAATTACCTGGGTCAAGACCGACAGAAAGCATCCTAAAATAGTCTGGGTGCGCGGCTTACCCGTTACTCTCGGTGTCGGCGTCGAGTTGCGCCGAACCTCAACCTCAGATGAGGGCAGCTGGGAATCGCAGTGGAACCGCGACTGGGAGCGCCGGCCGGTCGACCTTTTCTGGTCGGGGTATGAAGGCACTCCTCTTGCGGTAGAAGCGGTTATCAATGAACATCGTTTGCGGCTTGAGTCTGAAGAGCTGTTGCAGCTGGCCATGAACAAGGGCCTCGAAGAGGGCCCTCTGCAGGAAAAATTTGCGGTGCTTGGCGACCTTTTTAAATCAGGCCGGATGATCACCAAACTTCTGGGTAAAGGCCTGCACATCAGTGGCAGCGCCCTGAAAAAACTTAAACGTTCACTGGTCGAGAGCCTGTGCCGCCTTGAACAGCTGCCGCCGCCAAAAGGCGAGCCGTCGCTTGCGGCTCTGATACTTTCTTCGCGCCAGAGCCGACCCGATTATTCGCGACACTTCGCCGACAATGCCAGGCCACAGGTCAATCTGCGGGTCTGGAACCACAGCTTCCCGTTTTTGCGTGATCTGCCCGTCGATGGCTGGATTCTGCCGTGGCATGGCGATAATACCCGTGCCGAAATGGTTCTGCGCGGCAAAGTTTCGTGGTGGCTGCCGCCGATACTTACCCGCGAGCAGTTTGAGCGCCTGGCTGACGAGTTCAGGACTCTTGAATCAGGAAGCTTTGTCTGCCTTGGCTGGGAAGGCTTTGCCCTGGCCAGAATGTTTCCCAGGCTTAAATTCACATTCGACTGGTCGTTCAATATCTGCAACCTTGCCGCGCTCGATTATATCCGCAACTGCGGGCTCGATGCGGTATTTTCGCGGGAATGGCGCGAAGAGCGCATTCCGGTCGATCTTGCCGGTTTTCGCAGCAATTATGCCTGGAACCCGCTGGTGTCATTTACCCGCTTCAGGCCAGATATGAAGGCTGGTGTGGTTGCCCAGAACTCGCATAACGACAGGTTTTTTGTGTTGCCGGTCGGTAATGATGTCACCGCCATGTTTATCGAAGATAAGCCGACTTCGATCATTCGTCGTAACAGCGCTTCGCTGCAGATTGACGTTGCGGTTTCGCCCGAAGAAAATCCGGTTCAGGCCGCAAAAGACCTGAACCGGATGCTTGAATCTTTCAGAAACGCCTGATGTAAGGCCTCAGGCAGCTCTTTCGACAAAGCCGCGACCCTGTGGTTTAACTGTGAGAACGGCGCAGGGCGATTTGCGGGCGATTTCGTAGCTGTTGCCACCAAGCCATGAATCGATGAAGCCGGTTTTACCGTGGGCCCCGATGATGATCAGGCTGATTTCGTTGTCTTTGGCGTAGTTGATGATAGTTTCATAAACCAGGCCGCCCTGAACTTTCCTGATGATGTCGAAATCATTGTATTTGGCAGGAACAAAGCTTTCGAGCTGCTTCATGTTCTGCTCCTGCCACTTGGTCGAAGTTTCGAGCGGGTCGCCAAGATTGCCGGCGTGAAGAACTTCTTCTTCGATGACGTTGAGAAGATGAATCTGCGCGCCATATTCGCTGGCAAAGGTGGCGGCATATCTGAGAGCCAGTTCTGAACCTTCCGAAAAATCAATGGGTACGAGAATTTTGTTAATTTTTATCATCGAAGAACCTTCCCATAAATGTTTCGCTCATTTTACAATTCAAAGACTTCGAGGTCAAATTATTTAATCCAGACCGGTGTACGACCAGCAGTCAGGGTTTTTACGTCAAGCCCTTCGATAGAAGCCATGCCAATGGTGTTGCCCTGCTGAAAGACAACATGACGATTGTCGGGTGAAAGGCTTGGGTAGATACCCCTGACAATCGGCCGCTGCACTTCGCTCTGGTCGACAGCCAGGTATTCAAGTTCATTTTCGCCGTGCCGATCTGTAAAGTAGACAATAAACTTGCCATCTTTACTGAAAACCGGAAACGATTCATTGATCTTTTCGGTTGCGGTGAGGCGTTTGATGCCCTGCATCAAGGTTGAAATCAGGTAAAGATCTGCTGTGCCATCTTCGGTCAGAGCCGAAACCGCTATCCAGGCGCCGTCGGCTGACCAGTTGGCAGCGGTGACCTTGAGATCTTGAGAAATCTTGTTCGCCTGCTTGCGCTCGAGGCTGTAGACATACAGCTCGGCCTTGCCATTGCAGGTGGTATAGAGAAAGAATTTGCCGTCGGGCGAAAAATCTTCGAATGCTGCATCGGTCAGCACCCTTCTGACGCGGTCGCCCGCCTTGTTGAGCAGGTAAATTTCTGAGGTCATGTCGGAGGTTTTGTTGGTGAAACCGATCCAGCCGCTGGCCTCATTGTAGCGCGGGAACATGATATTGTTGAAAGCCGGGGTCAGGCGCAGTTTTTCTGTGCCATCTGGGTTGATGACTGCCAGATAGTTTGTGTCTGGCTCTGGCGAATCGATGAACAGTATTCTGCCTTCGGGCAGATCAGCGGCTTGAGCGGCAAAGCAAAACAAGGTCTGAATAAGCAACAGGGCAATCAACATTTTCCTCTTCATGTTTTTACCTTTCGCGGAAGAAAAATCTGGTCAGGGTATGACCCTGACCAGAAGTATAAACCATTATCATGCTGGCGACCAACAGTTTTTAGGGGCCGTTAAACAAAAACCATGACAATGGTTTTTGCTTTTACGGCCCCTTATGGCCGGTCGCATGGACAAAGTGTAACAGTAATTTCTTAACAAGGCCTTAGATTTTGAAGACGCTCTTGAGTTCTTTGTAATTGTTGAGTTTCTTTTCGTCGTCGGAAATCTTTTCGTTGATGTCCTTGATTTCCTTGCTCAGTCTCTGAACTTCACCGGCGTTTTTCGAATCGTATTTGTCGAGCTTGTCGAGATCTTTCTGGGCGGCGGCAGCTTTGGCTTTGTTGCCGCTGACATTGCCTTCGAGTTCTTTGGCTTTTGCCTTCGATTCATCGAGAGCTTTACCAAGTTCACCCCAGGCTTTTTCGAGTCTGGCTCTCGACTGTTCGACCTTTTTACCGGCGCTTTCGATGGTATCGCCGAAGATACCCAGGATGCGGTTGGTCTTGTTCTTGTCGATCGCCTTTTCATAGTTTTTCTGGGCTTCGCGCAGGTCTCTCTGCAGTGACGGAATATCGTATTCGGGGTAGTCCATGCTGTTCACAAATTTGTAGAACGGCGTGGTGCCACCGAAGAACCCCTTCGAAAGCAGATCTGAACCATTTTTGATGCCTTTGTAATAGTCGTTGCGCTTGTCTGCAAGGTCAGGAATACCGATTTCGCCGAGCATTTTCTGGTAGCGGGTTTCGGCGACCTTCTCGGCTTCGGCAGCTGCCTTTTCGGCATCGGCTTTTTCTTTGGCGGCTTTATCAGCAGCAGCCTTGTCGGCGGCAGCTTTGTCAGCATCAGCTTTTTCTTTTGCGGCCTTTTCAGCGGCTATCTTTTCGGCAGCGGTTTTATCATTCTTGTCTTTTTCTGCCTTTTCTTTGGCAGCTTTTTCTGCTTCGGCCTTGGCTTTGGCTTCTTTTATCGCCTTGTCGTGGGCTTCCTGTTTGGCTTTAGCATCAGCGTCAGACTGGTTTTTGTCGGTCGCGGGCTTAGTTTCAGGCGCCTTGGCCGATTCTTTGGCCTTTTTGTCGAGGGCAGCCATGTCGGCATTGGTCAGAGGCTTGTTGTCGTTGCCGACCAGTTCAATTTTTCCGACCCGGTTCAGGCGGTAGGTATAGCCTTCGGGCGGGTTCATCGCCATCCATTCTTCTTCGGTCATGAACTTGTTGTCGATCAAAAATCTGACAGTCTGTTCGTTGAGATCGGCGATGCGCTTCTTCTGGGCAAGCAAGGCGCGATTGGCTGAATCGAGGGCGCTCTGCAGCTTTTTGATTTTTTCTTCGGTCGACCACTGCGGCAGGTTTTTAACCTTGTCAGCTGAAACCGCCGTATCTTTTTCGACCTTGGGTTCAGGTTTTTTGTTTTCTTCAACTGCGGGTTTGGTTTCTTTTGGCTTTTCTTCTGCCGGTTTCACTTCTTTTTCGACCGGCACTTCAAGCACCCAGCCGGCAAAAATCAGGTCTGGGTTCTTTTCGAGTGAAGGATATTTTGCCTTGTTGGCTTCGATGATTTCACGATAGCGGTTGCCATCGCCAAGCAGTTTCTGAGCGATGCGCCAGAGACTGTCGCCAGACTGCACGGTATGTTTGGCGATTTCTTTGACGGTCTGGGGTTTGGCTTCTTCTTTTGGTGCTTCGGCCGGTGCTTCGGGCACTTCTTCTTTGGCTGCGTTCTGATTTACAGCAGCATTGGTGCCGCTTTGTACCGAAAACGGGTCGGCTGTTGACGCCATTACGGGCTCTGCTGCTGGGTTAGAAAGAATAAGGGCCAATAAAAGACTCAAAAATAAACCAGAGCGTTTCATAGCTTGCACCTCACGGATGATAAGTTCATTGCCATAATTATACAAAAAAAAACGCTGTACGGTAACACTATCTAATTTTTTTATGAGCCAATTAGGGTTTTACTGAAGTCGGTTATCGTGGTATGCTGTGGCGTTATCAATAGAGACAAGCTGGAGGAAAGAACTATGTGGCCAAGATGGGTGCGCGCAATTGCGACTGTGTGGGTTGCCTGGGACAGCCGTCAGAGAAAAAATCTCGACTGGTTCTGGGTGCTGGTTATCTTTCTGCTTGGGCCGCTGCTTCTGCCATTTTATCTGGCAACCCGCCCCCTGCTCAAATCTGAAAAGCGCGTCGGTGGTCTGCTCTGGAACCTTCTGATCAGCTGCGAAACCCTTTTTTCCTGGCTGGCCGGCCTGGCCGCTGCAGCCGTATTCGTCGAAAATGTTTCGATGCCATACGACAAGAACCGCGCCGAAGTGAAGCGTGCCGAAATCAAAGCCGGCACTCTTATCGGTGTTGCTCTGTTCATCGTTGCCCTTGGCCTCGAAAAGATGGGCTTTGACCTTTTCAGGGAACGTATCGAAAAGAAATATCTCAAATCCTGAAAGAATTCACAGAATTCGATGCGCAATATTTTCAGGCTGATTCTGCTTCTGCTGACTATTGCTCCGGCCGCAGTCTGCGCCCGTGAAGTTCCGCGCGGGCCGGTTCAGAGCGCCATGGGGCCAGGCGGCCGCAACTACCTGCATGAAGATTACACAGTCTGGGAAAGCGGCATCGCCCACGAACGCTACCAGGTTTTCGAACCTGCCGGGCCGGCGCCAGCCAGTGCCGGTGTCGTTGTGCTGCTGCACGACTGGATGTCGACCAGCCCCGGCTATTATCAGGGCCAGATCAGGCACCTGTGCCGTTCGGGCTGGGTTGTGGTTTTTCCGTATTACCAGGGAACCGGCCAGTTCACCCGTTTTTATCACACAAATGTCGTGCGTTCGGTTAAAGACTTTCTGCAGCAGGCCTTCGCCCGCCAGAAAATCGAAATCAACCGTGAGCGCTTCGCCATCATTGGTCACGGTGCCGGCGGTGTGCTGGCCGCCAACCTCGCCGCCAGCAGTGATTATTTCGGGCTCCCGGTGCCGCTTGCCTTGATGATTGTCACTCCGCATCAGAGAAGCATCAAGTTGCTCGATCTCACCGGCATCAGCCGCAGAACCCGCATGATCATTCTCTGCGGTGACAAGGTTCAAGACCCGGTTGCCCAGGTCGCCCGCGAGATATTTTACGCCTCTGACCGCGTCAAAACCGAAAACAAGGCATTTATCACCGCCCTGTCGGATTATTATGGCCAGCCGCCTCTGGTTGCCGACGAACTGGCCGCTCTGACGCCAGAAGAGCCAGAATATGAGCGCTTCATCGTCGAAAACCGCAATGACTTTGTCGGGCTTTTCAAAGAAAAATTTCATGCCCGTTCGCTGCGCACCAGCCACATCGATGCCTTCGACTGGAACGGTACATTCAGACTGTTTGACGCGCTTACCTATGCTACTTATACTCTTGATTCAGATCTTTCAGCTTTTAAAAAAGCTCCAGAACTGCGCTTTCTTGGCTACTGGAGTGATGGCCGCAAACTCAAAGGCCTGATCGTCGGCGATCGCCCCTGAATAACCCGGCCGATAGGCCGAAGCATTTCAATTGGGATAAATTCATCTGGAACTTCTTCATAGCAAACACTCCCTGCTTGAGCAGGGAGTGTTTCGAGTTAAATACTTATTAAATTCTTGTCAGGAAACGGCGCTGAGTGATTCCTGTTTGTCGCGGTAGCGCTCAATGGCGAGCTCTACCAGGCGGTCGACGAGCTCGGGGTAGCTGATGCCGGTGGCTTCCCAGAGTTTGGGATACATGCTGATGCTGGTAAAGCCCGGGATCGTGTTGATTTCATTGATGATGATGCGATTGGTTTTGCGTTCGAGGAAAAAGTCGACGCGGGCCATGCCGGCGCAGTCGAGAGCTTTGTAGGCTCTGATCGCGGCTGCTCTGATTTCTTCGATCATTTCGGCCGGCAGATCCGCCGGAATCTTCAATTCAGAGCGATCGTCGACATATTTGGCAGTGTAATCGTAAAATTCATTGCAGGGCACGATTTCGCCGGGTAGAGAGGCGATGGGGTGATCGTTGCCGAGAACCGAAACTTCGATTTCGCGACCGTCGATATGTGATTCGACGAGAATTTTGCGGTCGTAGCGGGCGGCGAGATCCATGGCTTCGCGCAGGCTTTCGCGGGTTTTTGCCTTTGAAATGCCCACCGATGAACCTGAATTTACCGGTTTAACGAAACATGGGTAGCCGAGTGTCTTTTCGATCTCGGTGATTACTGTGTCGGGGCTGGTGCGCCAGGTGCTGCGCAGAAATTCGCGGTAGGGGGCGACTTCGATGCCGGCTTCATGAAAAAGACGTTTTGAGAAGGTTTTGTCCATGCCCACGGCAGATGCAAGTACGCCACAGCCGACATAGGGCAGATCGGCCAGTTCGAGCATTCCCTGCAGAGTGCCGTCTTCGCCATAGGTGCCGTGAATGATCGGGAACAGAACATCTAGTTTGACCTGTTCACCGGTTTTGTGCTGGTCGAGCAGCATCAGACCCTTGTTGGCCGGGTCGCAGTTGAGACTGGCCTTGCCACTGTTAGTGCCGGCAAAGGCAATGTGACCGGCAGTGCGGTTTTTGCTGTATTCGAGCATGGCATCGGGCTTAACCCCGACCATCCACGAACCCTGGCGAGTGATGCCAACCGGAATCACTTCGTATTTATCAGGATTCAGAGCTTTCATGATCGAGTTGGCAGAGACCAGCGATACTTCGTGTTCTCCAGATCTGCCACCAAAAATGACGCCTACTCTAAGCTTGTTGCCGGTTTCTGCCTTCATGCCGCACTCCTTTAATTCTGATTACTACCACAACAGTCTATCGGCAAAATAACGGCAGATATTAAGGGGCTTCTGAATGGGCTTTGTATGCGCCTTTGCCAGTCTGAATCGGCATCTGACGGCGCAGGCTGTTGCGTGTCATCTTGCTCAGGCGCGGGTGACTCTGGCCAAGTTCGTTGGGTTTTCCGAACAGGTGTCTGGTAAGCAGATACTGGTCGTCATCGCTCAAAGAAGGCCCGGAAACCAGTATGGCATTGATTTCGACCGCCGAAACCTCGGCGATCTGGCCGGGATACTGGTTAGGAGCAATTGTCGACGGAAAATAGAATGAATAGCTGTTAACCAGCTTCTGAACCAGATCGTGTTCGACCGGAACCAGAGTGATCTCAACTTTTTTGGCAAGCTCGATGATCGACGGATTGGGAAGTCCGCTGGTAAAAATAAAACCATCGATTTTCCCTTCCTGTAGTTCTTTCATGGCATCGGTGCCGCCGATGAACTGCTGGTCGATTTTTTCCCAGACACCCGCGAGAGTGAGAATCTGCTGGGCATTGTAATAAGTGCCGCTGTTTTTGCTGCCAACCGCAATTTTACGGCCTTCCATCTGTGTCAGTGAGCCGATTCCGGTCTCCTTGCGGACAATGAACTGCACCACTTCAGGGAAAAGAGTTGCGATGCCGGTTATATTGGTAATTTTCTGGTCGGCGAACATTGCTTCGCCTTCGGCGGCGTAAAAGGCGATGTCGTTCTGCACCAGTGCCATGTCGACTTTGCCCTCTTTGAGCATCTGCAGATTTTCGACACTGCCGGCAGTTTCAAGAGCCTTGAGCTGCACATTCGGATAGTCGATCTTGAGAATACCCGCCAGCGTTTCGCCGATCGGGTAATAAACCCCGGATTTTGAACCGGTGGCAATCGTATATTCGTTTTTGCTGAGACTTTCACTGCCGCAGCCCAGGCTGAATGTCAGCAGTAAGGCAATAAATAGCGTCAGACCGAGTTTTCCGTTCATTGAATTCCCCTTCCTCTGGCTGATATGTCAGCATGATAGCATGATATCAGGATTAAGCATATAAGGCTGGAAATAATTGCTTCGGGATGGTACTATCGGTGAAAAATATGGCTGTGTGACAGTTGAAAATTCGCAATCTTAAAACGATCACTGAATGTGGAATGCTTCTGGCAACGGCTCTGGCGCTTGCCAATTTCAAGCTGTTCCAGATGCCTGGCGGTGGATCAGTCTCGCTGGGAGGTCTGCCGGTTCTTCTGATCGCTGCCCGGCATGGCTTTGTCACCGGTTCACTCTGCGGCGCCCTTTTTGGCATTCTGCTTCTGACGAGTCGCCCGTTTATCGTGCACCCGCTGCAGTTTCTGCTGGATTATCCGATCGCTTATGCCACGCTGGGTCTGGCCGGATTCGCCGCGTGGCAGACGCCGCTAAAAGCAGCAACGGCAACAACGGTGGCAAACTTCGTTCGTTTGCACTGTCACGTTGTTGCCGGTGCTGTTTTTTTTGTGACCGACACAGACACATTATCGCAGGCTATCGCCTCGAGCTATGTCTATAACCTCAGCCACATGCTTCCGGAAACTCTCCTGTTTGCAGTTCTGGCCGCCTATCTCGCCGCATTTCAGTCGGCGTTATGTGCCCGTCAGAGCTGAAAAAAGGTTTCAGTTAGCTGCTACTACCTTATCACTGCCCAGGCAGCGGGTGCATACATAGCCGCGAACGCGGGTGCCGTTAAGCATTACGCGTTTTCTCTGGAGGTTGATGCTCCAGCGCCTTTTGGTGCGATGATGAGAGTGGCTCAGCTTGAAGCCAACTTGTGGTCCACGATTGCAAACCATACATACTCTAGACATTTTCAAACCTCCAATATAGGGCCGATGTGAAAGTCCACTATATCAGAAACCAATCCGCGAATCAAGCCCAAATTTTTCAAAATTAACTGACTCTTGCGTCAGATTAACGACCCCATGCCGCCCTGATTCCATAACATTGTGTACAATATGATAGCTGCATAAATACAATCAGGTTTTGGTAAAGATAAGGCATGGGGAGAAAAAGTAACCCGACTGATAGGCCGCGCCGGACGAATCGGTATAAAGATTTAATGCGCTCTTATTATAGGTTTTTTGACGTTCGTTAAGAATTTTCTGTGTTCAGCCGATAGGGCGATCAGCCGGAGGTGTTTATGAAAACACACAAAATCCTGACTCAGATATTCTTTCTGGTTGCCTGTGCCTGGTTGGTAATGAACTTTGCCGGGTGCTCCAGTTCAAATTCTTTATCATCGGCGAACCCAGCTGCCGCTGACCCTGAAACCTCCATCAACCGGGGCGACTCAACGGCAAGTGACACGACCGGGCTGACGCTGGCACCGGTTGTGAACATTTTTGCTTCAAAAACCATCGTTGGCCCACTCAGCGAAATCGACCTGCGTGCCGAGGCCGTCGACCCGGCCGGCGGTCAGGTAAGTATTGCCTGGCAGGCCGAGAGTGGCACAATTATCAATACCAATGGCAGCAACGCCATCTGGAAAGCACCGGCCCAGACTTCCAGCAATAAGATTGTCTGTATTGCCACCGATGTTCGCGGCACTTCGACAAAAGCCGAGGTGACCGTAGAAGTTATCGGAAATGCCGTATATCGCCTGATAATCAACGCTGATCGTTCTTCACTGCTGACCAGTCGCATTACCTCTGACCCTGCCAGCCCGTTTGTCGCGGTTGCCGGCGCCCGCGTCTCGATTGAAGGTTTTGCCGATTCAGGTGTCACCGATGCTTCCGGCGCGGTTGAATTCAATCTCGACCAGAGCAGTGCCGTTGCCTCGAGCGCCCAGGTAACCATTAACTATTACGACTGGGAAGCCTCGTTCGTTGCCAATCTCGCTGTTCCTGAGGGAATGCGCATCGTCGACAACCTGACCTTTTACCCTGGTTATGACAGTGTCACAGTTGCAATTGCCCGTGGCGATTCATTTCAGCTCAAGCGCGGCATGCTCGAAGTCACGACTGTAGAACTTTCAGCCGGCGTGCTTAAACCGGTGGCCGAAGTTCAGGTCGACGCCGGCGCCGCGCAGGCTGTGTCTGCCCAGACTGACGGCCGGGCACTGGTTTCATCGAATAACAACGGCAATACCGAAGTCCTGCTGCGCCTCGCCAGATCCGGTTACCAGACTATTGAAGGCTATAACGTGCCACTGGCCATCGACGGCCTGACCCTGGTGCGTGCCAGAATGGCAAAATCAGGCACTCTGCCCGATTCGCAGGCCGTGATTTCGTTTGTCAGACCCTATAACGGCCAGACCGCCTTTGCGGTTACCGGCCCGTTTGTGATTGGCTTTGGGCAACCCATGGAAAAGAGCACCATTTTTGATAACGTCAACCTGATGATCGAAAACAAAAATACCGGTTCACTGATTTCGATTTCCGGCCCCGAAATTCTGCGCAAGTTCAAGGTCGAGTGGGTAGGTAACACCCTTTTGAAACTGCACCCGAACTTCATGCTGCGGCCGGTAACCCGCTACAGCCTGCTCATCAGCCGCTGGGATGCCCGCGCCGCCGACGGCCGCGTGCTGAAAAATTACGCGGGCATGTATGGCGAATTCGTTACCGATATTGACCCGGCCCCCTCGATCGTTGCCACCAGCCCGAAAAATGGCGATACCGGCGTGGGCCGCAACGGGCCGTTCAAAATTACTTTTGACCGCCCGATGAATACTGAATCTCTATACAGCAACCTGCAGATCGAAATCACCAGCCTTGACTCGAATTCAAAGCTCACCATCGACGGTAGCAGCCTGAAAAGCCACTTCTCGGTCATCTGGAAAGAGGGCAACCGTGTGCTCGAACTTGTGCCATACCGCATGCTGCGTGCCAACGCCTCGTATCTGATCAGATTGAACCGCTCCGGGCTCGTTTCTGAATCTGGGAAAGCGGTCTCGGGCTTTGCCAATCTCTGGGGCCAGTTCAAAACCGCCGGCCTGTAATTCTTTTACAGGCCCAGCTGCTTCTCTGGCATATTCGAATGCCTGGTTTTTTCGGCGTCTGAGCCGATTCGTTTCAGATGCCGGTGCGCATGATCGCTGTCGGCAGTGTGTCGATGATGATTATCAGATCGAGCAGTATCGACATGTTCTCGATGTAAAAGAGGTCATACTCGATGTGATGATGAATCGGTAGATTCTCTGATCTCGCGTATACCTGCCAGAGACCGGTTATGCCAGGCTTGACCTTGAGACGCTGCCGTTCAAGAGCGGTGTATTTTCTGGTTATGAACGGCATTTCTGGTCGCGGCCCGACCAGACTCATTTCACCGCGCAGCACATTGACCAGTTGTGGCAGTTCGTCGATGCCACTGGCCCTCAAAAAACGGCCCAGACGGGTGATTCTCGGGTCGGCCCGCTCGCGCGGTGTTTCGGAATAAGGGTCGGCCGACTGCTGCATGGTGCGAAACTTGAAAATGTCGAACTCGACGCCATTCAAACCATTGCGCCGCTGCCTGAAAAAAACCGGCCCCGGCGAGTCAAGTTTTACGAGAACAGCAGTTATAACAAAAAGCGGTGAGAACAGCAGCAGAGCCAGCGCCGCACCGGTAAAGTCGATGGCGCGCTTCGCGAACATGCCCGCCCTGCGCCCATTTGGCGAGTTCATACTGAGCATTACCATGCCGTCGAAGAAGAAACCCTGCAGGTTGCGCAGATAAAGATTGGCGAACGACGGAACCAGATGCACGGTAATATCCTGATTAACAGAAGCCTCGCGCAGCTGCCAGACAAACTCGTATTCGGCCTGGTCACGAAACAGAAACAGATCGTCGATACTTTGGCTCTTCAGAAATTCGATCAGTTCATGGTCGTTTTTGGCCGGGCAATCGATCAGCTGCAGGCCGCAGCCCGGGTTGTTGGTGATACGCTGCTGCAGAAAAGAGCTGCTGGCAGAGCTGCCATACAGACAGGCGCTGCGATTGCCGATTCCTGAGGCGTAAAGGTGCCCAAGAAGTTTGTGTGCCAGCTGGCGTGCGATATTACCGCTGAAAATCAGAAAAATTCCCGAAAAAATAACGATCAGACGCGAGTAATCATAGTGCTTGTAGAGAAAAGTCGCCGACATCACCATGAAAACCAGCATGATCGAAGCTTTATAATGGAACAGCAGTTCATCTATCTTGAAAATTGCCGGTTTGCGCCGGTAGGCGCCGGCCGCGGCCGCCATCAGGTGCCAGAGTAACAGGGCGACGCCAAGCAGCAGCCAGTATTGCCCAGGGTTCTGCAGGTATGCATCGACCCTGAAAAAACTCGACAGTCGCAGCTGATAAGCCAGAATGCCGGAAATCACGATGGCAAAGCTGTCGGCGATTCCGAAAACAAACAATGGCAGCAGATTTTTCATGCGAAACTACGAGTTGCGGCCTGATTTCCAGTCGGAAACGAAGAGAAAGAACCTGTACCAGACGAAAGCGACCAGAACCGAAATCAGCGTCGCGGCGATCACATAACCGGCCCTGAATTCAAAGCCCGGTGCCGTCGGCTCGTTGCTGCCACGGGTTTTGGCGGCCGCCTGCGCTTTCATGTCTGCTTTTTCGCCGCCTGGTTCACTGATCCTGGCAGTGACAGGAGTTTTAACGATTTTAACTTCAGGCGGCTCGCTTCTGACTGTTGTTTTTGCCCTTGCAGCCTCTTCAGGAACAGATTGGGCCGTAGCGACGGGTTTTGTCGTCTCAGATCCGCTGGCCTCGGTTGGCGCCGCCGCCTCGCCAGAAATCACTCTGGCACTTGGCTCTGGCTTGTCTGTGTGCCTGATTGCCGAAGTGGCATGTCTGAGTTCAGGAACTTCGTCGGTTTTCAGCGGTCGCTGCGGTGCTATTTTAGGTGGCTGCTGCGCCGGTGCCGGGCTGTAGGTCTTTATGCCCGAAGCCGTTTCTTTTCTGAAGCTGATCAGGTCTGCCAGATCTTCGCAGAAATCTTCGAGTTCCACGAGCTTTTCATTCGAAAAATTCAGTTTTGAAACCTTCTGTGAATTGCCGACCGGAATAAAAGTCAGCTGCACACCCGCCGGCCGCTGGTAATATTCGATTTCATGGATGTCTTTTCGGGCAAGCATGGCGATCAGCGGTTCCTTGCCGGTTTCGCAGGTGTGAAAAACGATTGAATGGCTCGTGAGTATCAGCCAGACCTGGCCGCTTGCCGCAGTCTTGTTGCCAAAAGGCGAAAGGGCTTTGAGGACCGTTTCTTCCGGGGCAAGGTAGATGCTGATGTCCTGGCGGATATCTTCAGGCAGGCTGGCCGGGGCATTCATCGATCATTCCTCCTGATCGTCATTGTCGTCTTCATCCTCTTCTTCGCGGTTGAGCATCGTGTCCGCCTGGAAAAGAAGATTCTGCACGAAGGCCCCGAAATCGTCAGGCGCGAATGCGTCGAAAGGCAACCGGGTCTGAATGATCAGCAGATCCTTCATTTCGGCTTCCTCGTCGTCATCGTCTTCGAATATCAGGTCTTCGCCCTCGTCGGCAAAGGCGACCTCTTCGTCATTTTCGTCTTTTGGCGGTTTCGCCGGGTATTTTACAACGCTGAAGTTTGCATTGATCAGTTCGGCGTTCAATTCAAGAATCGCGAGCAGCTCTTCACGACTGCAGTCGCTGATGTCTTTGAGGTGCAGCCCGACCGAAACGGTTCTGACGTTGAGGGTTTCTTCGTTCTCCTCAATGCCAAGATAGCCGCTGATCGAGTCTTCGATCAGAAAGGTCCAGAGAACCCCGATTTCATTATCGTCAAGAAGTACGCATTCATAGCTCGAACATTCTTCCGCCATGACCTCTTCAATTCTTACGGCAAAATCTGCAGGTTCCATAGTTTTCCTTTCGCGGGCAGGTGGTTGCAATATATCACTCTTTTGCCGGTATATAAACCGCCAGTTTTTTGCTTTTTGGTGACTGACGGGTCAGGTATGCTATAATCGCAGACAAATTCATGCGTGAAGGTGCTATCTTGTCTGAGCCAGCTGCAGTATCCCCGAACAACCAATCAGACACAGCTGTCTGGCAGACCAGATTTTTCTGGCTGACCGGTCTGCTGATCGCTTTTCGTCTGTTTCTGTCGCTCTACCTCGATCTGACCCCTGACGAAAGCTATTACTGGGAGCTTTCGCGCCGCCTCGACTGGTCGTATTTCGATCATCCGCCGCTGGTTGCCTGGTTGATCGCCCTTTTCCGACTGCTGCCAGGGGAAAGCGCCCTCGAAGTTCGTCTTATTTCGATATTCGGTTCAGCCTTCGTCGGCTGGTGCCTGTTCGTCATCGGAAAAAATCACCTGAAAAACCCCGCTGCCGGCTTTATTGCCGCACTGATGGTGAATTTTACCCCGGCTGGCGCCGCTCTCGGCTTTATCACCACTCCCGATACGCCTCTGGCAGTCGCCTGGGCTGCCGGGATGCTGGCTTTCTGTCGTGCCATCAACGACGAAAAACCCTTCTGGTGGGTCTTTACCGGGGTTGCCCTCGGTTTTGGGGCGCTGGGCAAATATAATATGATCATGTTTGTTCCGGGTGTGGCCGTCACAATTCTCGGATTCCAGCGTTATCGCCATCTCGTCGCAACCAGTCGCTACTGGTTCATGGTTCTGCTGGCGGCTGCCGGCACTCTGCCAATAATTTACTGGAACCTCAATCATGACTGGATATCGTTTAAATTTCAGTTCGACCACGGCCTCAGCGCCAATACCCGCTCGTTTGGACACAATCTTGGCGAATATCTCGGCGGCCAGCTTGGCACCGTCGGCCTGACACTTTTTCCGGTGCTCTGGTGGATTGTCTGCCGGCAGGCCGTTCAGGCATACCGTCGCAACGATGAAATTCGCTTCTTTCTTGCCTGGCTGGCTCTACCGACCATGCTTTTCTTTACCTGGACCGGCCTGAAAGCTAAGGTCGAGGCAAACTGGCCGCAGGTTGCCTATCTGAGCGCCTTTTTGCTTGTCGCTGAGTGGCTGAGCGCCGGCATTGCCGCCGGTTCCTGGCGACGCTTCAAATGGGTGGCCGGCCCCTCACTGCTGCTCGCGATAATTGCTCTGGCGCAGAGTATGACTCTGATGCTGCCATTGCCGGTCAAATCCGATGTTACCGTGCGCATGCACGGCTGGAAACAGATGGGCGAATTCGTGCGCCGAGTTGACGCGGAAACCGGCCGTAAACGCCTGTTCGTCGTTCAGGGAACCACCCTGACGACGCTGGTTGGCTATTATGGCGGAATTGAGCCAGAGCGCCTGGCAGAACTCTATGTTAACGGTAATTTCAGGGTCTGGTGGCAGGGAAAAACTTTGCCGCCCGGTGCTGATGTTGTTTTTGTCGATGCCGACCACTACCCGGAATCGGCGAATTTCGGCGGCAAGTTCACAAAAACGGCCTCTGAGTCGCTCGACATTTATTCATGCGGCCGTAAGATACGTCGAATCAATATTACCCGCATGGATGGGCTGCTGCAGCTTCACCAATTCATTCCACTCAAGGTATTTTGACTATGAAACCAGATACAATGCGAAAAATCGATGCGACACTTGGGCCGGTTATCTGTGCGGCCCTGAGCTTGCGCCGCTGGTTGATCGGCCGGTTCATGCCACGCAAAGACGGGGTTCTGAACGGCGTAAAAAAAATTCTGTTTGTTAAACCGGCTGAAATGGGCAGCACTATTCTTATGTATCCGATGCTGCGCCGGGCGCAACAGCTCTGGCCGGGCGTCGAGTTTCATTTCCTCGTTTTTGCCGAGAACACCGCTGCGGTTAACATGCTGGGTCTGGTGTCAGAAGCCAATATTCACACCATCAGAACCACCGACATGAAAACCTTTGTAAAAGATTCGCTCGCGGTTCTGTTCAAGCTGAACTGCATGCGTTTCGACGTGGCTCTCGATCTTGAATTCTTTTCGCGGGCCTCGGCGATTCTTACCGAGCTTTCTGGAGCTGCGGCCACCTGCGGTTTCAACCGCTACACAATGGAAGGCATGTACAAAGGCAGCTTCTTTTCGCACCCGGTTCAATACAACTGCCATATTCACACCGCCCAGACTTTTCTCAGCATGATCGAAGCTTTGAATCAGCCGACTGGGCAAATCCCTCTCGTTAAGGCGCCGGTAAAGCCTCTTGAACAGCTGGAACTGGCAAAGCTCGCCACTTCGCCCGATGAAAAATCACAGGTGCGCCGTTTGGTCTCCGAAAATTGCCCGGCTGTCAACGAACAGTCGCGACTGGTTATTCTCAATGCCAATTCGAGTGATCTGGTGCCGCTGCGACGCTGGCCCCTCGACAACTTTATCGAACTGGGCCGCCGGCTTCTGGTTGACGAAAACGTCGTTATCGTTCTTACCGGCGTTAAGTCTGAAAGGTCTGAGTCTGAGCATGTGCAGGCCTCGCTCGGCAGCGCGCGGGTGGCGAACCTGGTCGGACAGACTTCCCTGCGGCAGCTGCTGGTGCTTTATTCGCTCTGTGACCTTATGATTACCAATGACAGCGGGCCCTCGCATTTCGCTTCATTGACCGATCTGCCGGTAATAACACTTTTCGGGCCAGAGACCCCGAAGCTTTACGGCGCCCTGGGTAGAAACAAGGTTGCCATTGCCTCTGATCTGGCCTGTTCGCCCTGTGTCAGCTCTTACAATCATCGCGCCACCGCCTGCAATGACAATGTGTGCATGCGGGCGATTACGGTTGATCAGGTTTTTTCGGCCTGTAAAGAATTTCTGATCTGAAAAACTGAATGCTGGAGGTTTTTTGATGGCACCCAGAGTAGTCGTTTTTATGGCCCAGGGCTTTGAAGAAATGGAATTGACAATCACCGTCGACGTTTTGCGTCGTGCCGGCGTCGAGGCCGTGATTGCCGGTCTTGTCTCAGAGATTGGGCCGATCACCGGCTCGCGGGGCATAAAAATGCTGCCTGATATGACTCTCGACGGGGTTGACCCGCAACAGTTCGACATGGCAGTGCTTCCTGGCGGCATCGAGGGCACAAAAAATCTGGCAGAGAGCGAAAAACTGCTGCAACTGCTCAAGACAATGCACTCAGCCGGAAAAAAACTTGCCGCGATCTGCGCCGCACCAGCTGTGCTGGTTAAGGCCGGATTGCTTAAAGACCGCCGCGCCACCTCGCACCCGGCCGCTGCCAGCCACATGCAGGGGACTTGCTATTGTGAAGACCGGGTAGTTATCGACGGCAACATCACGACCTCACGCGCTGCCGGCACAACTTTTGAATTCGCCTTTGCCCTGGTTGAGCAACTGGTCAGCCCTGCTGCGGTTGCAGAAGTAAACAAAGGCGTTCTCGCAAAAATAAACTGATACTTCGCACAAACTACATCATCCCTGCGTTTATGCCTCTGATGGTAAGGTCGGGGGTCTAGGCAGCTGTTCATAAGATGCCTGCTTCCGCAGGCATGACGTTTGCTCTACGTCATCCCGGCGAAAACCACGTCATCCCTGCGTAGGCGGGGATCCAGCCTGCCGAAAACTTCTGATTTTCAGTGCGCCGGTGGTGTGTCTGAAGGTCTTTCGTATTTTTCGTTCATCACCAGCTTGAGGTATTTGGCATTCAGGCTGTCGCCCAGATATGCATTCAGGGTTTTGGCAGAGGTTACCAGGTCCATGTAGTTGGGCACTTTTACATCTTTGCCGCACAGGCTGCAGGACATTTCGCCGGCTTTTTCTTCGACTGAGGTGTGGCTGACCTTCATCACATTGCGGCAGTTCGCGCATTCAATGGTAAAGTAAAAAACCAGTTTATCGATTCGATCGAGCATTTTGCAGTTTCCTTAAACAATAGATTCTGCCTCGTATACTACCACCATCAGCGCTTTTAATAAATATTTTTCCAAAAATTTCCTTGCAGGCCGGCTGGCTTGAATTTACGGAAACAATTCTTTTAACAGTAACTCCGAGTCTTTCCATTTCGGCTTTTTACCGTCTTTGTAGAAATACCCGGTAAACTGAGCAAAGTCATTCACAACCATCTCAAATTTGTCGGGCCTGTTGCTCATTTTAAGCTCGATAAGCAGAGCTTCCTGACCGGGTTTGCCACCATCTCTGGCCGAAATGTCCATGTAGCCAAGTTTGTTCCATTTCGTGTCAGTTATTATGTATCTCGTTGCCCATTTGTCCTGGGCGGTTCCGGCGTTTTGCAAAAAGCCTTTCAGATGCATTCCCGGCAACTGCGCGTCAATTTTGTAATTGCCATCTTTGTCATGAACTTCAATGGCCAGGCTCGATGACTGGTAGGCAGGTTTTTTGGCAGTATCAGCTATTTTCTTCTCAGTGTTTTTTACAGCGTCTTTGTTGCCGCCGCTTTGGGCCATGTAGGCAAAACTCAGGTTCGCAACTTCTTCCAGGGCAGCATTTTTGGCTTGTTTCAGACTTTCTGGCACTGTCGCGTCAAAGGCGCATTTTCCGGTATAGATGCCGGCAAGCAGATCTTCTACCGGATAATACAGAATTTTTTCGCTTTCAGGGCCGGTTATGTCGCCATTTTCCCCGCCTTGCGCCGCAATTTCCCGGTAATATATTTCATATGGCATTTTGTAAAGACGCTGGTCAGTGCTGACTTTTTCGAAATCCGGAAGCGAGAACGAATTAACTGAACTGGCTTTGTCGACGTTATGAACTTCGGGGTCAGCAGAACCGGGGGCCTTGATATATATTCTGTAGCCCTTGAGCATGCCGTTTCTGGCCAGAACACTTTCTTTTATAGTTAACGAAATTTTGCCATCCGCGAGGCTTTCTAGAAGCGGAATTTCTGGAGGGTACATCACCGCCGCCTGGGTTTTGCCTGAGGCAGAAAGCAGCCAGGATTTTGCCAGCATGGGGGAAATCCTTTGCAGCGTAAGTTTGTTTATGCCTGCCGCATCGATGGCAATGCCGCCGGAGGTATATTCATGCCAGTTTTTATTACCGTCGGTTGAAAAGCGCAGTTTTACGCTTTGCCGCTTGAGAGCCTCATCGTTGATCAGAAGCCTGCGATCTTTTGCGCCGACACCGGTTGCATGAATTGCGATAAATCTGAATTCGCATGCAAGGGGCTTTTCGACGGGGTAATCCCATTCATAACAAGGCTGCTGTGGATTTATTGTCTGTGAGACATCCTTGAAAAGAGCTTCTTTTCCTGCGTTTCTCGCTTCGTCGCTCCTTTCGGCCGGTATGCTGTCTGCCATCTTTTTGGCGTTGTCGCTGCAATACTTTATAAAAACCTGCGAAAAGTCACCCGGTTTCATGTCAACAGATCGGCAAAGGGCCTGGTTGGTCGAAAATGAACGTGTGCCGCCGAATGAATCCATAAGTTTTTTGAGATACTTTTCTTTGTCAGTCGTATGCCGGTCTCGCAAAAACTCCAGAAAGTGCGACATCGTGTAGCCGTGATGGCGCTGAATGAGTTCTGCATCACTGTCTTCCATCGGGTTCGAGAGGGTGATGTAGTAATCGCGGTCTGTGGGCTTGTTTTTTTGACTGATTCTTGCCTTTCCCGGCAGGTTTGGGTCGGAAAAGTATTTTGCGGCCTCATACTCCAGCATGACAGCCGTTCCCTCAAGAAAAGACAGATAGTACGCCGAGCTCAAGCCCTGTATGTAATAGTAATCCTCCTGCAGAACATGAAAAAGTTCATGGGTCAGATTCAGATACAATTCGTCGTTGTCCTGTATGTTTTCAGCATTGATATCTACATAAGGAAGCACGGCCCCTCTCGGATTCGCAGTCATGGCGACCGCCTTCGGGTCTTCAGGATGTGGCCAGGTTTCTTTTGTGCGGATGACGATGTCAACGCCCAGAACGTTTTTGGGAGGCAGGCCCTTCACATTGGTAAAAAACGCATGAATATCCTTCAGTGCTTTTTCTGTCTGTCTGACCTCGTATGGCGGAAAACCCGATGAATTAAAAACTTTGCTGGTCCATCGGTCGAGGTCTTTGAAGTCATCGCCTTCTCTGGTATCGCGCAGAATTTCTGCGACCTTTTCCAGATAGCTTTCTTCGGCTGACAGTTTCATTGTCTTTATTTTATGCATAACTGCTCTGTTGATGTTTATGAGCTTGGCTTTTATCTGCCGCGTCAGTTGTCTTGTGTCTGTTTTCAGGCCTTCAGGCCAGAGCAGTCTGTAGGTGGTTCCGTCTTCCATTACACTGTTCATGGCCATGTATGACATGGTTCCTTTGCCGTATAACCCCACGACATAGTAAAGCGCCGTAGCTCCGGTGGGAACCCCAACAATGACGAAGGTGCTGTTTTTGGTAGTAAACAGCTTGAGCTCCTCACCATCGAGCTTTGCAGTGACCGGAATTTTCGGCCCCTCGCCCTCGACCCGGTAAACCCTCAGATTCTGCCATTCCTCCTGAGGGATCCCTGTCTCCTCGAGGTTGAAGGATATCAGCATCGGCTTCATCAATCTTTCTTCAGGAAGCAGGCCGAGGCTTATTTCATAGGCAGCCATTATTGGGCCGGTTGGCGCTTCATCCGGCTCATTTTTGCTGAGTTCGAGTATCTGCTCTGTAGGCAGTCTGCTGGCGACAAGCTGCAGTTGTCTGTCTGTGGCTGCTTTTGGCACGGTAATATGCAGTCCTCTGGCCGGGTTGGCGTTAATCTCTTCAGAAAGGGCAAAGCTGTCTGTATACTGCCCCTGTATGTCTTCGAAAACCGAAAAATTACTATTTTCGGGCCAGAGCACGATTACGGTTATCACGATCACCGCCAGAAGAGCGGCCTTAAAGAACAGTCGCAGCAGTTTTTTTATCAAGGATGAGCCTCCCATAAACTTTAAGGCCATATTCTAACAGATACGGCAATGTGTTTTAGTTTTTTTGCCGCCAGCGCCGGGAAATCAATGAACTGGCCCGTTTGATCTTTGTAGAGCAAAAAAATTGCAGCCGGGATGAAAAGCGCGTAGAATACACAATATTTGCCCGAGGTTGGCAAGTTTATTATGTGGTTACGGGAGGTTTCTGTCATGAAAAGCTTCAGACAAGAACTGTGGTTTGAAGTCAAGGGCAGGAGAGGCCTGATTAACATCACCCCTCAGGTCGAAGAGGCACTGAACACCAGCGGCATCAAAGAGGGGCTGGTGCTGGTAAATGCCATGCATATCACCGCCAGCGTTTTTATCAACGACGATGAGAGTGGTCTACACCAGGATTTCGAAGCCTGGCTCGAAAAACTCGCCCCCGAAAAACCATATTCGCAATATCAGCACAATGCTGGCGGCGAGAATAATGCCGACGGGCATTTGAAGCGAACTATCATGGGTCGTGAGGTGGTCGTTGCCATTACCGACGGCAAGCTCGACTTTGGCCCATGGGAGCAGATCTATTACGGAGAATTCGACGGAAATCGTCGCAAGAGGGTTCTGATAAAAATAATCGGAGAATGATCTTTCCGGCTTAAATTCAGGTTGGTTCAGAGTGCTCGGCTCTGAACAGGAGGAAAAATGGCACAGCGATTCTCATTGGCTGTCGTGCTCTTGTTTTGCATGACTTTGTTTGTCACGGGCTGTGGTGGCGGAGGCGGCAGTGCTTCCCCTGTCGCAACAATGGCTGACGCATCTTCGCCTGAAGCTGCGGTCGAGCGCATATTTGCCAGCTGGCGGGCCGATTCCGGGCCGGTCTTCAATATCGATGCCGCCGGCAAGATTGCTGCCCAGACGACCACTTCAGAAACCAGATATATCCGGATGCGCGACCTTTCCGGCAACATCTGGAACCTTACCTTTACCGGGGTCGAATACATCAGTTCGATTCTTGCCCGCGTCAATACCCGCTATTATTATGGCGGCAACTCTGCCTTCGGTGGCATGACCATCAGCTTTCTGATGGGCAAAGACTCCGGCGTCTGGTATCTCGAAGGCATTCAGGTAACCGAATTGCCTGCTGTAGTGGTTGAACAGTTCGGTATAAAAGGTGTTCTGACCGACAAAATAACCGGAATCCCGGTCTCCGGAGCCCGCGTTGAAGCTTACAACCAGACCACCGGCGTGATCGCCGGGTATTCAATTACTGACGTGACGGGCTTTTATGGCATTCTCGATCTGCCACCTGCCACCTATTATCTGGTCATCAATCGCAGCGGTTACGAACCATACACCATTTCAGACATAATCGTCAGATAACATCGAGTTTTGAGGAGTCAAAACGTGGGTAAAAAAATAGCTTTGTTTGCTTTTTGTGTTCTTAGTATCGCTTTCGCCCTTATTGGTTGTGGTGGCGGCGGTGGCGGTGGTGACACCGGCAATCCGGTCGGCCCGGTTGTCAGCGGCCCGGTTGCCAATTTGTCAGGCACGGTCAAATTGTCAGGAAAACCTCTCGCCAACGTAACCGTTGATCTTTATAAGCCGGAAAAGGCCATTCTGGCCGGCGCTTCTGGCATGGCCTCTCTGCGCGGCTCGGTTCTTGCCCAGACAAAGCTTGCCGAAGGCAGCTATTCTACAAAAACCGATAGCGATGGGCGATACAGCTTTACCGCTGTTCCGGTCGGCGAATATACACTGATAGCAGGGAAAGGCGAACCCTATCAATTTGCCCGGACCGGTGTGATACTCGGTAGCGTCACTGAGCAGGACGCTCAGCTCACGCCAACCGGTAAAGTTTTCGGCAGATTGCTGCTTAGTGGTGGGCAACCCGTTCGGGGTGCATGGGTTTACCTCGCCGGAACCTCTTATGTTTCCATTTCTGACGCCAGTGGCAATTTTACCATCAACCATGTTCCTTCAGGTCAGAACTTCACACTGGACATTCATTCAACTGATGGCGCAACTCTTCAGAACCCTGCAAATACTATAAACATCGGTCCAGCCGAAAACAAATCGCTTGGAGATCTGACTCTGGTCGTTCCAGTTGTTCCGGTGCAGCAGGTCAGCGCTATCAATGGCCAGGTCAATGTTGCCGACAGTTCGGTGCCGGCTTCAGCTCTTAATGCCTTAATGGTAATCGTAGTATCGAGCGGAGACAATCTCCCACTTATTGCTTACACAGACTCTTCCGGTAAATTTTCCCTGAATGTGAAAACTGTCGGCAGCTACAATGTGAGTGTTGTCGGTGGCGAATTTGTGGTTGCTCCTGGTGTTCAGACAGTTGCGGTTTCGACCCTCGGAAGCACCGTTACTGTGCAGCCATTCGTTCTGTCAAAGCCGACCGTGGTTCTGCCGCCGACTACCCAGTTCTACGCTTACGGCGGCACAATCAACAAGCGCAGCAAAGCCTTCAATGAGCCCGATAATGCCGGGGTTCCCCTTACCCTGACTTCTACCGATGCCGCTGCCAATGTTTTTTCTGCAGTTACCAGCCCGACCGGTTCATTTACCTTCAGCGTCCCGGCCGGCAGCTACAATCTGGCAGTCGGTGGCGGTTACGCCTTCGAAACCACTTTTGCCAACCCGGTAGCCATAAGTGCTCCGACAGTATTGAACAATATTATCTGGGTCGTTCCGACTCAGGTATTCACTGCCAACTTTATTGTCTCTGGCAGTCTGACCAAGGTTACCAGAGTTAACGGTGAAACTGATGAGAGCAACGTCATTGTCACTCTTACCCCGACAACCGGCGATGCCGTGACTTTTGCCGGCGCTACGACCCCCACAGGCAGTTTTGCCATCAGGGTTCCTGCCGGCACCTACAATCTCGCGGTGACCGGCGATTACAAATTCGAAACAGCCTTTACCAACCCGGTAAATGTCAGCGCAGCAGTCACCGTTGGCACTGGCATAAGGGTTATTCCGGCTGTTCCTGCACCGGCGAGTTACGTGGTTTCGGGCACAGCACTGAAGACTGTTTTTGCGGCCGGTGACACCGGTCAGGGTGGTTTTACGATCTCTCTCATTTCCACAGCAGGTCCTGCCACCACCTATACCGGGCTGGTCGACGCTGCTGGTAATTATTCGATCACTGTTCCTGCCGGCACCTATAACATGTCGGTGGTCAGCAGCATTTACCGCCCCGAAAGCACTCTGGCTCAGGTAGTTGTTACCAGTGCCGACGTTACCGTTCCTTCTTTCAACCTGCAGCCGATCCAGGCTCCGGTTGTTGTCTACACTGTCGACGGGGCAATCAACAAGACTGATTTTATCAGCGGTGAAACTGATGATGGTGGCGTAATCATAACCCTTACCAACATCGATGCCTCGGCGAAACTTTACAGCACGGTTACCACTGCAGGTGGCGCCTTCAGCTTCAAGGTCGAGCCCGGTACCTATACTCTGGCGATCAACAGCGGCTACAAATTTGCCACCACTTTCTCCAGCCCGGTCGATGCCAGTGTCGGTAACGTCAGCATTTCTCCGGCAATCGACATTGTTCCGCTTGCCACAAAAATGTTCACGTTGTCTGGTGACATCAATAAGGTCGTTAGAAAGGCTGGCGAGTCCAATGATGGTGATGTAACGGTCACCATTCGTTCTGATTCTGCCACTTTCATGCCTCAGACTGCCGTAACTGAAGTAAGCGGTAATTTCGCTTTCAAAGTCCCGGCCGGAAACTACGCCATCGAAGTCAGCAGCGGTTATGGTTTCGTAACGCCGCCATCCGGTTTCCCATATGTGGTAAGCGCTGCTGATCTGGCGATTTCGCCGATCGATGTGCGCCCGGCCGGTGTTGTTCCGGCAAGCATCGGTGGTAGTGTCACGCCCGCCAGCCCGAATAAGCACTATCGTGTGCGCATCGAAAAGACCGACGGCAGTTACACCGATAACGAAACCACCGAAGGTGCTTTCTACTTCAACAACCTGGCGCCCGGTGGGTATAAAATCGTCGTTCTGCCCGATGCCAACGGTTACTACGGCGAATCCGCTCTCCTCAATGTTGCCGAAGGGGAAAATTTAACCGGTGTTTCACTTGCACCAACCCTGGTCGTGCCCTTGATTTCTGATATTTTTGCACCTGAAAATGTTCTGACCGTTTCAGGCAGTAACCTTGCGAGTGATACGGCCGCTCCTCCATCCGGTACTGCAGTTCCAGGCGACACAAAAATTCTCGTCGATGGAAACCTGTGTGATCGACCCACCGGCTTTACGTTAACTCCAGCCCAGGACCAGGCGACGATTGGCTCCATCGCTCCAGGCAAGCACAACGTCGTCGTCGAAAGACTCTGGCATCGTCCGAATACTACAGAAACCTTCATCCTGAAAAGCAGCCCGGTCTCATTTAACAAGATCATGGGCGCACCAGCCAACGTTGCTGTAAACGATGTAACCGACGTCGGCGCCAAAATCTCCTGGACCAACGCCAACTTCACCTCCAAGTCGGTTGTTAACGTAATCAAGGTCAGCGACAACAGTCAGGTCGCTTCTGTCGTGCTCGACGGCACTTCATTCCAGGTGACCGGCCTGCTTGCGAGCACCGATTACGTAGCCCACGTCTACAACCGCTACGGTGATGTCGAATCGACCCCGACCTCGGTAAACTTCACCACCAGAAGCAATGTAAATTTTGGCATCAGCAGTTTTGCCCTTCCGAATACAGATTCTTTCAGAGGCGCCAGTTTATTTGGTTTTGAAGTTATTAATGGTGTCGCTTATGTTGGTTCACTCGAAAACGATTCTATTAATGTTTTTATCAGAAGCTATAATCTGACAACCGGAGCGCAGCTTGCAACCGCAACGGTTAACTCTACCAACTCAGTGTCCTTCAAGTCAGTCTCAATGACTTCAGCAGCAATAGGCCAGATCTTCCTGCAGTTTACCGAAAATGTGGGCACCGGAACCGCATACATAAATTGTTTTGCTTCTACCCTGGGCGCTCCAATTGCTTCGGCATCGATTCCAGGTGGTGCTTTTGGCTACGATGAAGCCCAGATTGTCTATGCCGACAATCGGTTGTTTTCTGCCGCAACCAGATATGAACTTAGCCAGCCACCTTACTATGCCAGCACGGATTTGATGTATTTCAATTCACCTTCTACTGTCGGTGGACTCTCAGCACCCCAGTTCTTCTTCAACAAAACAGACGAAAATCGAACCTCTGCAGTTGGCGGTGCGGCGATGGCGAATGCGAAAATTACTGCCGATGCGAATTCACTGTATCTGGCAATCGCTTCTTATACAACAATTACGCCGTCGACGGGCACAATTGATATAAAACGCTTTGCTTTCAGTAATCTGGCAAATCCGGTAAACATCAAGACTATCGACACCGGTAGCACATCCATGGCTCCGGCAATCGAACAGATCGCCGTTGGCGGCGGTCGAATCTACATGATCGCCGATGCCAACGGCAACAGGCATTTCCATATAGATGCCAGGACTGGTTATACCGAAGACTTTGTCTGGTCCAGTCGCGGCAACTATGGCATCGACGTGAAGGGAAGGTTGTGGCTGGGGCAGATATCAACAATATCTGGCGACGGCTTCATCCAGTTCGATTCTTCGATGAAGGTTGAAAAATACCTGCCCGTTAAATACTTTGCCAGCGACGACGGTAGTCACCCGGTTCCCGGCGAATTTATCAAGACCGATAAAGCTACCGGCAGTTTCTATATGCTCCACTATAACAATGCCGAAAACCTTGCAGTCTACTTCTATCCTGCTTCCTATTGATCGAAGTTGATCTGAAGCCCCCGGTCGCGATTGTGGCCGGGGGCTTTCTTATGGTTGCAAATTATTCTGGTTTGGCGTAGATTTGGGGCGTATGTTAAAAAGCAAACATTTTCTGCAGCTCGGAATTCTGCTGACAGTAGTCGCCATTCTGCTGGCTATCGTTACCGTCGAAGCCAGAAGCAAGGATTTTCTGCTCGAACTGACGGTGACAACCGACAAACAGGAAGAATTCACCCAGTATATCGAACTCGATGATAAAGAGTTGCGCAATCTGCGCAATGACCCCAGCAATGAGATAAAAGAATATCTGGTCGAGGCGCGGCGCAAATACGCCGACGAAATCGGCTACCGCAAAGAGATTTATGGCGCTGAAAACTACAAAATGGTTGTCATCGCCAGTTATCGTTATATCGTAAAAGAGAAATCGAGCGGCCGCGTGCTGCTTTCCAAATAGAATCTTCGCATGACCAGTTTTGGAGGAGGCCATGAAAATTATAAAATCTGATCGCATTATTGTGGTATTGGCGCTAATGTTCTCGCTGGTGGGCATGACGCTCCCGGCACTGGTCAAGTCGCCGCCCGAAAAGGCACTGCTGCCGAACGGCCTGCGCGTCATCGTCGTCGAAGACAAAAGCCTGCCCGTTGCCGCTGCCGGACTTATCTTCAATTCAAGTGTCTATTACCAGAAAAACTGCAATTCCGGACTGGGCAGAATTTATCGCTCGCTGCTCGAATCGGCCGGGTTCGCCGGCGAAAGCCGCTATGATTTCAATGCCCGCCTCGAAAAAGTCGGTATTCTCAACGAATTCGGCGGCGGCCAGGACATGTTCTACGCCGCAGCTACCGGCAATGCCGATCAGCTGCCGCTGATTCTCGAATCATTGTGTCGCCTGGGTTTCAGCCTCAAACCAGAAGCTAAGGACTTTGACACCGCCAAGAATGAGGCAGTGCGCTACGTCGCTTCGGCCCGCAAGTTCCCGCAGTCGACCGGTCTCATTGAACGCATGATCTGGAAAGACCTCTACCCCGATCAGGCCGTTGAATGCCGCGGTCCGATCAACGAAGAAAAGCTCGCAAAAATTGAACTGAGTGATCTCAAGGCTTTTGCCGAGACGGTTTTTGTGCCGAACAATGCGGTTCTTGTGGTAATCGGCGATGTTTCTGCCTCTGATGTATTTGCCGCCTCGATGCAGCAGTTTGGCTCACTGCAGGCCTCGGTGCTTGAAACTCCTGAACCTAAAAAGGCTGATGCTGCGGCAAAATCACGCAAAACAGAAGTGGTCGACTTTCTCGATATCGAAGAGACTGAAGTTCTTATCGGATTTGAAGCTCCCGGCTATAACGATCCTGATATGCCTCCTGCCTTTCTTTGGCAGGCGTCAATGCAGGATGTTAACTATTCATGGCTTGAAACGGCTTTGAAGAAAGATTTTCCTGAGCTGAAGAATCCTTTTGCAAGGTATGTTCCCGGGCGCGACCGTGGTGTTTTCTTGATTGGTTTTTCCAGCCGCGAAGGTAATGTCAGCCGGCCGGTTAACATGATTCTCAGCTCTCTGGCAAACCTCTATATGAACCCGCCAAAGGGCAACGAAATGCGCCGGGTTGCCGAAATGATGCAGCTTAAAAACCTCGAAAAGCGCGAATCGCGCCTCGAAAGAGTTTTTGACCTCGGTTTTGCCGAACTGATGGGCAATTTCAGAATCGCTGAAAGTATCGATTCTGCCTACGACCGTGTTACCTCAACCGACATGCAGCGGGTTGCCCACCAGATGTTCAGCAATGATCGTTATGCCGTGCGTATTTTCTACCCGCTGAAATACCAGAAGGCAGAAGAAAACCCGGTTAAGCTCAAAACCCTGCCAAACGGTGCCCGCGCCATTGTGCGCAGTTTTGCCGGCAGCGAAGTCGTCGGCCTGACGCTGCTGTTCGGTGTCGATGCCTGCACAGCCAATGCGAACGACCGACGCATGACCCGTCTGGTTGCCGAAATGGTCGCCAGCTACATCAACGACAACGAAAATCGCCGACTTAACAACCGTCTCGACGATATTGCCGCACGACTAGAAGCGGTATTCAATAATGACAGTCTGATTATTTCGGCCCGCACAAAAAAGCAGAAACTGCCTGAACTGCTCGAATTCCTCAAAAATACCATTGTCAGACCGGATTTCTCGGAGAAATTCTTCAAAACTACCAGAGCCAAGGTTCTTGATCGCTTTGACGAAGAGAACAACAAACCCCACACTGCGGTTGTTAACAGCCTCATCGAAGGAATGTACCCCGGTATGAACCTGACCTTCAAAAACATTTCACGTGGTGATTTCGACAATATCACCTATGAAATGGTCGGTAAATTCTACCGTGAATGGGCGGTTGCCTCGAATCTCTGTATTTCTGCCGTCGGCAACTTCGATAGCGACAAAACCCTCGAAATGATCAGCAATACCTTCGCCGATTTCCCGACCGGAAAGGGCGTCGTTACCTCACAGTGTCCGCCCTGGGCGGGTTCACCCCTCGATAAAACCGAAGTTAAAGAAATCGCCATTCAGGGCAGTGAAAATGCCTTTATCGCCGTTGGCTTCAGAATGAAGCAGTTTCTGAATCTGAACAGCCGCGAAGAGCTGCGCTCTACCTTCGGGGCCAACTCGGTTTTCAGTCACTTGCTGTTTGCCAGCAGCAACGCTCTGATCGCCGAAGAACTCAAGAAAATAGACGCCTACCGTGGGCTCTGGGGCTATTATCTTACCAACAAACTCTCATCGGTGTTCTCTTTCTATGCGGTAGTGCCCGTTGACAAGGTCGATGCGGCGAAAAAGGTCATTGAAGATATCATCGCCGGCATCCCGCAGATGGAAGTCTCCACCGACAATATCCAGGCCGCCGGCCATAAACTTCGCTCTTTTTTCAACCGCGTCCTTGAAAAATCAGATGCGCAGTCGGCAGTGCTGGCTAATTATCTCTGGAACGGTCTAAGGCCAGACTTTCTCGAAGAAATTCTGAGTATTTACAGTTCGGTGACCATCGAAGACGTTAAAAAGTCGGCCAGAGAAAATTTCAACCGCTATCTGATGATCATCGGTCGCCCGAAAAAATAATTCGGCCGCAAACTCTCTAAAATGAAACAGGGAACGGGTTCGCCCGTTCCCTGAGTTTATCTGGAACATATTAAATGCCTGTTCGATTATCGCCACGCCGCCACCATCATCAGCAGCGGCCAGAGCACCAGATCGGCCCTAAAAACACTCCACGTCATCCCTGCTTCGGCATGGATTAAACCAGATTTCTGTCTTAACCTTCAGGTGACAGACACTGGAATTGCGGAGAACGATGTAATTCTTGTGCGACAGAAGGCTGATTGCAATGGTCAGGTCAGGTAATTCTGCAGGTCCTGTGAACGTCTCGGGTTACGCAGTTTGGCCAGGGCCTGCGATTCGATCTGGCGCACGCGTTCGCGGGTGACGCCGAGAAGTCTGCCGATTTCTTCGAGCGTGTAAGACTTGGTGTCGCGCAGGCCGAAGCGATGCATCAGCACGATTCTTTCGCGGTCAGAAAGTGACGAGAGCACCTTTTCAAGTTCGCGTTCGAGAGCCTTTTTTTCGGCTTCGGCGAGCGGGTCGGCATCGAAATCGGTGATGACGTCGCGCAGAAACAGGTCTTCTTCAGAATCAACCGGGGTCGAATCCATTGATACAACGTTGGGTATGTCGCGCAGAAATCTGCCAAGATCTTTCGGCTTCATCATTGCCGCATCGGCCAACTCTTCGAGCGTCGGGCGGCGGTTGAGCTTTTTGATCAGGGTTTCTTCGAGTTTTTTGATGCGCAGGCTGGTGTGAACACGGTTGAGAGGCAGTCTGATCGGGTTGCCATGGCTTGAAACAACCTGAATCATCGCCTGGCGGATCCACCATACCGCGTAAGAAATGAAGCGCACGTTCTTGTCGCTGTCAAAGCGCTGGGCTGCGCGCATCAACCCAAGATTGCCGACGGCGATAAGGTCTTCAAAAGGAACCTCGTTGATGTGCCGGTAGCGTTTGGCGACGGCGACAACAAAACGCAGGTTGGCAAGAATGAGTCTGGCCTTGGCTCTTTCGTTGCCCTCCTGTACCTGCTTGAGAAGAGTGATCTCTTCTTCTCTGGTGAGAGGCGGGTGCTTCTTAAGATCTTTGAAGTAGTTCTTGAGAAGCTGGTTATCCTGTTCCCGTTCGTGATTATGATTAATACTTGCCATATGGATCTCCGTTTCTTTTGGGGTCGCCAAACGGTTATGTACATTTCAGGTTCCTCCTGAACCATGACTATGTACGGCAACCCGGTTGTCTAATCGGAACAAGTCAGCAAATCTTTAATGAAATAATAGATTTTTGTGCTGCGTGGACTCCGACCCTGCACTCTGGAGCTGATGCAGGCAAGAACCTCCCGCTTCGAAGCGGTTTCTCACTGATTCATTTAATTCTCTCTACAACTGATTATACCACTTTTTTTTAAAGTCAACCAGTTTTTGTTAAAAAATTTTTACAACGTCATTTTTTAAGATTGCCGAAAAAATCGGCCAGCTGGCTTAAAACGCCACTGGTGCCACGCTGTGAGCAATAGAGCAGCGGCTTTTTATCTTTTTCGGCGAGTGGCACAATTTCGCGCAGCAGCGTGTGTGAAATCTGCCTGACGATAATGACCACCACATCAACTTTGCCGAGACCGTTTTTGAGTTCATGCAGATTGCTGAAGCCGCTGAGCCAGGTAACCACAAGGTTGTGCCTGGCCAGAACCCGCTCATATTCACTGCCAACCCGGTCGCCGCCAAGTATCAGAACCCGCTCGCCCTTAAATTCAAAATTGACCGAAGCCCGCCCGGCAAGGGGAAAGGCGCCGCAGAAGCTGCAGGCCTGACCCGGTCGGCAGGCCCTGGCCAGAGTTGCCATCTTCGCCTTTTCACTGCAGGAAGCCTCTGAGCAGAAAGCTGCAACCGGCAGCGCCGGTCGCAGGCCGTTGAGAACCTGCCGGTAATCACGGCTGAACCTGATACGGTCGTTTTCGAGCCTGAAATTGACATTCAGTCTGCCAAGTTCGTTACAGAAACGGTCAAAGTCGAAAATCTCGGCTGAGAAATACTTTTTGAGAGCGGAGACGGAAATTTCGGTAATCTCGAAAGTTTTCTCTTCATTCAGCTTCAGAGCTTCGAAATGATAAATTCCGGCCTCGCGCAGCGAAGTTTCGCCGAGGTAAAAGGCTTTGACCGGTTTTTCGAGATGCCCGGCATCGACCGGTGCAAAAATCTGCAGACGCTCTTCTTCGTCAGAAACCAGCCAGTTCTGGTCTGATTCATGGCGGATAAAGCCGAAAATTTCGCGGCGGTTTTCGCTTTCGAGTGAGGTAATGCTGACCGGCTGATTGTCTGGGCTCAGCATCAGCAGAGCCAGTTCTTCGGCGATTATGCCTGAGCTTTTTACGATTTCTTCTGCAACTTCAAAAGTATTGCCAGTCAGCGAAACAAAGAGCCATACATGTTTTTTGCCGGCGGTAACACGGGTCACAAGCTGCCCGGCCACCATTTTTTCTGCGCCGGAACCGTCGGCTGCGACCGTTTTAAGGTCTGTTTGCAGCCTTTCAACCCGTTTTTGCAGCTCTTCTTCACCTCGCAGACGTTTCTGCAGCTCGGTTTTTTCGCCTTCGAGGCGGGTAATGCTGGTGTCGCGATTCTGCAGGGCTTTCTGCAGTTTTTCGATCTGAATCTGCAGTTCGTCACATTTTTCCTGCAACTGCCGTGTTTCCGGCGGGGTTGCCTGCTTTATGGGGGAAGCCGTCTGCCGACTGAGGTCTTTTTCGACCTCAGCCAACCGCAGCTTTGCCTGCTGCAACTGCTTTTCAAGGGTTTCAATCAGAGCGGCCGAAGATTTTGCTGCGACAGAACTGCTTTCGAGCTTGCGGTTAAGTTCGGCTACTTCCTTTTCACGCGCTTCAAGATCTTTTTTCAGCTGGCGGTTGTCATTTTTTACGGTTTCGAGAGCCCCTTCAAGTTCGCGGCTGCGTTTGACCGCCTTCATCGCCATTTCGGTCATATCGCGCAGCTTCGCTTCAAAATCTTTGTCAGGCGGTGCTGCCGTTGCTGCACTATTGGCCGCGAGTTCAGCTTCAGATGGTTTGATCGGATTCTTTTCGAAATACTGCTGATAAATGCGTTCGGCCCCGTTGCGCGGGTCGATTTTCGCCAGAATCCTTATTTTACCAGGCTTGCCGTATGAACCCGATTCGAGCCGGGCGATATTCTCGGGAGTCGCGGCGACACTTACAAAACCCATGGTTTTCGGGTTCTTCTCGACCCAGGTGAAGAGAATGATCTTGCGCAAGGCCTGGTCATCTTCGGCAAAATCCATGACTTCGTTGATCAGCGAGGTTCGATCGACGATCTTGTGCCGCCGGATAAACTTGGCACAGCGCAGCGCCAGTGGCTTGTTCGGCAGCACCCAGTTGAGAAGGTCGGCGTCGGCGGTGTCGTGGCAGAGAAGCCTGAGAAAACTCAGGTCTTCAAGCAGTTTTGCAAAAACTGGTGCCCAGTAATCATCACCCATTCGTCATTTCCTTGAGGCGACTGAGGATGTTGAGAGCTTCGAGCGGCGTGATATTGTTGACATCAACGCGGGCCACCGCTTCGATTACCTCATTTCCAGGAGCGAACAGGCTGAGCTGCTGCGGCTTGTGGGCCCCGGGCGAGGTTCTGAGCGAACGGGTAACCCGGTCGAGTTCTTCCTGCTCGGTTTTTTCGAGTTCGAAAAGAATCTCGCGGGCGCGTTCGATGACACTGGCCGGCAGCCCGGCGAGGCGGGCGACTTCGATACCGTATGATTTGCTGGCCGGGCCTTCGTGAATGGCATGCAGAAACACCATATCGCCGCTCTTTTCGTCGTGACTGACCCCGACGTTGAGGTTGAAAACCCCTTTATGAACCGTGTCAAGATCGGTAAGTTCATGGTAGTGGGTTGCGAAAAGCGTTCTGGCGCCAATACTCAGGTTGATATGTTCGAGAATCGACCAGGCCAGTGACAGGCCGTCGAAAGTCGAAGTGCCGCGCCCGATTTCGTCGAGGATCAGCAGGCTTCTTTCGGAAGCGCTTTTGAGAATTGCCGAGGCTTCCATCATTTCGACCATGAAGGTAGACTGACCGCGCACCAGATTGTCAGAAGCCCCAACTCTGGTGAAGATTCGGTCGACCACACCAATTTCGGCCTTCTCTGCCGGAACAAACGAGCCAACCTGCGCCATCAGCACAATCAGAGCCGCCTGTCGCAGGTAAGTTGATTTACCTGCCATGTTAGGGCCGGTAATGATGGCCTGACGGCGTTCGCCGTCGAGTCGCAGATCGTTCGGGTGAAATTCACCGCTGTCGAGAAACTTTTCGACGACCGGGTGGCGGCCGGCAATGATGTTGATACGGTTTTCGCCGTCAACAACCGGTCGACAGCAGCGGGTTTCGGTTGCCAGCTGCGCCAGAGAGCTGATTACGTCGGCCGAAGCGAGTGCGTTCGCGTTTTCCTTGATCGCCGGGATATCTTCTAATGCCCGCTTAACCAGGCCTTCGTAAATCTCTTTTTCGATACCGGTCGACTTTTCGCTGGCGGTGAAAACCTTGTTTTCGTAATCTTTCAGTTCGGCAGTAATGAAGCGTTCGCCGGTCGTCAGGGTCTGCTTGCGCACGTAATTTTCGGGCGCCTGATCGGCGAGACTTTTCGAAATTTCGATGAAAAAGCCGAAGACACTGTTTTTGCGCACCTTGAGGGTTTTGATGCCGGTGCGCTGTTTTTCGCTCTCTTCGTAGCGGCGCAGCCATTCATCACCATCGCGCAGCAGCCCGCGCAGTTCGTCGAGTTCGGCATTGATACCGCTTTTTATGACGCCGCCATCGGTCAGCACTGCCGGCAGTTCGTCAAGCAGGTGTGAGTCGATCAGGGCGGTGAGTTCCTGCAGGGGTTTGAAGCCGGCGGACATCTGCTCGAGATCATGCTGTAGCAGCAGTTCGACGATTGCCGGAACCCGGCTCAGGCCAAGGCTGAGGGCCTGCAGATCGCGAGGGTTGCGGCTGCCGAGCGAAATTTTGCTTAGAGTTCTTTCGAGATCGGGTATGCCTTTGAGCAGTTCGCGGGTTTCGGCAAGCAGCAGGGCATCGCCCACAAATTTTTCAACCATGTCGAGGCGCCGGTTGATGGCAGTCGGGTCGATCAGGGGCTTTAACAGCCATTTTTTCAGCATGCGGGCACCCATGCTGGTGCGGGTGCGGTTCAGTACATCGAATAGAGTGCCGCCGATGTTCTGGTTGCGGCCATTTGGCAGCAGTTCGAGATTGCCGAGCGTCGCTTCGTCGAGAACCATGCCGTCGCCGAGGCGGTAATCGCGGGGCAGGCCGAGATGGCTGAGAGAGCAGCGCTGGGTGTCGAGAAGATGGTCGGCGAGGATTCCGAGAGTTTTGAGCGAAAGCTGGGGCAGAGCGAGAAATCGCGCCTTGTGCTCAGAAGGGTAAAGGTTGCACAGGGCTTCGACCGCTTCGTTTTCGCTGATGCGCGTCGGGTGAATCTCGGCCTTAAGGTGCTGCCAGGGGGCGGGCGAGGGCAGGGTGCCGGAAGAATCGCTGAGGCAGAGAATTTCTCGCGGCATCAGGCGGGTGAATTCTTCGGGCAGCATGTTCATTTCGACCTGATCGCCGCTGGTTAAAATCATTTCGCCGGTGCTCAGTTCGACGGCGGCGAGGCAGAAGCGTTCATTGCTGCGGCCGAAGGCGGCAAGGTAGTTGTTGGTGTTCTCTTCGAGCATCGTCGGGTCAGAGACGGTGCCGGGCGTGATGATTCTGACTACTTCACGCTTGACCAGGCCCTTGGCTTTCTTGGGGTCTTCGACCTGCTCGCAGATTGCGACTGTATAGCCACGGTGCACCAGTTTGGCGATATAGCCGTCGATGCTGTGATAAGGCACGCCGGCGAGTGGCACCGGGTTGCCGCTGCTTTTGCCGCGGGCGGTCAGGGTTATCTGCAGTTCCTGGGCGACGAGCACCGCATCTTCAAAAAAGGTTTCGTAGAAATCGCCACAGCGGAACAGCAGCACCGCATTCGGGTTTTCGGTCTTGATATCTTTATACTGCTGCATCAGCGGCGTCAGGCCGGCATCAGAGTTCTGTCTGGTTTCCACGTCGATATTCACGGCAGTTTCTCTCTTGTTTGAAATTGCTGGCAGCGCCTATTCGTCGAACCGCAGCTGGTTCTGCGTTACTGTCGGTTCCGGCGGGCGCATGCCGAGGTATTCCCAGGCGGCCCGAGTGGCGATGCGGCCGCGGCTGGTTCTGGCGATGAACCCGATCTGAATCAGAAAGCTTTCGTAGACGTCATAAATGGTGTCGGCTTCTTCGCCAACCGAGACCGCAAGAGTGTCGAGACTGACGGGGCCGCCGTCAAAGCGGCGCAGCAGAATGTCGAGAATTTTGCGGTCGATATAGTCGAGGCCCATGCGGTCGACCTGCAGCATCTGCATGCCGGTTTCGACGGTTGGCAGGTCTACTGAGTTACATTTGTTTACCTGCGCCACATCGCGCATGCGCTTGAACATGCGTATGGCAACGCGCGGCGTGCCACGGGCGCGGCGGGCGATTTCGTGTGCCGCTTCAGGGGTGACCGGGTATTGCAGTTTGGCAGCGACCGATTCAATCAGCCTGGTAAGTTCTTCGTTGGTGTAATAGTCGATGCGCGAAACCACGCCAAACCTGGTGCGCAGCGGTGCCGAGACATCGCCTTCGCGGGTGGTGGCGCCGACCAGAGTGAACGGCTGCACCTTCATGCGCAGGCTTCTGGCGGTCGGCCCTTTGCCGATCAGCACGTCGAAATGGTAGTCTTCCATGGCGGGGTAGAGCACTTCTTCAACGTTTTTGCTGAGGCGGTGTATTTCGTCGATGAAAAGAACGTCGCCCTGGCGCAGGCCGGTCAACAGGGCTGCGACATCGCCGGCACGGTTAAGAACCGGGCCTGAGGTGATGCGGATCTGAACCCCCATCTCAGCGGCGATGACGTTGGCTAGAGTTGTTTTGCCAAGACCCGGCGGGCCAAGCAGCAGCGTGTGGTCGAGGGGCTCGCCACGCTCTCTGGCTGCGGCGATAAAAACGCGCAGCTTTTCGACTATCGCCTGCTGGCCGATAAATTCATTGAATTTTCGCGGTCGCAGGCTGGGCAGCAGAATTTCTTCGTCGCCTGGAAGCGGCGTGCGTGCCAGAATCGAGCCCTCTTCGCCTTCTTCGGCAAGGCTGTCTTCCGAGATTAATTCGTCGACTTCGTCGCGCAGATTCTTCTTTCGCATGTTCTTCACTTCAGATTGAATTGTACCCGCTCATGATACCAGAAAAACCTACCCCGTGAACAGTTATAACTGAGCACCGGGTCAGCTGAAGGCGCGCAGAACCTTTTCGATGATGTCTTCGATCGTGGCGTCCGGCGCAAAATCGCGGCCAAGCTTTTTGAAGCACTGGGTAATTTCTTTGCCGGTGTAGCCAAGGTTTTCGAGCGCTTCGCGCACGTCGGCTTCGAACGGAATCCCGGTGCCGGTTTCCTTCTCGGTCGCTGGGGTAACTGCACCGATACCGAGTTTGGCGATGGTTTCTTTCAGCTCGACGATCAGGCGCGAAGCGAGTTTGGGACCAACACCCTTCAGGGAGGTTAGTCGGGCCTGATCTTCGCTCAGAATCATCGATGCAAGCGCTTCTGGAGTCGTAGCCGACATGATATTCAGGGCCAGTTTCGGGCCGACCTTGTTGACCCGGTTGAGAACCCGGAAAAGCTGGCGTTCGTCTTCGCTGGCAAAACCGAAAAGCTGCGGGCCTTCTTCGCGCCAGTGGAGATGGCAGAGCAGGTTGATCTGCAGGCCCTTTTCCGGAAGCTGGCGGCTGGTGGAGAAGGGCACAAGAATTTCGAGGCCGATGCCGCGCTGGTCGATGACGACCCGGTGTGGCTGTTTGCTGTGGAGAATGCCGGTAACAAAATCAATCATGGGGTTTCCTGCTTAAAAAATGAGCTGCACCCGGCCGGCTGCTGGCTGGTGTTGCCGCTGCATCCGGCATGGTGCAGCCTGTTCATACGGGACCTGGTGGCGATCAGCTGGCGCTGAGGGCCATTTCCATGTCTTCGTCAGAAATTTCGTAGTTGTAATAGACATCCTGGACGTCGTCGTGTTCTTCAAGAGCGTCAACGAGCTTGAGAACTCTGGCGACATCGGCACCGGTAACTTTAACGGTGGTCTTCGGAACCGACATGACCTTGGCTTCTTCGACCTTCAGACCCTTTTCGTCAAGAACCTGGCGGACTGCGAAGAATTCTGAGGGGGCACTGTAGATTTCGAACCCGTCATCGAGGGTTTTGAGATCTTCGGCGCCGGCTTCAAGAACGATTTCCATCATGGCATCTTCGGTTTTGCCCGGGTTGGTTTCGAGGGGCAGGTAGAAGTAACCCTTGGTTTCAAACATGAACGACACGCAGCCGGGCACGCCCATATTGCCGCCGTTTTTGCTGTAAATCTTGTTAACTTCGGATACGGTGCGGTTGGTGTTGTCGGTCAGGCATCGGGCCATGACAGCAACGCCGCCGGGAGCGTAACCTTCATACATTACTTCTTCATAGTTAACGCCTTCGAGTTCGCCGGTGCCTTTTTTAATGGCGCGCTCGATGTTGTCTTTCGGCATGTTGCAGTCTTTGGCAGAAGTCAGTGCAGTTCGCAGCCTGGGGTTGCTGCCGGGGTCGCCACCGCCCATGCGTGCGGCAATGGTGATTTCTTTGATGATCTTGGTGAACTGACGACCTCTGATCGCGTCTACTTTGGCCTTAACGTGTTTGACCTTGGCCCACTTATTATGACCTGACATTATACCCTCCAAGTTTGGGAAGTGTGGGCCATTATAACACAGCGATATCCATAGAGCAATGTACAGAATTCCGGGTTTTGTTTATGGGCTGTGGGAAAGGGCGAGAGCGTGTTTGTGGTCAGGCCTGAATGATTACGACGCCGCGGGCTTCTGCTTCTTCGCGGGCCGCATCGGTGATGATGGAATTGTATGGCAGGCGCATCGGTTCGAGCGAGGCGGCAGCGGCGATAACGTCGTCGCGGGTGATAAAGACGCGACTGCCGGGAACGGCCTGTCGGGCCGTTGCGGCTCTGGCTCTGATCATGCGGGTAGCGATTTCAGACAGGTTGTCGCGATTGAAACCGCTGACGGTACCGCCGGTAATCGCCTGCCAGTGGCGGCGGTAGATTTTGATCAGGTGCGGATTCATGGCGGTCTTCTCGTCGGGCAGACAGCTTTCGTCAAGCAAAATCGGCTTGCCGAGCGCGGAAAATTGCCAGAGAATCTCTGCCGGAAACGAATCGCGCAACCCCAGCGCGAATTTGGCGAGGGTGTTCAGGCTCAGCGGGCAGGCGATCAGCAGATCGTAGCTGTTGAGCCGCAGAACCAGATTTTCGCAGTCGGGCTGGCAGAAAGCGCGATGATCGCGAGCCAGAGTTCTCAGCCAGCCATTCTGCTGTGCTGACCACGAAACGGCGTAGTCGGGCTGTGAAAAAAGCGGTGGCAGGTCGAGAACGGCGAAATCGACGACCGCCGGGCGCTGTTCAGGAAGACAGAACAACACCAGTGGCCGCAGTGTCTGTGGCAATTTTTCGCTGCTGTTTTGCATGAGCTGCTTTAACATACAACCTGAATATCGGCAAAGTCAATTTTTATGATCAGGGCAATTGCACTAAAAACCCGCGTAATCGTATCGTGAAAAGGGCAACGTTTTTGCGGGGTGAAGGATATAAATTGCGCCATTCGGGGTCTGGATCCGAAATCCAGAAGTATAATGTATTGCTCTGTTTGCGATGCGCAGAATTACAAAAATTTCCCTTCTTTTTGTCGTGAAATTTGCTGCCAATGGTGTTAATATAACAGGGAAAAACGACACCATACGGGGGCAAAAATGCGCACGAATTTTCTCAGAGGTTCATGGGTAGCACTCATTACCCCTTTCTCAGAAGACGGAAAAATTGACTTCAAGGCCTTTGAAAAACTGGTGAAGATGCAGCTGGAAGCCGGTACGGATGGCATTCTGATCTGCGGTACCACCGGTGAGTCGGTAACTCTCACCTTCGACGAAAAGAAGGCTTTGATGACCGAAGTCAGGCGTCTTACCGCCGGCAAAGTTCCGATAATGTTCGGAACCGGTGGCAACAACACGAGCGCAGTTGTCGAACTGACCGCAAAAGCAGTCGACCTGGGCGCCGATGCGGTTCTCGTCGTCACCCCTTACTACAACAAGCCGCCCCAGGAAGGCTTGAAAATGCATTATAAGGCCGTTGCTGCCGCGACTCCGCTGCCACTGGTTCTTTACAATGTTCCGGGGCGTACCGGTTGTAATCTGCTTCCTGACACGGTTGTCGCTCTTGCCGCCGAAAAAAACATCGTTGCGGTCAAAGAAGCCTCTGGCAATCTCGATCAGATAATGGAAATCATTCGCCGGGTTCCTGCTGGATTCGGTGTTTTCTCGGGCGATGATGGCCTGAATCTTCCGATTATGGCCTGCGGCGGCATCGGTACTATTTCGGTGACTGCCAACGTTGCACCGGTAATGATGAAAAAATTCAATGACGCTGCTCTGGCAGGTAACTGGGCCGAAGCGCGGGCGATTCATTATCGTCTGCTCGATCTGCATCGCGGCCTGTTCATCGAGGCGAATCCGCTGCCGGCAAAAGCGGCGCTTGCCAATGCCGGCATTATCGAAGATTTTACACGCCCACCGCTGTGCCGACCATCGGCAAAAGCGAAAGAGCTGATGATTAAGCTAACTACCGACCTGGAGTAAAGGTTTGCAGCAGATTCTGGATCTCATTATCGCCATCGCGCGTGATATCTCGTTCGTTGATTTTTTTGATATCATGCTGGTCAGCTATGGCATTTACCGTGCGCTTCTTTTTATCGAAGGCACGCGGGCTTACAATTTGCTCAAAGGTCTTGGCATCATTCTGGTGCTGCTGGTGGTCACCAAAGATCTCGACTTCAATACGGTCAGCTGGGCACTGTCAAATGCGCTGCCAACAGGTTTCCTGGCGCTCGTCGTGATTTTTCAGCCTGAATTGCGGCGTGCTCTCGAAGATATCGGCAAGGGGCGTTTTCTTGGCGAGCAGGTAACTTCAGAGGATTCGGCAGAAGAGCTGGCCGAAGAGGTCTGCAAGGCAATCGAGAACTTTTCGAAGAAGCGTATCGGCGCCCTGATCGTTTTCGAGCAGGAGATCGGTCTGAAAGATTTCATGGAAAACGGTGTAATGATGCGCAGTAAAATCAGCGCCGAACTGCTGAACACAATTTTTATGCCGTTTACGCCGCTGCACGATGGTGCCGTTATTATCAAAGGGCAGATGATCGAAGCTGCGGCCTGCTTTTTGCCCTCGGCCAGCAATCACAACGAGGTGGCCAAGGAGCTTGGCTCAAGGCACCGCGCTGCGATCGGTGTTTCCGAAATTACCGATGCACTGGTGTTTGTGGTCAGCGAAGAGACAGGCCAGATTTCAAAGGCCAAGGGTGGCAAACTGACGCGTGGTCTTACTCCAGATCGTATCAAAAAATTGGTGGCAGCTGCTTTTACCAGAGTTAATCGGGCAAGGGGGCTGTTCGGTAAAAAATGACTGACCGTATTTGGCTCAAAACCCTTTCAATTCTGCTGGGCGTCTTCGCCTGGATCTATGTCAATCTCGTTATTCCGCCGCAGATCCGTCGAACTATCGAGGCTGAGGTAGAATACCGAAACGTGCCCGAAAGCGTTAAGGTAACCCCGGTTAAACCAAGCGTCAATGTTCAGGTCGAAGGCACCCGCCGCGATTTTATTCTTGCAACCAACAACAAGTTGCAGGTTACTGTCGACCTCTACAATCTCAGACCAGGGCGTGCCCAGCTGCCGGTAAGAGTTACCACGGCACCCGGTCTGTCGGTCGTGTCGCTTTCTCCGGCCCAGATTCAAATTGAAGCGGTGCCGATTATCCGCAAAAAAATCGACGTGCGCGCCGAAATTCTCGGCCAGCCTGCCGATGGCTTTCTTTTTGACGAGCCACTTTTGACGCCGGCACAGGTAACTATCGAAGGCCCCGATTCTCTCATAAAAAGGGTTACCGCCTGCCAGGTCGACATCAATCTTGAGCAGGTGAAAAATTCAATCAGCGAACAGCGCGAAATCAAGGTAATTCTTGAGTCTGGTGTCACCGACGAAGAGATAATCGTCACCCCGGGCAAAATCAATGTCGACGTTACGGTTAAGCAGGGCTATCCGGCGAAGACACTGCCGCTGGCAAAACCGGTTTTCATCAACAAGTCACCAGAGGGCAAAAAACTCGACGGTTTCAAACTTGTGCCTGAAAGTGTTCAGATAACCGGCCCGGCTCGACTGATCAATCCGATGAAAGATCTGTCATTCAAGCCGATAGATCTCTCGAAAATTGAAAAGTCAGATGCGGTGCCGGTCAAACTTGAATTTCCCGGCGAGAATGTCAGGTTGATCTCTTCTGCTCCGGTTCTTTTGCACCTTACACTTGTAGACAGCAAGGTAACCCGCATCTATCAGGGGCTGCCCTTCGAATTGAAAAAGGGACCGCACCAGCATGCTTCGGTTTCTGTATCTTCTTATTCGATCGAAGTTGAGGGTTACCTGAAAGATCTCGACAAGATCAGTAACGCCAAGTTGGAGATGATACTCGACGTCGAGAAAATGAAGCCGGGGTCTTACCCGGTAAATCTTACGGCGCCGGTCGGTTTGCCCGGAAACATAACCGTTCTTAAAATTGTGCCGGAGGCACTTCAGGTCTTGGTAAGCGAGCTTGAAGACCAGCCCGACCCGCCAAAAAACGCATCAGATTCAGCGCCGCGATGATTTTCAGCATCAAAGGATCTTAAATGGAAAACAGCAGCCAGTATTTTGTAGAACTTTTTGCCAGTGCCACCAGGCAGAAACGTCTGGAGCTTCTGCGTAAAATCGCCGCCATAAAAGATGAGAACGCCCTGCAGTTTCTCATTTCGTGCTTTGCAGACGAATTCTGGGTCGTGCGCAAAGCTGCCGCCGATATCGTGAAAGATTTTGGTGATGCTGCTGTTCCTGCCCTTTCAGGGGCCATAAATTCATACAATCAGGATGTGCAGCACTGGTCGCTGCAGATTCTTGGCGAAATCGGCCCGAAGGGCCTGCCCGCAATTCTGCGGGCCATGAAGAGCACCAATGACGAAATCAGATACTTTGCCTGCAACGCTCTTGGCTGCGCGAGAATTCCGCAGGGCGTTACCATGCTGCTTAAAGCTCTGGGTGACGATCGCTGGCGCGTGCGTAAAGCAGCTTCTGACGCTCTGGTTAAATATGGCGAGGCGGTAATTGCGCCACTGCAGCAGGTTCTTAAGCTCACTGAAGATGAAGATATCCGTTTCTGGGCAATCAAAACCCTTGGCAAGCTCGGGCCGAAAGCGCAGCGATTTTTGCTTGAAGCACTGCGCAACGGTGATAAACAGACGCGTTACGTTATTGCCGCCGCCCTTGGTGAATCGGGTGATAAAAGAGTAATCAGGGTGCTGATCGAATCGCTGGCCGATCCCGACTGGACGATCCGCAAAAGTGCCACCATGGCACTCGCCGAAATCGGCGACAATGCCGTCGATATGATGCTCGAATACCTGCGCGGTCCGAACGAAGAGATTCGCGACGGCTGTCTCAGAGCTCTGGTTAAGGCCGGCAACGCCAGTCTGCAGCGTCTTTTCGACGAAATCATCAAAATGGATGAAAACCACCGCTATCTGATTCGCAAGTCGATTGTCAAGATCGGGGCCCGCGTTGTGGAGCCACTTATGCGGCTGTTTAAACTTAAAAACCCTGAGATTCTGGCATTTTCGGCTTCGGCGCTTGGCGAAATCGGTAACCCGCGTGCTGTGCCGGTTCTGGTTAACGGCTTGTCGCACGAAGACTGGAACGTCAGGCGCAGCAGCGCCTATGCTCTCACAGAGATCGGCGAACGCGGTGTCGACAAAATCGCTGAGGCCCTGAAAAGCCCCAATGACGATGTGCGTTACTGGGTTACCCGCATTCTTGAAAGCATCGGTGAGCCGGGTGTTCCATTTTTGATCAAGGCTTTAAAAGACCCGAACCGAGAAATCAGGTTCTTTGCCGCACGGGCGCTTGGCAGCTCATTTGACTCGTCTGTGGCAAGATCCCTCGTGCACGCTCTTTCTGACGAGGTCTGGAGTGTGCGCAAGGCTGCTGCCGAAAGTATCTGCCGTCTCGATAACCCGCCGCTTGAAGACCTGCTGCGGCATATTTCGAGCGACAACGAAGATATCCGTCACTGGATCGGTCAGATCATCAGAGAGATAGGGCCGCGGTATCTGCCGAGACTGATCGAAGCCATGCGCAAGGGCGACGCCGAATTGCGTCTCTATGCCTGCCAGGCTGCCGGCCTGATTACTTCACCCGATCTGGTTGAACCGCTGATCCTGGCTTTGCGTGATGACAGCGAATGGGTGCGCACCTACGCGGCCATCTCGCTTGGGCAGACTGGCGACCCCCGCTCGATTATTCCGCTGATCAGAAGCTTTTCTGACCGCAATACCGACGTGCACCGCAATGTGGTGACCGCTTTCGAGCGGCTTGGTGACAAAGTTTTCAAAGAACTTGTCCGCTGTATTGAGGGCGAAGATCTTGAATTGCGCCGCAACGCGGCCCTGGCACTCGCTGAAATGAAAGACGAGCGCGGCGTCGATTACATTGTCATGCTGATGGAAGATACGGATGAATCGGCACGCGCCTGTGCTGCCGAGGCTTTGGGCAGTTTCCCCGGGCTCAAGGCGAGAACCATGCTTAACGAAGCCCTGAGTGACAATTCTCTCAAGGTGCGACTGGCGGCGATCAAGGCGATTGGCGCTCTTGACAGCGAAGCTGACGCTCTCACACTCATGGCCCATTCCGGCAAGGTGCGCGACGAGCGCGAAGCCAGAACCATTAAAAGAACCCTTGGCGAAATGGCTCTCGACAACCCCGATCTGTTTATCGGTCTTTTCAGGCACGAACAGAGCGCCATAAAAACCATGGCCTGTGATGCGCTGGTCGCCGCCGGCATGGAAACCATGGCCCGCCTGACTCAGGTGGCAACCGAATCACAGGATGAAACGGTTGTGTTCTGGTGCAAAAAGGCGATGAAACAGATTAAACAGCCGCGTGAGAACATGTATTATGGCTGATGCTTTTTCTGCTGACCGCAGACTGCCATGGCTGAAGCTGGCGTCAATGAACTGGCTGGGCGCCACCCTTGCTGCCGGCCTGATCAAGGAATTTGAAACGCCACAACGGGCTTTTCGTGCGACCAAAGGTGACCTGCTGGCCATCAAGGGCTGGGATATCAGGCGTGCCGAGCGTTTTGTCGCCGAAGCCGCCCGTGTTGAGCCGGTCTGCCCGCCAGAAGTGCTCGACCGCAAAGATGTCAGGCTCGTCACTTTCAATGACGAAGATTACCCGGCGCTGCTGCGTGAAATACCCGATTCGCCGGTCGCCCTGTTCGTCAGAGGCCGGCTCGATTTTGGCAGCGCGCCGGCAATCGCCATAGTCGGCGCCCGCAACGGCACCCAGATGGGGTATGACATTGCCCGTGACTTTGGCTGTCGTCTGGCCCGGGCCGGGTTTGTCGTCGTCAGCGGGCTGGCACTTGGTATCGATACCTATGCGCATCGCGGTGCTCTCGAAGCCGATGGGCATACGGTCGCGGTTCTTGCAAACGGGCCCGACGTGGTTTATCCGCGGGGTAACCTGAAAATCCGTGATGCAATACTTAAAAAGGGTGCGGTAATCTCTGAATACGCCCCAGGAACCATTGCCAGGCCCTGGTTTTTTCCGGTGCGCAATCGCATTATTTCCGGAATGTGCGTGGCAACGCTGGTTGTCGAAGCCAGTGCCCGCAGTGGTTCGCTGATTACCGCCAGACTCGCGGGTGAGCAGAACCGTGAGATTTTCGCGATTCCCGGCAGTATCAAATCGAGCACATCAGAAGGAACGCTGAGCCTGCTGCAGGAAGGCGGCATTATGGTCACCGATCCTGATGAAATCATCAGATACTATTCTGCTCTTTTGCCGGATAAAGCGTTTGAAGCAGAAAAAAATCAGGATGACGATCTCACGGATGAAGAGAAAAAATTGCTGTCGCAACTGGCATCAGAAGCCGTTTCTCTCGATCGGCTGCTCGAAAATGGCTGGCAGCGAGAAAGATTGTTTTCTTTACTTTTGCAGCTCGAAATGAGAGATTATGTGATTAAACTAACCGGAAGCACTTATCAGGCAAGAAAAAAAGTGAACGAAAAAAGGTAGGCTATGAACAACATTAAAAGCCCGTTGACCAATATCATGAAAATCATGAGTATTGTCATCAAGCGAATTGAAACCAGCGGTGTCGACGAGACCGGCCGTGACCCGATGGTGAGCAAGCTGCTCGAAAAGGGTTTCAAGATCAGCGATATCGATACAGCCATGAATCTTGTCGCCATGATCACGCAGAAGGTTGATCCGATCGTCAGGGTCGGCGAGCGCAAGCACTGTTCTGATGGGCGCCCGAGCGGAATCAGACATCTGCATGCCTGCGAAGCTGCGCGTCTGTTGCCTGAAGCGCAGCAGCTTCTGCTGAAACTCGTCGAAGATGGCGTTATTACCCCGCTGCACTTCGAGAAGGTGCTTGAATATATCTGGAAAACCGATATGCGGCAGGTCTCGGCCTCTCGGCTTGAGCTGATTGTCATCATGCACAAGCCCGCTTCCGAAATGGAAGGGCAGGAAATGGCTCCGACACCGCATTCTGTCGAACTGCACTGAAGACCGTGCCAGCAATGGCCCGGGAGGAACAATGACCAAAAATCTGATTATCGTCGAATCACCTGGTAAGATCAAAACACTGTCAAAGTTTCTCGGCAAAGATTTTATTGTCGAAGCCAGCAAGGGGCATGTCATCGATCTGCCGCCGTCAAGATTCGGGGTCAGCACTGAGAATGGTTTTGTTCCTGACTTTCATGTGGTCAAAGACCGCAAAGAGGTTATTCTGCGGCTGCAGAAGGTTGCCCGCACCGTTGATCGTATCTATCTTGCGCCTGACCCTGACCGTGAAGGCGAAGCGATCAGCTGGCACCTCGCCAATGTTCTCAACATCGACCCGATGTCTGAGTGCCGCATCACTTTCAACTCGATTACCAGAGAAGACGTTCTCAAGTCGCTTGAACACCCGAGAAATATCGATTTTGCGCTGGTGAATGCCCAGCAGTCGCGTCGTATTCTCGATCGCCTCGTGGGTTATCGTCTTTCACCCCTGCTGTGGCAAAAAATCTGCCTGGGTCTGTCGGCTGGCCGCGTTCAGTCTGTTGCCGTCGCCCTGATCTGCCAGCGCGAAAAGGAAATTCTCGCTTTCAAGCCCGAGGAATACTGGGTTATCAGCGCCGATGTCAAAGGCGAAAAACAGCGCAAGTTTCAGCTCAAGCTGGTTAAATATTCTGGCAAAAAGACGGTTGTGCCTGATAAAGCCACCGCTGATGCGATTCTGGCGAAAATAAAAGCGGCTGACCTGCAGGTTACTTCTGTTAACAGCCGCGAACGCCGGCAGGCGCCACCCCCGCCTTTTATCACCAGCACCATGCAGGCTGAAGCCGCGCAAAAATTTGGCTTTACGCCGCGTCGCACCATGTCGGTGGCGCAGAAACTCTACGAAGGCGTCGAAGTCGGCAGCGAAGGCCAGGTTGGTCTGATAACCTACATGCGAACCGACTCGGTGCGCATTGCACCCGAAGGGCTCACTGAGCTCGACGGCTATCTCAAAGAAAATTTCAGCAGCGAGTATCGTCTGCCGCACGCGCGCACCTATCGTATGAAAAAGGGTGCCCAGGATGCTCATGAAGCCATAAGACCGACTTCGGTGCATCGCACGCCCGATCAGATGGCGGCATTTCTCAAGCCAGAACAGCTTAAACTATATACCCTGATCTGGCGGCGCTATGTTGCCTCGCAGATGGCCGATGCCCGTTACAACGTCGTTACCGTCGATGTCGATGTCGATGGGGCAATTCTGCAGGCTTCTGGCACCACCATGGTTTTCGATGGCTTCACCTCTCTTTACAACGTCAGTCGCGATGAAGATGCAGAGCCAGAAGTTTCTGAAGAGGGCAAACAGAAGCTGCCGCCGCTCGAAAAAGGCGAAAAACTGTCTCTCGTGAGCACTTCCGGTGAGCAGAATTTTACTTCGCCACCACCACGCTACAGCGAATCTTCGATCATCAAAACCCTCGAAAAAGAGGGAATCGGCCGGCCATCCACCTACGCCACGATTGTCGATACCATTCAGCAGCGCAAATATGTGCGCAAGGTCGACGGCAGGTTTCAGCCTTCTGATGCCGCTTTTCTCGTCAACCACATTCTTGAAAAATGCTTCTCCGATATCATCAATCCGGGCTTTACTGCCAGCATGGAGAGCCATCTCGACCGTATCGAAGAAGGCGAGATCGACTGGGTGCAGGTGCTGACCGAGTTTTACGAGCCTTTCATGCGCGACCTCAAGGCGGCCGAAGAAACGGTCGAAAAAGTTCAGATAGCCTCAGACATAAAATGCGAAAAATGTGGCCAGACGATGCTGGTGCGCATGGGGCGCAGCGGCAAGTTCCTTGCCTGCTCGGGTTACCCCGAGTGCAAGTCGACGATCAATATCCCCGAAGAGCTGCTGCTGTTCGCCGATGGCATTCCGCAGCCACCGATGCAGATGACGGCCCTGCTCGAAAGCGTCGGCACACCGCAGCCGGGCGAACTTGAGCTGGTCGAGGAAAAGTGCGACAAGTGCGGCTCTGACATGCACATTCGCAACGGCAAGTTCGGGCGTTTCATTGCCTGCACCAACTACCCGGCCTGCAAAAACACCCGGCCGCTGGTTAAAGAAATTGGTGTGGCCTGCCCGGCTGAGGGCTGTAATGGTAAAATGCTTGAGAAGAAATCGAAACGTGGCCGACTGTTCTATGGTTGTTCAAATTACCCGACCTGTACTTTGACCACCTGGTCGAAACCGACCGGCGAGCTCTGCCCTGAATGCCGTTCTCCGCTGGTATGGCATGCCACGAAAAAGCTTGGTAATTATATTAAATGTTCAGGCAAGGGTTGCAAGTTTAAATCGATCCCGGAAGGCAGCACAGATAATGACGAGCAGCAGGAAGAATAAAGAAATCGCCGTAACTGTTATTGGTGCCGGTCTCGCTGGCACCGAGGCCGTTTTTCAGCTTATCAGACGCCAGATTCCAGTGCGTCTGATCGAGATGCGCCCGAAAGTCAATACCGGTGCCCATACAACTGATCAGTTCGCCGAACTGGTGTGCAGTAACTCCGTTGGCAGTAATTTGCCAGACCGTGCTTCCGGGCTTCTTAAAGAAGAAATGCGCCTGCTGGGCAGTTACTTCATGGAAGTCGCCTACAAATACCGGGTGCCGGCCGGCAATGCCCTGGCCGTTGACCGTGGTGCCTTCGCCCGCGAAATAACCCGCTATCTGCGCACCCATTCGCTGATTGAATTCATCAACGAAGAGGCGGTTGAACTGCCCGAAGATGGTCTGGTTATCGTTGCTACCGGGCCACTGACATCGCCAGCGCTGCTTGAAAGTCTGCAGAAGCGTCTCGGCAAAAAGAAACTCGAATTCTTCGACGCCGTTGCGCCTCTGGTGGCTGCTGACAGTATCGATCGCGAAATTGCCTTTAAGGGCAACCGTTATGGTGAGCCAGGCAAGGGCGACTATCTTAACTGCCCGATGAATAAAGAGCAGTATCTAGAGTTTGTAAAAGCGCTGCTCGAAGCTGAACGCATCGATCTTTCCGATCTCGAAAAGAACGCGCGCAAACAGTTTTTCAACGCCTGTCAGCCGGTCGAAATCATTGCCGAATCAGGCGTCGACTCGCTGCGCTTCGGGCCTATGAAGCCGGTCGGCTTTACTGATCCGAAAACCGGTAAACGCCCTTATGCGGTCGTGCAGCTGCGCCAGGATAATCTGCTTGCCAGTCTCTACAATATGGTCGGCTTTCAGACCAACCTGAAGCATCCTGAGCAGAAGCGGGTTTTCAGCATGATTCCGGGGCTTGAGAAGGCCGAATTCGTTAGATTGGGCCAGATGCACCGTAACTCATACATCAATTCGCCCGAACTGCTCACACCGACCCTGCAGTTGCGCAGCGACCCGCGCATTTTCTTTGCCGGCCAGCTCTGCGGCGTCGAAGGCTATACCGAGTCGGCCGCTACCGGTCTGCTTGCCGGTATCAACGCCGTTCGTATTATCAGCGGCAAAGAACCGGTCGTTGCCCCGCCTGGCACCATGCTTGGCGGTCTGATCAACTACATCACTTTTGCCGGCCATAAGGATTTCCACCCGATGAATGCCAATTTCGGCATCTTCAGCGGTGAAGAAGGCGCCAAAGGCGATGTCCGCAAAGAACAGATCATCCGCCAGGCCCGCCGCCAGTTCAGAGAATTTTTCGACCAGCTCTAAGTCTGTTACACGCGAATTTTCACGATCTCCGTCATTTCCGCGCAAGCGGGAATCTCGTCAAGGCTTAGATCCCTGCCTTCGCAGGATGACAAACTTTACCCGGCAGACCCGCGTCATTCCCGCGTATTCTGGTCTGCGTCATTCCCGCGCCGGCGGGAATCTTATCTTAAGTTGCTCAGATCGCTGCTTACGCAGGTATGGCGCCTGAATTTGCGCTCATAAAAAGACTGCCGGGGTTACCCCCCGGCAGTCTTGTAATTCAGCTTACTTCAACCAGTCGGTCTCACCGCTGCGAATTAACTGCAGGCGTTTTCTTTTACCAGTGTCGTCAAGTTCCAGAATGACCAAGTCGTTAGTGTCGATAAAGTGTATCGCCACAGGGTTCTGGAATTTACCGGGCTCATTAGTGGTAGTTGTGCCGCCGAAAGTGATAAGTTTTTCACTCTCTTTGCTGCTGTATATCTGATGCAAAGTAATTTCTCCGGTTGTCCTGCTTATGGTCAGCAGGCGATTCGGAGTTGGCGTCATATCAATCGGCGAGTCTGTAGGTATGATTCTTGGGTCGGCAAGGGCGCGGTCGTAGTGAACAACACGGTTGTTGCCGGTGTCAGCGACCAGAATGTTTCTGTTGTATGTGGCCAGCTTTCCGTGTCGAACCCGTGTTGGATTCAAGAAATTTATAAACGGGCTGCCAGCGCCTGTTTTTGGCGCACCGTCAAGTGGATAGCTCTGGGTTATAGAGTCAAACGCAGCCGGGTTAAAGGGGTAAAGCGTATTATCAGAGATCATGTAGCCGATGCTGATATCTGTCTGGTGGCAGGCAATGCTTCTGGCGGTCAACCCTCCCGAAATACTGGCAATCGTTGGCGAGGCTGTGTTAATTTTCGTTTCCTTGAAGACAGCGAGCTTCTGAAGTCCCTGCGTAGTGGTGCCCAGCACCATCATTGAGCCATCGCTCAGGGTGCAATCATAGGCAAGTTTTAACGTAGCTGTAGAGCTGTCTGCAATATTGTAGCCAATATCTGTAGAGATGATATAAGCGTTCTTTTTGTCATTGCCTTCGAATTTATAGGCCACGACAGTCGGAGAAGCGGTGTGGTTGTTAATAAAATAAAGCGTGTTGTCGTAGCCAGTCATGTTTTGGCAGTCTTCTGGAATTGTGACATAAAGGTCTTTGCTTTGCCAGACATAAAAGCTTACTTTTTTAGAAGCGCTTGCCATATCGGTGTACTGTGGGTGAAAGGTGTCGTAAAGCCTTACGGTAACTTCGTTATATCCGATCGGGAAGTCGCCACTGACCGAGCTGCCGGAGTTATTGCTGTCAAAAATCTCAGCGACCCCGCCCTTATTGGCCTCCCACTGGATGCGCTGGGGATTCCAGGTGTTCAGCGAGCCGTTTCCGGCACCATCGAACTGGTCTATTTCGTAATCATAATCATAGTTTGCAATTGACAACTGCATCTTCAAATTTGGGCTGGTGGTCAGAAATACAGGAATGTCGCCAGGTGCGGTAGCATACTGTGTTAACAAAGCATCAGATGGAGCAAAGCTTACTTCGCCACGTATTTCCGGCAGGCGGTTGATGAACACTCCTGTTGAGGCCAGATCGCTAAGACCGTACATATCGGTAACTTCACAGAAGATATGGTGAACACCCGATGCAAGCCCGATTGAAGGCGGAAAATCTGTACTACTGAGCGAAATGTTGGCAATCCCATTAGAAGTCGTAGTTGTTTGAGTAGCCACCTGGTTGGCTGGAATGGCCTCATCGACATACCATCTGATTGTTAAAGTATCACTGTCGTCTTGTTCTCCGACAGTGGCGGAAAATCTTACTTCAGAATCGGTATCATATCTTGTGCCTGAAGCAACCTTGGTGCTGCCAATAACTGGCGACAGATCATTGATCGTAGGTCTGGCGCTGACAAAAACTGTGCGGTGAGCATAGGCCTTTGCACCATGATAGTCTTCCACCGATAATGTTATTGTGTGGGTGCCAAACATTGCTTTGGAATTCTGGTAACCAACGAATTCAAATTCTCTTTCTCCGACCAGAAGGGTTGTGGTCGCCCCATTTTTGTAGCCATAGTCTTCCCATCTGTATGTGCTGAAACCCACTTCGCCAAAAGTATCGTTGGCCGAGCCTTCGAAGTAGATTTTTTCGCCCAGGCCTCTGGAGATCGTTTTGTCTGGCTGCAGAATGCTGACCGTCGGCGGCTCGTTGATGAATATGCCAGTATGTGACGCGATGGTTTCTTCGCGTTTGTCGGTTGCCCTGACTTCGATAGTATGAAAGCCGGCGGTGAATGAGCTGACCTCAATGTTCTGCCCAAGACCAAGGCGAGTGCTGCCTTCATACCAGGCGATGCTGGGGGGAGACTCTTCGTCCGTTACATTTACTCCGAGCTTTGCTGAAGAACCAATAAGAACGGCTGTTCCCGAGGCGTTTTCTATTGAATTAATCGAAATCGCTGATATCACCGGCGGGGGATTGATATATATATCAACCGTTTGGGTCGCCGAATACAGACCACGGCCGTCCATGACCTGAAGCTTGATGGTCTGAGTGCCGACCGGGAGATTGCTTACGGTGATCGAAGTTCCGGTTGTGGCATTGATCGGATCGGGGAAGGTCCAGAAATAATTGCTGGCCGGTATGGTTGTATCTTCCGGGTCTGATGCTGTTGCCGTAAAGGTCAGAGGAGTGTTGATGAGAGCGGTATCGCCGTTTGGTTGAACAGTTATAGTTGCAACCGGCGCCTGGTTTGCGTTGATGGTCACCCTGACCGTCGAGGTGGCCGAAAAATCACCGAGCGAATCAGCAACGCAAAGAGAAATGTTGTGGGTCCCGGTTGCCAGGTCGGTCAGAGAAATGGTTCGGCCGGTTCTTACACCGGTCGGAGCCGGGAAGGTCCAGATGAAACTGCTGTCGTTAGTAATGCTCCCGTCTTCGATGTCGGAGGCAGTGCCCGTGAAAGTTACTGCAGCATACTGGTTGTAGCTGGAATTATTCGCCGGCTGCGAAATGCTTGAAGTCGGCGTGGCGTTGACTCTGAACGAATACTCAAAAGTGCCGGGCACGCCAACATAATCGAGCGCTTCAAGAATTATGGTGTAAGTTGCCGGTCTGGCGTAAGCCCGGGTGATGATTTTGCTGCCTTTATTGACCGAAACTGGCGAGATGACCCCATCAGTTTCGCTCCAGCTGAAACGGTCTGCTGTGATGTTGGCGCCGGCTGAAGTTGTCGCCAGCCCTTCAAAAGAAATATTCTGAGCAACTTTGACTATCTTGTCTGAAGGTGAAGCGACGATACTGACGTCAGGTCTCTGCAGGCCTGAATCAAGAATATTCACGGTTTTCTTGAAAGTTGTGGCCGAACCCTTGATGTCGGTTACGGTCAGGGTAATCTCAGCGCTTTGCGGCGTCGACGGAGTCAGCCACCTGGTACTCGTGGCGGTTGGGCTGTAAATAGTGCCCTTGTTGGCCGACCACTGCCAGGTAATTGCTTCACCTTCCGGGTCAGTCGCCGAACCTTTGAGAAGATAATCGCGATAGGCATAAAAAGTGGTTGTGGCCACATTGTTGAGATCGGCAATGTTTATCGCCAGATTGGTCGGGGGCTGATTTACCCGGGTCGGTGCGACAGTGAATACCTGAGATCTCGATGTAAAACCATTTTCTTTCAGGTCGTTCACGGTAAGAGTTATTGTGACGTTTGTTGTTTCAGTTACATCGGGGGTGACCCAGCTGATCGATGAAGAGTTCTGAGAAACGAGTCTGCCTATATTGCCATTACTTTCGCTCGCAGTCCAGGAATAGGCAAGGGTATCGCCGTCGGCATCACTGGTTGCAGCTGAAAGGGTGTAGTTGCGATCACCGGAAAGGTCAGTCGGAGAAACCGTGATATTGCTGATTACCGGCTTGTTGTTGGGCACGACCATGCCCCTGCCAACCTTGACCTGAATGCTGGCAGAACCCCTGAGTCCACCGGCATCGACAGCGGTGAAAGTCAGAGTGGCGACTGTGTCGGCATTCGGTGCAACCCACATGCGCTGTGTGTCGCTTGCTGTATTTGAGGTGAAATAGCCGCCGTTGGCTGACCAGGTATAGGTGGCAATGTTGTTGTCGGGGTCGATGGCAACTCCGGTAAGATTGACTTCATACTGCCTGTCTACCGAGTATTTTGTTGCGGTGAGAGTTACGCTGGGGGCACGGTTGGTTGCCGCGCTGTTGACGACCACCTGCTCGATAAATGGCGCATTCTCGACGAAGTTGGAGTTGATCTTCACTTCCTGAAAGCCTGAATTGGCAACAACGATATTTTCAACGGTGCCTTCGGGCATTGGTGGGGTGGTGAAAGCTCCGTTTGCATCGGTGGTGAATGGCTCGCCCCACAGGGTCATGCGGGCAAAGGGAAAAGCCGAGCCGTCTGCCTTCTTCAATAAGCCTGAGAGAGCCACGGTTGCCTGGCGAAGTTCAAGCTGGGGGGCCACGACTTCGATAATTCTCTCAGATACGGTCACCGGGCTCGAAATTATCTTGTAGGTTTTGCCGCTCAGAGTCCTGATTCTTGCAACAACGCGGTGGGTGCCGACCGGAACCCCTGACAGAACATAGTTGCCATTGCTGTCTGTCATTGTGCTTTTAGTTACGTCAGATTCGAGATGCACGGTGACGCCGGGGGCTGCAAACTGTGCACGGGCGTCTGGCAGCAGATTGCCTTCATAGACGATATTGGCAAGCTCACCAGAAGATTTGATATTACCGGAAATCTGCATTACCGGAACGGGGAACGGATCAGAGGAATTCCCGCCGCCACCTCCGCCGCAGCCATAAAACAGGGCTGCACCGATCAATGCACAAACAAGCAGAATAAAATTAAGACTGCGGCTTTTTCCGGCCATAGTGATTCAATCCCCCAGAAGTAATACTTGAATGCACACATTATCAACCGGAATCCACAGTGATGTCAATGACCCAAAGCAAATTATTCTGGCAAAAATCAGAGATTGAAAATCGAAAAAACCGTTGATTCGTGTGTGAACAGCTCTTCAAACAGAACCACGAAGAGATTCTGACTGAGGAATTTTTTCAGCCTTTCAGAGTCAGGGCTGAAACGGTTGCAGACCATGCCAATAACCCTTTCGCGTTCAGGCGGCGTAACGCCGGTGGCGTGTCCGGCTGCTACTGCGTAAAATGGCAGAAGCGCGCTGCCGACCAGCATGCTGAAAAGCCCTATTCTGGCACTGGCAAAGCCCGCTATTTTTTCGGGCACCAGAAGCCGCAGCATCTGTTCGATAGTTGTTTCTCTGACCCAGGCTTGATCGGGGCACAGGTCGCGAATTTCATTGAGTTTTATTTTGCGGTCGGTTTCAGGGAGTTGAAAAGCCCCATAGCCCATGCCGGCCGAAGCAATGCCGGCAAGAATGTCAAATAGCCCGGGGAACCCATGCGGGTGCTCGATACAGGTTAAAAACATGCCGCGCACCAGACTGGCTTTTAATTTATTGAATTCAGGCTCGTGACTTTCGTGCGCCAGCACCAGATGCTCTATGCTGACGGGCTTTTTTTCGAATTTGAGGTCGATGGCTTCTTTGATGATGCGGGTAAGCAACACCGCAATCATTCCACACGAATGCCCCTTGTCGCGACCTTCAGTGATGGCTGCTTTAAAACGGCTGCAAAGCGCATTTATCTCGTCGTTATCAAGGTGAAACTGCAGCGCCAGGCGGCAATTGAGATTTTTGTTGTCCTGTCTTTGATCCTGCATGCTGTTTCCTGTTTTTTCAGGTTATAAAACGGGTGCGGCCAGAAAATGACCGCACCCGCTGTTATCGTCAGGCTTCTGCTTCTTCGTCGGCAGTCTTGTATTCTTTGATGATCTGTTCGGTGACGTTGGCCGGAACTTCTTCGTATGAACTGAAGGTCATGGTGAAGTCAGCACGAGACTGGGTCATAGACTTGAGGTCGGTGGCATATTTATACATTTCTGCCAACGGAACTCTTGCTTTGACAATCTGCTGACCGCCAAGGGGTTCCATGCCGAGAATGCGTCCGCGTCTTGAGTTGAGATCGCCGATGATCGAACCCATGAATTCATCAGGAACGGTGACGGCCACTTCGTAGATCGGTTCGAGCAGAACCGGTTTGGCTTCGACGATACCTTTTTTGAAGGCGATTGTTGCAGCGAGTTTGAATGCCATTTCAGAAGAGTCGACATCGTGATATGAACCGAAGTCAATTGTGGCCTTGAAACCGATGGTGTGGAACCCGGCAAGAGCACCACGGCGGCGGGCTTCCTGCAGGCCCTTTTCAACGGCCGGAACAAAGTTGCCCGGAACGGCACCGCCGACGATTTCGTCGACGAATTCAAAGTCGCCACCGGGAAGCGGTTCGAAGCGAATCCAGACGTCACCATACTGACCGCGACCACCGGACTGTTTCTTGTGTTTGCCCTGGACTCTTGATTTACCCTTGATAGTTTCTCTGTAGGGGATCTTCGGTTTGGAGATGTCGACATCAACGCCCCAGCGTGATTTCAGGCGGCTGACGGTTACGTCGATGTGGGTGTCGCCGAGACCTGAGAGCAGACCCTGGCCGAGTTCGGGGTCGAATTTGTAGGTGAGAACGCCGTCGTCGGCGCAGAGGGTGTTGAGACCAACGCCCATCTTTTCCTGGTCCTGTTTGGTGCGGGGGTTGACCGCATAGGTCAGTTTAGCCTGCGGCAGAGCCGGAACTTTTACCAGAACCTGATGGGCCTTTTCGCAAAGGGTGTGGCCGTGGGTCGAGTTTTTCGGTTTGACCAGAGCGACGATATCACCGGCAACAACCTTTTCGATGTCGATCTTGGTTTTGCCACGCAGGGTAGCAAAAGCGCTGAATCTTTCGAAGCTTTCGGTGGTCGGGTTGTAATATTCAGTGCCGGGCAGGAAAGTGCCGCTGATGGCGCGCATGAAGATCATGTCGCCGGCCTGTTCGTTGATTTTCTTGAAGATAAAACCGCAGACCGGGCCGTTCGGGTCGTTAGTGAAAACGACTTCTTCGGTGGTGCCGGCTTTAACGGCGGGAAGAACGCGGCATTCTGCCGGTGACGGAGTGCAGCTGACGATAAAGTCGAGCAGGTTTTCGGTACCGATGCTCTTGAGGGCCATGCCACTGACCAGAGGTTTGATGTCGTTTTTGGCCAGACCTTTGCGCAGGGCGGCGCGCAGTTCGGCCGGGCTGATTTCCTGACCGTCGAAGAATTTTTCCATCAGGGCTTCGTCGCATTCAACGATCGATTCAACCATCGGTTCGCGCAGACCCTTGGCATAATCCATCATGTCGGCTGGAACGTCTTTTACTTCAATGGCTTTGCCTTTGTCATCGGTGTAGGCATAGGCCTTCATGTCGATGAGGTCGATAACGCCTTTGAGCTTGTCAAAGGTGCCCCAGGGGACGATTACCGGGGTAATTTTGCTGTCGAGAGACTTGAGCTGGGCCATAGTCTTGTCGAGGTTGATGTTTTCTTTGTCGAGCTTGCTGAGGTAAACGATTCTCGGGGTTTTGGCTTCTTCGAGGATCGCCCAGTTCTTTTCGGTGCCGACTTCAACGCCAGACTGGGCGTTAACGGTCACAATCGCCATATCGATGGCGCCTGAGATCTTGTATACTTCGCCGAGAAAATCATCAAAACCGGGTGCGTCGAGCAGGTTGATCTTGTGATCCTTGTATTCAAGGGCGGCAAGCGAAGTGCCGACGGTGGCTTTGCGCTTGGTTTCTTCGGGGTCGTAGTTCATAACCGAGGAATCATCATCGACTTTGCCGATGCGGGTGTTGGCGCCGGTGTGAAACAGCATTGCTTCTGCCAGAGAAGTTTTGCCGGTGCCGCCATGGCCCACGAGACCAATGTTACGAATCTTTTCAGTAGTATACAGTTTCATGCATTTCTCCTAAAAAATACTGTTTAAAACAGTGGTTAACAAAATTTAATCTCATATTTATACAGGAATTTTTTTAGAATTGCAACGATAATCGGTACCGCGCGCGGACTTCAGCATGCTGCTTGCCGGGCGAAACGGGCTGTTTATGCCACTTGAAAACCGCACAAACTTTTTGGTACAAATGAAACACAAGGAGAACCCGATGACACCCTTAAAGCTCAAGTTAAAGTTGGCGCGAACTTTTTTGTTTTTGATCTTTCTATTGTCCCTTTCTGTATCGCTTTTTTCTCAATCTTTTGACAAGAGTCTGGATGAAGTATCCAGGCTTGCCGGGAGTGGGAAACATGCCGATCTGCTTGCCCGCCTGCAGATTTTGAAGGCCTCGACAGAACTCAGCGATCTCAAAATGTTTCTCGAAGCTGAAGCTCTGAAAAACCTTGGCCGCAAGGCCGAAGCTCTGACAATTTATGAGCGCATCATCAGCCAGTTTCCCGATGGAGAACCGGCTTTTCAGAGCCAGATGCCACGCTTCATGCTGCAACTCGAAACTGTCACTGATGTGAATGCCGCAATCAGACATGAAAAAGCGGCATCTGCTCTGGCAACGCCATGGCAGCGGGGCACCGCCATGGTTAAACTTTCAGAACTGCCTTTTCTCAATCTGTCCGGCAAAAGCCGGTTTGCCTTGAATGCAATCCGGCAGTTTCGCTCTGACAGCCCGTTTTATCGCCAGGCTCCGGCTGGTCATGATCTGTTGAAAAAAATCCTGCAGAATCCTGAACAATATCAGTTTGTAGATGAAGAGTGGATCGAAATTCTTCTGGTTGCCTCTTATGAAGGGCTGATCGGCGAATTTTTCAAGAAGCCTCACAATTATGCCGCTCTGCTCGGCCGTTTTGGTCCACAGGCTGCAGAAGTTTTCAAGGCTGATAATCTGCGGCAGCAGAAAAAGCTGCCACAGGCCATGGAAATCTTCAACGCCGTCATTGCCGGCCGCAAAGCGAGTGCAGAAACCTTGACTCTGGCTTACCAGCTGCGTGGCGATGCGCATCATTTTGCCGAAAACCATTCTTCTGCCGCCGCTGATTATCATGAAGTTCTTAACTTCAAGAGATTCCCGGCCAATCTGGTTGCTGCCGAATATCGCCTGATGCGCTCAGCCTTCAGAATCGGTCGCGACGCCGAGGCTCTCGAAATAATGGGCCGACTGGCAAAACAGTCGGCCGTCGGACCGCTTCTCCCCGTTCATATTTATGAAATGGGCCTCGAATGTTACGATGCCGGTCAAAAGTCTCGTGCCGTGCCGTTTTTCATGCTTCTCAGCCGTAGTTTTCCAGGACATCATCGTGCCGATGATGCTCTTGGTTATTCTGCCATGGCGGTCGGCCCCCAGACCCAGGAAGGGCAGGCAATCCTGAAGCTTCTCAAGAAAAAATACCCGAACTCATTCTTTATTGGCTGGGTGTCGCCCCAGTCGATGAAAGAAACCCTTATTCTTCAGAACGGCAGGCCGGGCAAACTCTCGCCAGCACTTCAGGCAAGGGTCGCTTCTCTTAAAAAACTCTGGAAAAGCCCGTTTGCCGGCCAGGCAAGGGCCGAGGCAATACGTCTGACCGATAAGAACCCGGCAAATCTGGCTCTTTATAAGGCGATTATCGATGTTGCCAGAGAGAACAGCGATTATAACCAGATCGTTGCCTATGGCGAACGCCTGGCCCGTCAGATTCTCGATTCTGACCGCCCGCTCTCTGAAATGCCTGAGTGGGGTTGGAAAGCCCTTTACCCCGTGGTCTATGAATCCCATGTGCGTGAAAATGCCCGCAGATTTGGGATTGACCCGTTCTGGATACTCTCTATCATGCGCGAAGAAAGTCATTTTAAGCCCGATACCCTTTCGCGCAGCAATGCCATGAGTCTGATGCAGATTCTGCCGAATACCGGCATATGGATCGCCGGCAAGCTTGGTGAAAAAGGCTTTAAAAAAGACAACCTCTGGAACACTGACCTTAATATCCGCTATGGTTCCTGGTATCTGCGTTATCTCGCCGACCTCTTCAAGGGTGATCTGTATCTGGCTTCAGCCTCTTATAACGGTGGCCAGGGTAATATTCAGAGAAAGGTCGAGGCCGGGCCTTTTGCCGGTTTGCCGGTGCTTGAACGTCTCGATCGCGTTCCGCTGCCTGAAACCCGCGATTATTACAAAAAAGTCATGGGCAGTCACTGGAACTACACCCGTCTTTATAAATCTCTCTGACAGCGACAGGCCGAAAAAACAACGGGCTGCGGGGGGAATCCCGCAGCCCGTTGTCGTTAAATTCCTGTTATGGCCTCAAGCGCCGATTGCGGCTCTTTTCGAGGCTTTTGTCATTCAGCCACTCCTTGTAAAGTGCGAACAGCGTCTTGCTCAGCATGAATCCGGTGCCGACCGAAAAGCTGAGCAGATAAAAAATTTCCCGTGCCGAGTCGTTCATGATTGTCGTTTAAAGCAGATGAGCGTTGTCGTGAATCAGGCCGCTTACCGGTGAATTGCTGGTCTTTTCAAGGTCACTCAGCCATCTGATGACACTGTCAGCACGAAAGCGCACTGATCTGCCGATCTTGACTGTTGGCAAACCCAGATTTCTCAGAGTGTAGATAGTATTACGCTTGACCTGCAGAAAGTCCATCAACTCTGGAATTGTCATGAGGCTTTCTTTCTTCATTGAGTTTACCTCCGAAATCTTTCTTTTATTATGTTTACTAACCGGTAATCTCCCTATCGTCACAAAAACTTCCGACATTGAGCCCGTAAATTTTAAAAATTCGCTTTCGCTCAAAAGCTCAGAAAAGATCATGGTTATATATTATTTTTTTCCATGTTTTAGCATGCTGTAGCGGGTATGCCAGCTGATGCCTGTGTGATAAAGCTCTCTGGGAAAGATTTCGGCTATGTTTGATTATTTCCGAAATCAGTAAAAACAACAAAAAAATAAAAAAGTTAAAAAAAAGCTAAACACTTTAACTTTATACGTCGATATGAATTTTGAAGTTCATGTAAGGTTCAACTTTAACTTGAGTTGACCCGAAGTGAATGGACAACCAAATCCCTAACTCCCTTTCAATGTGTCGCTTAAAACGGCACATTTTTTATTTTAGCCCGTTCCGGGTTCTTTTTATGGGTTGCTTTGCCAGGTCCGTTCAGTATAGTATTGTGACTCTATAACCTACTGGGAGGTTCGGATGTATCAACAATTTTCGTTCAATTCAGAAACCCGTGGCCAGATTGAAATAATGCGGCTGAAGGGCTATCTTGAAGATACCGGCGGAACCACTTTGAAAGCGCATGTGCAGAAATGCCTCGACGCCGGCCTCAGCCGGTTTGCTCTCGATTTTTCGACAATAGAGCTGATAAGCAGCCCTGGCGTTGCCGCACTTCTCGATATCAGCGGTATGGTCGTTGACGATTTTGCCGGTCAGATCGCCGTCTGGGGACTCGATAAACACCATTCCGTCGTTCTCGAAATGTCGGGTCTGTTTTTCATGGCACAGCAGGTGGGCAGCGAAACCGAAGCCGTGTCACTGCTGGCTGCCTGACCGCAAAAAGCTGTCGAATCAGATGGAGAATCTATGAAACACGCAGAAAATAGCTCAAATGGCCGGGCCCGACTCTTTGTGATCGTTGCCATGTTTATTTTGACAGGCTTTGGCATCGGTATAGCTCAAGACCTGGTTCCGGCACTCCTTGATCAGGGTCTGCGTCTGTATGCGGCCAAAGACTACAGTGGTGCCGCCGATTACCTCGGGCAGGTTGTCGACATGGCTCCAGAACATGAACAGGCGAGGTTCTACCTTGTCTACAGCCTGGCCATGTCAGGAAACCGCGATCTGGCTCTCAGCCATGCCCGCCGTCTTGCCACCGCAAAGCCGGCCGAAAAACAGTATTCTGATCTGGTTAAACAGCTCGAAGGCGAAATTGCAAAGGTGCAGCAGCAGAAACAGCAACAGACGACCGTGCGCTCTGTTCCTAAAGAAGTTATGCTTGGCGGCTATCAATCCCTCGATACCATGCGCGAGCCTATGGTCAGCACCCAGACGCGCGATATCGCCCCACCAAAAGAAAAGACACCGCTCGATCTCGCCATCGAAAAGATTGACGAAGAACTTTATGCCTCGGCCACAACCCTTCTCAACGGAATTCTTGCGAAAGAACCCGCTAATGCAAAGGCGCTGCATCATCTTGGGCTGGTAAAATTCAATACCGGCAAATATGCCGATGCGATCAAAGACTTCGAAAAAGCTCTGGCTGCCGACAGCAAAAGCTTTCAGAGCCGTTTTCTCATGGGCGACTGCTACCGGGCCATGGATGATTACAAAAAGGCAGAAGAGCAGTTCCGTAAAGCCATCGATATCAAGGAAGACGTCTTTGCCATGCTCAATCTCGCCGATGCCCTGGTTAAACAGGGGCGTCTCAAGGAAGCCGAAGAAGTTTTCGACAAAATCCTGAAAAAAGATGCGAATGTTTCTGACGCCAGTATCGGTCTCGCCCAGATCAAACTCTATCAGGGCAAGATCGAAGATGCATCTGAAATGGTGAACAAGGTCATTGCAGCCGGCGGCGGCAACCCGGAAGCCAACTACATTAAGGCACTCATTCTCATCGAGAACAAGCTTTTCGACGAAGCGGCTGAAGAAGCCGGAAAAGCGATGCTGGCCGTACCGGGAAGCCTTAAATACCGGGCATTGCGTTCTCTTGCCCTGGTGCGCGGCTTCAACGTCGCACGCGGCCTCGAAGAAGCTGCCGCGATCATGCGCGAGGTTCCTGAGAATCTCGATGCCAGACTGGTTCTTGCCGAAGGCCTGATCATGAGCGGTGCGGTCGGTGATGCCGAAGAACACCTGCAGGCGGTTGAAAAGAAAATGCGTCATCCGCAGGTGCCTTATCTACGGGCCTCTGCCGCTCTACGCAACGGCGAAAGCGACAAGGCGAAAGAGTATTTCAGTGAATACCTGCAGCTGTCGGCCGGGCAGCCGCGTGCTTCTTTTGAATATGCGCAGTTCCTTGAAACCTCTGGCCAGGAAGACGATGCAATGGTCGCCTATCGCGAGATCAGCGAGCAGTTCAAGGATACTGCCTATGCTCAGCAGGCCGAAGAAGGTCTCGCGCGCCTTTCTGAAAAGCTGAAGGGCGAGAATGGTGGTGCCAAAGCTCCCGAAAGCCAGAACCTGCGCCCCGGAAAAGTAAAATTCTGAAACAATTTCGAAAGGAAATTTTTCTGTTATGTGCGGAATTATCGGATATATTGGCAGCAAACCCGCGAATGAAGTGATTTTCGACGGGTTGACCCGTCTTGAATACCGTGGCTATGATTCGGCCGGCATCGCCGTCGTCGATGATAATAAAATTCATGTGCGCAAAGATATCGGCAAGCTGCGCAATATCAGAAAAATGCTGGTCGACGAGTTCGCCTCGACCTCGACCATCGGTATCGGCCACACCCGCTGGGCCACGCATGGCCGGCCTTCGGCGTTCAACGCCCACCCGCACGGCGATTGTCAGAGCACCCTGATGGTGGCCCACAACGGCATCATCGAGAATTTCATGAAGCTGCGCAAGAGTCTCACCGATTCTGGGCACCATTTTTCTTCAGAAACCGATTCTGAAGTGCTTGCTCACCTGATAGAGGCTAACTATAAGGGCGACCTGAAGCAGGCGGTTCTCGCTGCGGTTAAATCGGTCGAAGGGGCTTATGCCATCGCCGTCGTTCATCGCGACCACCCCGAACAAATCGTCTGCATGCGCAAAGAAAGCCCACTCATTGTCGGGCTGGGCAAAGACGAAAACTTCGTTGCTTCAGACGTAACCGCGATTCTGCAATATACACGTAAAGTCGTATATCTGGAAAATTTCGAAGGCGCCGTTGTCAGCCGCTCCGGCGTCGAGTTTTTCTCAGCTGCTGGCGAAGTGGTTACCAAAACCCCGGTTCAGATCGACTGGAACCCGGTTGCTGCCGAGAAGGGCGGTTTCTCGCACTTCATGCTGAAAGAAATCTACGAGCAGCCCCAGGTCATTCGCAACACCATCGGCGGTCGCACTTCTGAAGAAGAAGGCAAGATTTACCTCGAAGAACTCAAGCTTACCGGCCCCGATATTTACCGTGCCCAGCGCATTGTCATGGTTGCCTGCGGCACCGCTTATTACTCAGCCTGCGTCGGTAAATATCTTATCGAAAGTCTGGTGAAAATACCGGTTGAGTGCGATCTCGCCAGTGAATTCCGCTATCGCTCGCCGCTTGTCGATGCAAACACTCTGGTAATAGCTATCAGCCAGTCTGGCGAAACCGCAGATACTCTCGCTGCGGTTAAAGAAGCCCGCAAACGTGGTGCCAAGGTTCTTGGCATCGTTAATGCAAAAGAATCCTCGCTGACCCGCGAAGTTGATGGTCTTGTCTATATTCACGCCGGTCCTGAAATCGGTGTTGCCTCGACCAAGGCCTATATCGCCATGCTTACCGCTCTGACTCTGCTGGCGCTGATGCTGGGCAAAATCCGTTCGGTGCTCGATCCGGCCTACGTCCAGGAAAAAATCCGCGAACTCAAAGTGTTGCCGCAGCAGATAGAGAGAGTTCTCGACAAGCACGAACAGATTCGCGAACTGGCCTCGAAATACCTCGATGCCCGCAGTTTCCTGTTTCTCGGCCGTGGCCTGAATTACCCGACCGCCCTTGAAGGCGCCCTGAAGCTGAAAGAACTGAGTTACATTCACGCCGAAGGCTATGCCGCCGGTGAAATGAAGCACGGCCCCATTGCTCTGATCGACCACGAAATGCCGGTAATGGCCATTGTCACTGAGTCCGAGCTTTATGACAAAACAATTTCGAATCTCAAAGAAGTTCAGGCGCGCTCCGGACGCCTGCTTGCCATCGCCACCGAAGGTGATCACGAGATCCGATCTCTGACCGAACACGTCATCGAAGTGCCGAAAGTTTCCGACATTTTCTCGCCGATCATCAATGTCGTGCCGCTGCAGCTTTTCGCCTACTACGTCGCCGACCTGCGCGGCCTAGATGTCGATCAGCCCCGCAACCTCGCCAAATCGGTAACTGTCGAATAAATTTGTTTCCTGACCTGAATTGTCCGAGTTATATAAAAGCTTGTTGAAAATTTCTATACATAGGCGCAGAGAGAAGCCGGGATTACTTTTTCGTAAGCTTGTGAGCGAAAGCGGTTTGCCGAAGGCAAAGGCCAGCTCTGAGCCAACCCTGGAGAAAAAGTAACCCGGCTGATAGGCTGCGCCGCCGAACCAGTAAAAATATTCAATATGCTTTTGTATAACCCGAGTTCATCCGTGGCCATCTCTCTTTTTGTGGCCGACTGACCTTATCCGAGTTAATCCGTGGAACAGAAATCATTAGACAATCTTGAATTCAATAAAATCCTGGCGATCATCGCTTCGTTCGCCGGTTCACGTGCCGCCAAAGAGAAGATTCTGGCGCTGCAGCCCTCCACTGATGCAAATGAGATCAGCGGCTGGCTGGCCGAAATCGATGAGTTTCTCGAATACTCTCATTCTGGAGTGAAAATCAATCCGGGTGGCCTTCGCGATATTCGTGAAATTATCGAGATTCTTCAGGCCGGCTCGACCGTTCTCGGCTCAGAAGACTTTCTTAAAGTCAAAGCCAACATCGAAACAGCTGCCGGTTTGCGAAAAGCTTTTGACAGCCATGCCACCAGTCTGTCGCTGAAAATCCAGGGCCGTATCGCCGAGCGGATTCGCGGCATGCCCCTGCTTTCCGGGCTGTTTCAGAGAATCGACGATTGTCTCGATGACCGGGGCCAGGTGCGCAATGACGCTTCGCCTGCTCTCGCCTCGATCCGTCGCGAATACACGCAGACGGTCGGAAACATCGAGAAGCAGCTCGCCGCCTTTCTGGCACATCATGCCGAAGACGTTCAGGACCGCTACTTCACACTGCGCAATGATCGCTATGTCGTGCCGGTTCTGGCTTCAGCTCAGAGTCGTATTCAGGGTATCGTTCATGACCAGTCGGCCACCGGCCAGACAGTGTTTATTGAACCTCTGCAGTTTCTGCCGGTCAACAACCGTCTGGCGCAACTGCGGCTTTCTGAACGCGAAGAAATCAGAAAAATTTTCAACAGCCTTACCTCTCTTCTTTATCAGTCGCTTGGGGCAATGACCGAACAGTTCGAGACCCTTACCTGGCTGGATATGGTGCGGGCCCGCAGCGAGTTCTCAGTCAGATACGAGGCCAGCCGGCCAGAAATCGCCGATAAGCCAGATCTGCTGCTGAATCAGGCCCGGCACCCCCTGATTCACCCGAACTGCGTGCCTCTCGACATAAAGATGAATTCGAACCAGCGCTGCATAATCATTACCGGCCCGAATGGTGGCGGTAAAACGGTAGCGCTTAAAACAGTCGGTATCAATGCTCTGTTGATGCAGACCGGCAACTATGTGCTTGCGGCGCGTGACGCTCGAATTCCGGTTTTTCACCAGGTGCTTTCTGATATTGGTGAGAGCCAGAGTATCGAAGATCATCTTTCAACTTTTACCGCACATCTCAAACGCTTGAAAGAGATGATCGACATTGGCGGCGCCCATTCATTGATTCTGATTGACGAAATATGCGTTGGTACCGACCCGGTTGAGGGTGGGGCGCTGGCTTCAGGTTTCCTCAAAGAGCTGAGCTCGCGCGGTGCTTTCTGCGTCGTGACTTCGCATTATGATTCTCTCAAGCATGTGGCATTTACCACTGAAGGTTTTATCAATGCCGCCATGGAATTCGATTATGAGACCTTCAAGCCGACATTTCGTTTTCAGATCGGTATTCCCGGCAAGAGCAACGCTCTCGCGATGGCGCGGGTGTTTGGCCTGCCAGAATCGGTTCTGTCGGAACTGGTGCAGTCAAATGCAGGTGAGCGCCGCGATGAAAAAGGTTTGATCGAGGCCATCGAGCGGGAACGCAACCGCGCCGAGGCTCTGCGAAGAACTTACGTTCAGAAACTGTCTACCCTGCGTGCCCGTGAACAGGAAATCGAAAAGACTACCCAGCAGCTGCAGGAATTCCGCAAAACGAAACGCGACCGGCTCACCGAAGAATTTACCGTTGAACTGCGCGCCAGACTGCGTGATATCGAGACGCTGATCAACCGGCTGCGGCAGATCGCCGCAAAAAATGAATCACCAGAAATGCTTAAGGCCTTGGATGAAGCACGTCAGGCCCATTCCGAAACCAGAAAAAATCTGGCCGAGGTAAATAAACCGGTAGAAGACCGGATTGCCCCGGTTTCAGATCAACCATCGCTGAAAATAGACGAACTCAAGCCCGGTATGAACGTGGTCTGGAAGCTCAACCTGCGCCAGGGAACCGTGATCCGCCAGGCTGGTCGCAAGCGTGTCGAGGTCGATTTTGATGGCAAGCTTATGGTTGTGCATGCATCAGAACTGTCTGCCGGGCCGCAGAAGTCGTCGGCTGAAAAAGAAAAGACCGGCGGCAACGTATTTGCGGTTCGCCCCCTGGTTAAAAGCGAGATCGATGTGCGCGGTATGCGGGTAGAAGAGGCGGTTGACGAGGTTGAGACCTACCTCAAGATCGTCAGTGAAACCGACATGGGCCGTATTTTCATCATTCACGGCAAGGGCACCGGGGCGCTGCAGAAGGCGATTACCGATTATCTCAAAAGCAGTCCCTGGAAAAAGAAGTTCCGTTCCGGTCGCTACGGCGAAGGCGATCTCGGCGTCACCGTCGTCGTATTTAGACCAGAAGCCGATAACGACCCTCTCGACCCACGCCAGACCGGCAAAACTTCACCCTCCCGCGCGTAAAAATAATTGCGTTAAAGGGTTGAAGGTTGAGAGCTGGTGTCAGCCAGCCTTGAAAAAGTGAAAAAGCTATCTGGCTGCAATATTGTAATGATGTTACAGTGCAGAGATCCTGTGAAAATTGGAATCATTGGTGCGGTGGAAGTGGTATCTGACAATCGGGAGGATTGGTGATGAGATCAAAATCAGCTATATGTATTGTGATATTTGCTGTTTGTTTTGCTATACAGCTATTTGGCCGGGAAAAGCCTGTGGTTGAAACTCAATTTTTTTCTCTCGAAACAGAACTTTCTGATCCTGTTATACAGGAAATATTTGAGAAGGTTACTGCCGCAATTGATGGAAAAATTTTTATGTTGGATGATAATTCCAATATAGTAGAACAGGCTTTAAAAGGAAAGGTCGGGAGCATTTCAAAATGGCCGGCCAGGAAATTTACAAAATTTCTGGATGCAAAAGCGGTTAAACCTGAGGATATGGTTCTTGTTGTGACTGTAAATCACTCTGATGGAGACGGCATTTATCACGCTCTGGTTCGTGGGTGTGTTTATGAATATGGCAAGCGGCGATACGTAACCAGATCAGCTTATGAGTTTCGAAATTCTGTAACCGGTAAACCAGATGACGTCAAGCTCATGGAGAACAAAATTATGCACTGGTTGAAGGGTTATGCTTTTAAGTAATAAAAAGCACATTTAGATCCTGGCTTTTGCATTTTGCGATATGCAGGGCTCGAGAATCAGGATTAATATGTGTCCTGGTGTTTTAGCCGATTTTGCAGTGCCGGCGGTTTTTTATGTTTTTTTCTTTGCGAGTCTGCGGACCTGGGTAGTGCGAGATTTGCTGCTGGTTTTATACCTGGTGGCTTCTTCTTTCAGGCATCCAGGAGAAGTTTTTCTCAATCCGGCAAGGATTTCGGGCCAAAAGCTGGCGGCGGGGTAATCAGACTGTAATGCTGCAATCTTCGCTTCGGCTTTTTCAAGCGTAATCTCACCTTCGCAAAACATTTGCAGAATCAAGCGCGCTTTTCCCTCAACTTTACCTTCCTCTCGGCCTTCTTCTCGGCCTTCGAGCTTGCCAAGGCCATAAGATGACTCAACCATGCTTGCCTGATAGTGCAGGTCGTTTGAATAGCGCCGATACTCGATACGTTCAGCATCACTGAGCTTCATTATGTCGAGGCGTGTTTTAGCCTGTTGCAGGCCTCTCGCCTTGAACCCGGGCTTGATTTCTTCATTCTTCAGAAAATATATCCATTCATCCAGCGTGTTGCGGGCAACATTATCGAAGTTGTTGACCTTTATCAGATAATATTCGGGAAAAATCTCGCGTGGCGAGACTTGTCGATAGAGCCGCCGTTGTTCATTGCTCAGCATAAGTTCATCATGGCGGTGCAGCCCGGTGAAAACGGTCTGGCCGCGATAGATGTAGTCTGCGCCATGGCCCAGATCAAAATAGAGAATATTTATCGAAATTACCTTCACGACCTCTGAATAGGCTGAACTCTCTGCCAGATGTTCAGTCACAGCCATGGATGCCGAGAATAGAATGCGTTGAAAGTAGTCGTATTCGTGTTCGTATTGGATTTCGATAATGATGATCTCATTTTTGCCATTCGCAACTTTCAAATCGAGGCGGTTGGTTTTTTGCCTGGCAAAATCTTTGTTGCTTTCGCTCTCAAGTATCGACAGAATCTTGATGTCATCTTTCAGCAACTCTGAAAGGAACCCTTCGAGAATATCGAAGTTGACCTTGCTGCGCAACAGCCTTTTAATTGCCCAGTCGAAACTGACCAGTTTGCGTGGCTTTGTCATTATCGTTTTCCTTCGCATCAACTGCAAAATCGATTCGCACTGCCAGTATATCGCAAACCCATTTCCCCGACAAGATGACATGAAGGACCGAAAAACAGCAGCGCTATTTTTCGGTAAAACTCTGCGGTTGTTGTAATTGGACTGATACGGTATAATGCCTGTGAGATAGATTTCTCTCATCAAAGTTTCAGTAAGGTTTGTCATAACATGGATAATTCACTCAGACTCGGGTTGTCACAAAAGCTCACCCAGACCCTGAAAATGACCCCGGAGATGCAGCTTGCCATCAAGATTCTGCAGCTTAACAGCGTTGAGCTGAAAAATCAGATTATCGAGGTGCTCGAAACCAATCCAGTTGTCGAACTTGATGAGAAGTCGGTCAAACCGAACGAACTGCCGCTCGAAAAACTTGGCGAGAAGCTTCCGGAAGCGGGCCCGCCATCTCGCGAATTCAAAGAGGCCGGGCGTGACGATTTTGGCGTCGACTGGCAGAGATACATCGAAGACAACGAGCATTCCGAGTTCAAGATTTCTTCCGGCAGCTACAATCGCGACGAAGAAACGTCGTTCGAAAATTTTGTCTCTAAAAAGAGTAACCTGCGCGAACACCTGACCACACAGCTGCGCGAGGTCAACCTCAACCCGACTGAGCAGAAGATCGGCGAATATCTGATCGGTCTGATCGACCGCAACGGTTATCTCAGGCACACCAGTGAACAGATTTCTGAACTGCTGAAGGTTGAGATTGCGGTTGTCGACAGAGTCCGAAAAGCGATTCAAACCATGGACCCGGCCGGAGTAGGGGCCTTCGATCTGCGCGAATGCCTGCTTATACAGGCGCACGAAGAAGGCTATAGCGATGACGCGGTGACTGCGGTTATTTCCAGTCATCTCGAAGACCTGGCCCAGAATCGCATCAATAATATCGTTAAGGCCAGCGGCTTTGAACTCGAAGATATTCAGGCTGCGGTCGAGATTATCAAAGGTTTTAACCCGAAACCTGGTGCAAGTTTTCCGTCGACCGGTGACGAAATCTATGTTTCGCCCGAAGTTTTTGTCGAAAAGGTCGACGATGAATACGTTGTTACCATGAACGAGCGTGATCTGCCGCGGCTTCGCATCAACAATCTATATAAAGACGCAATGAAGCATCGCGATAAAACCGAGAAAGAAACCTATGAGTTCATCCGCAACAAACTCGAGGCGGCGAGATCTTTCCTTAAATACGTTGACAAACGCAAAGAGACGATCCTCAGTGTCACCCGCGCTATTTGCGAGGTGCAGCGCGACTTTCTCGATTTCGGCATTCTGCATCTCAAACCCTTGACACTTCAAGATGTCGCCGGTATGGCCGGCGTGCACGAGTCAACCGTGAGCCGCGCTACCAGCGGCAAATACGTGCAGACGCCGCGCGGGCTTTTTGAATTGAAGTTTTTCTTTTCAGGTGCGGCACGCACGCAAAGCGGTGAGGACGTCTCGACGATGGCGGTCAAGAAGCGTATCGACGACCTTGTTAAGGCAGAGAACCCCAAAAAACCCCTTTCCGACAGTCATATTGTCGATATGCTGAAGAAAGACGGCATTTTTCTCGCCCGCCGCACCGTTGCCAAATACCGCATCGAATTGAACATCCCGAGCTCCTCCGCCCGCAAACAGCACTGACAGTTAGCTTGCGTGCAAGCAGAGGGCTTGAACTTTTCCATTCTCCGCCTGCTGCCTGTTAAAAAATTTTGTGTTGCGGATAAAATATGTTATTTTTCTACTAAGTAAATGATAATCGTTGTCCGATATAGTTTGCAGCCTAATCTAACTTAATGGACAAATATGAACAAAATTAAGTGGTTAATCTTTATTTTCATCGGCCTGGTAAGCGCGTCTGGCCTGGTTAATGCGGCCGCGCCCGCTTTGCTTGGGGCCGGTGATACTGTCAGTATCTGGGTCAAGGGCGAGCCAGAGCTGTCGGTAGAAAGACAGGTAGGCAGAGACGGAAGCATTATAATGCCCTTGATCGGTTCTGTAGGTGTCAGTGGCATGAAAACCAATGATGCGGCCCGCCTGATCTCGCAGATGCTCGAAGACGGTTATCTCAAAGATCCTCTCGTTCAGGTTACCCTTAAAGGCAAGGGCTCGAAGAAAGCCGTTACTGCCAGCGGTGTTGCACCGGCATCTCCGTCGGCCACCGATAAGGCAGCCTCAGCTCAGACCGCAGACCGTCAGCTTCTTGTTGAAGTCGTCGATGCTGCTTCCAGAACCGGCGTTGCCGATGTCGCCATGATGCTTGGTAACAAGATTTATCAGTCGAACCGACTTGGCCAGATCCTTCTTGACGAAAGCTCCGGCTACGTGGTCGTAATTGCCGACGGCTTCTCAACCGCCGCCGGTCAGCTTGAAGAGATGCTCAAAGCTGGTAACCCGTCGAGAATCTACCTGAAACCGATCAAGCTTGCTGAGTCTGTGACTATTACAGTTGTCGACGCCTTTACCCGCCAGCCACTGCCGAACGTTGAAGTGCTGCTCGAAGATGCAAAAGTGGCCACCAATCGACAGGGGTCTTTCAAGATCAGCCTTATCAAAAAAGAATTCGGAGAAATTACCCTGAAACGCAAGGGCTATCGTCAGCACCGACAGGTGGTTGACTTCAAGGGCCCGGCCGAACAGACCGTGATGATGGTAAGAGATGAATAGACAGCGTGGGGGCTTCACCCTCATGGAAATGCTGATTGTGGTCGCAATAATAGCCGTCCTCGCCGGGGCCGGCTATAACTATTATGCCGACATTCTACCGGAAGCCCGTGAAAACACCGCGCGAATGAACCTCAAAATTGTCAGAGACGCGATTTCGCGATATTTTAAAGACAATATGGCATACCCGACCAGCCTGAAATCGCTTGATTCCTATCTGCAGCAGCCTGTCGAGACGGTTCTCATAACCCCTCTCGGCGGTGACGCCAAGCTTCGTCTCGAATATAATTCCAGTCTCGATACGGTAAGTTTTTACGAACGCGTCTATGTCTGGTCAGATCAGGAGCTTGTTCCTGCAGGAAAACAGATTCGTGACGTAAGAATAAAGTTAAATGGTACTGAGATGCCGTGGTAAAATAAATCAGAAAATGAACTAGGGAGCGGCAAAGATGGTAGATGTAAGCAACAACACCAGTGAAGACGTCAGACAAGAGGGTCCCGGAGAAGAGAACCGGCCGATTTTTTCATATCTCAATCCGTTTTATGGCGGCATCGGGCTGAGTGAGCGCCTGCTGTTCACCAAATACTTTACGACCCTGTCGCGTGCCGGTATTTCGGTATTGCGTTCATTGGGCACTCTTTCACGCCAGATGAAGACCTGGCGTTTCAAAAAGATCATCTGGGATTCCAAAACCGAGGTTGAGGGCGGCATGCCTCTGCATCTGTGTTTCAAAAAGCACGATGACGTTTTTGGCATGCTGTATTCGAATCTGATCAAGGTTGGCGAAGAGTCGGGCCGACTGGTAATGGTTCTCGATCGTCTTACCAAGCTTATGGAGCGGCAGATCTCGATTCGTCGCCGCGTTATCGGCGCCATGACCTATCCGCTGATTATCTCGGCGGTGGCGGCTCTGGTTGTCATGTTTCTGATGCTGTTCGTCATCCCGCAGTTTGCCAATCTGTTCACGCAGTTCAATCAGGAACTGCCCTGGATTACGCAGAAGGTTATCGACTTTTCAAGCTTTATCGGTAATAACCTGCTGTTGCTTTTTGCTGCTGGTCTGGGCTTTTTCATTATTCTCTTTCAGATAAACCAGACCAGGCCCGGTCGGCACTTTTTCGACTGGGTTAAGCTTAAATTGCCGGTTTTCGGTGGTCTGTTGCAGAAATACATCATTGCTTTGTATGCGAGAAATCTGGCTACGCTTTTTGAATCGGGTATCAACATCATTTCTGCAATGAAAATCAGTAACGAAGCCGTCGAAAATATGATTATTCAGGAGTCGCTGACGGCTGTTGTCGCGGAGGTAGAGGGCGGTATTCCGATATCGCGGGCTCTGGCCAAGGTCGAGATCATGCCTGAATTGTCGACCCAGATGATCGAGGTCGGCGAAGAATCCGGTAACCTTGACGAAATGCTGGAAAAGGTTGCTGAATTCTATGAAGACGAAATAAACTTCCTGATCGACCAGATCACCGCACTGGTGGAACCGGCGTTCATTGTCGTCATCGGTACTATTGTCGGCATTATCGTTCTGGCCATGTATCTGCCGATTTTCCGAATGGCTCGCGTTGTGTCGGGTGGTTCGACCGGTTCTACGCCACCGGCTCTATAAATTCAGTCGCAAAAAAGGGCGGCCTGCGGGCCGCCCTTTTTTTTGTAAAATTTGTTTTTGCTCTAAAGTTTTGTTTAGCTGATGTCGAATGATGTAAAGGGGATATTAATTTTTTTTGCAATTGATCATTTGATTAAGGAGCGGCTTATGAAGTTTCTAAAAAACTGCAGAGACCTGCGGCGCACATGCTGTAACGTGCGACTGGCTCTGGTTTTTCTGCTGGCAGTTATTATAAGTATGCCGGCAGGAGCAGCTGAAAAGCTGACCGAGCTAAAAATTGCCGGATATGGGGCCAATGGCATGGTGCTGTTTCCTGCGCATGAAGTGAAGGAATTCAACGTAACCATGGAAGCTCCGGAAGTTGTCCGCGCCGATTTTTATGACTGGGAATTCGCCGCCGCCAGCACTATTATCCCCGCTCCACATTCGCTGGTAAAATTTATGCGTATCAGTCAGGTGAGTACTCGCCCCGACGTTGTCAGGGCGATTATCGTCTTTAATGAACCACTTAAGGTCAGCCCAAGAAGGGTCGATCGGAATCTGGTTCTCGAAATCTCGCCGCTTTCAAGGGCTGCAGCCGGAAATGTTGCTGAAATGGCTGCTTTTTCAGGGCACTCGGCAAATGTGCTTGATTCTCGGGTCAGTTTGAGCTTTGACCAGGAAGACCTGATGACCATTCTTAACGCTCTGGCGGTCAAATTCAATCTGAGAATTTTTGCCGATTCTGGAGTTAAGGGTAAATTCAGCGTCAATGCCCAGGATGTTACCCTGCGCGAAATTCTTAAAAATCTGCTCCTGCAGAGAAACTTTCAGTATACTCTGAAGGGTCGCGATCTGACGGTCATCTCGCTCGGCACCGACAGCAGCAGGATGGCACGCGAGCTTCTTTTCCGCGATCTGAGTCTTAAAGATGCGCTGCAGACACTTTCAAAGATGATGAATATCAACCTGATCATTCACGAAAGTGTGCAGGATAAACAGGTTAACTTCTATGTCGAAAACCTCAATCTCGATGAACTGCTCGATCTGCTGATCGAAACCAACGGACTGGTTAAGAAACCGCATAACGACAATACTTTCGTCATTCTGGCAAAGGACAGCGCCAGTGAATTCGGTAAAAAGCAGTATCGCACTTTCAAACTGATCAATGCCAAGCCTGAAGAGGTTGTCAAGATGATCAGCAGCAGTAAATCGCTCGCTGAAAAGCTCGATACCGGTAATTTCTCGCTGAACGAAAGAATTAACACTCTATCTGTCTATGACACGGTCGAAAACCTCAACCTGATCGAAAAGATCATCGAAAGCGTCGATGAGAAGGTCAAGCAGGCGGTTATCGAGGTGAAACTGGTTGAAATCAACCGCACCAGCCTGCGTCAGCTTGGTATAAAGCTCGATGGCTATAAGGTCAATGTCGCCGACATCGGTCGCCTGCCGAGCAATTATGCCCTGCCGGCTACCCTCGATTTCCTTGAACAGGAAAGCAAGGCTAAAGTTCTTGCCAGCCCCAAGATCAGGGCGGTGCATGGTAAAAAAGCCTCGATCAATATCGGTGAAGTGATTCCGGTGCCGTATTTCAGGTATGAAAACGCCAGTAACAGCTACCTGGGATATACTCCCCAGGTGTATAAAGAATACCGCGATGTTCAGGTTGGTATCAGACTCGAAGTGACGCCCGAAATCACCCGCGACAACGAAATCAGCATGGAACTCAATACCACCGTCGATTCTGTCCTCAACATCAACGAAGATGGTCAGATTCATCGCTCGGAAAGAAACACTCAGACCTACGTTCGTATCAAGAACGGTGAAACGGTAGTTCTTGGCGGCCTTATCAATCACCAGGGCTCGGAACAGAAGAATTCGCCTTCGCTTCTCAACAAGGTGCCTTTGCTGAAAACCCTTCTGACGCACAATAACAACAAGACCAATAACTCTGAAATGATCATGCTGGTCACTCCAAGGCTTGTGAATGTTGATTATCTCGACGAAGAAGTTCCCTCACAGGATTCCGTGACCGTTGGCCTGAACTGACCGGTTCATTCGGTCCCTGAGCTTGTCGAAGGGGTCGAACGAACTGGAGATCTAAGTGCCGTCATTCCCGCGTAGGCGGGAATCTAGCGAATAAGTATCGTCATTCCCGCGCAAGCGGGAATCTGATATATTAAGTTCCGTAAAGAACTGAAGAAAGCGGGTTGTTTTTGATGAAACGCAGATTTGACAAGGGTTTTGCGCTGATCGAGTTGCTGGTAACCCTGTTGATCATTTCTGCCCTGCTGATTTTCGCGATCGAAGAGTATCGCCGCCATATTGCCAGCACCAGAATCACCCGGGCCCGCGCCGATATCGACGAGCTGGTAAAGGCGGTGCGTCTCTATAATATCAAGGAATCACGGCAGTTCGAAACAGAGGTTTTTTCGCCACAGGCGCTCGGAACCTTTATTGGAACATATCTCGAAAAGGAACCGCCGCGCGACCCCTGGGGCGTTTATTATCTCCATGATGCAAAACAGGGTATAGTTTTTTCGTGCGGCCCTGATGGTCGGCCGCAGACGACGAATGTCGCTTCTGAGAGTGACGACATCGCAGTTTATTACCTGCCCCACAGCTTTTTTATCACCAGAGCCGAATACGTCGATGCCAATCTGAACAATCTGGTCGATATCAGCGATTATATCGAGCTGACCTTTTCCCGTCCGGCCCAGCTGAGGGAGCCGATGGGGATAGACTTTGAAACCGACCTCCCGAAAAAGGCTCTTGGTTCGGCTGTTGTCAGACCTGGCGACAATCATTTCAAGGCGATAATCGGCTTTGCACCGCCGCTGGCACCGTCCTTTGTGCCGGGGCAGACTAAGCTGTTTCCGCGCCAGTACATTGAGTCTGTTGTAGATTATTCGCCAAATCCCCAGAGGCTTGGACGGGTTGACAACCTGGTTATTGAAAAACGTAAAAAGTGAAATTTGAAATGATAAAAAATTCTGTATTTTTACAGGTAAATTTTCCCAAATGAGGTTTTTTTGCCTCGGATTTAAATGTGCGAAATTCCCCGGTATTTTTGTGCAAAAAAATCACAAGGTGTGTTTTACGTTAAGTCATGATTGCTGTCGGAGTGGTTGGTTAAGTCAGTTGGGTTGCTGTTTTAGCCCTGTGATGCGAAATGTTGGGGCTTTGTGAAGCAAAAAGAAGGTACATTACTTGCGGGTTGAAGTAAAAATTCTTATAAAAAGATAAAGAAATATTTATTTATAAATTGAAAAGATTCGGTAAAAGTTGACTAAGCTGTGTTACTGGGTTACTTTTTAAGATCAGGTATGAATTCTGGAGGGAAAATTGTTTAAAAGATCTGGTTTTACGCTGATCGAGCTGCTGGTGGTAATCACGATTCTCGCCATTCTGGTGGGGGCGGCGCTTCCCTATGTGCAGAATTATGTGGCAGAGAGCCGCATTGCGAAGGCAAAATCAGATCTTGAAGAGATCAAGAAAGCCCTGGCGGTTTATGAAACCAGAGAGGGCACTTATAATGACTCGACTCTCAGGCTCCTGACTGGCCGCTACCTGAATTCGTCGCCCATTGACCCCTGGGGCAAGTCTTATGCGGTTGCAACCGGTGCCGGCATTGTTTTTTCGAGCGGCCCTGATCGCATCGATAATAATCTCGACGATATCGCCGTGAGCTACCAGCCACCACTGGCGCTGGTTTCGGTAAAATGGGTCGATGCCAACAATTCCGGGGCCGTTGATACCCAGAATGTCAGCGATTATCTTCAGCTGATGTTTTCAAGAAAGATCGTGGCCACCAGCCCGGCGTTGGTTTCGCCTGATGAGGCGCACAAGTATTTTCGCTGGACGGCGCCCAACATCACCACCGCCATGGACTGGAGTTCTTTGAAGCTTGACTCTTCCGGCAATCTGCTGACGGTTGCTATCGATGATGGTCTCAAGGATGTTTTTGGTCCTGGCAGTGACTCTCTGTGGGTTTATGACGGTTCCGGCATTCGTGACCGGGCGCCGGGGGCTGCCAATTACTGCATTTCCAGTCAAAACGTGACGATAACGTCGTTCAGGTAACAATTCTCTAGAAGGAGATTTCATTTTTATGTTGAGAAGAGGTTTCACACTTATTGAACTGCTGGTGGTCATAACCATTCTGGCAATTCTCGCCGGCGCCGCTCTGCCCTACGTGCAGAACTACGTCGCCGAGTCGCGTATCGCCAAGGCCAAGGCCGACCTCGAAGAAATCGCCCGCGCTCTGGCTGTTTATGAAACTCGCGAGGGTGATTATCCTGATACCGGCACTAATGTTACTGATGGAAAATCTGATGTGAGTCAGCTCACTGGTCGCTATCTGAACAAATCTCCCATCGATCCGTGGGGTGCATCCTATATCGTTGATGTAAAGGGAGGCATTGTTTACTCTGCTGGGCCAGACCGTAAGGATACCTTGACTGAAGATAAATTTGACAATATTTCAGTACCCTATCAGCCGCCCCTTGCTCTGGTTAGCGTTAAATGGGTTGATAAAAACCAGTCCGGTAAAGTTGACTTTCAGAATGTCAGCGATGAACTCCATCTTGCATTCAGTCGCAAGCTTGGCAATGCCACAACCGATCTAAGTGGTTTTACCGGTAAAATTCAGCTTACGACTGATACAAATAATACTGCCCTTCTTAACGCTATTGTTTCTGGAGCAGCCGGCAAGATTGTTGCTTCAAAAGTTGTGGTTTATCCAATTTTGGCAGAAAATGCTTTTGTGGCCGGCCGTGATTTTCTTACCGTTGTTGGCAGTCACAATGCCATTTATGATATAGCGACTCCTGACAAGAACTACTGTTTGAGCAGTCAGGACGTTATTATCCTTCCGCAGTGATATTTGGAGCAGGAGATTAAAATGAAAAAAGGTTTCACTCTTATCGAACTTCTGGTTGTAATAACCATTCTGGCCGTTCTCGCCGGCGCCGCTCTGCCCTACGTTCAGAACTATGTTGAAGAGTCGCGCGTTGCCAAGGCCAAGGCCGACCTCGAAGAAATTGCCCGCGCTCTGGCTGTTTACGAGACGCGCGAAGGTGACTATCCTGACACCGGCATCGATGATACTGATGGAAAATCTGATGTGAGTCAGCTCACTGGTCGCTATCTGAACAAATCTCCCATCGATCCGTGGGGTGCATCCTATATCGTTGATGTAAAGGGAGGCATTGTTTACTCTGCCGGACCAGACCGTAAGGATGACTTGACTGAAGATAAATTTGACAACATTTCAGTGCCCTATCAGCCACCTCTTGCTCTGGTAAGCGTTAAATGGGTTGATAAAAACCAGTCGGGGAAGGTTGACTACCAGAACGTCAGTGATGAACTTCACCTGTCATTCAGTCGCAAGCTTGGTAATGCTACAACCGATCTGGATGATTACGCTGGTAAAATTATTCTCACCACCGATTCAACTCTTACAACCTCATTGAATAATATTGTTGACGGCAATGCGGGTAAAATGGTTGCTTCGAAAGTAGTAATTTATCCGATTTCTGTTGAGAACGCCTTTGTTGCCGGTCGTGACTTTCTTACCGTTGGCGGCGGCCATAACACCATTTATGATATTGCGACTCCTGATAAGAATTACTGTCTCAGCAGTCAGGATGTAAAAATTCTGCCGCAGTGATCTGAAGTTGGTACGACTTTTGCATACAACTACAACAGGTTGGTTTTGCGAAGTTGTCTGAATGATGTCAAAAAAACGGAATCTCGAAGACCAGGAGGTGCCGGGCAGTGAGGTGTGTTGTGTCGCTGCAGCTGCCAAAAATGAATGACTGGTATAGAAGCCGTGGGTGGGCGGCAAAACCCGCCGCAAAAGTCTGTTGGGTGATTCAGATCTGATAAGATCATAATTTACAGGAGGGCATGTACATGCTTAGAAAAGGTTTTACTCTCATTGAACTGTTGATCGTAATCACGATCATCGCAATCCTCGCCGGCGCCGCTATCCCTTACGTGGCCGATTACGTTGAAGATGGCCGTGCTGCCCGCGCCAAGCAGGATATGAGCGAAATTCGCAACGCTCTCGCCCGCTGGGAACTCGATAGGGGTGTTTGGAATGAAGCTGACACCAGCATCGAAAAACTGGTTGGTCCGTATCTTTCTCAGCTTCTGATCGACCCTTGGGGCTTTTCGTATGTAATTTCCGGTGCCAACTCCACTATTACTTCCTATGGCAAAGACGGTGCTTCTGGTGGTGGCGACGACCTCATTCTTGATTTCCGCCCCCCGATGTCAATTACAAAGGTTGAGTATTCAGATGTAGATAGAAGCGGTGACCAGACTGCCGGCGACACTATCAGCTTTTATTGCACCAGGCCAGTTGCAACCCCTCCCGCTGTTGCCAATCTTACTAATGTTCAGGTTGGTGACGCAACCCTTGATGGTGTGGCTGCTACAGCTGTTGCTCAAGGTCGTGTGGCTATTGTGACAATGAACGCTACTACTTTTGGTGGTAACTACGTTCAAGTTCTCACCGGCGCAGACGAAACAAATGCGTTCGCTGATAGAAACGTAACTACTCCGCAAGCAGTGAAGGTTATTTCAAACAATACTCTTCAGCTCAAGGCTACCGGCTGGTAATCTTTCTGGCTCAACCTCCTGGTTCTGGAGGTTGAGCTTTTACTTTTTAGGAGATTGCTGTTGAAAGTTTCTTACTTGAAAAGAAGTGCCTTTACGCTGGTTGAACTGCTGATAGTGATCGTCATTATTGCGATTCTCGCTGGTGGTGTATTGCCGTATTTTCGGCAATACGTCGAAGAGTCGAAGATAACCCGGGCGAAGCAGGATCTCGATGAAGTAAAGAATGCTCTGATCCGTTATGAAAATGACCAAAGAAAACTTTACTCAAAAACCGATACCTCTGATTTAACCGGGGCTTACCTGATGACCGCGAAACCAGATCCGTGGGGTGCCCCTTATGTTGTCAACTCAGTCAAGTCGCTGTGTTATTCACTTGGCCCCGACGGTATCGATAATACCCAGGACGAGGTTAAGGCTTATTTTCGCCCGCCCCTCGCTATTACCAGAGTAACATGGGAAGACACGAATAAATCCATGCAGGTAGATACTGGTGATAGCTTGGTATTGCGGTTTCCGAGGCCGATAGACCCGGCGGGTGGCCCTTCGCTGGATGTGTCACAGGATGATCTTGTGTATTCGAATGGCCGGCCGGAAAGTAATTATTCGAACAAAGAGATTTTTGACAACAATATGGCTGTGAGACTAACGCTTGATTTTACCGCAAACCCGGTTATTAATCCTCCTTTTCGCGCTGGTCAGGATACTATAAAGGCTAAAAACCCAAATGGAATCAAAGATGCGGAAGGAACCCCGTGTATTGCTGATCAGGCGACAATAATCAGATATAAGTGATTGAAAAGTGTCTATAATTACCGTATGTTTATTCACCCTAGAGACATGATTCGAGGAAATTATAATGATACACAGTGCCCGGGGCGAACAAAACGGCCATGAAGACCGAACACCTTTTATTGCCTTGTTTCTTATCGGCGCGGTTATTGGCGTTGTCCCTCTGATAGTGTATATGCAGCGAATTGTTTTTGATGGGCTCGCTGCCGAAATTTACGGCTATCAGATTCAGGGCAATCTTTTTTCGTACTGCAAGTCTGTCTGGTTTCTGATTTTTACCGCATCGGAAATGCTTTGGGCAATTGTAAATCGTAGACTGTCTCCGAGCTGGTACTATAAACCTCTGGTTGTATACGGCTTTTTTATCGTTGTGTCCACGGTATTTGCTGAATATAAGCTGTTTGCCGTGTGGGGCGACCCTCTTCGGCATGAGGGCTTGTTTACTCACCTTGCATATATGGCAACAGTCTACCTGTTTATTAACATTGTGACAGGTGTAAGAGAACTTAAGACCATTCTGCTTTTTTTGTTTGCATCGGCGACCTTATTAGCTCTCATCGGACTTTTTCAATTTTTTGGCCACGACCTTTTTGCCGGTAAACTGGCCGAGTGGTTGCTGATTCCGGCAAGAATTCATGAACTTATGCCGGGAATCGATCTGAAATTTACGGGCCGCGATCCTTTTTCAATATCCATGGCCTTCGGGAACGGTAATTTTGTTGGAAGTTACCTTGCAATGTTGTTTCCCATGACCCTGGCATTTTTTCTTCTTGTAAAAAACAAAAGTAGATACTGTTTCGGCGGTTTGACCCTTCTGCTGTTCTTTAATTTGCTGGGAGCAAAGTCAAGGGCGGGCTTTTTAGGTGTTGCAGTCGCATTTTTTCCGCTGGCTTTTTTTCTCAGGTATCACATCAGGGCCAATTTACGGTCGATGGCTGTTATGGGTTTTTGTGGCCTTTTAATGCCCTTTGTCATGGATGCCTGGACCCTTAAAATCCCCGATTCGCCGCGTTTTTTAGATTCCGTGTTTCGGCGTCCGGTAGTTTTGAGGGGTGAAACATCCGGTGACTTTGAAGACATAATACTGGCGACCGATTCGGCAACCATTGTGTTTGCCGGCAAAAAAAACCGCTTGAGCTTCAAAGACGATCAACTTGAGATTTGCGACAATGACGGTCAGAGGGTTTCGCATGCTCTGCTGCCGGTGACAAATGATATGCTTGGTGATCAGAAGCAGATGATCTCGTTAATTAACGCACTTTCTGCCGCTACGGCCCCGGGCAAGACTGCTGCGGAGGTGTCTACCGAGCTCCGGAATGTTTCTACCGCGTCGTCTTCGATCGAGCTTAGCCTGTCATCTTCTACGGTGCCGTTGGCAGATGTATATATGGTTGTTCCGCAGGAAGGGAAATCACCGGGTTTTCGAATTGCTTTGTGGCCGAAGCAGAAAATGGTCAAGATAGACCGTCTCGGCACTTTCTTTTTTATCGCTTTCGCAGAAGGTGGCTTCAAGTTTATAGACCCTCAGGGAAGATACGTTGACCTGAGACCAGTTAAGGTCTGGGGTTTTGAAAATAGTCAGGGTTTCGCCAGTAATCGTGGTTATATATGGTCGAGAACTTTTCCGCTGTTGAGGGATGCAATTTTTATAGGTTATGGGCCGGATACGTTTGCGGCGCATTTTCCCAATCATGATTATTTTGGCAAACTTAAGGTCTGGCGCAATATTGGCACAGTGATAGAAAAGCCCCACAACCTTTATCTGCAAATCTTTTTCAATTCGGGCCTGATTTCTCTGCTGGCAATTCTGGCCCTTTTTGCAGCTTTTCTTCGTGAATCTGCCCGACTTTACTGGAGTTGCGGTTTTACAGAGCTTACGGAAATCGCCGGCGTTGCCATCTCTTTTGCTGTGGTCGGATATCTTGTGGCGGCCATTTTTAATGACAGCGTGGTGACAGTCGCTCCGGTGTTCTGGGGCTTTCTGGGGCTTGGAATTGCCGTGAACCGCATGGTGATTGCGGAGCGGCCGGCAAAAAAAGGGCAAAAAGAAGAAAATGAGCCTGTGTCTTTGTTGCAGGAAAGCTGATGGGTTAATTTTCAGCCGCAGATTGATTAGTGGCTTGCCTCGGGGTTGATTAAATGGTAAGCATTTGTCAACCAAATTTGCGAGGCGTTTTGTGAGCGAACCTTTACGAGAAAAACCGGTATTGCCAGGGCCGGTTTCAGCGCTGCCACTTCTGCTGCTTGGCGCGATCATCGGGTTGTTGCCAATGATCGTTTATATGCGGCTGGTGACCTTTGATGGTGTCGCCGGTGAGACTTACGGGCCTTCGATTCAGGGCGACCTGTTTTCTTTTTACAAATCGGTCTGGACCTGTATCCTCGCCGCTACGGCTCTCGTATGGTATCGCTGTAACCGGGTAACAACCGCAAACTGGTATCACCGGCCTCTTGCCTTATACAGCTTTTTTGTGATCGTTTCGACGGTCTTTGCCGACCACTGGCAGATCGCGTTCTTTGGTGACCCGCACCGGCATGAGGGAATGCTCGTGCATCTCAGCTACATGAGCATCATTTTTCTCTTCATCAACCTGACCGAAACCCGGCGTGAGCTTGAAATTCTTCTCGGCATGCTGCTGGTGTCGGCCACAATTCTTGCGGTTGCCGGTATTGGCCAGTTTCTGGGTGCCAATTTTTTGTATTCTGAAATGGCTGACTGGCTTATTGTACCTGACAAGGTGCGACAGCTGCAGCCCGACATCAACCTCAGCCGGCTGAAAGGCAGCATGCATTCGATTTTTCTGACCTTTGGCAATGGCAATTTCACCGGCAGCTACATGGCCATGCTTTTCGCGCTGACTTTCTCACTGGCTCTGCTCGTTCGCAGCCGCCTGAAATTTGCCCTGATCCCGATCAATCTGTTGATCTTCTGCAATCTACTCGGCTCAAAATCCAGAGCTGGTTTTCTTGGTGCTGTAATTGCAGGCCTGGTTCTGCTTGCATTTCTCTGGCGCGAAATCTGGCCGCGCAAGCGGCGCCTGGCATTGCTTCTTTGCTGCTTCTGTCTGATGCCGTTCGTCATGGACGCCTTCACCTGGCAAGAAAAAGAAGTGCCGAGATTCCTCGAAACTTCAATTGCCCGGCCCGTATCTTTTAAAAGCGGCCTTTTCGGCAATTTTCAGGATCTAAAACTCGCCACCGATTCGTTTACCTTCGTTTTTGACGACCTGAAAACCGAAGTAAGGCTGAACGGCGAGAAGCTCGAATTCTATGACCATAAGGGCGAGCTCGTTCCTTACAGTCTCCTGCCGAACCCGAATCTGAGAACCGACAATAAATCACCGCTCGCTTCTTTTACCGCACTGGCAAGCGGCGTTTCGAGTATTTTTCAGCCCGTTTCTGGAAGCCAGGCCGCAACAGTCGCCGCCACAGGATTGGGCGAGGCCAGGCCAACCGGAGAGCAGACAGCCTCCGGAACCGGCAGCGGCTTTTTTGCTTCAAAAGAGTATCTGGTGCTGTTTCCTGAAAAAAAGATGCGCGGCTTTCTTATCTACGCCTGGCCGGAACACAATGTCCTCGAAATCGGGCGCGGCGGGGTGAGTTTTTATGTTGTGGCCACCGGCAGCGGTTTCAAGTTGATCAATCAGTTTGGCAAGGCAGTCGACATTCAGGAAGTCGAAACGCTCGGCTTCGCCGGCTGTCAGGGCCTGGGCAGCAATCGCGGCTATATCTGGTCGCGAACGTTGCCCATGCTTAAAAAGGCTCTGCTGATCGGCTATGGCCCTGATACTTTCGCTTTTCATTTTCCTAATCACGATTATCTCGGAAAGCTGCGGGTCTGGCCGGGCGGCATTTTTACCATGATCGAAAAGCCGCATAATCTCTATCTTCAGATCGCCATCAATTCAGGCGTAATTTCGCTGCTGGCGATTCTGGCATTGTTTGCCGTTTATCTGCACGCGTCGGCAAAAATATACTGGAAATGCCGGTTCGAAAACTTCTCTGAAATGTCGGGTCTCGGCATCATGGCAGCGATTGTAGCTTATCTGGTCGCCGCTTTTTTCAACGACAGTATCGTCGGCATCGCGCCGGTTTTCTGGGGCCTGCTGGGCATGGGTATCGCCGCTAACCGCATCAATCTTAATCAGGCTGAGAAATGACAAGCCGGTAAGCTCTGCTGGTTTGTATTAAGCTTTTAGTTGTTGGGAGAAAAAGGGTATGGTAGTATTTTCAACCATGAATAAACGAGCATTTTCTTTGATTGAACTGTTGATCGTCGTTACCATCATCGCCATACTGATTGGCGTTGCCCTGCCTTATTATCAGGATTACGTAAGGCAGTCGCGTCTGACCAAGGCCAAGCACGAACTGGATATTATCAAAGAGGCCCTGATCAAGCATGATACCATGGCAGAACGGCCATTCCAGGGAACCGATCTGCGCGTGCTGCTCGGCCACTACCTGCAGGACCTGCCGCGCGACCCGTGGGGTCGTGATTACTCGGTAGATTGGCTGAAAGGCCAGGTTAAGTCGAATGGCCCTGATAACAGCGTCGATCGCGACGATATTATCGTCGATTATAAACCGCCGTTGACGCTGCAGCGTGCTACCTGGGTCGATATCGACAACAACCGCGCTATCAGCGGTAAAGACCTGCTCAGACTCGAATTTTCGCGCAATGTGATTGCCTCGAATACTACTCTGGTTTATACAAATTCCTCTCCACCTGCTGCGATCAGCGACCTGTGGTTTTCGCCGGATGTCGACTTGAGCCTTTTTCAGACGGTAGCCAGTTTCCCGGCTTCTTCGCCTGAAATTCTGCTGCTGTTCAACAACCCCGGGTTAGCAAGCGGTTCGCCCTTTTTCCCTGGTTCTTCTACAGTAAGAATTGCGCCCAAAAACCAGGCAATCATGGATTACTCGGCACGAAAGGCCAATGGTTCTGACGGCGAAGCACCGGCTGACCCGATTGTTATCAAGGCTAATTAATCATGGCAAAAAAACGGGTCAGAAGTGTGGCGGCCGGCGGTGATAAGCCAGACAGCGCGGCCAGATCTCAGTCTTCGGGTTTTCAGGCTGTTGAAGATTTTCTTTTCCGGCTGTTTCGCAAGAACACCAACGAGACCCGCGCCGAGCTCTCTGTTACCGACTGGGTAGTCTATATTGGTATCCTGCTGGTTATTCTGGTGATGCCGTTTCTCTACAGCCGCGCTACTACAGAAAACTTTCTGACGCCGAAAGAATTCTTCTCGAAAATAGCGATTGCGATTCTCGCCGGCATCTACTGTGCCCGCCTGTTTACCCGGAAGACCCCGGCTCTGGCACGCACCAGCATCGATTTTCCGCTGACACTGTTTTTTGGTCTGGCAGCCTTGTCAGTGATGTGGAATTACAACGTGCCGTCGGCCATCCGTGACCTGCGCGGCGTTTTCAGCATTATCCTGCTTTTCCCACTGGTCGTAAACGTCGTCCGCAGCCGCTGGCAGGTCGAACTGATACTCTGGGTGGTCATTTTCACCGGGATCGCCACCTCGACGATCGGCATCATGGAAACCTACAATTTCTATTTCAAGTTTGATGCCCAGAATCTCATCAAATTCGTTAAAGAAGACGTTCTTAACGGCAAGGTTGACCCGAATGGCTATTACCTGCCGTTATTTCCGCAGTTGGCGAACCGTGATTATTCCATGGGCTCGGTCGTTTCAACCTTTGGTAATCGCAACTATCTGGGCACCTTCGCCATGTTCACCGCCTTTCTGCCACTGGCCTTCTTCTTTTACTATCGCAGTATGGTAATGAAGATTGTGTCGCTTGGGCTGTATGGCTGGCTACTCTTCGGGCTTTACATCACCCGTTGCCGCGCCGCGCTCATTGGCATTGCCTGCGGTATCGTCTATATGGCCATCATGCTTGTTATCAACGACCGCAAACAGAAGCTGATGCGCAAAAACGCACTGTTCTTCATGGTCGCCGTGGCTCTTATCTTTGTTGGCCTTTTTACTCTGTCGGTCAAGACGATTCAGTCTGAGAGCATTCTCGACAAGATAAAATATACCTTCACCCTCGACCGCCTCGCCAGCAACACTTACGAACGCATGTGGGTCTGGTATGGCACCATCAAAGCCTTTGACGGCTCGGTTTTCGATACGCTTTTCGGGCGTGGTTTCGGTGCCTACAAGCACTTTTTCCCGCTGCAGGAAGGCAAAACCTTCTCTGAAGACAACAAAGAAACCTTTACTGCCGTAACTTTTCGTCAGGCGCATAACGACTGGCTGCAGCTGATTTCTGAGGTTGGCGTCGTTGGCATGCTGCTGTTTCTGTTTGTCGTTTATCGCTTTTTTGTCAGTATTCAACTGGCTCTGCGCCGCGAAATCTTCAGCCGACCAGACGGGGAAATGCGTGGCGAGCATATTCTGCTGATCGGTCTCGGCGCCGCAATGGTGTCGCAGCTGCTCGCCGCAGTCCCGGATTTCCCGTTCCATCGCATCGAAACTGCGGTTTACGCCGTTCTCTTCCTTGCTCTGGTGCCGGTGCTTACTGAAACCGACTTTTTCAATTCGCCGCTGGTGCGCCGAAAAATTAACATCGATCAGACGGTTGCCCTTGCATTTGCCGGGGTTGCTCTGCTTGGCGGCATTACCAACGCCATGCATGAGATGCGCTGCTGGAAGGCCGACGAGATGGTGCGTGAAGCCGACATGTACATGAAGTATACCCAGGCCGAGGCAGTGAACCGGGCCAAGGCGCTTTTAACCGAAGCTGTCGTGCTCGATCCGCTGCCCGGTGACCCATACCTGAAACTTTCGGCCATCTACGCACAGGAACAGGACCCGCAGCGGGCGATGCTGTATGCCGAAAAATCGATGCAGAATATTAATTTCAACGCCAGATCGACCTATCATTCGGTAGTTTTTCGCAAGATGCACATTTACTATCATCTGATGAACAAACTCGTCGAAGCCTACCAGGAAGCGACATACGGCCTTGAGCTCACCGCTGGTGAAGCACGCTCGATTTACTACATGTATGCCGGCAAGATCGCTCTTGATATCACCAGATACGCTATTCCTGAAGAAAGAAAGACTGAGCTGCTGGCGCAGGCTGACAAATACCTGACAAAAGCGCTTGCTTTCCCATCTTTCGAGCTGCAGGCGAAGGCCTCGCTTGCGGTCGCCAAAGCCGGCGCCCAGAAATGGGAAGAAGCCTACAACTATGCGGCCTCTGTTTCGGCGCTCGTGCAGGATCGCGACCCGACAATGCTGAACATCGTCGGCATTTCTGCTTCGAACATTGGTCTGCAGCAGCGCGCCGAAGAAGCCATGGTTAAGGCTCTTGACCTCAACCCGGATAACCCGGTATTTCACCGCGATCTGGGCGTGATTCTCGTGCGTTCACAGCAGCTGGGCCGCGCCCGCCAGCACCTCGAAACGGCCGCGGGTTCGCCTGCATCTCCCCCTGAAATCAGAAGTCACGCCATTTCTCTTGTGGCCTCGATTACCGAAGCTGAAGTGAATATGAGCACTTCACTGCTTCAGGGCGGAAAAGCCGTGGAAGCCATTCCGGTGCTTGCGAGAATCGCGGGCTCGGCGCTTACCGCTACCGAAACCAGACAATGGGCAGAAGAGCTGATCAGAAAGTACAACCGCCAGCCGGCCGAAATGCCGACTCCGGCCCCCCAGATGCCTTTGCAACAGCCACTTGTGGTTCCGGGCGGCGAAACCGGTGCCGGCGCTGGTGAGCCTACGGCGGTTACCCCATCCGGCACCGTGATTTTCCAGGCCCCCCAGGGAAACTGATACATTGGTAAAATTGAATGTACAAAATATATGAAATTTTCTGCTGTAGGGTGCACTCGCGAGTGCACCCAACAGCATGTGAATAAGGAAACAGAATTATGAAAAATTACCGTATTATATTGGTATTCGCTTTGATCGCGGCATTGGTGAATTTTGCCGGGTGCCGTCGCAGCAAAGAACTTCCGGATGAGATCGCTGCCATGCTTAACGACAGCAGCGGCAAAATTGTCAGGCTCGGCATTTACGGCGACCCTCTCGGTCTCAACCCGATCGAGCACCTTGAGTCTGAGCATGGGCAGATGGTCAGTAACTTCGTTCATGCCGCACCTTTGCGCAAGCTTGCTGACGGAAGCTTTGTTCCGTATCTTTTCTCAGAATATTATTTAACTCCCGGAGATAACGGCACTGTGGTTCTCAACGCCGTATGGCGCCGTGGACTGAAATGGCATGACGGCACCGAATTTGACCCGCGGTCTCTTGAATTAACCGTCAGAATGATGGCCGATCCCAAGAACAACAGCCCTTATGTCGAGCTGGCAAAGGGGGTGCTCGCCGTTTCTTCGATCGGGCAGGGGCAGAGATGCCACATGATATTTGCCGGCGATTCGCGCCAGTATCTTGACCTGCTCTGCGTCGGGCTGTTACCGAAGCACATTCTCGAACCGGAAAAAACGACTGAGGCTGCAGCTGCTGCGGTTGCTTCGGCTGCTGGCGAAGCGAACAATGCCAGTGCTGCCTCTGTGCTTGAAATTTATGCCGACAAACCGGTCGGCCTCGGGCCTTATATGATCAAAGCCCGCGAAAAAGGCTCTTACCTTCTGCTCGAAGCCAACCCGAACTTCTTCGATGACCGGATAGCATCGAGGCCGGCTGTTCTGCTTCACTGCAGCTATGATTTTCAGCAGCTGGTTTCCAATTTCAGGCAGAAAAAATACGACTGGATCAACCTGCCCTCGATGATTTCTGAGCAGCTCGAAAATATGAAGCTCGACCAGGTAAAATTTGTAAAATACCCGAATCAGGCTGCCATGGTCTGGGTTTTCAACACCCGCGACACCTCTCTTGCCGATGCAAAAGTTCGTATCGCTCTCGACCTGTTGGTCGACCGGAATCGCATTTTAAACCAGTTCCCGGGTGATGCAGTTGCGCTTTATGCAAATATTCTGGCTTCGGGGCCTGCAGTTGCCGAAGAATACGCAAGCCGTTTCGCGAACGGTGAAAAGATGCTCGAAGCAGCCGGAGTCAAGGATTCAAATAACGACGGCTGGCGTGATATCAACGGAAACCCCTTTGAAATAAAGATTTTGATCAATGATGACAATCTTTCGCGCCGGGTGATCGCAGACCAGATAGTTGCAGATCTGGGGCGTGCCAGGGTTAAGGCCGTGGTTGAATCGGTTTCCTGGTCTGATTTTGTATCGAAGCGTCTGAAACAGGGTGAATTCAGCACAGCACTGCTGAGTTACCATTTTCCGATTGGTGGTAACTGGGTTTCGCTGCTGCATTCATCACCAAAAATTCTTGATAACCTGAATTACGCTGGTGTCAAAGACGAGCAAATCGACAAAACTCTTGATGCGCTCGATTCAATGCTTGACGGAACGGACAGAAACCAGGCGGTTGCAAGCCTCTCGGCTCATCTCGAAGAGCAGCGCCCGATGGCGTTTCTGGTCAGGCCCATGGATGTCGGACTTTATCACGCCGAGGCCGGTTTGTCGACCGCAGCCAGTGCCATCTGGAACGACGTTTTGAACTGGAAACTTCTATTTGGTCCGGCTGAATCGCAGCTGTAGACCCGGGGTGGTCCAAAGTGCTGAAAATACAGAATTTTTCGCTGCAGCTCCGCGCCACCGATGGGCGGCTGTTGCCTGTTCTCGAAAATATTTCGCTTGAAGTGCCGGCCGGGCGTTGTCTCGGGATTGCGGGTGAGTCTGGCTCAGGTAAGTCGGTTCTGGCGATGAACATTGCCGGCCTTTTCCCCGAAGCGGTGGTTTCGGCACGTTCAGGGCAGATCGAGTTTGCCGGGCAGGTTCTGACCGGTGCTGACGAAGCAACCTGGCAGAAATTCAGAGGGCGGCGCATCGGGTTCATCTTTCAGGAGCCGATGACCGCAATGAACCCGCTCATGACGCTTTACGAGCAGATAAGCGAAACGGTTTATGCGCACGAACCAAAATCGGCGCGGGAACTGGTCGATGCCAAGGTCAGGCAGGCGCTGCTGCGTGCCGGCTTCTCTGACCCGGACAGATTTCTGCATTCCTACCCCCATCAGTTGAGTGGCGGCATGCGGCAACGGGCGATGATTGCCATGGCGCTGGTCATGGAACCTGACCTGATTATTGCCGATGAGCCCACGACAGCTATCGATGCTGAACTGCAGGTGCAGCTGCTCGCTGAATTGCGTGCCCAGATCGAGAATGAGGGGCGCACGATGCTCTTTATCAGCCATGATCTCGGTGTCATTCGAGCGGTTTCTGATCATCTCGCGGTTTTTTACTGCGGTTGTCTGGTCGAGAATGGTGCAACATCTCAGATTCTCGCTTCGCCGGCGCACCCTTACACTGCTGACCTGGTATCGGCTCTGCCGCGACTGATAGCGGAAAGAAAACTGCCGGTCGCCATACCGGGGAGTCTGCCGGCGCCAGACCGGAAGCCATCGGGCTGCGTTTATTCAGATCGTTGCCGTTTTGTGCAGGAAAAATGCCGCAAAATTAGGCCCCACTCCGAGTTGCTGCCGGACGGCCGCCGAGTCGCCTGCTTCTACCCGCTGAAAAGTTAACCCGGATCTGCCTTATTCACAAAGGCCCGATGTGAAAGAGTTCAAAAAACCATCTGATGTTGTCGATGATGTTTGCAGAATTCCGCTGATTGTTTAAAAAAATGCCGCATCAATCTGAAAATTATCAGGCTGTAACTGACCCGATTCTTTCGGTTGGTCAACTGCGCAAAAGTTTTGTCGTAGAAGACACCCTGACACAGCGTTTTAGACGCTTGCTCAGTCGCGAAGCGCCCTCGCGGGTCATGGCACTGAATGTCGAGGGCTTCTCGGTTGCCCGGGGCGAGACTCTCGGAATCCTTGGTGAGAGTGGCTCCGGAAAATCGACTCTGGCAAGAGTTTTAATGGGCATATATGAGGCTGACGGCGGCCAGGCAAAGCTTGGCGGCCGGGAAGTAATTGGTGTCAGCGGGCAAGAGCGTATGGCGGTTTTGCGCCAGATGCAGATGATCTTTCAGGATCCGTTTGGTTCGCTTGACCCGAGAATGACGGTGCGCCAGATTATTGCCGAACCACTCAAGATTCACGGCATTAAACCTGAGGGTGGCATGGAAAAAATGCTGCAGCAGGCATTGCATGAAGTTGGTCTTGAGCCTGGCGCTCTTGAAAGATACCCGTCTGAATTCAGTGGGGGCCAGCGGCAACGTATCGGTATCTGCCGAGCCTTGATTTTGAGCCCGAGTCTGATAATCGCCGATGAGGCCGTATCCGCCCTCGATGTTTCGGTGCAGGCGCAGATACTTGAACTGCTGATGCAGCTGCGTGTCGACCGGCAACTGTCACTGCTTTTTATTTCGCACGATGTGGCGGTTGTCAGACAGATTTCTGACCGGATAATTCTGCTGTATCACGGGCATCTGGTCGAGGAATTGCCGGCTGACCGTCTGATCGATGGTGCGCACCATCCTTACACTCGCCGGCTGCTTGAATCAGCAATGTATCTGCGTGAGGGTAACCCGCTCAAAGTGAGGCCACAAAGCATCGCCCCGGTTTTTCCCGCCGAAGGCTGCTGTTATAGAAATATCTGCCCGCTTCAGACCGCTGAATGCGGCAAAGCCCCGCCGCTGCTGCAGATTGGTGAAAATCACCGGGTAGCCTGCTGGCACCACGGATAAACCCGGACAAACCCCGGAAAAAGGCCACGGATGAACACAGATAAACGCAAATAAACGCGCACCTGTGGCAAATAACAATAATTAATTTAAGACGACCCGTAAAAAAAGGGGTACACGCTTTCGTTGACTTACCGTTGGGGGTCGTTTATAATCACTAGCTTGTAAATGCAATTCTGTCGTTTTGGAGGTCTTTCCATGAGCGTTGTCTGGCGACCACCCAGGAAACTGCTGCCATTTCTGGTTCTTTTCCTGTGTATGGTATCGGCTTTGGTTGTTGTGGCCCAGCAGGGAGAAATTCCGGCAGCCGCACCTGTTCAGTCTTCTGCTGTTGACGATACCGGCATGACTGAAATTACTGCTGATTCTGTCGAAGAACAGCCAGCAGTTGCCCCGGCTGTAGATGAGACACAGCCTGTTGCCCAGGTCGCCGAACCGGCCGCAGCAGAACCTGCACCCGCGGCTCCAGCCGTAGAAACAGCTCCTGTAACTCAGGAAACCCAGCCTGCCCAGGCAGTTGCTGAACCTGCAGCTCCGGCTGAATCACCTGCTGCAGCCCCTGTGGCAGCTCCCGCTACTGAAAGCCCTGTTGAATCCTCTGCTGCAGCCCCGACCGCCGCAGTTGAAACTCCGGCCGCGCCGGCCGCACCGGTCGCCCAGGCTGAGCCTGCAACTGAAGCCGCCAAAACTTCAGAAACTGCAAGCGCCACCGAACCTTCGGTCGCCGTTGCGGTTGCCGAACCGGCTGCAGCTCCGGCTCCCGCCGTCGAAGAAATGTATTACTTCGATATGAAGCGCGCTAACGTGCTTGTTATCATTATCACTCTGATGGCATTCGTGACCTATTACACTTTCCATGCCCAGAGAGGTAAAGAGCTCTTCATCAGAAGAATCAGTGGTCTGTCGGCTCTCGAAGACGCCGTTGGTCGTGCCACCGAAATGGGCCGTGGTGTTCTTTATATCCCCGGTATCATGGACATGGATGACATTCAGACTATCGCTGGTGTAACCATCATGGGGCACGTCGCCAAAAAGACCGCTGAATACGACACTCCGCTCTATGCTCCGATGACCAGGTCTTTCGTCATGTCGGTCGCCCAGGAAGTCGTTAAGCAGGCCTACCTCGAAAAGGGCCGCCCCGATGCTTTCAGACCTGACCGCATCAACTATCTCACTGACGACCAGTTCGGTTATGTCGCCGGCGTCGGTGGTATCATGATGCGCGAAAAACCGGCCGCATGTTTCTATCTCGGCACTTTCTACGCCGAATCTCTGATTCTCGCCGAAACCGGTAACGCCGTTGGCGCGATTCAGATCGCCGGTACCGCCGAACCCTCGCAGATTCCGTTCTTCGTCGCAGCCTGCGACTACACCCTGATCGGTGAAGAACTGTTTGCCGCCTCTGCCTACCTCTCGAAGAACCCGCGCGAAGTTGGTTCTCTCAAAGGTCAGGACATGATCAAGCTGATCATCATCGTTTTCATGATCATCGGCACTCTGCTGGTAACCATTTCTAAAACTGAATATGCATCCGGTACTGTTTTCGTCAGCCTTGCCGAAAACTTTATGCGGCTCCTGAAGTGAGGTAGACCTGAACATGCTGTTTATTAAAAGAACTGTTCCTCTCATCATCACATTCGTGACGGGCATCATCATGATCATCGCTTTCTTCAGCGGCCCGGCACTGCCAACCATCAAGTCACTCGAAGAAGTATTCCCGAAATGGATTCAGATCATCATGTCTTTTACCATGGTTCTGGGTGCATTCAGCCTGCTTCGCATCAACCTGCACAAGATCAGCCGCAAGGCTGACGGCTGGGGTTACAGCCTGGTTCTCATCATCGGCTTTGTCACTATGGCAACCCTGGGTTTCCTGTCTGGCAGCTGGCCAATGTTCGAAAAAGAAGTGATCGTCGGCCAGAAATACTATCTGCTCTCCGAAAACAGCCAGTCTTCGAAGCCGGTAACCGTTTCTAAAGTCGAAAAGGACGCCGAAGGCAACGTGCTCGTCGAAGTGACTCCCGAAGGTTCGACCACTCCAGAGAGAGCCCCTTCTGATCGTCTTAAAGGCGGCTTCATGAATATGGTCAACAGCCTGCAGCAGATTCTGTTTGTCGGCGTTTTCAAAAACGGCCAGGCAACCATGTTCTCGCTGCTCGCTTTCTTCGTTGCATCGGCCTCGTTCCGCGCTTTCCGTGTTAAATCGAAAGAAGCCGGTCTGCTGATGGGTGCCGCCTTCATCGTTATGCTCGGCAATGTTCCGATTGGTAATCTGGTGTCAAAATATCTGGCTTATATCCCATTCATCGGTCAATATCTCGATATCGCCCTGATCAAGGAATGGATCATGGCTTACCCGAGTTCAGCCGCTCAGAGCGCCATTCTGATTGGCGCCATGCTTGGTGTGATTTCTGCCTCGATGAAAATCATCTTCGGCGTTGAACGTTCACACCTCGGTGGCGAAAGCTAAGGAGACACAATCATGGAACTGTTTATCAAACTGAAAAACCTCGATCGCCGTTGGGTGTTCCTGTGTGTCGCCTTCTCGGTAATGCTGCCGATGATCTTCAAAATGGACTTTCCGGTTTTCCCCGGCAAGAACGTCGAAGGCCTTCATAAATTCGTAGAACAGCTGCCCGAAGGCACCCGCTGCTTTCTTTCATTCGACTTTGACCCGGCATCTGAGCCAGAACTTGGGCCCTCTGCCATCGCCATTCTGACCCACATGTTCAGAAAAAATCTGAAGCCCATGTGCGGCGGCAACTGGCCGCTCGGTGGTGAAATGGCTGAAGCTGCTCTTGCCAAGGCTTCTGAAATCTACAAAGCTACCTATGAAGACATGAAAAAGGCCGGAAAACTGGCAGCCGGCTGCAAACCGGCTGTTGAAAAGGGCATTGACTATGTAAACCTCGGTTATAAACCGGGCGCCATCATTCACGTTAAAGCCCTGTGCAGCGATTTCATGGGTCCGTACCCGCAGGATCGCGACGGCAATTCTACCAAAGAAATGCCGATCTTCATGAATCATGACGGTCGCAAATTCGAAATGAGTGACGTCGGCATCATCGTCAGTTTCACCGCCGGCACAGGTGGTATCGAGTCTTTCATCAGCGTCGCCGGAGAGCACAAACGCCCGATGGCAGCAGGCTGCACCTCGGTAAATATTCCGAGATTCGTAACCTACCTGCAGACTGGTCAGCTGGTCGGTATGACCGGTGGTCTGCCCGGTGCTGCTGAATATGAAAAACTCATCGAATACTTTGGTAAAGGCCGCGAAGGTATGGCCCCGCAGTCGATTGCCCACCTGATCATCATGCTTTTCATCATCGCCGGTAACATCGCGTTTATCGCCGAGCAGAAAAAAGCTAAGAAGAAAGCCTGAGGAGGAACCTAACCATGACATTAACGCTTTCAGTATGGGTGGGCGCCGTCATCACCCTTTGCTGCTTCAGTTTTCTCTATCGTGACAACCCTTTCTACCGCTTCGCTGAACATCTCTTCGTCGGCGTTTCGGCAGGGTATTACTTCTCGCTGATTTCTTTTCATCAGGTTCTTAAGCCGAACCTGCTTGCCAAGATCATGCCGGCGCAGTTCGCCACCGGCGCCGCTGCTACCGCCGCCCCCGAATACATGCTGCTGATTCCGGGCTTCATGGGCCTGCTGATGCTCTTCCGGTTCTCTGCCGCGTATTCATGGGTCAGCCGCTTTACGGTTGCCTTTGTTATGGGTGTATCAACCGGTCTGGGTATCGTTTATTCGGTGCAGCAGTATCTGATGCCGCAGATTGCCAAAGCGATCAGACCGATCGTCGTTGCCGGCGACTTCTTTCAGAGCTTCTCAAATCTGGTTCTGGTCGTTGGTTCGGTTGCCTGTCTGTTCTACTTCTTCTTCAGCACCGAACATCGCGGCCCGGTATACGGGAATATCGCCAGAGTCGGTATCTGGTATCTGATGCTGAGTTTCGGTGCCGCCTTCGGCGCCACCGTCATGGGTCGTATCTCTCTGCTGATCGGCCGTTTCCATTTCCTGTTGCACGACTGGCTTAATATAGTCTGATTCAGGAGATAATCTGACGATGGGCATGTGGACAATTCCGAAAGACCCCGAACAGTCGAAGTTCTCACCTGAAGAACTCGACGAATTTGTCAGGGTTCTGGCCGAAGCTGTCCACAGCCGTCGCATGAGTGTTCCGGTAATTATGGCGCTCGAAATGGTCAAGCCGCTGTCGTTTGTTGGCTACAGCAGCCTGGTCATTTTCGGGCCGATTCTTGAACTGATTTTCGACCCGGTCAAGACAGAAAAGCTGCAGGCTCTCATCGGCGATCGCAATCGCATCGAGAACCTGATCGAGCGCATCGAAGACCTGGAAAAATCTAAAAAGGAAGTTAAGGAAGGTGAATCTCGTGAGCAAAGGTGATATTCAAAGCATCCTGGCTACGGACTGCGGTAGCACGACTACCAAAGCGATTCTGATTGAAAAGCGCGACGGCGTTTTCCGCCTGATCGTGCGCGGCGAAGCCCCAACCACCGTTGAAGCTCCGGTTGAAGACGTTACACAGGGCGTTCTCAACGCTGTTTCTGAGGTTCAGGAACTTGCCGGCCGGCAGATTCTGACCGATGACGGAAAAGCGATCATCAAGCCAGTTACAAATGGCAAGGGCGTCGATCTTTATGTTTCGACCAGCTCGGCTGGCGGCGGTCTGCAGATGATGGTAACCGGCGTCGTTAAAACGATGTCGGGCGAATCGGCAACCCGTGCAGCTCTTGGCGCCGGCGCCATTGTCATGGACGTTCTGGCGACCAACGATGGCCGACTTCCATATCAGAAAATTCAGCGCATCAGACATCTGCGCCCCGACATGATTCTGCTTTCAGGCGGCGTTGACGGTGGTACCACCTCGCACGTCGTCGAACTGGCTGAAATCATAGCAGCTGCCAGCCCGAAGGCACGTCTGGGCGCCGGTTATGAACTGCCGGTTCTTTATTCTGGTAATAAAGACGCACAGCCGCTGATCAAAGAACGTCTGCAGGACCGTGTTGCTCTCGACATCGCCGACAACCTCAGACCCACACTCGAAAAAGAAAACCTGATGCCGACCCGTCAGAAGATTCAGCATCTGTTTCTTGAACACGTTATGAGTCATGCGCCAGGCTACCCGCACCTGATGGAACTCACGGATGAAGACATCATGCCGACCCCGGGCGCCGTAGGCGATATCATGCAGCTGATCTCAAAGCGCAAAGGCCTGACTGTCGTCGGCGCCGACATCGGTGGCGCCACCACTGACGTTTTCAGCGTTTTCAGCGGTATTTACAACAAATCGGTTTCTGCCAACTACGGCATGAGCTATTCGATCAGCAACGTCTTTGCTGAAGCCGGTCTCGAAAACATCATGCGCTGGGTTCCGTTCGAAATGGACGAAAGAGATCTGCGCAACCGCGTCAAGAACAAAATGATCCGCCCGACCACGATTCCTTCGCTGATTGAAGAACTAATGGTCGAACAGGCCTGCGCCCGCGAGGCTCTGCGCCTTTCGTTCGATCAGCACCGCTCACTTGCGGTCGGTCTGAAGGGCATTCAGCAGGAACGCACCATCGGCGACGTGTTCGACCAGTCAATGACCGGCGAAACCCTTGTTAATCTCAAGGATCTCAATATGCTGATCGGTTCGGGCGGCGTTCTCTCGCATGCCCCGAGAAGACAGCAGACCGCCATGATGCTGATCGACTCTTTCCTGCCCGAGGGTATTACCCAGCTGACCGTCGACTCGATCTTCATGATGCCGCAGCTCGGCGTTCTCGCCAAGGTTCACGAAGAAGCCGCTCTCAGCGTTTTCGAACGCGACTGCCTGATTTATCTCGGCACCTGCGTTGCCCCGACCGGCAATGTGAAGCGCGATGAGGCGGTGCTCGACTTTACTCTTACCAAGGCCAATGGCGAAAAGATCAGCAAGACCCTCAAGGGCGGCGAGCTGAATGTGGTGCCGCTCGCAGTGGGCGAAACCGCGAAGTTGTTCGTCAAACCGAAATGGGGCTTTGACATGGGCAATGGCGATGGCCGTGAAATGGAATCAGAAGTGCACGGCGGCGTAGTCGGCCTGATTTTCGATACCCGCGGTCGCCCGTTCACCCTGCCAAAAGACAATGCTGAACGCGTTAAGCTGGTGAAGTCCTGGTATAAAGCCATGGATCTTTATCCCGGTCTCTGAGCGAAAGGACACTGAACAATGGCTAGTGCATATACCCCAGGTCTCAAGATTGTAGCTAAAACTCTGGTCGAAAAAGAACGCAAATTGCCTCTTAAAGGCCAGGTTCTCGTAAAAAAAGGTGATAAAGTTACGGCTGAAACGGTTGTCGCGTCGACGGACCTGCCCGGCAACGTTTACCCGCTCAATGTCGCCAATCTGCTGGGCTGCGAAGCCCGCGAAATCACCGACTTTCTCGTTAGAAAAGAAGGCGACGCAATTGAAAAAGACGACGTTCTTGCCGAAACCCAGGGTTTCTTCGGCTTTTTCAAAACCTACGTGCGCTCACCCATCAAAGGCACTATCGAAAGCCTTTCGACTGTTACCGGCCAGGCAATTCTGCGCGAACCGCCGATTCCGGTCGAAGTGCATGCCTACGTTGACGGTATCGTCGACGATGTCTACGCCGAAGAAGGGGTAAAGGTCAACACCGTCGCCTCTTTCATTCAGGGCATTTTCGGCATCGGCGGCGAAGTGGTCGGTAATCTGGTAATGGCCGCAAAATCGCCATCTGACGTTCTCGACAAAGATAACATCAAGATCGAGCACAAAGGGAAAATCGTGGTCGGTGGTTCTCTGGTAACCGCTGCCGCGCTGGCCCGCGCCGTCGAAGTCGGCGTCAAGGGCGTCATCGTCGGTGGCTACGACGCGCACGATCTCAAGGAATTTCTCGGCTACGACCTTGGCGTTGCCATCACCGGCACCGAAGACAAGGGCATCACCCTCGTCGTTACCGAAGGTTTTGGTCAGATAAATATGGCGAAGAAAACCTTCGACCTGCTGAAGAACGCCGAAGGCCGCAAAGCCTCGATTAACGGTGCCACACAGATTCGCGCCGGCGTTATCAGACCCGAAGTCGTCATTCCGATCGAAGTTGCTGATATCAACGAGCAGAAGCATGCCCCGAATACCGGCATGACTATCGGCAGCAACGTGCGCATCATCAGACAGCCGCACTTCGGCGAAGTCGCCAAAGTCGTTTCTCTCCCCGAAAAGCCGGTTGTCATTCCGTCTGAAGCAAAAGTTCGCGTTGTCGAGATTCAGACCGCTTCTGGTGAAAAGTTCGTTCTGCCGCGCGCCAACGTCGAAATCATCGAAGAATAAACCATGACAGAAAAATTCAACGACATCAATCCTGAACAGCTGAAAAAAGAGGTTAAAGAAGAACTTCTCAAACGCGAGATTCTTATGGGTCTCGAAGAAGACGAAATTGACCTTTTCGAGCTGTTCAGGGTTCTGCTCAAACACTGGAAACTGGTTGTGCTGATGCCGCTGGTTGTGGCTGTCGTGACGGCTGTCTACAGTCTGACGCTGCCAAATCATTTCAAGGCCAGTGCAACGATTTTCGTTCATTCAAGTGGTAAACTGAGTGCTTTGAGCAGCCTACCGTTTGCAGGCATGATACCTGGCCTTGGCGGCGGTGGTGGTGGAGCTGAATATCTGATGGTCTATCTGAAAAGCCGCACCATGAGCGACCGCATTATCGCCAGGTTTGGTATTGCCACCAACCCGGCGATCGTCGGGGATAACCCGCCGCCCCCGGATAAGATCAAATATGATGAAGTGGTCAAGACTGTTTCAAGAATCGTCTCGGTCGACAAAGACAAGGACGGTCTGATTACAATTGCCGCTGAGACAATGTCGCCAGAAGTTTCGGCCGAAATTGCCAGCGCTTATATTGAATATCTGAGCGGTTTTGCCCGTGGCCCGCAGAAAGAAAAGCGCCTTTTCATCGAACGGCAGCTCGAGATCGTCAACAAAGAACTGGTGGCCGCCGAAAACGACTTCAAGGTTTTTCAGGACAAACACAAAATGTTTACCCTTGAAAAACAGGCTTCTGCAGTAATAGAAAAGCTTGCGGGTCTTGAATCTCAGAAGATCGCCGCCGGCGTGTCTCTGCAGATGCAGGAAAGTCTGCTCAAATCTTCAGGCAGTGTTCCTGAGCTGGTTAAGGTCGAAGCCCAGAAGGTGGCCGAAGAAGCCAAAATTTCGGCTCTCGACAAAGAAATCGCTCTGGTCGAGAAGGAAATCGGCGTTCTGCCCGAGCTGGCCCTTGAATTTGCCCGCCTGCAGCGCAACCTCAGCGTCAAGACGAAGATTTTTGGCGTTCTGACCGAGCAGTATGAAATGGCTAAAATCGCTGAAGCTGAAGAAGGCAGTCAGTTTGAAGTCGTCGACCGGGCGCGGGCTCCCGAAGTCAAATCGAAACCACGTCGTTCGATAATGGTCATTCTGGCCGGTCTCAGCGCTGGCGTGCTCGGTGTGTTCGCCGCTTTCCTGATCGAATTCATCCGCCGCCGCAAAGAGCAGGAAGCAAAAACCGCTGCCGCTAATTGAACAAAACTGGTTAAAATTGGGGTTCAACTTGTTGGGGTTCAACATGTTGAACCCCAACTCTTATAAAGACTTTTATAATTTATTTAACTCTATAGATAATGAAAAATTCGCCAGATCGATCTGAATCCAAATCGCTGTTCGCCTGGTTCAACGCGAAGATTGCCGGCAGTTTTCTTTTCAGCCCGACCGGGCATCCCGCAGCTACTCTGCAAAAACTGGGTGCTCCAGTTCATCTTGTCGAGACTTTCGCTTCTTTGACCGATTGTGAAGTGGCTCTCAAGCAGACTGACGAAGGCGAGGTCCCCGACCTTGAACGGCGTGAAAAGAAGCGAAAGCGCAGCACCGGTCAGTTTTATACACCCGAATCCCTTGCTGCGCGTCTTGCCGGGTTGTCGCGCTCTTTGGGCGAAAACGCTATGATACTCGACCCCGCCTGCGGCGACGGCAGTTTTTTTATGGCGGTATCCGCGGTTCTGAGCCATTTCCGCTCCCACCACCGTCATTCCCGTCCGGCTCCCGAGCTTGTCGAAGGGCCGGACTGGTCGCCTCGATTCTGCTCTGCGACCGGTGAAATCCCACCTGCTTCAGTTTTAATGACAGTTGTTGACCGAGATTTGCAGGCAGGCGCGAATGCAAGCGGTTTCCTTTCATGCCTGCATGGCTACGATATCGATCAGCAGGCATTGTTTATCTGTCTGACCCGCCTGCTCTGCACTTTTCCTGGCTGCGGCTGGCCGGTTCTAGAACAGCGTGATTTTCTCATGCAGCCCCCAGAAACCAGATTTGACCTGGTAATTGGCAACCCACCATACCGCGTCAACCTGAGTGAAGATTATAAAAACCGCCTGGACGAGCTTTATGAGACAGGCGAAGGTGAAAAAGATCTCTATACCTTCTTTCTTGAGGCCGGCTTGCGGGTTCTTGCTGACGACGGGCAGATGATCATGCTGACTTCGCATACCTGGCTGGTAAACCATCAATGCCGTAAGATCAGGCAGCTGTTATTCGAAAAAAACAAGGTAACTGCCCTCAACCTTCTGCCGGCAAGATTTTTCCCGGCAGCTCCCGGCGTCTTGCCGGTGGTGGCGTTTGTTGAAAAGGGTAAAGAATCGCTGCCGTCATATTTGGTAATGGTCAATTCAGGTTATTCAGAAAGCGGCGGCTGGTCTGAAGCTTATATGGCCCAGTCAGACTCTTTTGTATCTGGTAACGGGCTGCGGCAGTCGCTGGTGTCTTCAGGCCTCAAGAAGGCTTTCGAAAAAATGCAGGCTTCCGGGGTCTGCCTGGGCAGTATTGCGAAGATTGGTGTCGGTATTCAGGAAGCGCTGCAGCGCACCGATCGGGTCTCAAAGTTTGTCAGTGATTCGCGGCTGGCCGATAATTATCGCCCGGTCCTCAAAGGCCGGGAACTGGCGCCCTTCAAAATCAACTGGGAAGGCTTTTTCATCGACTTTGGCCCGCATCTTGCCTACGCCGGCGACGAAAAAATCTGGGCCGGCAGCAAGCTTCTGTATCAGAATATCCGCAATGAAAAGCTGAAGACGCGCCTTGTCGTGGCTTATGACACTGAAAGTCATTACCCCAAGAACTCGCTTTCATTTATCGTTTCAGAAGCGGCCGCTTACCCGGAAATGTTTCTTCTTGGCCTGTTGAACAGCGTGCCGGTCAATGCCTGGTTCAGCGGCAGATTCCACAGTTTTCACATAACGGTGACACAGGTCAGGCAGATCCCTCTGCCGCCGTTTGACAAAGAGCTGTTCGCTCTGGTTGCCGGCTGTGCTGGAAAACTGCAGAGACTTGCGAGTGACTCACCAGAGTATGGTGAAGTTTTTTTCCGGCTCAATGAGGCGGTCTGCAGATGCTATGGCCTCGTTGACGACTATGCCCGGCTGCTTTGTGAATTTGATAATTTTCTTGAACAAGCTGCGGGCTTATGATAAATTATTAGCACTCGAAACTGAAGAGTGCTAACCGCTGTCAATCATCACAGGAGGAAAGGTTAATGCCAACCTATAATTATCGCTGCACAAAATGTGAGAAGATTTTTGATGCCTTTCATTCAATGATGTGCACCGATCCGCAGCACTGCCCTGAATGCGGCGCTGCCGGAACCAAACTTCTTTCTGCCAGTTCGATCATATTCAAGGGCTCTGGCTTTTATTCGACCGATTACCGCGATTCAGGCTATATAGAAGCCAAAAAGAAAGACGGCAGCACCGGCACAGCCGCCCCGGCAAAAACTGAAACAGCCGCCACCCCGGCTGCCGAACCTGCCAAAAGCGACGCAGCTGCTCCCGTCGCCAAGCCAGAATCTACTTCTGCCGCCAAACCGGCTGCGACAGCTGCTACACCCGCCGCTCCCGTCGCCCAGGCCGCTTAAATATTCTTTAGAACTTTAACCACGCCGCAGCTCAATCATGGGCTGCGGTTTTGTTTTTTCAGCCCAGTATGGTTGGTTTGAGATTGACTAGATCGGGGTAATGGAGTAATCATAATGGCAACCAGACTGACAGACCGGGGCGACGAACCGGTTTTACTTTGTTTATGCAGGATGCAATAATTGCAGAAGGCAGATGAAACTGCCGGGAGGTGACTGCCGGTGAATGAGAATTCCTTTTCTCCCCCGCTTCTGAAGATGATCGACCTCAATGCTTATGATGTTTTCATGGGCATGGGTCTGGCATTCATTCTCTGTGCGATACTGAGTCGCATTGTCAGAGCCTGCAGCCCGGCAGACCCGACCAGCGACCGAACTCTGGCAAGAACGATGATTCTGCTCGGCGCGGTCGTAAGCCTGATCATGGCCGTTATCGGCAACAGCCTGGCGCGCGCCTTTGGCGCTATCGGCGCTCTCAGCCTGATTCGCTTTCGCACCGCCGTTAAAAGCACTGTTGATCTGGCCTGGCTCTTCATGTCGATTGCGATCGGAATGACCTGCGGCAGCGGTTATTACGCCATTGCAACCGGTGCTGCCGGCCTGTTTGCCATTTTTATCGTGATTCTTGGCAAACTGATGCCTGAAGCCGCACCTGTCAGAACCGCTCTGTTCAAGGTGGTTTACCCGCTGAATACCGAAACCGCCCGCCGCCTGCAGGAAACTGCCGCCGGGCTGGGTCTGCATTTCCGCCTTCTCAGCGAAAACAGTCTTAACAATGGCAGCAAAGCTGAAATCATGTTTGAAGTTACTCTGCCAAAAGAAACCATGACCGCTGACTGCCTGAAAAAACTCTGCGAAGTTGCGCCCGAAGTTCAGGCTTCGGTGGTTCTCGAATAACAGAACATGAAAAACCGGTTCGGGCGCCATGGTTTTTATCTGCCATGGCTGGCGATGGGCCTGGCCATGCTGGGTGCAGCTTTTCTTTTTCCTGCCGATATTCCGCTGGTCGCTGTTGCACCAGATACACGCAGCGACTATTTTCCGCATAAGGTGAATCACTTCACTATTGGCCTGCTGCCAGAAAACTACGAATTTTTCTTCTCTGACAAGCCTGAAAGCCTCTTTGATTACCAGAATGCCGAGCTGGTGGTTAACAGAACCGCGCAGCTTTTTAAGGCCGAGATGCGTATCAGAGGCACGCATGCCTGGAACTGGGATCATCGCAAGCCGTCATTCAGGCTTCGCCTGCGCGGTAACAAGCGCATCATGGGCCGGCAAATACTTGACTTCATAACCCCCGACGATGCTTCGATGCTTGCAAATCTCGTTTCTGACCATATTGCTGTCGAACTTGGCATGCCCTCACCGCGGACCACAATCGCAACCGTGTTGCTCAACAATGATTACAAGGGACTTTACCATCTGGCTGAACCGATAAACGTCGTAACTCTGGCGGGGCAGGGGTTTACTGACTGCTCGGTTGTCGAAGGCAACATCAGAAACTCAAAACTCTGGGCTCATCCTGAAGCCTGGGAAATTGAACCGGCTGCCGGCCGTGACCCCGAAGCCGCGAGACAGGCTCTTGCCAGACTTCTTGAAGCGGTCAAAACTCCGGTCGATCTGCAGCGTGTTGAAAAGCTGGCTGAAGTGATCGACCCGGCCGGGTTTGCCGCATGGTCAGCCCTGATGACCGCCATTGGCAGCATTCACACCAACGACTACTTCGGGCATCTGCTTGTCTTTGACCATAAAAGCTCACGGCTGTTTCCGGTAATCGCTGACCCGTCGGGCTTTGGTGTGATCACCTCGATTGGCGGCATGCACACTGATATCGACATCAGAGTGCCGCTTTACGAATTTCTGACGCCGCTCCTCAACGCCTTTTTCCGGGTGCCCGACTTTCAGTTTCAGCGCAATCTTCAGCTCTATAAAATTCTTCAGACCCGGCTTGCCGAAGATAGCCTGCAGAAGCTTGTCGACAGCTATCTTGAGCAGCTGCGACCTCTCTATTCCAAAGAAACTTATGCCAGCGCTCTGATCAATATCCCTATGGTGCTGTTCTCGCGAAAAATCCCCGTTTCACCACAGTTTCAGGAAAAGGATGCCGCCCGTCTGGTCAGTTTTATGAAAGCCCGGCGGGCCTTTCTGCTTGGTGAACTGGCGAATATCGAAGCAGAGTTGGTGAAGCTCCATCGGCAGACCTCTGTCGATGGTAAACAATTTGAGCATCTGTTGATCAGAGTTAAGGGACACTGCCCGGTCGCTGTCGATTTTACGGGCCTGCCAGGCATAGTGCTTGCAGATGCTGAATTTGACGGGGGGCTTGAAAGCCCGATAATTGCCAGTGCCGGCAAAGTGCTGTTTTATCCGGGCCTGACTGAAACGGCCTTTTCTGAGCCGCATTGGTTGATGCCCGGCCGCCGGCGCGCCGATTTTCTGCTAACCCCGGATTTTCAATCCTATGTTATCGGTGTTCAGTCAGAACATCTCGATGAAACGCTCTCCCGGGTAATGCAATCTGCTGAAAATGCCGTTACCGGCGAAAAAGTAGCGATTAAAAATGTCGATCTGTCGGTATCGGAAGCGGTTCAACCCTGCAGCAAAAGCCTGCATGCCTGGAGAAATCTTAAAAAATGACTAGAGTCAGGCCGTTTCACGAGTTGAAGTTTCCGGTTTCTGCGCGGCAGCACGCTGTACTGCAAAAGCTTGTTCAAGGCCTGGCTGTGCCTGACAGAAATGGCTGCAACGGTTGTTACGAGGTTTTTTCGCAGTATTATGACAGTCATGATTTCAGGTTTTTTCACGACAAGGTTAACGGGGAATACATCAAAACCAAAGTAAGATTGCGGCTTTATCGTGACGAAAACCGCCGCGAATGGCATTCGCCGGGCCTTGAGGTGAAGCAGCGGCGCGGCAGTCTGGTGACTAAATTCAGGCTAAATCTTGATAGCAGCCAGGGTGATGATTGCTTTGGCGAATCTTCGCCAGATATTCGCGACCTGATCTTGGCAAATTGTCATGACAGCTGCATAAGAGACGCTCTTGCCAGTATTCAGCTGATTCCCGTCGTTTCGCTTCATTATACGCGAACGGCCTGGCAGTTCTGCGGCATCGACGGCCTGCGCCTGACTTTTGACACCAGGGTAAGCAGCCTGCCCGCCGGCAGATTGCCGCTGAATTCTCTGCCGGAGTTGCCAGTGTGCAGCAGTTCACCCGGCGGGATCTTCGAAATCAAATCTTACGTTCTGCCACCTCAGGCAGTAATTGAGAAGCTGATCGAGCTTGACATCAGGCAGCAAAGCTTCTCAAAATACGCCTGGGCCCTGCAGCACAAATCATAATTTTTTCAGCGGTCAGCTGTGCCGGCGCTCATTGCCCCGAGGCTCTGCAGGGCTTTGTAATATTCACTGTCGTGTTTAAGCTTCGCCAGCGTTTCTGAGAAGTCTTTGAAGTTGCGGTCGGTCAGTTGAGCCAGGCCGGTGTAATAAATGATTATCTGTTTCTGTTCATCGTCTTTGCTGAATTGAAGGGCGTTCGCAAATGCCTCGACCGCCGGGCGATAGTTGGCGAGATCAGAGTGAACAACGCCGAGTTCATACCAGATATCTGGATTGTCTTTGATCTGCTGCAGGCTTTTTAGCAGAACGTCGCGGGCATTGGCCAGGTGCCCGATTTTTCGCATCGTCGAAGCGAGCGCCAGTACCGCCTCATGGTCTGTCGGAGCCAGCAGAATTGTCTTTTCGAGATACCTGATGGCGAGGTCGGTTTTTCCGAGCAAAAAATAGACCTTGGCCATGTTATAGTGAAGGTCAGGGTCGTTCGGGTAAGAACGCAGCTGCTCTTCGAAATAAAGCAGGTCCTGCTGCAGCTGCATGGGTGTCTGCGCAGAAAGGAAACCGTTGAAAAAAGTCATGCAGAAAGCGAAAAGCACAGGAACCAGACGGGCTTTTATGCTGGTTTTGCCGGTTTCTTTCGTTATCTTCTGCATGCTGTTAATGATACCACTGAATCTTCTGGCCGAAAACTCTGAACTGCTGTTAACAGACTATTCGGCAGAACTGGCTGTTGACGAACTCGCCAGCGCAACTCCTTCGGGAACGCCGGCGCGTGAAGAAAACGAATTCAAACTTGAAATTACCGGCAACGAGAACCTGCTGCAGCATAATTCATATCTGATATCGAGATCCAGACGGGTGCTCGAGCGGGCGTTCGCCGTTGCCTCGGGCTGGAAAGCGACCAGACATTCGGGTTCTGATTACTATGTTCTCAGCGCCGGGCAGGGGACATTCTGCTTTCTCGATATCTACCTCGATACTGATGACGGTCTGAATTACGTTAACGACGTTTCTTACCGGGTCAGATACCGCTGGCATTCACGCGGCTCGATGTGGCGATACATGCTTGGCAGCTCTGCCAAAGACGATTTGCCGCATCGTTGCGAATATCAGCTGAAAATCTATGGCAAAAAATGGGAAAACGCTTTTAACAATTGCCTTGAGACAAGGTTCGAATTTCGCAATGAATCGTTTCCCTTCAAGGCCGACCGTTCGGCGCCGCCGCAGCCCTGGCCTTTCGACCAGTTTGTCGTGCCGGCAATCAGCGGCCGTTTTAGAGATTTTTTTGTCAACACTACGCATGATTACGCGATTTTTTTGCAACAGCTGGGTTTAACCGGTCGGGTAAGGCTTAAACCCTCTCTGCTGGTAGTTACCACCCGCCGCCGAATTCACATTGGCCTTAAGAATGAGTTTGGCATCAAGGCCGCAAAGCTTGGGCTGGGCGCCATTGAAAATGCCGATCAGACGATTTTAACGACGATCGACTGCTCAGAAGTCTACGCGCCTGAAGTTCTCAATGTTTATCATGTCTCCCGGCATGCACTTGCCCGCAATTCACTTACGCCCAGGCTGCGCAGTCGTCTCAAGGCTTCGATTGTGCCGGTAACCAGTTTTACCGAATATGAATTCGAATTTGAGCGCAATGTCGAGTCGGCGCTCAGGCACGAAATCGCCAATGCTCCTGATGCTTACGAAAAGGCACGCCTCGAGCAGATCAAGGCGGATTATCTCGCTGACGTGGGCACGGTGGCAAAAATTCTTTCGACATCTCTTTCAGAAACCGGCCTGACGATAAGCCCGGGCCAGACGAGCAAGTATCGCAAGGCCTGGCAGGCCTTGTACGGTAACAGGTAACGCCGGCTTTTTCCCTGCATTCAGAAAATTCTTGCCATAATCGGGGATGATAGCGTATAAAAGCAGTTGATTTTCTGCCTGCTGGCAGAATTATGTACACCATCGAAGGGTTTGCGCGTGAATATTGCCTTTGCGGTCTCTATCCGTAAATGGGGCGGGGTTAAAACCTGGTGCATAGACAATGGGGTTGCCCTGAAGAACGCCGGTCATAGGGTTTTTATCTATGGCCGCCCGGGCCCTTTTCCGGAAAAAGCGGCGCAGCTTGGTCTTGAAGCGCGGCCTTTCGGCTTTGGGCTCGACTTCAGTATTATCGCGATTCTTTATTTTATCAGGGAATTCCAGCGTAATAAAATCGACATCTGTGTCTGCAATGTAGTCAAGGATATGCGCACTGCCGGCATTGCCGCCCGCATTCTCGGGATTCCGATTGTTCAGCATCTCGGCGATGTCGGCGATCTGCGTAATACTTTCAAAGCGAGGCTGGCGCAGAGAATTCTTAAACCAGCTCTGGTGACCTGCTCGAAATATTGTTACGACACCTTGTCAGAACGCATTCCGCTGCTGGCAGAATACCCTTTTCAGTTTATTCATCCCGGTGTAATGCCCGCTCCTGAACCGAAAAAATGCCTGCATAAGCCACGGGTGATTATTACCACCTGCCAGCTGAATAAGGCAAAGGGGCATGTCGACCTGTTCAGGGCTCTGGCGATTCTTCGCAAAAATGGGCGGGATTTTCGCTGTATTGTTGTCGGAACCGGAACTTATGAAAGAGAAGTTAAGCTTTCTGCAGAGGAACTGGGCATTTCTGATCTCGTGGAGTTTACCGGCTATGTGCCGAGCGTATCTGAGCAACTTGCCCGGGCCGACATCTATGTGCTGCCAAGTTATTGTGAAGCTCTTGGGATCGCTCTGGAAGAGGCTATGGCAAGCGGACTTGTCTGTGTTGCACGAAAAAATGGCGGTGTGCCGGAAATCTGGCCACCCTCAGAGTTTGATCTTCTCGTTGACAAGGATGACCGGGGCGAAGCATTCGCCGCAGCTCTTGGCGGGTTGCTCGAGTTAGCTGACGATGAGCTGCTCGAAAAAGGTCAGATTTTTTACCGACACGCCAGTCAGGCTTTTCACGCCGAAAAGCAGGCCGAAAAGCTGGAAAACTTTATCAGAAAAGCTGCGGCTTTGAACCCGGCGCTTTGACCCGGAAAGTTGCATGGAAACTATGAAAACCTTGCCAGGATCTGAAAATCATGGTCGTTACAGTCTTTTCAAACGACTTAACGTTCTGTTTGTGGCTCTTTGTTGCCTTTTTGCTTCTGAGGGATTCGATTTTTACTCTTATGGCGTTCTCGCCATAACTGCAATTGCTGCACTTTATTGCCTTTTCCATGATGGTTTTTTCAATAACTGGCGCAATCTGCCGCTTCCAGTATTTTTTCCGCTCATTCTGGCTTTTTATACGGCAGTCAGCCCCGGCCACTGGTTCAAGGATCTCCCGGTAGGCGACAAGATGCTCGCTTCTTATGTTGCCGGGTTCAGTGCCGCCTGGTTTTTCCCGGGTTCGTATCACATCGCTATTTTCTCTTTGCCGCTGGCTCTGGCAGTTTCTTTCTTCGTCTGCGGCGCTGGTGGCTTTTCTGATAGCTGTTTTGCTGGCTGCCGCCTGATTCTGTTTTCCGGAAATCCGAACAAACTTTCTTTTCTGGCCGGCGCAGGAGTTCTGGCAGCTATTTTCGCGTCAAGGCAGCTTAAGGGCAGATACAGAAATTTCGCCATTTTTGCGGGCGGCGTTAATATGCTGATTCTGATTCTGACCTCGGGTCGTGCTGCATTAGGTGCAACTTTTTTGAGCATTCTGTTTGTCGGGGTAGTTTTTTTGCGCCGGCATTTCTTAAAAATTGTATTAGGCTTACTTATATCAGGTCTGGCCGTTTTCTTTTTTCTGCCTTCGGCAGAACGGGATCGACTGGGTTGTGCCATTTCTGAGCCGTCACAGGATGAAACCCTCAAAAGACGTGTCGCGATCTGGGATGTGGCGGTTGCCGGCATTAAGCAGCGACCTTTGATCGGAAATGCGCTTCGCAGTTTCAGAAAATTCTATGCAGACTATACTACCGCCAATTATGCCGCTTTATCAGCCAAATACGGCGAATTTAAAGAAGACCCGAGTCATCCTCACAATCTGGTGCTTGGCCTTGCTTACATGTATGGCCTGATTGGCCTGCCCCTGTTTTTTCTGGCGTTTGTTCCGGCATTGCGTCTGGCATTTCTGCATGGCGGCTTTATTTTCATCGCTTTTCTGTTGTTCAGCTTTTTAAACGGCATGTTCGATTTTAACCTTCATCGTGTTGCCGGCTCTCTTTTGCTGTTTTTTCCGCTGGGCCTCGAATATGGTGCGCTTGCGCGGAAGCATCTAAAACCAGATACATCAACGGGTTAATTGTTCTCAGGTTTCTGCCGATTATCTGAGAATATGGAAAAATCTCACCCCAGAATTCTGATTACCGGTATCAACGGTTTTGTTGGGCAGTCGGTTGCCCCGTTTTTTGCCGAACGGGGCTATGATGTTGTCGGTGCCGGCCGCCGCGAATTTAAATGTGACGGGGTCAAATTTGTGCCGGTTTCGAGAATTGACCGCTACACTCACTGGGGTGCGGCTTTGACTGGTGTTGATGTGGTTATTCATCTTGCCGGCCGTGCCCACAAGATGAAAGAATCGCCCGAAGACCAGCATCTTTACTACGAAACCAACGTCGAGGGTTCGGTCAACCTTGCAGAACAGGCTATAAAAGCCGGAGTTGAAAAGTTCATATTTGTAAGCAGCATAAAGGCGATGTTCTCTGGCGCCTGTGAGGAGCCTCTGGTTGAGAGTCTTCCGTGTCGGCCGCACGAACCCTATGGTTTGTCGAAGCTCAAGGCTGAACTGGAACTGCAAAAAATGACAGAAAAGTCCGCTATGAAGCTGGTCATACTTCGCCCGCCCCTTATCTACGGCCCGGGAGTGAAGGGAAATCTGGCCAGTCTGATTAAAATTATCAGGCGATTGCCAGTTTTGCCGTTTGGTGGTATTGCCAATCGACGCAGTCTTCTTGGTGTGAGAAATTTTGCTTCGGCCATGGAAGTGGCCATTCAGTCTGAGTCGGTCAATGATAAAACCTATCTGATTGCTGACGGTGAGGAAATAACTACAACCGACCTTGTAAGGCGGCTGATTGCGGTTTTCAACCCCTCTGCAAGACTAGTCGATATCCCTGGCTGGATTTGGCGTGTCGGTTGCGCTATTCCGTGGTTATCGGAAAAGGTCGCTCGCCTGACCGGTTCGCTGCCTGTCGACGCAACTTTGTTTACAAGGGATACTGGCTGGAAAGCCCCTTTTTCAATGACGGAGCAATTGAAGGATTGAGGCAGATTTTCTTGGCGGGCCAGCTTTATATGCTGAGGTTGCCGATGCCGGCCATCATCGCTGCGGCAATGAAGAGAAGCATGTTGACCGTAACGAAAAAGAGCGTAATTTCATGGTGTGAGTAACCCTTTTGGGCTGCAAGCTGATAAAGGTGCTGCCGGTGGGGTTCCCAGAATTTTTCTCTGCGTATAATTCTTTTCAGCAGAGTAAAGGTTGCATCAAACCAGAACAGGGCCAGCAGAAGCAGGAATGTGTAAAACCCGCCGTGCCAGCCGGTTCCGGAGCCTATGGCAAGACAGCCGAAGGCATAGCCGAGAAAGCCACTGCCGGCATCGCCCATGAAAATTTTCGCCGGTGGCCAGTTCCAGAACAGAAAACCCAGTGCCGCTGCCGCAATTACCCAGGCAACGGTAAGTGGCGCCAATAGCCCGAGGCGGCCGGCGATATAACCGGCGCCAAGAGCGATTATTACCGCTTCAGACCCGGCAAGGCCGTCAAGGCCGTCCATGAAATTATAGAAGTTGATCGACCAGGCAACCCAGAAGCCGGCAGCGAATTTGAAGATGAATGGTGTTTCGGCCGGGTAAAGCTGGTATACGGCCCAGATTGCTGCGATGATATGAAAAACAAAGCGGGTGCTGGCTGCCAGCGATGATTTGTCGTCAAGCCAGCCGATCCAGGCAATCAGGCCTCCACCGACTCCGATGGTCAAAACCCAGCTCAGCGGTATGAGGTGCGGCCTTACCAGCCCCAGAAAAACTATCGCCAGTATGGCAAAAAGCGCCATCGGCGCACCACCCGCCCTGGGCATCGGCACTTCGTGTGAGCTTCTTTTGTTAGGCACATCGATAAACTTGGCCTTTTTAATCGAATAATACCGCATATACCCACAGCCAATGCTCGATAAAATCGTGGTGATCATGCAAACCACAACCATCAGAAACGGGATTTCCATCAAAATGTTGTTTTGCTGCATAAGCTGCACGAACAGTCCTTGAAAGAATTGTTCGGCAATGCTAGCATTTCTAAGGCTATTTGTCATTAACTCATGACATTACAAAAATCTAAAAATAGTTTTTTCGAACCGAGTTACAAGAAAAGAATTGATTTTTGCCCTGTAAATCTTTAATGTGAAAGCTTTTGGAGCAGATTTATACTGTTTTTTAACTGGACTCTCATAGGACTCAGCTGAATGAAGGAAATTTTTGAAAAACTGAAAAGTCACAAGACCAAATTAGCAGTTGTTGGCCTCGGTTATGTTGGGCTTCCTCTCGCCCACGCTTTTTCTGAAAAATATGAGGTTGTTGGTTTTGACATTAATCAGGACAAGATTGATTTGCTTAAAAGAGGAATTGATCCGACTGGTGAAATTTCAGATAGCAATCTAAAAAATTGCAGAATTGATTTTTCCACGGATCCAAACAAACTTAAAGATTGCAAGTTTATTGTCGTGGCGGTACCAACAGCGGTGGTCCGAGAAAATTGGTCAAGCCTATAAGTGATGAATCAGTATAATTATAAAAACAGGAGCATCATCATGACAAAACGACCAAGACGAAATCACGGCCCCGCTTTCAAGGCAAAAGTGGCATTAGAAGCTCTTA
>JANJUX010000004.1 GCA_024710355.1 Candidatus Rifleibacteriota bacterium
GGGTAACTGGCAAAAACAGCGCCGCTTGAGCGCCTGGTCTGTCAGTTGGCGGCGAGGGCGCGTTCGAGCCTTAATGTCACTTCTGGCCAGTTTACAACGTTCCAGAATGCGTCGATGTAGCCGCCGCGCTGGTTCTGATACTTCAGATAGTAGGCATGTTCCCATACATCCAGACCGAGAATTGGTATGCCTTTGCGGTTGCCGACATTCATCAGCGGATTGTCCTGATTGGCAGTCGAGGTGATGAACAGGCCGCCGTCGGTGTCGACGCACAACCAGGCCCAGCCGCTGCCAAACCGGCCTAATGCGGCTTTTTTAAATTCTTCTTTGAATTTTTCAAAGCTTTCGAAAGCGGTGTTTATCTTTTCAGCAAGCTTGCCCTGAGGCTCGCCGCCTGCCCTGGGTGCCATTACCCGCCAGAAAAGATCATGATTGAAGTGCCCGCCGGCATTATTGCGCAATGCTTCCGGCCAGCTGGCAATTTCGGTGAGGGCTTCCTGCAGCCCGCGTTCTAAAAAGGCAGAGCCAGATGCTGCCTTGAGCATGTTGTCGTAATAGGCGCGATGATGCCGGCTGTAGTGAATTTCCATGGTCTGGGTGTCAATGTAAGGTTCCAGGGCATCAAAGGCGTAGGGCAGGGGAGCGAATTCAGGAACTGCGGGCTGTGCCTGCAGGCTAGTCGTGGCTAAGAGTGCGGCGAGAACCAGAAAAAGAACTTTTCGCATTTTATCCTCCTTAAAATATCTGTAGGTATTAGAGGAATATAACTGAAGCACCTGTTTTTTTCTACGATAAATTAAATAAAAATAGGTTTGCATTTTTTTTGTTACACCAGTGTACCTCATTTGTTTTAAAAGACCGTTGTCGGGAAAAAAACAAAAAAACTGTTACCGTGCATTGACAATGTCAGGAAATTTCTATAAGCTGAACTGCTGGAGAGAAAATCTTTGCAGTATTCACACCCATTTTTTTGAGGCGCTGTGCGGCATTGATTTTCGCGATTGTACCGCCATGGCGGTTGTATGGCACGGAGGTTTTACTCCTGGCAGAATGTAGTATGTTGAAAGGGGACAGGTAGTGAAGAAGTTTTTTGTATTTTTTGTAATGATGGTAATGTTGACCGGTGTCGTTTTTGCTGGTGAACTCGAGCTCAAGGATGCCAAAGGCAGCGGGCTCAAGGTAATTTCCCACAAGATGGGTGGCCAGGGCGAAATGACCATGCGCATGAGCTGCTCGCTCGACAAACTGCATTTTTATGATGCAGAAACCCCCAAGGGAAGCTTCACCGTCATGTATTCACCCGAATTCTTTTTCGGCGGCGAATACGGCGCTCCTCAGCTCCCCGTCATCACCAAACTGATCCAGATTCCGTTTGGCGCCAACTTCAGAATCGAAGTGAAAAGCTATGACACCCAGGAATACAATCTGGCTGACTATGGCGTTTCTACCCGCATTTTCCCGAGACAGCCTTCTGCCCCCAAAGACGGTTCAGAAGTTCCTTTCATCTATGAACAGTCTGCTTATGTTTTCAAAGGCTTCCATGGTCAGCAGCTGACCTGCATCAAAGACATCGGTGTAATGCGCCACATGCGCCTCGCCCACCTGACCATCGCTCCGGTTAAATACAACCCGATCGACAACAAAATCATTGTTTATAACAACATTGAATTTGAAGTGGTCATGGAAAACGCCGACATGACCAAAACCAGAGACGAACACAACAACCTCTGGTCACCGGCCTTCAGCTGGATGGAATCACTCGTCGTTGTTCCCGAAGCCCTGCGCTTTGGCGAAAGAAATGCCGTTCAGAGCTACCTGATCGTTGCTGACCCGGCTTTCAAAGATGCTCTCGCCCCCTTCGTCGCCTGGAAAACCCAGAAGGGTTTCAAAGTTCAGGTTGTTTATGCTGACCAGTTCGGCACCGGTGCTGCTCTTACCGCCGGCCTGAAAGAATATATCCACAACCTCTACAACAACCCGACTGCCGATATGCCGGCTCCGAGCTATGTGCTCTTCGTTGGCGACCATGACAAGATTCCGGCTTTCAAAGGCCAGACCAACACTCACATCACTGACCTCTATTATGCAGCCGTAACCCCCGGCGATTTCCTGCCTGACATCCTCACCGGCCGTTTCTCAGCCAGCGATCTCAGTCAGCTGCAGCCCCAGATCGACAAAACCCTCGAATACGAAAAATTCCAGTTTGCTGATCCTTCCTTCCTCGACGACGTAGTTCTCATCGCCGGCTGGGATGGCAGCTGGGCAAGAAGCCACGGCTGGCCCCACATCAACTATGCCAAAAAATACTACATCAACGAAGAAAAAGGTTTCAGAAATGTAGCCACCTACCTGTCAGCCGGTTCACACCAGAACGAAGCCAAAATCGTTGCTGACGTAGCCAAGGGTGCCTGCTATGTTAACTATACCGCTCACGGTTCTCCGACTTCATGGGCTGACCCCGCTTTCAGCATCAGCAATATCATGAACCTCGGCAACAAGGGCAAATACCCCTTCGTTATCGGTAACTGCTGCATCACCAATAAATTCGAACTGGCCCAGTGCTTCGGCGAAGCATGGCTCAGAGCCAAAGATGCCGGCGCTATCGGTTATGTTGGCGGCTCGAACAACACCTACTGGGATGAAGATTTCTGGTGGGGCGTTGGTCTGCATGCCATCGTAAAACCCAACAACGACGGCGTTCCCCCGCTCAAGGAAAAAACCGGCCCCGGCGCTTTCGAAGCTATGTTCGAAGGCAATGGCACCTCTAACGCTGGTTTCATGCTGGCCGGCAACCTGGCTGTTGAACAGTCAAGCTCAAGCCGCAAGCATTACTACTGGGAAATCTACCACCTCATGGGTGACCCCGCGCTGAAAACCTTCATGGGTCAGCCGAAAGCCATGAGAGTCAGCTTCGACAACGAAATCAACGCCAGAACCACCTCGGTAAAAGTTAACGCTCCCGCCGGTTCTTATGTTGGTATCAGCGCCAACGACACTCTGCTGGGCGCCGCTTTCGTTGACGCCGACGGTTCTGTCGATGTTAACCTGAGCTCTGTTCCGGCCAATGGCGAAGCAATGGTGGTTGTAACCGCCGCCAACGCCATTCCGTTCATGGGCAAAATCAACATCCGCTGATCTGATTGTCTGATCGACCGGGTGATACTCGATGAAGCAAGGCATCGATGTATCACCCGGTTTCTCTTTTCACAGGCTTGTATTTTGTCTCTGCAACATTTAAACTTTTTCGCTCTCTGGTCGTTCAATCTTAATCGCGAGGTCTTTGCATGATAGTCATGAAATTTGGTGGCAGTTCTGTCGCCAACGCCGAAAGAATCAGACATGTTACCGATATTATAAAAATGTTTCTGGCCGAACGACCGGTCATTGTCGCCTCAGCCATGGGCAAAACCACCGACAATCTTCTTGCTGCCGCAGAAAGGGCTGTGAACGGCCAGGTCTGCATTGAAGAAATATGTCATCTGCACTATTCGGTTGCCGCTGAGCTGCAGATCGAAACTGTCGAGGTTCAAAGCCTGCTTGACGAGCTCAAAAAACTTCTCGAAGGCATTTCACTGATTCGTGAAGTATCTGCGCGCACTAAAGACTATCTCGTGTCTTTCGGTGAAAGGCTGTCTGTAAGGATCCTGGCGGCTCATCTCAGCAGAGTTGGCGTAAATGCAAGGTTTTTCGATGCTTTCGATATCGGCTTCGTCACTAATTCAGATTTCACCAACGCCGAACTGCTTGACGACAGCTACAACAGAATCGGCGAAGCGTTTGCGGCTCTGCAATCTGATTATGTCTATACCCCGATTGTCACCGGTTTTATCGCCAAAGACCGGAATGGCGCCATCACAACCCTCGGGCGTGGCGGCAGCGATCTGACCGCCTCAGTAATCGGTGCCGCAATCAAAGCCAAAGAAATCATGGTCTGGAAAGACGTTGATGGCATTCTTACCACCGACCCGCGGGTTGTACCCGTTGCGCAGCCGGTCAAGAACATTTCGTTCGAAGAGGCAAGCGAACTGGCTTATTTCGGCGCAAAGGTTCTGCACCCCCGTTCGATGCTGCCGGCCATGGCCAGGAATATTCCGTTCAGAGTCAAGAATTCATACAACCCGTCTCACCCCGGTACCCTCATTTTGAGCCGGTTTGACGACAAAGACGAACTGTTGCGGGTTCTGACTCTGAAGAAGAATGTTACACTCGTCGACATCGTTTCTACCCGAATGCTCGGGCAATATGGTTTTCTCGCAAGGGTGTTTCAAATTTTTGACGAACAGAGAATCTCGGTCGACATGCTTGCTACCAGCGAAGTCAGTATTTCACTGACGCTCGACAGCCGTAACGGACAGCTCGATGGTCTGAAGCGGGAACTTGAAAAAATTGCCAACGTCGGTATCAAGACCGGCAAAACCATCATTACCATGGTCGGCAACGTCAGGCACTCTTCTGAAATTCTTGAAAAGACCTTTAAGGTTTTGAATACGAGGGGTATCAACGTTCAGATGATTTCTCAGGGCGCGTCAAAAGTTAATATCAGCTTCATAGTCGATGATGCTCAGGGCGAAACCTGCGTTCAGGAGCTGCACCGGGTCTTTTTTGAAACCGCACCGGCGCAGGTCTGAAAAAATACGGAGAAACACATGCAGTATAATTTCCCATTGAGTCACAGTCAGCTTCTTGAACTGACTCAGAAGCACGCCACACCTTTTCATATCTATGATGAGAGCATGATCCGAGGCAACGCTGCCCGGCTGAATCGCGCTTTTAGCTGGATGCCTGGCTTTATGAACTATTTTGCCGTCAAAGCACTTCCGAACCCTTTTATTCTCAGGATTCTCAAAGAGTGTGGCATGGGGGCCGACTGCAGTTCGCTGGCTGAACTGGTTCTTGCTGAAAAGGCCGGGATTACCGGCGAAAATATAATGTTTTCTTCGAACAACACACCGGCAGAGGAATTTGCTGCCGCAGGCAAACTTGCTGCAATTATCAACCTCGATGATATAAGTCATATCGATTTTCTCGAACAAGTGGCCGGAATGCCTGAAATCATCAGCTTCAGATACAATCCGGGGCCGTTGAAAGACGGAAACGTCATTATCGGCAACCCTGAAGAAGCAAAATACGGTCTGACGCGTTCACAGACCATCGAAGCTTATCGGATTGCCGCAGAAAAGGGTGTCAGGCGCTTCGGGCTGCATACAATGGTGGCTTCGAACGAGCTGAACGAGGAATACCACATCGAAACCGCCCGAATTCTCTTTGAACTGGTTGTCGAAATCAGCCAGAAGACTGGCATCAGAATCGAATTTGTCGATCTTGGTGGCGGTTACGGTGTTCCATATAGCCCCGAAGCCGAAGAACTCGATCTTGCGAAAATTTCGCAGGGCATAAAAAGCGAATACGACAGGCTGATAGCGGCGAATGGTCTTTCCCCGCTCAGAATCGTCATGGAAAACGGTCGCATGATTACCGGACCCTATGGCTGGCTGGTGGCGCGCGTTCGCCATTTGAAGCATATCTACCGTGATTACGCCGGCCTCGATGCCAGCATGGCCAACCTGATGCGGCCCGGAATGTACGGCGCCTATCATCACATTACCGTGCCTGGCAAAGATCACCTGCCGCACGATCACAAATATGACGTGACCGGTTCGTTGTGTGAAAACAATGATAAATTTGCCGTAGAACGCATGTTGCCTGAGCTGGAGCCCGGTGATCTCGTGGTGATTCATACAACTGGTGCGCACGGGCATGCGATGGGCTTTAATTACAATGGCCAGTTGCGTTCTTCAGAGTTGCTGCGCCGCTGTGACGACAGTGTCGTCGAAATCAGGCGCGCTGAAACGCTTGAAGATCACTTTGCCACCCTGGATTTTGCCCGCCTCAAGAACTTCTAATTCCGGCAGAACTTCTGGTAACCTTCGTTCGCGATTTCGCATTTGTCACAGTGAATGAGGGGGCCGGGTCCGGTCTGATAAATTAAGGTTTTTTGTGGCAATTGCCCGGCCGGCAGCAAAATTCTGTTGTCTGAATGGCAATGAAGTGCTATAAAGCTTTTGAGCGAAATTCAGGAGCTTGTTATGATCAGGTTGCTGGCCCTATTTTCAATATTTGTTTTTTTCTCCGGCTTTCAGGCGGCTGCGGCCGTTGAGGCTGACATCGAGTTTGCTGCCGTTCCCGAGACGCATGAGATGGTTTATCATGACCCGGGCAAATGGCAGCTTGAACCGGAAAAGGATATTTTCTTTTCGATCAACGGGGTGGTCAACCCGCGCTATTTTACCGGGGAAATAAACCAGGAAGAGCCACCGGTCAGCAATTACCTCGAAAACGACGACTTTGAAAGTATGACCGCTTTTTATCAGGAGAAAAGCCTGATCAGAAAGGGGATGCAGGCTTTGCTGCTTACCGCTACCGCAACGATTCCGGTCGAAATCAGTGAATTCTATTTCGAAATGATGAACAGCGCCTTCTGTTTCAAAGTTCCCGAAAATTCAGGCGAAGAAAATCAGCCGTCTTTGCTGGTTATCGCCGAAAAAGCGCCATCGGCACAGGCTGTACTGCTTACCACTGCCGACTTTTCCGAGGCCGAAACCAGATTGAAGCAGTTCTTTGCCACAGACAAAAGCTTTATTCCGGTTACCTCGTCAAATGCGGCGGCACAGAACCTCACCGGGCCGGACCTTGAAAAATTCATCGCGGACCATCTCAAGGTAAAAAAAATCAGCGGACTGTCAGAGGCTGGTTTTGAAAAGATCAGATTCGTCAGAGGCGGCTTCAGCGTCAGCGAAGAATACGACGAAGAATTCACCGCTGTCTTTCTTGCTGATGGAAGCTGCAAGGTGTTGCCGAACTACACGCTTTATTCGGCTTTCAAGGTCAACGGCTCTATTTATTTCTGGGGAATCTGGAATTACCCGGAAACGGGCTGGTGTGACTTTCAGATTTTCAAATTTGCTGCCGGCGGCCTGACTCAGGTGTTTACCGACAGTTCTTTTTCTAATTGAAAAGGCGGCGCATCGAAAAGCGTCGCCTGCCACCGGGATCGGATATAACAGATGAATCGTCAGGAATTTTCCCGATTGAGGCAGCGTTTTAGCAGCTATGTCGACACATTTCGTGATGTCGATGCAAAGCTCCACCCGATGATGGAGCTCAAGCTGCAGCATTCGCTTCGGGTTGCCGATGAAGCCCGGGGAATTGCCACGGATCTTGGCTGGACCGAGGCAGAACTGGCTCTGGCAGAAACCATCGGCCTTTTTCATGACGTTGGCAGGTTTCTGCAGTATCAGAAATACCAGACCTATTATGATCCGAAGTCTGTCGATCATGGTTGTCTCGGCTTTCAGATACTGCGTGATTCAGACTGGCTCGACCGGCTGAGTGATGACGAAAAACAGGTCGTTCTTGAATCGGTTCGGCTGCACAATGTTTACAGTCTGCCGTCCGACCTGCCTGCAGCGCTGAAAAGGTTCGTCGACCTGGTGCGCGATGCTGACAAACTCGACATATATCATGTCGTTAACAGCGCCTTTGACAAGGACAATCTTAAAGAAAATCCCGGCATAATGTGGAATATGCCGCGCGATTTTTCGCCAGACTCGATTATTCTCGAAGATCTGCGCAACCGCCGCCAGGCAAGCTATCGTGACGTAAAATCGCAGGCTGATTTCTGCCTGCTGCAGCTCTGCTGGATCTACGACCTGAATTATCAGCCGGCTATCAGGCGCATTTACGAACGAAATATAGTTGAAAAACTCGCCGGAAGGCTGCCGGAGAACGATGTTCTGGCCGAGGCCGTCAGCCGCTTGCAGGCCTATGTAAAGAATTCTGGCGCCGGCGGCAATGGCTCATGACCTGCGATAGCGATTTAAAGCCGGTTCAGAATTCCGGCGGGACTCTGATGAATTCTGCTGAAGACCTGCGGGTGGCAGCTTTTGATCACGTTCGTGGTCTGGCGGTAATTTTCATGATCATCTCGCACGTTGCTCTGATGTTTGGATCAGCTGAAGCCGCGGCTACTCCGATTGGCCGGTTCATGAACGATTTTTGCGGCACCGCTCCGGCTGCGCCTGTTTTTATGCTTCTGATGGGTATTTTTATGATTTTTCCCGGCGAAAAACGTGCGGAGCTGCTGTTCTGCCGCGGGCTGAAGCTTTTTGTGCTCGGGCTGCTGCTCAATATTATCAGAATGGTTATACCGTTTTTTCTGCTTTCCATCTTCATTCCGGGCGAATTCGAGCACATGTGCGCAATGCTGCAGGTGAGTCGCGGCGAAGTCTACTGGCGCATCTTCTACAACGTCGATATTCTTGGCTTTGCCGGAGCCGCCTGCATGCTCATTGCAGCTCTCAGCACGGTGTTTAAGAAGGCATGGCATTGGGTTCTGGCCGGCTCTGCGACGATCGTTGCCGCACCTTATCTCTGGGGCAGGGGTGAAGGGCTCGGAGCATTTTTTTATCTGCTGCAGCCGCTGTGGGGGCGGCAATTTGCCGAGGGCGTGCCGACCGATACTGCTTTTCCGGTTTTTCCGTGGCTGATTTTCCCGATTCTCGGCCTTATAATTGGCCGGTTTCTTAAAGATGGGCTGGAATGTGTGCGTCTGGCCGGCCTGCTTCTTCGCATATCTCTGCTGACCGGTTCTGTCGGGGCGGCTCTCGTCTGGAAATATGGCATGGGCCAGTTTGGCGATTATTATCGCATGTACCCGGGCGGCACCTTGCTGGTCGTAACTTTTGCAGCTCTCTGGACGGCTTTGTTTCTGTGGCTCGCAGGGTTTGCATGGCTCAGAGTGAAGCTGGACCGCCTGGTTTTCTGGAGCCGGCACATCACTCTGATTTACTTCGTTCAATGGTTTATTTTCGGGTTCAGCGTTCTGTTTCTGTATTTTCGCAGGGTCGACAACCCCTGGGTTCTGGTTGCGCTTACACCGTTGTCTTTGTGGCTGACCTGGCTGCTCACCCGGCTTTGTCTGGCGTCGTCGTCCCTTATGCGCTTTTTCCGCTGGTTTACTCACTGATCTGCCGGAGCCGATACGATGTTCTGGGTCTGTCGGATCTGCGGTCAGGGGGAGACGGCAAAAAATGGCTTCAGTTTGATTGTGTTAAATTTCACAAACGCAGCGGGTTGTGCTATAATTTATCTGGAACACAGGAATTTTTATATACCAGAAATTGAAAGGTTGAGTTAAGCAATGCAGGCAACACCCCGTGGTATCAGACCGCATATCGCTATTTTCGGTCGCCGCAATGTCGGAAAATCTTCGTTGATAAACGCGCTTACCGATCAGGAAATCGCTCTGGTTTCTTCTACGGCGGGCACTACCGCTGACCCGGTTTATAAAAACATCGAGCTGCTCCCGTTTGGCCCGGTTGTGCTTATTGATACGGCCGGCCTGGATGACGTCGGTGAACTCGGAAAACTTAGAGTCGAAGCCAGTCTGAAGGTCATGAAGAAGACCGACCTGGCACTGTTTGTACTTGAGCCAGAAGACCATCTGCATGAATCAGAAAAAGAAATGCTCGCGATGCTGAAAAAGCAGAAGGTGCCGTTTCTGGTGCTTGTAAATAAATGCGAAACCGCAGCCATAGCGGAGACCCTTCGCGATGAAGTGACTGCCATTGCCGGCTGCGAAATCATTGCCGTGAGCACCAGAACCGGTGCGGGCCTTCAGCAGCTGCGCATGGAAAAAATGCAGGAAGGCTTGAAAGGCTTTGATTCGGGAGTGATCGTTGGCGATCTGATCAAGCCTCGGCAGGTGGTGATCCTGGTCACGCCCATTGATATTTCGGCGCCAAAAGGCCGTCTGATCCTGCCACAGGTTCAGACGCTGAGAGACCTGCTCGACGCCGACGCCATAACTCTGGTTGTCAAAGAAACGGAACTCAAAGCGGCTATTGCGGCTTTAAAAGAACCACCGGTTCTTGTTGTCACCGATTCGCAGGTGTTTTTTAAAGTTGCCGCAGATGTGCCCGAAGGCGTGCCTTTTACCAGCTTCTCGGTTCTTTTTGCCCGTTACAAAGGCGATCTGCAGGCCTATGTCGCCGGCGTTAAGGCTCTGCAGAAAAAGGGGGCAGGTGCCCGCATTTTGATTGCCGAATCATGTACGCACCATCAGATGGAAGACGACATCGGGAGGGTTAAACTTCCGAAATGGCTGCGTCAGAAATATGGTGAAAGCCTGCAGTTCGCATTCTGTCAGGGTGTAAGTTTTCCTGAAGATCTGAAAAATTACGATCTGGTGGTGCAGTGTGGCGGCTGCATGACCAACCGACGCGAGATTCTGGCACGTATCGATGCCTGCCGGGCGGCCGGCGTGCCGATTACCAACTATGGCATTTTGATCGGACATCTGCACGGGGTTCTCGAAAAAGCCATTCAGCCGTTTGGTTTAACGCTGTAAAACAACAGGCCCGACCGTCAAATGGCCGGGCCTGTTTTATAACGGCTGATTTTGTCAGACCTTCGGGGTGGTATAGCTGCCCCATCGCACGGCCATGGTGCCATAGGTAAGGCCGCCGCCGAAGCCGACGAACAGAACCAGATCGCCCGGTTTTATGCGCCCTTCCTGGAGTGCTTCATGCAGTGCCAGCGGAATCGATGCTGCCACCGTGTTGCCATAGCGCTGAATATTGAAATAAAACTTGTCTAGCGGGCAGTTGAAGCGCTTGGCGGCTGACTCGAGAATGCGTATATTTGCCTGGTGCGGCACAATCAGAGCGACGTCATCGAGAGTGATGCCGTTGCGCTGCAGGCATTCTTCGATCATATCGCCGATGATCTTGGTCGAAAACTTGAAGACTTCTTTGCCGTTGATAACAAGATAATGCTCACGGTTCTGGATGGCTTCGACAGTCGGGCGCTTTGCTGAGCCGCCATTGGGGATCATAATGTATTCGCCGCCGCTGCCGATGGCTCCAAGAAGAAAGTCAAAAGCGCCCTCGTCGCCTGTGGCCGGCGAATAAACGGTGGCGCCGACGCCGTCGCCGAACAGCACGCATGAATTGCGGTCGGTAAAGTCGAGAATACGGGTGGTTACATCGCCGCCAACCACCAGTACATTGTTGAAAACGCCGGTGGCAATAAACTGGCAGGCGACGGAAGAGGCGTAGACAAAGCCGGTGCAGGCGGCCTGCAGGTCAAAGGCTGCGGCCCTGGTGCAGCCCAGCTTGTCCTGCAGCAGGCAGGCAGTTGCAGGCACCTGATAATCAGGTGTAAAGGTTGCATAAATGATCAGGTCTATATCTTCAGGTTTCAGACCGGCATTTTCAATGGCCTGATGGCAGGCTGGAATCGACAGCTCAAGAAGCGTCTGACCATCTGGAATCTGACGACGTTCTTTGATGCCGGTGCGGGTGAAAATCCATTCATCCGAGGTTTCAACAATTTTTTCGAGGTCAAAATTGGTTACGACCTTGTCTGGCAGGCTGATTCCGGTGCCTGAGATCACAGCTTTTCTAAGTGCTTTCATGTGACTCCTTAAGGTGCTGAAGCTGCGAAATAATACTTTATATATCCGCCCAAGTCAAGAAGGGTTAAACTGAGGCTGACGCATGATGCTCACGGACTCATAATTCATGCCGGTAAGATGCAGGCCCCCCTGCGTCGCTGTAACGCTTTGCATCGTGGCAGGTCAGAAGGCTGACGCCAAAGTCATTACTGTAGGCGGTTTTAAAAGAAATTGGACTAATCTCTGGCATGGGCATATAATTAAATTTCAGATAAAAAAAGAACCGGTAACCAAAAGGTGTACCGGCCTGAAAAATAAGGAGGCAAACAAATCCACAGCCCCTTTCGTCATGGTTTGATGTTTTCTTAACCGAAAAAAACTTTTTTGTGAAACACTGCGTGTTACTTTTGCGTATTGCTATATAGAAAGACAATCCGCCGACCTGGTCGGTGCTTTGCCAGAGACCAGTGAATGGTCGAGGAACAAAAAATCGGAGGGAACTATGAAAAAACTTACCGGATTTCTGATGGTCGTTGCGATCCTTTTTTCTTTTGCGGTGATGATTACCGCCGAAGAACCGGCTGATGAGGCTGCAAGCACCACAACCGATGTTTCTGCTGCGCCTGAGGCGGCACCTATTCCTGATAATGCCGATATGACTCTTGGTATGACCGAAAGCAAAGACGTCATGCCGGCGACTTTCCGCGGTGGTGACCCTGACAGCAGCCTGGTTCACTGCCTTGAAGACGTCTATTACGAAAAACAGGAACATTCTCTTATTTATAAAGAAGACGCCGGCGAACTCGCTGAAGGCGCCAAATTCGAATCTGACCCCAACATCACCTGGGATACCAAAGTAAAAGATGCTGATGGCAACTGGAAAACCCTCACCTCTGCCAACACCAATATGGCTGCTGACGGCGGCAAGTTTTTCGCTCCGGGCGAATATCAGATTGGTAACAGCGGCGCCCGCCAGGTTGGCGGCAGTTCTGGTGCCGATAATGAAGCTATTGGAGAAGGCACAGACCCGACCAACGAAGCCGGCGGCGAAGGCAATACCGACACTGCTCTCGTCGGCGAAGACGGCAAAACCGAAGCTGATGCCAAAACCGTAACTGCTCAGCAGTCTATGGGCGTTCAGGTGCATGATGTAACTTCACCCGACCTCTGGGTTGCTTTCCAGGAAGGCGCTGGCAGTGTTGACATGGCCGCGACTGAGCAGGAACTCAAGAGCAAGATGATGGAAAAAATCATTTCTACTCTTGGCCGGCCGTTCTCGACCAATGCCGAAGATTATGAAGAAGCCAGCTACATGTTCGTTGACGAAGGCGCAGATGGCGAACGCGACAAGGAGCCTTTCGAAAAGACTGCCAGACTTTCTGTTGCCGGTGCTCTGTTCAATGATCGTGGCGCCCCGAAGTTTGAAACCAAGACAGTTGAATCAAAAACTCTCGATGAAGAAAGCATGACCCGCCAGGTACATGTTTCCGGTGGCGAAAAGAGCGCCCTCAAAGGCGTTTTCGTCAGACGCAATGTGCCGTTCATCTTTGCTGCCATGGCAGTTGACAACGGAGATCATCGCGCCAAAGCCGGCGAAGTTGCCTGCCGCATCGAAAAAGCTGACGGCACTGAAGTTGAAAAAGATGGTAACAGCTATCTGTTCCGTGTGCCGAATTTCCCCCGCGATAACTACGAAGATCAGCCCGAATATTTCTTCGTTGCCAAGGGCAGCGACAAGGCCGGTAACCTGACCACCATCAGAACACCCCTCTATGTCGTAAACACTCAGGCTGCCTTTGAAGGCGGAAGAAATCAGTAAAACAAAGCAGTCATGAAAAGAATACTTACAGGTTTATTCACTGCAGTTGTCGTAATCTCTTCGATGGTATCTGCCCAGGAGCCCCAGGCCGGGGCTCCTGCCAACCTCGAAAAGACTCCCTGGCTCAAGGGCGTGCAGATAAGCCCTTACCCGGTCGATATCAGCCCGGTAATTCCGTTGAAGATATATGCCGAAAATGGCGAAGCGATACCTGCGACCCTCACAGAAGACGTTCCTCTGACGCTGGTTGCCGATACAACCATTTTCGAAGAAGCTCCTCCGGTCGAGTACAAGGGGCAGCAGATTCCAAACCCCCGCTGGGAAGAAAACCCCGCGATTTCATGGTTTTTCATCGACTGGGAAAAGAATAAAAATTACATGGCATCTGTCAGTGAGCCTCTCGCTGCCAATCAGATGGTCATTATTCCGACGACACCCACCGGCAAGGGCGCCATTACCTGCCATATCGCCCGGCGCATGCGTTACGATCTGCCCGAACCCGGGCGCAGCAAGGGTACCTTTGCCAATTCAAGCGGTGCCAAAGATGTGAGAGTTCTCGATATTACGCCTCCCCTCTGCGGTCTCGAAATTTCGGTCGAAAATGGTGGCTCCGGTGCCTGCTGGCCGGTAGAAAATCCGCCTGACAAGTATCCGCTGCCCAAACAGGCCGACGTCTATCTCAGCGGCGCGCTCTTCAACGCCAACGATCAGGATATATTGCTGCAGGGGCTTGAGCTCGGCAACAACATGGTTGTCGCGGCCGACCAGGCTGCGCTGCAAGTTTCCGCCAACGATAAGCTTTCTGTAAAAGTTATCGGCGGCGACAACTACAAGCTTGATAACAGCAAGCTTAAATTCGGGCTCTGCAACGGTGCCGGTGGTGAGCCCGCTCCAGTGGGGCCGGTTAACGCCGACGTGATCGATCTGAGTAAGCTGAAGCTTCCCGAAGCTCTGCATCTGTATCTTGATGCAACTGATGTTGCAGGTAATCGTCAGGTAATGTTTATTCCCGTTATCGTTAAATAACCTGCATCAGCACGTCAGAAGCCGGGGGAAACAGCTCTCCCGGCTTTTTTATTTGCTGAGTTTTTGCTGGTAATATGCTATTCTGTATTTCAGAGAGAACGCAATGTACAGAAATCGCAACAGACAGGGCATCACGTTTGTCGAGGTCATTCTGGCCTTTCTAATTCTTGGCGTCATTTTTCTGCCGATCTTTTTCTTTTTGACCGGCGCTGTCAAGGATACCGAAAGGTTTTATACCGAAACTACGGCCATTTCGCGAGCCAAGTTCATCATGGACTCGATGATGTTTCAGATTCCATGGTGGGCGATAAAAGACGGCAACCCTTGTGGCTTTACGTCTTATAACAGCGTCTCAAAAAAGACGGTGGCCGGTGTGAGTTCACTGGTCAAGCGGGCAGTTCCGAAAATGTTCGGCGATGGCTGCACAACCGGCAACCCTGAAGAATTCAAGGGCGACGGTCTGTTCGTCTGCCGCAAGGGCTTTCAGTATCGGGCCCGGGCCAAGGTTGTCGATCTTGATTATGATTCGACGTCGGCCAATCCGGTGGTGTTCAGTATTCCCATTCCCGGGTCTCCCAACCGGCATGAATTTCAGATAAATCAGCTTGTCAGCAAACGTGACGACAAATTTAACCTGATCAAAAAAATTGTTGTTCAGGTTAAATGGTCTAATGCCAAAAATAAAGATCCCGATTCTGATCCGCTGGCCAGAAGCATTTTTCTGGTCGGTTTCAAATCTGACCTGGAAGGCTGAAAAAATGAAAAACAGACGTGGTGTGGCTATAGTTGTTGTGCTGTTTTTCGCTTTTTCCATAGCGATTATTCTGTTTTTTATGGCCAGCTCGAACACCAACCTGGCCTATCAGAATAAGCAGACACTTTATCAGATGCAGGCATATTATCTTGCCCATTCGGGTATGCAGCATGCCAAGCTGCAACTACGGATGCTGCCAAAAGAAACCTACGAGTTTTTTGCTAAAAGTGGTACCGGTAACCCTTATGCCGACATTGATTCAACTAACTACCCACCGACGGCGATGGGAGTTTTCAGTAAGAACAATGCCGGTTACGACCTTTTCAAGCCGAACAAGGCACCAGATGAAAAGTTTCCCTATGGCGGCCGCTATTTTGTCGAAAAACTCGAGCTGCTTGGTTCTCACGACCGCATGAAAATGGTTCAGGATGGTTACCGCGTTGTCGTTAAGGCAAGTGTCGACGGTGGTCGCGGCAAGACTTTCGAAGAAGAAATCAATGAAGAGTTGATAGTGTCGCGCTTTACCGGAGGCATCAAATGAAAAGAACCCTTCGGTGCGGTGTTACGCTTATAGAAGTAATGATCGCGGTTATTCTGCTCAGTCTGCTGTTTGCCTCAGCTAACAGCGTCATGACATATTCGCGGCGCGAAACCGAAAAGGGCTTCTGGATTCAGCAGGCAATCACACAGCTGCGCAATGCCACCCGTGCCATTTCCATGAAGATGAAGCAGACGTCATACCCCTCGACTCTTATCAGAACAGCCACTGGCGACGAAAAGGTCATTTCTTTCAAAGAAAAGCGCGAGTATGACGCCAGCGGTCGTTTGCGCAAGCTCGACATCAACCCGAGCGACGCCTATGAGATGCGCTCGGTAATCAGCGGCTCAGGGGCACTGATCCCTTCTTTTAACGAGCAGATGATCATGTATTTCCCTGTTTGTGAGCCTGAACGCGATTATGATACCGGCTACACCCCCGGCAAAATCACCTGGGTATGTCTGGTGCTCAAACCGGCCAAGGATTACCGCTATACCGGCCTGGGCAGTCTGCACATGATCGAGCACGAAGAAGAATACGATACGCGCAGTAGCGTGTTGAAGCGCGCTTTTGGTCTGAACCGCACTTTTGAGAAAAGTATTCCGATCGTCAGAGACAAGGAACTGGTTACCGACGTGCGTGAAATCGAGGTTGATTTTTATGACATCGATGAATTGAAAGGTGTTTATGTCACCAAATCCGGTGAAAGGCCAGATGATGTGACGGTCAAGCGCACGCTGATCTCGATGAGTATCGCCTGTTGCCACCCGAAAGACAGAAAAATCTGGATGAGCGACCAGTGTTCTGTTATCAACAATGTCGAGCTGGTTGAAATGCCTGCTCCTCCAGCCATGAAACTGGTCAAAGTTTTGTCGATCGGCCCGGGTGGCTCGGCCCAGGTCATGGTCAACGGGGCTATGCAGACGGTAAATGTTGGCAGCATGTTGAATTCATATAAAGTTAAAGAAATTCACGTCGATGCATTGCTGCTGCTTGACCCTGCGACCGGCAACGAATCGTTTCTTTATCGGCTTGATGAATAAGACCGGCATTGTCTGAAAAAAAAGTATTTTTTTGCTAACTAAAACCCCCCCCGTTGAACGATAGCTAACTGGAAATCTTTTTTCAGGGAAAGAACATGAAAGAAAAACGCTATTCGATCAGCCATGTACAGCAGATGATCAACATCAGTCCCGCAGAACTGCAGAAAATGCTGAAAAAGAATGCCAGAGTGCTGCATCTTTTTAAAGAAGAGAAAGAGAACGGCAAAAAAGAGGTTTTTCTCGACGAAGAATCGCTTCAGAAGCTGATTTTTATTAAACAGCTCGAAACTGGCGCTCAGCTCAATGGTAGCGAAGTCTGCGAAATGATTCGGGTGCCTGAAGTTGAAAGCCTCAAAACCTGCGCCTCTACAGAACGGCAGACCTGCGATCGTCTGATGCGTACTCTTGAGTCGGTTTCAGGAGAAGCTGAAGAGCTGAAACGCAAACTGCATGGCCTGATGATCAAGCATGATCACCTGATCAAGCAACTTAATGTTTCTCAGGCCAGAAACATCACTCTCGAAAAAGAAATCGGCATTCTGCGCAATCGCGAGGCCGCTTTGATGGGCCAGTTGAGGCAGAACGCCGAAAACTTTCACGAAGAAGAGCTGGAAATCAGGTTGGTAAACTAACCCGCTTCAGGCTTTTGCCGGTTCTTTGCCGGCCAGTTTGTCTTTGATCTTGCGGGTCAGCAGGGTGACCGTTTCGAGATGCGAGGAAGGGTCAAGTCTGGCAGCCGCTTCGGCATGTTTCTGAGCGTCTTCGTATTCACCGGTTTCAAACAGCGCGTTGGCCAGATTGAAGTGGGCCAGCGCGTAGTTTTTATCAGTTTTTACCGCTTTTCGATACCAGATGGCGGCTTTGCCGAAACTGCGCAGGGTGGCGTAGGCAACGCCAATATTGTTCATCACTTCAACATTCTCGGGTTTAAATTTGAGTGCCTGGCGCCATAGTTTGATGGCAGCATACAGACGCCCTTCATCGCGCGCAATCTGCCCAAGGTTGAAATAAACTTCAGAATCTTCGGGAGTCAGCTTCAGGGCTTTTTTCCAGTAGACACGGGCATAATAAAGGTTGCCCTGCAGATAGTGAGCCAGAGCGTAATTGTAAATAAGGTCAGCATTCTCGGGGAACTTTTTCAGCGCGTCGTGCCAGATCTTTTTGGCTTTGCCGAGAAAGCCGGTGTAAGCATAGGTGTTGCCATAAAGGCGCAGTGCCAGAGCATCATTGGGATTGGCCGCAAGGTAATCTTTCAGCAGGGGCCGGGCTTCATCATAATTGCCGTTGCTCATAATCTGCTGAATTCTGGCTAAATCGATAACTTCTCCCATAGTATTTCCTTTCCGGTCGTATTTGCTTCAGTATATCAGAAAGTCGCACCAAAGATAAACCCACTCAGCGCACTGAATAATATCACAAGGCCGAGAAATCCCGCCGCTTTTTTCGCACCGACGACCGGAGCCAGAGCCAGAACACTCGGCAGACTGACTGCTGGCCCCGAAAGCAGCAGGGTGAGTGCCGGCCCCGGGTGCATGCCGAAATCCTTCAGAGTCGAAACGATCGTGACCCCGACGATGGTGCCAAAATACATTAGTGAGCCAAGTATCGAAGCCACCACGTTGCCTTCGATACCGTTGGTATCGAAGAATTTCATGTAGTCGGTCAGAGGAAACAGCGCTGTAAGGACCCCGGCGAGAAAGATGCCACCGAGAACCTTCGGAAAAATGAGCATGAACAGACTGTATGATTTTTTAAGCCAGAGAACGATTTCGCTGCGATAGAACCAGCGGGCGCAGATGACTGCCAGAAGAACGATCTGCAGCAGCATTGTCAGAACCCTGGGTAGAAGGATGCCATCATAATTGGCCATGGCACTGATTGTAAGAATAAGCGGATCGGTAACGCCAGTGGCAGTGACCATTATCAGCACCAGAACCGCAAAAAACGTTAACAGTTGCAGATCGCTGCGGTCGGAGTCTTCTTCGACAATGATGATGTCAGAAGCAGTTTCTGCTTTTGGTGTCTCCCCAAAGATCAGCCGCATGCCAAGCCCGATGCCGATGGCGCTGAGCATTACCAGAACCGCCCGGCCAACCAGAAACTTTGTGCCGAGAAGTGTGTAGGTATAAGAAAGAGCAATGAGATTAACCGCTGGCGATGCCATCAGAAAGGTGAAGGCTGGCCCAACACCGGCCCCCTGCTGTAAAATCCCGCTAAAAATAGGGATAACTCCGCACGAACAGACAGTAAGAACACCGCCGGAAAAGGCAGCAACCGGGTAGGCAATGAACGGATTGGCATTTGCCCCCATCAGCTTTGTAATACGCTGTTTGTCGAGAAATATCGCTATGGCTCCGGCAATGAAAAAGGCCGGTACCATGCCTGAAATCAGATGGGTACCGAGGAATTTGCCGGCTTCGGCAAGCCCGGGCCAGACCCATGTGTCACGTAAGGGCTCGAACAGGTTGATAAATGCATTGACCATATTCTGCAGCATAAGTTTTACGGCTTCAGGAGCCAAGTTCCTTTCTTATCCAGCCCTCGACCTTTTCTCTGATAACCGGTTTGCCCATCGAGTAAATTTTGCGGCCAATGGCGACTACCGGCGTAGAAATAACACCAAATTCTTTAACCTCGGGCGTACCATTTGTCAGAACCCTGAACTCAACCTGTCCCGGAAACTTCTGCGAAATATCGCTTACCAGCTGCTCGGTCTCGCTGCACGAGGCGCATTTGGTAGGGCTTTTAATTACTGTGACGGTAAGCATTTCAGTTCTCCTGTTTCTGCTGATTCAGGGCGGGAAACCATTCCCGCATCAGAATATGTGAGCGAAGAGCTTCGAAAGAACTTTTCAATTCCTGAATGATGACATCTAGCTGTTCAGGAGAGGTTCTGCCGGCTATGCCTCTGGAAATTTCGCCAATCTGCTTTGCGGCTGCGGCTGTTTCAGCAACAAAAGAGCCGTTCAGCAGTGGAGCGAATTCTTTCAGGTTGGTCTCCAGCTCTACCGTCAGTGAAGCGGCTCCGACGTAGTCTGAAGCCAGAACCAGCCGTTCGAGGTTGGTAAGATTGCCGGAGGTTTTGATGAAAATCTGCTTTTCGTCACTGACGCCAAATGCTTCGAAAAAAGCACCAATGCGGCCGCTGAGTTCGAGAACCTTGTTATGAGCTTCAAAAAACCTGCTTTCACCTACCAGGCGTCTTATCTCTCCGATATCCCTTGCGGTGTTGCTGGTTTTTTCGGCCCACTGCCTGTCGTTGCGCGCCTCTTCGGGTGGGCTGGTCATGTAACGTTTCGAAAACTCAAGCCATGAATCCATGACCTGCTTCATTTCGCTGTCGTAGCTGGCCTTCTTCTGCTCTTTGAGCGCAGAACCGAGAACTGTAAGCGTGTTGGTGAAGCTGCGGATGGTTTTAGAAAATTCGCTCGCCGGATTCTGGGCCGTAAGAAGCATAACCAGAGTGTCATCGCAGGCCATTGCCGGTATCCATGCGACTCCGGCGGCAAGAAGGGTCGCGGCAGCAATCAGAGTTCGTGCGGTGCTTTTCATATTAGCCTTTCAGGTAGAAACAGCGCACCTTTTCGCCGGATTCGAGCTTTTCAATGCCGGCCGGGTGCAGAAAGAGAAGGTTTGCGCCAGAGAAGCTTGTCAGCATATGTGATTCCTGGGTTGGCAGTGGTTTGACCATTGTCCGGCCAGCCTGAGAAACCAGAGTGCCTCTTTTGAAAAAATCGCGCTTTTCTTTATTTATAGTGCTTTCGGTGAGCTCGAGATCGAGAGTCAGACGCGCGGGTTGGGCTCCGATAACCTTTCTGATAAACGGCCTGACAAAAAGCTCGAAGGTAACCGAGGTCGAAACCTGGTTGCCCGGCAGGGCGAAAATCGCCCTGGTATTATAAAACCCAAAAAACATCGGCTTGCCGGGTTTGATATCAACTCCGTAGAACACTGGTTCGACCGCCAGTTCGCTGAGAACTGCCTTGAATGGGTCATGTCTTCCCATGGAGATACCACCGCTGGTCACGACGATATCGGCCGCTTCTGCGGCTCTGAGAAAAAGATCCCGGGCGCTGTTGCCGCGGTCGCGGGCGATGCCGAAGTCGAGTATCTGCGCACCGGCTTCTTCGGCTTGCATTATCAGCATAGTCGAATTGGAATTACGCACCTGCCATGGATGTGGCAGTTCAAATGGCATCAAAACTTCGTCGCCAGAAATCAGAATCGCGACGATTGGCTTTTTTCTGACCGCGATATTGCTTAGGCCGGCTGAGGCGATACGCCCGGCAGCCTGGGGTGTTATCAGCAAGGGCGCCTGCAGCATCAGATCACCACGGCTCAGCTCTGAAGACTGGCCCCTGACGTAATTTCCCCGGGGATATTCGGCGTGAAAACTGACGGTTTTGCCATCAGAGCTGGCTTTCGTGTCTTCAACCCGTACCACGGTGTCGGCACCGGGGGGGAGAATACCGCCGGTGGCAATGTAGGCACAATGGCCTTCTGGCAGCTCGCTGATAGTATGCCCGGCATCGATGCCTGGCGCAACTGGCAGAGTCACCGGCTCTGCCAGACTGGCACCCTTAAGACTGGCGGCTTTGAGGCAGAAACCATCCATGGCAGAACAGTCAGCTGCCGGCAGGTTAAGATCAGAAACCACATCCTGGGCCAGAACCCGGCCGCATGCTTTATTGAGGCCGATGAACTCTGACCCGGTTCTGATTTTGTCAGAATTCTGCAGGATCAGATTCAGAGCTGTTTCGTAGTTGACCGGCTGCATTGCAATTGTATTCATAACTGAATTTTAGCATACCATTGCCAGCAATTCAATGCTGAGTATGACAGAGTATTATTAAGTATCTACTCTGATTCGGAAAAATCGAGTTCGACGATAACCGGTTCGGTTCTGGTATTTATCAGCTGGTCTGGACGATTGTTGAGGCCGGGAAGTGAACGGCTACGGAAGGTGACCGAATCGCCGCTCAGAGTCAGCGGAATCCCGCGTTCGCCGGTTTTGAGGGTCACCTTTCCGCCCGGTTTCAGGGCCTGATAAAGCCTGTCGAGAGTTATATCAAAAGTCTGCACCGGGGAGAATGGGCCGAATCTGCTTTCTTCATGAGGTGAAGCCTGGGGAACAGGCCTGATGGAAGCCGGGGTGTGGATAAGTTCTGCCAATCTCATGACTGCACGTTTCAGGCTCGATCTCCAGTTTGCAGCCCTTTCGGGGTGAGATTCAGCGTAATCATTCAGCTCTGCGAGAACTGCCAGAACCCCTTCCATTTTTTCAAGTTCAGCCGGCTGGTCGGCGATGCTGAGAAAAACAAAGCGCAGGGCCCGGCACTCAGCTTCGCCAATCAGAAAATCAACGTTTGCCGGCTGGTTGCGAAATGATGCCATCAGACTGGTAAAAAAGCGCGGCGGGTAAAGCCAGATTTTGAGGCTGGAAAAACGGTAACGCCCGAGGGCCAGTTCATCATCGACAAGAAAAAATCTTTTGAATGAGCGGCCTGAAGTTTCTGACGCATAAAAAAAACGCTCCGGATCGGCCGGTTGAGACGGTAGTCCCTCTGTGGTCGGAATCAGCTGGGGTTTGCCTTCTTCGGTGAGTGACAAAACACTGTTTGGCTGATTTACCGCCATAAAACCGGGGTTGGTAAAAAACATTGAGGCGAGTTCAAATGGGTCGGTATCCTGCAGGTAGCCTGCGGCATCTTTCATGAATGATAGCAGTGGCGATGGGGTGCGGCCATGCAACAGAGCAGATTTTTCCTGGACTTTCAGGGTATTGCCCCGGATTTCCCATATTTTTGTGAAAAGCGGTTGTGATGGCTCGGGCGGGTGGGGGAATGGCACTGATATTCTTCCGGATTCCAGCTGCAGGTCGCTGCTGTAAATCAGGTGCCCGTTCTGCCAGACCTCGACATGGCGATAATCAGAGTCGGTGCAGTCATAGGTTATAAAGGCCTGGTCAGATTCAACCTTGAATTCTTCCAGAAGCCTGCCGACAGTTTCTGAGGCGGTGTTACTCTGTTTCAGAAGGTGAATCGGCGGGCTTGCAATGGTCAGGGTGTTGATAAATGCGGAAGAAATGGAAGACAGAAGCCCGGGCTCGTTCCTGATAAGCTTTTGTATGACCACGGCCTTGTCTGGTTGCGGCAAAACCGGCATTGGCAGTAACTGTACTGAATTTCCTGTTGAGAACTCAAAGTCATGAATGCCGTAAGCGGCGCTTTTGTGAAGATGTGTCGTGAAAAGGCATGTTCCGTGCAGATCGGTGAGCACAACTCGGTTGATCGTGTCATGACCGGAGGGTGTTTTCATTTTGACCCTGACCGGTGCCTTGAAAATTCCCTTGCCTGACTTCCGGTTGATCATCGCAATTCTGAAGCTGACCCAATTGCCGGGGTGAACGGGCGCCGCCGGCGGTAGAATCAGAAGGCCCGGGCTGTTGCCGCAGGCTATGCGGCTGCTTAACAGCTCTTTTTCGGGGTAGCCGGTTGGAAAAACCGAAATGTTTGCGTTGCCCTGCAGGTTTGCCGGAGACTTGAACAAAGCGCGGTATGAGCCATCTCTGTGTTGGGCAAAAGTAATGCTTTCGGGGGGCAGAAGCACTGCGCCAGAGGCACTCTGGCTGATTGAGACAGAAAGTCTGAGAGCCGTTTCCCTGGTTAAACGCCCCTGTTGTCGGCTGAAAGCGTGCAGCAGCATTTCATGCGTGTGCCCGGGCTGCAACGGCCCGTCTATCGACAGAGTGAGAAGAAGATTTTCGGGTAAATCCTGCGGGGCCGGGCGTTGCAGAAAAACAGCCAGTCCCACAATTATCGCTGCCAGCAGAATCAGTGGTAAAAATTTGCGCATGGCCGGCAAATTAGCATTATAAGCCTGCAATTGTCAAACAGGGGTGCGCGGTCTGGCTCGAAGGAGTTTGCCGAATGCCTTCAATATCGCGGCAAATAATGTTATAACTGACGCGTGGAAAACGAATGTATTACGGTAACGATCGATCGCATAACTTTCTGCAATGAGCAGACCGGTTACTACGTGCTCAAGGCCTCGGGGCGGCAATACCCGCACGGGGTTACCGTGGTCGGCAATTTTGGCATAATTCAGCCGGGTGAAGAAGTCAGGGTTTACGGAACCTGGGCTTGTCACCCGAACTTTGGCATGCAGTTTCAGGCGATGAAATTCACGGTGCTGAAACCCGCAACACTCAAAGGCATTGAAAAGTATCTCGGTTCTGGCATGATCAAGGGAATTGGCCCCGTTACAGCGCGGCGTCTCGTCGAAACTTTTGGCCTCGATACTCTGGAGGTCATCGAAAATAACCCTGAAAAGTTGGCTGAATGCCCTGGCATAGGGCCCGGAAAAGCTGAAAAGATTGCCAGTGGCTGGTTTCTGCAGCGCTCGATTCAGGATATCATGATTTTTCTGCAGGGACACGGTATTTCGCCGGCCTATGCCACACGAATTTACCGCAAATACGACCGTGAGGCCGTGCGCCGTGTCTCTGAAAACCCTTATATTCTGGCCCATGAAGTGCCGGGTATGGGCTTTAAAAAGGCGGACAGTATCGCGGCAGAGTTTGGAATCACCGGCAACGACCCGCGTCGCGTCAAAGCCGCAATTCTCTACCTTATGAGCACGATAACCAAAGATGGCCATCTTTTTCTTAAAGATGAAGAGCTGCACAAAATGGCCGAAGAAATGCTCGGTCCAGGTCAGAAAGACGATCTCGATGCCGCAGTCAGGGCCCTGGTGGCCGAAAAAAAACTGGTGTTGCGCGAATTCAGAATGCAGCCGCTTTTTTATCTGCCCGCCAGTTATCGGGCCGAAGAAGGCAGCGCCCGCATCGTAAAAAAGCTTGTCGATCGGCAGCGCGAGCTTCCGAGAGAAAAGCTGATGGCGGCTCTCGACCGGGCTGTGGCTACGCATGGGTTGAAACTGAGCGATATTCAGCAGCTTGCGGTCGAAACTTCGCTTAAAAAAGGCTTTGTTATAATAACCGGCGGCCCTGGCACCGGCAAAACAACGACTCTCAAGGCGGTGGTCAGCGCCCATCGCGCCCTCGGAAACCGCGTCATGCTCGCCAGCCCGACCGGCCGTGCTGCAAAGCGTCTTGCCGAAGTATCTGGCTTTGCCGCCCTGACCATTCACCGTTTGCTCGAATACTCACCCCAGGAAAAAGGGTTCCGACGAAACCGCCAGCTGCCGCTGGACTGCGATACTCTGGTTGTCGATGAGGCATCTATGATCGATATGAACCTGTTCTACAGCCTGGTGCAGGCAGTTCCGGAGCATGCAACTCTTGTTCTTGTCGGAGACGCCGACCAGCTGCCTTCGGTTGGCCCGGGGCTGGTATTGAATGAGCTTATCAAGTCGGGCATGGTCCCGGTTGTTACTCTGAATGCCATTTTCAGGCAGGCCGAAACCTCTCAGATTATTAAAAATGCTCACCTCATCAACAATGGGCAGATGCCGCAACTGCTCGTTCCTGACGGCCAGAGTCAGTCTGATTGTTATTTTGTGGCGGCCGAAGACCCGGACAAGGTCATTGCCATGCTGAAAAATGTCGTGCAGAAGAGTCTGCCGGCGAAGTTCAATTATGACCCGGTGAATGACATTCAGGTGCTGACGCCGATGAATCGGGGTAAACTGGGTGCCACCAGCCTGAATACAATTCTGCAGGAGATTCTCAATCCGCCGGCACCTGAGCGCAGCGAAATCGAACACCTCAACCGGATATTCAGAGTGGGCGACAAGGTCATTCAGCTGCGCAATAACTATGACCTCGAAGTTTTCAACGGCGATATCGGCACTATCACCGAGATTAATTCTGAAGACCAGGAAGCGGTTATCGAATTTCCTCAGGGAAAAATTGCGTTTCAGTCAGCGGATTTTATCGATATGGCGCATGCCTACGCCGTTACCGTTCATAAATCCCAGGGAAGCGAGTACCCGGCGGTGGTGCTGGTAGCTTCGACGCAGCATTACATGATGCTGCAGCGCAATCTTCTCTATACTGGTCTTACAAGGGCGAGAAAGACAATGGTATTTCTCGGCAGTCGCAAAGCCGTTGCCATGGCTGTTAATAACAACCGTATAAAAATGCGCAACACCATTTTCTCAAGCCTGCTGCAAAACTTTGGCAATCAGGAATAATTTTTTTTGCGAGTGCCTTGACGCTTTGGCAACCCATCAGTAAACTTGAAAGTAATTCTGAAGGTACACAACTTTCCGTTAATTACAGGGGGTTCGATTATGATAAGGCGCTATGAATTAAGAGTAACACTCTGCATTGTTCTCTCACTTCTCATGCTTGTTGACTTCACCGTGTTCAATCCGGCTCCTGCCTTTGGCGCACTTGACAAGAAAAGCGTTCTGATTGGCGCTGGTGTCGGTGCTGTCGCCGGTGCTGGTATCGCTCTTGCTGCTCCTGCTATTGGTGGTGCCATTGGTGCTGCAGGCGGGATCGCCGGTGTTGGTACTGCTGTAGTCGGTGGCGTCGCAGCCGTCAGCGGTGGCGTCGTAGGCGCTCTGGCAGCCTTCGGTGGCGCAATTGCCTCAGCTCTTGGCGCTGTCGGTGGTTTTATCGCCGGTATCTTCGCCAGCCCTCTGTTCATTCCGGCACTGGTCATCATTGGCGCAGCTGTAGCCGGTTACTTCCTCTACAAGAAATTTAAAGCCAAAAAAGGTGCTTCTGGTCCCTCAAGCGAAGTGCTTCCTGACTCTGACGAAATCTATGTAACTCCTGGTGACTATGAAATGAGCGGCGGAATCGTTCCGGCCGGCGACCAGGATGCTCCGATCAGCGTTGGTGATGCAGCAGTAATCACAATCGGCTCTGGTGACGCAGTAACCGTATCTGATACGGCCCCGGTCACTGTTGCCCCCGATACCACTGCTCAGGCACCGGTTGCCACTACCGAAACCGTCACTGGTGTTCCGACTGGCAGCGATTCTCTCAAAGCCGCCCACGACCGCTACATTGCCGCTTACCAGAAATATACCACTCTGGTTACCAACAGCGGTGGTGCAGATCCTGAAGAAGTTAAGCGTGCTCTCTCTGACTACCGCACTGCTTACAACGAATATCAGAACCTGCGCATGTCTGGCAGCAAATAAACCCCCTGCTGAAAGCATATAAAAAACTACCGCCCGCAAGGGCGGTAGTTTTTTATATGCCTGAATATGCCTGGATCGGCAAAGTTTTATGAAGCTGTGGTCAACCTGAAGAAAGTTATGACTGTGTCGCCAAATACTCGCTCGTCGAGCAGCCGGTAAGCCGGCATTTTTTCAAGACCGAGCAGGTCTTTTTTCTGGCGCTCGATGATGAACAGAGTATCTGGCGAAAACATCGGGCACTGCGGAATATATTGCAGCAGAGGGTCAAGCAGTCCCTTGAGATATGGCGGATCGATAAAGACAACGTCAAAAGGTGGGCGATCGACTGTCTGCAGAAATTTCAGGCAGTCCATCGTGAAAACTTCGCCCCGGTCTGCCAGACTGGTAATCTCAAGATTTTCTCTGATCGTGCGCGTACATTCGCGGGCGGCGTCGACAAAGGCCGCATAACTGCCGCCACGGCTCAGAGCTTCGATGCCAAGGTTGCCGGAGCCGGCAAACAGATCGAGAAATCTGGCGTCGTCTACCAGATCGGCAATGATATTGAAGGTTGAACCTTTGACTTTGTCCATGGCCGGCCGGGTTTTCCCGCCACCAGGCATTTTGAGGCGTCTGCCTTTGGCAGAACCGGTGATTATACGCATTTTAGCCGCCTTCCATAAAGGTTTTATAACTTTCGCCAAAGGATTTTATCATCTGGCCAGTGAACCAGTCACGAATTTCAGCCGCTTCAATGGTAAGAATCTCATAGGCTCTGGTTCTCGCGTTTTCTACCAGCTTCTGCGGAATACGATGCGAAAAGCAGGGGTGCGACAGCCCACTTTGCCTGGTGCCAACCAGATCGCCGGGGCCACGCATTTTGAGATCTTCGAGCGAAAGTTCGAAGCCGTCGTTAGTAGAGGCGAGAACTGCCAGACGCTCAGACTCGGCTGCCACATGCGAAATGAGCACGCAGGTCGAGGCGTCAGAGCCTCGGCCAACTCGGCCGCGCAGCTGGTGCAGTTGGGAAAGGCCGAAACAGTCGGCGTTTTCGATGATCATCAAGGTGGCGTTCGGGTTGTCGACGCCGACTTCAACGACGGTGGTCGCGATGACAATATCGATACGGCCGGCTTTGAATTCGTACATGATGCTCTCTTTTTCGTCCCAGGTCTGAGCACCGGTAAGACAGGCGATCGAGGCGTCAGGAAGCAGGTCGCTGATGTTATCGGCGGCGGTTTCAACCGAAACCCAGTCTTTTACATCAGAAGCTTCGATCAGAGGGCAGACGACATAAATCTGATTGCCGGCTGCCAGCGTGTTCTTGACCAGAGGCAGCAGTTCACGAAAGCCGGCGGCGATTCTGGTGGTAACCGGTTGCCGACCTGGGGGCAGCTCATTGATGATGCTGGTATCCATGTCGCCGAAAATTGTCAGTGACAGGGTTCTCGGAATTGGAGTTGCCGAAAGCAGCAGTTGGTGAGGATTTTCACCTTTTCTGAACAGCTGGCGGCGATGATTCACTCCGAAGCGTTGCTGTTCATCGATAATGCAGAAATTCAGGCGGTTGAACTGTGTCTGTTCTTGAAAAAGGGCGTGGGTGCCAAATATGAACAGCGCCTGCCCGGTTGCCACAGCTTCATTGAGCTGCCGGCGTTCGGCAGTTTTCATGCTGCCGGTGATAATTACGGCGTGTCTGGCAAACTGCGGAAAAAATCTGACAAAATTCTGCAGATGTTGTCTGGCAAGAATTTCGGTTGGCGCCATAAAGGCACATTGGGAGCCAGGATAAAGCTCGATAGCCGAGTCGATCATTGCCAGAAAAGCCACCAGGGTCTTGCCTGAACCAACGTCGCCCTGAAGCAGTCGGTTCATGGGCGGTCTATCACTGCCGGGCTTCAGGTCGGCGATGATTTCGCCGAGTGCCTGCTTCTGCCCATTGGTAAGCTGGAAGGGCAGGGGATATGGCGAGTCGGCCGGTGCATGCCTGATCGCATCCGGCAGGGTGAGATAACCGGTAATATTTTCGCGTCTTTTGAGAACACCCATCTGAAAAAGCACCTGGTCGAAAAAGGCCAGCGTGTGCTTCGCTTTTTTGAGCTCCTCATCTGATTCCGGGCGGTGAATTTCGGAAATGGCGCCGGCTATGACCCTGAAAGACGATTCCTGTACCGCCGGCGGAAAAGAAGCTGACCAGTCGACCTGATCGAGTACATTGTCGATCAGCTTGCGCAGAGACAGAGGCGATATTCTGGCTTCAGCAAGTCGCGAGTTCGACGGGTAGACCGGTGTGAGTCTCCTGTTTGTGACTTCGACAGTTTCAGTTTCGACCGGTTCTATTTCTGGGTTTGACAGCACCAGCTGGTTTTTTATCGTTGTGGCGGAGCCAAAAAGCCAGTATTCATTACCCGGCTTCAACTGCCTGGTAAGATAAACTTTGTTGAACCATTTGGCCCCGATTTTTCCGGTTTGATCGGCGAATTCAGCGTTGATAACCGTGAGGCCGCGTCTGGCATGAAAAGCCTTTATCGAGTTGAGTCTGGCTTTCAATAATCCCTGGGTCTGTGGCTGCAAAGCGCTGACCGGCACTGCCTGGCGGCGGTCCTGGTAACGTACCGGATATATGCGCAACAGATCAAAAACGCAGCCAAACCCCGCGTTCTGAAGGGTTTCTGACTTTTTCGGGCCGATGCCGCTGATAGTGCCGACGTGGTCGTCGAGAAGCAGTCTTTTTGCTTTGACCGTAACCTTTTTAATGTCTGTTTACCTCAAAAAAATACCCGAAGACTTATACAGAAGCCTGTTAATGGTTGTGCACCTGAAAAATCATTCCTTGAAAAAATACAGCTGCTTCATGACCATGAATTCTTCATTCATGTAAACGAGATCCCAGCCGTTGCGGCCGGCCTCATCGAGCAGATGACCGAGTTTTTCAAGAAAATCCGGCCCTTTGAGGGCTTTAAGGTCGAGCGTTTTGTAATTATATCGCTGCGGCGATTTTTCAAGCGTCATGTGATTTCTCCTGGCCCGGGTGTTGTTCCTGGAGTATGGAATTCAGGTAGAGATAGCCTTTGAGCATCTGGCGCAGCGAACCATCCTGTTGCGGTGATTGCGCACAGGCTCTCAGCGTAAGGTCTATGGCGCTGAAAGCTTTCTGATACTGGCCGGTAAGATTGAAGCAATAAGCCAGCAGCAGGTTTGATTCGACATCGACCGGTGAAATGTCGACGGCCTTCAGCAACACTTCTATTGCTTTGTCATATTGACGCAGCTGAATGTGCAGGGTCGCCAGTTTCTGGTAGATAACCGGATTGCGCGGTGAAAGAGCGGCGGCGTGCGTGAGAAGCTTGACGCTCTCGCTGAACTTGCCGGCAATCTGATAGATCTGCCCGAGAATCAGGTAGGCACCAAGAATTTTCGGGTAGAGGCTGAGAGCTTTTACGAGGTGCTTGACCGCATCTTCATATTTGCGCGCATAATAAAAGATGGTGCCCAGGTTGAAGTGGGCTTTAACGAGGTTCGGGTTGATTTTCAGGGCTTCCTGATAAAGCTTGGCAGCATCGGCGTTCTTTTTCAGCATGAAGCAGAGGTTGGCATAGGCAAGCAAGGCTTTAAGATGCTGAGGATCGCGAGCATAAATGACTTTGAAAATCTTTTCGGCCGCGACAAAATTGCGAGCGGCAATGAAACGGTTGGCGTTTTCGATTTCCTCGGCGTAAGTGTTGTCAGGAAGAATCTGGGTGCTGAGAACCACCGGGGTTGGCGGTTCGCTCTCGACCGGCAGAATGGCCTCGGCCCCCGGAGCAGCTGCGGGTGTCTGGCGTTGCGGCGTTTCTGTCGGCAGAGACGGCTTTTCGCCTTCGCCAGAAGCGTCTGCCGAAACACTGCCGGCGCCGGCGATTTCCCGGTTGATCGCCTCTGGATTGTCGATCAGATCGGCCAGTATCTGATTTATCTGCTTGAGCAGCGCATCATCATGGCTGATTTCCTTGCCGATTTCGCCGATGACGAAAGTTGCAGATTGAACGTGTCGCTTATCATCGCTTTTGAAAAGTTCGCGCAGATTATCGAGAACAGAATACTCGCCCCATACCCAGAGAGTTCTGATGGCGGTGCTCTTAACCCGGTTGTCATCGTGCTGCAACAGGCCTTTGAGGCGGTCGACCAGTTCCGGGTCAGCCTTGCGTGAAAGCTTGACCATCGCATCGATTGTGTTTGAAACAACGCGCGGGTCTTCACTGTTTAAAAAGGGGCTTATCAAAGGTATTACGTCGGCTTTGGCGGTTTGCCCGAGGCACGAAATGAGAGTGGCCTGCACAATGAAGTTTTCTTCCTTCTGCAGTTTTTCTTTGAGAAGCGGTGGAGCGGCTTCGGGGGCGCAGCGTGAGATGGCAAGTGCCGCTTCGACTCTGACGTCAAAATTCGGATCGTCGATCATTGGCCTGAGGTGGGGCAGGGCATCTTTAAATTCGATCTTGCGCAGAGCATTAGTGGCATTGCGTCTGACGTCCGGGTCTTCGTCTTTGAGAGACCGCCCTAGCTCACGAATGAATCGGGCATCTTTGATCTCGCCGATGGCGTAGGCAGCTGAAGCGCGGTACCATTTGTCGGTATGTTCGAGCATCTGGCGCAGAGTTTCAGAAACGTCGAAGTCGCCATATTTCCAGATGGCTTTGGCGACGTTGGCACGGACACGATTGCTCGGGTCTTCGAGGTAGGGCTGCAGAATGCCGACAATCGAGCCTGATTTAATACTCTCGATCGCTTCAATGGCATTGGCGCGTACACGCGGGTCTTCATCGCGCAGAGCTGATTGAAAAACCGGCATCAGTTTGTCTGAAGCCATCATGCCGAGTGCCATGATTATCGAAGCACGTATTCTCGCGCTTTTTTCCTGGGCCAGCAGTTTCTTGAGAAGTGCTATTGCGCGCCAGTTCTTGATTTTACCAACTGCGAGAATCGCGCTGATAATGGCATCTTCTTCGAAAAAAATCTGCGAAGTATGTTCTTCAAGAGCCGGGGTACTGACACCAACACTTGATTCGGCATAGGTATTCAGGGCTTCCATGAGGATGTCGAAAGCTTCTGGGTTTTCGAGCATGCCCAGGGCGCGGGCGGCGTTAAATCTGACTTCCTGCTGTGAGTCGTTCAGGGCATTGATCAGAAGGCCGATTGCCTTGTGATTGTCGATGTTACCCAGCGCCAGAGCCATGAAATCCTGGATGTTGTCACTTTCATAGGTTTCGAGCAGAAAATCGGTCGCTTTTTCACCTTTGAATTTGGAAAGGGCGATCGCTGCTTCGCGTCGCTGGTCGTAGTCGCCGGCAAGAAAATTGTGAATCAATCTGGCAATCAGAGGCTTGATGCTGGTTAAGACGGTGTTGTTGGCGGTCATCGGATTTCCCCGGAAGAAATAAGGCTTCAGCAAGAATTCTAGCAGAAAAGACATTATTTTTAAATACGCAAAACTTTAAGAAAAGTTAACAGATTTTCGTTTTTGCTGATTTGTTTTGTTGAATACTCTGGGTTTTTGCGGGTATAATTGCCCCTATGGCAGATGAAAAAAGCTTATTCAGATTATTGAAACTGACTTTTGACGAGAAGGCCTCTGACCTGCACCTGAAAATCGGCAAGGCCGCCGCTATCAGAGTTGATGGGCATATTCGTCACCTCGAAAACTTCAAATTCAACAAGTATGACTTCGACCGCATCATCGAAGTGCTGCTTACTCCAGACCAGCAGGACCATTTCAGCAAAAACCGCGAAATCGATTTCGCCTATTCTCTCGAAGGGGTGTGCCGTTTCAGGGTTAACCTTTACATGGATCTCAACGGCGCGGGCGCGGTTTTCAGGGTAATACCCTACCGGGTCATGGAATTCGACGAAATCGGCCTGCCCCTTGCGGCCCGCCGCCTCATCGAACAGCCGAACGGGCTGATTCTTATCACTGGCCCGACCGGCGCCGGTAAAACTTCGACGATGGCCAGCTACCTCAGCTACGTTAACCGTATGGCCCGCCGCCACGTGGTAACGCTCGAAGACCCGATCGAATATCAGTTCGAAGACAACACCAGCTTTTTCAACCAGCGCCAAGTCGGTATCGACTGCCTCAGTTTTTACGATGGGCTGCTGACCGTTCTGCGTCAGGACCCGGACATCATCGTCGTTGGCGAAATGCGCGAACCCGAAACCATCTCGCTGACTCTCAACGCCGCCGAAACCGGCAAACTGGTCATCGCGACCCTGCATACCAGCTCAGCCGTCAGCACTGCCGAGCGTATCGTTAACGTTTTTCCTGAAGCGCGACATCACCAGATTCTGCTGCAGCTGTCGATGGTGCTGCGTGGTGTCGTTTCGCAGACATTGCTGCCACGCATCAACGGTGGCCGGGTTGCGGCCTTCGAAATTCTGCTGAATACTTCTGCCGTGAGATCGCTGATCGCCGACGGAAAAATTCACATGCTGCCGTCATATCTCGAAACCGGCGCCGAATCAGGTATGACAACAATGGAAATGTCTCTGGCGCAGCTGGTTAAAGACCGTGTTGTCAGAAAAGAAGACGCTTACTCGGTGGCGCCAAACCCGGCGGCCCTGCGCAAAATTCTCAATGAACCGCCAATCTGACGGAGAAGCCGGATGCTGAAAATACATAAATTTTTCGAAATTGCGATTGAACGTCAGGCTTCCGATCTGCATCTGAAAGCCGGTTCGCCGCCGCTGATAAGAGTCGGTGGCCGCCTGATTCCGCTGCCCGAAGAGCCACTTGCCTACCAGGAAATGCCCAATCTCTTTCTGCCGCTTATGGACGTCAAGGCACAAAGCGAGCTGCGCAGTCAGCACGAGGCCAATTTCATGGCCAGATATAAGAACCGCTGGCGGGTGCGTGCCTGTATTTTCAGCCAGCGTGGCTGTCTTTCCGGCGCCTTTCGCTTTATTCCGCTGGCGACGCCGTCGATCGATTCGCTCGGTCTGCCGCCGCTCCTCAAGGAAATCGCCACGCGGCCACGCGGCCTGTTTCTCGTTACCGGGCCGGCGAACTCAGGCAAAACTCATACCCTCGCTGCTATTGTCAACGAGATCAATCGTATGTCAGCCCGGCATGTCATTACCATCGAAGACCCGATCGAATTCGTTTATCGCGAACGCAAGTCTATTTTTACGCAGCGCGAAATCGGTGTGACTGCAAATTGCTACCACAGCGCCCTGATGAACGCCCTGCGCGAAGATCCCGATGTAATTCTCGTCGGTGAAATGCGTGATGTCGATACAATCGAGATGGTTCTGACCGCAGCTGAAACCGGTCATCTTGTGCTTTCGACTCTGCACACGGTCGGGGCCGTGCAGACGATTGACCGCATCATCAACATGTTCCCCGGTCACCGCCACGAAGAAATCCGCACCCAGGTTTCGATGTCGCTGATTGGCATCATTTCACAGATCCTGCTGCCAAGCCTGCACAAAAAAGAGCGCGTCATGGCTTATGAGATGATGATGATGAACTCAGCGATGCGCAACCTGATTCGCGAAAAGAAAACCAACCAGCTGAAGTCGGCTTTGATGTTGGCACGCAAAGATGGTTGCAAAACTCTCAAGGACTCGCTCACCGAAATTCTCAAGGATGAACGCGTAGACGGCAAGCTTGTTTCGACGATCATGAAGGAGATTGTAGAATGAGCCACCACAAACATAATCGTCAACACCGGCATGCCGAGCCTGAAATCGAAGCCTTTCGCTATGTGAAAACTGCGCGGCGCCTGCTCAAGCCCGCGACCACACGCCTCGAAGCCATGGTCAGCGAAGATTTTTCTGATGAACTGAAATTTGAAGCCCTGCTGAGTCTCGGCCGGATCGGTGACCCTGAATCGCTGCAGACTCTGACCAGAGCTTTTCAGGAATACCCCGATTACATCGAGCCGGTGACTGCCCTTGGCCATTATCGCAGCAGTACTCCGGTTGCAAAGCTGCTCGAACGCCTGCAAGACCCGGATTCTCTGTATAAAGAAGAAATCGTCAGAGTGCTCGGCGAGATCGGCGACCCGATGGCAACCAGGCCGCTGATGGAACTGTTACGCGACGAAGATCGTATGGTGCGATACTATTCGGCCCGGGCCCTGCATAAAATGGGGGGGCGTGACGTGGTTCAGGCCCTGTGTGGCCTGCTTAACGACCCGGACGAATGGATTGTCATCAACGTTCTCGAAATTCTTTCGAAAATGCGCGACCCCGAAGCCATCCCGGCACTGGTCGGGCAGTTCGAAATTGCCAGAGATTCAAGACTCAAGGCGATTATCATCTCGTCTTTGGCACCATTCGCCGAAGGCCGCCTGCTGAAGACTTTCGAGAGCGGTTTGGCTTCGTATGACCCTCGCATTCAGGCCAACTCGGTCGAGGCCGTTTCGCTGCTGAAAATCCCGGCGCTCGAAATGAAGCGCAAGCTCAAGAAATTTTACGGGCATCCGAATAATCGTGTCAGAGCCAATCTGTGTATTGCCCTGGCCAATGCCGATGCCGAAGCGGTTACCGAAGAACTGGCGTCGATGCTGCAGAGCCGTGATGCGCCTACCAGGCGCTCGGCCGCCTATGTTCTGGCAAGAATCAATAATCCGAAGCGCGAAGAATACGTGCATCAGTTACTTGCCGACGAAAACTTCGGGGTACGGAAAATGGCCTTGAAGGCAGCCCTTGAACTCGGTGATATGGTCGGAGTGCGCGAGATCCAGCCGCTTCTCTCTGACGAAAACCAGTGGGTACGCCGCGAGGCTGTAGAATGTGCGACCCGCATCGCCGATTTTCCTGATGATGCTGTTATCGGCCTGTTTAAAAAAGAAGACAGCCCGCCGGTAGTAGAATACCTGCTCAAATACATTGTTGACCGCCGCCTGATTGCCGCAATACCGCAAATTTTTGAGCGCATCAAAAAAGAACCTGAAGAGGAACTGCCCTGGCTGATTGCTGCTCTCGGGCATCTTGGCGCCCGCGAAGAACTCGGCAAGGTCAAGAAGTTTCTCGGGGCGGTGCGCTCCGGCGTCTATTCTGAATACTATAAAGCGCTGCTGCTTAACGGCGACCTGAATGTTTTTGAAGAGCTTGCTGCCGGGCTGAAAGATAAGAAGCGTGAAGCTGAGCTGCAGGTCTGGGTAAAAATCGCCGGAGTGCTTGGCGAGTTTGTGCAGCAGACCGACGCCTTCTCACGGGTGCTGCTCGATGCTCTGACTGAAGAAGTCAAGCGCGACATGGAAGGAGTTGCAACTTTCGATTCGCCGGCGCCGATTTCGACGGCATCAGACTCTGAAAGCCTCATGAAAGAGGGGCTGGCTTTCTTTGAGAGTCGCGATTTCAACCGGGCAAAGGCGATTTTTGAGCAGATCAGCAAAAACGACAGTCACAATGCCGATGCGGCATTTTATCTGGCAACTTCGCTTTACAACCTTGGTGATATGGCGCGCTCCCAGGAAATTCTCGAAGCGACTATCGGCCGCCAGCCAGCGCATATCGAGGCCGGAATCCTGCTTGGCCAGATCTATTTCCGCCGTAAAGAATGGGGCAAGCTGGCCAATTGCTATGAAAAGCTCAAAAAATACGTTCCTGCTGACGACAGAAAGAATGTTATCAGGGTATATGGGGCGCTTGGTCTGGCATACTTCAACCAGAAAAAATATTCTGAAGCTATCGAGGCTCTGAATCTTGGTTTGCAGGCCAATCCCCGCGATCTGTCGTCGTCTTATCACCTCGCTCTCTGCTATTATTCTGTCGGTGAAACCGAAAAGGCGAGAAGAATTCTCGAAACGCTGCGCAAGACGCTGCCTGCCGACAGCCAGGTGTTGAAAAACGTCATTGAGCTGCTGCAGCGTATTTAGAAGTAAAATAATCGAAGAGGTCCGGAAATGTCAGAATTAATGAGGGTTTGTCAGCTGGTAAAGGTTAAAGGTGCTTCAGATATGCATCTTTTTCCCGATCAGCCGGTTTTTTACCGCTTGAATGGTCAGCTTGAAAAGCTTGATTCAGTTCAGCTGAGTGAAGATCAGATCAAGAAGATAATTCTCGAAACCAGCACGCCGAAAGCCCGTGAAATTCTCGGCAAACAGCGTCAGGTCACCTATGCCGAAGAAGTGCCGACCGTTGGTCGCCTGCGTTTCTCGGTTTTTCTCGACAAGGGCAAGTTCGCACTGGCAATACGCTTTATCAACGAAAAATTCTTCGAACTCGATGAACTCGGTTTTACCGAAGGCGTGCGCAAGGTTATTTCGCAGCCATCCGGACTGATTCTCGTCGGCAGTCCTTCCTGCGAAGGCAAAACCAGCACCATTGCCGCGATGCTTAACTTCATCAACCGACACTTCGAAAAGAGCATTTTTACCATCGAAAACCCGGTTGAATACGTCTTTAAAGATGACAAGGCGGCGTTTATCCAGCGCAGTATTCCGGTAGATATCTCGAATTTCTACAATGGCCTCTGCGAAGCCTATCGCGTCGACCCGGACGTCGTCGTCTCAGACTCGATCAACTATCCGGACGCCATGGACCAGGCACTTACCCTTTGCGAGTCGGGCTGCATGGTCATCGGCTCGACCGAAGGCGGCGACTGCCAGCAGATTCTTGAACGCCTCATCAACTGCCGGGAACCTGCCGATCGCGAAGCTCTGCGCGCCAGAATCGCGGCACAGCTGAAGATGATTGTCAGCCAGCGTCTGGTACCACGCGAAGACAAGACTGGCCGGGTGGCAATTTTTGATATCATGATCAATACGCCACAGATGAAAGCGCTGGTGCGCAACAATAACATGAGTATGTTCAGAGCTCTGCAGGGGCAGGGTGAAATTGCGGGTATGAAAACCTTCGACTCTCAGCTGGCGCATCTGGTCAGAAAGCGCATTGTCAGCCAGAAGGTCGGTTCTGATTTCGCGATCGATAAATCGCGGATCAACAGCTGAAAGGAGTCTGAAGCATGGATATCCGGAAAATGATCGATAAGGTTAAAGTCGCCGGTGGCACCGAACTGCACATCAAGGTCGGCGCAAAACCTTTGATGCGCAAAAACAAATTTCTGCGCCACATGGACCTGCCGGTTTTGCACGAAGACGACATGAACACTCTGATAAAAGATCTTCTCAGCGTCGAAGAGCAGCAGAAATTCGCCAAAATCAGCTCATTTGAGGCAAATTTCTTCGGCAAACCCCCGTGCAATTTTCGCCTGACCCTTTTTCACTCCCAGCAGAAACCCGTTGCTCTGATAAAGATCATCAACAGTAAAATCCCCAGTCTCGAAGAAATCCGGTTTCCTGATGCGCTGGTTCAGTGCATTGACGCCAGAAAAGGCATTTTTATCATTGCCGGCCCGGCAAGGTCGGGCATTTCAACTTCCCTTGCCGCCATGGTCGAGCGTATCAACCAGCAGCATCAGCGTCATGTGCTGATCATCGAAGACCCGATCGAATTTCACTTCGAACAGAAACGCAGCCGCATTTCACAGCGCCAGTTTCGCAAAGATATTTATCTGATCGAACAGGGCATCAATTTTGCGAAGCGTATGGATGTCGACACGCTCGTGATTGGCGATCTTAAGCGGGAAATTCCTTTCAGAAACATTATCGAATATGTTGCGGGCGGGCACTTCGTGATTCTGAGCATGCAGACCCTCGGTATGGTCAATACCCTCGAAAAATTCATCTTTTCATTTCCCGAGTCAGACCGCGAGTATGTCTGCCAGGTTCTTGCCGAAAACCTGCAGGGAATCTGCTCTCAGGCTTTGATTTCTGACACCGGCGGCAAGCGCATCGTGCCGGTGCATGAAACTCTGGTGATGAATAATACCGCCATGAGTATCATTCAGAAAGGCAAGATTTCTCAGCTTGAGCCGAACATTACCAGTCTTGGGCCCGGCAGCCAGCTGTTTTCTCAGGCTGTGCAGAAGCTCAGTCTTAAAAACGACCTCGAACGGGCTGCGGGTGAAGATTTTCTTGATTTTTACAGGGGAACCAGAGGTTAGCAGCTATGAGAACAACAAGCCGGCGCGCATTTACCCTTGTCGAAATGAGTGTTGTCGTGGCCATTATCGGCATTCTTTATTCGACCGTGGTACCGATGTACGGAAAAACAATCTTGCGGGCCAGAGAAACCGCACTGAAGAACAGTCTGCACACATTCAGAACCACTCTGAACAACTATTACAAAGATCATGAAAAATGGCCCGAAAGCCTGGAAGCATTGGTGCGTGACGGTTATATCAGGGCTATTCCGGCTGATCCGTTCACCGAAAAGACCGACACCTGGAAAACCGTTTCGTCCGAACCGGATGTCGCAGATGTTTATGATGTCAAATCGGGGGCGGAAGGGGTGAGCCTCGACGGGGTGAACTATGCCGATTTCTGACCGCCGCGGCATTTCGCTGCTGGTGGTAACCGTGTCGCTGATTCTTCTGGCGGTGGGCCTGAGTGTGGTTATTCCGCGGGCCGATCTCGAAGTCAGAAGGCGGCATGAAGACGATCTTCGCTTCATGCTTGGTGAATTCAGGCGCGCGGTTGTGCGGTTTGAACGCTGCCATAACCGGCAGCCGCAGAGTCTTGATGAACTTCTGCGTGACGCTGAAGGCCGGCGGTTTCTGCGGCGCGCCTACGTTGACCCGATGACCGGCAGATTCGACTGGCAGACCGGCATCGATGCCAGCGGTACTTTTACGGTAAGATCAGCCTGCGCCCAGCCCGGAATCAACGGCGTGCCTTACAGCAGTTTTCGCTGAAATTCAGCCCTGGCCCGAAGATTTTGCCAGTAGATTGCGGGCGAATTCAAGGCCCTGGGTGTCGGTCTGACCAAGCATACGGGCGATTTCTTCGACCCTTTCGCTGTCTTTAACCCTTTTAATATTGACCACGGTGGCGCCTGAATCAACCGTTTTGGTGACAGTGAAATGGTGGCTGCCTTCTTTGGCAATCTGGTGCAGATGGGTCACCAGAAGTACCTGTTTTTCGTTGCCAAGACTGCGCAGACTTTCGGCAACCGCTTCAGCGGTTTTACCGCCGATACCGGCGTCAATTTCGTCGAAAACCAGTGTTGGCAAAGCGTCACAGCTTGCCAGAACTTTTTTGATCGCCAGAGCTACCCGCGATAGTTCGCCACCCGAAGCGATTTTGCGCAGCGGACCGCCAGGCGCACCCGGATTCAAAGAAACACAGAATTCAACGTTCTCGGCACCAGCGGCCGCAGGGCTGATCGGAGACAACTCGGCTTTGAAGACTGCAGAATTGAAGCCAAGGCCGGCCATTTCCTGCGAAACTTTTTTGTTGAGAACTTCAGCCAGCTTCTGGCGTTCTTTACTGACACGCGTGCTCAGCTCTTTGAACTGGCGGTCGATCGCATCATATTCTTTTTTCAGGCGGTCACGCGTCTGGTCGGGTGTCATCAGTTCTTCGAGTTCAAGACTGATGCTTTCTTTGAGTGTAAAAAGGCCCCTGAAGTCGGTCGCATGTTTGCGGCAGGCTTTGGAAAATGCCATCAGCCTTTCCTGCACCTGCTGCAGCCGCTCGGGATCGAGGTCGGTGCTTTCGGCCATGGCTTCGAGGTCTTTTTCGAGAGCTTTCAATTCAAAATAAAGATTGTTTGAGCGCTGAAAGCATTCTTCAAGTCTGGTATCGTAGCCGGAAATTTTTTTGAGCTGCTCAGAAATGCGGTAACTCTGCATGGTTGCTCCGGCGCCTTCATCTGAGCCAGAAAGCAGGCCTACTGCAGTCTGCAGGCAGGTGATAATCTGCTCGGAGTGGCTGAGGCGCTTTAGGTCTTCTTTTAACAGATCTTCTTCGTCAGGATTTGTCAGGTTGAGAGCTGTAAGTTCCTGGATGGTTGCCTGCAGTTCATTTATGCGGGCGGCAGACTGCTGATTGCGGTTTTCGAGCTCAAGCAGCCTTTCTGTAAGCCTTTGCCGGTCTTTAAAAACCTGTCGCAATTCGGCAAGATTGTTCTTGTGGGCTGCGTTGCCGGTTCGGTCGAGCATTTCCTTCTGAATTTCTGGCAGGAGCAGTGTCTGATGCTCATTCTGACCATGGATTTCCATGAGATGATTGCCGATTTGCTTTAAAAAAGCGGCATTGGAAAGAATCCCGTTTACGAGAACCCGCCCGCTGCCCTCGTCTTTAAATGTTCTGGTAATAGTAAGAGTCTCAGGCGACTCTTCATTGCCAAAACCCGATTCTTCAAGAAAGTCAGCCAGTTCTTTCTGGGCGGCAATGCAGAATTCTGCCTGAACTTTCGCCTGGGTCTGACCTGGCAGTACCAGGCCGGCGCGGGCTTTTTTGCCCAGCAGAAGCTTTACTGCTTCAAGCAGAACGCTTTTGCCAGCACCAGTTTCGCCGGTGACTACGTTGAGGCCGGCGGAGAATTCGAGTTCAGCCCGGTGCATGAAGAGAAAATTTTCGAGGGTGATGGCTTGGATCATTGCTGTGATTGCAGGCGCTTAAAAAACTCCCCGGTTTTTTGACAAGCCGGGTTCGGCCGGAGTCCAGAACATTTTTCTGACGCCGGAAGCAGTGTTGCCTGCCCTTACGGTAGAAATTTCTTTCAAAGTATTGAGAATATTGCTTTTGCGGGTTTCTGACGGAGTGCTCTGACGTTTGAGAGCACTGATCTGGGTGGGGTTGATCGGGCCTTCGAGCGGCAACAGCTGAGCCGTTTGAACCGGCTGAATTCTGGCGGAAGCCAGAACAACAGGTTCTTTGACCGGTTCGATTTCTTCGCTATCAATCTGCGGGCCAGCGTAATTGAGAGTTTCAAGCCTGGTGCCAGGGTAGTAGAAAGCGAGAATCTGGCGGGCGCTGTAACCGATCAGTGCCATGCCGATAGCGCCATCCTGGCACATGCCGACGCGGTGACCGTAGTTTTTGTGCTCAAGCTTGCGGGCGTTCCAGGGCAGGGGCTTTGCTTTAAGTCCAGCCTCTGGCTTTGGCAGCCGGCCGGTCGGCTGACTCTTTTTGAAGCGGTTACCGTAAGAACAGAAAGAATCTTCGCCTGGCGTGCCGTCAAAATGGCCGACAAGATAAGGGATCTCGCTGCCGGACCATGCCGCTTTGCTGCTGATCAGATAGCCGCCGCAGTTTGAATGATAAACCGTGTTGGCAGGGGCCTTACTGAAGCTGAGAATCTGTCCCTCGGTTTTGCGCACTGCTTTGGCCGCCAGCGGCGTTTCTCGCACGATACCGGTGTAAACCTGGCAATGAACGGTGTCACAGATCTGGTAGCGCGGATTTGGGTGGCGATTGATGTGGCGCACCGCGTAGGTGCGGGCTGCGATTGTCTGGGCTTCCTGGGCGGCTTCGGGGGCTCTGACCCAGATCTCGCAAGGAACAACCGACTTGAGGTAGTCTTCCATGTCGACATGGTTCACTGCCAGAAGTCCGCCACGTTCGGGAGCGAGAGAAATACTGCCGCGGTAAGTTTGAATTTTGCTGCTGCCGCCTCTTATCTTGAGGTTGATCGGCATTCTGCCGACGGCAGAGAAAAGCAGTTCATTGTTGGCAAAATAAAGAGTTTTGCGGTCATCGATGCTGAGTTTCATTTTGCCGTCTTTCAGAAGCGACAGGCTTGCTTTTTCGGCTTTGCCAGAATAAACGGCATGGTTTTTCGAGCGGTCAAATATCTCGATATACCCAGTGCTGGGCTCGATCGTAAATGTCTGGGGGCAGCCAAGTTTTGTCAGGCCGACCTTGACGATTCTTGAAACGTTAAGATAAGACGCTTCGCAGCTTGAAGAGCAAAAAAGAGAAATGAACGCCACGAAGAGTACCGAAAGAAAATACTGCTTTTTTGAAGTCATGCATGGATTCTAAACTACAATGACTTCCACGTCAATACCCCGTGCATAGCCGGTGATAACGCAGCTTAGAGGCCAGGAAGATGCCGGATTTATTTTTTTGTTGCCGTATAACCCAGACTGTTTATAGTGGCAACAACCGTCTCCGGGTTTACCCCGTGCCCGCTGACCATGGCAAGTTTTTCTGAAAGCATAACGTTTGCGCCGACAACTCCAGGTATTTCGAGCAGAGCACTTTTTACTGCCTCGGCGCATTTGCCGCAACTCATGCCTTCGACAGCAACCGCAATACTTTCACCATTGGCCTGGCTCTGATCGATGCCTGAGCCGCCGGAGCATGTGGAACATTCACCTGCCTGTTCCCGATTTTTTATGGTGCTGAAGAGCATAACGGCAAGCATGAAGATTGCTGAGACGATCTCCAGCATGCTGAGCTCCGTATGACAGGCGGGAGTTATGGCATTCAGCCCGGCTTCAGAGAAGCGTTGGGCAAAAAGATCGAGGGAGTAGCCGCCTGCCAGTGATCCAAATATAACCGTTGCAATATAAATGGCAGCCGAAGCCCGGCCAAGAATTTTCCAGACGACCGAGATGGCTGCCGCATTGGTGGCCGGACCAGAAATCAGAAAAACAAAGGCGGCTCCCGGGCTTACACCCATTTTAATGAATGCCAGGGCGATCGGAATTGAAGAAGTCGAGCAGACATAAACCGGAATACCAATCGCCAGCATGATAAGCATAGTGACATGATAATTGCCGATCCAGGCGGCGATGGCGTCGCCTGAGAGAAAAGTCGAAAGCAGACCCGCAATTATGATACCTACGCAAAGTGCTTTGGCAATCTCAGAGGGAAGGGTGACGAAGGCATAGCCAAGGGCTGCCCGAACCTTTTCGCCGATCGACAAGGAGCTTGTGTCGATCGTTTGGCTGCCTGTAGCCGTGATTCTGGTCATATCTTCAGGATCTGTCGCTGAAACCAGCAGACCCCCGAAAATCCCGGTTATCAGGGCTGCAAGCGGCCTGAAGACTGCAAAAAAAGGCCCAAGAAGACCCCAGGTTGCGAAAATAGAGTCGACCCCGGTTTGCGGTGTCGAAATAAGAAAAGCTGTAGTAGCACCTTTACTGGCACCATGCCGGCGCAGCGAGGCTGCAACCGGAATTACCCCGCACGAGCAGAGCGGCAGAGGCACGCCCAGCAGGGTGGCTTTAATTACCGAGCCCGCTTTGCCGGTTCCGAGATGCTGTTCGACCCATCTCGGCGAGATGAAAACCGAAAGAATACCGGAAACTAGAAAACCCAGTATCAGATAGGGCGACATCTGCCCGAGGACTATCCAACAGTCGTTGATTAATTGCAGTAACTTGTCCATTTTTAAAAGCCCCTGAGTTGGTATCAATATAAATATACCATCTGACAGGGAATTCGCAAGCCATATTGTTGTGGCGCAGTCAAAGTCACTCCGGTGGGGTTCGCGGCATTAGCCTCGAATTCAGGTTCTTTGCGAGGGAACGGTTCGCTTGCGGCAATCGATTTTGCCAAGAGTTATGATCACCGATGCAACTGGGTTGTCGGCCGATTTTACCGGTATCAGGCTCAGGTGCAGATCAAAGGCGTAGTTCTCGCCAATTATGTCGCACTGCTCGTTCTCGACCCATTTTTTTTCGTTCATGAGTGCGGTCAGTTTGTCACGCAGCTCGACCGGCAGGGGGGCCTGTGCAAAATCTACCTCGTAAAGTTCATCCCAGGTCAATTTGAATAGAGTCATCAGTTCATCGTTGGCAAAGGCGATCTTTTTCTCTTCGTTGACCATCAGCAGCGGTGCATTGACAAAGTTGGCGAAGGCCGAAAAACGTTTCTTTTCGAGCTGAATTTTGTCGATTTTGAGCTGATCTCTTATTTTGAGAGTGTCGGCAACACCAGCCAGTCCGGCGACAATCTGATCTACCTCGTTCCCGGTATGTGCTCTGACAGGCACACTGTAGTTGCCGTCACGTATTTTTCTGATGATTTCCATGATTTTTCTGGTCGGCAGCTTGATCTGGTGCGAGATAAAAAACAGGGCAATGAATGCTACAATCGAAGTAGCAAGAGTAGTTAAAAGAAATCTGCTCTGAAAGGCTTTTCTGGTAAGAGTCAGTGCGTCTTTTTTTGCCGTCAGCAGTTGCAGGCTCCGGTTTCTGACGTAGAGCAGTTCGGTTGCAAGCCTTTGCATGTTGTGATTGAGGTCTGCCTGCATGATCATGAATTCAGCCGACGCGATTCCGCCTGTGGTAATCATTTTTGTCTGACTGGCAATCTTTGCGGCGAGAATACTGTCAGAGGCTATTAGATGCTCTGTTCGCGCAATTAAATCCTGACACTCGTCGCGTAAAGCAAGTGCCATTCTCGAAGATTCAGACCTTATTCCTTCTTCTTCGATATGTCTGAGACTATTTAGTTTCTGCCGCAGATCATGGCAGTCCCTGACGTTTTTTTCGGTAGTCAGGAACAGTCTGATATCATTTTCGAGGCTGCCCCTGACGCTGCTGTCAAAGGAGTAGACGTGATAGGCCGAAAAGAACCCGAAAAAAGCCAGCAGGCAGATATTGAAGGCTGTGCCGAGTTTGAACCTTTTATCCATTGAAATGCGCATATTGTCAGGCCTCCTCGCTGTCGAGTTCTGAAAGCTGGCGTATCTTCTCGTCGCGGCCCACAAGAACGAGAATGTCATTCGACGAAATCTTTTCATCGGGCGATGGCAGGTCGTTAAGCACTACTTTAACTATGTTTTCGCCTTTTTCGTTGATTGCCGGTTTTCGGGTTTTTATCGCAATGACGTTAACACCGTAATGGGCTCTGACATTAAGTTCTTTGAGGCTTCTTCCGATAAATGCCGCCGGAGGTTCCAGTTCTGTGAGAGAGTGTCCAGAGCTGAGCTTGATACTCTCGAGAATATGAGGGGAAATAAGCCGGTCAGCTATCTGCTCGCCCATCTGTTCCTCGAGCGAAAAAACTTCGTGGGCGCCCACTTCTGAAAGAATCTGACCCTGCATCTTCGTTAACGCTCTTGAGAGGATTCTGTGAACTCCGAGCCGCTTGAGAATAGCTGTTACAAGAATGCTGGTTTCAATATTGTCGCCAACCGCGACTATGGCCACGTCGAGATCCTGAACGCCCAGCTCTCTGAGAGCCTTTTCGTTGGTGCAGTCACATTGTACCGCCTGGCTGACATGGTCTTTTACGGCATCGACCGCTTCGGGGTCTTTATCGATGGCCATTACTTCGCCGCCTTTCGCAAAAATAGAGCTGGCCAGTTTGGCTCCAAATCTTCCGAGTCCAATTACCGCATATTGCATTGAATTAACCTCCTGTCAGCCAACGAGAACACGGGTTTCCGGGTATTGAATACTGACGCGACTGCTTTGAGATGTTATTGAAAGGGCCATAGTCACAGGGCCAGTTCGCCCTATGAACATTAAAACGATTATCAGCAGCTTGCCGATTGCGGTAAGCTGCGGCGTGATTCCGGTTGACAGTCCGACGGTAGCGAAAGCCGAAATGACTTCGAAGATAATCTGAATCAGCTGATGTTCTTCGATCAGAATCAGCAGAAAGGTAAAAATCGCCACGAGAGACGCTGACAGCGCGACAATAAGGAATGATTTGAGAATGGTTTCGTCCGGGATGCGTCTGCCTCTTACATTAACCTGGCTTTGCCCCTTGAGCTTGGCTCTGACAAACAAAAACAGGGTCGCAAAGGTGGTGGTTTTTATACCGCCACCGGTCGAGCCGGGTGAAGCTCCGATAAACATCAGTATGCTCATGAAAAACAGGGTGCTGGTCTTGAGACAGGTAAAGTCGATCGTATTAAAGCCTGCTGTACGGGTTGAAACCGATTGAAAAAGCGCTGCCATTATCTTGTCAAAGTTAGAAAGACTATGCATTGACGCGGTGTCGTGTTCGAGTGCCAGAATGAATAGTGCACCGACGATAATCAGAGTAAAACTGACAGCTACTACCAGCCATGTGTGGGTGTTGAGGCGTTGATTTTTCGCTCCTCTGAGGAAGCTGTTCAGAGAGCCAAGAACGGTAAACCCAAGACCGCCGGTAACTATCAATCCCATTATAGTGAAGTTGATAACAGGGTCTGACTGGAAGCTCATCAGGTTGTCCGGGTAAATTGAGAATCCGGCATTACAGAATGCTGAAACTGAATGAAAAATTCCCGAGAAAGCGGCCTCTGAAATGCAGCAGTTTTTAAGAATATAAAGACGCAGACCAATGACGATCGCTCCGCAAAGTTCGATCAGAAAAGCCCAGAGAAAAATATCATGCAGTGCGGATTTTAAACTGACCAGGTCAGAAAGGTCGAGCACTTCCTGCATCAGGGACGAATGAGCCATGCCCATGCGTTTGCCGGCAATCAGCGAAATACCTGCCGAAAGCGTCATCAGGCCAAGGCCGCCAATCTGTATAAGTACAACGATCATTATCTGCCCAAAAGTGGAAAAATAAGTGCCGGTGTCGACAACGGCAAGTCCGGTAACACAAACTGCAGAGGTAGAAGTAAACAGGGCTGTCAACAGTGATGGCGAATGATCGGGCGTAACTGAAATGGGCATTACCAGAATAAAAGCACCCAGCGCAATGACTCCGAAAAAGCTTGTGAGAACCAGCCTTGCCGGACGCCGGGCAATTGAATCGGCCAGATGCCCGAAGGTATACTGATTGAGGTATTCGACAAAAATTGCCGTTCCCTGCCTGATAAGCAGAATGTGAACCGCCTGGATGCCTTCGAAGCCTATCAAAAAGAGCGGCGCAAAAAAGACAAGATCGTAAAAATGTGTCGAGAAAAAGCGGCTGGAAACTCTCAGGCGGAGAATTGAAACCAGCATGAACAGAAAATATGAATACCGAAAAAACATTTCAGACAGCCCGATGAACTTGATATAAAGTTCATGCGAACCGAAAGAAGGCTCGGTAACCACATAAGTCAGCCCCAGCCAGGCCCCGATATTCAATATCGCCTGAAAAAAAAGGTGAAAAGGCTCAAACAATTTCTGAATCCTTACCCTGACTATCTCAGATGTTTTCTGACCCGCTCGAGCAGATCTTTCGCCTGAGAGTGCCCGGCGTTCATGTTAAGAATCTCGACGCAGGCAGTTTCGGCATTGATCAGGTCACCCAGCTGAAAAGAAGCCTCGGCAAACGCCATTTTCAACTTCAGGTCATCGGGGTGTCTGTCTTTTGCGGCTGCAAGCTTTAAGACAGCTTCTGAACCCTCGCCAAGATAATAGCCGGCCTTGAAGAACTTGAGCAGTGAATCCGCATCTTTTTCGTCAAGGCTGACTACTTTTTCAAAAGCTTCTTTGGCCCGAGCATATTTGCGGTTGCTGTAGGCATTGTCACCGAGAAGAATCAGCGCCTTGCGGTAATCCGGGGCAATTTCAATGGCCCGGCGCAACGCTTCTCTTGCCTCTGGCCCTTTGTCCTGTGCGAAAAGAGATTGTGCCTGACTGTACAATGTCACCGCTTCCGGCGCAACGGTGTCGATCGCTTTTGTTTTTGCTGGCACGACAGTTACTGGTGCTTTTGTCGGGGCCGCCGGAGACGCTTTGCTTTCGGCAGGGGGCTGTGATTCTTCAACCGGCGCAATTACCGGAGCCGGTGCGGTTTTAACTGCCCCCTTCTGTTCAATTTCGGCAATCAGCTGGCCAATGCTGGCATGGAATTCTGCTGCTTCTGGTGAAGATGAGGCAGCCGGCGCCGCTGCCAGTGCTTTTCTATAGAGGCTGAGCCGGGCTCCGGAGTTTTCGGCCGGAATCTGGCTGGCGCGGTCAGCAAGTTTGCGGCAAAGATCGAGTGCGGTAGAAGTTTTGAAATTGGCAACTTTTGCTTCGGCCTTTTCTACTTTTACTTCCGGGTAAGAGAGTTTGAAGGTCAGTGTCAGTTCTGCAATTCCGGGGCCGGTTTTTGAGAAATCCTCGACAAATGCTGTCAGCCTGGTTGTTCCGATGGTGGTTTCGGCTATCTGCTGTCCTTTTTTCAGTTTGCCTGTCTTGAATGGGAGCGTAGATGCTGATGCGATCGATTTGCCTGACTGAATAACGTTCAATGTGAAATGAATGCTTTCGAGGTATTCTTTACCTGTGCCGCTTTTCCAGGTTTCGTGAAAAAGAACCTCGTGTTTCAGGAATTCACCCTTGTATGGTACTGGTTCTGAAAATTCAGCAACCATCGGGTGCGGGTCAAAACTGAACAATCTGGTAATTTTCTGCTCGATGTTCTGCCCCGCAACCGAAACGGCTGACATAATGACGAACAGAAATAAAATTAGCGAGAATCTGTTTGCGCGCATATCAAGCTCCTGTATTTGCTTTGTAAATTCAGGCCTTTTGAACATCCGGCTAATCTACGCCAGACAGCTTATAAAATCAAGCTCAACCGGCTGCGCGGCTTTCAGTCGTGCTCTGGTCACTTTCAAAGAGTTTAAATTTTATACAGCTTGAGACTTTACAGAAAGCTTTAACCGAAATAACATAGTCTTGAGAATTTGCGAAAAATACTTTTGCCAGAGGAATAATATATTGTTCCGGTCTGTGCCGGCAAAAATGCAGATTTGTGTGGCCGGTTTGTGAAACGGACGTAAAAGCATGCAGCCCGGAGCAGCCATTATTGAATGGCTGAAAGAAAGGTTTTGAATAATGAAATATGATAAAAAACTGCTGCTGGCAGTTCTTGTAATGCTCAATCAGAGAGTCTGGGGCGATACGGCAACAGCAACTGCTGAAGTGCCTCAGACAGTTAATATTCTTATGTTTGCCGTCCCGGTTTTTATAATTTTGCTGGTGATTGTTGTTAAATTGCTGGCAACTTCAAAACAGCCGGTTGCAAAGCCAGAATCCTCACTGGCAAACTTTGATAAGACCGAAGAGGTGCCGCAGAAGACGGAGACCGCAAAAAGTTCTGATCTCGAAAGTTCTTCCGGAGGCAGAAAGACCCAGAAGAATTCTGCTGTGCCTGAAAAGCCAGAAATAAGCCCGCTTTCCAGGCTTGCGGCACTCGAAGCCGAGGCCGAAGAAAGCTCTGATAAAAACGCAGCTTCCCCTTCAAATGCATCAGCCGGCGAAGCAAAACGGACCCTGAAAAACAAGGCGGTTCCGACTCCGCCGGTTGCCGGCCGTCTTGCCGATGTCGCTGAGGCGGAAAAGCTGCCCCAGCCATCGCAGCCAGCCGCCCCTGCTGCCTCCAAAACTCCAGAGCCGGCTGGTTCGGCTGTTTCCGAGCCCGTGCTGCCCAAAGAAAGACTCGTTTTTGCTCTCGAAGGCGACGGAAAACCATACGAAGCCCAGGGTAGCGCCATCAGGATCGGCAGAAAAAAAGAGAACCAGATCTGTATTCCTGCCAATGAAGTAAGTCGCGAGCATATAGAAGTAACCGCCAGCAACGGGCTGGTTTATGTAACACCCTTGACCGAAACCAATACTACCCGTCTCAACGGCAGAAGTATTAAAGAAAAACAGGTTATCAAGCCGGGCGACACCCTCAACCTGGGTGGACTGGATTTTATCGTAGTTAAGGCCAGGGCTCTCTGAGCCGGGTTTCGCCCGGAAAAATGTTTTTTAGCCATTAACACAATCAGCCCCGCAATTTTTGCGGGGCTGATTGTGTTAATGCTGCATCAGGGTTTTTTGAGGGCTGCTTCTGCCTCTGTCCTGAGTTCTGGTGATGGGTTGGCCTTGAGAACTTCTTCATACATCATTCTGGACTTATTGATGTTTTTCAGCTTCTCATAGCCTCGCGCTGCCTCGGCATAAGCCTCGGCAATAAACGGACTGCCCGGATAGAGAACCGGAACCTTAAGAACTTCAAGAACGCCATTGTCTGTCTCACCAGCTGCAATCAAACTTTTGCCGAGCCACAGGCGCGTCTCGGGTATAGCTGCGTCGGTTGCCGGATAATCTTTGAGAATACCGCCAAATGATTCAATGGCAGCTTTATAATCGCCAGTCTGAAAGAGAGATATCCCAGCCGCCCGCCGAGCCATTGGAGCCAGCGGATGCCTGGGCTCTTCGGTTGTAATTGCTTTGTAGTGCTGTATTGCCAGCGGGTGGTTGCCAAGGCCACGGGCAATTTCAGCGATGTGAAACCTTGCTTCCTGGCGGAAGTAACCGGTTGCATCGAGAAGTTGCGAAAAGGCGGCCAGGGCTTGCCCTTGATCTTTGAGTTCAAGCCAGCCGAGGCCGATTTTAAAGATGGCATCTTCGCGTAATTTGCCCTTGGGGTTCTGATCGATGTATTGCTGAAATCTGGTTATTGCTTCCTGGTGTCTGCCGGCTTTCATCAACACTTCGGCGGCTCTGAAGGTCGCCTGCGGGGCGAGCTCGTTGCCTGATGCGGTAATTGCTTCGAAAGCGGTGAGAGCATCGGCATAGCTGTTCTGCAGGTAAGCCAGCTCACCCAACTGATAAAGCGCGTCGAAACGGGCCTTGCCTTTTGGGAACTGCTTGATGACCTTATTGAAGAAGTCGCCGGCCAGAGTTATGTTGCCAAGGTTGAACCAGCATTCACCGATGCGGTACATTGCTTTTTCTCGAATATCGGGGTCGACCTTTTCTGATGTCACCTTTTCAAAGTTGGCAATTGCCTCCTTGAAGCGCCCCAGCGAGATGTTAACCAGCCCGGACTGATAGTGGGCCTCATTAACCTTGTTGCTCTTCGGGTATTTTTTCAGAAAGTCTTCAAATGCCCGCAGGCTTTTTTCGAATTCACCATTGCGTGAAAGAGCGAGAGCTTTGATAAAGTCAAGATCGGGCTGATCATCAGAGTCGAGTGCGCTTACGGTGCGACTGATCCAGTCGATGGCCTTCTCATAGCGATGCATGTTCATCAGCAGGTCGACAAGGTTTTTGATCGAATCTTTTCTGACCACCGAATTCGGGTTGCCGGCCTGCTTTTCGAAGAGCGATAGCGCTTTTTCTGGTTCTGACAGCCTGATATGGCACCATGCCTTGGAATAAGCCGATTTCTGGCCAAGATTTGAATCAGGCCCGAGCGCGATCGTTTTGGCATATTCGCTGCTTGCGGCACCGTAATCCTTAAGCCTGAAATGAGATTCGGCGATGTAAAACTGCAGAGCCTGCGCCTTATCAGGCGGACATTTGTCGAGTGCTTTGGCAAAATGCTCGAGCGCCTGTTTGAAAATGCTCTGGTTGAATTTGCCAACTCCGGCCTGCAGATGAGCTTCAAACTTCTGGGCATCGTTGAGAGTTGGCTCTTTGAGCAGTTCTTCATAAACCCGCACCGTTTGTTCGGTGTCCATGTTGAATTTGACCATCAGGAAACCGCGTTTCAGGTTGGCGTCGATCCAGAGCGGCAGATCGTTTTTGCTGACGCGGGCAAAGGCCTCGACCGCCGATTTGGGATTGTTATCGTTGCTGTGCGACCATGCCAGACCATAGGCGGAGCGGTCACGAAAAATGCTGTTGGGGTATTCCTTCAGTAGTTTGTTATACAGACCGGCAGCTTTGACATAATTCTTCTGTCGGTATTCACATTCTGCCAGCCAGAACACTGCTCCATCCGCCTGCGAAAAAACCTTTGGCTCCGAAAGGAGCCGCGAAAGGACTTTTGACGCTTCTTCGTAGAGATGGCGCTGCACTAACCCGAGGGCGTAGCGGTATTGCTCACGCTGCTCAGGAGTGTCGGCCATGACCGGCGAAGAGGCCAGAAGCCCTATCGAAAGAATCGAACCTGACAGGAAGTGCCAGATAGTTTTTTTTGCTTTGTTTCTCACGCCTGCTTCTCCAATTGCTTTGTTTCTGAAATTCCAGTTTTATTTCGTGCCAGAAGAGTCGTCGTCTTTTCTATGATTGTCCTTCTGCGCATCTTTAAATTCTTTGATTCCGCGCCCCAGAGCCTTGCCGATTTCGGGAAGCTTGCCAGGGCCAAAGAGGATCAGAATAATTACGAGAATAACGATCAGTTCCGTGAATCCAATGCCCATTTCCTGCCTCCATGTGCATAACCTGCCGGCAATTCTAGCACTTATTGCCGGCGCACTTCAAGGAAGAAAAACAAACTTCGGGCTGCGATTGACAATTGGCAAAGGGTGATTTAGTCTAATACCATGGTAGCAAAAAAAGCATTAACATTACTGTCAGCTGTGGTTTTCATGGTTCTGGCACTGGTTCCAGTGTCTTTTGCTCAGGGCGCCGATCCAGACGGGCTTCTGGTAGATATCCCTGAACCACCCGGAGCCAGATCAGAATTGCCGACTCCGATTCCCATGGTTTATGAATTCATGGGCGGTCTGATGGCGGGCGAATATGACATCTGTCTGGCAAATTTCGATGTGGCGACTTTTCTGAAGCTGATCTTCGATCGCCAGCTGCAGCGCATGGACCCGGCCGAATACCGGGAGCTTTTTTCCTTCCAGATTCAGACCCAGCGCAACGAATTCCGCTTTCTTTCAAAAATCATGAACCGGGTTGCCGGTGGTGCCAAGATCGACTACTCGAACCCCAGATACCATAAGCAGGTTCAGAGTAAGGTCGTGGTTAAAATTGATACCACCCAGGGCAAATTCGAATTTGTGGTCTATTGCTACTACATTAAAGACCGCTGGTATATTTATGATTACGTTTTGAACAATCAGAGACTTACCGATACCTTCAGAAATGCTCTCAAAGGCGTCGGTATCGACAACTACGTTGCCGGTCTGCGGCCGTTTTATGGCGAGAAGCGCGGTTTCAGACCTATTCGCAACAAAGAGTTTGAATTCAGTGTTATGGTTCCCAGCGATTACCTGACCAGAGAAAACCTCAGCCCGGCACTTCTCGCTTCTGTCGGCGCTTTTGACGGGCAGTTCCTCATGCATGTGCAGGCCGCTACCTATGATGAGCCACAGAACCTGTCACAGGTCGGCAAGGCCATCAAGGAGAGTCTGATGCCTTTCCAGCCAAGACTGTTTGACCAGTGGAAAAGCGAACTTGCCGGTGTCGAAATCGGGCACGTTCTTTTTCACTTTCTTAAAAACAACCGTCGATTATTTACCCATATGGTTTTGATTCCTCTGGGTAAAAAGCTGGTGGTGTTGAACTTCTATCACGGCAGCCTGCAGTTGATGAAGCACATGACCAATATGCGTGAACGCATCATCGAATCCCTCAGCCTGCCTAAGATTGAAGCGGTGGGTGGCATTCTTCCGGGTGAAATTCCTGATGAACTCACGGTTAATGGTGCCAATGAATTCGGCGAGATCGACTCCTACCAGGAACCAGCATTTCAGGGCAGCGATGAGATAACCATCACCCCGTCTCAACCAGACTCTAATGGTGAACCGGCCTGGGAATCAACGCCTCCTCCTCCTGATGGAGAGCCTGTTGAAGAGCCTGTTGAAGACGAAGATAATGCTCTGAGACCCGATTCTTTCACTGGTGGCGATGCAGGTGATGATTCGGGTGATTCCGAATATCCCGATCCGCCATCTGTCGATGACGAAGCCGGTGACGAAGTTCCGCCACCGCCTGAGCCTTCAGATGATGATTCAGCCGGAGAAACTCCGCCTCCTGATGGCAGCTATGGTGATGGTGGCGGCACTATTGACGACGACGATTATTATCCCGGCCCCAGCGATGATGGCGGCGAGGTATCGTTCTAGGGCAATACCGCACAGGAACCATCCCGACGATGATCGGCAGCCGTTGACAGGCTGCCGTTTTCATTTCTGATAATACTTACCAGACCGAAAAAGTCGTCGCAGCCTGCTTTTATTTCGGTGTTTTCAACGAGCTGCCTGGCTTCGTCAGCCAGCCTGGATTCAGGCTGCCATTCAAGTGTCAGGCGATCGCGGTAGTCAAGGTAAAATCTCGGAGCGGTGATACAGCTGGCCGGCGTGTGCCCATTCAGCAGCCGGGCAAGTGCCAGGGCGGTATTGAAGATTATCCTGTCAGCACCGGCGCCACCAATAGCCAGCCATGGCCGGCCCTTTCTGGTAACAATAACCGGTGATTTCGAAGAAACCGGTCCAGCGTCGGCAGGATAATCGTCAGGGTAGGCAGCGACCTGGCTGGTATAATTACGCAGACCGTTATTGTAGAAAAAGCCGCCCGGAGCCAGTTCACCTGTGCCAAAATGATTGCCGAGCGTCAGGGTAATAGAAACTGCCATGCCGTTTTTGTCCCAGACGCAGAGGTGTGTGGTGTTTGAGTCAGCCACTTTACTGAGATTTGCAGCCTCTGATGGTTGATATTTTCTAACAAATTCATCGAATTTTGCGGGTGTTTTCAGACAGGCCGACAGCGAATCGTATTTGGTCGAGATAAATCTCTGCCCGAGCCTGGCGACGCCCAAAAGATCATTGCCGGAGCGCGGAAATAAATTATGTCCGGGGGCAAGAAGCTGCAGCGCCAGTTTGATGGTTACCAGTGAGCAGGAAGGGGGAGGGCAGCCATAGATACTGAATTCGCCGTAATCATATCGCAGGGGCATGACCATTTGACTGCGATATCTGGCCAAATCCTGCAGTTGATAAAGGGCCCCGCGTTTTTGCATGTCGGCAATCGTCTGTTCTGCATCGCTGCCGCGATAAAATGACTCGCCATTATCTGATGCCATACGCATCAGGGTTCGGGCCAGCCGTGGTTGATAGAACAGCTGTCCGGCACGCAGCGGGTAACCATGGGGAGCCAGAAATGATGTCGTCAAAGGGTCACTGGTATTCAAAAGTTTTTTTTCGACAACCTTTTCAAGATAGGCGCTTGCCCTGAAGCCTTTGATGCAGGTATAAACCGCCGGCGCCATAACCTCCGGAGCCGATTTCTTCCCATACAGGCGCAGCATTTTCAAAAGCATTTCGGGAACCGTTGGCAGACCGATAAAGCTTGCTGGGCTGGCCTGCTTTTTCAAACCCGGCCACCTGGTTGAGCCGTCGAAAGCCGAGACTCGGCCGGCCGGCGTGCAGACGAGTGCAAAACCATCACCACCAATGCCTGAGTTCGAAAAATCAACGACTCCAAGCATGAAGCCGGCTGCTACGGCCGCATCAACCGCATTACCACCTGACTGTAAAACTTTTATGGCCGCAGCCGCTGCCAGCGGGTGCCCGCAGCTGACCGCGCCCCCTGTACCGGTTGCTGCAAAATGTCGGTCGCTTAAAGGCTCTGATGCTGCGACTGAAAGTGTGCAGAACAGCATAAATGCATACAGCAGACAGCACGGCCTGCCGAAGAGTCGATGAAAATTATCTGACGGTCTTCTGGATGATTTCCTTCTGTTGATGCGTAATCCCGGAATCAGATGGCAGATAATCGACAAACGTTTGTTCATGTTGTTTGCTCCTGTCTGATGACCTCAAAGGCCTCAATTGTCTGGGTTTTGCCTTTAACCGAACTTATCGGAAGTTTTCTTGCCGCGAAGCCATCAGGCAGATAATCTGTCATCTGGCCAGAAATAACTATGCCGCCTCGTAGTTTTATTGCCTCATAAGCAAGTCTGGCAGCCAGATTGACCGGGTCACCAACAACAGTGCGCGACAGTCTGGCCTTTTCTGCCCCCATTATACCGGCAACGGTCATGCCGGTATTTATGCCGACCGCCACCTGCATTCCGGTCGCCGAGGTTACCCGGTCAGCAATCATGGCTGCAGCCTGGATTGCCCGCAACGGGCAGGAGGCGGCATTTTCGCCGCGATGCTCAAAGACGACCATGACCTTGTCTTCGATCATTTTGTCTATTTCGCCACCAAAGAGGCTGGTGGCCTCATCTGCCGCCTGAAGCAGCTTTTGCAGCAGACCGAAGGTTTCTTCGGCGGTATGCGTTGTCTGAAAATCGCTGAATCCGCAGAATGCCGCGAACAGAACCGTTGCGGCGGTTGTCTCAGCCTTTTCTGCCAGCGAACTGTTTTCGGCATCTTCAATTTCGCGCCGCACTGAATCGGTGACGAAACTTTTCAGCAGTTCACCTTCTTCAAGGCCGTTCGCCATGTTGTTGAAAGATTTGCCGAGTGCAGCAAACTCGTCGGGGTGGTCTTCGTGAATGCGGATTCTGAAGTTCCCCATGAAGATTTCGCGGGTTGCTGCCGTCAGTTCGCGCAGGGGCCAGACGAAATACAGGGCCCCGGCAAAAGCGAGAATTCCGCCAAAAAGAATCATAACCAGAATAAAAATTTTAACCCTGGCTTCCATCAGCTGCCTGAAAGCTTCAAAACTGCTCATCGTTTCGCTGCCGGCCATAATAAAATTACCGAAAGTGCCAGGAATTGCGGAATAGATAGTTGTGGATTCAGGCGTTTCTGCGATGCTTGAGGCCCTGGCTCTGGCAATATGGGCGATCTCGCCTGTTCTGAGCAGCTCAGGGTGACTCTCAGCTATTTCATGCACATGATATTTAACGCTTAATGTGGCGTGCTCATCGCCGTGCAAAACAATTCTCGGCGATCCCGGGTTGAGGGTTAGAAAATTCTGTGGCAGGTTTTGCGTTATATTTTCTCTTTCGATATACCAGACAGCATAGGCATGCGGACGATTACGCCAGTCGATAGGATTGGCAATCAGCTGTTCCTGACGATAGCTGGCGTTGACCTCGATTCTGATGCCGCTGTTGCGTCTGAAGTTGTAAAAGGCGTCGGCCCCGAAGATTTTCAAAAAAAAGTCCCGCGATATTTCCTGCTTCAGCTCATTTTTCAGACCATTTTCCGAGTAATCCGGCATCAGGCCGGAATATCCGGGGCGCCGTGACATGATTTCCAAAAATCTCTTTTTAAACATTTCTGCCACCATGTTGTCTGCGTTTGCCGGGGCAAACGTTTTGCCGGTGGGGTCTGCCTTGACACCGATGATCGTATTGTCATGTTTGCTTATCCAGATCGAAGAAAAGCGGTTACCGCCATAAATACGCCCAAGTTTGTTCATAAAATTGATGATGAAGGCTTCATCATCGCCACAATAGTTGCGGTTGGCAAATTTCTCGATGCGTTCAATCGAATTCAGGCCGCGTGCCAGGTTCAGTGTTTCGGCGCTTTCGTCAAATGCTGCCCGGTCAAGGCTTTGCAGGTCCAGGTCGAGCTTGTCAATTCGGCGGTTTTTTTCGTTCGCATAGCTCACTCTGAAAAATTCACCTGCGAGATAGGCAGACGCGAAAATTGGCTGAATAATCAGAAATAAAAAAACTCCCGGTATCATAAGTTTCAGGGAGATGTCGGGGCCGCGGCCGAGAATGATTTTTTCAGCTACAATCCTGAACAGGGCACATGCTGTCAGAGAAATTACTATAAGCCACAGAAGCCCCTGGCGCGGAAGTTTTATTTTTTCGCTCAACGCTGGCGATACAGAAAAGAAGAGACATTTTTTAAATTCATTATATCGCTTCAGACTCATCTGATGGCCGCCGAGATTTATTTTCTGCGGCAGACGCCGGGAACCTTTTAAAGCTTTTATGACAGAACTTTTTAAGTCATTCAATTCAGAAAAGTAATCGCTGAAGAAAAAATCGCCTGTTTCTGGAAAGTAGGCTCCGATACCGTAGCTTCTCGTTGGAAAACGTGCAAGTCGCCACTTTACGTTCTGTTGCAGTGAAAACCCTGATAAATCCGCGAGGGCGAGCATGTAGGAGTCTTCAAAAAGCTTCTCGCCTGACAGAGACAGATTTTTATCCATTTCTCTGATTACCAGTTTGGTATTTTTGTTAAGCACTATATTACTGAGAAAATTTTTGTAGAATTGCAGGCTCGCGCGAGGCTGGAGTTTTGAATTTCCGGGGGACCCCATTATCAAATTCAGGCCAATATCAGAACCGGCGTGTATATGCTCGAGGCGGTTGTCTGCACCAACAAGACAGAGATGAATTTCACATGGAAAACCGGCTTTTTCAATGATATCGTTCAGATTTTTCTTCAGGGCAGAAATGAAATCAGGGTTACAGACCTGCTCCTTGAACACTTTTTCGCTCATCATTCTGAAGTTTCTGCAGATTCTCGTCTGCTCTCTTATCAGGTAGTAAGACTCGTCTGAAAGTGTTTCGATCTGGGTCATATCTGATCTGATGCTGTTGCTTCTGTTCGCGAGCAGTTCTTTATGACGAAGTTCTACGGTTGATCGGACCGCAAAATAAACGCTCAAGGGCGGAAATAGAAATACCAGGGTTATGAGAAAAAGAATGACTGTTTTTTTCACAGGCTGTTGAGCTCCTTCAGCTCGAAGAGCTCGTCAGCATGTCTCAGCAGTTCTATGTTAAGGCCCGAAATGGCATCTGCAACCGTGCCACTGAGCATTATCCTTGTCGTCAACCCCTTTTTGCTGGCAGCTTCGCAATGTTCTGCGCCACTTCTGGCTTTTCCGATAATAGAGAACTCTGATCTTATACCGGCTCGCAGAATGCCGGCCATGACCTGACCTGAGTCAATCCCGATACCTATTTCGTATGTCTGTTCATGGGCCGTGGCTCTTTGCTGCTGAATTTTTCGGTGAGCGACCATCATCATTGCGGCAGCTTTCAAGGCTTTCTGGCATGAAATTTCGGGCTCGCCCGGAAAAAATGCAACGATGGCATCGCCGATGAACTGTTCGACCCTGCCAGATTGCCGATGAATAATTTCGACCATTTCGCGCAGGTGAGTGTTGAGAAGCCTGGCGATAACTTCTGGTGCGTGACTTTCGGAGATGGTCGTAAAGCTTCTGATATCGGAAAAAAGTACCGAACCTGAGATGGTCTGGGCGCTTGCGGTTTCATGACTTTCTCTGACCCCGGAATCGAATGTCGTCGATACGAATTTCCCCAGAAGCTTTCTTTCTTTGAGTCCCCGCAGCATCTGGGTCGTGGCTCTGGCCAGTTCGCCAAGTTCGTTGTTGAGCGGGTAATTGAATTCGCAGGTGTAATCACCTGAGGCTATGTGGTTGAAGACCTGGTTCAATTCGCCGGCCGGTTGAATCAGCAGTTTTGAAACCGCCGAAGCAAGAAGGTATATTGTTGCAGCAAGCATCGCCACAATTATTATCAGCAGAATAAATTTGAGGTCTGCCATGGCCTTAACCCCTGAAAGGTCGATGATTGCACCGCCAAGATAATGTCTGACCTTGTTCATCGGCTCATAGATGAAAATCGAATTGTTGTAGGCCTGCTCGATTCTAAAGTTATGATGCATGGAGGCCTCAAGAAAATGTAGAAAGTTTTTGCCGGTTTCGCTGCCACCGATACGGTTTTCAGATTCGACGCTGTTGAAACCCGAAGAAAGGTCGCGGCTGTAGCAGAAAAATTGACTGTCTTTGCCAGAGTTGAGAACTTTAAGTTCAGATCTGATAATATCCCGCACCGTTTCTGAAATACTGATGGCAAGAATCAGGTAGCAGCCGATTTGCCCCTGTCTGCCAATTATCGAAGTGAAAAAAACATGTCTGGCAACTGTGCCGGCCTGAAAGCTGTTGATTCTTTCGAGCGACGACAGAAACACATCTTTGATCGAGGCGTTATTCTCGCCGCCGAGAGAATTTACCAGGGTCTTTTGCATTTTGCTCAGTTTAATCTGCGGGAACTCCGGATCTCTGGCGGTTAAAATCTTGTTTAGGTCGCCGGCCGAAATTACATAATAATCCAGATGATACCTGGCAAAGGGGATTTCTGACGGTGATGTCAAATGGAAACCTTCTGCCCGGCCGGGTTGGATGACAAGAACGTAATTCAGAAAAAATCTGTGACGGCGAAGACTCTCCTCAAGTCCTGTAAAACCTGATTTTTGCATTGTGGTATCACTGGCAATAAAAGCGTTCTGATAAAAGGGATCGGCCAGCATTTCTTTGATCAGTATGCCCGCCAGTCCGACGCTTTCTTCTGATTTTTCGTCGAGGATTTCTATCTGAGAATATGCATTTTTGACTTTCTGCTTTATTTCCGCTTCTTTTGACTGCTCGACCAGATTGAGCCCGAGATACAAAAACAGCGAAACTGGCAGCATTCCGGTCATGAAAAAGAGCATTCTGAAAGCGAGGGCCATGCTGAATCCCTGATGGCGCAGCCGCAAAAAGAATACTGCCGACCAGAGAAGCGAAAAAACCGCGAGATCGCGTGGCAGTCCTTTGCCAGGAACCAAAGGGGCAGTGTTTTTGAACGAAATGGCAATAAAATAATGTGTGTCAGGGCTGATTATGTCTATGTAATGCAGCCATTCTCCGACAGGTGTGAGTTGTCGCCGCGGAAAATCCTTGTTGCCAAACATCTTTTCAAGCGACAGATACGCCACTTTCTGCTGCTTTTCAAGCCCACTGAGTGGCGAATGAAGCGGGTTGAACACCGATGCAACTTTTTCAGACTCAGGAAAGCAGACGAAAGCATTTTTGCTGATGCTGTCATTTAACTTATCTGCAAGACGTTTCAGACTTGCAGTGGTATTTTCAACGAAGTCTCCGGGCAGCAGAGCCATAAAGCCGCCGTTATTGCCGGTTTTTTGCCAGTAAAGATAATGCGGACTGCTTTCGAACTGAACGGGTGTTAAAACTCCGAGACGCTGGGCTGCAAGATATTCAGGGGCCGAATTTTCGCCGAAAAGCCCCGAAATGAATTTTTCGTTGCGGCGTCTTGTGCTATCGTCTGAATGTTTCTCGCGCAGATTGATCAGCGCTGTGAAGGCCAGTTCCATGGCTTTGCGCTTTGAATTTTCGAGACCGGCTGCCGTGGCCAGCCTGAAGCTGTCTTTTTCGCGATTGAATGCCCATATGCGGCATTTTTGCAGAATGTGCGGGTGCATGTGCTTGCGCAGCACTGCAGGTAGATGATTTTCGATGCCGGTCGGCTCAGCAGAAGCGATAGCCTCTAGTTCCTTAAGAACTTCTCTCGCAGAACTCTCGATCTGAAGAGTTGCAGAAAAACCGGCTCTTGCGCGTATCGTCAGTATTTCTGCCTGTTTTTTTCGATCTTCATGCTCGGCGCGGCGCGTATGCAACTGGTGATCGTGGAGAATCAGGTGGGCGCCAACGATATAAAGACAGCCGAGAAAAAGGGGAAAAGCCCAGGCAAAAGCCGACCTGATCTTGCCGTAGGAAATCATTCGCTCTTGCCCCCGGAAAAATCTGCCAGGAACGCTTCGACAGCGTGAGTTTTGCCCTTGACACTGTTGATCGGCAGGCGGGTAAAATTGCAGTTGCCTGCAGCCATTCTGGCTGACGCTCCGGAAACAACCACTCCGCCACTATCCAGGCCTGATGCAACCGTCGCCAGTCTTGCGGCCAGATTCACCGTATCGCCAACAACCGTTCGCGCCAGTCTGACATTGGCTGCCCCCATGACACCGGAGACGACTTCCCCCGAGTTGATACCGATGGCAGCATTGATTCCGTGATTCTGCCAGAGCTGCTGTTGAATGTTTCTCGCGCAGGCCATCGCTGCAGCCGCGATCATCTGCTGAGATCTGTCGGACACATGCGGAAAAACAACCATAACCTTATCTTCGATCATCTTGTCGATCTCGCCACCATGCTGAGAAACCATGGTAACTGCAGCCGACAGATGCGACTGCATCAATGCAAACAGCTCTGACGGAGTCAGCTGACTCTGAAGGGTTTTAAAGCCTTTTATACTGGAAAAAAGCACGGTGGCTTCAATGATTTTCGCCTGGTCATCGCTGTTTTTTGCTGTCGAACTTTCGCGCACGCTTTCAGAGACAAAGTTTTTGAGCAGCTCGCCTTCGGCCAGGCCGCCGGCCATTTTATTAAAAGCCACAGCTGCAGCGGCGAACTCGTCTGGGTGCCGTTCATTTATCCGCACCGAGTAATCTTCAGCGATGATTTTTTGAGTTGCCTCAGTCAACTGCCTGATCGGTATGGTGAAATAGAGCGAAGATAAAAGCACCAGAAAAAGTGCACCCAAAACCATCAGGACAAAGTATCTGATAGCTGTGGCAGTGAGTTCCTGACTGATGCTGTCAAGGCTGCGGGTGTTTTTCTGCCCGCACAGGATGAGGTTTGAATACCGCGCCGGCAGAGTTTCAAAGATTGGTGAGCCACTGGCATTAACATCCTGCATGACAAGTCGTGAACCGGTCAACAGAGATTGTTTGGCGAGTTCCATCAGGCCTGGAACTTTTTGTGATAATGTGTGAAAGCTTCCCGGGTCAGCGGTCAGAAACTCATTGTTGCCATACAGCGTTACCAGCACTGGTTTTGACGGGTCATCTGAAAGGCGATTTACAGGAAAATGCCGCCGGATGGTTTCGGAAGAAAAAACGTATGTGAAGATATATTTCGCACGGTTGGCAAGCGTTATCGGTAGACTGAGTATGGCATTTTCGTCAAAAAATGATTGCAGGCGCAGCAGAGTGCCGGGGTCTTCCTGAAGACTGAAATAGCTTTGTTCGCCAAAAAGATTGAGCATGACGCTGTCGATTATTTCTGCTTTGATGTCGTCGAATCTTATCTCATCTATTTTTTCAGTTCTGGTATCTCTGTCTGATTTTGCCTGCTCATTCAGAATGTGCTTGAATCTTGGGCTGAACACCTCGTTTGCGAAAGCGTCTGATGTGGGGAAGATGTTGAAATCCTTCTGGTTATGACGGTATTCAACTTCAATGAGTTGTCTGTCTGGGGCAGTGAGCCAGATTTCGGGGTAGCAGGGTATTTTTCTCTGCTGCAAAACTTTTGCAGACATTGAAGCTACCAGTTCCGGGTAATCCGTCGAAACCGCCAGATCGGTAAACGATGCGATCTGCTCGATCGAGTTCATGCCTCTGACAAAATTGACGGAGCTGCGAAAATTGGAATATGTGCTCAGATCGAGGTCTTCAAGCTCGGCCGACAGATCGCTGGCGGCTTTGTTGCGTTGGATCTTGAAATTTGCAACCACGTATTCATTGGCCAGATAAAGCCCCGAGGTAAAGGGTACCATGCTGACAAGTGTGAAGACCAGAATGATAAAGTTTCTCAGGGACAGCCTGACTTTACGGTCGAAAAGCACATGGTCGACCATGAGTTTCCAGACGGCACAGCCGGCGATGGCAAAGATACAAAGCAGTATTTTTAACCCCGGTTGCCCGGGTAATTTGGGCATTGGCGTCACAATCGCCACCTGCCATGGGATTTTGGGGTCGAAGGGGGTAAAAAGAACAAGCCATTGGCCCAGCTCCAGCCTGCTGATTCCTGGCTTTTCACGGCCCGTTGCCTCGATGACTTTTTTTCCGAGCCCCGGGTGTTTCATAAACCACGCAGAAAAGACCGGTCTGATTGCTTTGCTGCCGCCAAAAAAGACAATCCCGGCATTTGTATCTTTCCACATCAGTGCGGCTTTTCTGGCAGCTGTTCTTATTCCTGCCCGTGACAGATCGATCAGCACGTTCATCAGATAGTCTTTTTTCGAGCGCAGGGTTAACAGCATTCTGGTCGATTCAGTGTCGCGGACAATCAGCTGGTTAGCCTTAACTCTGTCGCCAGAAGACTTCAGAAAGCCAAGATTGAAGATCAGGCCGACGTCGGTCAGTTGTTTTTGCAGCTGTTCTATCGCACCTTGCGGCGGGTCATTATAAAAGGCCATGTCGATAAATTTGAACATCAGACTGCTTAAATCCGAGATTTTGTTGGCTGCAACTTTTCGGGTTCCAGAAAAATGCAGCTGATGTTGTTTCCCTCTTTTGTGGTAGGAAATGCTTGCTTCCATTGGCAGCAGATATGCCAGCCCGGTTGTTTGTATGAATTTGTCGAAGGCTTCATCAGCAGACTTTGCAAAAGCAGCCCAGGTCAGGCCTGTATACATCTGCTCCGTCTGGATTAGAAAATAAGAAAAATATTTGAATATTTCCTGGGAAATCAGTGCGATCTGACTTTGTGAGCGAAGCTCATTCCCGAGTCTGGTTTCTATCTGTTTTGTGTGCTCTTCTGAAAGAAGCCTTGCCGAAGATTTGAGCGAATAGGCTGTCATCAGCGAGGGCAGGGCGAGCAGAAGCGTTGCGGCAAAAAGTATGATTAACTTTTTCATGCTTCGCCAGCCCTTTCCAGAAGCTCAAAAACATCTGTGCCCTTAAGAGGTTTGCAGACGGCTATTGCTTCACGTTCCAGCGGTTCGATGAAATGATGCGAGACAATGATTCTTGTGTGCGAGCCAAGCTTGCTGAGGGCTTCAAATTCTTCTGCCTGATGTCTGGCCTCGCCAATGATCGAAAATTCATAGCGCCCCGGGGTCACGAGTGAACCGGTGATGACGGTTCCGTGCTGCAGGCCGATGCCGATGGCGTAGGTGAACCTGCCTTCTTCGTGCCGCAGCCGATTCAGATTCTGATGGGCCGAGTGCACGGCAAGAGCAGCCTTTAATGCTGCAGATCGGCTGTCGCCATGCTCTTTGTCAGGAAAAAAAGCGACAATTGCGTCGCCGATAAACTGCTCGATCTGCCCGCCGAGGGTCTGAATTTCCTTTGACATGGTTTCGAGGTGTGAGTTGAGCATTGCAGCTATGTCAGCCGGCGGAAAACTCTCGGAAAGAGTCGTAAAGTTGCGGATATCTGAAAAGAGGACAGTGCCGGTTATTTCGCGGGCCTTTTTGAGCTCTTCAAAACTCGATCCATTCGAAAGGCTCTTGTCAAGAGTAGTCGACACAAATTTGCCCAGCCGCAATCTTTCTTTAAAGCCGTTTTGCATGAGATTGACCGTATTTGCCAGCTGCCCGAGCTCATCCTGTCTTTCGATGCTGAGGCTGAGATCGAGGTTGCCCTGGCTGATGCTGTGAAGAACTAGATTGATGCGCTCCAGTGGCATCAGCATGTGCGAAGTGGCGAGCGAAGAGGCTACATACATAAGACAGGCCAGAATTACGGCCGCAATTTCCAGAAACAATTTTTTTGTTTGCCTTGCGGCATCAGGCTTTGCCAGCGAGACAATGCAACCGCCGGCAAAATTGGGCATCTTACTCATGGGGTAGAAGAGATAGAGGTAATCGCTGTCGGTTATCGACTTTTCAAAAATCGAACTGCGGCACTTTTTCATCAGAGAAAAAGCTTTTTTTCCGGCTTTGCTTTGCAGAGCCCGCATCTTTTTGAAAGGGAAAATTGAAAATTCTGTATTTGGCAGTAATTCGGCTGCAAGAAAAATATTGGCATCATTTACATTATGCATATCAAGCTCGCGGGCGAGATATCTGCGAAAAACGCTTTCCGAGCTGGCAGCAAAGATCAGATATGAGGCTATTCTGCCGTTTCTGGTCAAAATAACCGAGAAAAAGTAGTCTTTTCCGGTGTTGCCGTAGCTGACAAAGGTCGGCTTTTCATAAGTCATAAAAAAGGTTTCTGCCAGAAATTCATTTGGCAGACCGGAGAGTATCTGATAAAAGTTTTTCTGACCTGAATCCATCAGTGTGTCAGGCAGAGGCGTCATTTTTGACAAAATCTGGTTGATTTTGAAAACCCCGGGTCCCATAAGGTTCATGTGGGTTTTTGCGGTCTGGCGTATGCGCTGGTCAGCAACCAGCATCTCAGAAGAAATGCCGGGATAGAAGGCAAACATGTAGTCGAGCGAGAGTTCGAGACTGAGCATCTTATTGCGTATGGCGTTGAAAGCCTTGCGCGTATCGTTGCTGTCGCCGTTGTTCAGAAGGTTTTGCACGCGGGGGTTTTTGATGATTTCAGAGATGTGATAGCCAAAGAGATGCAGGAGGATATCGCTGCGCTCATTGATATTGCTGAGTTTCTGACTGTTCTCGCGTTTCAGTTCAATAATTTCGTTCTGATATGACTCCTCAATCAGAGAATAACCGGCAGACAGCATTACGGAAATTGGTATGAGGCCGGCAAGAAAGAATAACACCCTGAATGAGACTGCCAGAGGCAGACCCGGCCGACCATTTTTCCAGTAAAACAATGCAAAAATCAGCGCCCAGAAGGCCACGACCAGAGCCGCGGCAGTTGTAGCGGCTGGCCTTGTCACCTCAAGGGCTCCGGGAGTGGGCGAAAAAATGACTGCATCATAAGGAACATCGACGGTTAAAAAGCCCCTGAGAAACAGATGCCCATCGGTTTCGAAAATCTGTTTGCCCTTGTCGTCGGTTTCTCGAACTACCTTGTCGAGTGTATTTACAAGCAGTTGCCGATATTCGTGATTTTGATCTATCTGCCCCGGCAGAATAAGCTTTAAGTGATTGCTGAGGCTGTCGATGGGCACAAAAGCAACCGCCAGATGCCGCTTTGTTTCTTCAAGGGTTCTGTTGGCAACTGTCTGGAGATATTTTTCGATATTACCACTGCGAGCTGCAGGAAAAAGGATTGCCGTTACTGCTTCGGTATTTTGCCCGCTTTTGAACTGACGCCAGTAAAGGTAGTGTTTTCGCCCTTCAAAGGTAACCGGAGTTGTTTTGCCTTCGCGCCTCCTGCCGACCTGAAGGGGTGCGGAATAGGTGCCAAAAACGCTTCTGACAAATTTTTCCAGCCGGCTGATTTCGTTCTGGTCCATGTCAGGGTTGTTGGCAAATTCGATGAAGCTTTGCATAACCCTCTGCATAACCCTCTGGTGGGTGGCAGTAAGACCGTCGACGCTTACGGTCACGACTTTGCCGTTATTGACCGGAAAAAACCAGATAAGCGCATCATTACCGGTTAGTTCTGCGTCGAAATGTCGTTTGAGCAATTCGACAAATACTTCGGGTTGAAAGCCGGACTGGTTTGCTTCAAAGTCTTTCGCAAGACGGTTGCCGGCTTCTGATACCAGGCTCGAAAATGTGTGGTTCGATCGCACCGATGCAAGAACGATCTGGGCTTTCTCGTTCCAGAGATTACGCTTTCCGGCAATTTCGTCTTCGCTTCGGGCGATGTAAAATTGAATGCCCGCAAAAACTATGCCTAGCGTAATAAGAACCGGAAAAACCAGACCAAAAAAACTTCTGAAGTTGTTTTCTATGAGAGCGAGCAATTTTTTCACTTATGGCTTCCATCCCCACCGGGAGATGAAGGGATTATAACCTTTCCTTCTTTCTCGTGCACAAGAAAATTTGCTTTTCTGGCCCGGAATCAATGAAAAATGCACGCTGTCTTTTTTGCAAAAAAGTTGCTTGAACAGAACGAGTTTGCGATATAATTTAACCGCCATGTTTCATACCAATTTTGTTCATCTGCATGTACATAGCCATTACAGTCTGCTCGACGGTGCCGCACCGGTAAAAGCCATTGTCGATGCGGCCCGGCGCTTTCGCATGCCGGCGATTGCCCTTACTGACCATGGCAACATGTTTGGTGCCATCGAACTGTACCAGTATGCCATCAAAAAAGGCGTTAAACCGATCATCGGCTTCGAAGCCTATTTAACCCCGGGCTCTCATACAGACAATAAGCGCGATCTGCCTCTCTACCACCTCGTTCTGCTGGCACGCAATATCGAAGGCTACCGTAATCTGGTAAAGCTCTCGACGCTTGCCTTTACCAAAGGCTTTTATTACAAACCGAGAATTGATTTTGCCCTGCTTGAGCAGCACAAAGAGGGCTTGATCGGCCTTGGCGCCTGTCTGGCAGGCGAAATCCCCAGAGATTTGCTCGAAGAAGACCGCGAAAGCGCCATGGCGGCAATAAAGCGCTACCAGCAGATTCTCGGCAAAGACAACTTTTATGTCGAAATTCAAAACCATGGTCTGACCGACCAGATAAAAATACTGCGGTCTCTCGTCGAAGTTGCCCGGGCCTGCGACTGCCCGATCGTCGCCACCAACGACAGCCATTATGTTAAACCCGACGACTGGGAAGCCCAGGATGCGCTGCTCTGTCTGAATACCAACTCGAAGATCGACGACGTCAACAGAATGCGCTTTGGCTCCCGCGAATTCTACCTGAAATCACCGCAGGAAATGACCGAGCTGTTCGCTGAATGGCCCGATGCAATCACCAACACCCTGCGCATTGCCGAGCGCTGCAACGTTCAGCTGACCCTTGGCAAGTCAATTCTCCCCGAATTCGAGATTCCAGATGGCAAAACCTCTGAAAGTTATCTGACCGAGCTTTGTGTTGCCGGTTATACCTGGCGCTATGGCTCCCAGAGCCCCGGTGAGGTGGTCGAAAAACGCCTCGAATACGAGCTCTCGGTCGTTAAGCGCATGGGCTTCTGTGACTACTTTCTCATCGTCTGGGACTTCATCAGAGCCGCACGCGAAATGGGGGTTCCGGTCGGGCCGGGCCGCGGTTCTGCCGCCGGCTCGATTATTGCCTACCTGCTCGGAATCACCGATATCGACCCGTTGAAATATGGTCTGCTGTTCGAGCGCTTTCTCAACCCCGAACGTATCAGCATGCCCGATATCGACGTCGACTTCAGTGACGACGGTCGCCAGAAAGTCATTGACTACGTCAAAGAAAAATACGGCTACAACAGAGTTTCGCAGATTATCACCTTCAACTTTATTCTCGCAAAGATGGCCATTCGCGACATCGGGCGCGTCATGGGAATGGAGCTGCCCGAAGTCGACCGCATCGCCAAAATGATCCCCGAAAAGCCCGGCATCCACCTCAAAGCCGTTGTGAACGATGTGCCGGAGCTTAAAGAAATAGTCGAGCATGGCACCGAACAGCAGAAGCGCCTTCTGAAAATCGCCGGTACCGTCGACGGCCTGGTCAGGCACACCGGCGTGCATGCCTGCGGCATCGTTATCTCTGCCATCGATCTGATGGATATCGTGCCGCTCTGCATTGATAAAGACAAGAACATCATGACTCAGTATGAGAAGAACGCGATCGAGTCGATCGGCCTTCTCAAAATGGACTTTCTTGGCCTCAAAACCCTCACGATCCTGCAGCGGGCCCTCGAAAACATCAAGGAGAGTCGTGGTATCGACGTCGATCTCGAAAAGGCGCCAATCGATGACCCGAAAGTTTATCAGCTGCTGCAGCAGGCCCTGACTCTCGGAATATTCCAGCTCGAATCTGCAGGCATGCGCAACCTGATTGCCCGCCTCAAGCCCTCGGTTTTCGAAGACATCATCGCGCTTCTCGCCATGTATCGACCGGGCCCGCTCAGTTCGGGTATGGTCGACGATTTTGTCGAACGCAAACATGGCCGCAAAGAAATGGCTTACCCGCACCCCGACCTGGAGCCGGTTCTTAAAGACACTTATGGCGTTTTTCTTTATCAGGAACAGGTCATGCAGACTGCCAACGTTCTTGCAGGCTTTACCATGGCTCAAGCAGATGCTCTTCGCAAGGCGATGGGTAAAAAGATCGCCGAAGTCATGGAAAAGATGGGCAAACTTTTCGTGAAAGGTGCGATCGAAAGAGGCATTGACGGTGAGCTGGCGCAGTCGATTTTCGACCTGATGGCAGGTTTTGCCGAATACGGTTTCAACAAGTCGCACTCGGCCGCTTATGCCGTAGTCACCTTCAGAACCGCCTATCTCAAGGCGCATTACCCGGTAGAATTCATGGCGGCCGTTCTTTCTTCAGAAATAAACGACACCGACAAGATTGCCGAGTATGTCGACGAATGCCGAACCCTTGGCATGGAAATTCTGACCCCTGATATCAATACTTCTGTTGGTCTGTTCAAGGTAGATGGCGGCAATATCCGCTATGGCCTGAGCGCTATCAAGGGGGTAGGGCAGGGTGCCGTCGATTCTATCGTCGAACAGCGAAGTAAAGGTGGCCCGTTCAAGTCGCTTGCAGACCTGACGCGTCGGGTCGATACCCGTCAGGTGAACGCGCGGGTAATCGATGCCTTGATAAAAGCCGGGGCGCTCGACAGCTTTGGGCTCAAAAAAAGCCAGCTGCTGCAGATGTCGAACGAAGCCCTGAAAGCCGGCCAGTCGGCGATGAAAGACCGCCTTGCCGGTCAGGCAACCTTTTTTGATCTGCTTGGCGGCGAAGAAAGCGGTATGTCTGAGGCCGAAGTCAAACCGCCCGACATCCCGGAACTCTCAGAAAAAGAACTGCTGCAGTCTGAAAAAGAAGTTTTCGGTTACTATCTGACCGGTGATCCGTTTGCTTCGGTTGCGCCTCTTGGCAAGGTATTTTCAACGCATTCGCTTCCCAGTCTTGCCGAGGCCCAGGACGGCCAGACCTGTCGTATTGCCGGCATCCTTACCGGCTACAAGCGGCATCTTACGAAAAAGGGCGACACGATGGCCTTTCTGACGCTCGAAGCTGATAATGCCGCAATCGATGTCACCATTTTCCCGAAGGCTTACGAACAGTATCATCACCTGCTTAAAATCGACGAGCCATTGTTTATGATCGTTCAGACGCAGATGATAGAAGGTACCATCAAGGCCAATATCGAAAAAATCCTGGTTCTCGACGATTTCAACGCCGAAGGCTTCTCAAAAATCACCCTGGCGATTCCGGCGGCCTTTGCAGAAAAGCAGACCTACGGCAGACTTCTGGCTCTTCTGCAGACAAGCCCGGGGCAATTGCCGTTCACACTTCGCATCCAGGTCCCTGAAGGCGGTAAGGTTGCGCTGAAGCCGCCGGCAAGATTCAGAATAAGTTTGACTCCCACGCTGATAAAGGGCTGGGAGAAAATTTGTGGTAAGAATACGATCAAAATTGAGTTTCCGCAGCTCGAAATATTGACCCGCAAAAGTTTCCGGCCCCGCCGGAACTTCAAGGTCGCAGAAGGCTGAAAAGAGGGGAATAATGTCGCTCAGAAAAATATACATACTGGTTCTTCTTATGGTTGGTTGGTTTGGTGCTGCCGCTTCGGCTGTAGAGTTGAACGATGTCTACCGGCAACTCGGTGATTACCGGATCGTCGCTTCTTCCGGCATTCGCCTTTATTTCCCGCAGACGGCCGAAAAGGCAGTTCCGCGTATTCTGACAGCCTTTTCTCAGGTTCGAGAGCGCCTGATAGAGTTTTTCCCCGAGCAGAAAAAGTATGAAGCGACCGTCATTCTCAACGATCACGACGATCGCATCAGCAGTTCAGCCGACTCAGACTTCGACTGGATCAACCTCGGCATGTTCGAAGAAATCGGGGTTCTGTCGACCCGCGCCTATTCCCTCGAAAAACGCTTTGCCATGCGGCTCGCGAATATTCTGATCCTGAGAACTCTCGCGGCATCGAGCAATTCCTGGCGGCGCCAGCTGGCAATGCTTGCTGTGCCGCAGTGGTTCATGGACGGCATGGCACTCAGCTACGCCTTTCCCCTTGATTCGATTCATTACAGTCGTCTGCTCGACATGGCCCGCCACGACCGTCTTTATTCTCTCGATCAGCTCAGCACAATCCTCAGTCAGTCCACAATGGTTCGTGAAGAGATGACTTTTCAGGCCCACAGCATGTTCGAATACTGGGAAAAAACCTACAAAAAGGGTGCTGCCCTCGACCTCATGAAAAGCATTTTTCGCAAGCCGGCAGGCTTCGAAAAGCTTTTTAAAGCCCACTTCGGCGTGAGCCTGAAAGAAGCTTACAAAAGTTACCGCGACTATGTCTGTGAGAAATGCGGCGAGCTGAAAGAAAAGGCTTCAGCCCAGGAATTCGAGATCGAAGACCATGGCGCCGGCGGCCAGTTTTTCCGGTCTCTGCGGCAGCTCGGCCCCGACGAAAAGGTCTGGGTGTCTTCACGTCGCTACAGCACCGAAACCTACGATCTTTTTTATCAGAAGGGCGACAAAAAGCCACGAATATTGCTGAAAAACGTGCATCCGCTGCTGATGGTTGACGATTCCTCGCGCGAAATCGTCATCGGCCGCTACTGGGTAAACACCCAGAGGCAGCGCCGCCTTGGGCTCTGGCTGGTAACCCCCGAAGGTAAAGAAAAATGCCTGGTGAATGAGCCCGGCAGCTTCAAACCTCTCGGCCGCAAGTTTGGCAGAATATTTTATACCTCGATCAAAAGCGGTATTACCAGAATCATGTCCGTCGATCCTGAGTTCAAAAACTCAACTCAGGTCGAGTTCGACTTTGGCCCGGGCGTCAGACCTCTCGATGTTGCTCTCAGCCGCTCCTGTCGAGAACTTTACTATACCTTTGAAACTTCTGACTTCAAAAAGAGGCTGGCCGTCGTCTCGATAGTGAAGGATGACGAAGAAAAGAAGCCCATGGAAATCCTGGCTTCACGTGGCGATATCGGATCGCTGGTCTGTGAAGACGGCAGACTGTGGTTCGCCGCCGAGAAAGACTTTTATACTACCCAGCTGTTCTCGATCAATAACGATGATAAAAAGTTGATCAAGCACACGCAGCTGCCGGGGGGAGTCTGGGATATCAATTTCGCCCAGGACCGCGTCGAAGTCGTGACGCTCAATAAGGGCGGTTTCTGGAAAACCTCATTTGCTGAAGCTGCCGATCCGCTCGAAACAATCGAGCTCGCCAGTTATGTGCCCATCATTACCCAGGAATTCAAGCCCGAAAAGAGCAGCAGATATCGCAGCGAATACCACACCAGCTACTGGAAACCCCTGCTCAGCGAAGATGAAGCCGGTAATGTCTTTGGAATTTACAGCTATCGAACTGACCGACTCGATCGCAGCAGTATAATAATTGCGCCCACCTACGGTTTTGAAAGCCAGAACTGGGGCTATACCGGGGCTTATATGCAGCGGTTCGGTCTGTTCAAGCTGACCGCTTCAATTGTCGATCAGACCCGCGAAAAGAGCTATCTCAGCCGCGACTACTTCGAGCGCAGCCGCGCGAAGGTTCTCAATATCGATTACCCGCTGAATCTTTCTACGACTCTTTCGGTTGGCATGGATCTCACAAAACGGCTGATTGCTGAAATCCCTGCTAACAGCCCTGGGCCATACCCAACGGTCGGCCGCGACCATTCTT
>JANJUX010000044.1 GCA_024710355.1 Candidatus Rifleibacteriota bacterium
ATAAAATATTTTTTTATTGTTCTTATTGTTGTTGTGTGGTTTTTTTTTGATGTGTTTTGGGTCGGTGGCGTGACCACCCCCCCCCCCACTCTTCTCGGGCACCTGTTTGCCGACCCGCTGAAGCGCTACGCACTGGTAATAATGAATTACCGCAATCATCTCATTCAGATTACCGAATATGAGATGACCCTTGACGATGCGAACGAACTCGCCACGGAACTGGCCAACCGCCACATGCCCTCCGCCCGTTTTATCATGGGCGAACCGGATACCGAGCTGGTGGCTGACGCCCTGACCGGCGATGTAAGCACCAGACCGGTCAAGCACTCCCTTGCAGCAATGATCGACGCAACAATTCTGCCGGCGCTGCAGGCTTTTTGCGCCCTGATGATCACCGCCGCCATTGTCAGTATTTCCATGCTTGCCATCAGCCGCGTTTCGACGCATGCCTTCGATACCGACCTGCTGGTTGCCCACCAGCCGGTCACTCAGCTGTTTCTGAGACCAGTGGCCCGCGTCGACAAAACCGCGACTCAGCAGCAGCCGGGCTTCGAAAACCCCGCATCCGCCACAGTTGTGCTCTCGACCCCGACGGTTGCCACTGATACAATGGCAACCCTGCCCGCTCCCACAGCATCAGAATCTGCGACAGCAGCTGCCGTTACCCACCAGCCAGACTCTGACCCGGCGCTGATTGTGCCGGCCGCATCAGATACCGCAGTAGAGACAGTGCTTTATCAGGCATCTGAAACCGCCAACCCCGAGCCGCCTTCAACTTCAGTCACAGAAAAAGACCCGTCGGCTGCAACCGAATCAGACACTTCGGCAGCGGGCCAGGAACCGGTGCAGACGGCTGCCGGTCAAGCCCCCGAGTCGTCCCCCGAAAGCTCCGAAAAGTCGGTCGCCACGCCGGCCACTACCGATACAATAACTGCTCCGCCAGCAGAAATATTCCGACCGATACCCCAAAAAGCGGGTCAGAGCCGACAGACACAGCAAATTACAGCGACTGAAATGTCTTACGGATTAATTCCGGTCAACGATTCTCTCGCAGTAAGGATTCCAGCCGTTCCAACCGATGCAATGCAGTCATACGGCAGCAAATCCGGTGGGCACATAGTTCCACCCGTTTCCGTTGCAGCGGTGCCCCAGCCGACTGTTTCCCGACCGGCCACAACGACCAGAGAATGTTCGATTCTTGCCGGCTTTGGCCTGCACCCACTGGTTAACCTCGGCGAAATCGACAGCGATCTTGAGGCAACCCTCGGCAAACCCATTGCAACGCAGAAAACCGTAGGCGGAATTCAGAAAATCTACAATGGTTTTACTGTTCTCTCCGATGAGCACGGCAAGGTGGTCAAACAGATCATCATCACCCGTAAAACTGTTAACAAAGACTTCCTCTGTCAGACGCCACAACAGATTGGCGTCGGCAGCCCGCTCGAACTTTTGCGCACCCGCTTTGGCCCGCCGACATTGCTTACCTCAGTGCCCGGCCTGCATTTTCCCGGCCTCGGAATCTCTTTTATTCCAGCACCGTCGATGCCAGACAAAATCGGCGCCATAAAAATCTACCCGATCGGCACAAGGCCCGAATGAGGTAGTTATTCAGCGGTGGGTATGCTATAATCTTGGCCACAGGAGTTTTTCCGATGGCCAGAAACAGTCGCCCCTCAGTTTTGCTGCACACCTGCAAAATGGTTTTTGTGCTGTTCTGGGTCGTACTTTTCAGCTACCCCGCGGCCTGGCACCTGACAACCTCCGACCGCGAATTCAGGCGTTACCACCTCTGGCGCAAAAGCAGCATGCTGGTCGACGAAAAAGTTTACCCGTTCGCCGATTTTCTGCACATGCTCACTTACCCGGTTCACAACGCTGCATTGAAGGGCAAGCCGACAAGAATCGCCAAACTTGCCCCGGCAGCCGAAACCCTGAATTCGCATGATTATTTCAACTTCACACCCCTTGCCTATGCCACCATTAACGGCGATATCGAGATGATGGCCGGGCTTATCGCCTCGGGCGCCAGCCCCGATATGATTCTGCCTGGTGGAACTACTGCACTGCATCAGGCAATGATCAACAAAGATGAAAAAGCTGCCCTTATGCTTCTCGAAAGCGGGGCTCGGGCCGACGTCGCCGATAACGAGGGAAAAACACCTCTGCATATCTGCGTCGGCAACCAGATGTTCAAGGTTTTTCCCTCCTGCCTGCGCGTGGAATTTGACCTGAACAAAAAAGACAACAAAGGCCTCACACCGCTCGATTACGCAATAAAAAAAGGCTCTTACCAGATGGTGATCGACCTCGCCAGAGCCGGTGCCGAACCGATTCACGTTACCGACAGCCGCGATATCAGCATTTCAATTTTTCTCGCACAATGGCAGAAAACCGGTGATTACAAGCACGCTATCGAGCTGGTTGAAGAAAATGCCAGAAAGTATTATAAATCCGGCCCCGATAAACCGGTGCCGGCCGAATTGCCCGTCGATTTTCGCAGCAGGCCATCTTCAAAGAAACCCGGAGACATACCAGATGAAGACTTATAACGAGTTGCTCAAAAAACTGAGAATCTTCAGGCAGGAACGCAACTGGGAAAAGTTCCACAAGCCGAAGGATCTGGCCATGGCGGCAGCCATCGAAGCAGCCGAGCTCATGGAAGAATTCTTATGGAAAAACGAAGAAGAGGTGGTCGCGAAAATCAAACGCGATAAGGAAAAAATCGCCGACGAAATCGCTGACACCGTCGTTTACCTGATGCTGCTCGCCGACGATCTCGAAATCGACATGTATGAGGCGATCGAGCGCAAGATGCAGAAAAACGCCCAGAAATACCCGGTGGAAAAATGCCATGGCAGGGCAACCAAATACACCGACCTCTAAGTCACGGTTCTGAATGCAGAAAAGGCACTATTACATTCTATTACTTTTTATGTCAGCGGCCCTGGCGGTGACCGGCTTTTTCTCGCTGCATCTCGGCACTGTTCCGGTGCCCGTGTCGGCAACTCTCTCGGGCTTTCTGCCCGACGCACAAAACAGCTTCTCCGGCGCCGAACTCGAAACGTTCAAAACTGTCGTCATGCAGATAAGACTGCCGCGCCTGCTGGCTGCGGTTCTTTGCGGCGCCGCTCTCGCCGTTTCCGGTGTTACCTATCAGAGCATGTTTCTCAATCCGCTGGTTTCGCCAGATCTGCTGGGGGTTCTGGCGGGTTCGGCCTTTGGCGCCTCACTTGGTCTGCTTTTTGGCAAAAGCCTTCTGGCCGCACACTTGTTTGCTTTTATCGCCGGCATCATTGCGGTCGGTTTTGCGGTTTTTCTGGCCCGCCTTTTTCCGGGTAACCGCCTGATCATGCTGATCATGGGCGGCGTTATCAGCTCTTCCCTTTTTACTTCGCTTTTATCGGTGGTTAAATTTGTTGCCGACCCGCATAATGAGCTGCCCGCCATCGTACATTGGCTTATGGGCGGGTTCTCATCGGTCACCATGCCGGCGGTCTCTGCCGCGGCCCCGTTTCTGATAATTGGTATCACCGTGCTCAATGCCATGAGCAGTTACCTCAACATCCTCAGCATGGGCGAAGAAGAGGCTGCCACTCTCGGCATCAAGGTCTCGACCGTGCGTAACCTGATGATTGCCGTAACGACAATGATCTGCTCGATAACGGTGGCTCTTGGCGGTATGGTCGGCTGGGTCGGCCTGATGATACCGCACATTACCCGTATGATCACCGGCCCCGACAATCGGCAGGTCCTGCCCGCCGCGACTCTGATCGGCGCTCTGTATCTTCTGGTTACCGACATCTTCTGCCGGGCGGCATTCAGCACTGAATTGCCAATCGGCATCATGACCTCACTGATGGGCGTGCCCTTCTTTATTTTCGTTCTCAGCAGAACCTCAGGCAGGTGGAACTGATGCCGGCAATCGCTGTAGAAAACCTGTGCTTTCATTATGACAGCCGCAAACCGGTGCTCGACAATCTGTCTTTCACGATCGAAACGGGCAGCGTCACTTCGATTCTCGGCCCCAACGGCAGCGGTAAAACCACGCTGCTGAAACTTATGCTTGGCCTTAAACAGCCAGTATCCGGCTCAATCATGATTGCCGGGCGCCCGCTCGATCAGATTCCCCTGTCAGAGCGGGCAAAGCTGCTCGCCTATGTGCCGCAGCAGCACAGCCCGATTTTTTCTTATAAATCTCTCGATGTTGCAGCAATGGGGCGGGTACCACATGCCGGCATTTTCTGCAGCCTCAAAAAGGCTGACCTCGAAATTGCCCGGCAGAACATGGCCCGCCTCGGCATCGAACACCTGGCCGACCGGCCATATACCGAAATCAGTGGCGGCGAACAGCAGCTGGTTCTGATTGCCCGTGCCCTCAGCCAGGGGGCCGGCATTCTGATTCTCGACGAACCGGTAGCCGGGCTTGACTATGGTAATCAGCTGCTGCTGCTGAAACATCTGCGCAATCTTGCCGGCAGCGGCATAACCTGCATAAAAACCACTCACTACCCGGAACACGCTCTCTGGACATCAGACCAGGCGATTTTTATCAAGAACGGCCGGGTCGCCGCCTGCGGCAGCTCAGAAAAAATCATCAATTCAGAAATGCTGCAACAGATTTACGGCGCAAAAATAAATGTCATAGAAACAAACGCAGGTGCGTATAAAATACGCACCTGCGTTCCGGAATTCTAATCAGTAAAGAGTCAGCGACCGGTCATGACCTCACGTTCATGATCGTAAAACACGTCGTCACTGGAGGCACTCTTATTGGTCATCGGGTAGAGCGAGCGAATGTTGCCACCCATGGTGTAGAGCTGCCAGTTGAATTCCTGGCCGTTAACGCTGGCGTTAAAGGTCAGGGCGCCTGGAACGCTGCCCATGCTGCGGGCAGTTTCGATGGCGATATGGCCGAGAGCGAGCAGAGCCTGCACTGAATGGCCGTTAGAGAAGCCTCCCTTGGGCTTTTTGGCTTCGGGAAGTGGACCATCTCCGTCGGCATCCCAGACGAAGCTGCCGGTATAAATTTTCTGGTTGCCTACACCGGCCATAACCGAAAGCACGTCGGCGCGGTTGCGGCGTTCTGCATCGTAAAATCTGTACCACCAGTGAAAACCACTGACCTTCGAGCCTTTGACTTCGCCGGCGATTACATGTTCAAATCCGAGGCCTGAACCGAACCAGTTGCTCTTGAGGTCTGCCATTGTGGTATTGGTAACCTTGAGGGCATGCAGGATGACCGGGTCATTTTTAAGGGTAGCAAGAAAGGCGTCGATATCTTTATCGAGGCGGCTGGCATCATTAGTGCCGGCCTTGGGGTTGAATTTTTCACAGAGAGCCAGAGCGTTTTTGTAAGAAACCGGAATCTCGCCGGCGTAATCTTTGAAAAGCTGGCCTTTATTTGATTTTTCGTTCTTTTCGACTTTGATTGCATCACGATCAAGGCCGGTGATCGGAGCGGTGCGTTCGAGAATCTGTTTGCGGATTTCGGTTACATTGCGTGAAGAACCGTAGGCCGAAAAAAGAATCGGGCTGCCGTTGTTGGCAATTGCTTCGGCTCTGCTGACCGCAGCTTTGAAGTCGTGATCGGATTCGATCAGGCCGGCAACAATGCTGTTTTCGAGGGTCTGTCTGAGGCCTGCATCTTCAATGGTGGCAAGCTGATCATGGAAAGCGCTCAGACGCTCGCTGGCGGCGTTCTGTGCATGAAGTGGGGTTAACAGACCCGCAACAAGGAAAATAACGGAAAGTAGTCTCTTACGCATTTCTGCTCCTTACTCGATACTCAATACTTTTACGAGACAGAATACAAACTTGATACTAAAGTGGCGACCATCGTCGCCTTACTCAATACGATACTTTTTACAGTCTAACCCATAAATATAGAACTGACAATAGCGATTACAAATCTTTTTTTATTTTTTCGTACACCGGATTTATGGACCGGTCAGGGCACCGCTGCTTACAGGTGTAGAGGCCCCTGCGGCCATGCCTGAGCCCAGAAACATCGCACGCCAGGTATTTATTTCGGCCCGGTCCCGGTCAGATATGAACTCGGGGCGCAATGAAACGGGTTTAAGAACTCGTTCATAAAAGCCCTGCAAACCATCCGCCAGAATGTACACATTTTTAAAGCCGGCGGCATTGAGCACAGCCCAGGCCTGCCCCGGGTGAGTAGCACCATTCGAATAAAGCACGATGCGGTCAAAGCGGCGGTACCTTTCGAGACCGGCAACCAGTGATGACAATGGCTGGTGGGCCGCGCCCGGAATGTGCCATTCATCGAATTCTTCACGGGTTCGCACGTCAATCAGGGCGATTTTTTTCTGCCCGGCCAGTTTTTCGCGGGCAAAAATTTCGGGTTCGATGTGATCCTGACCCGTTTCAATCTTAAGCAGAATCTCTTCTGAAGAAGCCGTGGCAAAGCGCACAGAATCGATGGGGAACTTGTCGAGAAGGAGATTTCCGCAGGCTGACAACAGAATTATTACCGAGAAAACCCACAGACCATTGCTTCTGCTGGCCACGAGGGTAAACTTGAACTTTTCTTCGATCAGCTCAGAAAACCAGAAGGCAATAACCGCGATAACCGTCAGAAGCAGACCAAACTGCGCGAAGGTCATGCCGGCCAGTTCATAAATGAAGCTTCTGCCCATGTCTTCCATGGTATAAAGGGGCTCGAGAATGCCGAAGAAGTCATTGAAAAGAAAACTGCCGATCATGGCACCGACAAGAAAAATCAGGGCATCGAATTTGCCGCTGACCATGCCGACCGCTGCGGTTCCGGGGCACCAGCCGCCGATGACGAAACCGATACCAAAAATCAGCCCGCCGACAACCTGGGCATACAAATATGTTTCAGGCACATAAATCGATTCGGTATTGACAATGCCGGTGGCCAGAACGAAACCGACACCAAGCATGGCGGTTATGACGGCGCTGAACATCACTTTGAGCACTGTCATGTCGGCGAAATAGAATATACCGGCCAGTTTTTTCGAACTGCCGAAACCGGCCTGCTCAAGGCACCAGCCAAACCCGACACCGATTATGAGAGAGCAGACAAACGCCATGGGTGAGTTTAGAGACATGCTGCCATAAAATGTTTCAATCATGCCACTGCCTCCTGAAAAAATAAGCCATCAGGTAGCCACCAGCGAAGGTTGCCAACAAAAAAGCGACACCACCGGTCGAAAGTAAAGCGGTGCCGGTCAGGGCCTGCCCCGAAGTGCAGCCGCGCGCCAGACGCGAGGCAAAGCCGGCCAGAATGCCGCCAAGCAATGCCAGAATCAGTCTCTTCCCTGCCGGAAAGGCGTTACCACGCTCGACCATGACTTTGACGCGCCGGTTGAGAACTGCCGACACGAAACCGCCAAGCATAACCCCCACCAGCATGTAGACCAGATAATAATTCATGGGCTCGCTACCCCAGGCGCCAAAATACTTCGAGCCAAGAACATTGTCAGGAACGATGCAGAGACCGCACCAGGCTGCCGCACGGGCAATGGCGTTCGAGGCCCCGAGACCTGCCCCGAGAACAATAAACGACACAAGCAGTGTCAGACCGAGCAAAAACCCGGCGAGGTAAGGATTCATATAAGGTTTTTCGCCATTCATCAGCAACCAGCCCCCTTTCTTACGGGTTTTGCCGCCGGTGCCGGTGGAACCGGTGATTTGGCCGGAGAGACCGGCTGTGGGTCAGTGATCTGCCCTGGCACAAGCTGTTTCTGGGTCGGAAACACCGGCGCAGCGCCAGCCGGCACCAGCATCCGTTCCCGCATGAATTTCATTTCAGTGGCACGCCAGTAGCCTTCGATACCACCCAGCAGGGCCTTGATCGGCCGATGTGTCTTGCGCGAAAGAATGCCGGCCGCGATCATGGCCAGGCTGCCGTCACGGTCAACGATTACGAGAGGCACATCGCCGGCCTGCCAGGAAAGATTTTCGAGCAGATCGGCAATATCAACCTGCTTTGCCCCGACCGGGTTATAATCTTCGACCTGCTCAAAGGGCCTTATATCGATGATCTCGAAGGTGCCAGGCAGGTCTCGTATCATTTTTTGCAGCTGGTCTGCCGAAATGCGGTCAGGCAGGTTGAGACTGCGAAACGCTGAAGATCCGGCAGGCGCAATTGCAGGTTTCGTTTCTGCGGCAGCCGCGATTTTGACAACCGGCAGGCCGGCTTCAAGCCAGGCCTCAGAGCCGCCCTGCATACTGGTGGCCGCCGTAAAACCGGCCCGTTCGAGCAGCCCAACAGCAAGATTTGACCTGAAGGCTGAATTACAGACAGCTACAACCGTCTGATCCTTTGCAAGCCTTGTGGGCGCCTGCTTTTCGAGAATATCGAGCGGAATATTGAGAACTTCGCCGATTTTCATGCCAAAATATTCGTTCGGGCGGCGAACATCGACCACGACCGGGGCCTCGCCCCTGAGCATCTGCTCGTGCAGTTCAACAGCCTGAACCAGTCGCGTGGTGACGGTTTGACCGCCGGCAGCGACATACTCGTCAAAAAGAACGTGTTCGGCGTTATAACCCACCCGTTTGAGTCTTCTGGCTGCCTCGGTAAGCTCAGACAGGCTGCCGACCAGCACCAGTCTACTTTTAAAAGGGACGATTATGCCGGTCCAGGTTTCGAGTCGACCGCGCAGAGCAATGTTGACTGAACGCGGAATATGGGCTGCGGCATAGGCCGCGGCATCGCGTACGTCGACAAAATAAACGCCATTGTCAGCGATGAGGGAAGCAGGATTATCGACTTTGGGGCCAAGCGGGTTTTCCCAGTCGATTTTTTCGGGGCCGCTGCGGTTGATGCGGGCATTTTCGCCAAAATACTGCGGAGCGGGTTCAAGACCACTGATAAAATTGGCGATAAAGGCACTGCGGTTGCCGACAAATTTCAGATAATGGTTGCTGACCTTTTCTTCACCGATAGTAGAAGACGGTGCATCGCTGAGATGAGCTCCGCACAGAGAGCCGGCGCCATGTGCCGGCAGAACCACCACATTGTCGCGAAGGCGGGTCAGCTTTTTGTTCCAGGTGTCGAACATCATGCCCGCGAGTTCGGCCGCCGAATAGCTGCCGCCCATCAGATCTGGCCGACCCAGGCTGCCAACAAACAGAGTATCTCCTGAAAGCAGAAATTCCTGTTTATCGGGTATTGCGGCCGGGCTGACAACACCACACAGGCTGTCGGGCGTGTGCCCGGGAGTTTCCATTATTTTCAGAAGCGCCTTGCCGACCTCGATGGTGCTGTCGTCCTTCAGCTCCAGGTGCGGGTATTCGGCACCGCTTTTGTGGCTGACAAAAACCGGTTTGCCGGTAGCCGCCGCCATTTCGGTATGACCAGCGACAAAATCGGCATGTGAGTGGGTGAGAAAGGTGCCGACCCATTCGAGCTTCTGGTCGCTGGCATAAGCGAGATAAGCTTCGATATCGCGGCCCGGGTCGACGGCAAGCACTTTGCCATCGCTGATAAGCAGATACGAGTAATGCGACAGAACGCCCAGATTGAACTGCACGATCCGCAGGCCGGTTCCCTCGTAAGAGGCGACAATCTTGTATTTTGCCGCCTCATCAGAGTGTGATGCCGATTCAGAATCGGCAATGGTCGCCGCCATGGCCGCTGACCATGTAAGCAGAAAAACAGCTGCAGCCAGAAAAAGCAGGCAATGTTTCTTCACCATGTTCCCTC
>JANJUX010000046.1 GCA_024710355.1 Candidatus Rifleibacteriota bacterium
TAATTCGACAGATAAGTCGGTCGCCATCGCGTTTACAACAATTCACCATTTAGCTAATTAACGGCGTGTAAATTATTACAATTAACAGAAGGCCTGTAAACGGCCACTTCCAATCAGGGAGCGACCGTTCTTCAAGCGAACTGGTGCGAGGGGGGGGCGACTGGTACATCAGACTTCTTTCTTTAAAGGCTTGTTGGCAGTGTCGATAAAGGTTTTGAGCCGGAAAAATTTATTGGCAAATCTTTGTTGTTTATTTTTTGCGGACTGTGTTATCTTGCATTTGTATTGGATTGACTTTCACGTACACAGTGAGTCAGGGAGAGAGAGAGAAGAAGTATGAATACTTTTAGAGTCAGGATAGACCAGCTGCAGCCTTCCCAGCCTTTTCTCAGTCGCGTCAGACTTGAAAATATCATGAGAAATACCGCTTTTCTCTTGCGCCCCGTGGGGGTTAGAGAGCTGAACGGCCGCCTTTGTGTCATTGAAGGACATGAGAGACTGATGGCGCTTCACAATCTCGGTACTCAAGAGGTGGAAGTTTACATTGATGACTCAGACAGAGACGCCAAAATCTGGAAAGAGTGCGTCGAAATCTGCATTAGCAATGGCATCGCCACCATAACCGATCTTGAAGATCGTTTTCTGTCGCCTTCAGGCTTTCGCCAGCTCTGGATCGAAAGAAAAAAAGAACTTAAGCAGAAAGCCGCAGCGACGCCCTGATTATCTGACTGCCTCGTCGCTGGCTTTTTTGCGCAGGTTCCCGGTCGCCTTTTCCAGCTGGGCAATTCGGCGATGCAGTCCCGATATCTCGGCCCGGATCTGGTCGAGTTGGTCCTGCTGACGGCGCGCTCTTCCACGATAGACATAAAACCGGTTCAGCGCCGCATCGCTTGAAACACCCGTATTCGGCTGTCCAGCGTATGGATTGGCAACCTGCCCCTGATTTGGCGAGCTGTCGGTTCCCCAGTTGCCTTCCGGAAAGGTTGCGGCACTTGGGTCAGGCGTTCCGGTCTGGTAAGCGCCCGGATAATAATACTGCCGGCGATATCTGGCAGCACTCCGCACCGATGAATACATCTCCTCAAGGGTTTCCTTTTCCTGTTTCTGCAGGTAAGCCAGGCGCTCTTTGAGCTCTTCGAGCTCAAAAGAATTGTCTTCGATCTGGTTCTCAAGCTCGTTGATCTTGCTTTTCTGAAGATAAGCGGCAAGATCACGCTCTCGATTCAAACGTGCTGCCCTGCTGATTCCCTGCTGCCATTCATTTATATAGGAAAGCTGCTCGCGCAACCGCTCGGCCTCATCGTGTGCCAGCTGCTGTTCTCGTGTGTCGGTGGCTATCGCGGCAGCCTCCTCATAAAATTTTATCGACGATTCAAGGTTGCCGACCAGAATGTTTTCGAAAAAGCCGCGTCGGCAAAGCGTTGTCATATTGTTAGCTCTGGCCGGGTCACGATATTTTTCGAGCAGGGCCATGGCGAGACCGTGGTCTTCGTGGCGCAGAATGCTGTGATCAGCGATGATGGCACTTTCGTAAAGATCGACCGCTTCGCTTTTTTTGCCATGATGCCAGGCTTCCATGGCCTGTTTTAGCAGAAGTCGGCCTTTGGCCGGGTCTGCTTCCTGGCCGATTACCAGACACTGAAGATTCGATGGTTCGGCTGGTTCGGCGGCTATGACCTGCCCATTCATAAACAACGCTGCTATCAGTAAGAATAAGCCTCTCTTAATCATTTTTATCTCCTGTTCAGCCTCATTCGAGCCAAGTTTTCTTACGCTCATGCTAACATGTTTTGCTTGTTTTTGTATTCTACGGGCCGCGGCTTTTTTTATCGGCCGCAGATCTTCATAATGTAATCTGTTTAATATTTATCAGCCTTGATAAGGTAGCTGCCGTAAACCGAAAGAAATGGAAAATGCCGACCCAGAAATCTCGAAACCCGACCGGACCCGTATATGCGCACTTTCGAAAAACCGTGCATTTGCAGACGTATTCTGAGAATTTCCGGGAAATGCTGCGTCAGATGACTGGTTCCGTATACCGAAAGGCCAAGAAGTCTGTTCTTGAGATAATATGGGTTCGGAGTTGTCATCAAAAGCCGCCCGCCAGTTTTCAACACGCGTTGAAACTCGCAAAGCGTTTTATCGACATCGGCAGGATACAGGTGTTCCAGAAACTCGCCTGCGGTGATGGCATCGACTGACTGATCCTCCAGCGGAATATCCGTTGAAAGCCCATAAAGTCTGCGGCTGTAACATTCAGGCAGGGAGTTCAGTCTTTCGCTTACACAGTCGAGCCCGATAATTTCAAAAGCTGGATTCAGCTCTTTAAGCCGTTTGCCGCCGCGACCGGTGTTGCAGCCGATATCTAGAACTGATACGGTTTTTGCCGGCAGACATCTGAAGAACTGTTCGTATCTTGTTGGTGTGAAAGAGTCGGTTTCTGAAACTTCCTGCCTGATATTCAATGTTTCGTAGTTTTGATGCCGATTGTCCATTACGGTTCTCCGATACGGTCGCTCCGCCTGGTTTCCAAAAGGCCTGACAGATTTTCCTGCCTTTCAGTGCTACGCTGCTGCGCTCTGGTCGAATTTGCGGGCTGTTTTGTGGCGGTTTTATGGCTTTTGAAGTCAGCCCTGCAGGTTCATTGGCTGGTCAACGAAAATCGATGGGTTCATCAGCCGCGGTGACCCATTGATCAATGGTCTGAATTGCATTTTGTCGATAATCTCGCTTTGCAGATCGATTCCTGGAGCGATTTCAATAAGTCGCAAGCCCTCTTTTTCAAGCCTGAAAACACCACGTTCGGTGACATAGGTCACTTCGGTTCCTTTTTCAAGAGCATAACGGCCACTGAAGGTTATCTGCTCAACTTTTTTAACGAATTTTGCAGTTTTACCTTCGCTGACAATCTTTATCCGGCCGTCCTGCTGCTCGGTTTTCAGACCATCAGCAGTGAAGGTGGTGCAGAAAACCACTCTTCTGGCGTTTTGAGTGATGTTTATGAAACCACCGCAGCCGGCGAACTTGGGCCCGAACTTGCTGACGTTGACATTGCCTTCTTCGTCTACTTCGCCTGCGCCTAAAAACGCAATATCGAGGCCACCGCCATCGTAAAAGTCAAACTGTGAAGGCTGCGGCAGAACTGCCGACGGGCTGTAGGAAGCACCAAATGAAAGCCCTGAAGCCGGCAGTCCGCCAATCGGGCCGGATTCAACCGTCAGGGTCATGCGATCGCGCAGATTTTCTTCGCGGGCGACATTGGCGACTCCCTCGGGCATACCGATGCCCAGATTCACGGTGCAGTTGCCGAGCGGCAGCAGCTCGACCATGCTGCGCCGGGCGATGATCTTGCGGATGCTCATTTCCATCGGCCTGAAGAGAGAATCTTCCGGGAACTGTACCTGCCCGGAATAATACGGGCAATACTGCTCAAGGAAGGTCTGCATGTGCAGCTGCGGCTCTTTCGCCATGTCGACGAGAACGACGTAATCGACGAGGATGCCGGGAATCTGCACGAACAGCTGGTTTATGCCGCCACCTCGGGCCAGGCGCATTACCTGACAGATGACGATGCCGCCGCGCTGTTTGGTTGCCATGGCCTGAGAAAGCGCGTCGAGCGGTGCGACTTCCTGTTCCATACTGATATTGCCGAATTCATCGGCGGTGGTGCCGCGAATCAGGCATACATCGATGCCGAAGTGCTTGTAGCGCAGATAATCGCGATCGTCAAATTTGACGACTTCGACAATGTCTTCGGTAGTACAGCTATTGATTTTGCCGCCCTGCAGACGTGGGTCGACATAGGTCTGCAGGCCGACGTGGGTAATGGTGCCGGGCTTGCCGGCGGCAATGTCGCGGAACATGTGCGAAATGACGCCCTGCGGCAGGTTGTAGGCCTCAAGCTTGTTGTCGAGGGCCAGTTGGCCCAGCCGGGGCGCGAGGCCCCAGTGCCCGCCCACAGCGCGTTTGACCATGCCTTCGTTGCCAAAATGATTCAGACCGCGGTTTTTGCCGTCGCCCTGGCCAGCGACAAAATATAATTCAAGGTTGCGCGGGTGCCCCTCGGCGAGAAAGCGCTTTTCAAGGGCTGAGGTCAGCGCTTCAGGGTGGCCGCTGCCGACGAAACCACCGACTACGACGCGGTCATTGTCCTTTATCAGTGAAGTGGCCTGTTCGATGCTGATCAGTTTTGATTTCATTTTACCTCTCCATTTTTCGGGCTGTCAGAGCGCAATAAACATTGGAGCGCATTGTTATGGTGCATTCCGTAAGGGCGCATTTGTAGGGGCGCAGCATGTTGCACCCCTACCGATTTATTCGTTAATATACCTTTTCATCGGTTCGATCAGATACCCGGTTTCGAACAGACACGACAGATGCCCGTTGCGGCTGTTGTAGTAGCTGACCTGGCAATCAGAGAGCAGCGGTCGTGCTTCTTCGGCCTGTTCGCGGGTGAACATCAGGTCTGATTCATCGATGATCATGCGCGTCGGGGTTTTGATTTTGCCGAGCGCGGCGGCCAGCGATTCACCAGGCTGGCAAAGGTCGAACAGGGTATTGGCCTTGGCGATGTAGATGTAGGCGTTGGGGTCGAAATATTGCATGCGGGTGACCACTGACTGTTCAATACCTTCTTCGACAAGGAATCTACCTTTGAAGCTGATAAAAGGGTTCTCGGTTGTCAGAAAAAATGGGTCTGGAAGCTTCCGGGCAAAGCATGTTTCAGCCCAGTGGTCGGTGCGGGTCGCAGTCAGCAGCATTTTAAAGGCCAGCAACAACCCTTTGGTCGGCGCTTCACCACCGTAGTAGTCACCGTTGTTCCAGTGGCTGTCGAGCATGATGGCTTCGATGCCAAGCTGGTTGGGCACCATCAGGCAGGCGGGGCGCACCATCGGGGTGGCGACCACGGCAATGACCTTTTCGACCATTTCCGGGTAATATTTGGCCCACAGATACGCCTGCAGGCCGCCCATCGATGGCCCCATGACGCAGCGCAATTTTTTGATGCCGAGGTGGTCGATCAACCTGCGTTGCAGCATTACCACATCATCGAGCGTAAAAATCGGAAAACTCATGCCGTATGGCTTGCCGGTCTCAGGATTGATGCTTGCCGGCCCGGTGGTGATCACCGTTGGGCTGTTATAATTGATGTTGCTGATGCAGTCAGAACAGACGACGAAATATTTATCGGTATCGATTACCTTGCCCGGGCCGATCAGGGTGTCCCACCAGCCGGCGGTCAGGTCGGTTTCGGCATACTTTCCGGCCGCGTGCCCATGGCCGGTAAAATATTGACAGACAAGAATAGCATTGTCTTTTGCCGCGTTGAGCTTTCCGTATGTTTCATAACCAAAGCTCACCGGAATAGTTTTTTTGCAATGCAAAAAAGTATATCTACCCGCATCAAACCTGATTTTTTCTGTCAGCATCCTCGATTTTCCCTTCGCGCATCTTCGATCTTGCTGCATATTTTAACGCAAAACTGTGCATTTGCGCAAAGCTAAAGTAAATATAATTTGCAAAGAATGTTGTTTCGCGATACTATTCAGCAAATAGGAATTTTGGCGTGGTAACAAGCTTCCTTTGTGACTGAAAAAGCATGATATACAGGTGTCACAGAGCTTTTCTCCTTTGTCAGTTGACTCATAGTGGCAGATTTTTTCTGTTTCTGGCTCAACTGGCCTGACAATGGAGTAGTAACGTGAAACTTAAGAGAGCGTTTTTTTGGGCATTGCTGTTTTGTTGCTTCTTGTCGCCTGTCAGCGGGCAACTTTATGACTACGGTATCGAAAATGTTGCATGGCAGGTCGGTTCAACTGCCGGCACTGGCGGGCAAAACAAAGAGCCTGACCATCTTTATCTTTACGCAACAACAAATAATGGCGCGCGCAGAACCTATGTCACAACCAACCAGGTCAACCTGACAAATGTCGACTATATCCACGTTAAGTGGCTGAACGAAGGCGGCAATGACACCGATGTGCGCTCGTATATTGTAGCATCGACCAATCAGGGTGGTGATCAAACGGTTTTTAATCGTAGATATGAGCGGCAACGCGGCTTTGGCATGCGAACCGATGTCTTAGATGTGAGCGGTCTCACTGGCCCTCACTATATACGCCTTCATGCCAATCGTAATGCTAATGGTGGAGATTCTTATCTGAGAGTCTATCAGGTCTGGATTCCAGGCCCATTAGCACCTGGGCAGGTCAAGCTCAAAACTACCGCTGCCGGAAACCAGATTTCGTGGGTCGATGGTGGCAATAACGGCAGCACAACCCTTATTCGTTACAATATTGGCCGCAGCAATGCCCGTGGCGGGCCATATACGCCGATAGGCAATACTACCAATCTTTCCTGGACAGACACTACCGCTGCTCCGGGCGCAGTTTATTACTACGTTGTTAACGATCAGAACAGCATGTATACTACCTCCTGGTCCGGAGAGGTAATTGGGTTTCATCCTGTCGCCGGTGCCACAAAAGACTGTCAGATTTACAAGAATGAACAGGTTGTCAGAGCCCGTTGGCCAATCTACGAAAATGAAATAGTCAAGACGTTCGTTGGCCTGTCGACGGTCAAAGGCGAAGCCAATATCGTTGATTTCATCGATGTTGGTCATGCAACCGAGCATACTTTTACCGGTGTTTCACTTCAACCCGGGCAAGATTACTATGTGACGGTCAAGGTTCAGAATACTACCGCCAATTTGCAAAATTACGGAACTTCTACCTGTTCTTCAAGGGGATTTCGCCTGATTCCTGAACGCGATCTCATTGATGTGGCTTCCAGCACATATTTTAATAACGCCCTTGCAAGAGTAAATACCGAGGTCAACCCGGCCGGTAGCGTCTACAGCACTCCTTTTGCCGATGGGGTTCTCAGACGATACCGCGCCCCACTGACTCTGACCGAAAGAGGAATCGAATCCCGCATCAATGCCCCGGTCGAAATTACAGTTGGCGGAACCGGTTTCGCAGGCAATCTGGCTGGCGCGCAGCAGCAGCTAAGAATTGCCGATGAATGGGGAAACGAGGTTCCGTGCAAGGTGTTTGCCTATGCAGCCGGGCAATGTACCGCCACTATCATTGCCAACCTTCCCAAAAATTCAAGCAGAACATACTGGGCTTTCTGGGGGGCCGGCAGCACCAACTATTTTGAGCCTGGTTTTGTCAGCAGCACTAACGAAACCTCACAAAGAGCCTGGACAAGGTTTTATTCCCGCAAGCTGCTTCCGGCGGGAGTCGAGGCGGGAGCAATCGGTGAGTGGACAAAGTTGGCACCAACCGAAGGGGTTGGAACAGACATTTACTACGACCGAGGTGGTTGTTGGGTAAACTGGCTTCTGCCAGGAAGTTTTCCTTTTTTCGACAGACAGAGGACTAACTGGTTTTTAACCATTAAAGGCACTTTGCACGGTACAAACTACCACGATTATAGCAATACTATGGCTAAATTTACCGGAGCCGCAGGCGGCGATACCATAGCAAGCCTGTGGTTGGATACATCGATTCGAAATGCTGATACGCAGCCACAAAACATCGGTTTTTATACTATTCGTAGAGACGCCGACCAGCCGACTGATCGTCAGGGATTTTTCTGGCGTGCAAATCGTTTCGGGATGACTGATGATACATATGTTCATCAGGCTTTTTTATACAAGAATGGCGATATTGCTCTGAGATATGAATATCTGACTTATAATGGTTTGTGGTCAACTGCAATTCCTGGTTACACCGTTTACGATAATCCTGTTAACCTGACTGAAAATACAGTTGGAATAAGCAGAAGTGATGGCACAAATTATCTTTATTCAACTCCTTTGATCGAAGGCATTGGCAAAACCCCTACCTCGTTTTTTCAGTATAAAAATGCGGTTTCATCATCGCTTGGAGCAACAGAAGATGCTGTGAGTGTTGCGGGTGCTGGCTTTGGTTGGGCCGGGCGCTTTGAGTCACATATCTTTGACAGTCGCATGGCAACGCCGGAATGGCAGAGCATTATTACCGACGTTACTGCTGGTGGCGGCAGAATATACATATATGTTCGCACGGGTTCTACGCCAGAACCTGACAGTAGCTGGAGCAACTGGTCGCTGGCCGTCGGCAATGCAGTTGGAGGCCCTCAGACTACCCCTCTGTCAGTGGCAAAGCAGCGTTTTATTCAATACCGTTGCGAATTTTTTAAAGATGCAACTACCGATGTTCCGGTTTTGAACCGTGTTGAATTCAAGTGCCGCGGTCTTGAGATCACAAAGGTAACCGAAGCACCGCTTCAGGTTTCTCAAGGTCAGGATAACATTCCGATCAAAATCTCAGTCAAAAATAATGACTCGGTAGATGCTACCTTGACCCATCTGACACCGACTTTCAGCCTTGGTAACTATACGTGGGGTGCACCATCGCCATCTTTGCCCGATACGATCGGTGATGCAAGCGAAAATGATTATATTTTCAATATCAATGTCGCCGATAATTCGCCGGTTGGCACTGCTACCATCGATGCTAACGCCACTGCCACCATCGGTACCCAGTTTTCAGATCTCGACGCTGATATCAAAGATTATTGGGAGGTTCTGCGCAAAGCGGAGCTGTCTATTGCGGAGATCGACGCACTGCCTTTGACTGTTACCAAGGGGCAGACAGTAACTGTCTGGATGACTATAGAAAATACAGGCGGCACAGCTTTTGAAATTGCCACTGCTTCTCTGAGCATCAAGCCCGGCAGTTATACTGTCACCCTTGACCCATCCGTGATTGGAACATCCGTTGCACCAGGGATGAGTTTTCCGGCTAAATTCACGGTCAAAATTGAGCTCGACAGTGATTCTGGAGTTGCCATATTAAACGGCGCCGCGACTGGTACCAATATTCTCAGTTTCAAAGAAACAGGCACAAATACGGCAATTATTCCGGATACCTGGACGGTGCAGAACCCTCCTCAGCTGGTAATCCAGTCAGTTGTGGCGTCAGATACGGTTTATCGCGGTCAGACGGGTGTTCCGGTCTTTCTTAATATCATCAATATTGGCGAAGCTCTGGCATACTGGAATTCCTCGAAACTATGGTTTTCGTTGGGCAGCTATGATGACCCGCCAGAGGTGAAGACCATTTTTCCTGTCGATGTGTATGGCGGCTTGAGCAGTATTGCTGAATACTGGGTAAATGTAAAGGAAGATTCAGCGACCGGCACCTCAGATGTCGATGCCAGCATTACCTTTACCGACAGCAACTCCGGCGATTTTTATGACGACCCGCTTATACGTGCATTATTCCCGGCTTCATGGCTGATAATCGGCGAAAAAATCAAAGTGTATAAAGATTCAGCCATGTTGTTTGAATCGGCAAGCTTCAACCTGCCGGCGGCGGGTCTGGATGTCGATGTATATGCAAAGGCCTTCGATCTTGCCTATTATAGAGAATATGTCGTCAGGTGGTATCGCCCGGACGGCAGCGAATATGCCGTTACCACGCCGCCAAAGACGAGCGATGATATCGGGGCCGTTTCGCACCAGATCAGTATCGATTCTGCTCCTGCCAACATGGGCACCTGGCGTGTCAAAATCACCAACCCTCTCAATACGCATACTGCCTGCGAAAATGTTTTCCAGATTGTCAGCCCGGCTGACCCGTCAATTCATATCAGTTTGCCGGCCAAAGTTTCGGTCGGCCAGACTTTTAACGCATCTGCCACAATTATTAACTCTGGTGGCGCGGTCTTGAAAAACGCTTACCCCGGAACCCTTCTCCCCGGTGGCACCGGTGCCGCCAGTTTTATTGCGATTCCTGACTCTACCGATAAACGCAATATAAATGGCAATAGTGCCGCAACCTTCAGCTATCAGCTGCATGCAGGCACTGCAGGTGCCGGTTTTACTCTGCGTGGTGCCGGTTATGGTCTTGACGGTAACTCAGATGCATCTCTTACGGCAGCGACTTATACGTCAAACCCCTGTATCATTCAGACTCCTCCGCTGTTGACCGTCGATTCGGTCACCGAAGGCTACACAAACGTATATCGCAATCAGCAGAACATGACTGTTACCATGCGTATCAGGAACGGCGGTCAGGCCGATGCCGTAGTTGAAGCGGCTTCGCTGTCTTTCAATGCCGGCCTGCACTATCAGGTGATAAATCCACCGACCGCATTTCCCTTTACACTGGCCGGAAGTGGTGGAATTGCAGATATTGTATTCACTGTCAATATTGACAAGGATTCGCCGACAGGCCCGGTAGATGCAAGTGGTTCATTTTTGGCGCATGACGCCAATGATCCCACGGCAATTTATGGAATAATTGGTGGAGAAGTGGCTCCGGCCTGGACAATTTCGGCGGTAGCCGGCATTTGTTCCGCCAACTCGACCTTCAATCCTCAGCAGTATGCATTTAATATCGGTCAGACAGTCAATGCGAGGTTTATTAATCTTCCCCTCAACACCGGCTTCAGGATAAGGTTCTATAATGATTCTCCAACCGGCGGAACTCTGGTAAAAACTTCACCACCCTTGGATTCAGGGGCTTATGGCGTTTGTGATGACCAATGGTTTCTGGATAATGTCGCCACATCAATTCGTAGAAGATGGCGTGTTGTTATAGATAATGGCACCGCCGCTACTCCAGGAACCCTGTTCGGGTTTCAATATTTTGATGTTCAGAACCCTGGCAACCTGCAGGCGGGTCTGACTCTTTCGCCTTCTGATCACGTGTTTGTCGGTGATACAATCACTGCGACCCTGGTTGTGAACAATACTCAGGCTGCGGGGTCGACCATTGGTTCGGTGACGCCGTAGCTGCTGCAGAAAACTTTGACAGCAACCGGTAATGCCGATAAGATCAGCGGGCCGCTTCCTGATATTGCTTCGGTTGCCCCGTTGATGCCAGGAGTCTATACCTGGTCATACGAAGCGAGCGAAGATACAACCACAGATACTCTCAAAAAATTTGCTCTGACTGCCGCGCTGCCTCAGTCTGCCAGCGGTTTTGATCTTAATACCGGGGCTGTTGTCAATTCTAATCTGACCACGTCGAATCAGATCTATATCTATCGCCGCGGTCTTGAAATTGGCAGCAGCTCAATAGATTTTCTGACAGCCCTGCCAGGAGAAAGTGCGACCCCATTGTATTTTAAGGTGACGAACAGCGGTAATTACCCGTTGAGCAATATCAAATGGTTTACTGCTGATATGAGAAACCAGTGGACAGATTATATTTCAAAGGCAAATCTGGGGTTTTCTCCCGGAAATTTTGCCATTCCTGTTTCGGGTGAGGTCGTGGTTGCCGGCAATCTTTTCATAGATCATAATCAGGCTTCTGGCTCTTATATCGCAACTATGACCGTTTATGAAGATCTCAACGATAACAGTTACTATGATTCGACAACCGAACCGGGCAAGCTGTTCAGTGTTAAAGTGGAAATTCCGAGAACCAAAAGCATTGTTGTCGATAACCCATTTGTCGACCTAGATAACTGGGCACCGGGCCAGACGGCAATTACTAAAAAATTGTATTATTTCAATGGCGGCAACCTTGATCTTGAGAACCTCAAAGTGGTTCAGACACCTCCTGTAGGTTCGGCAACCTTTATTGTTGCAACTCCATCGAATCCGGGGCGCCTTGGAATTGCAAGTCCGACTGTCAGTCTCGATATCTCTGCGACCGTTCCTGCCGCACAGTTGCCTGGAATTTACGTCGCCACTTTCACTATTTTTGATGACGAGGGCCCTGCTGGCCTTGATGGTGCGGATATCCAGGAGATTTTTACTGTAAAAATCGGGGTCGGTACAAAAAATTTCAGTATCAGCCCGGCTTTGTTAGATGCCGGAGTTGCCACACCGGCACATGTTCTCGAAAATTTGCCGGCACTGCAGTTTCAGATCAACAATACCGGCGGTCTCGGGCTGACTTCTCTCAAATCCTTGCCGGGTAATTTAAAATATCTTACAAATACTGTAGCAACCGAGAACAATGTCGCCATTTTTCTGCCTGCAAACGTTGGTTCCGGCGCTTCCGGAAACGGTTCGATGAGTCTTTATATTCCTATGGGTACGCCTGCTGGTGACTTCTACCTAGGTAAAATGTGGGTCTACGAAGACGGAAACGGCAACTCGACCTGGGATAACGGCGAAGCCTCGGCATCGTTCGAGGTTAAAGCAAAAGTTCCGACCTATTCAGCTGTCCAGGTAATCCCTTCGACGGTTGACCTTGGCGATGTGGCCGCCAATACCGGTATCAGCACAACCTTTCTTTGTCGTAATATTGGTAACACAACGCTTTCGAGTCTTTTGTGGGAAAGGGTGCCACTTCTTTCATCTACAGACTCCATACCCGACAGTTCCTATGGCTTTTCCGGTCTTGGTATCAGTGTGCCCCCCGGGGCTACATTTACGCGGGAAATCAGCCTTACTGTTCCTGCCGGCACTGATGATGGCATTTATCTCGGAAATATGGCCTGGCTGTTTGAAGACCTCGACGCAAACTCCAGCCGCACTGTGATTCAGCCCGCCGACCCGCAAAGCGGCTTTAAGGTGGCATGCCGGGTCGGGGTTCCCTCACTGCTTATCGAAGAACCTGCAGGCGGTATTAATTCAACGGGCGATCCAAACGCTCTTTCTCTACCTGGCAACTTTTCAATCATAAACGATGGTTCTCTAACTCTCGCCAGGCCAAGAGCCACCGCGACAGCCCTTATTTACACCCCTGATCCGCTGAAGTCAATTCCTGCTGGCGCCAGCAGTTTCTCGCCCGCAGCGATCGGATATATCGTTAAAAATACAAGTCAGCCGGTAAGCTGGAGAGTTCAGGTGCCGCCGGGCGCTGACGCTGGCGAATACACCGGCACCTTGACCGTCTGGAACGATACCTTCAATTATGGGGTCATTGACCCAGGCGAGGTGTTTGATACTGCGCCCCTGAAGCTTGTGGTGAATTCAAAGCGTGTGATCGAAGTCTGGCCTGACCCGGTGCCGATGCCGACAACCCCAAAAAACACTACGGTTACACAATTGTTTGAAATTCGCAACCGTGGGAATATCGCTCTCGAACGCCTGGTCGGAATTCCGGTCAATATCAGAAATCCTGGCGGCGATATAATTCCCTCTGCCCTCATTTCTTTCACGATTCCGGTTTCAACCGTTTTGCCCAATGCTTCGGTATTCGCTACAGCGACTGTGGTTGTCGGCGAGGTGAATCCTGGCAACTATGTCAGCAGCAGCACCCAGCCAATGAGAATATATGAAGATCACAATAATCCAGGCTTTGGCTTTGACGCCGGCATCGAGGCTTACGATTTCTTCGGGTTGACACTGACAGTCGGCGAAAAGAAATTTTCCATAAGCAGCCCGGTAACTTTTGCTGCCGCTGCTCTTCCAGGCCAGACGGTTGTCAGCAATTCCGGCACCATAACGAACTCCCCAGACGTCAACCTCAGTCGGCTGATATGGCGTGCCGGCAACCTTGTTTCCGGAACAAATGTTATCGCTTCAGAAAGCGTCAGTTTTCTGCCGCCGCCACTGACGGTTGCAAAGGGCGGTAGCCTGCCATTTACCGTGCGGGTCAATGTTTTGCCCTGGACCCCTTCTGGTTACGTTCCGCCGGGAACTTATATCGGAACTCATACTGTCTGGGAAGACGACTACATAGATGGCGTTCAGGACCTCGTAAAAGAAGCCTCAGCCACCTTTCAAACCGTTCTGGTAGTTTCTTCCGTATCGAAACTTAATATTGTCACTGATCTGATTAACCTGGGCGATGTGACTCAGGGCGGCAGCTCCGGCAAGGTTGCAGTTACGGTAATTAATACCGGCAATGTGCCTTTGACGACGTTTGTCTGGGGTTTTACCGATTTGTTCAAAGGTCCTGACAGCATCGAAGGGGCGTTATTGCTCCGGAGTGACCCTCTTCCGGCCACTCTGAACCCAACGGAAAGTTTTAACGTTGACGTCTGGCTTGACGGAATATCTGATACTCAGCCGGTCGGCTACTATGAGTCAAGTCTGGCCAACCTTTCAAGGCTTGCCGCATCAGGTTTTGCTGAAGATACCGTGGCGGTTAACTGTAACGTAATTCCCGGCGGGCCGCCGCCGGCACAGGTCAATAAACACAGTATCTATCAGGATGTTAACCCGGCTTTGTTCACGCCGCCGGTGCCGCCGCAGACTGACCTGTATTTCCTTTCTGCGTGGGTCTGCCCAGGCAGTGGCAGCGCTGACCTGGCTTTTATACAGTATGATGCGGCGGGAACGGCTTTGGCCACGATTTCGGCGACTATCAAGGCTGACGGCACACTTTCAGTCTCTGATCCGCATGCATCATTCAAGGCAGTTCACAGCGGCATCTGCGAAACAGAACCAATCGATCTGACACTTCCTGATTCAAGCATCGAAAGCAGTAAATATTTCAGGGTGTATTTTGCTTTTAACCTCGTTGAAGATGTTCCGGATATTGGCGCCGATTCCCTGAAAATTATTCTGCACAACTCGAGCCCCATGGTCGGGCAGGCAGTCTGGTTCGATGGCATCAAACTCGAAAGGGCCTTTGATGGCCAGACGCGACCAACCACCTGGCATGCGGGTGCAACACTGTTTTCGCCGAGGAAAGAGCATTCTCTGAACGGCGACCATCAGTATTATGAATGGTAACATTCTGCTTGCGCGCTGGTTTTTCAACTCATTTTTCAAGGTATCACGAAAAGATTCTCTAAATACAGCCTGATTCATGTTAGAATTAGGCAGATATGAAAAAATGGGTATTGTACGTTGGGTTGGTCGTGGTCTTGTCATGCCTGCTGGTTTCGACCGGTTGGGCGAATATGCGTTCGACGCGAATGCGACAGGGCTTCGACCAGAAAATAACAGAACTGATGATTCTGGCGCATCAGGCACGCAATGCGGGCGATATGGCCAATGCCGAACTTTTCTGGATGCATGCTCGCGAGCTTCGGCCGTCTTTGCCCAGGCCGGCCTGGCTCGACCAGAAACCTGAACCAGTGGCCGAAAAGCCGGCTGTCTCAGAAGACGAACTTCTTGCCAGGATCGCTTTACTCCCATACCCGCAGGCAAAAATTCTGCTGGAAGAAAGACTGTCGCATGACCCGGCCAATGCCAAAGTCAGGCAGTTGTATCTTGAGCTGGCGAAGAAAAGCGGCGACTATACCGAAGTGACAAGGCACAGCAGCCTTCTCTCCCAAAACAGTAAAAAGGGTTGGAGGTCGTGGCTCTGGTATTTTGCTGCACTGGTGATTCTTATTCTGATCGTCTGGCAGGCGCGCGCGTTATACCGCGATTTTGCCGGGTAGCTTGCGTCAGATTTCGGTCTGACTTCTTTTTCTGTTAAAATTGTACAGGACACCCACGCGGGTAGAACAGGCAGGGTAGAGTATGAAAAAATCAGACCAGAATATATTTTTGAGATCGGTTAAAAGCTGGCAGTTTCTACTGCTGGTTCTTATTTTCGCTTTCGCTGCCGATGCTTACGCCCTGCAGCAGTTGACAAATACCGGATTTGTCACTAACACTACCGGCTGGACGCTTGATAATACTGTGTATAATGCATTTGCCTTGTCCAACCTGCAGCGACAGAATGGTCAGGGTAATCCCGACGCTGCAATGTATATGCGCTTTGACAGAAATGGCGGCGAGAGAAATGCCGACGGTCTGTTTTTTCAGGCGTTTACAACGCCAGGCGCACCGGTTAACGCTTCAATATACTTTGATTATCGCCGTATCAGAACAGGGACTCCGCCATTATACCGCCTGACCGGGGAACTCCGCGACTCCACCACTGGTGGTTCGCCGAACGAAACCGTGTTTTTTGTGCCCTTTGAAGAGTCGTTTTCTTACACAGCTTACCAGGCTGGAACCTGGCTGGATACTGGCTGGACGCCGCCGGTACTGCTTGATGCCGGCAAAAGCTACCGGGTCAGGGTCTATTTTGAAGCCAGATGCTCTAATGCTGTCGGCGCTGGGCGAGAAGCCGGAGTCTATGTTGACAATGTCCTGTGTAATATAAGTCCTTCAGGTCTTACAGGCGATTCAGATGGCATCCAGAACTCATTTACCTGGGATGTAAGCAATGGCGCGGTCGGGTTGCACGCGACTACACCATATCGGGTCTACTGGGGCAGCACTTCCGGAAGCTATACCAGCTCATCGGTTTCGACCACCAACAGCTTCTCGCATGCGGCACCTGCCGGTGCTGTGGTTTATTATGCCGTAACCGACACCGGCACCGATAACAATGAGTCACCACACTCTGTCGAGTGGGCCATTGTACGGATCCCCGTTAATGACGGCTCTGGTGCCGACATTGACGATTATTTCAGGGGTAGCGACGTTGTAATGAACTGGTCGCATGTTGCCGTTACCGGGTTTACCAGAACCGGATACGAAGTTGCTCTTGGCTCTACACCTGGTGGCAACGACATTGTCGCCTGGAGTGCCCTGCCCGCTGCCGCAACCACGCATACTTTTTCCGCCCCTGCCCTGACTGCTGGCAACACTTATTATTGTTCTGTTCGCCCGGTGACCGACCGAGGAACGCTCAATTTCAGTTCCAGCGACGGGTTTACTTGTCGAGCGCTGGATGTCCGAGACGGCAGCGGCGCTGACATAGATATTTCTGCCTCACTTAATGCCGTCGATATGAACTGGGACGCCTCGCCAATCGCAGTTTCCCGTTATGAAGTGGCTCTGGGCACAACTCCCGGTGCCAGCAATGTTGTTGGCTGGACAAACGTGAATCTTTCCACCAGTTACAGCTTTACGGGATTAAGCCTTACTAACGGTGCGACATATTACTGCAGTGTTAGGCCGATGGACGCTTCAAACAACCCCATGGGGATTCTTCCAAGCGACGGTTTCTCTCCGGCAGTGGCTTATTCTACAACCGTAAGAGATGGCACCGGGGTTGATATTGACGCTTCGTTGAATGACACTTCGATCGACCTGAACTGGGATAATGTGGTAATGACCAAAGTGCGTTACGAGGCGGCTCTAGGCACTACCCCGGGCGGCACCGATATCGTTGGCTGGACTGACATGGCTCTCGCCACCAGCGGTAATTTGACCGGCTTTACCCTCGTCGACGGCACAACCTATTACTGCTCCGTCCGCATCGTTCTCGGTGCCGGCCCCCTGCCGGCCGATTCAAGCGACGGTTTTACCTTCGTCAGCATGCAGGTCAGAGATGGCCTCGGTGCTGATGAAGATTTTTCGTATATTCCTGACCGGGTCAATGCCAACTGGGATGTGCCTGGCATAGCTGTTTCACGCTACGACGTGGCGGTTGGTACGACTTTTGGTGGTAACGACGTAGTCGGCTGGACCAATGTCGGCCTTGTAACCTCAAGAACTTTTACGGGTCTGGGCCTTATCAATCATCAGCTCTATTATACTTCTGTAAGAGTTTATGACGGCGGTGGAAATCTGGTGGGATCCGTTTGCAGTAATGGTTTTGAAACTATTCTGCCAACAACAATCAATGTCAGAGATGGCCTTGGGCCGGATATTTCCAGCTCGTTTTTTGAAGATCGCGTCGAAGCCAACTGGGACCACCCGGACGTCAGCCTTTATCGCTACGAAGTTGGAATTGGCACCAGCATGTACTCCGATAATGTGTATCCGTTTACCGATGTCGGCCAGGCCCGCCAGGCAACCATAACCGGAATTACCCTTGCGAGCGGCACTGCCTACTATGTGTCGGTAAAAGGTATCAATACTTATAAGGAGCTTGAAGCTTTTGGCTCGAGTAACGGCTTTCTGGCCCGTCGTGACCCGGTGTTGACCGATACCTCCGCCCAGAACTTTTTTCACAATGCCCGTGTTCTCAACATGGTCGCTATCGACTCAGCTTCGATCACGCCAAAAGTGTTTTCTGGCACCGGTGGTGGAGGTTACTGGAGATATTCCATGCCGATAACCGTTGTGGAACCTGGTATAACAGAGCGGGTAAATGCTCCCTGTCGTGTGAATTTCGCGATTCCTGGTGGGCAACAGCCTGCTGCTATCGGAGAATTCAGGGTAGCTGATGAATTCGGTAACGAACTGCCGCGTTACAATCTTCCCGGAAGCACAGTAGCCAACCCCAACTTTGTTTTTCTTGTTAACATGGCAAGGGGTGAAACCAAAACTTATTACGTCTACTGGGGAAACACAGGTGTTACAACAACTGAGGCTGCATACGGTTTCAGTTTGAACTCGGACGATATTTCGATCAGAAAATGGACACCTTACTACAGCCGCAAAAATCTGCCCGCCGGGATCGAAGAGGTGCCGCGCGACTATAAATTCACATTTACCGGTGGCCTGGCGGGTGATGATCAGATAAGTGCAAATTTTAATCTCAACTGGCCATTTGATTTTTATGGTGAGGCGAACCAGAATGGCTGGAATGTTACTACCAACGGTGCCCTGGCAATAGCTGGTGACACTGATTATTCAAACACCTGGGGCGAGTTTATCGGCTCGACAGCACGATGGACAAGGCTGATCACGCCGCTCTGGATCGATCTGCGAATTGCTCCAAGCCCCCCTGCTCCTGCCGGTGCCGGGGTTTACAGAGACTATCTTTCCGGTCCCGATCGTGTCGCATTCACCTGGATAACCAACCGTTACAATGCTACTGACGATATCTATACATTTCAGGCGGTTCTTTACAGATCGGGCGACATCGCCAACCGCTATTCATATCTGAGTCCTCTTGGCCTGGACCGCGCCCCTGGCGGTACAGATCAACCGGTAAACAGTTCCATAAATCACACTGTCGGTATTTCCTACCCCGATGCTACAGGCGTTGCGGCAGCGAACCGTCGATGGTTGATAAACACGCCCCTTCGGGTCGGGACCAACAAATCGCCAACCGCTTTTTACCAGTATATGGATGCCATGTCTGTAACCACCGGCGCCATCTCGGGCGGCGGGGCAGGAACATGGGTAACAGTTGGGCATATTGAATCGATGGTGTTTGATTCCAGAGCAGCAAACCCGATCTGGCAGAGAATGGAATATGATTGTGCGGCCAATGCCAATAACCGCCTGCTGCTTTCAACCCGCAGTGGTTCGACCCCTCTGCCAGACGGCAGCTGGACAGCATGGCAGCCCGACACGACTGCCGTTTCCCCAACCGGGAATATCGCTCTCTCCGATACAAACAGATATGTGCAGTATCGTTGCCTTTTTCAACGAAACAATAATATCGGTGCTTTACCAAGGCTTGATGAGATACGATTTTTTCACGGCGGGATCAGCATCGAAGAGGTTAAAGCAAATACTCCTGATGGCGTTAGCCAAGGTCAGAGTGGCATTCCGGTTGAAGTAACAATTCGCAATTTTTACACCGCGCCTGTCAATCTTGATTCGGTCGAGTTGACTTTTTCTCTTGGTAATCACACACAGACATTGACCGGTCCGGCTTTACCTGCAAGTATCGCGGCAGGTGGCACGCTCTCGGTTTTTTTTAATGTCGATGTTGACAGCAGTTCAACAACAGGCACTGCTACAATTGATGCCAGGGCGACCGCAACCGTGGCTATTCCGGCCCTGACTTTCAGTGATAACGATGCTCAGTTACCTCATCAATGGCTGATCAGAAGCAAGTCGCAGCTGGTTGTCGACAAAGTTGAAACAGACGAGTCGTTCGTTAACAAGGGGCAAACTGACATCTTCGTACGCATGTATCTGTCCAACATTGGCGAAACGCCTATGACCCTCACTGCGGCAGATCTTACCTTTACCCTTGGCCTGTATAATCCGCCAACCGTCTTGCAGACCCCCGGACCCGGAACTGTTATTCCGGCTTTGAGCAGCATTATTGCAACGTTTACGGTTAACATTGACCCGTTAAGCCCCTCTGGAGTTGCAATTATAAGTGGTATAGCTTCCGGAACCAACAACTTCTCGGGCGAAATCGTTGAAGATCTGACTGCAGGAATTACGGATTCGTGGACGATACAAAACCCGTCGCAACTGGTTCTGGAAGAAGTTGTCGCTTCTGAAACGGTTTACCGTGGCCAGACAAACACCCCGGTATTTTTGCGGGTTTCCAATGGCGGCGAAGCAACGGCACGCTGGCAGTCATCCAGTATCATTCCTTACTTGAGCCTGGGCCTTTACGACGCTGAATACCCGATTACGCCATTTGAAATCCTTATCCTCGGCGGTTTTGAAGCTACTGCCAGATATGGTGTCGATATTTCTCCGATTTCTCCGGTGGGCACATCTATTGTCGATGCGTCTGTAAGTGGCAGAGATTACAATACCGGCTTTCCGGTCGGCTGGACAAACGCCCTGATTCCAACGGAATGGACAATTCTTGCCGAAAAAATCAATACTTTCAAGGATGCGGCCCATTCACAGAATTCTATCAGCTTTAACCGGCCGACAGCTGGTTCATTAACCATATATGCCAAAGCTGAAAATCTGAACCCCTACGGCGAATTCGTCATTCGCTGGCTCGATCCTTCAAACAACATCGTTGCCGCTTCTCCGCCCCTCACTGCTGACGCCTCCGGCACCATGTCGCACCAGATGGATATCACCTCGGCTTCTGCTTACGGTAATTACAAAATCAGGGTCACTAACCCGATCAATACAATTATTTCCTGCGAAAACCAGTTCGAGGTGGTTTCACCGGCAGTTCTGACCGCAGCATTTTCGATGCCGTCACAGGTTTCTGTCGGGCAACCTTTTACCGCATCGTTCACCCTCATTAACTCTGGTGGAGCAGCGGTGAGCAGTGCTTACGTCAGCAATCCGCTACAGTTTTTCGGGCCTGGCACTGCTCTGCAGACCAGCGGGCCGCCGCCGTTGACAGATGTTGCCGGTAACAGTCAGGCCACGGTGACATATAATTTTACTGCGCAATCGGCAGGCAATTTCTCGGCTTCTGGCACTGCTTACGGGTTTGATGCGAACTCGGGTCTGTTTCTGAAAAGCCCTGCGGTTACCAGCAATATCTGCCTTATTCAGTCCAGTCCGGTGCTTGAGGTTGTGTCACTGACATCCGTTCCCCCTTATAACGGGATCGTCTTTCTTAATCAGAAAAACCTCAAAGTTACCGTGCGAATAAGGAATAATGGCCAGGCGACAGCGATTGTTAATGCCGCAAGTCTTACTTTCAGCATCGGAACATTTGACCAGGCAATTGTGAGCCCTGCTCTGCCATATTCTCTGGCAGGAGGAATGTCGGTAGACATTGTTTATGATGTTGCGGTGGGCGCTTTCTCTAGCTCCGGGGATAGCAAGTTTACATCGAATACTTTCTGGTATGACTTCAACTGGCCTGCATCGGCCAGCTTACTTGTTGACCCTCTAAAAGAGGGTAGTTGGAAGATTGCTGCCGTAGGCATAAAACTTTCCAGAGATCTTGACTTTAATTTTGAGCAAGCAGATTTTAACCCGGGCCAGACCATACAGATTCGTGCTTATGGGGTTGCGGCTAATTCCGGTCCTTACAGGATTAGAGTTTACAACTCCCAGATTCCCCAGACTGCCAATGTTCCCGCAGGTTTTGTCATTGTTTCTCCTTTTCTCACAGCTGACAGTGAAGGAGAAGTTGACTTTCCCTACACTATTCCGGCCGGAGAGACGCCGGCTACCTGGAGTGTGGTTCTCGAAGATGACCCGGATTCAAGCCCCGCAAGTCGCCAGGCTATGCTGGCCCTGCAATACTTCAGGGTTCAGGACCCGGGTAACCTGGTGGCTTCACTCTCCATTTCGCCCACATCGGTTTTTGTTGGCGAAAACTTCACTGTTACCATGGTTGCAACCAACACGGTTGCCCAGAGTTCAACGATAAGCAATGCGACGCCGTCTGTGCTCATCGATGCCAGCGCTTTCCCGAATTTCGGTGGCAGCGCAACGCTGCTTTCAGGCCCGACTCCTGCAAGCATCACTGTAAAATCTCTCAATTCCGGCACAATTTCATACACTTATCGTGCTGACAGCGATACGGGGCTTACTGCGAGCTATGCTCTCACTGTCACTCCCGCCTGGTACATTTCGGGTAACGACCTGAATACCGGCGCCGGCGTGTTTTCCGGCAAAGGGGTTTCCAATCCTCTGACTATCTACAGCCGGCGAATTCAGATGAGCCCCGATTCATTGAGCTTTGGCACCCTCAACTGCGGTGAGACGGCAAAAGTTGACGGAACCGTTCTCAATATCGGTAACTATCAGCTCGACCATATCAAGTGGATTACCACCGACATGAATGGCCCGGGCGCCCTTAAGATAAGTAAATCGAACCTGTCGATGAGCCCGAACCCCGTTAATCAGCTTGCCGGTGGTGGCAGCAAAGCGGCTTCGGCAACTCTATTTGTTCCTTACAACAAGGAAGCCGGCTCCTATATTGCCACCATGTCGGTTTATAATGATCGTAACCTGAACGATATGGCCGATATCGACGAAGCTTACGATCTTTTCAACGTTTCGGTCACGGTTCCGCCCTGCAAAAAGATTTTTACTGTGCAGGAATTTCTCGACCTCGGTGCCTGGCCGATCGGGCAGACTTCGCCGGGTAAACCGCTGAACTATTTCAGCGGCGGCAATATCGCTCTCGACAACGTCAAGCTGATGCAGTTGCCCGGAGCCGCCAACGGTACTAATACCTTCGTAATCTCTGCGACCCCAAGTAATCCGGGGCCAATGGCCATAACCGGCGTGGGCGTCGCCAGTATTTCAGCCGTCAATGTGGCTGTCCCGGGTATCTACATCGCCACCTGGACAATCTGGAATGACTCAGCCAATCCTGGTGTCGTAGATGCAGGCGAAGCGAGCGATACCTTTCAGGTGAGAGTTCAGGTTGGTGTCATGAATTACACCCTGAATCCGCTCACTGTGAATGCAGGCACCGTCGAGCCTTCGGGTCTGAACCTGGGCTTTGGTCTCACTCTGACAAATAACGCTGCCGGGTTGCCTTTGACGCGCCTCAGGCTTGATAACCTGCCTCTCAGCGATGGCGGTGGCAACACCATCGCATCTGACAACATTGCTATCTATACTGTTAACAACCCAATTCCGCCAACGGTTACGGCAGGGCAGGCGATTCCGGTCGATCTGGCACTTTTCGTCCCGGCCGGGACCCCAGCCGGTATATATTCAGCGACCCAGTACATTTACCATGATGATAATGGCAACAATAAATGGGATGGTCCGGCAGAATTCAGGGCTTCGTTCGTTCTTCAGGCTACTGTTCCTCTTGTGCCAAAAGTGCAGGTAATGGCTGCCACCATTGGTCTTGGAGGCATCGCACCAGATACGTCGAAGATCGTTTCTTTCAACTGCCGCAACACGGGTAACGTCACTTTGACGGGTCTGCGCTGGGAAAAGGTGAATCTGATGTCGGGTGCAAATGTGATTGCAGCCGCCAATGCCAGCTTCCCGCCATCTGAACTTTTCTCAGTGCCGCCGGGAGCTTTCTTTACCCGTCAGGTCGAACTCTATGTGCCGGCCGGCACGCCCTATGGCCTTTACGAAAGTATTCCGAACCATTTCTGGATATGGGCCGACATGCCGGTCAATAGCGTCAGAGACCCGGGTGAAGCCTCCTGGAGCTTCAAAATCAGCTGTGAAGTCGGCGACCTCCTCGTCGACATTGATGAGCCGAACCTTTCTGTAGCTGGCCCGCCCAATGCTACGACGCCGTCAACCACGCTAAGCGCCAGAAACACCGGCAGCCTTGCTCTGGTTAATATTAAAGCCACCGGCACGGCTCTGATTCTTACGCCGCCGGTTGCCGGAGCGGTAGATGTTGCCGCAACGGCAAACAACTTTAGCCCGGTGTCTCTCGGTGGTGCAAACTCAGGTCAGGTTAGGACCAGCCAATGGTCGGTAACCGTTCCGGCCAATGCTTCTGCCGGTGTTTATCTTGGCACGGTCACGGTCTGGGAAGACTCCAACAACAACGGCCTCAGGGACGCAGGGGAAGCATTTTCCGACTGCCCGGTATCTCTGACGGTGCAGGCTGCGCCCGCAATCAACGTTGTTCAAACCCAGCTCGATCTTGGCTGGGTGTCGAGAAATGCTTCCAAATCCGGTCAGGTCGAAATAAGAAACACCGGTAATGTCATGCTGAACGCCGTTTATCCGTTGCGGTCGGCTCTGGTGTTCGGCGCCAACAATATCCCGGTTGCCAGTATTACCTTTACTACTATTCCGGCAATGCCCTTCTCACTCGATGTCGGGCAATCAAAGATTGCAACGGTAACCGTTACTATTGGTGCAGTTCAGGGTGCCTACACCTATTCCGGCATTCAGAGAATCTTTGAAGACCATCTGACTATGCCCGGCGTTTGGGATGGCAGCGAAGTGTCTGATACTTTTGAGCTGATTGTCAGCATTGGGAGCAAGGTGATTTACGAAACCAACCTTACCAACCCGCCCCTTGATTTTGGCCCGCGAAACGTTATGGGGACCTACAATCTTCCGATCACTGCCTACAGCGGCTCCAATGTTCCGCTTGACCGGGTGAGATGGCGGGTGTTGACGCCATTGACCAGCCCTGACGCTTCAATGCCGGTCGCCAGCCTTACTTTCACGCCCTCTGTCGCCCAGGCGATCGCCGGTATGGGAAGCCGGGCTTACCAGGCGAATGTTGAGATTGGCTTTCCGCGTGCCGGCGATTATGTGGCCACTGCCGCGTTCTTCGATGACGATGACGATAACCTCAGCCCGAACGGCCTAGAAGCCTCGGCAACGTTTCAGGTGCGTGTTTCTGTCAATGCTTCTTACGGCTTTGACATTCTGGCGTCAGACATCGACTTTGGCAATATTGATGCAGGTGCATCTAAGACTGCTGAAGTGGGCTTTATGAACACCGGCAATGCTGCCATAAACGTTGCTGATCTGAACTGGGCTTTCAGTGACATTGCATCATTGACCGAGCCCGCAAACGTTATTCCGTCGGGCAACCTTACCGTTCTCAGTTATTCGTATTCGCCTGTGCCCCCGGGCGCAATGGCGACCGCGACTATCAGGCTGAGTGTTCCGGCTGGCCAGACAAAAGATGTTTATGGTCCTTCGGGCCCGCAAAGAATGACCAGAGGCGCGATCGAAGATTCCTGCACTTTCAGAGTCAAGGTCGGCGGTTCTGATCAGGCCATGGTCGAAAAACACAGCCTGTATCAGGAAATCGCTACCCTCACTTTTACTGCGCCGGTGCCTCCTGCCACAGACCTTTATTTCCTGTCTGCCTGGGTCTGCCCGGGCAGCGGCAGTGCCGACGTTGCATTCATTCAGTATGATTTTACCGGGAAACCCGTAGCAACTGTCTCGCTGAGAATAGATGCGGCCGGGCAGTTGTCAACCTATTCGGCAGGCGCTTTCCCGATTGCCCACTCCGGAATTTCGGACAGCGAACCGATTGAAATAGACGGAGATGAATATAGGTATTACCGGGTTTATCTTGCCTTCAACCTGACCTTCAGCGAAGCGGTTGCCAGTTCTACCAGACTGGTTCTGCATAATTCAAGTCCGGTAGCGGATCGCAGAGTGTGGTTTGACGGGATCAAGCTTGAGAGGGCCTTCGAAGGCCAGACCAGGCCGACGACTTACCACCCGGATGCAACTTTGCATTCTCCGACCCGTCAGCAGTCATTACAGGGAGGACACCAATATTATGAATGGTAAAAATATTTTGAGCTCAAGGCGGGGAGCCTTGCTGATGATGCTGTTTGTCATGCTGATCGTCGGGGGTATCGTTGCTTTGCGTATGATGCCAAACGAAGAGTTGATAACGCGGCGTGATAAAGAGGTTTCTTTGAATACAGATCTGAGCCAGGTCAGAGAGGCTCTTGATCTGGTTCGCGTGGCCAGTTATCCTGGCTGGATAGAACTGCAGGCATCAGATTCGCCGGCGCTACTGCAGGCCAAGATCGCTTCTTTGACCACATGGGGCTTTCTCAGAAGCGACAGCATAAAAGATCCGGCCGTGCCAGCACATCTATGGGGCCCTGGTAAGCCATATTACTGGCAGGTTACCCTTAATCTTGCCACCAACACCAGTTTTGAATTTTCACAGGAAGGCTGGGAGCCTTCCGCTGACACGACCGCTCAGACTGACGAACAGAATTATCTGAACTCAACCAAGCTGGACGAATACCCTTACCAGAATAAGCTTGGCAACCTGCTTGGCAACAAGAGGGGCAAAGCAGTTTCGATCTGGAGATAGGCTCAGTGGCTAAAACAAAAACCGGGTTCTTTTCAGAACCCGGTTTTCGGTGGAGCTGAACGGGATCGAACCGTCGACCTCTTGAATGCCATTCAAGCGCGCTCCCAGCTGCGCCACAGCCCCATATCGTATGGCTATTCTAGCATGAACGCCCCTGCGAGTCAACTAAAAAATGCAGTTTTCTTTTTTTATTTATAAGTGCCTTCGGGCCTTAAACTTTGGCTTCACGAAGCATTTTGGCAGCATCTTCTGGCGTTGTGGGGTTGATGTAGAAGCCGGAGCCCCATTCGAAGCCGGCAACTTTCGTCAATTTGGGAATCAGTTCGACGTGCCAGTGATAGAATTCGCGGTAAGAGTCTGAGCATGGAGAAGTGTGCAGAACAAAGTTGTAGGGTTGCCCCGGCAGAAGCTTTTCCATTTTTTGCAGCGCGGTCTGTAGTGCGCTTGCAAAACTGTGTACCTGGTTGTTTTCAAGCATCTCGAAGAATGGCTGATGAAACTTCGGGGTTATTTCCATTTCGAAAGGAAACCGCGAGGCGAAGGGGCAAAAGACGATAAAATTATCGTTTTCATAAACTAGGCGAACCTGCTCTTTTGCTTCCTGTTTGATGATGTCGCAGAACAGGCAACGGTCGTGATAGTGATAATATTCGCGTGCCCCTTCAAGTTCTTCTTCGATTCGTTTCGGGATAATCGGAGTCGCAACAATATGAGAATGGGAGTGAGTAAAGCTGGAAACACCCTCGCCGCTGTTTTTGACAATCATAAAGTGCTTGTAGCGCGGGTTCTTTTTTATTTCGAGCAGACGTTGTTTGTAGGCCCAGATGATCTCGCGAACCTGTTCTATGGTTGAATTCTGTATCGTGGTTGTGTGGTGTGGCGATTCAATTACCATTTCATGAACCCCGATAGAGTTCATGGCATCGAACATGCCAATGCCCTCACGATCAGAATCGCCATCGGGTTTGAGGATCGGTGCGCTGTCGGGTATTACTCGTACCCACCAGCCTTTGTGGTTGGCATGGGTTCCGGCAGTGCGGAACGACAGAGTTTCGGCTGGTGTCATTGCCTCATTGCCTTCGCAGAATGGGCATGTTTTTGGGTCGTCAGGAGGCTGTTCAGTCTTTTTGAAGTCAGAGGGGCGCTTGCCTCGTTCGGGCGAAATAATTACCCACTGTTTTAGAACGGGATCTTTGCGAAGTTGTGGCACGGCTGGTCTCCTGACTATTCCTGGTTGATCAAAAATCTGGCGGCACGTTCGGGGGCGACCGGGTTGATGTAGAACCCCGACCCCCACTCAAACCCGGCTACTTTAGTCAGTCGCGGCATGATTTCAAGATGCCAGTGAAAGTAGTCGGTACAGTGCTCGTCGCAGGGAGCGGTGTGAATGATGAAGTTGAACGGTGGATTATTGAGGGTCTTGATCAGTTTTCGCAGCGTGGCGTGCATTATGCCTGCCAGCCCTTCAATTTCATTACTGTCGATATCGCCGAATGAATCTTTGTGATCTTTCGGAGCGATCCAGGTTTCAAAGGGAAAGCGCGATGCAAAAGGTGCAAACGCGACAAACTGTTCATTCTCGTGGATTATCCGTTCACCAGAGCTCAGTTCCTGGCGTATGATGTCACAGAAAACACAGCGCTCCTTGTAATAGTAATACCGTTTGGCACCTTCAACCTCTTCCATGGCGCGTTTTGGAATGATCGGAGTGGCGATGAGTTGTGAGTGAGGGTGGTCTAGGCTGGCACCGGCAGCAGAGCCCTGGTTCTTGAAGATCAATATGTATCTGAACCTTCTGTCACGCCTGAGGTCGCGATAGCGGTCGGTGTAGGTGCGCAGAATCCTGGAAATCTGTTCGACGGTGTAATTGTGAAAGCCGTCGTCGTGATTTGGCGATTCAATGATAACCTCGTGGGCGCCAACGCCATTCATCATGTCATAGACCCCGATGCCGGTTCGGTCGAGGTCGCCCTCAATCTGCAGGGCCGGAAATTTATTCGGAATAACTCTTACCGCCCAGCCTGGCTGGTTTGGAAGGGTTTCCGGAGTGCGATATGACATGACCTCGGGCGGCGCCATGTCTTCATGGCCGGGGCAGAAGGGACACTTGTTCTGCTGACGGGGTGGCTGTGGAATCTGGAAATCTGCCGGGGTTTTGGCCTGTTCATGCAGGATGATGACCCAACGTTTGGTTACCGGGTCTTTTCGTAGCTGAGGCATGTGATGTTCCCTTCCGCTTCATTTTTCTGCTGGGATTATACAATAAGAATGACGGTATGCGCAATTTGTTCATGACTCTGCACGTCGTTCAAAGTTATGTACTGTGCTCGGTCAGTTCTGTACAGTCGTGACGAAAAAGGTTGACAAGTTGTTGAGCCTTGGTTAATCTATTGCAGTCATCAGGACATTGTCCCGGTGTATATCAGGTGATTTCAAGTCAGAGGTGCATATCGTGGGACGAAAGAGAACATGTGAACTTCCCTTCTGTAAAGGCGTTGTTGAGGGCACGCGCAATAAGCGCCGCTGTGACAACGATAGAAATATTCATCTGCATCAGGTTATTTCAAAGAACGTAAAGAAGATCATGAAGTATGTTGAGGGCTGTGAGGACTTCACCGCTAACGACGTCAACCGTGACCTTTTCAAGAGCAAGCTCGATAAAAACGAAAAAGGTTCGATGTACCGCCTTTTTCAGGCAATGGTTCGCGAGGGCTATCTGCTGGAACGTGGTAAACGCGGCGGCCTGAAGGTTTATGCTTGTTCGCCGAACAGTTCAGAGGGCTCTGAAGAGCATGTTCATGCTGAGCACGCCGCTGCTCCGGTTGTGGTTGAGCGCCGTCTCAGCCCCCAGGAAATTCTGCTTGGCAAGCTGCGCGAATTTGTGCATCAAAAGAGCGGGCAGTGGAACCATGATGACTGGGTCTGGCTGCTTAATCGACCCGATATTAAAGAATACGGCCTTTCTGAATCGGATATCGGCCGCATCCTCGAAGAAGAAAAAGCTCGCTTCTGGCTGCAGAGAAACAACTACTGACACCAATCTGACAAACAATAAAAAAACCGCAGAAAAAGCGGTTTTTTTTATTGTTTGTCAGTCGCATTTCTTTGCAGATTACCCGGTTTAAAGGGGATAAAAAAAGCGCCTCCGGTTCTGGAGGCGCTTTTTTTTATACAAATGAAGACTGATTATTCTTCGTCTTCGTCTTCATCTTCCAGTTCTTCGTCTTCATCTTCGAAGTCGTCGTAATCTTCGAAGTCTTCTTCTTCGTCTTCATCCAGTTCTTCGTCTTCGTCTTCAAGCACTTCTTCTTCGTCATCTTCGAAGTCTTCGTCTTCATCATCGAAGTCTTCTTCTTCTTCTTCGTCTTCGAATTCTTCTTCGTCTTCGTCCTCGAATTCTTCTTCGTCTTCTTCGTCGTCAAAGTCTTCGTCTATATCTTCTTCATCGTCGTCGAAGTCTTCAATTTCGTCTTCGTCGAGTTCTTCTTCTTCATCATCGTCAAGGTTGTCCCAGTCTTTCTGGGCGGCAAGGATTTTTACTTCTTCTTCATAGAATTTCGGCATGACGATAACCCCTTTCTAATGTAACGATTGCTGATTAATCCGAATAAGATTTGTTTGCAATATAGGCATACTTCAAAAAACCTGTCAACAAAAAAAACATTTTATTTACAATTCATGAGTCGTTTCGAGCCGCGAAGATCTCTGGAGTGGCTTCTGGTGAGCTTCGCGGGAATTTGGTCGTTTTGTTTTTTTCCACGTTTCCTTTCGACTCTCAGGAAAAGCTGTTTTGGCCCGGAATCTTGCATTATTGTCGGCATTTCTGGCTGTGACAGCGATCTCTTAAGACATGTGACTGGAAAGTGTGGCAGCGGGCTCTGGCTTCTGTAGCGCTCGCAGACCATGCATCTGTTCTTGTGTTGGTGTTTACATTAGCTGTGAAGTGTACATAGGTCTTGACTAAACTTTGCTGTTAAGTTATACTGGCTACTCTATTCTGCCTTTATTGAATCAAAACAGGAGTGAGCTCAATGTTTCAGGGCCTTTCAGAGAAGCTGACCGCGGTCTTCGAAAAAATGCGAAGATCGGGCAAGCTGACCGAGAAAGATATCGATGTCGCTCTTAACGAAGTTAAGATGGCGCTGCTCGAAGCAGACGTCAACTTCAAGGTCGTTAAGAACTTCATCAAGCGCGTTAAAGAGCGCTCGATCGGCACTGAAATTCTCAAGAGCCTCACTCCTACTCAGCAGGTAATCAAGATCGTTCTTGAAGAGTTGACGACTCTGCTTGGCAGTGAGCGCACCAAACTGGCCGTCTCGCCGAAGAAGCCGACCGTAATTCTTATGGCCGGTCTGCAGGGTTCAGGTAAAACGACGACCAGTGCCAAGCTGGCGCTTTATCTGCGCAAGGACGAGAAGAAAAACCCGATGCTGGTAGCCTGCGATATTTATCGCCCAGCCGCTGTTAAGCAGCTGCAGGTGCTTGGTGACCAGCTCAGCGTTGAAGTGTTTGCCGGCCAGCAAGGCCAGAAGCCTGCTGATATCGCTCTTGCCGCTATTGAACACGCTAAGGCCCGTGATTTCGACACGGTTATCATCGATACCGCCGGTCGTCTGCATATAGATGAGCAGATGATGGCCGAAGTCAAGGGTATCAAAGAGGCGACTTCGCCACACGAAGTGCTGCTCGTTGTCGACGCCATGACCGGTCAGGATGCCGTTAATATGGCAACCACCTTCAACGAAATGCTTGAGCTCTCAGGCATCGTTCTCACCAAGTTAGATGGTGACGCCCGAGGTGGCGCGGCACTTTCGATTCGCGAAGTCACCGGCAAGCCGGTTAAATTCGTCGGCACCGGCGAAAAGTCATCTTCTCTCGAACCTTTCTACCCCGAACGCATGGCCCAGAGAATTCTCGGTATGGGCGACGTTCTCTCTCTCATCGAAAAGGCCCAGGCCAACATGGATGAAGAGAAGATGAAAGAGATCGAGAAGCGCGTTCTTGAAGCCGATTTCAATTTCAATGATTTCCTTTATCAGCTTACACAGATTAAAAAAATGGGTCCGCTCGACCAGTTGCTTGGTATGATTCCTGGCTTCTCGTCGATGGGCAATCTCTCAGAATTTTCATTTGATGACAAAAAGTTCAAACGTTTCGAAGCCATCATTCTCTCTATGACGGAACAGGAACGCAATGTGCCCGATGTTATCGATGGCTCGCGGCGCAAACGTATCGCTGCCGGCAGCGGCAACACCATCCAGGATGTTAACCAGCTGCTCAAGCAGTTTACGCAGATGCGCAAAATGATGAAGCAGCTCGGCAGCTTTGCCAAACGCAAGGGTCCGGGTCGCCTCGGCAAATTTTTCGGAATGTAATGCCGCGTCAGCGGTTTTGACAACATAGAAGGAGTTATTAAAATGGCCGTTTCAATCAGACTGAAAATGCTTGGCACCAAGCACCGCCCCTGTTACAGAATCGTGGCTCTCGACAGCCGCAAGACCCGCGATGGCGTAACCCTCGAAAACCTCGGTCAGTATTCACCACTGCCGCAGGAAACCAAGATCGAACTGAACGAAGAAGCAGTTCTCAATTATCTCAAAGACGGCGCCGTGCCGACTGAAACCGTTAAGAACATTCTTCGCCAGAAGGGTATCGTAAAGGTTCCGCAGAAAGCCGCCAACGGTTCTGTAAAATTCGTCTGGACCAAGCGCTGAGCGCGGTTTCGGGAGTAATCAATGACCCAGACCGCACAGAACATGCTTGAACGACTGGTTAAAGCTCTGGTCGAGCATCCTGACGAAGTCAGCATCACGCCGATTGAAGGCGATGGCACCGTGGTTTTCGAGGTTCAGGTTAACCCCGAAGATGCCGGCAAGATCATCGGCAAGAAGGGCAGGACCATCAATGCTCTGCGCACTATCATCAGGTCGTCGGCCAACACCGGCACCAAAAAGGTGATAATGGAACTGGTCTGACGCCGATGTCACAAAAGCCAAAGCCCGAAATAAAGCGTCTTAAGGCTGAAAAGCCCGACGCCGGCGCTTCCGATCCCTGGATCGCCATCGGGCAGGTGCGCAAGACTGTCGGTTTGAAGGGCTGGTTGCGGGTAGGTCTGCTGACCGATTTCCCTGACCGTTTTCAACCGGGCTCACAGGTGTTCGTTCAGAATCGCTCTGGTGAGACTGAGGTAGCTACTGTCAGCGAATGGCGCGGGCACTTCACGGAAACGGCCATCGATATCAAATTTGAAGGCGCCGATGACTGTGATACCGCCGCTGCCTATGTTAACACGATGCTGGTTATTCCGAAGTCGCAACGGGAAAGCCTCAGGGGCAACTCTGAGTTTTACCCCGATGAACTGATCGGAATGCAGGTTCTGGGGCCAGACGGGCAACCGTCAGGCAAGGTTCTCAAGCTCGAAGCAGATGCTCCGTGCCCGTATATTCTGGTGCAGACAGCTGATTCGACTGAGGTGATGATCCCGTTCAAGAAGATTTTTATAAAATCGGTTGACCGGGCCGCAGGAACGGTAAGGCTGGTAGAGCCTGTTTCATTCCACATTCCGGTAGAATGAAATGCGTGTAGACATAATTACACTGCTGCCGACGATCTTTGACAAGGTATTTGACGAAAGCGTTCTCGGGTCGGCCGTCAGAAACGGCCTTATCGACATAGCTGTGCATCAGTTTCGTGATTATGGCGATGGCCGACACCGGACGGTTGACGATACGCCCTTTGGCGGCGGGCCAGGCATGGTATTCAAGCCGGCCCCTCTGGTGAACTGCATCAGAGATGTCCGCAGACTGGCGGGGCCCGGACCGGTAATCGGTCTGACTCCTCAGGGCGTGCAGCTTAACCAGAATCTGGTCAGGCAACTGGCCGACTTTGACAGGCTGATACTTGTCTGTGGTCGCTATGAAGGGTTCGATGAACGAATCATTCATGAATTCGATCTGCAGCTCTCAATCGGTGACTACGTGCTTACCGGTGGCGAAATCGCCGCCATGACCGTTGTTGACGCAGTTTCGCGCATGATTCCAGGCACCGTGGGCCGGCAGGAGTCGGTCGAACAGGATTCCTTCTATCAGGGCCTTCTCGATCACCCGCAATACACCCGCCCCGCCACATGGGAAGGCCTGGCAGTCCCTCAGGTGTTGCAAGACGGCAACCATGCGCACATAACCAGTTTCAGACATTGTCGGTCGCTGCTGACCACCGCTGTCAGCCGGCCAGACGTGTTTGCAGTCGCTGATCTGAGCGAAGAAGACAGAGACTCTCTGCAGTCACTGCTCGCCTCAGACGGCAAAAAAAGTTGAAATCATTCCGGAAGGAGTTTGTCCAATGAATCCCGTTATCGAAAGTATTGAAAGAAACTATCAGAAGAACAAGCAGGAAATCCCGGCTTTTATGCCAGGTGACACTCTTCGCCTTGAAATCAAGGTTCGCGAAGGTGACAAAGAACGCCTGCAGGCATTCGAAGGCGTAGTTATCTCCAGACGCTACAGCGGTCTGCGTGAAAACTTCACCGTCAGAAAGATCTCTTACGGCGTCGGCGTCGAAAGAACTTTCATGCTCCATTCACCAACCCTTGCTTCTATCACCATGGTTCGTGCCGGTAAGGTTGCCCGCAGCAAACTGTATTACCTGCGCGACAGAGTTGGTAAGAAAACCCGCGTTAAAGACAAAATCTTTTCCAAGGATAAAGCTTGATTTTGCAAGAATCAGCTAATCCCGACGCACCTGTCGGGGTGTTCATACACGATCTGTCGATCCGTTTCGGAGAACAGGTTATTCCGCTTGAGGCCCTCGACCTTGATGAAGTTCTCGCTGAGTCAGAACTTCAACTGGCCGGAAGCGTCAGCGGCAAGGTTGAAGAGGGTGCCCGTGTTCAGATTGAACAGACGTGGCGGCCTTTTCTGCGCCAGGCAAAAACTGTAAACCAGATCGAATCGGCATCGCGTGGAAGATTCCGGACTGATCTCAAACTGCACAACGGGGTCAACGGGCTGAAAATCAGCGCCGTTGGCCCTGATGGTGCCGTTTTAGACAGCCGGAGTTTTGAACTGCATTATAAAGGCTCTTTCCGTGAATGGAACGAGACCATTTTTATTGCCTTTTTTCTTGCGATTCTGATCCGCGGGCTGGTGGTTCAGGCCTTCTGGATTCCCACCGGCAGCATGGAACCGACACTTCTTGGCGAAAAGCGTAACCCTTTTACCGGCCAGCTTGAACGTGGCGGTGACAGAATTCTTGTCAGCCGCTTCGCCTATGTCTTTGATCTGTCACTTGATGGGCGCCTGCCTTTTGGGCCGCGCTTCTGGTTCAAGCTTCCTGAAAGAGGCGATATTGTCGTGTTCCGTTATCCCAACCCTGACGTTAACGCACCGCCAAAAGATTACATCAAAAGAGTGGTCGGGCTTCCCGGCGACCATATTTCAATTGAAGACGGCCGGGTTTACGTCAACGGTGTCTATCTCAATGAGCCGTATATTGCCGAACCGCCTCTCAGTGATTATGCGACCCGAGTTCCTGACGACAGCCTGTTTGTGATGGGCGATAACAGAAACAACAGCTCAGACAGCCGTTTCTGGGGCCCGATGCCTTTGACCAACCTCAAGGGGCAGGCGGTTTTTAATTATCTGCCGATGAATCGAATCAGCCCGATCCGGAGTTTTCCGCACCCGATGCAGCCGGCCCGGCCGGTTGATCAGCAGGGCTGAAATGGGCAGAATGGCTGGCCAGAATTTTCCCGGTCGTGCCAACAGATTGATTTAATGAAAAGAGAAATACCCGGTCACATCAGAAAAGCTTTTAAGTCGGTCGACCAGTATCTGCCGGTTGTCGACGTCATTGTCGAGCTTGTTGATGCCCGTATGCCCAACGGTTCACGCCTCAAAGACTTTGTCAAAAGGCTTGGCAAGACTTCAGTCATTGCTCTCGCCAAATCCGATCTTGCCGACGAAGGCGAGACGCGCAGATGGCTTGCCCGCTTCAAGAACGAGGGACAGGCCTGCGTGGCTGTAGACTGTCGTAATCGCAGCTCAGTCAGAAATCTTTCCGAGATGATCCGTAACGCGGCTTTTACGCTAAAACCTGGTCAAAAGGCACCTTTGCGCAAGGTGCGACGGGTGATGATCATCGGTGTGCCGAACGTCGGTAAATCGACGCTGATCAACTCTCTTGCCGGCCGGAGCGCCGCCCGTGCCGCCAATATGCCAGGGGTTACCCGCAGTATTCAATGGATAAAGCTGCCTGGCGAACTTGAACTTCTTGACCTGCCCGGTATTCTTGATTTCGCTCTGCTGCGGCGTGGCGATATCCTCAAGCTCATCAACACGATTCCGGGGCGAGATACCGATACCTGGAGCCAGTCGAAAACCCTCTGCGAGATTCTTACCTTCAGCGGTAACCAACGGGTTTTGCCTGGATATATTGAGGCTGACTGCAACTTTGAGCGCTTTATTGCTGATTATGCCCGGCGCATGAATTTTGTGGCCCGGGGTAACGAGCCTGATATCGAGCGGGCGGCCACTGATATTATCAAACGTTTTCAATCAGGTGGTTTTGGCCGCGTGACCCTGGAGCAGGCCGAGCATGATTTTACCGGGTTGTTTGCAGAAACCCACGATTCTGCAGTGGAGAATGCCGATGATGAAAATTGAAAATGAGCGTCTGGAGCTTTCAGACGAGCTTTCTCGCCATATTTTCAGCTCCGAGCCTGAAAACGGTCTGAAGCTTATTCGCGATCTGCCCGACCTGACGGCAAAGGCGCGTGGAAATTGCCTGCTGCTCGAAGGATCGCATGAAAAGATTCTTCTTGTGAAAAGGTTTCTTGAAATTCTCGGGCAGCGCATCGATCAGCACGAGGCGGTTAACGCCGTCGAAGTGCGTCGCCTGTTCAATCAGGTCACTTCGGTAAAACCGCTTATGAGCGGGGTGACCGAGAGTTTTAATTTTTCCGATCTGATCGCTTCTTTCAGTGGTCGCGTCGTTCGCGCGAAAACACCGAATCAGCAGGCATATATCAATGCCATTGAAAACAATACCATTACGGTTGCCCGCGGCCCCGCCGGTACCGGCAAGACCTATCTGGCGACCGCCATGGCGGTCAGAGCCCTGAAAGAGAAAAAGGTCAGCAGAGTGATCCTGTCGCGACCGGTTGTGGAGGCAGGTGAAAGCCTGGGTTATCTGCCCGGCGACCTCAAGGAAAAGGTCGACCCGCATTTTCGCCCGCTTTATGACTCTCTACAGGAATTTATCGGCATGGGAAAATTTGAGCAGTATGTCAGGCAGGGCGTGATCGAAATTACGCCCCTGGCTTACATGCGCGGCCGTACATTCAACGAATCCTTCGTGGTTCTCGATGAGGCTCAAAATACGACACTGCCACAGATGCGCATGGTGTTGACCCGCCTTGGCTATGGCTCAAAAATGGTGGTGACCGGCGATCATACCCAGATCGACCTGCCGCGCACCTCCGATTCTTCGCTTCTGGTGCTCGACAAAATCCTTGATAACGTTGAATCGATCAAGTTTGTTGATTTAGCCACAGAAGACGTGATAAGACATGAAGTGGTGCGCCGCATAATCAGCGCTTTCGATGCTTATCAGGCAAAAGAACGGAAACAGCAGTGAGCGAAAAGACCAATCTTTTACTTTCAAGCTTTCTTGAATGGCTGAACATCCCAGTTCAGCTGCAGAAGCGGTTTCTGCTGCAGCTCGGGGGCTTTTTCGCTATTCTCGTGGTTATTCTGGTTATCGATCCAACCGGCTTTACCCCGGAAGTAGTAGAGGGTAAGCCTGCTCCCAAGACCATCAGATGCCCGAGAACCATAAGTTTTGTCGATGAGAGCAAAACCAACGAACTGCGTACCGCCGAAATGGAAAAGGTGCAGCCGGTTTTTACACCGATCGAGCAGGCAGAAGAAGAAATGCTGACCCGCTTTGATCGACACATGCTTGAAATGACATCATTCTACGATGAATTCAGACGCCTTTCGACGACTGAACCGCCTCAGACACTTATTGCCTCATATTTCCCCGGTGAAGTATTGCTCGACGAAGAAAAACTCGTGCAATTGCGTAATCTGAGGATTTCTCAGTTTGAAAAGCTTAAAACCGTCGCGCGACGTCTGCTGCAGAATCTGAGCCAGAAGACCATAACCGCACAGAACCTCGAAGGCGTAAGGGCAGAAGTGCGCAGTCTTGTCGATGCCTACCCCGAGAGCTCGATGTTCAAACAGATCATGACACATCTGGTCAGAAATGCTCTGACCATTAATGCCATCGAAGACGAAAAGCTGACGCGACAAAGGCGTGAGGCTGCAGCCAGAGCCATTCAGCCTGTTAAAAGAACATTCCAGAAGGGGCAGAAAATCGTCGAAGAGGGCATAATCGTCACCTCTGACGACTACTTTGTGATGCGTAAGATTGCCAGCCAGCTGCAGAAGAACAGGGTTCTTTCACTGCTGGGCAACTTTTTGCTTGCTTTGCTGGCTGTCGTCATCTCGTTGGTTTTTCTGCGCCTCGAAGACAAAAATATTCTCTCAGACGGTGAACAGTACAAGCTGCTCGGGGTTATCTGCCTGGTTACCCTGGCGCTCGCAAAAACCGCCCATGCCCTCGGGGTCGCATTTGACAAACAGTATCTTTCGATTCTGCTGACGCCTCTGCCGACCATGGCACTTTTGATGACCATGCTGCTCGACTGTACGGTGGCGTTGTTTCATGTTTTCATGCTCGGTCTGATGATGTTTGTCGTTGCCGAGTCGAACATCAGATTCGTTGTGGTCAGTCTTTTCGGTGCAATTGCCGGTATTCTTGCCTGGCGTGCCGCCACCCGTGGTGCCGATGTCAGAAACCTGATCGGTGCGGCATGCGTCAAGACCGGCCTTGCGAGTGCCGTCGCCGTGCTGGCTTTTCTGCTGCTCGATACCGAGAGCTTTGCAACCATGGATCTGCAGCAGATCGCACTGTTTGCTGGTTTCGGGTTGTTGAACGGTATTCTGTCCGGTATCGTGTCGAATGGCGTTCTGCCTTACATGGAGAGCTTGTTTTCGCTGGCAACCAGTTCGCGCCTTCTTGAGCTCACCGACCTGTCGCAGCCCCTGTTGCGGAAGCTCGCCGAAGAGGCGCCAGGTACCTACCAGCACAGCATTGCCGTCGCAACTCTCGCTGAGGCCGCTGCCAACAGTGTCAATGCCGACCCGCTTCTCACCAAAATCAGCGCTTACTTTCATGACATCGGGAAAATCAGACGCCCGATGTATTTTGCCGAAAATCAGGCCGATGAAAATCGTCACGATCAGGTAACGCCGTATATGTCGAGCCTGATTCTCATCGGGCACATCAGAGATAGTCTCGATCTTGGCCGCGAATATGGTCTGCCCGAAAGAGTGCTGTCGATCATGTCACAGCACCACGGCACAACCCTGATCAGCTACTTTTACGAAGAAGCCAAAAAACTCAAAGATGGCGAAGAGGTTAATCAGGAAAGATTCAGATACCCTGGCCCGAAGCCTCAGACAAAAGAAGCGGCAATTCTGATGCTTGCCGACTCCGTTGAGGCGGCAGCGAGAACGCTGCCGCAGCATACTCACAGCAAAATCGAGGGGCTGGTCTCAAAGATCGTCGAGCACAAACTCAACGATGAAAATCAGCTCGACGAAAGCGATTTGACCCTTAAAGACATCGAAAAAATCGAGCAGGTATTTGTCAGAACGCTGACTTCAATGTACCATAGCAGAGTCGACTATCCAGGAAAACTTTCGAATCAATCAAAGGGGGCCGCTGATGGAAGTTCTGATCAGTAACCGGCAGAAACTTGTAGAAGTCGATCTTGACCAGATCCGGGAAGTAGCCCTTGAAATAATGAAATTCGAGGCATCGCCAGAGAATGCCGAGCTTTCACTGGTTTTCTGCGATGATGACTTTATTCAGAAGCTTAATAAAGATTTCCGCGGCAAGAGCGAGCCCACCGATGTTCTCTCTTTTCCTATCGATGAAGAGAGTTTTGAGGCCGAAGTCAGGGTGCTTGGCGATATCGTTATCAGCACCGAAACCGCAATGCGGCAGGCCGAAAGCTTCAAGCATCCGCCGATGCTTGAGATTATCTTTTTGCTTATTCATGGCCTTCTGCATCTGCACGGCTACGATCACGTTCTGAAAACCCAGCGAAAACGCATGCGTGATCGCGAAGTTACCATTTTTCAGCATCTTTGTGACAGGCGTCTTCTCAAATGTGTTGTCGGGGCGCCTTTGAACCCTATTATCAAGAGGGTGACCGAAAATGAATGAAATTCAGTATGGCAAGGCGGGGCAATTTATAGTCTATGGATGACTCTATAGCTGGCTTTTTATTTGGTGGCTGTATTTTTCTTTCGGCCTTTTTTTCCTGTTCAGAAACGGCGTTTTTTTCGTTGTCTCCCCTGAAACTCAAAAGACAGGAAGTGGATGGCGACACAAGGGCTGGCGAAATTCTCAAGGTAATATCCGACAAACAGCGCCTGATGCTTTCTTTATCAATGGGAAGCACGATGGTCAACGTCTCTGCCGTGGTTCTGGCTGTGCACTTTTTTTATGGCTGGTTGCCTGCTTCCGGGCTATCGATCTGTGAAGGAGCCTCCGGTTCAATGTTTTGCGGGTTTCTGGCGGTCATACTGATGACAGCGATACTCCTTTTCTTTGGTGAAATTGCTCCGCGCACCGTGGCCATTTTTGGTGGTTATAAATATTGTCGGCTTGTGGTCAAGCCTTTGCGCCTTTTTCTCATGCTGACTTACCCTCTGACCGCGATTTCGGTCTGGACCATCAAAAAATTTCTGCCGCGCTATTCAGACTGGAACAGCCAGCTGGGTTGCTCTTCATCGATCGAAGAGATAGACAGCTACGTGAATCTCGGCGAAGAAGCAGGGATCATCGAACACGACGAAAAGGAAATGATCAACTCGGTATTCGAGTTTGGCGATACTCTGGTGCGCGAGGTTATGGTGCCCCGGCCTGATATCATTGCAATGCCTATCAATACAACGCTTCCCGAATTGCTGAAGTTCATCCGCGAGGACGGGCATTCAAGGTTTCCGGTCTACGACGGCAGCATGGATAAAATTCTTGGCATTCTTTATGTCAAAGACGTGCTGATCAAACTTGACGAGATTCAGCAATCATACGATCTCTTCAAATTACTGCGCTCGCCTTTTTTTGTGCCGGAGACGAAAAAGCTCGATGATCTGCTTAGTGAATTTCAAAAGCGCAAGCAGCATCTTGCCATGGTGATCGACGAGTATGGCGGAGTTTCAGGTCTGGTAACGATTGAGGATCTGCTTGAAGAGATTGTTGGCGAAATCGTCGACGAGTATGATCTCGAAGAACAGGAGCCTCTGACGCGTCTCGATGAAAATATCTACAGTGTTGACGCCCGTTTCAGTATCAGTGATCTCGAAGCCGAGCTCGAGTGCGAATTTGATTACGAAGACTCAGAGACGGTCGGCGGTTTTGTTCTTGAAAAACTTGGGCGTATCCCGCAGAGAGGCGAAATTTTTGAACAGCCGCAGGGCACTTTCCAGATAACGGAAATTAAGGGAAACCGCATTCTGCGTGTCAGATTCACCATGAAGCCGGAAGTCTGTGAAGACGTTGAACCCGGTAGAGATTAAACGGTAGCCATAAGGGTTATGGATAGCGTAGAATATCAGAAATTATGAAGCTGCCGATTGAACACGAACGATTGAACCGCACCCTCGAAGATGCCGGTCAGAGGCTTAACAACCTGCTCGGTCAGATGCGAAAGTATCTGATCACGGGTGTGCTGGTGCTTGTACCTTTTGTTGTAACAATCTACATCATGTACGCCTTTTTTCAGATAACCGACGGTCTTCTTGGCGTGGCGGTCAGTCGGGCAATAGGTTATCGCGTTCCCGGAATGGGGCTGATTCTGACTGCGTTGATATGTGTCTCGGTTGGTATGATTGCGCAGAATTATTTTGGCAAGAGACTGATCGCGAGTGTTGACAATTCGCTTGAACAGATCCCGGGCGTCAGGTCGCTGTATAACGGTATCAAGCAGGTTGCCGATGTTATCGTGCGTAATACTCGAAGCGAGTTTAAAAGGGTCGTGATGCTCGAATATCCAAAAGAAGACAGCTGGGTGCTTGGCTTCGTTACCGGAGATTTCGTGCTTCAGGCCGGTTCTGACCGCCTCGACGACGATATGATTTCCGTGTTCGTTCCTACTACGCCCAATCCGACTTCCGGTTTCCTGCTTATCATCAGCAAAAAGAAGATAATTGACACTCACATGGATATCGAAGATGCCATGAAAATTGTAATTTCGGGTGGTCTGGTGCAGCCGGGTCGGTTGCCTGAGCAGACTACCGGCGAAACTGCCGAAGATTTTGTTATTCCACATTGATACTGCGAGGAAGATTTCATGATCAGAACAGGTGTCGTGGTTCTCTGTATGGTTGCTGTGCTGGCCTTCTGGCCTGCTTCTGCTGTTGCTCAGGGCGGTAACATTGAAGAGATAAGACAGTATTTCGAGCTTCGCGATACGATCAGTCTGATGAATCTTGAAATAAAAAGGGCTCTTGCGCCGGATTCGCGCTCGCCCCTTCTTTCTGAATCTGATGCCGACAATCGTTTGAGCAATTTTGTCAGCTTTATTCAAGGCCGTATCGATAATTTTTCTCAAAGCGATACACCGCTGAAATACCATTATGTTAAAAAACTCAATGTTATTTTTGCCGAAACACGCCAGTTGCATGCTGCTTTGAGTCAGAAGCTCAAAACTGTTCTGCCGGGAACCAGGATAATACCTGCTCCGACTCCGGTCGCCTCTGAAGCCATAAGCGAAGAACTTAAAGTGCAGCCAAAGCCATTTTTTGATTCGATTGGCATGAGAACTCTCGCTCCAGGCAAAACGGGTTCACATGCTACGGCGACTGATCTGACCAGACCGCACTATGATCTGGTTAAAACTCCGGTGCATCGGCCGGTCGTTCAACCAGCCAGAGTAACCACAACACCCGAAGGGACTGTCAGCAAAACCCCTGCGGTTTCAGCGGTTTCAGCGACAGAAAAAGTTGCGGTGCCGGCTATATCGGTGAAAACTACCGAAAAGGCAAAGCCGCAGCAGACTGCGGCAGCAGTTAAGCCGGGAGTTCAGGTCGTCCCGCCGCCTCAGACGTCCGATACTGCGAAGCTGGCAATGGTGGTAGACAAACCTCGGGTGACAGAACCGGCAAAACCGGTAGAAATCAAGTCTGCACCGGCAGAGCAGTCGGTTAAACCTGTCGAACCAGCAAAAATCGCCGAACCGGCGAAAGTTATCGAGCCTGTTAAAGCGACCGGGCCGGTCAAGGCTGTTGAACCTGACAAGCCGGCAGAGCCAGTAAAAGCAGTTGAGCCACTAAAGCCAGTTGTAACGGTTGAAAAGCCCGCTCCGGTGGTTCCGCCAGGAACCGGCGTAATGCGGCCTCTGGCGATCATGATCGAAAATCACAATCAGTCGAGACCGCAGAGTGGTCTCGATCACGCAGACGTGGTTTATGAAATGCCGGTCGAAGGTGGTATTACCAGATTTATGGCCATTTATACCAGAGCTCCTGGTCTGATCGGGCCGGTACGAAGCTGTCGTGAATACTTTGTCGACAGGGCCCTCGAGATCGATGCTCTATATGTTCATTGTGGCGGCAGTCCGGCAGGTTACAACTACATTTCAAAAACCAAAATCAATTCGATCGATGAGATCAAGTGGGGTGACCCATTCTTTCGTGATAAAACCCGCAAGGCGCCACACAACCTTTACGGCAACGGCAAGGATGTTTATGAATTCATGTCTGCCAAAGTCGGCATGCGGCTTGCCACCGCTCCGGTTCTGTTGAAATATGGTCAGCGAGTATCAAGTGTGCCAACCGAGCCGGTTTTGTCCGCCAAAATCAGATATCATGGCAACTACAGTCTTGAAGTGAAGTATGAAGATGGAGCCTGGCAGCGCTACATGAACGATATACTGCATATCGACCGTGAAACGAAAAAACCATTGCGGGCTTCAGCCGTGGTTATTCAGGTTGCGGCCATGAAAACCGTGGATGCGGTGGGACGTCAGGAAATCAGTTTTATTGGCAGCGGTACCGCCTGGATTCTCGAAAAGGGTCAGCGCACGAAAGTGACCTGGCACAAGGAAACACCAAAGTCATTGACTGTCTACAAAGATTCTGCCGGGCAGGAATACCTTTTCCCGAAAGATCTGCAGGTGTGGGTGCAGGTAGTTTCGCCGATTCATAAACTTTTCTTTAATGGCAAAGAAGAAGAAAAACCCGCAACTGTGGCCGGTAATCCGGCGGCAGCTGCCAATGCGTCGTCTCCGGCTGCAATTCCGGCAGTTTCTGCCCCTGCAGTGGCCAGTTCGACCACCGACTCAGGAAAGCAGGGATAAGATGAGCAAATTTGGAGCAATAGGCGTATTTGGCCGGGCCAATGCTGGCAAATCGACACTGGTTAACGCTCTTGTCGGGGAGCGGGTATCGATTGTCTCGAAGCGTCCGCAGACGACCCGCAAGCGCATTCTCGGCATTCTGACACAAGATGACTGTCAGCTGGTTTTCTGCGATACTCCGGGCTTGCACACGGTCAAGAATAAACTCGACGCCTTCATGCACGAAGAAATTCTTGCCACCGTCAAGGGGCTGCAGGCCGGCATGTATCTGGTCGATCTTGGCGACATCAGACATGAAGAAGACAAAGCCTATCTCTCTCAGCTAAATCCTGAAAGTGGTATGCCCATGTTTCTGGTTCTCAATAAAACCGATCTTGTCGAGGCCGACCGTGTCGAGTTTGCCGTCAAGCTTTATCATGAATATTACCCTTTCGATAAGGTTTTTGCTGTCTCGGCCGGTAAAAAACAGGGTCTGGAACCTTTGCTGAAATCCCTCAGACGTGCGGTTCCAGAAGGGCCGCATGCTTATGATCCCGATTATTATACCAGCCAGACTGAACGTGAAATCGTCGAAGAAGTGGTTCGCGAAGTGGTTCTGCAGAATTATTTTCAGGAAGTGCCGCATTCGCTTGCGGTTCAGGTCGAGCAGTTCACTGAACGTGAAAATGGCAAAACCTTTGTTGAGGCAACCCTGTATGTCGAAAAGGAAGGCCACAAGAAGATAATCATCGGAAAAGGCGGCGAGGGAATAAAGAATCTTGGGCAGATTGCAAGGCAAAGGTTGAACAGCCTGCTCGGACGTGATATTTTTTTACAGTTGTGGATAAAAGTCAGAGCAAACTGGCGTCGTGATGAGCAGTGGATCGAACGGCTTGGCTACCGTAAAAAGTAAGGAAACAGAATGAATTCAATTCTTATTATAGTTATTGTCGTGGTCATCTTTCTGCTTGTTTTTGTGATGTTTTCGCTTGATGACCACGAAGAGGAAGAAGGATTTCTCAACGATGAAACGCCGGCGGCCGAAAAGCCTGAGAGCCCTCCCGCCGCTCGGCCTGAAATAGAGTTGCCCACGGCCGAGTCGCCGCAACCTCTGGTTGTTGCGGCAGTCAGCCCGAAAGAGCCCGAGACGGCTATTGAAAAGCCAGTCGAAAAATCCGTAGAAAAACCTGTTGACAGAGTGCCGACGCGCATCAGCCGGGTAGAGGCTGCTGATCGGGTGCAACTTGTAGAAGCCGGCAGCGAAGAAGATTTGCGTTTTCGTATCATGCTCGATCAGCGACTGCCGTTACCTGCAAATGTTGAAGAGGTTCAGGCGGTGGTGGCATCGGTTCAGCTGCGCTTTCCCGAAGAAGTGCTTTTTGATGCCGAGCGTTGCCTGAAGCTGGTTGCGCGCGCAGAAAGCGTCTTTGAGAAAGAGTTTTCCTTCCGCTTTGCCTCGTTTGCAGGTTCTCAGCTCGATCGTTTCTGGTTCTTTGCCCGCGAAGAGGGGCGCGATGACCCGCTGTTCGAGGCTCTGGTCGTTGCCTATGAGGTTGTTTTGCGTTTTAAAAAAGCTCTTGAGGCTGATAATCTTCTTCGCGACGGGAAGGCGAGAGTCACTGTTGGTCTGGCCATGGGCAGAATGCTTAAAGTGGGTCGCGGTATCGCGTCTGTGCCCAGCTGGGTCGGCAAGCCGGTTTATCTGGCAGAGACTCTGGCAGAGGCTGCAGAGGATTTTACCATTTACGTCGACAGCGAGATTCATAAGGCCGCCCTGCCGTTGTTTGATTTTTGTGAATGGAACCCGATCAAGCTCAGAACACCCTTGCCGGCCATGCCTGTTTTTAAACTTGCGGGTTGGAACAGCCCGGATGAGATCACGTCTTTCGTCAGCAGCAAAGATGCCGCCGTGCGCCGTGCCGTTGCCGTGGCATACCGCTACATGAACCTCGATGACAAGGTAAAACCTCTGGTTGAGCTTTTGTCGGACCCTGACGAACGGGTGGCGCTTGAAGCTCTCGAGACAGTCAAAGAAATTGGCAGTGAAAGCTCGCTGGGGCTGCTGAAGAGGATGTTTCCTGAAACCCAGGACCCCATATATCGTGCGGCAATAATCGATGCGTTTGGGGCGATTGGCAGCAACGAGATGGTCCCGGTGGTTCTTGGCTCCACAAAAGAAGCCAGCTGGAAGGTCAGACTGTCGGCTGCCCGCGCTCTCTACAAACTGGCCGGAAAAGACGCCCTGCGCCATCTCGAACCTTTGCTTGAAGATGCTGATGGCTCGGTTAAGGCTGCGGTTAATGGTATCTTCTTTCGCGAGACCGCAAAAAAAGAATTTGTTGAAAGCCTCTCGGACCTGCTGGGTGATCTCAGCAAGCGAACCCGCAGGATTGCAGTTGAAGAACTGCTGGCCATCGAAACCGAAAGCGCCGTTAAAACGGTTGTTAATGTTTTTGCAGAGCAGGAAGCTGATCTGCAGCGATTCATTCTGAAGAAACTCGAAGCCAGTCGCACCAAAATACTCTACCAGTGCTTCATGACCCTGTTTAAAAATTCAGGCGAGAAGATGCGGCCCAGCATAGTTGAGGCTGTTCGACGCGCCGGTCTGGTGAGTTGATAATGGCAATTGATATTCTGGTTGTCGATGACGAGGAAATGATTCGATGGACCCTGAAAGAGGCCCTCGAAAGTGAAGGATACAACGTAACGGCTTTTGAGAACGGCCGTGAATTTCTCAATTACTTCAGGCAGCACGGCGGTGATATTGTTCTGCTCGATGTGCGGTTGCCGGACAGCAACGGCCTGGACCTTCTGCTTGAAGCGACGAAGGTCGATCCTGACGCCATCGTGGTCATCATGACTGCCTTTGGCGATGTTGAAACCGCAGTCAGTGCCATGAAGCGCGGCGCTTTCGATTATCTTTCGAAGCCCTACAGTCTCGAAGAAGTCAGCCTTCTGATCCGAAAAATCGTGCAGGCGAATCTTGTCAGAAGCCAGCTGCACCATTATCAGGAACGCCTTGAAAACCAGTTCTCGCGCATTCTGGGCGAAAATCAGAAGATGAAGCAACTGCGTGAGCATATTGCAATGGCCGCCCGCACCGACAGGACTACTGTTCTTATTCGTGGTGAGTCGGGTACGGGCAAGGAGCTGGTTGCCAGGCAAATTCACTTTCAGAGCACCAGGGCGGATAAACCTTTTATTGATGTAAACGCTGCTGCGGTCAGCAGTACCCTTCTTGAGTCCGAGCTTTTCGGGCATGAAAAGGGAGCGTTTACCGACGCACAGAAGCAGAAAAAAGGTTTGTTTGAGCTGGCGAACGGCGGTACGCTTTTCCTCGATGAAATCGGCGATCTTGATCCTTCGCTGCAGGTTAAGCTACTGCGTGTTCTGCAGGAAAGAAAGTTCAGGCGGGTGGGTGGTACAAGCGACATTCACGTTGATGTTCGCATTATTTCTGCGACCAATGCCGATCTCGAGAAGAATATTGAAGACGGCAGGCTGCGTCAGGATCTGTTCTATCGCCTGAATGTCTTTACCATCAATCTGCCGCCGCTACGGGAAAGGCGTGACGATATTCTGCTGCTGGCCAAGAATTTTCTTGAGGAATTTCGCAAGGAATTTTCGAAGGATATCGGTGGCTTCAGAGAAGACACGATCAAGATTCTGGACAGCTACAACTTTCCGGGCAACGTGCGTGAGCTGCGCAACATTATTGAGCGTGCGACTCTTCTTGAGACGTCGAATCTTATCAGGCCGGCTTCTTTGCCTGAAGAGCTCAAAAAGAATGTTGATACGGGCTATGTTTCGTTTGAAAACGTTGAGACGAAGCCATGGCAGAAGCCAGGTTTCAGTTTCAAGGAATATATCGATTCGGTTGAGAAGAAAATTGTCGTCGATGTGATGAATGAAGTTGAAGGTAAGAAGAGCCGCGCCGCTGAAATTCTTGGTTTGACCAGGTTTGCTCTGCGGCATCAGCTGAAAAAACATGATCTTGAAGCGGATTGATGAAAAGAATGGAGGTTTTTGCCGAAGGGTGTAAATAATTCACTGGCGCATTTGAAAAAGTGTGTTATATTTGCACTCATGTACCCCGTGTGAAAAAAAAACACATTGAAGTAATCAGATAGAGGTAGTCAGAGCAGGAAAAAACTGGATCTAGATGTGGCATGGTTTATGCGTATGTAGTATTTGTAAGCTTATCAGGTGAGGAGAAACAGCGATGATATCAGAATTACTTCAGGACAGTTTCATAGATCTGCAGCTCGATGTTAACGACAAAGTAACTGCAATTGACAAGCTCTCCGGCATGCTTTGTGGCTCTGGGCGTGTGAGTGACCACACTCATTTCGTCAGCGCAGTTCTCGAGCGCGAAAAACTTGGAAGCACCGCCATTGGTGCAGGTATTGCCATTCCTCACGCCCGTGCGAACACCGTGAACGAAGTTTCGATAGCTTTTGCCAGATCTGGCCGTGGTATCGATTTCAATTCTGTCGATGGTGACCCGGTTCATCTTATTTTCCTGCTCGCCGCTCCGGTTGAGTCTGGAAGTCTTTATCTCAAACTGCTCGCTCGCATTTCGCGGCTGCTGCGCTACCAGGACCTGATCGAAGACCTTAAAAAGGCCACTACCAAAGAAGAAGTCATAAAAATTATCGCAGCCAAAGAATAATCAGACACTCTCTATCAGTCAGACAGGTGCAGACATGACTAATGCTCGTCAGGATGAGCTCTCGCTACACATGCGTATTCCGGCAGACAGGTGTTACCTTGGTAACGCTCTGCTGACGCTTGATGGTATCTGCGATCACTTTTCGGTTAGTGATGACTCGCGAGGTCGCATTAGAAGTGCTCTTGAGACCGCTTTGATTGGTTCGATCGAACTTTCTTACCAGAAGGCATCAGGTTTGTTTGACTTGAAATTCTCTGTATTTAAAGATAAGCTTCAGATAACTGTAGAGGATTTCATGTTGAACGAAGAACCTGATGCCCTGGAAGAATACACTCACCCGAGCGTAGAACAGATGCGTCAGCGTCTTGACCCTGTAGCGGTTCTTACCGATGGTTTCAAGATCATCAAAGAAGCAGGTCGTAATTCATGTTATTCCATGCAGTTCAATCTTGTACTGGTGGAATGAATGAATGAGTGACCAACTGCCCTTTGAAAATACCTTTCTCCTGCTGAAACCCGATGCTGTGCAGCGCGGCTTGATCGGTCGACTGATCAGTCGAATAGAAGAAAAAGGCCTTAAGATCGTGGCCATGAAAATGCTGCAGATCACCCCGGAACAGGCTGCCAGGCAGTATGAATGCCATTTTGGCAAACCCTTTTACCCTTCTCTTGTCGAATTTATCTGCTCGGGTCCCAGTGTTGCCATGATTATCGAAGGCCGCGGCGCCATTTCATTATGCCGGCGGTTGATGGGCTCGACTTCACCCGAAAACTCGCAACCGGGCACTATCCGTGGCGATTATTCACTCGATGTTAAGCACAATCTCATTCACGGCTCGGATTCGCCCGAAAGCTTTGCGCATGAAGCCAAAGTCTATTTCAGCGAAGAAGAGATAGTGAAATACCGGCTTGACCTCGAACGCTGGATTTATTATTCCTGAAGACCCTTATTGTTGTAGATATCTATTCCTATTTTCGGAGTTATAAGTGTCTTCGCCCCCCGAAACCAGTCCAAGCCTTTCCCGTCGCGTTTTAAAGATCGTTTTTTTGCTGGTCGGGCTTTCTGTTATTACTCTGGCATTTCTCGCCAGATCAGAGAGTTTTGCCCGGAAAGCCTTTATCTTTGCGGTTGACCGGGCAGACATCGACGGCCAGTTGAAGCTTGAACATGCCGGTTTCTCGGGCAGTATCATTGATGGAATCAGCCTCGAATCGTTGCGCGTTGTTAAGAGAAAACCGCCCGTCGAGGCTGAAATTGCCAGTGTCAGCCTGAAAGTGAACTTCGAACGGCTTTTTACCGCCGGCGTGCTTTCTCTGTCTGGTCAGATCGGCCAGATCAGTGTCGATGGCATGGTTGCGCCTCCGGCAATTCTCGAAAAAATTCCGGCCTGGAACGGTATCGCATGTTTTGCCGGCATTCCTGCCAATATTGAGCTGGCCAGTTTTTCTGTCGGCGTCATCACTCTTAAGCCATGGGCCGGTTCACACGCTCTCATTAAAGTGAGCGGTGCCGGCGTTAAACCAGGTTCGAATGCCGGCGAACATCAGGTTGGTGCCAGCGCTGAAATCAGCTGGAAAAATCGTCAGATAGCTTCTGCAACCGTTTCTGGCATGCTGAAACAGAAACAGCAGCGCCTTGACGGCAGTCTCAGTCTATGTTTTGCCGGTCAGCGACTGAATTCAGAATTATGTGTCACGCAAAAGCGCCGCAAAGTGGAACTCAGTGGCTATATCGCGTCTGCCGCAATCGATCTTGCCAGGTTATCACTGTGGCTGAGCCCTGTCTGGCAGGAAAGTTTTCCGTTTGGCTTCGACGGGCACCTCGATGGCTCTGGTTCGTGGTTGTTCAACGACGAAGTGGGTTTTCTTGGCAATCTGAGCGGCAGGTATGAAAAACTAAGAGTGGTAGCACTTGGTCTCTATTTCCCGGTTTTTGAGTTTAATGGCAACTGGAAGTTCTTTGACGGCAATCTCAATTTGAACGACTCCGGAAGCCTTTTTGCTGGTTTTCCGGCCAAACTTGGCGGTCAGATAGAGGGCGTTGCAAAAAGCGCGCGCAAGTGGGGGCTCAATTTTAACTGCTCTTCGGTTGACTTTTCGGAGCTGGCCGGACGGCTTCCATGGGGGCTGAGATACAGTCTTAAATTACCTGATCTGGTTGGCACGGCGGCGATGTCTGTAACGCTTACCGGCAACAGGGTTCCTGATGTGACTGGAAAAGCGACACTCGATAGTCTGAAAATTGGCGCTGGCCATGAGGAGCGCCTGCTTTCGGGCCGGGTTGATTATCAGCAGGCCGGTCTGGCGAGTGGAAGCATCGAAATGAACTTCGTTGTAAGCTCGGATCGTTCTGTATTGCCGATTTTTAAACGGTTCAGGGGTAGGGTTGGCAGTCTTTATAACGGCTTTGCTTCAAATGGGCTGCCGCAAACCTTCACCTGGAAGCTGAAGGGGCCGCCAAACCTTGATCAGAAGTTTTTGGGCAGGCTGGCTGCGGGTGATAAACATCTGGCTTCTTTTGAAGGAACCTGGCATTCGGGGCTTGGTCACCTGCATACGTCAGAATCAGAACCTGAAACTGCCGGTTATCGCTCAGACAGCATTCCTTATCTCGATATCTTTCTTGCCAGATAAAGCCAATGAACAATCGGGCTGTAAATACAAAAGCGACTGCCTGGGGCAGTCGCTTTTGTATTGCGGGTTTTCGTTGTCAGATCAGCTGTTGAGCTTTCTGACTCTGGCTTCAACCTGCTGCAGGTTAACGCCCTGCTGCTGCAGAAAGCTTTCGAACCAGGCGGTGTTGACGCCATATGATTTGAGCTCGCTTCTGAATTCAACGACCAGTTGCTGCAGCTGGATCATGTCATTAACTTTGAGGCGGGGTTTGCTCGACATATACTGCATCGATTTGAGGTTGCTGAGGGCGTTATTGATAGCGCTGGCAAATTCATATCTTGTGACGCTATCTGTGTAAGCAAACGGGAAAGCGTTGAGAATGCCGCGGCTGGAAATGTGGCGCATTGACTTGAAAGCCCAGTGTTTTGAGGGCACGAAACTGAACGAACCATTTGCCTGCACCGGTCGCTGACTGCCGGAAACAGATGTTGCCGGTGCCGGTTTAACCTTGCTGTCGACCAGCGGTATGTAGAAGGCTGAATCGGCTTCAGCAGTTTTCTGATTCGGCAGATACTGTTTGTCGCTGTTGGCTGAGGTGGCAAACTGCCACGACACTCTTTGGGTAAGCTGTTCGCCAAGCCTACTCTTAATTTTGTCGTTGACTATTACTTTATACTCGGTTTTGGCGTCGAGGGGGCTGGTGGGTTCGAAGATGGCGCGGTTCTGCTGTCGGTCATAGACTACCTTGCCGTCGACGCGAACCTGGTTGCCGAACACCGAAATGTTGATGTTGTTAACGGTTCTCGGATCGGCCGGTTCAGAGAAGTGCACGGCAATTTTAGCTTTGCGGTTGACGTTATTGGCATCAGCACCCGGAAAAATTGAAGTGACCTTGAAGGCATTAAGGTTTGCAGGGTTTTTCTGTGTCTGTCTGGTTCTTACGGTGCGGTCAGCCGGAGCTTGACCAACGCTGGCTGATGTGGCCATGGCAACATTGCGGGGCGAGCTGACGGCAGGTGTTCTTGCTGGTTTTGCGGCTGCTGGTCGCATCTGAGCCATGTCTGCCATCGGGTCCTGGTAGTCGGCATCGAAGCCCTCCAGTTCGGCGGCTTCACGCTGCGGATTTTGCGACGGCTGAGCGGCATACTGTGGCATGGCGGGTGCCGCTGCCGGGGTGGTGGTCGAAAACATTGCATTGATGCCACTGCGGATCGGTCGCCCGAAAGCATCGGTGATGCCCTGGGTGACGACGATGCGGTAGCTTTTATTGCTGTCGAGCAGGCCCACAGGGGTCAGAGTTGCCTGCTTGTTGCCCTTGAAATAATGAATTCTTGCCGGAACCGGGCCGAAGTCATCTTCAAGCCTGAAGGTGAATTCATTGAGGGTGTCAGGCATTACTTCTTCGCTGAAGGCGATCGTGATCGGCTGGGTCAGGTTGGTTACCCGGCTGCCATTCTGTGGCGACAGGCCGACAATCTGGGTCGGTGCCGCGGCTGGCTGTGACATGGTGGCGGCCCTTGTATTGGTCATTGCGGGTGCCTGAGCAACGCGGGCCGGTCTTGCGGCCGGGGTCTGCTGCGCTGCAAATGGGTTAGCAATGGCGGCACTCTGATTTCTTGCCGGGGCCTTGGCTGCCGGTGCTGGCATTTCTTCGATTTCGTGCAGGTTGACCGTGGGTTCCTGACTGTTGGTGCCTCCTTCAAGTGCGAATGGAATCATGGTTTTCTTGCGCAGCCGGCTGCCGCTGGTTGATGCCAGGGTCTGTTCGACGGCGATTGCGTAAGTAGAACCTGGTTTTAAAGCATTGCGCGGACTGAGAGTCAGGGTTTTCATGTCGCGCGACAGGCGATAATCGACTCCGACCGGCTGATTATCTTCAAACAACTGAACCGGGGCTTTTTTTAAAGTGGTAATATCGATCGGCTCAGAGAAAGAAATTTCGAGCGGCATATCCGGCCGGATCGAGCCAGAACCCATGTTGGCATTGGTAAGCGTCAGAGCATTGGCGGTCGACTGTTCTTCCTGCTGAGGAGCTGCTGAGGAAAAAGCGGGAGCCTGATTGTTGCCTGCGCCGGCAGTCTGAAAGCTCCAGACTTTTTCTGAAGTGCGGCCGAGTCCGTCATAAAAACTGAGCTGGGCGGTGTAGGTCTGACCGGCGTTCAGTGGTTGTTTCGACTTGAACATGACCTGTCTGGCTGATGGATTGTAGAACAATTCACCATCGATAGGGTCAGTACCACTGAAAAGGCTGAAGTTGATGGTCTGATAGAATGACTGGTTGACGGCACCGCCAAATTCTACGGTCAGCGGTGTTTCGGGTGATACACCGGTAGCCATATTGGTGGGAAAGTGTTTTGCAACATTTATGGCAGCAGTTTCAGCTGCGTAACTGGTTCTTTCCAGTGCGGCAGCGACGGGCGAACTGTTGCTGATGGCGGCTGCAACGGCGCAGAGAATCGCCGCCTTTTTCCAACGGTTCATAGTTTACCTCCTCAAGCTTATGCTCTTCAGGTAATTAATCGGCTTGGTCGTAATATAAAATTAGTTTTTATTTTGGCATGTTTTTTGCGCAGAATCGGCATGTTGATGTCGTGCTGGTTGAAAAAAAAACGCGGAAGTGTTATCAACTAGGGAAATAATTAATCAGCCCTATTTTTGACTGATTTAAGGAGACCAAAATGGGAACGGATGTTGCAACTTTTGCCAGACAGCTCAGAGAAGATGGCATTGAAGCCGCGAAGACCGAGGCCGCCAAAATTCTCGCCGATGCCCGCAAGGAAGCCGAAAAGATCGTAAATGCCGCGCGCACTGAAGCCGCCAAGGTCGAAAAAGAGAGTCAGGCCCGCATTCAGCAGAACCGTCACCGCTCAGAAGATGAACTGAGACTGGTTGCCCGCGATCTGATCAACACTTTTCGCAAGAAGATCGAAGAAACCGGCACCCGCCTCCTCAAGGGCAAGATTGCCGAAGGCCTTAACGATAAAGAAATCATCAGAACCGCCATTACCGAGCTTCTCAAAAACCAGCAGTCCGGCCAGAAATGGGAAATCACCCTGGGCGCAAAGATTGCAAAGCCCCTCGCCGAAGCCGTGGCCGCCGTTTTTCGTGAAAATGGCGCTGCCGTACAGCTGACCGGCGAAATGGCCAAGGCCGGCTTCGAAATGCGTGCCACCGGCAGCAACGAAGTATTCGAAGTAACCGAAGAATCGGTTACCGAGACCTTCAGAAAGCTTCTTTCACCTGAACTTAAAAAGCTGCTCGAAGCCTGAGCAAAGGCGGAAACCGTGTCAGAAAACCTGTTTTATCTGCTAACTGTGCTTCCTGCCCTGCCGGCTAACGCCGGTGACCCGGTTCAGGTCGACGATGCCCTCGCCAGGATTCGCGAAGAATCCGACAGTCGGCTTCTTTATCTCGCCGATCTGCTCGAAGTCGAATCTGAAATAGAGCGCTGCGCCCTGCAGTTTTTTGTCATGGGCGGCCGCGATTTCCAGCCGCGCCTCTCCGAACGTCTGCCCGAAAGCTTTGTCGAAACCTTCATGAGCTTTTATAACAGTCGCGAAGCAGAATGGCTGACCAGTGTTTATGCCGCCTGGTTCGATCTGATGATCGATACCGGCCGTCGCACCGGCTCAAAACTTCTGTGCCACTGGGCCTGCTGGGAATACTCGCTGCGCACCCTTTTGCGTATCGAGAGAATGAAAGCTGCCGGTCGCTCCGGTGCCGATCTTGACAACGCTATACCTGATTTTATGCGAGATTTTTCTGAATACCCCGACCATACATCGCTGGTCGAATCCTGGAAATCTTTTTCAGAGCCTCTTAAGGCCGAAAAATTTCTTGACCAGGCCCGCATTGAATACCTGCGCAAAGCCGCGACCCAGTTCAGTTTTTCGCTCGACGAACTGATCGCCTATATGCTTGAACTGCGCATTCATAATCGTTACGCACGTCTCAACCCCGACAGGGGTCGCAAAATACTCGAGGAGGTAACTACGCTGTGAGTTCAACCGGTCGAATAGTCACTGTTTACGGCAATATGGTTACAGCAGAAGTTGAAGGCACCGTTCGACAGAACGCGGTTGCTTATTGTCAGCGATCTGACGGAGTCAGACTGATGTCTGAAATCATCCGAATCAGAGGTAAGCTTGCTGACATGCAGGTTTTTGAACTGACCCGCGGTCTCAAGGTTGGCGATCCCGTCGAAATTACCGAAGAGCTTCTCTCGCTCGAACTCGGGCCCGGTCTGATCGGCATGGTTTATGACGGTTTGCAGAACCCGCTCCCGGAAATGGCCGCGCAGGTTGGCAAATTTCTCGAACCCGGTCATTACCTCAAAGCCCTAGATCGCAAGCGCGACTGGGATTTTGACCCGCTCTTGGCGCCAGGTGCCATAGTTACCGCCGCCGAAAACCTTGGCAAAGTTAAAGAAAACATTTTTGACCACTTCATCATGGCCCCGTTCACCCTCAACGGTGAATGGAAAGTCAAAAGCATCGCCCCCGCCGGTAAATACAAAGTTGATAAAGAGATTGCAGTTCTTGAAAAAGACGGTCAGACAGTTTCTGTCAACATGATTCAGCGCTGGCCGGTGCGCATTCCGCTCGGCATCTATCGTGAACGCCTGCTGCCAACTCAGACCATGGTTACCAAGCAGCGAATCATCGACACCTTCTTTCCGATCATGCTCGGTGGCACCTATTGTATTCCCGGCCCATTCGGCGCCGGCAAAACGGTTCTGCAGCAGATCACCAGCCGCCACGCCGAAATAGATCTGGTTATCGTGGCTGCCTGCGGCGAACGCGCCGGCGAAGTTGTCGAAACTCTGCGCGAATTTCCGCATCTCAAAGACCCACGCACCGGTAAAACCCTTATCGAAAGAACGATCATCATCTGCAATACTTCGAGTATGCCGGTTGCCGCCCGCGAATCGTCGGTTTATACCGCGATTACCCTTGGCGAATACTATCGCCAGGTTGGTCTCAATGTTCTGTTGCTCGCCGACTCTACCTCGCGCTGGGCACAGGCGCTGCGCGAAATGAGCGGCCGCCTCGAAGAAATCCCCGGCGAAGAAGCTTTCCCGGCTTATCTCGAAAGCTCGATTGCCCGTTTCTATGAACGCGGCGGTATCGTCGAACTCAAAGACGGCCGCAAGGCGTCTCTCACAGTTGGTGGCACCGTCAGCCCGGCCGGTGGTAACTTCGAAGAACCAGTTACTCAGGGTACTCTCAAAGTTGTCGGCGCCTTTCTCGGTCTGTCATACGCCCGATCATACGCCCGCCGTTTCCCGGCCATCGACCCGCTTGAATCCTGGTCGAAATACGCCGGCGTCATTGCGCACGAAAAAGTCGCCTGGGCACACGGCTTTCTCAAACGCGGCAAAAGTATCTACGAAATGATGCAGGTTGTCGGTGAAGAAGGCACCTCGATCGATGACTTCATCATCTATCTCAAATCAGAATTTCTTGACAACGTCTATCTGCAGCAGAACTCATTCGATGAAGTCGATGCCGCCTGCCCGGTTGACCGGCAGCAGCACCTGTTCGAAATGGTAACCGGCGTTCTGAAGCATAAGTTCGAAATCACTGACAAGGCCCGGGCCCGCGATCTGTTCTTCACTCTCACCGAACAGTTCCGCGACTGGAACTACTCACCCTGGCTGAGCGACCAGATGAAAACTGCCGAAAGTGCCATCAAGGCAACTATGAGCAGCAAGGAGGCGGCCCATGCGTAAGTTTTATACCAAGATTGACAACATTGCCGGTAACGTCGCCACTCTCAAGGCCACCGGCGTCGGTTATGAAGAACTCGCTCTCGTCGAAGGCAGTTGGGGCAAGTCTCTCGCTCAGGTAATCAGAGTGAACGGTGACAACGTTTCTCTGCAGGTTTTTGCCGGCACCCGCGGTGTTTCGACCGGCGACCGCGTCTCTTTCACCGGTCACTCGATGCGCTTCAGCTTCTCGGATGATCTCTTTGGCCGCGTTTTCTCAGGCGGCGGTGAAGCCCGCGACAACCGAGGCGAACTGACCGACAACCTCATCGAAGTCGGTGGCCCGGCCGTTAATCCGGCGATCCGCCTGATGCCGCACCGCATGATTCCGACCAATATTCCGATGATCGATGTTTTCAATACCCTCGTTGAAGGGCAGAAGCTGCCGATTTTCTCGATTCCGGGCGAACCTTACAACGAACTGCTGGCGCGCATCGCCCTGCAGGCTGAAGCCGACGTCATCATCTTCGGTGGCATGGGCCTCAAATACGATGAATACTTGTTCTTCAAGCACCGCCTCGAAGAAGGCGGCGCGATGAACCGTTCGATCATGTTCATTCACACCGCGTCAGATCCGGTTGTTGAATGTCTGCAGACCCCCGATATCGCTCTGACCGTGGCTGAACAGTTTGCCATCAAGGGCAAAAGGGTTCTGGTTCTGCTGACCGACATGACCAACTTCGCCAACGCCCTGAAAGAAATCTCGATCACCATGGAACAGATTCCTTCGAACCGCGGTTATCCCGGCGATCTCTATTCGCAGCTCGCATCACGTTACGAAAAGGCCGTCGTTTTCGAAGAAGGCGGCTCGATTACACTGATGGCAGTTACGACGATGCCCGGCGACGACGTTACTCACCCGGTTCCTGACAATACCGGTTACATTACCGAAGGCCAGTTCTACCTCAAGGGCGGCGTAATCGACCCGTTCGGTTCGCTGTCGCGCCTCAAACAGCAGGTTAACGGCAAAACCCGCGATGACCACCGCGCCATCATGGACGGCTGCATTCAGCTCTACGCCAAATGCCGCGAAACCCGCGAAAAGCGCGCCATGGGCTTCGAAATGTCTGACTGGGATAACAAGCTCCTCAAATACGGCGAAAGCTTCGAAAAGCAGATCATGAGCTTTTCTGCCAACGTCGGTCTTTTCGATGCCCTGCAGCAGTGCTGGAACATTCTCGCCGAACACTTCGAACCCCGCGAAACTGGTATCAGATCGAATCTCTGCGACCAGTTCTGGCCCAAAAAATAATCGTGAGGCTTTATGGCTGAAAAAATCAAGAAAACCAGACCGGAACTGCTGCGACAACGCCGCCAGCTGGCGATGTTTCAGCGCTTTCTCCCGACTCTGGTGCTCAAGAAACAGCAGATTCAGTCTGAGATCCTTAAAGTCAGAACCGAGCGCGACCGACTCGACCGGCAGATGGCTGACAAGATCAGGCTGAGCGATGGCTGGGCTACCCTGTTCAGTGAATCTTTACCGGGGCCGGTCACCAGACTGGTCAAGGTTAAGAATATTCAGCGCGGTATACGTAACGTCGCCGGCATCAAACTGCCGGTTGTTACCGGAGTTGAATATGAGATCAGTGACTTTTCGCGGTTGAGCACGCCCCCGTGGGTCGATGCCGGTCTTGAATTTCTCAAAGAACTTCTTGAACTGCGCGAAAAGGTCAAGGTTCTGCACGAGCAGGAAGAGCTGCTGCACCAGGAATTACGCAAGGTTACCCAGAGGGTTAACCTTTTCGAAAAAGTTAAAATCCCGCAGGCCAAAGATAACATCAGACTCATCAGAGTCTCTCTGGCCGAAGAACAGACTGCCGCTGTCGGTCGCTCGAAGATCGCCAAGGGCAAGTCTGCCGGCTGATAAGGAGAATTTATGATCAGTAAGATGAAGAAACTTCTCCTGGCCGCCAGAACCGCCGAACGGGAAAAGGTTCTCGAAATTCTGCGGCTCGTCGAGGTTGTTCACATCGAACCGGCCGTGCCTGAAAAGGTAAAGGTCCCCGGAAAAATAAACGAAGCGATCGAAAGCTGCTTCAAGGCAATCAATATTCTCTCGCAGATAACTCCGGGCCTTTCAGGTGAACGCCTTGCGACGCCAGGCACACCGACTCGGCTTGTCGAAGAGACGCTGGCCAATGATCGTGCCATTCACGAGCAGAAAGAAAAGATCGCCGCCCTGAAGCGCGAACTCGAAGAAGTTCTGCCATGGGGTGATCTTGGTCTTGAAGATCTGGCCTGGCTTAACCGCGAAGGCCTTAGAATCGTATTTCTCAAAGGGCCGATCAGTGAGGCAGGAGCAATTTCTGCCGAACTCGTCTCCCTGATAAATGAAAATGACGGCAATGGCATTTATGCTGCCGCTTCGCGCCAGGCAATCCCCGTTCCCGAAAAATTCGTCGAGGTTGCCCTTCCGGCTCGTGAGGCCGGCGAACTGCAGGAAAGCATTCAAACCTGCCAGCACGCAATCGATGAACATCATCAGGCTCTTGAATGTCTGTTGTTGCGCCGCGAGGATATCGAAAAGCACTATGTTAAGCTGCTGAACCGCAGGCGTTTTGCCGAAGTTGAATCGGGTGTTCACACCGCAGACGAGATTTTTGTGCTGACCGGCTGGTGCCCTGAAAAGAGGGTGACTGAACTTGAAAAGGCCTTTGAAGAAGCTGAAATCGGCGTTGGCATGAGTTTCGAAGACCCCGGAGAAGAAGATGTTCCGCCGACCAGTCTCGATAATCCTTCGGCGATACAGAGCATTGCTCCTCTGTATGACTTCATGGGTCTGACTCCGAGCTACAACGAGCCGGATACCAGCGGTTTGTTCCTTTCGATGCTGACGGTTTTTGCCGCTTTTCTGGTCGCCGATGCGGGTTATGGCTTTCTTGTGACCATACCGCTGTTGCTTGCTTACCGGCCATTGGTAAGAAAAGGCGCCGACCCTGCTTTCCTGAAACTGGGCCTGTTTCTGTTCGGTGGTGGCGCCATTTATGGTCTGCTGACCAATGCCTGGTTCGGCGAAACCTGGTATCTGATTGATTCCTATCGTTTTGACCCCGGCAGCAAAGATGGCGCAAGGTTTCTGCAGTGGCTGTGTTTTTTCATTGGTCTGATGCACCTGACGCTTGCCCACATCATGAAGGTAAGACGTCGGCCGGTAAATCTCGCCACACTGGGCGAAATCGGCTGGATAATTTTTCTTTGGGCCATGTACGGGCTGATCTGCAATCTGATACTTGGTTCCGGTTATTCTTTAATCGGGGTTCAGGCAGTGCCGTTGTTTAAGATTTCACTGGCCCTCATTCTGCTGTTTACCGATCCATCCTGGAACATTTTTAAAAGCGTGCTCGCGGGAGTTGGTGCGATTCTGCAAAACGCTTCGGGTGCTTTTTCAGACATTCTCAGCTATATCCGCCTGTGGGCGGTTGGCCTGGCCGGCGGTCAGATGGCACTGGCCTTCAATAAAATCGCCGGTATGCTTCCAGCCGAGCCGGTTTACTGGCTGATCAAGCTGCCGGTGCTGGTGCTTGGCCATACAGCCAATATCATTCTGGGTATTATCAGTATTCTCGCGCACGGGGTGCGTCTGAATCTGCTCGAATTCTCGAATCATCTTGAACTCGACTGGGCCGGGCGCCGTTACGATCCTTTCAAGGAAATCAGGTAAATTTTACAAGGAGCTAAAATATGCTGTCACTGATGTCTCTTCTTGGTAAGCTTTCTCTCGGTCTGATCATGGGCTTTGGCGGCCTGGGAAGCAGTCTGGGTATCGGCGCCGCCGGTACTGCCGCAGCCGGTGGCTGGGCAAAAGAAGGTAAAGAAGGCAAACCGCTTTCTGGTAAATTTGTCGGTCTTGTTGGTATGCCAGTTTCTCAGACACTTTACTGTCTGATTCTTTTCATCCTGATGGAACCTTTCGCCCGTGTTCCCGAAAATGGCCCGGTTCTTTTCGGTATCGCCATTGGTGTTGGTCTCTGCGAACTGTTTTCTGCTTATGTGCAGGGTGTAATCGGTGGCGCCGGTGTCAGATGTCTCGTTGACAACGGCGGCAAGGGTTTCGGTAATATCGTCGTTGCGATGGGTGTCGCCGAATCGGTAGGCCTGTTTGCTCTGGTTACCGGCATTCTCATTCTCAACTCAAACGTCATGATTAAGGTTGCTGAAACAGCTGCCGCTGTTGCTCCCTGATTGCAGTTATCAACGCTTAACAAAAACTGGCGCCCGGAAAACGGGCGCCAGTTTTTGTTAAGCGTTGTTTTTCAGGCTTCTTCGTGCGGGAGATGCTTTTCCAGGGCCTTCAGCCAGGCGAGAAAGTCTTCTGCTTCTGCCCCTATCAGATTGCTGAGTTCTACCGCATCCCTACCTGAGAAGTTCTTCAGAGCGTATTCAGAAAGAATGCTCAGCATGCCGGCAAAACTGAATAACTCCACCAGGCGGTGATACAGGGCCAGATAGCGCTTCGCTCTCGCTTTTGTTTCTTCGCTGGTTTCGTGGCGGCGCTTCCAGACTCTCTCGCCGAGCGACGGTTTGTTGAGAAACAGCAACCGCAGACAGGTTTTTCCTCTGGGAGCTCTGGCCCAGATGTAAAGAATGTCGAGCATCGCGGTGAGTCGTTCGTTACGTTCTTCTGAATAAAGCCTTGGCAGAATTTCGGTAAGGTCACGCTTTCGCAGTGTAAAACGTTGACTGAACTTTGCACCGCCCTCGATGAAGCCGGCAACCACATCTGACCAGAATTTGGCCTGAACGATGCTGGGAACGCCCATTAAGTTGCCTGCCGGTGCAAAAACAGCTGCAACTGGCCATGAAAGAACCGATCTGAAAAAGTTTGCCTTGATAACGCTGCGGTCGAAGTTGCGCAGGCGGTTATGGGTGGAAATGTAAATGCCGTTGGCGATACAGATGAAGAAAAATTTGCTGCTCTCATAGAGCATCCCAGACTGCATATATGGCCAGAACAGGTCGAAATTGTTTTTCACCAGGCCCATGACCGGCACGCTGAATCCTGTCCAGAAAAGTGACTGGTAGGCATTGTCAAAATTGACGTTATGCAGGCTCCATCTCTTAAAATCCGTCCCTGAAGAGGCGATCAGATCGACAAAAACGTTGCGGTTAAAGGTTATCATAAACCAGATGGCTGCAAAAACCGCTCCGAGAAACAGGTTTGCTTCGAACTGAAAATTCATCATCCAGTAAAGAGCTACTGAAAACCCCGCAAAAAGGCGCAGCATGTTTTTCAGACCGGGGTTCAGATATTGCCAGAAACGCCAGAAATTCAGCAGTTCAATCTCTTTTTCGTCGCCGACCTTGTTGGGCAGTGGCGGTAGCTGCTTACCCATGCAGACGATCATTTCATTGTCGCTTTCTTCATGGGGCAGATCCTTTGCCCATTTGCCGTGATTGATAATCAGACTGCCAATAGGTTTGGGGATGACAAAATGTTTTTCAAGAAACTTTTCTTTAACGGCGGGCGAAATCATCGAGGATCTTATGAATCCCATGCCTGGAATCATCTTGTTTCTGCCGCTTGAGTCGCTGCCGCAGGTTGGAACAACGGGTCTGTCGGCAGCAATTCTGCAGGCTTCTTCTACCTGTTCGCGTGGAATGCCGATGATATCCTGCTGTTCCAGGAACTCGACCAGTGCCGCAGCCGGCTGATTGTTCAGCAGAAAAATGAACTTATTGAAAACAATCAGGTCGGTCGGATTTCTGGTGGCACTTTCCCGCAGATTCATTGTCTCGATGTGCGTGATGTATTTCGCAAACTCGATTACATGGCGAATTGCCTTTTTCAGGCCGATACTGTTCGGATGAATCATTACCAGCTTTCCGGGCAGGCTGCTTAGGTTTTCCAGCAGGGGCAACTCCGAGGGAAAAGAACTGTCGTAGTCGACTGAACTGCGCGAAGCAAGATATTTGGAGGCCAGCTCAGCCCGGGAGAGGTGAGTGTATGTCTGTCGGCATTCATGGTAGCGCGCATGCACCGCATCCAGCTCCCACTGGCTGAACGTTCCCTGACGAAAACGTTTTTTGGCCGCCATGACCTGAGTTTTGAAAAACAGAACCCGATTCAAAAACGTTTTCTTGAATCTCTCAAACAGCAATTCACTTAAATGCTCGCGTGACGGCTGCCCGTAGGCGACTATTTTTTTTATTTCAGGTTCGGTAAGCGGCTCAAACCAGCACGGGCTGTCGCTGGCGAAGTCTTCATTCAATTTCGGAAGATGAATCTCGTTAAATTGCTTCATAACCGAAACTATCGAACGGTAGCGATTTTCAATGTTTTTATGCAGGCCAGCCTTGAACGGTGCAAGCTCAGCTTCGTGTTCTTTTAAAAAAGAAGAAAAGTCGCGGCTGCGCCTGAAGGTTGGCGGAACATAAATGTAATGGCGACGGCTGCCGGCCTGCCCGACGCTGAATTCAATGCCGATGTCCACCGAAATTCCAAGAATTTCGCCGGCAGTGATTGCCTCGCTGATCATGTTCTCTTCATCGAAATTATTGTAGAGCAGGGTGATCCTTGACAGGCCTTTGACAAATGAATCGATGAGAACCCGCGTCGGGGTTTTTCTGCCTTCGGTAAGGCAGTCATGAACATGGTCATCCCAGCCAAGATCAAGGGTTTTAAGGGGCTTGCCCTCTTCTGGTATTTCAATGAGCCCATGGTCCTTGAGAAAGCCTCTGATGACGGCTTCATGCCCGAATGACGCCTTTCCGAAGTCGGCAACGCATTCCATCTGGCGCCGGCGGTCTCCGTATGCTTTTATGGCTTCTTTTATCAGAAAAATCTGTACTCTGGCCGTGTTGATAGGCATGTTCACAGTTTTGGCATGCATAGACTGTTCCATCAAAGTGCGCAGAGCCTGCAGTCGGTTTTCTGAATTCTCCGGGCTGTAAAGCCTGGTGATGATTACATAAGCTTCGGCCATACTCAGGCGCCGTCGCACGAACTCACGGCAGAAACCGCCCGGATGTGAGGCAAAGTGTTGTCTCAGCTTGATTGGTGGCTCTTCAAGCGTGTGATTCAGCTGATCAACGATGTTGCTTATTTCGCTGTTGAAGCTGACCCAGTTAATAAGGTCGCTGACAAAAGTTTTCCCTGCTTCGGCAATAAGATGCGTTTTAAACAATTTTTTCAAATCCTGAGTTATCTGGCAAACGAAAAAACTGTTGCCCGGTGAAACAAGGCAACAGTTATTCTTGTCGAATATGATTATAGACACACCGGAGATGGTTTGCAACAATTTCATGCAGGTCTGCCGACCGCATGCTGGTTGTTCTCTGACCGTTCATACAGTCATTGCTGTAAGACATGAAAATATAGCCTCTCTTTTCAGGCTGTGATATACTTTTAAAAAAAATGCTGATTTCAGGAGTGCTGACAAATGGGCCGACTTTTTGGTACCGACGGCGTTAGAGGCCTGGCTAACCGTTTCCCCCTTGATGGTAATACCGCATACCGTATCGCTCAGCTTGCCACCCGGCAGCTGCTGCTCAATCATAAAAAACAGGGTCGTCCTGTTTTTATAGCCAAAGATACCCGGCGCTCGGGCGATCTGCTCGAACATGCGGTGGCGGCCGGCGTGGCCTCTATGGGTGCCGAAGCCAGACTACTGGGGGTTGTACCGACTCCGGCCGTTGCATTTATCACCCGCGAACTGCAGGGAATGGGCGGCGTCATGATCAGCGCTTCGCATAACCCGTTTGCCGATAACGGTATCAAGATTTTCGGTGCCGATGGTTATAAAATCAGCGATAACATCGAAGAGGCCATCGAAAAAGACTTGATTTCCAACAATCGCATTGATATGCCTACCGGGGCCGATGTCGGTACAATCAATAACGACGACGCCTCGATCAGCTTCTGGATCAACAACCTCGCACGCGTGGCCGGCGAAAACGTCGGTGCCAGAAAGCTTAAAATTGCTCTCGACTGCGCCAACGGCGCCATTGCCCGCTGGGCCCCGAAGTTCTTTTCTGACCTCGGTTACAGCGTTGACGCTATCGGCGTTAGCCCCGACGGCATCAATATCAACGAAAAGGTTGGCTCGACCCACATCGGTGCTATTCTCGAAGTGATCAAAAAAGAGCACTTTGATGTCGGTTTTGCCTTTGACGGTGACGCCGATCGTGTTATCGCCGTTTCTGGCGATGGCGACATCATCGATGGCGACTTTATTCTTGCCATTACTGCCAAATATCTCAAAGACCGCGAAAAGTTACCGGGCAACGCTCTGGTAACGACAGTCATGGCCAATCTCGGGCTCGACCTTGCCATGCGCAATCACGACATCAAAGTTTTCAAGACCCGCGTCGGCGACCGCTTTGTGCTCGAAGAAATGCAGAAAACCCAGACCATCGTCGGTGGTGAGCAGAGCGGCCACATCATCCTTGCCGAACACGCAACCACTGGTGATGGCCTGTTAACCGCCTGCAACCTTCTGCGCATCATGCGCGAAACCGGAGCTACACTCAAAGAACTGAGCGGCGTCATGAGTAAACTACCGCAGGTGCTTGTTAATATTCGTGTCAAGAGCAAGAACTTTGACGCCATACCCGAGATCGTCGACGTCATTCGCGATACCGAAAAGAAACTTTCCGGTCGCGGGCGAATTCTCGTGCGCTCATCAGGTACCGAAGACCTCGTCAGGGTAATGGCCGAAGGTCCTGACGAAGGTGAGATCAAGGGACTGGTCGACAGCATCGCCAGAACCATTTCGAATCATCTCTGCTGAACTGATGAATAAAACGGTTGCAAAAGGCTTTGTCGCGATTCTGCTGCCTGCCGCTCTGCTGCTTTCAGATGGTTGCTGCCGCCGGCAAAATGGTTCTGCTGATTCGCAGTCCGGGCCTGGCAGCAGGCCGCAATCCGGCTCTGCAGATGTCGACCTGCCTGACGGCAAGACTGCCGTAGTCGACCGCCCCGTCGAACTGCTTGAAAAGACCGGGCTTAATTATTCAATCGATGGCGTAAAGCCAGGAGCAAAAAAGGCGCCGTCGGCAACCAGCAACTCGTTTTTCGAAAAGCAGTATCTCGAAGGTGTTCAGCTTATGGAAAAAGGTGAGTTTTCGAAGGCGATCGAACTGTTTGACGAGCTGGTCAAGCGTTATCCGAACACTGAAGAAGCCAGTATTGCCGAACTCTGCATTGCCGAGCTTTATTTTCGCAATAAATCGAATGAGCGGGCCCTGCAGATTTATGAACGCATTGTTGCCAATTATCCGCAGTCACACGCCGCAGAAAACGCCCGGGCCGGCATCGATTACCTGAAAAATTTTGAGAAATATGAGCAGGAACACATTTCGCCGGATGTTGAATCAAGAAAGAGAAGGGGGCTCTGATGCGTCTGAGCAGAAAATATTTTCAGTCTGAAAGCGCCCGCGGTTTTTCTCTGATCGAAGTTCTGATGGCGGTTTTTATCATCGGTGTCGGGGTAATTCCGGTAATCATGATGTTTCTCAGCGGAACTCGAACTGTTGAAAAGGGTGGGGTGCTGCTCGAAGCTTCGATTGCTGCCCAGAATATCCTTGATCGTGCCCGCAGCGATTCATTTATCTGGAAAACCGTGCCGATTTCTTTGAATATTCCAGACAAAGATTACCCGGGTTTCAGCATTCCCGAACCATTTGTTAATAAATACAAGGCCTCCGGCACCCTTACCGTCGAAGTCGCCCCCGGGCACACAATACTTGGCACCGGTGCCAATGAAACCAATCTGCTGCAGCTGACCGTCATTCTTAACTGGCTCGAAAACGGTATTCCCAAAGAATTCAGGTTGCTTACCTACCGCGCGAACACCAATTCGGTGAATCTCAAAACCTCTGCAAATCTCTGACCATGAAAAAGATTTTCGAACAAACAGACGTTCTTTGGCTGTACTGGCTTAAAAGCTCGTGCCGGGCAGGTTTTACGCTCATCGAACTGAGTGTCTCGTCGCTGGTGATTGCTTTGATCGTCCTGGTTCTGATCATGGTTTTTCGCAGCAATCTTAACACCTTTGCCTGGGGCCAGCGCCACATGGAATTCAATCAGCGCATTCAGCTGGTGATGAAGCAGCTGTTTACCGACTTTAAATCGATCAACCCGATTCTGAAGCAGGATGACGATGGGCACCTTTACCTGCAGGGCGAGAAGATAGGCGACCTTTTCCCAAATCTCGTTACCATTTATGACAAGGATAAAAAGCCCGAAAACGGTGGTGAAGAGGTGGTGTTTTTTCTCACCTCGATGAACGATCTCAACATGCGCGATCGTGTCAGATACTATCTCGAAAAGGGCGAGCTGATACGCGAAGTTCAGGACTACAATGGTAACACGAAACGCAAGGTCATCGCCGAAAAGGCATCTGACCTGCAGTTTTACGGTGATGAGGGCGATATCAGACAGATGCACGTCAAATTCGTTCTCGAAGACCCGAAGAAGCCTGGCCATGTCGAAAAAGTAGATTTTGCGGTGCGCCTTGAAACCGATCTGCTGTGTGTAAAAACGGTGAAAGAATATGATTGACCAGCTGAATTGCCGACCAAGACAGGGTTTTATTGCGATGACCGCGCTGATCATGCTCGTGATCTTCGGGGTGCTCGGAGTTGCCTATTGGCTCAGTTCGCGGTTGAGCACCGACATGATTCTCGTCGAATCGCAGCGCATCAAGGCAAGAAATTTTGCCCAGGCCGCCATAGAAAAGGTTAAAATTAATATATGCAATCAGTACAACATGAACAATCACAACCTCGCCTACCCGGCGAAGTTCACGACTGATCGCGTTGACAAAGAATACAACATGGCTTTTGCCGATGGCGAATACCGGGTGATGAGCGTTAAGCCCTACGAAGACGGCAACCGCACTTACTACAACGTCGCACATCATTCGAAGGGTGTTCTGGTTGGCAACTACGACATCTGGGAGGTCGTGGCGCGTGGTATTGCCAAACCGACCGGGATGACCGCCGAAATGCGTACTCTCGTCAAAGTTTACCGTGACCACATTGTTTACTGACTGAATGAAAGACCAGGAGGCAGAAAAATGCGCAAACAGGACCGTCAGGTGATCGGCCGTTTATTTGGCTTTTTTATGGCTGTCTCTCTGGTTTCTGGCGGCGCCAGTCCGGTCGCGGCTCAGGGGTTTCAGGGCTTCGAGGCGCAGGTCCACGGTGATATCTATGGCCAGCCAAAAGTCATCGAAGATTTTGACGGCGATGGCAAAAAAGATATCGTTTTTGGTGCCACTGACGGCAAGGTACATATTTTTTCGTCATCAGGCAAAGAGATTTTTCGGCCGCCATACTGGCCAAAACAGACCGGTGGCCCGATTCTTGCCGAAGTGCAGCTTGCCGACCTCGATAACGATGGGCGCTCTGAAATCGTCGTTGCCTCACAGGATGGCAAAGTCTATTGTCTGAATGCGCTTGGCCGCGAAAAATGGACTCTTGATACCCGTGGCAAAATTCTCGTTTCTGCCCCCGAGATTGCAGATGTCGATGGCAGCGGTATCCGCAATGTCTTTGTCGGCTCAAAGGCCGGTACTGTCAGCAGAATTGACGAACAGGGCCGCCTGGTGTGGGAAGTGCGAATGAACTCATCGGTTTCTGCGGCTGTAGTCGCCCGTGACCTTAACGGCAATGGTGTAAAAGAAATTATCTGCAAAGACGACAGCGGCAAGGTCATGGTTCTGAACGAAGGTGGCGCGCAGACACGTGGCTGGCCACAGGATACCACCGCAAACATGACCTGGCCATTCAATGTCGACGCCGGCGATATCGATGGCGATGGCGTTAAAGAGATTTTTACCACCACCCCCGACAAGAAATTCATCATGTGGGATGCCGAAGGGAAAAAGCTTAATGAATTTCCCCTTACTGACGGTGCTCACACCGCTCCCCGTCTTGCCGATCTCGATGGCGACGGCAAAGACGAGTTTGTTATCGGCCAGGCAGACGGCACGATAACTGTCTGTGACCGTAATGGTAACCCCAAAGCCGGCTGGCCGTTCAAAACCGGTCATGCCATTTATCACGCGCCACGCATTCTCGATATTGACGGTGACGGTCGCCTCGACATGGTTTTCACCGCCTGGGACCCAAAAGGAACCGGTGTAAAAGCCGGTTATGTTATGGCTCTCTCTCGTAATGGCACGCCGTTGGCCGGTTACCCGAAATACATCGGTAAGACGGTTGCACCTCTTACTCTTGCTGATCTCGACGGTGACGGTTATCTTGAGATGATCGCGGTCGGCGGTATCAATTACACCGGCAAACAGCTGCATGTGTTTCCGACGCGGGCGCGAAACAGCATCAGAGTCGCCGTACTGGGCCAGGAAATCAATTTTCAATGAGAAGATTACTCAGGTATCTTTTTGCCTCAGCGCTCCTGTTGACCGCAACCGCGGGTTATTTTACGGTAAATGCGCAGGCCGACGACGACGTCGAACTGTTTCTGCAGGCAGGGCAGGAATGTTACAACAAGGGTGAGCTTGCCAATGCCGCCCTTGAATTCGAGAATATTCTTCTGATCGACCGCAAGAATTTTTCAGCCCGGGTATGGCTGGCGCAGGTCTATCTCGACATGAAAAATTTTGACAAGGCACGCAAGTTGTTGATCGAAGCATCTCTGCAGGCCCCCGATCACCCGCGTGTCATCCAGCTGCAGAAAATGCTCGGCGAAGTAAAAAAGCCAGCCGAGACTGTTAAAATCGTCGATCCGGTTGTGCGCGAGGCTCTGACTCTCATTGGTTCCGGCACCTCACATCGGCAGTTCGGTCTGGTCATTCCCGAAGACAAGGTAAAAAAAGATGCGGCCCGCAGCGCCATGCTGATTTTTGAGGATCTCGAAATCGAAGCGCCAAAGCCAAAAGCGAAAGAAATCGACGTGCAGAAGTATTTCGAACCCGAAACCGGTCCCCTGGCAGATGTTTTTACCGTGCTTGAAAAGGATGGCCTGAATGCGGCCCTCGATCTGTATTTTGCCAAAATTCTTGCGGATCCGGGGCTGGCCTCGAAAGATGATCGCGGCCTGCTTGCCAGAGGCAACGAGACTTTTGCCGCCCGCTTTCAGAATAGTTCTGACGACGTCGAGGCTCGCTATTTCTACGGCACTCTGCAGTTTATCAACGGACTTTATTCTGACGCCGAAAAAATTCTCGAACCACTCAAGGCCAGCCCGGGTGAATACGAAGAGCGCCTGCGGCCGGTTATGGCGGCTCTAGGCAAATGGCGTGACCAGGAAAATCAGCGTCTTCTTGCGCTGAAACGCGAAGAAGAAGAACGTCTTGCCCGCGAACAGAGAGAAAAAGAAGAAGCCGAAAAGAAAAAAGACGATATCTGGGCCAAGCTCAAGAAAAAACGTGCTGCCGGCAACGCCAATGCCAGCGGCAGTGCCGATGCTGGTTCAGAAGGTATTGCCGAAGCCGCGGCCCTGCATTCTGAGGGTTACGAACTTTACAAGAAGGGCAAACTTGACGAGGCCATCGCCAAATATGACGAAGCGCTGTCGCGCCAGGCCGACAATCCCGAATACAACTACCACCTCGGCCTCGCCTGGACTGATAAAGGTCTCGCCGGGGATTCCGCTGCCTTCGATCGCGCCATAACCGCTTTTCAAAGGGTAATCAGTCTCGCTCCCAATGACAAACTCGGTAAAGATGCCCAGGCCATGATCAAAGATATCGATTCCGCAAAAAAATCACTCGGCGAACAGTAAGCGGTTATATTTTTGTAACTGTTATGTTATACTTTATCAGCGCTAAAAATCAGGATGGATTTAATGACCACGGAAACCGGAGCCGTTGTACACCAGATTGAACCTGGCCGGCAGAAAGCTTCTCTGCCTGAAGGTGTTGCCCACGAAGTTCCTTCGACGCGGCCTTTTGAGGGGTTTTCCTATCTCAAAAAAGAGTGGCTCGACCAGGAAGACAACATCGAATCTGTGACTCTCAGTCTTGTTTTCGGGCACCTGAACCGGCCTCCCGACTGGAAGAGCATGCAGAGCTTCACGATGATGCCAGAATGGGGCAGTGCGCCACTCAAGAGATCATGGGTGCTGCGTATTCCGACTCATTTCGAAGGTGCCGAACGCTACCTGTTTCATTATTTCTTTCAGATACGCTATGCCGATGGCAGCGACAAGGTCAGCGACAATTTCACCCAGCTGATCATGCCACGCGAAATTGAATATATCGACCATTCGGGTGCCTGCACGCATGTGCGGCTGCACTGGAGCCTCAACAACTGGGCTTACCCCCAGGATACCGAGCTTGAAGCTGACGGCATCGAATGGAACAGCGAATTCTCGGTCAGTCATGCTCCTTACCGACATGGCGACCCCCTCTACGAAAGGGGGCGTGCGGCCCGTATCAGCGGGTTGCAGACGCCAAGAGTTTTTCGGGCCACAATCTGGGGCCCGCACCGCGAAGTAATTAATTATTGTTTTAGCCTGGTTGCGGTTGACCAGAGTGGTAATCTGCACCAGAAATGGGACAATAACGACGGCGAAAATTTCAAGTTGACTATTTAGGCCAGGAGAAAATCAGACTATGAGACATCCAGACATCCTTACCCGAGAAGGCAGCGTGCTGCTTATCAGCGATGTACAGAAAAAATGCATCAAGCCAATCTACAAAAAAGAAGCCATGATTAACAACATCAAATCGCTGGTTTCCTTTGCGGGCATGATTGGGCTGCCGATAGTGCTCACTGAGCTTTCGCCCCAGAAATTTGGCGGGACCATCGAAGAAATCAAAAAACTGGTGCCCAGACTCGAACCGATCAAGAGAAGCCGCTACAGCTGCTTCGGCAGTGAAGACCTCACTCTTCGCCTTGAAGCCATGAATACCAATACTCTGATTGTCGCCGGCATGGAAACCCATATTTCCATCTGCCCGACCGTTCTCGACGCTCTCAGCCGCGGCTATAAGGTGCATGTCATCATGAACGCCACCAGCTCAACCAAAAAGGTAAACTGGAAGGTCGCCATCGAAAAGATGCGCCGCGCCGGTGCCGTCATTTCGACCATGGAAATCGCAATTCACGAAATGATTGGCCGCGTTGACGACCCCAACTACGACAAATTCATGGAACTGGCAAGGCGGGCATCTGACCTCTGATGAATCTGCCCTTTTCCAGTGATGCCGCTCCGGCCACCTTTCTCATCGGTGGCGCAGGGGCGGGCAAAACCGAACTTGCCCTGAACCTTTCGGTCTTTAAGTCGAGCCGCTACGGCGGCTCGACTCTTATCGACCTCGATATCGTCAACCCTTTTTTCAGAGTCAGAAAGCTGCGTGAAGAGGTTGAAGCTCTTGGCGTCAAGGTTATCTGCCCTGGAGACCGCGTCGTTTCCGGTGATATCCCGGCTCTGCCGCCCGCTGCCTGGGGTGCCCTGGAAGCCCCGGGGCAGGCCGTCGTCTGCGATATCGGCGGTGGCGAGCCTGGTCTGCGCCCACTTGGCCGCATGAAAGACATTGCTGCTGCCCGTGGCGCCAATGTGTTTTTTGTCATCAATCCGTTTCGCCCCGGCTTTACCAGCCCCGGAGAGCTGGCAGAAAGCTTCAGACATATGTGTGGACTCAGCGCCATGCAGGTAACCCATCTGGTTGCGAACCCGAATCTTTCCGGCGAAACTTCTGTCGAACTTTTCCGTGAAGGCCTGGCCATGGTGCAGGATTTTGCCGGTAAAACCGGCCTGCCGCTGGCATTTGCGGTTGTGGCTTCTGAACTGGCTGGCAAGCTTGGGGTTGCAATCGAAGGTCTGCCTGGTTTTTACAGTTCAGGCGATCTCGATGTGTTTGTGCTCGAACGCTACTGGAGCGTTCCGTGGCACTTCGGGGTGGTGCGCTGATATCTGTTTCTGCCCGCCGGGCATAAGTTTTTAGCATCAGATTTCAGCTGGTCATTGAAAAAAGTCGGTTTAAGTTGTATTAATATTACAGTCTGCTCCTGAAGCATGCGTCGAACTAACACCGGAGGAAAGACAAAAATGTCTAAATGGGTTATCAATGAAAGTCTGTGTAAGGGTTGCGGCATCTGCATCGCGCGCTGCCCTCTCAAGATTCTTGCTTATGCTGACCACCTGACTCCCAAGGGCGTCTACCCGGCCGCAATCACTGATGAAGCCAAGTGTACCAGCTGCGCCATCTGCGCCAGAAGCTGCCCTGACGTAGCTATAGAAATTTACAAGGAAGAGAAATAAGGAGTTAATAAATGGCTAAGGTGTTGATGAAAGGCAACGAAGCGATTGGCGAAGCGGCTGTACTTGCCGGTTGCAGATACTATTTCGGTTATCCCATTACTCCGCAGTCTGAACTGCCCGCCTATCTGGCCAAGCGTCTGCCAGAAGTCGACGGTGTCTTCGTTCAGGCCGAAAGCGAAGTAGCAGCAATAAATATGGTGTATGGCTCCGGCAGCGCCGGCGCCCGTGTCATGACCTCCAGCTCCAGCCCCGGTATCAGCCTCAAACAGGAAGGCATTTCTTATATCGCCGGCGCCGAAGTTCCCTGTCTGATCGTTAACGTCATGCGCGGTGGCCCGGGCCTTGGCAACATCGCTCCCGCCCAGTCTGACTACTGGCAGTCAACCCGTGGCGGTGGCCATGGCGACTACAGAACCATCGTTCTTGCTCCGAACTCAGTCCAGGAAATGGCTGACATGACCATTACCGGTTTCGACCTCTCCGATCGCTTCAGAAACCCGGTATTGCTCCTGTCTGACGGTGTTCTTGGGCAGATGATGGAACCGGTTAACCTGCCCGAACCGCACGATTATAACATCAACAGCAAAAAATGGGCGCTTGGTTATCGCGGCAGCGATAAAAACGAGCGCAACCTCTGTTCTTCGATCTTTCTCGATAACGACGAACTCGAAGAGCACAACTGGCACCTTTACCAGAAATACCAGGTAATTACCGACCTCTTCAGCAAAGGTGAATACAAAGACTTTGCCGTTGAAGAACATCTCTGTGATGACGCTGAGATCATTCTCGTCGGTTATGGCATCATTTCAAGAATTCTCAAGACGGTCGTCGAAAAATGTCGCAAACGTGGCATTAAGGCCGGTCTGGTTCGCCCCAAAGTTCTCTGGCCATTTCCGACTGCCGTGTTCGAAAGACTGGCAAAGACCGCCAGCCAGTTCCTGGTTGTCGAAATGTCATGCGGCCAGATGGTCGAAGACGTAAAACTTTCAGTCGACGGCAAGAAACCGGTATTCTTCTTTGGCAGAACCGGTGGCACTGTTCCGTCAGACTTCGAAATTCTCAACGAAGTCGACAAGCTTGTCAGACCAGACTGAAAGGAGCCAGGATAAATGACAATGAAAAAAGTATTTTCCAGACCAGCAAGTTTGAGCAAAACCCCTTTCCACTACTGCCCCGGCTGTGATCACGGTGTCATTCATCGCCTGGTCGCCGAAGCAATCGATGAACTCGAAGTGGGTGATCGCACCATCGGCGTCGCGCCGGTTGGCTGCTCGGTTTTCGCTTACGATTATTTCAATTTCGATTTCAATCAGGCGGCGCATGGCCGTGCTCCGGCAGTTGCCACCGGTATCAAGCGCACCCGCCCTGATTCGATTGTATTCACCTACCAGGGCGACGGTGATCTCGCTGCCATCGGTACCGCCGAGATTATTCATGCCGCCAACCGCGGTGAAAAGATTACGGTAATTTTTGTTAACAATGCTATTTACGGCATGACCGGTGGCCAGATGGCCCCGACTACGCTGATTGGCATGAAAACACAGACTTCGCCCTATGGTCGAGATGCGTCTACTGCCGGTAACCCGATCAAGATGAGCGAAATGATCGCGACTCTCGAAAGCCCGGTGTATGTTACACGCGTTACCATCAACAGTGTTGCCAACCTGATGAAAGCCAAAAAGGCCATTTACAATGCCTTCAAGCTGCAGAAGGAAGGCAAGGGCTTCAGCTTTGTTGAAGTCGTCGCCATTTGCCCGACCAACTGGGGCAAAAAACCTGCCGATTCTCATAAATGGCTGACCGAAAACATGCTGCCGGTTTTCCCGCTGGGTACTTTTAAAGATACTCTCGGCGTCGAAAAATCTGCATAACAGGAGGCATCAAAATGTCGTCAAAAGTTGAAAGAATCATTCTTGCAGGTTTCGGTGGCCAGGGGGTTCTTTTCCTCGGTAAGGTCATTGCAGAAACCGGCATGCATGCCGGTAAAAACGTTTCCTGGATTCCCTCATACGGCCCGGAAATGCGCGGCGGTACTGCCAACTGTTCAGTAATACTCTCTGAGAACGAAATCGCCTCGCCGATGGTTACCGTTCCCGATACGGTTATCGCCATGAACCGCCCTTCGGTTACTAAATTCAACCAGAAGATCAAAGCCGGTGGCATGCTGATGTACAACTCTTCGCTGATCGAACGCCAGGAATTCCGTGACGATATCAGACTCGTCGAAATTCCGGCCAATGAAATCGCCGAAGAACTTGGAAACCCCAAGGTTGCCAATCTGGTAATGGCCGGCGCCTATTCGAAGTTCAGCAAACTGATCACCTTCGATGATCTCGTAGCCTGCCTGCCCGGCCTGGTCAAGGGCGCCAAAAAAGAAATGCTCGATATCAACCTCGCGGCCTTCAAAAAGGGCTTCGACTACGTTGAAGAAAAAAAATACATGTTCGGCCGCTACGTTTACTCGGTGTTTAAAGGCATCTGAGTAATTCCGCCCGCAAGCGGGCAGAAGCGCAGCAATTTTTCAGAGGGGGCGCAGAACTGCGCTCCCTCTGTGTTAGACCCGGAGGTCAAGTTTGTCAGCAATCAGACAGGTTCCAGAATCAATTAAAATCGTTATCGAGGCCCTCAAAGATAAAAAAGTCGAGAATCTGGCCGTTCTCGATGTTACCAGCCTGGTGCCCTATACCGATTACTTCATTATCGGTACCGGCAACAGCGCACCACACGTTCAGGCTCTTGCAGACACTGTGGCAAAGCTCATCAAGGTTCCGAATGTCGGTGGCGTCAAACTTGAAGCCGACCTTACGTCGAACTGGGTGCTTATCGATGGCGATGAATTCGTTCTGCATCTTTTTCAGCCGAAAGCCCGCACCTTTTACAATCTCGAAGACCTCTGGGAAGACGCCCCGAGAGTTGAGGTCTGATCAGTATGGTGCCGCATGCCCGGGTAATTGAAACAGAACTTGCCGGCCGTCTCAGCGACGACAACCGGCACCGCCTCGAACGGGTTCTGCGTCTGCGTGAAGGCGACAGCTTTGTCATTACCGACGGCCTTGGGCACGAAACAACAGCCGTTCTTGGTAAGTCCGGTACTTACCATGCCCCGACCTGGGAAACCCCTGGCCGGGAACCTGAAATCGAAACCACGCTTTTCGCCGCCATTTCAAAGGGCGAAAGGCTTGAGTGGCTTATTGAAAAAGCGGTAGAAATGGGCGTAGTGCGCATCGTGCCGTTGATTGCCGAGCGTTGTGTCGTTAAAAATCCTGGCGATGGCAAAGTCGAGCGCTGGCGCAAAGTTGCCGCTACTGCGATGCTGCAATGCGGTGGCTGTATACTACCAGAGATCTCTGCCCCCATGAAGCTGACGCAGCTTGCCAAACCGGGCCAGGATACGCTGCCGCTTCTCCTGCACGAAGAATCTTTGTCGGTGTCGCTGCATGCGCTGCCACAAAACCGTGATTATAAAAAAATATGGCTTGCTTCGGGGCCAGAAGGCGGCTTCTCAGATTCAGAAGTCGACTTTTTCGTCAACAGTGGCTGGCAGGCGGTCTGGCTTGGCAAGCGTCTTTTTAAAACCGATACGGCGCCGACCATTGCCCTGGCAAATCTGTTGGCACGTTCCTGGGGCGCCTGATCACTATTGCTGCCGGTTGTGGCTGCTGCGTTACACAAAACGTGCAGTTGGATGATTTTTTTGTAGCTCGAAAATGCCTTGAGCGGCAGTTGAGCTGGTTGCTTTTCGTGTAGTTGTTTTGCGGGTAACACTTTTGATGTCTTGCCCGCTGAGATCCCCACCAGCAGCGAATTATTTTCCTGGGCCGGTTCGGGTAAAAAAGTTTTGCGTTGATTAATACAGGGTTTTTCTTAGAATATAAATAGGACGCTTTGATTATAAGAGGTTTTCAGGCAATGCGCCTTTCTTCTGCGAGGAAAGATACCGGAGTCACCCTGCTTGAAATCATGATGGCACTTTTGATCATGACTTCGGCGATGATTCCGGTCGCTTCGTTGATGGGCTATGGCGGCCGCGCCACCAGCAAGGATGCCCGCCGGATCATCGCAATTCAGACGCTTGATAAAACTCTCAGACAGCTTTTAAATGAACCTTTTACCGAAATTCCGGTGGGTGCTGGCATTAAAAAGACCTTCAATAAAGTTGAGCTGGGTACAATAAAAACTCCGGCCGGCTACGACTATGATGTGGAATTGAGTTCGCGGTACATTTCGCCGGCAGTCTTTTCTTTCCAGAATGTGAAGGTGAATCTGCCCTCATTCAATCCTGATGCGCCTCTTGCCTCTGATTTTGCTCCGACCGAAACTGTCAGTCTGACGAACTGCATACTCGAACTGGTCGTCAAGGTTTCCTGGAAAGAGCAGCAGAGCCTGACCGTCGATGTTTCGGCAATGACTTATCGTGCCAACTACCATCGGAGGAGCGGTTGATGCGTCACCAGAAAAAATCGAAACGGGGCATGGCAGTTGTAATAGTTCTGACGCTGGCAACGGCGATTCTGATTCTTGGTACGGCGTTTCTCAAAACCATTCGCAATCAGGGGGGACGCAATACCATCGAACTCGGGGCCATTCAGGCCGATCTGCTGGCAGAGGGCATCACTCAGATCGCCATGCTCAAGTTCAAAGAAATCCCCGGCCCGCTCTATTATGCCTATGTCGCCAAAGTGCAGGGGCAGACCGATACGCCGCTCAAGGAATACCACAAAGACTCAGTTCTGGCGGGTGAGCTCAAAACCCCCTTTGCTGCGAAGTTTCAGACGACCTATCAGTTGCTGCCATCAAAAATGTATGACGACATGAACATTAAAATATCTGTCGTGGTCAATGTTACCAGGCCTGATGGGATCGATTACGAACGCAATATCGAAAGGACAGTTTCAGGTGTCAGACGCCCGGCTTTTTAATCGCAGGATTGGGGTCACCCTGGTGGAGATTCTTATCGCCGCCGGGTTGTTGTCGCTGTTCATGACTGCGGCCTTTTCGATATATCGTTCGAGCACCAGGGGCTTCATTTCAGGTTCATGGCGGGCTGAAGAGCAGAAGCGACTGCAGAGTCTCATGTCGGCGCTTTCGCGCGATCTAAGCCAGGCAAACTCTGAGATGACACAGATTTCGAGTGCCGGGGTCCGCACTGTTGTCTTATCGACGCCGCTGTATGTCAACAAGAACCTTTACAGCTTCGAAGCTGCACCAAAATTCATGAAGGCAGACAGTGCCAAATGGGTCTGTGTCGCAGCTTTCTCAATTTCCTACCCGCACATCGAAGCAAATGCAACCTTGATGTCGGCCGAAGAAGCCGGCAAATGGTCAGGGGTTTCGCTGTGGGTGAAAAATCGCGACATTCGTTATATTCGCACCGGCAGCCCGGCATCGTTTACTTCTTTTCCAGACAGCCTGCCCGGTGCGATAAGCGGGGTACCAGACCCGGCAGTCGTCGGCGATGGCAAGGCGTTTTTGCCAGACCCTGAGCAGAACCGCAATCATGCTCACCATCTTTCGCTCGAAGAGCTGGCAATTGTCGGAAGAGGCGCCGATGCCGCGCAGCCGGCTGGTATCGAGCTGATTTTTCGCAGTGCGCGCTACGAAAATGGCCGAAAGACCGATTCTGAAATCACACAGAATTCAGTCGTCAGATTGGCTTCTCAGACCCGCTTGATAACTTTTTGAGGTAACTATGAAAAGATTTATGCTGCTTTTTGTTCTGGCGCTGGCTTTTGGCTCGCCAGCCATGGCCCAGAATTCGGGCTTTCAATACGGTTATGTCGATGGGTCCCGGTTGATTGCCATGCATCCGCTGATGCGCCAGTTCAACCCGCAGACCAGGCGTTTTGCCAATACGATTTCGCAACCCCTGCCATCAGAAGACCCGTCAGAATTCATTGCCCGCCTGCAGAAGCTGCTGCAGGAACAGAAAGCGCTGCTGGCAAAGCTCGATGCCAATTATGCCGACAAAATTACCGGCAAGGGCATGGCGGCGAGAAAGGCCTGGTGGACCTTCTGGAAACGCCGTGAAAGTCTGCGTATCTATCATAATCTGATTCAGGAAGCCATTACCCAGGCTGCAATACAGGGGAACTTTTATCTCAATATGCCCTCAGACTGGACTCTGATGCCGGTAGTTATGGCTATTTCAGCATCGGTGCGTGATGCCTGCGAGTATTTGCGCACCAGTAACGGACTCAGTGTAATTTTTGATACTTCGGTGCTTTTCCGAAAACAGCCTGACACCGCGCCTGGCATGCTTTTTCCGAACCGCCACTGGCAGATATGGGGTGGCGGCAGTATCGATGCCGAAGCGCTTCAGCAGACGGGTTGGGCGATGACAGATTGTGTGACACGCATGCTGCCAGAAAGATATGGCCGGCCTTATGTCGCCGGCGCCATGGATCTCAACCCGCTTGCAGTCTCTCTGCTGGAGAACATTACCTTGCCATCGGCCGATCTGCCCGATGAACAATAGAAAGAGGGGAAAATGATTAGAATCAAGGCTCTGATAACCGCGTTTATACTGGTTTTCTGTCAGTTTATCCCGGCCATGGCTGTTCCGGCCATGTATTTTGTCGACTACAAGCTGCTGGTAGCTCTGCACCCGAAAATGGGCAATTTCGATATGGTTCTTGAACGCCATCTTCGCTCTGATATCAACTTTGCAGACATGGACCAGCTCAACGCGGTTAACCTGCAGGTCGCCAGCCTAAGTATGCAGGCACATCAACGCGTTGAAACGCTGCTGCGCGATCTTGACCGCGTCGACCTTGAACTGGCAAAAATCGAAGAAAAAGTTTCAGGTCAGACTTCTGAGTTTGACAATGAACGCGGCCAGTTTCAGGGCGACAATACCCGCCGGGCACAGCAGACAAAAATCGCCCAGCTGCAGGAGCAGCGCCGGCAGATTGACGGCAGGATAGTGCAGGTCTGGGACGAAGTTCTCAACCCGCTTTATCTCAGTCGTGCCCAGTCAAAACAGATCGCCGAAGGTGTTCTGGCCGAAATCGACCTGATGCTTGAAACGATGGCCCGCCAGCTCGGCGGAGCATTGATCATGGACAGCGATTATCAGGCCATGCCGATTATTCCGGAAAAGGTGACCTCGGCTCCGGTGGTTGGCGCTGACCCTTTAAGCATCAGGCTTTATCAGTCGCTGCTTAATTCGAACCTGGTCGGTGACGTTCCTGATTTTTACAAGCGTGATCCACAGCTGGCACAGTATGCATCGGCGATGCGCCGTGATATCGAGCAGAGTTTCGACCGCAATATCGCCGGGCAGATCTCAAAAAGCCCGCTTTTTGGCCAGGTGGTCAGGCCGCGCGGCAGAATGGTGCTTGCCGGTGGGCAGAACCTCGATCTGACTCGCCAGGCTCTCGAACAGATTTTTAAAAAATACGCGGTGCGGGCTGATATTGCTGCGCGCATTCTTGCTCTGATCAAGTGATTTGCAGGAGGCTGCCATGAAAAAAACGGTGTTGTTTCTGTTGCTTATGGCTTTACCGGCCCTGGTTTCAGGCCAGGCGATCGAATACCGGAGAAATGGCGAATGTTACCTGCTGATAGGTCACAATGATGCCACCTTCAGGGGCGTTTACCGCCTGAACAACCCATCGGGCGAGGCAGAGGGAGAGCCGGTCGGCAAAAAACTCTTCGATCCGCGCACTTCTTATGGCATATCGGTCAACCTCGATCGCAAGGTTTATACGTTTTCTGAAAATAAGGCCCCGACTTTCACGCTCGGCAACTGGCAGCTCGAACGCCTCATGAAAAAGCCTGGCGATGTCGGTCTCTGGGGCGCCCACTGCGATACCCGCAAAAGCTATTATGTCAGCACTGAAGGTATAACCCACAATCAGGCCGGCCGGCCGGTTTACACCACCACCGGGCCCATGGGCGGCAAACCCGAAAATCTTTCAATGGACCCTCAGAACGTCTCATGGGACTGGTCTGGCATCGTAAAGCCTACAATCAAAGAGACCAGTCGCTGGTATTTTCAGAAAACTGCCGTCTATTGCGATCAGAACTGCATCTATACCAATGGCTCGTCAGATGCCTTCTGGCTTTACTTTGTTGGGGTAGATGGCAATGGCTATGGCAAGATTCCCAATAATTCATGGTGGCAGTCACGCGACAAAGACCCGAGTAACCGCCCGGGCAATCTGTTCTACTGGGATCGCGTTTACCGCAAATACACTTACTACAACATGAATTACTGGAACAAGGCGATGGGGGTCTGGTCGCCTTCAAACCCGATTTACAGTGCTGATGCCGGTGTGGCTGACAGCATTTTTGACGAAATTGTCAAACGCTCACGCATTTCTGCCTGTCTGAACTGTGTCTGCGTCAATGGCAGTGGTGACCAGGATTTTTCGGCGAAACCAAAGTATATTTCGCTGGCCATGTCGCCATTTGGCAGAATGTATCTGTATTCTCGCACGCAAAACAGCAGTGCTGACGGCGAAGTCCGCCTGAATGGCACAAAAGTTGACCCGAGCAGCGGCAATATCAGAGGCAAGGTTAATGATATTACGACGCAGTGGGTAGGGGTTTCGGTGCGCAGCAAAGCCGATGATTTTATCTACCTTCTCGGAACCAATCTTATCAGAGAATGGCTTAACAAGTTCAATATCAAACCGGCGAGCTTGAACATCAAGTCGGTTGCAGTATCTGACCAGTGGTGGCTGGAAGGCGGTATCGTTTATGCCTACGATGAAGATGAGGGTGCTGCCTATCAGTTCATCAGAAACGACAAATCCGGTAACAATACCTGCAAAAGCACCCCCAAAAAAATCACGATTGGTAAGGGCGTAGATGCCATCAAGGCTGATGGTAACGGCCATCTTTTCTTTGCCAAAACCACCATGGACCCGGTTACCGCCGGTGGCCTCGGCTGGTCGCATCTTGACAGCTTTTATTTCTACCAGATTTACGGTGGGCGTGCTTATGGCTACGCCTTCTTCAAGCAGGCTGTTTATAAAACCGTTTTTCGCCAGGAGCTCGGCGCTACCGCAAATGAGCAGATCGGTCATGTTCACATAGGAAACAACATGTACCGTAGAGCTTTCAGCGTGCCCCAGGCTGAATACCCAGGAATCTCAAAAGGCAATATCGCCGGAAAATCGACAAACCCGTGGTGGGTCTGGCAGTCACCTTACCAGCAGACCAGCGTCGTATCCGACCCGAATCTGGTGCAGCTGGGAGTAATAAACGTTGCCAAACCACCCGATATGGTCAAGCCAAACGGTGAGCTCGGCCTGGTTGATATTGTCGGGGTCGAAGACAGCAAGCCCGGCTTCAAATTTCTCTCCGATGAAGTGAACCAGGGCATGTACACATTCAGGGTCGAAAACCCGCCATACTGGGAAGGCCGCAACAATATCGCCACCCCCGGCAAGACGAAGTGGGAGGGAGACCGCAACAATAACGGCAAAGAAGGCGGCTTCGTTTCTTCGCTGATGAACACTTCTGAAATGGTCGATTCTTCACCGGAGGTTCTCTATACCTGGCGCATCTACAAGATTCAGGATGCATTCGGAAATCCGCCGGCAGAGGGCCCGCAGCTGGTTAAAGAATTTGTCGATTCAACCGGTTCCGGCCTGATGTATTACTTCAGGTCGGGCGTTTACCAGATCATGTGTTCAGCAAAGTTCAAATACTACGATTACAACATTCTGCCGTTTGGCTCTACAGTTGAAGATATCAACAACTGCATCAGGCCGGCGGGCAGCATGCAGCAGGCAAAAGCCGTAGCTGTCGACCCGGGCATCAATACCTCGGCTTTTCCTGGCCTGAAGCTGCCTGTTCCTGGTGATACCGCTGTCACAATTCTCAGGGTAAACCGCCAGCTGCCGCCGCCTACCGGTAAAAAGGTCGACATTCAGGTTAAAGCAGCCACTGGCTGGAAAGACCCGAGCCTTTCGGGAACACTCAAATACCATGTGGTCAAAGAAGATATAGAGTATGAATGGCGCCTGAAGGGTGATCCGAAAGATCCGGCGGCCAATTACATGCATGATCTCTACAATCTGCCGAATATCACCAACAGCAACATGGTTCCGAACACCCTCGGCTGGACCAAAAACATGGGAGTTCAGTATGAATGGACCCTCAGCCTGACTCTGCCCGACGGAACCATTTATCCGGCTCAGGAACTGTCGAAAGTCAGCTGGTCGCCATCTGATGCGTCAATCAAGCTCAAACAGGAATTTCCGACCGACCCGGTCACGGGCAAGCTTCTATGCAAAGCCTATCGGGAATGGGAATACTGGGAAAACACCTACGAGGATGACGGCAGCTACAAAGGTCAGGAAAGAAGAAGCGGTAAGGTCGAGTATTCAGGCGAAGTCGACGTTCTGGTCATTGACCAGACAGCGCCGAAGATTGTCGAGGTGAACGGCAAAAAGCTCACAGGCACTCCGCTCGATCCGATTTATCTCGCTGAAACCGGTGGCTATGTGACTGACAAACTCTCTCACGGCGGTTACACTAACCCGGGCAGTTTCTCTATTCTCGTTGAAGACAACAACATCTACGCCAACATGACCGCGCTTGCGCCGGTTGCTGCTGCCGACCGCCTGCACAATCGTGGCTTGAAGCAGACGGCGACGTTCTTTTTCGAAAGAGGTTCGGGCAAAGAGCTGTTTCCGAAGAATCTGGTAACCGGAACCTATGCCGGTTCTGCTGAAGAAAAGCATTACTCGAGCCCGGGAGTATCGGCAGTTGCCGACATCGGCACGGTCTGGACACCGAATGCCACATACAGGGTCATGCGCCAGCCTAAGCCATACAAGGCTGGCGATACCAACAGCTACATTCTCTACGTGTTCAACGTTGCCGACTGGGATCACCTGCAGCCCGGTGTTTCTGGTGATTTTATGACCGATCCGACGCGCTGGCCGATCGATTTTGCCAACAACAGCCCGCTTTACAGGGCAAGTGGCGCCCTTTCCTATCAGCACCCGGGCTACGCGGTCATGTTTCAGGCGGCTGACAGCTCTGGTTTCCAGAGTGTCAGAATGCACCTTGGCAACGTCTGGGTGCGTGATACGCTGTTGCCGATGGTTTATACGAAGACCGTCGATTACATCAAGTCTTTCGAAGAACTGCAGCCCTTCGGCATTGATAAATATCTGGTCAAACACCCCTGGAAGACGCAGACCGGGTTTCCGTGGTATGGCAAACTGCCGAATGATCAGGCAGTCTGGCAGGTAAAAGCTGACGGTCGCTACCCGTCACTCAACGACCTGATGGGGGTTCCGCCGGGGTTGAAAGCTAAGCTGGGCGCTCCATATCACCCGCCGATCATCCAGGAAGGCATGGAGATATTCATGGAAGCCAGTGCTGCGGACAATATCAAGGTTTCTGACACCTTTATTCCGTTGATCGAGGTCAAAGGTCCAACGGGCCTTTATACAGAAGGAACGCCTGCCCAGATCAACGAAACCTCGGGTTCGACGCAGAAAGTTCGTCTGCTGCTGCAGAAATCAGGGGTTTACGATGTGACTCTGACAGCAGAAGACAATGCTCTTGATTTTACCGGCAAAGCTGCCCCGAATCGTCGTTCAGTTAAATTCGGCATCGTAGTTGGCCCGGCCACCATGGAAATCAGGGTGCTCGACAAAAAAAACAGCGATTTCTGATGAATAAATTCCGGTCTGCCTGGTCTGTGTGCCTGCTGCTTGCCGCCGCAATAACTCTTTGCGGTGGCAGAGCCGCCGTGGCATGCAGCGATTATGTGCATCTTTGGCGGCCGGTGGCTGAAACGCGAAGCGCAATGTGCGGAGCCGAGGGCATCGCACATTTTCTTCGACAGCTTGTCAGCGAAAAAGTCCGTAGCGATAAAACAATCTGGGATGTCGGTTTGAGCCCGGATGCACAGATCAGCGCATCTTTTACCGCTGAATTACAGCGGGCCGTAGAGATTGCCGGCACCGACACCTTCAAGTGGTCTGCCGATGGCTCACCCTTTGCCGGAAATGGCGGCGCGCGCCCCTCGATCTGGCTCGACTTCGTTAAACCGGAGAGGCTCGTTTACATCTGGCGTGACGAGAACCGGCCGCCCTTCGCCATGTTTCGCACCGGCGAACTTGATACTGCCCAGATCAGGGTTCTGGTAATGTCTGCAGAGAGGCAGGTTCTTCATATTGACGAAATACCATACATGTTTCTTCTCGAAAGTGATTTGATGCTGCCAACCTGGCTGGCAAACGGCGGCGCCTGGTTCAGGCGTATTTCGCTGAAAACTTCCGGTATGGCACAGAGATATGAATGGACGCTGTCAGTGCCTTCAGACATGGAAGACATCAACACCACCCCGTCAGATATACGCCGCTTCTATTTCGGGGATATACCCGATGGTCGTGCAAGATTTATCAGTAATTATCAGTAGGTATGCAACGAATTTCTTTCGTACAACGTAACCATAAAAACAGTATCTGGAGGAAAAAATGAAGACAGTTCGAAATTTGCTTGGCCTTGCCATCGCGGCGTCATTTCTGTTTGCTGGCTGTGGCAGTCAGCCCGCTGCTCCGGCAGCCAAAATAGTCAGCATCAGCGGTCAGGTCGAAGCCAGAGCCATGGCTGACCAGAGCTTCATTACTGCCAGTGCCGATCAGCAGTTGATGGCCGGGGGAGCGGTCAGAACTGGCAAGGATTCCGCTGCGAGCCTTTTGACTGTTGCAGATTCGGCTAAGGTTGACGTTGCCGCTGACTCGTATTTTGAAGTGCGGGCCGGCAATGACAAAATTGGTTTTCAGGGCGACGGTAAGGCGGTTTTTGATGTAAATAAGCAGCAGAAGTCGATAGTAGTCGAGACGCAGCATGGCAATACCGCGGTTCTTGGTACCAGATTCGGGCAAATGATCTCGAGCAGTTCCTTCGAACTCTACGTTGCCGAAGGCAAGGTCGAATTTACCAGCAAAACCGGTGAAAAACGCCAGGTTGGTGCCGGACAACAGCTGGTCTGGAGCACTGCAGAAGCTTTGCCGGCCGTTGCTGAAACCAATGTGGTTGAATCAGAAACATTTTTTGGTTCAGGCGACAAAGGGTTTGAGTTTAACCGTCGCTGAGGCGGCCGATTTGTTTTTTTGAAGCCGGGATTGATGCAGATTTTTTCAAAAACTTCGAAACTTTTACAACGCATGGCAGAAATTTTTGGCCGGCGACTTATTGCCATGGCAATGGCGTTGCTGGCGACTCTGCTTTTGCTGGTTTCGGTTTTGCCCGGCAGTTCGCTTTCTCTTGAAAACTGGTTTTATGATCTCAAGCACCGTGCTGCTGCAGGATTCAGGCAGCCTCACGCCTCGCTGGTTGTTGCCGGTATCGACATGCAGACGCTTGAAACGGCAAAAAACCGCTGGCCCTGGCCACGCGAAAAGGTCGCTGAAGTGATTGACAGTCTGACGGCGTGCCGGCCCCGCGCCATAATTCTTGACATTCTGTTTCAGAACGAAGACACCGAGGCTGGCGATGCGGCTCTGGTGCGTGCCATTCGCCAGGCCGGCAACACTCTTCTGGTATCGGTCATGGAAGAAAAATCAACCCCGCAGGGGGTGAGCCTCAAAAGGTTTTCGTCGCATCAGAAAGTTATCGGTGCGGCGCTGACTGAAGGTTTTGTCTGGGGCATTCTTGATTCTGACGGCAGATTACGGCAGTTTAAGCTGTCGGACCAGCGTCTGATGGCCTCAAGTTGTGCCGTAGAGGTTGTTGCCAGATTTTTTCCAGAGCTGGTCGATCGCCTGAAGCCAATGCCCGAATCGGCACCTGTGGTGTTTGCCCGTGCCAGTGGCGGGATTCCGGTAATTTCTGTGCTCGATATTCTGCAGAATAAGCCGGGCATCGCCGATTTCATCAGAGATCGTGTCGTAATTCTAGGGGTTACGGCCCAGGCAGCACATGATTATCACAACACTCCGCTCGGAATTGTCGCGGGCGCCGAAATTCTGGCATCTTCTTTCGACACTCTGCTTTCAGGCCGCATCGGGAAAAATCTGCACCAAAGCCTGCCTCTACGGCTGCTGTCGGTGTTTTCTGGTTGTTTTCTCGCCTTTCAACTGATTCTGGTCTGGAAACTGGTTTTTCTTTTTCCCGTCGTAATAGCGATTCTGTTGATTTTTATGTTGGCAGTTACTGAATTATTGCTTTTGCACCTGCCGCTGGCGCCCTTTGTAATTGCAGCGTTTCTGGTTTCAGCGATGCTGTTTGCCGGGCGCTATCTCGATCACCTTTTTGCGCTGCAGGACATGCGTCACGAGGCTCAGAATGCCAAAGAAGTGCAGGAACGACTGTTGCCCCGCAATCAGCTTTCGTGCGGCGGTTTTTCAGTTTGCGGGGTTTCTCGCTCCGCCAATGAATTATGCGGTGATTATTTTGATTATTACCTCATCGATGAACGCTATATGCTGGTTTTTATCGGTGATGCCACCGGGCACGGCATTTCGGCGGCCCTTGCAATGTCGGTCGCCAAGTCGGCGATGCTCTCGGCGGTTAATCTTAAATACTCGTCAGTAAAGATAATTGAATCGATCAATCTGGTACTTTTTCAGGCAATGCAGCAGAAAGTTTTGATGACTGCAGCATTATTGTGGCTGGACACTGAAACTGGTGAATTCTCATATCATAATTGCGGGCACCCTTACCCATACCTGATATCGGCCGATGGAAAGATTTCCCAGATTTCGTCGGCAGGTTCTTTTTTGGGGCGAAAACCCGACTTGAAAGTTAAAGCTCCCTTTGCCGGTGTTCTCAATCCAGGTGAACGACTTGTTTTTTATACTGACGGCATTGTCGAGTCTTTTCCGGGCTCAACCGACAAAGATGGTTTTGAACTTTTCAGAGCTTATCTGTCTGATCGGCCGCGGCGGGATTTAAACGAGTTCTGCAATGAAATTGTTGCTTCTCACCCCTTTTTCAATACCGGCTTTCCTCAGCCAGATGACTTCACGGTCGTAACAATAGAGCGCCGGAGGACGTAGATGAAAATTTTTTGCAACAATTTTTTGCGTTCTTTCGTATGCTTTCGTACCTGTATAGAATTTTCAGACAGGGGGGATAGATGAAACCTTCAAAGTCCAGGCAGGGCATGGCTCTGCCTTTTACCATAGTTGCGATGGTGGTGGTAATTGGTTTTATCATGACCATGAGCCGCCTGAATCAGGGGGTTAAAACCCAGATTTTTCATACCAACAATCACCAGTTGTCGTTCTTGATGGCTTACTCAGCTCTTTCGCGGGTATGCGCCAAAATTCACGCGTTTTCATGGGCCAGCCGCCCGTTTGCGGCCGCCCCTTATGCCGAGAATAAAGTCTCTTTACAGGGTGGACATTACGACCTTCTTGTAGAAAACAGTAAAAACCGCGAATTTCAGGCTGACGTTTATGTAAGAACTCATCTGGCCGGCATTTCGCGCATGTATTTCTGGCGCGTCAGGTTTAACGACGATCTGCTCGATGTTTCGAACCAGATTTTTGTCGAGGCCTTTTTAAATGGCGATCCAAAAGATTTTCCGGTGGCCGGCAAGGCCAACCCATTTGCCAAAAAGGTTGAAGACCTGCTGGCGCAGCGTGCCGCCAACCAGAAGCAATCAGACCTGCTGGCCCGTGAAGTAATCAAGCTGAAAAAACCGAACGACATTATCAAAGAGCTGAACGGGCGGCCGATCGAGGCTCCTGACGGCAGTTTTCCTCCGACCCCCGAAGATCTGGCTCTGGTAGCCAGGGTGCCAGTACCTTTGCCAGAAATGCCAACTCTACCTGTGGCTGAAAAACCTGATGCTGCCGGCCCGAATCCGGCCAGGCCGCCATCCAGCTATGACTCGATTGTTGGCGTCGACATGAATGCCAAGATGAAAAGCGTTCTAAGTTCATCTGAAACCGCCAATAAACTGAATGACGAAGCCTGGAAAAAGATCGAAGAACTCGGCTCAGCTGGCATTGGAGAATATCAGGTTCTGGCTGATAAAGCGGCTGAGTCGAGAGAGGCTGCCCACAAAGACATGTCAGATCTTATCAAAAGTGCCCAGACCGGCATAGAAGATGCTCCCAGCACGGGGGCGGCCCGGGCAATCGAGGAAATGGTTTCTCAGACAGTGGTTGCCGGTATTCAGAATCTTTCTGGCCTGATCGGGAGAACCATGGAACAGCTTGAGGACAATGCCGGCATGGAATACCTCGACAGTCTGCCGACTGCCGAACATGTCGCCAAGCTATTAAATGACTGGGAAGGCTATCTGGGACATCTCAACACCGAGGTTGAGCGATTGAACTCTCTTGCCTCAGAGATAGGCGGTTTTCACAAGAGTGCCGAGGTTGAAGAGGCTCTTGCAAAGGCTCTTCAGTCAGCACAGGAGAACCGTGACAAGATGGCGGAGCATGTTGAGGCGACCAAGAAAAGACTCGAAGAACTGATCAAAAAAGAAGAAGAAGAGGCCGATCAGCAACAGCAGCAGGAACAGGAAGGAACCGGTGACGGCGCATGAAAAGGCTTGTTTCTGGAACAACTCTGGTTGAGATTCTGGTGGTTATAGCCCTGATCGGGCTGATTGGCGTCGCCGGCATGCGCTTTTTCACTTCGGTCAACACCAGCCAGAAGGCTTTTTCCCAGCAGGCGATTCTGCAGATGGAATCGCGCAAGGCATTCGACCAGATTATCGACCAGATTCGCGAGGGCACCGACGTCATTAGACCGGCAACCGGCGAAACTCTGCATTACATGGTTTTTCGTGATCTGATCAATCAGGTGAATATGCTGTATCTGGAACCGAATAAAGAAGAATCAAATCGGCTTAAACAAAGGGTTTACCGCCTTATTTCGTATTGCAATGATTTCTCGGGGCTTTATAAAAAAGAAAACGAAAAGATTCTGCACAATTCGATCAAACAGGTGCGTTTTTCCAGCCTTTCACCATCGAGCGTTCAGGTTAATGCCACGGTTGTCAGTGACAAGGGCGAATATCAGTTTCTCGCTCATGTTGGTCTGCTGAATGTCGGGGGTATCGAATGAAACAACGCAAAGCGATGACACTGGTCGAGATTACCATCGGGTTTGCCATTCTTACCGCGATAAGTGCCTTTTTTATCAGCTTCATGACCGCATCTTCAAAAGAAATTACTTTTTCTTCCGATCATTTCAACGCTGTGGTCCTGTCGCAGAAAATCAGTGAAGATCTGCTCGAAGAAATGGCCCTCAACCCCTATGGCCTCGAAACACTCGGAATCGATGAAACAATCAAGACAAAGCATGATGTCGTCGATGGCAGTTCGGTTTTTTTCTCGTTCATCGAAGATCGCAGTGAGCCATGGGGACAGATAGAACCGGCCAAAGACGGCATGATCAACAGTTCGATGCAACCGCTCTACAATTCAGTGAAGAAATTCAAGTTCGGAGTTTCAGGCAGTCGTCTGGCGAAAAGTGGTGATCACGAGGACCGCAACCTGGTTGCGTGCAATGTCGATTTTTTCTGGCAGACTCAAACCGGAAAGGGTGCCTACAACAGTTCTTTCGATCTCTTTTCGCCGGTTTCTGCCAAAAAGGTTTCGCTGGGAGTGAGTCTGAATGAGGCCGAAATCGATGCGCGGATTCCGGCAGAGGTTTACATGAGGCCGGCACAGACGGTTGGGGAACTCGCGACGGCCATCGGTGAAAATGTCGAGGCAATACTCGCGGTCGGGCGCATTTCGCTGATCAGCAGAGATTTTATCAACTCGCAGTTTTACCGCGATGCGAAGGAAAGAATAAAGGGTTTGCTGGCGAAGCTTTCGACACTGCCTCCTGAAGAAACCGAAGAGATGTTCGAAACCCGTCTGCAGCTCGCAAAGACCTGGTATGAGCTGGCAAAGGTGTGTTTTCAGATCGTCAGTTATCTCGAACCGCATTTCGCAACCCTGCAGCTGCAGGGAAAATTCGACGGCAGCTCGGGCAGCGGCTTCAACCCGATCAGTTTTCAGCAGAACCTGATGAGTGTCCGCATCATCTATGAATATTTTGTTGGCTCGATCGTGCAGGCCAGATATTATTATTATCTGCTGCTTGAGCCTGATATGGTGGCTCTCAAGGGGAACAAGGCTCAGATGCAGATCATTCAGAGGCTGATCGATATTTATCGCGTCACTGCAATATTGCCGGTCAGGCCGCAGGGCATGTCGGAATACCGCAGCTTTCTGGACCGGGTGCATGCCCTGTCGGTCAATCGCAACCCTTTTCTCAACCGCATGGTTAACCACGAGCTCAAACTGGTGGGAAACCGCAAGAGCTGGCTTGAGCATTACCCGAATCTGGGTCGCATCGACGAGCTGGTTGCCGGCAAAATGCCGGGGATTCTGGCATTTATCAAAGCCAGAACTGTTGGCATGCTCACCAATTGAATTGCAATCAGGGGCGGATTTGTTTATAATCAGGCGCCAAATCCATCTTCTGGTGTATCATGACAACTTTTTTACTTAAATCTCTGGGCTGCAAAGTCAGCCAGTATGACGGTGAGCGCATTGCCGAAAAATTGCGGGCGCACGGCCTGCAGCCGGCCGAAGATCATCCGGATATTTTCATTCTCAACGGTTGTTCGGTGACCGGTCGCGCCTCGCAGAAGGTCAGACAGACACTGCGTGCTGCCCGGCGCAACTGGCCAGCTGTCAAACTGGTTCTGGCGGGGTGCGAGGCCCGGTTGATAACACAACGCCACGAAGAATTGCCAGACATTGACTGGTTGCTGAAAGACGGTGAACCGGCTTCGATTGCAGCCATGTTGGCCGCACTGGGACTCGATACCGATTCTGCTGCCGTTGCCGGAAAAGTTTCTCTGCCTGTCAGTGCCAAGACCAGAGCTTTTCTGAAGATTCAGGATGGCTGCAACCAGTTTTGTTCTTATTGCATTGTGGCTTATCTGCGCGGCAATGAATGGTCGCGGCCGATCGCTGACGCCGTGACCGAAGCCCGGGCACTGGTGGCAGAGGGGCATCGCGAGCTGGTTTTGACAGGTATACATCTGGGCCATTACAAACCATCGCTGTTGCATCTGTTGCGTGAACTCGATAAGGTTGATGGACTTGAGCGCATCAGGCTGAGCTCGATTGAATCGGTCGAAGTGACCGATGAGCTGATTGAATGGGTCGCCACATCACCGAAAGCCTGCCGGCATTTTCATCTGCCGCTTCAGTCTGGTTGCGATACGATTCTGGCGGCCATGCGCCGGCCCTATAAAACTGCCGATTTTAGAGGCGTTGTAGAAAAAATTCGGGCCAAAATGCCTCTGGCTGCTATTACTACCGATCTCATAGTGGGGTTTCCAGGCGAAACCGAAGCTGAATTCGCTGAAACCACCGGATTCCTCGAAGAAATTCAGTTCTCGCGCATTCATATTTTCAGGTTCTCACCGCGCGATGGCACACCAGCTGCAACCATGCAGGGACAGGTGGATAATCAGACTAAAATTGCGCGCTCAGATCGTGTTGAAAAGATCTGGAAAGCCTCTGCCAGAGCTTTTCATGCAAAGTTTATCGACCAGAAGCTTGAGGTGCTCTGGGAGACGATTGAAAACGGCGCGTTGTGCGGTTTTTCGCGCGAATACGTGCCCTGCCGACTGGCCATTGCCGATGAAAAATTGCTGAACCAGATTAGCCAGGCCGCAGGTCAGAAGCTGACAGACGGTGATCTGCAGGTAATTCTCTGAGAAATCCCGTGTTTGCCGGGTTAAAGCCGCCCGGCATGGCCTTGCTGAAGGTCATCTGCCGACAGCTATTTTTTTGAAGTTTTTTTGGACTTTTTTGCAGTCTTTATCAGTTTTTTTCGTGCTTTGACTGCTTCTTTCCAGGGTTTCTCGGAATTTCCGGTTTTTTCGGGTGTTTTGGTTTCGGGCTTTGGTTTGCTCGTGCTGCCTTCGCCGTCAACCAGCGAAAACAGGGCATTGGCTACCGATTCTTTGTGCTCGAGCATCATTACCTTGGCGGTTTTGCCTGCACCAAAAAACATCTGCCCCAATGTCTCTGAATCAATGTTGATAACCAGGCTCAAAACACGGTCAACGTGGTCAAAAAGCAGGCTTTCGACGTTGCGCATGAATCTTTCGGCTCCATCGTTGCTGATAATAAGCAGGCGGGAAACCCTTGTTCCCCTCTGGCCGCCGGTTTTTTCGTCAATGAGACTCAGGCCATGCGCCTGGATTTCCAGACTGCGTTCAATTGATTCAAACCCTCTGACGATACGACCTCGCTTATGTTCAAGCTGCAGGGTTTTGATGAATTTTTCAGAAGCTGGTAGAAAGACAGCTTCGGTTTGGGCTTTGGCCCATAATTTTTTAAGATTATGGCTGAGCAGTTCTTTGATTGCGGGGCCGCGCGGGTCGCTTTCTACCATTCTGGGAAGTTTTAATTCGCTTTTCACGGTTTCACCCTGTCTGAGAGGTTTTTGGCGGTTCAAACCGCCTGCTGACATAATACCAGAAAATTTTGCATCAGGCTCTTTAAAAGCTTGCACAAAAGTACTAATATAATCAGCGAATTTTCCGGCTCTGTTAAATCTTTTACTGGCGCGTTTTTAAGCGGTACCGAATCTTTTCGGGCGCTGAATAAAAAGGGAACCTGACATGAAAAAAATCACGATAAAACTGTTTGCCTTCATAATGCTTTTTGCTGGTCTGCTGTTGACCGGATGCTCTGTCCCAGGCTCTTCTGGAACGCCGGTCGAAGATGATTCGGTGACCATAAGCGGGCTCGTCAGCGTTCCTCAGGTTGCTGCCAGCGGTATTCTGGCGGCAATTGGCGAGACGAATTCGCCCGATGCTTTTGCGCGTTTTGTCGCCAGTGCTGCCTGCCAGGTCAACGGTCGGGCGGTAACTTATTCTCTGAATGCCGATACCCGGCTTCTTACGGTCGAAAAACTACCGCCAGCCGCTGCTTATAATGTAGAACTTCGCTGTAACGGTCTGAAGCTAAGAGCTTTCGCTCCCCATACCGGCAGAAAAGTCAGCCTGCCAATGGGCGTGTCTCTCAGAAGCTCTGCCGACTGGCATCTTCGCGATGCGCTGGCGAAAGACGCGAATATCGCACATGATCAACTCAATGACTATCAGGTTAAAACCGCTTTGCTCGATTCGCTCGCTGGTTCAATGCAGGCTGAGCTGAAAAAGTCGACAATGACGACAGCGGCTTTCGATAAGCATGTCTCTGATGCAACAACCGCGGCAATCAGTGGAAAAAGCTTTGCAGATTGCATGCAGCGCTCGACTACAGCCTTTTCTTATTCGGGCGAATATTCGGGTAAAGTTTTTTATTATCTGCACAACGCCTCAGGAAAGGCTGTTGCAGCGGTTCAAGCCGTGGCAAGTATGACCTGTTCGCAGAGTGGAAATCAGGTCAGTGGTTCAGTAACTATTTCACCGACCGGCCTGGTGCCGCTGGTCGAAAAGCCGGGCGTTCAGGAGCCGGGCAAAACTGCCTTCGCTTTTTCAGGCACGGTGAACAGCTACTTTCTTACCTTCGTTCGTCGTGGCACACTTGGCCCGCTGGCCGGCAAAAATCTCGACAGCTGGTTTATCATGCCGGTAAGAGGTGGTCTGGCGGTTAAGAGTGACAACCTCGACACCGCCTACTACACCGGGCTGGTCACCCGGCCGGGTGAATTTCTGCTGCAGAAGAAGTGAGATCGTCAGGGCTTCGTCTCTTCATGCCAGTTCGAAAGCATTTCCATCCTTCATTTTGAAGGTTTTTATTCCGGCGCCAGCCGCTGTTTCAGCAGAATGCGGGCAAAGGATGATTTTTCGGCTGCGGGCTTTTCTGCTGTATTTTTCCATTGTTGCTGCCAACCTCACGGTAATGCCGGTTACGGTAAAATCGCGGCGACCATGTTCGTTGCCCATGACGCCCATAAGCAGCTGACCGGTGGCAATGCCGACCCCGTTTGAAATCGCAAATTGTCCTTTGGCAGAGCGTTTCGCGTTCAATTCAGCAAGGGCCGTCTGCATTTTTTCGGCAGCTCTTGTGGCTCTTATAACCGGATTCTGCAGGCCGATAGCGGGAAGAAAAACCGCCATGATGGCATCGCCGATAAACTTTTCAATGGTGCCCGATTCGCTCTCGATGGCTTCTTCCATGGCGGTCATGTAATCGTTGAGCATTTCTACGACTTCTTCCGGGGTATTTTGTTCTGTGATGGTCGTGAAGTCGCGAATGTCCGAGAACAGAACCGTACCGCTGACACGCGTGGCCCTTTCCGAAAACTTGCCGTTGATGGCATCCATGGCGATGTCTGAGAGAAACCTGCTCAAAAACTCCTTCTCTTTGAGGCTGGCGCCCATGTGGTTGAAGCTCTGGCACATTCGACCGATTTCATCATCGGTTGCAGTCTCGATACGCAGGTCATAATTTCCCTGCGCCATCTCATAAACCCCTTTGCTGAGACGCCTGACCGGCTGAATAAAAATCTGATTGAAGTAGTAGCCTGCAAAACCCATTATCAGCAGGACGTATCCCATAATCATGGAGATTACCAGCAGTGAGCGGTCAAAAAAACCGCCGGTTGGCGCGGCTTCTTTGATTGCCAGGCAGGCCCAGTCGAAGGCCTTAAGCCTTCTGCCGGCACAGTAAAATGTTTTTTCGCCGCGTTGAAATTTGGTTTTTATCTGGCCGCCGCCATTGTTGAGCGCTCTGGTCATTGCAGCCAATTCTGGTATATGTTCCAGCCAGACACTGGCTTTCTTTTCGAAAAATCCGACATTCAGACTTGAGAAGACATATTCAGGAATGTTGCCATCGAACCGTTGCTGCCATTTGTTTATCATGGTCTTTTGAAATGAACTGCGGTGAATGATGTGAAGATACAGTCTTTCTGGAATGCCAAGAGGATCATTCTGAAAAATTGTCAGGGCCCAGATTGCACCATGCAGCATTTTAAAAGTCAGAAGCTGGTTCTGTTGCAATGCCAGAGTGTACATGTTGTCAGTTCCGAGGGCTTCTGTGGCAGTCTCGATCAGGACGCCTTCTTTCATATCCATCTGGTCGCTTTTGCCGCCAAATTTCAGGCTCTGCTGAACAAATTTCACAAGTATTGATAGAAATCTTGTTGAATCATCCATTGCAGCAAACTCAGAGGCGACTGTGCCAACGTTGAGGACTTCAATTTTTCCTGAGCGGTCGCTGACAAAAATCTGGGTCGTAGAGAATGGTTTCAAGACCTGAGCACGTTTTTTAACCTCACTTACAATGAATTCAGGCATTTCTTTGCAGAAAAGCTGAAAAGAATTTATGGCGGTGAGCAAGTCGCCGGTTTGGAGACTGTATTCGTTTTCGAGGTTCTTTATCTTGGCTTCAAGCTCTGTAAAAAGCATGTTTTCGTCCTGCAGATCAAGATTCTGCCATTGTGAAAATACCTGAATTCCAAGAGCAAGCATGGGTACTGAGGCAGCAAGAAGTGACAGAACAAGAAAATGAGTCGCAAGCTGCATGCGTAAAAACAGCTGCCGCTGCTCATTGTTAGCGAAAATCAGAATGATTACCACAAACAACAGAAGTATGACTGCTGCGATGAAAATTGCAATAACCATCGATCTGTCAGCTTTTTTCGACTGAATCAGAAGAATGCGAAAATCATCAGCCGGTTTTGTCTCATCCGTGAATTTGTCAAAAATAAAACCGTCGCTGTTTTCTTCGAAGAAGCCAGAGCTGCTTTTTTGCATCAATTCTGCAAGTCTGACTGCGGCTTTTTCGCGGCCGGTTTTTTGCAGAAAATTCACCAGCTCTTCTTTGCTCCCGCTTATCGCTTCTTTGTCTTTGCCGGCAAGCAGATCGACGTTTTCCGACAGCCATTTGCGGCTTGAATAGACTTTTTGTGGAACAAAAGCCAGAATATGGCAGAAAATATTTGGCGGCATGGATTCACCGGTGGCCGGGCTGCTTAAGCGCACCTTGAAAATTTTTCGCATCTTCTCGTTGACTCCAATTCCGAAAACTACCATTCCGAAATCTTCGCCGAATTTGTTTTCGAAGATTGAGAGAAAGTTTGCCATATGTCCCGGAGAAAAATGCTGACCAAGGGTTTTTATGAGCATTTCGATCAGCTGGGGCGACGATAAAGAGCCACCGTCTTGAGAAATAAAAGTCGGGAAAACTTGAAAAATCTGCAACCAGTTAGAAACGTCGTTCTCGGAAAAGCCGAATGAAACAAATTCATTGAGTTCACTGTCTGCAACTATAAATCTTGCCTCATTTCCGAAATGTTTTATCAGCGATGTTTTTATGGCAGATAAATCTGCCTGCTTAAGAGGCTTTGAGAAATTTAACAGTCTTGTCAGCCTCGCTGCAGCCATGGTTGCCGGCTGTGAAATTATTTCCAGAACTGCGTGTTCATGTTGCAGTTCGCTGCTGAAACTTTTTTGTCTCGCTGTTTCATAGCGCCTGAACTGCTCGTATGTAATGGCGATCATCCCTGTAAATGCAACTGCCAGAGTAAAAATAATAAGCTTGAAACCTGCCTGCTTCATTTATTTGCCAATCCTTGTACAGAAATGATTTCAACAGGTTGTTCCTTGCCTTTTACTTTTACAGGCTCAAGGGCAGAAATCATGAAATCTTTCTTGAGATTTTCAGCATCTTCTGCAGTTGCAAGTATCCCTGGCATTGAACCACTGCCTGCAAGTTTTTCAAGTCTGGCAGCCAGATTTACCGTATCACCGATAAAAGTGAAATCGAGACGTTTGCGCTTCGACCCCATTTTGCCGGCAATGACTGTTCCGGTAGCAATACCGATGCCGACTGTCAGATCAGCCGTTGCCGGCTTTAAACCACTCTCCTCGATGATTTGCAGCGCTGCGGTGATCGCTCGGTGCTGCGCGGTCAATTCTGTTTCTGCATGCGAAAAACTTGCCATGGCGGTTTCGCCCATAAATTTGTCAATTTCGCCGCCATGCGCATGCACTGACTTTTCACAGATTGATAAAAAAGCATTCATTATCTGCATGGCGTCTTCTGGAGATAGCCGGCTTTCGAGTGAAGAAAAGTTTCTGACGCCGGCAAACATGATGGTTACTGTAACTCTACTGCTGCCGCCATGCTGGTGCCCAGGGTTTGTTACCAGTTCCTGCCGTAGATATTTTTTCATCTCCGCTTTTTCCTGCAGCCCCTTGACCATGAATCCGAAATTTTCCTGGAGAGCGCCAAGCTCGTTGTGCCCGATATTCTCGGCAGAATAAGAAAAATTGCTGTTTTCAACCCGCTCGGCGGCTATGGCAAGTTTCAGAACGGGGCCGAGAAAGAAGATGTCGAAATATTTGAGGATTCGGTCGGCAATCAGAAGCGAGGCGGTGATGATGAAAAGAAGCAGCGCAATTTGCTCAAATCCAGTTGGGAGGCGGCTGTTCTCACGCTTTCTGATTATAATTGCCGCATTGTCGAGGTCTTTCAATGAACGGCAAAATACCTGATATCTGTTTTTTCTCCAATAATAGTCAAAATCGAAAGAGTCGCCGGTCAGATCCGTGAGAACCAGAAGATTTCGCATATCGTTCACGGCCGGCATATTTTGTTTGCCGCTGTTGAATTTCGAATAGGTAAAAAACCTGGAATCTTTTGTCTGGACTGAACTGACGACCTGATCGAGAAAATTCTGCCGCAGCCGGCGATAGTCGATGCCGAGCATCATGCAACCGAGCACTTTCCCATTTCCGTCTTTGATATAGGTTGAAAAGCTGCTGAACAATCTTGATCCCAGCTCCATCCGGATAATGCGATTGTGAAAATCCTGGCGTAAATTGGAGCTGAAATATCTCACGTCGTCAATGCTGAATCCAGCCGTAGGTTTGGGAAAAGTCTTTTCGATAGCGGCGATATCAAATCCGTCCGCTTCCAGACTATTTCTGATAAAGGAAACCTGATAACAGACTCTTTGCTTGATTTTTTCAAGAGCAGTATCAGAAGCGTGAAAGACCCTGCCATCAGGGGTTAAAAGGGTGACCACATCACAGCCAAGTTCTTGCAATTCTACGAACATTTCTCTTGCTATCTGCTCATCCGGTAGCCGGTCTCTGAAACGGTTCAAAAAACCGGTTTTCAGATTGGCTTCAAAATCAGAGATATTTTTGGCAACTTCGTCTTCGATTTCGGTAAATATTTGCTTCAGATTCTGCAGTTCGTTTTGCTTCTCTTCGATCCCGAGCCTGGCGGTATTTATCGCTCCGTAAAGAAGGGCCAGCAGTAATGGCACCACGGCAATTATCAGGGTAGTCAGCGAAAAGCGGGTTTTCAGTGACAGGCTTGCCAGATCCGTTACCGGGGACATAGATATAAGAAGGCACAGCAATCCCGGCAGCCATAACAGATAGGGGATAAAGCCGAGAAAACTTTCGAACAAAAGGTCTTTTCGGCTTAGCGGAATGCCTATGGTTATGAACAGATCCGGGTTATTGAAGCATGTTTCAGAAAAATAAAAAATTCCGTGCCTGATGCTTCTGGGTCGACCGGCCCGAAAGTCTGACAGAAACCCGTGAAGCTGATTTTCTGAGATGGTAGAATTGTTGACTACCATGTCGCTGCTGATAAGATACCCGCCGGTAAGCATTCCCTTGTCTGCAATTCTTTGTAGCGCCCGTTCCTGCAGCCAGAAAGGTCTGGCTTTTTCTGAAGGAATAATAGCGATCAGATATCCGGTGGTTCGATCAGATTTCTGTCCCCGCAGATGAAAAAAGGCGATGTAATGTCTTTGTCCTTTAAAGCTGATTTCAGTGCATTTATTGAGAAGTCCGGCAAAAAAAGTTGTATCAAGAAAATCACTCATTACGGATTTTACAAAGCCATCGGCAATGCGACGATTCATATCGTCGGCGCTGCGTGGCGCGAAAACCGATCTGGCAAAAGCCTGCCAGGCTCTTTTTTGCTCAATTTCTGGTTCTCCGGTGGGAGTGACGATGTGAAAGTCCTGGTTAAACCATGTCAATAAAGATTTTTTTGGAAACCGGCGGCGAAAAATCCGTCCGGCTTCCCCCGCAAAATCTGGGCCCAGAGTTTCTGCTGGAGTTTTGCCGATCCGGGTGGTGAACTCATTCATCGCGACCTGAACTACATTCTGTTCTGAAAGCTCGCTTTGTAGCTTCGCCATTTCGATTCGAGCATTGCTGGTTTTCTGGTTCAGGGTTTGCTGTCGGTATTCTCCAAGAAAAAGAGAGAATGCCTGACTGATAAGGGCCGCCGGAATAAACAGCAGAACAGCAAATGCAAACCACGCATTTATTCTGCCTGCTTTGCCGGGAGCCGTTTCGCTGATAACTAAAGCCATTATGGGATCAGATCCAGAAATACAATATTGAAACTTGAGAGTCCGGGAAAAATTATACCCGAACATGTTGCTTTTCGGGGCAGAGTTTCTTTCTGTCTTATAACGCCCTTGTCTGAGGCATGATGGCGGTCTACGGTTTTCAGATCAATCGTCCGATAATTAAATTAGAAAACTCGAACCAGGAAAAAAACATTAACAGAAGGCGAACAATTCTCTGGTTAATGCTGCTTGCGGCATGGCTGCTGCCTGCTGCCGGTTCTTTATTTGCCTCAACCCGGCCTGAGGGCTCATTGATGCCGGTGCCCTATATCGAGCGTGAAGAATCGAATACCGATACCCCGTTTGGCCCATACCGCGAAAAATCGGCGCAGCGTTTTGTCTATACTCGTAAAACCCCGAATCTGGTGAGTGAGCTCAACTTTCGGCATGTGCTTTACAAGGACCTGCTTGGTATCGCACCCGAAAAAAACTATCTCTATCAGGCTTCATTCAAGGGCTATAACATGTCGAGCCCCCTCGAATTCAAGGTTGGGCGCATCTTGACCGGCAATAACGTTCTGCAGACCGTCGATGGCATTTCGTGGTTTTACCCCTCCGGCAACCGGCTCAAAACCACCGTCGATTTTGGCAGAATAGCGGCGGTTGACCTAGATGGTTCGAATCAGCCATCGTTTGCTGAGGGCCGCATGCACTACAGCTTCAACGACAATGCTTACATGGCGGTAAAATCGGTTAAACAGTTCGACGAAAATTATGGTGGCGCCATGCTTGGTTACAACGCCGACACTTTCAGGGTGAGCGGTGAATATCTTAACGGCGGCGCCACCGATTCTGTGCATCTGGCCATGCAATATTTCGAGCCGAAAAAGTTCGATCTGACCTCAGATTATCGGCTGCTTTTCAATGACAACACCGATTCAGGCATGATGCGGCATTTTGCCGGCCTCGAAAGCGGTCAGCTTTATGTCGAAGGCGGGGTGGGGAGTCAGTTCTGGTTTAACGGGCCAGAGATACCTGATTGCTGGTTCTATGACGGCAACCTGACATTCACCACAAAAAAGCGTGACCGGGCCAGTATCGGCTATCTCGTCGAAACCAGCACCGCTTCGACCAGTCGCACTCTCTATGGCCGTGCTGAACGCCGCATCTCACACAAAACCACCTTCGGTATCGGTGTTGAAGATACCAGGTTCGAAAAGAGCGGTGGCACGGTGCAGAACCTTGAAGGCCGTCTCAATCGCAGAGTTCAGTGGGGCTGGGTCGAGCTTTCGGGCGCTGTCATAACTGGCGCCTCAGACTCAAATCTGCAAAAAGATATCAGACTGCGTGCCGGCTACGAGTTTTAATCAAATCCGGTCTTCTGGGCCACGGATTAACACAGATGCACACGGGTTGGGTTTTAAATTTGTTTTAATTTTGCAGATATCAGTAATGCCGTGCTCCTGGCTTTAAAAAAAAGCGCTTGCAAGGCGGCCAGTGTTGGTTTAACATCCCCGTGGCCCGAATGGGAAGTGGAGTGAAAATCTCCCGCGAGTCCGTCGCCGTAACAGGGGACAAATGCCCGCTTTAAGGTCACTGTCGCATGATGGGAAGACCGGGCATACGGATGAACCTCAAGCCGGAATACCTCAGGGTCACATCAGAGCTTTTCTCTGGTGCATTTTACGCGAGGTGGCGATGACCCATGCTCAGAAAAGTTTTTGTTTTCCCCTTTTTCCTGTTTTCCTGTTTCTCTTCTCTCTGTTTTGCCGACCAGGCAAAATTGCCAGACAGCGGTGCCGGTCGGGTTTTTGACCTTGGCACGGTCGAAGTCAGTGCCCCGGCCTGGAATTACCCGGAAGAGATCACCGGCAGGCCAGATGGTGAGACCTGGTTCGAAAGTCTGCCGGCAACCGGGCGCACAACGCTTGTCGAATCGCTCGATGGCCAGATGGGTCTGCATCTGCGCAGCAGCGGTGGCAGCGGTTCGGTAGCTGCAGTAAGTTCAGGTGGGCTTTCGGGCAACAAGATTCTTGTCGTCAAAGATGGTATGCCGGTCAACGACCCATTTACCGGCACTCCTGATATCGGCGACTTTTCGACTATGCAGTTCGAGAAAGCCGAGTTCTGGGAAGGAAACCGCGCGACTCTGTGGGGCAGCAACAGTATCGGCGGCACTCTGCGGCTTACCAGCCGTTTCCCGGACCATGGCCGGCTGCGCCTCTGGACAGACGGCCATGGTGGTCACGGTGAAGCGGTAGAAACGCGACTCGAAACCGGTTCGGCAAAAATCGGGCTGCGGGTCGGGCAGTTCGACACTCCCGGCATTTCTGCGGCAGAGCAGACGACCGGCAATGGCGAACGCGACGGCTTCAATTCTGATTCAGGCTACCTGGCAGTCGAAACTCAGTTGCGCGAAAACCTGCAGCTGCAGCTTAGTGGCGCTTACAACGAAAGTCTGACTGACCTCGACGGCTTTGATTTTGTGACAGCCATGCCGGTTGATAACCTGTTTTTCAGGCAGAAAAAGATCAGTTCTCAGATAAATGCGGCGTTGATCAAGGCAGAATCCAATGGTGAACTTAAATTGACACATGTTGCCGCTCATAGTGGCTTTTCCGGCATCGACGAAAGTAATCCGTTCAATGAATACGGTTTTGAGACAGCAAGGCAGAGACAGGCTCTCAGCCGGAGTTTTGCCGGTAAGCGCGGTAGCTGGCTGGTTGAGCTTGCAAGAACCGAAACGCATGCGGTGAATACCGGCATTCTTTCGCTGCGCGAGACCGACAGGGCTGCAATTGTTGCCTGGGATGGCGGGCTTGGCAGCAGAGGCACGGTTAATGCCGTGTTTCGTCACGATGCGCCGCAGAATCATACTGCGGTCAACACTGGCAATCTCGAACTTGGCTGGCGGCTTGCCGCTTTTGATGTTTCTGCGGCCTGGGGTCGGGCATTCAGAATGCCGGCTCTCAACGAACGCTATTACCCGGCCTACGGCGACCCACAGCTGGGTGCTGAGTTTTCGACTTCGACTGCGGTCAACCTTTCGCGCCTGATAAACGGGTTTGGCAGATTTGCGGCCGGAATAACCAGATTCAGGGTTGCTGATCTGATCGGCACGACATCAACCTCTGACCCGGCTTATACCTGGGGCATCAAAGCCGCAAATCTCGACCGGGCCGAAATCATGTCACATCAGCTGACCTTTTCTGACTGCAGATTGGCCGGATTCGAGCTTTATGGCAGTTTCTCGTGGCTTGACAAGGCCAGAGTCGAAAAAACCGGCAAACAGGCACCAGGCATCGCCGACAGACAGGCCAGTGTCATGCTGGGCCGAAAATACGGCAACGCAAAATATTCTCTTCAGGGTCGCTGGTGGGGCGGAACCTGGGAAAACGCCGAAAATACGAAATCGGCACCCGCCAGTCACGACCTCTCGCTGTTCGTGCGCCAGACGTTCAAAGAATGCAGCCTCGAAGTCGGACTTCTCAACCTTACCGATACACAGCGACAGCGAGTTCTTGGCTACACACGCCCCGGCCGCCGCCTGACCCTTGCCTTCGAAGCATACTTCTGATTTTCTATAACAGCATAAAGAAAGCTTGAAGCCTTATCCGACAAGGCACGGGGAGAAGTCGGGATTGCTTTTTCGTAAGCTTGTTTTGCACAGGATGTGCACATGCAGAACCGCGCAGGATAGAGCGGTTCTGCTGAGCGAAAACTTGAGATTAAAGTCGACTGGAGCACCCGGCAGCATCTATCCTGATGCTGCCGAGTATCGCTGACCTCCTGTCAGCAAAAAAGCAACCCGACTGATAGACCGGGCCGTCGAATCGGTAAAGAGATTTCAATATTACAGTAATCAATATTTGGATTCAGTGGCCGGCTGATTTATTCGGCCGGCAACTGAAATGGCTGCGAGAATCTGTTATAATTTTCCTCAGATTAATCCAACTGAGGAGTAACTGATGTTTGGTGATACCCTTAAAATCACTCTGAACCCCGAATTTGCCGCGAAAGATGCCATTATCTCTGACGATGCCAGAGGCAAATGCGAAAAACTGACTTATCAGCAGCTTGCCGATGAGGTTAAACGCATTGCCGGCATGATAAGAGAAGCCGGTATCGGACACGGGGAACGGATAATGCTGGTCAGCGAGAATCATCTGTTCTGGCTGCCGATCTTTCTGGGTATTGCCAACGCCGGTGCAATCGCGGTTCCGGTTGACGGAAATTGCGCTGTAGAGCGCTTTCATGCAATTGTCGAAGATTGTCGCCCTGCGGCAATTTTTATTTCTCGACGCTTCGAAAGCCGTTACGCCGAATTCATGCTGTCTGGCTGCGAAGTTCTCGCAACCGTCGACCGCTATTTCGATCTTTTTGCCTTTGGCAGCGTGTCGCCGGTGGTCTGCGGTGATGCCGATGTCAAAGCCAGCGATATCGCAGGAATTATCTATACCTCTGGTACGACCGGCAAGCCAAAGGGTATCATGCTGAGTCACCGGGCTCTCGTCGAATCGGTGCGTCTGGGGCTGAAAATTTCGGCTTATCGCCCGGAAGACAGAATGCTGGCGTTGCTGCCGTTTACCCACGTTTTTGCGCTGGTCGATTCTGGCCTGGTAATGCTTGACTGTCATTCAACCATGGTTGTCTGCAACAGCTTCAACCCTGCCGAAATTATGCAGATGCTGATGAAGCATCGCATTACTTATCTTCTTGCCGTGCCCAGATTGTCAGAGCTTTTTGCCATGGGACTGATGCAGGCTCCGGATCTTAAACTTCCTGGTCTGACGATGATCATTGGTGGCGCTGCTCCGCGCCCGCAGATAATGCAGCTGCTTATTTCCCGTGGCGTCAGAACCTTTCAGGGCTTTGGCATGACCGAAACCTCTGCTGGCGTGCTTATTGGCCTGAACTGCCCGATTGAATCGGTCGGCCGACCGCAGGAAGGCGTTAAGGTTAAAATTGATCAGCCGGTAAACGGGGTGGGCGAGCTGCTGATTTCGACCCCGACGATTTTTTCCGGGGTTTATGGCAAACCCGAGCTCGATGCCGAGATGTTTGTCGATGGTTACTTCAAAACCGGCGACCTGGCGCAGATCGATGCTGAAGGGAATGTTCACATCAGAGGCCGCGCCAAAGAGGTTATCATATCCGGTTCGGGACTGAATGTTTACCCTGATGAACTTGAGCTGCGCCTCGGCACACTGCCTTATGCCGAAGAATATGTTGTTTTCGGCTACTGCTCAGAAGGACTTGAGATACCGGCAATTGCATTGCTCAGCCGCAACGAGTTTTTCAAAGATAAAAGTGTCGGCAAGGTTCGCGACTTTGTCGAAGAAGACATTCGTCAGCGAACCGCCAACTGGCCCGACGCCGAAAAGCTGCGCCGCGTTTTTATTGTCGATAAACCGCTGCCACGTTCTGCCAGTGCCAAAATCAAGCGTTTCGAGGTTGCTGCAATGCTGAACCCGGATGCGGCAGCTAATCAGCAGGTCGGACACCCCGAAGGGCAACACCAGGAACCCCGTGATGAGCGACTTTTCGAGCTTTTTCGTCGCGAAATTGCCGCTTTTCTCAATGTCGGTATTGAAAAAATCGGTGTTTCCACCCGTCTCGATGCTTTTATGCAGTTAGACTCACTCGGAATCATTGCTCTGCTGATCAAGCTGGAGCACCGGTTTGAGGTCTCTTTTCGTGAGTTGATCGGTACTCCGATAGAAACCTTTTCCGATGTGTTCGCCTATCTGGCCCGCCGCGCTGATGTAAAAAAGATTTTCGTTTCGACATCGCCAGAGAAAGCTCAAAAAAGTCTGCCGCCGCTGCTTGATTTTTCGCAGGTGGCGATCGAAGAACGCCAGCAGTTTGTTCGTGAATTGACCGGCAAAGGTGACTTCAGGTTGCCGATGCCCGACAAACCCGAAGACTTTTCAGGCAATATCGAAGGCTTTGCCGGCTTCGCCCAGATTCCGGTTGGCGTCTGCGGCCCATTGAAGGTGCTCGGCAAACATGCGCATGGCGATTTCTATCTGCCGCTTGCAACGACCGAAGGGGCGCTGGTTTCTTCTGTCGCCAGAGGCTGTCAGGTTATCACCATGTCTGGAGGCGCCGAGGTGCGACTGGTCAGTGACAGCGTTGTCAGAACCCCGGTTTTTGTTTTTAGCTCTTTAAGCGAACTTGAAAAGTTTTCCGGCTGGGTCGACAGTAGTTTTAAAGAAATCAGAAAGGCTGCCGAAAGCACCACCAGCCACGGTAAACTCAAAGAAATCGAGCATTTTCCGATTGGCTGCCAGTTGATTCTGCGCTTCAGCTATTCGACCGGTGATGCTTCTGGCCAGAACATGACCACTATCGCGACACGCAGCGCCGTTGACTATATTCTCAAAAATTACGCGGGTCGCATCGAGGACTGGTTTCTTGAGTCGAATCTCTCGGGCGACAAGAAAATCAACAGTATCAACTTTACTGGCAACCGTGGCAAGAAGATCGTTGCCGCCTGTCGTATTCCGGCCACTCTGGTTAAACAGATTCTGCATACCACGCCCGAACGCATGTGCCGTCTGGCCGATCTCTCAATGATTACATCGATTCAGGCGCATGCCTTCGGGGTACAGGCGCATTATGCCAATACTCTGGCGGCTGTCTATATTGCCGCAGGTCAGGACCCTGCCTGTGTCGCCGAATCGGCCGCCGGCATCACCTATCTGCAGATGGTCGATGGCGACCTGCATGTCAGCGTAACCCTGCCAGGATTGATGGTTGGCACGGTTGGCGGCGGTACCAGGCTTCCGACCCAGAAAAGCTGCCTCGAAATCATGCAGTGTGCCGGGCCGGGCAATGCTCAGAAGTTCGCCGAAATTCTTGCGGCCGGAGTTCTTGCCGGCGAAATTTCGATTATCGGAGCTATGGCCGCCGATGAATTCACCGATGCACACGCCCGCTACGGCCGGGTCGGTGGCATAAAGCCAGGAGCAAAGGCCTGATATGAAAACAATTTTCGTTACTTCCGATGTAACCTACGTGAAAGACAACTATCTGTCGCTCATCGACAGGGTGACCAGTCAGAAAGACCTGCCGGCCGGTATCGACGCGGCGGCGGTAATCATGATCAAAGTGCCGGAAAAGCTGCTGTTGAAAAATATTTTCGGCCTGCTCGCCATTGGTGCCCCCGGTTTCAGTTTTACCTTGATGCGTAATCTGCTGCAGTCGCGCCTGAACGACCCGCGCGTCAAACTGTTGAATGAGCGCGGCATCAGGCTTTTCAGCTGCAAAACTGTGAACAGTCAGGCGGCTTTGCAGTTTATCGGTGGCCTGCAGCCCGACCTGATGGTTAATATGCGTACCCGCAATATTTATAAAAAACCGGTTCTCGACCTGCCCAGAATTGGCTGCATCAATATTCATCACGGTCTGTTGCCAGACAACCGGGGTACGATGTGTGATCTCTGGGCCTGGATCGAAGATCGGCCGGTTGGCTTCTCAATTCACTGGATGAACGAAAAGATCGATGATGGTTCGATTATAGAGCGCTGCGAGGTAGATACACAGGGTGTGCGTTCATATATTGAGATTCCATTCAGGTCGAGCCAGCTCGAAGCCCCTTGTTTATTGAACTGTCTTGAGCGGATCAGGCGGCACGGCCGCACTATCGGCATGCCGAACGTCACCGAAAAAGAAAACTATACCCGTACACCTTCTCCGGCAAAAATCGCTGAGATCCGCCGTCGCGGTCTGCGTCTCTGAGGCACTGAATCCTCCACTTCTGGTCCTTTGTCATATAAGAATTGCGATGTTCGTTCTTTAACTCATTATGTGCAGAGGTTTGGCCGTTTGACTACGCTCGATGGTGGGGTAAACATTTTATTGTCTGTGCATTTGCTGCGTGTTAACCTGATTCGAAATTAAATTGAGAAGAACTTGCTTGCAATTACGCTGTCGGCACTGCGCCGGCCAGTATCTGCGGAGGTAGTATGGCTTTTGTTTCCCGCTGGTGGCAATTTTTAAAAGAACGGCATCAGCCGTTCGGCATAACTCTTATGGTCAGCGCTTTTTTCGCTGCCAGCGCCTTCATGGCCTATCAGCCGGGGGTGCATGCACCCCCCTGCTGGAAACGCCTTACTGCCGGTTTTATCGTCGTCTGGCTGATTTTTCTGCACATGCGGCTGTTCGACGAAGTTAAAGATTACCATTTCGACCGCGAGCACAACCCCGAAAGGCCCCTTGCCAGAGGTTTGATCAGCGTTGGTGAATTCTCGGCGATGACTCTCGTTTGTCTGCTCGCAGAACTGACCGTCTCAGGCATAATGGCCTGGCCGATGCTGCCCGCCTGCATCATGGTGATCTGGTTCACTCTGATGATGCGCATGGAATTTTTTATCGGCGACTGGCTGCGGCCGCAACTTGAGCTGTATGCGATCACCCATACATTTTCAGCGGCGATGATCAGCCTGCTGATTCATACGGTTGTCTGCTTTTCCGATGCGGCCCAGGCCGACCGTTCGACCCTGCTGTTTGCGCTTGGCAACTGGTTCGTCTTCAATGTGTTCGAATTTGGTCGCAAAACCTTTGGCGCCGAAGAAGAGCGCGCTGGTGTCGATTCATATTCGGCACGGCTTCGCCCATGGGGTGCGGTTGTGCTGCTTCTGGTAAACGTTGCTGCTGCCTATCTGGCATTTTATTACGCCGCCGTCAGCAAATTTGCCGCCGTTGCCGATTTGAGACTTCTTGGCCCGGCAGCTGCGGTTACCCTGATCGTTGTCATTGCCGGGGCGTTGTATGCGTTCAAGCCTGATAAAGCCTTTGCCAAACTGTATCGCGGCATGGTTACCCTTTATCTTCTCGCTTATCCGGCTGCAATCGCCGCTTCGATCTATCTGCTAGTCTATCGTTGAAAATTGGGCGAACCAGAAATGAGCGGCCGGGCGGCAAAAATCGGTAACAATGCCTGATAAAACGGGCTGATTTTGTATATTGGCGTTTGCGGGTTTGTCGGTTACAATTATTACCTGAATCAAAGACAAAAACGAGGAAACCGCCATGTATATAGTTTCTTGCGCAAACCGCAATTTTGCAGAGGTTCTGCCGCTGGTCGGCGGAAAGGGTGGCAATCTTCTCAAACTGACCGAGGCCGGTGCCGATGTCCCAGCCTTTGCAGTTCTCACCCGCCACTGTTTTGATGATTTCATCGATTCTTTCAGAGACGAATTTAAAAAGAAACTGAAGGCAATCGACTGTTCCTCGCCTGATAAAATCGCCCGCACCGCCGGCGAATTGCGTGCCTGCATCTGCAGCCACAAAATCCCCGAAAAGATCAGAACCGAACTATTTGCCACGCTGCGCAGTCTTTTTAAGAACGACTGTTTTGTGGCCGTGCGCTCATCGGCTCTGGGCGAAGATTCAAAAGAATTTTCCTATGCCGGTATGCTCGATACCTGCCTGTTCAGGCGCACTGACGAAGAAATCTGTGAAGCGGTAGTTGTCTGCTGGTCGTCGATTTTTTCCGACAGGGCGGTTGCCTATCGCAATATGCGCGGGATTCCGCAGGATGACGTTTCGATGGCCGTTGTCGTTCAGGAAATGATCGACGGCGTTGCCTCCGGCGTCACTTTTACCGTCAACCCGACGACCCGTTACCAGGATGAAATTCTCATCACCTCGGTATTCGGTCTCGGTGAGGGGCTGGTGTCAGGTACCCTCGATTCTGACCAGTTTATCTGCCTCAAAAAAGAAAACTATCCGGTAATCGAAACGCAGCTGGCCGACAAGGTCGAAAAGCTGGTTTTCGACCGCGAGAAAAATTATGGCACTAAGACCGTCGAGGTTGCCGCCGATCAGGCGAAAAAGCCAAGTCTGAGCGAAGCGCAGCTGCGCAGCATTGCCACGGTTTGCCACCGCATCGAGGGGTCCTATAGCGGAGTACCGCAGGATATCGAATGGACTATCGACGGTGCCGGCCGGGTTCGCATTCTTCAGGCCCGCCCGATCACGACCATCGATAAGCCCGTTCCCTCAGAGCGCCAGTATTCAACGATCTGGGACAACTCGAACATCGTCGAGAGCTATTCTGGCGTCACGACGCCGTTGACCTTTTCGTTTGCCATCTACGCCTATCACCGTGTCTATGTGCAGTTCTGTCAGGTGCTGATGGTGCCCGAAGAAGAGATAAAGGCCAATGACTTTGCCTTTGCCAATATGCTCGGCTTTCTTAACGGGCGTATTTATTACAACCTGAAGAACTGGTATCGGCTGATTTCGGTTCTGCCGGGTTACAGCTACAACAGTCGCTTCATGGAAGGCATGATGGGCGTCAAGGTCAGCTACGACAAGACGGTTAAGCACAAACCGATGGGCTTTTTCCAGAAGTATTTCTGTGAACTGCCGCGACTGGCACTGGTCGGCGCGAATCTGGCATACCGTTTCTGGCGCACAGATGCCGAAGTTAAGCATTTCATGCAGGTTTATCAGGAACAATACGACAAATACAAGGATTTCGACTTCAATGCAGCGCCGGCGCATCAGCTGGTCGATATTTTCAACGAACTCGACAATACGGTGCTGGCCAACTGGAAAGCACCGATCATCAACGATTTCATGGCGATGATTTTCTACGGCGTGCTCGATGCGCTGATGAAAAAATGGGAACTCAACGCTGACCCGGCTCTTAAGAACGACCTGCTCGCCGGTCAGGGCAACGTCGAAAGCACTCTGCCGCTGCGCACCATTCAGAAAATTGCCCGGTTCGTGTCGGCTGATGATGAACTTAAAGAGCTTTTCCGCAACAAAACCGCCGCGCAGCTGAAAGAAATGTTCATCCCGCTGCCCGGCGCCGATCGCCCGTCGAGCCACCAGCAGCTGGGCGCCCAGGTCGCCGATTATCTCGAAAAATACGGCTATCGTGCTATGTGCGAACTGAAACTCGAAGAACCGTCGATGAACGAGAAACCAGAATTTCTCTTTGACATGATCAAGAACTACTCAGCCGCTCCAATGCCCGAAGAAGGTGATGTCGGCGATAAAGAACGCAAGGTGCGCGAGGCTGCCGAACTCAAAGTCAGAACCCTGCTGCGCGATGACGGCATTTTCTTTGGTCTGATCAAGAAAATCGACATTCTGATGTTCGTTGCCAACTGGGCCAAGAAGGCGATGGCCGTGCGCGAATATCAGCGCTTTGCCCGCACCAAGATGTATGGTCTCGTCAGCCGCATTTACAAGGCCTTTGGTCGCCGCTTCGTTGAGCGTGGCCTGCTTGACAAGGTCGACGATATTTTCTATCTGACGATGCAGGAAACCCTCGAATACGTCACCGGCACCGCTCGCAGTCAGAAGCTGCGCGAGCTGGCAGCACTGCGCCGCGCCGAATTCGATGAATATCGGGCCATGGACGAACTGCCCGACCGTATCGAAACCACCGGCATCACCTACTGCAACGACCTGACCCGCGGCATGCTGCCTGCACAGGCTGGCGATGACGACCCCGATATCATTCGCGGCATCGGCGGCTGTTCTGGTAAGGTCACCGGCAAGGTCAAGGTCATTCTCAACCCCGGCGACGACATGTCGCTGAATGGCGAAATTCTCGTGGCCGCCCGCACTGACCCGGGCTGGGTGCCGTTGTTCGCGACCGCTTCCGCTCTTCTCATCGAGCGGGGAAGCATGCTGTCACACTCGGTAATCGTGGCGCGCGAGCTTGGTCTGCCTGCGGTTGTCGGCGCCACCGGCGTTACCAAGAAGGTCAAGACCGGTGACGTGGTTGAACTCGATGGCACTACCGGTATAGTAAAGATTATTTCCCGCGCCTGATTGGGCGAATTTAAAGATCGGAGACTCTGAAAATGAAACCAGCAGTAGTTTACAGCAACGTATGGGAAGACCCCGAACTCAACCGGGTCTCTTTGAAAGTTAAGCCCGGTCAGAACGTTCTTTCGATAACCTCAGGCGGCTGCAACTCGCTTTGCCTGCTGCTCGAAGATCCGGCGAAGCTGATTTCGATCGATCTCAATCCCGCTGCTCTGGCGATGCTTGAATACAAGCGGGCCGCGATCATGGAACTCGAATATGATGAATTCATCGATGCGCTCGGCACGCCGTTCCTTTTCAAGCCTGAGAAATCGCCGGAATACCGCATTGAGCTCTATAACCGCATCAGAAAACACATGCCGGCCCATGCCGCCGCCTTCTGGGATGAAAACCTGCATAATATCAAGAGTGGCATCATGATGTGCGGCAAGGTCGAAAAATTCTTCAAATTCTATCGCACCGTGCTTGGCTGGCTTTATGGCAAAGAAGAAATCATGAAGCTGTTCAAGGCCGAAAATCTCGAAAAGCAGCGCGAAATTTTTGCCAATTTCCGCAAGAAACGCTGGAACGCTCTGCACCGCCTGCTGCTCAACCGTGGCGTTCTCAGTCTGGTAAAGGGCGCCCATTCTTTTGCCCAGGTCGATTTCGAAGATTTCGCCGGCAATCTCAACCGCAAGCGTACTCTCGGTATGACCAGATTTTTCAACCCCGACAACTATTTTATGTGTCTGCTGATGCTGGGCGGGCACTACCATGAAAAGGGTATGTCGCCTTATCTGCTGCGCGAGAATTACCCGAAGCTCAAAAAGAACATTGATCGTCTCGAAATCTTCCAGGGAACGATCGGTGATGTGCTCAAAAAAGACGGGCCGGGCAGTTATGACCGCTTTAACCTGTCGAATATCTTTGAATGGATGACCAATGAAGTGTTCAACGGTATCATTCGTGAAGTTCTCGAACTGGCACGCCCTGGCGCACGCATGGCCTGGCGCTATACCTTTGCCCGCCCGCGCGAGCTCGATGCCCAGAACCTCGACCGTCTGGTCTATGAACCCGAACTTTCAGAGCAGCTGTTTCAGCAGGACCGCGCCTTTATCTACGAAAGTTTTCACGTCTACCATCTGAAGTAAGATCAGAAGCCGGGAGCCGGGGTATTACCCCGGCTCTTTGTTTATGTTAGAATTAGGATAACGTACTATCGCGGAGGCATTATGCGACTACAGAAAATATTGATGTTCGTGCTGGTTATGGTTCTGGCCGGTGCTGTAAGCGCCATGGCACTCACAGCCCAGGAAGTCCTGCAGAAAGTCGAAGACCGCTACATCGGCAAAACTTCAAAAGCCAATGTGCAGATGGACCTGATCGATAAGAGTGGTGGCGTGCGCGAGCGCAAACTGACCATTTCACGCCGCAAGATCGATGGCAGCAATAAAGACAATTTCATCCATTTCGTGGCGCCGCCAGATATTCGCAACACCACTTATCTGGTTAACGAAAAGAACCGCGACAAGCAGAAATGGATCTATCTCTCGGCTTTCAAGAAAACCCGCAAGATCGTCGCCGAAGATTACGCCATGGCTTTCGTTTCAAGCGACTTTACCTACGAAGATATGGATGATATCAGAGCCGACGATTATGTCGCCAGCGATCTCAAAGAAGAAAAACTCGGTGACAAAGATGTTTACTCGATCTCGGTGACCAAAAAAGATGCTAATACCAGCTACGCAAAAGTTATCATGAAAGTCTGCAAAAACACTTTCATCGTGCTGCGTTCTGAAATGTACGACAAAAAGGCTCCTGACAAGATGATCAAGGAGATGACCGCTTCGAATCTCGAACAGATCCAGGAAATCTGGACTCCGAAAGAAGTGGTCATGAAAGACCTGGTCAAAGGCACTTCGACCAGCCTTAAAACCGCCAAGATCGCTTACGATCTGCCGCTGAGCGACGACGAATTCTCACAGCGCAACATGGAAAAATAACTCTCCTTCACTTTTTCGTTACAAGGGCCCGAAGCGCAGAACCACTGCCTTCGGGCTTTTTCTATGCCCGAACCCGTGACTCATTTTGCCGCTAACCCGGCTGCCCGTGTATGCCGATAAAATTAATAAGCTCTTGAATAACAAAATTCAACCGGTTCGGCGGCCCGGTCTATCAGTCGGGTTGCTTTTTCTCCAGCGATTCGCTTCGCTCACAAGCTTACGAAAAAGCAATCCCGACTTCTCCCCGTGCCTGATCAGTAAATACAGCCGGCTTTAATTTTGGTTTTTTAGATACAGAATAAAAACTGGAGGCATGCAGATCAGCCGTTTTCTGCATATAGAGCGTCGACCGGCCGGGGCCGGGGCGACATGGCGGGCCGTATTTCATACGGTGATTCTGCTGCTGCTGGTTTTTTGCGGGCAGTCTGCCTTTGCTGACGATGGCTGGGATGACTGGGGCGATACGGGCACGGCTTCTGGCACTTCTGAGCCAAAAATCAAACGTCCGTTCATCTCTGGTTGGTGGAACTGGCAATACAACGAGTTTTCGTCTTTCGACCAGGGTCGGGTGACTTTCGAGAAAGAGCTTGGCAAGGGCAGCAAGCTGGTTACCGGCGGCCGGGTTAATTACTACACCGAAGATAACAACAAGAAGTGGAAGGTGTTTCCGGGCGAAAATTACTATTTCTGCAAGGCTGGCGACTTCGATTTCAAGGCTGGCTTTCTGGTAGAAAGCCTGGGCAGCGGCGACAAGTTTTCGTTTGTCGACAAGATCAATTCACGCTATTTCCATAATGGGCTGGCGAATGATTATGATCGCGACAAAAAAGAAATCCCCGGGGTAAGGGCGACCTGGTACATCAATAAGCACTTCAAATTTTCGGGGCATTACCTGCCATATTTTACCGCGAGTGAGTTTCCTTCGATCTTCAGTAAATGGGCCTATGCGATTCATAAGTCGCTTGCCAACGAGCTTCTGTTTAAGGGCGGGGTGTACAACGCCGCGAATGATGCCGACTTCGACCCGCAGTTTCACGTGGAACTCAGTTCAACTTACCCTAAGCTCGAAATGCGCTGGCATTATCTGCGAATGAAAGAGCGTCTGCCGATTATCAGTCAGGACAAACCCGGTATTTTTAACGGCAGTTATCCGCTTGATGAAACTTTCGCCGTTGATGGCAGTGTCAATGTTACCGAAGAGTTTCTCATGCGCTACGAGTTCGCTCTGAGTCGCAACCGCACCTGGACAACTTTTGAAAACGGCCATATCGGTAAAAAGTTCTACAGCGACCATTATGGTATTCTGCTTGGCACCGACCGCAATCTGCCCAACAACTTCTACGTCAATGTACAGGGCATGGTTTCACATGTGCCTGATCTGCTGAGAACGACACCGTTTCAGCTCAACGAAACCGAATATCTCAGTTCGCTGCAGATGCGCCAGAACTTCAGACAGGAAAAGCTGCAGATTGAATTCAATGCGCTCAAGAATTTTACTTCGGGCGAGTATGTGCTGACCCCGAAAATTCTTCTGGTTAAATCAGACTACCTGACTTTTGTGTTTGGCTATCAGCTCAATGGCGAGGGCGCCGAATCGCTTGGCCCGGTTGGCCAGTTTTCAAAAAACAACACCGCCGTCTTCGAGACCCGCGTCACTTTTTAAGAATTTCGGCGGGTTTGATCAGATAAAAGCGATCTGAAATTTTGACCAGCGGGTTGATCGAGATCCACTTCTGACGGTAGTTTTGCGACGCGCCTTCAAAAGTTACATAGATACTGGTGCCATCGAATTCAAGATCTTCGGAGCCGGCGGCGATTTCGGCGGTTTTCAGCCAGTTCTTTTCGTCGGCGAGTTCCCATGCTTCGGCGCTGAAGGTTTTCGACTGCCCGGCCGGCTTAAAGCTTACTTTCGTCGGCGGGGTATTCAGCGGGTTTTTGTAAAGCGCCAGTTTGGCATTCAGGGCCCCGTAAGACAGACTCAGTGCCGCGTATTTGCCGCAGATGGCCATGCCCTGAACCGATTCACGGCAGAAGATCAGACGATCAGGTTTAAAGGCAGTTCTTGTGGTATCGCCATCCTTGAATGTATATTTCTGCGAAGCAGTAGGCAGACCGTCGGTATTTACCTTGTAGCCTGCGATCCAGGTGTTACGGCCGAACGGGTTCTGGGTGTGATGTGCCACCGGTGCAAAGCTTTCACTCGAAGCCTTGACGAAGTCGCCGACCCATATCTGCGTGCCGTCGAAGCTGATGAAACTTGCCTTGCTGTCGACTTCGAAGATGCGCTCAGCGGTCAAATCGATTGCCGGAACATTCAGGCTGGCAGGTATGCCTTTGCTGGCTGAAGTCGGTGCTTTGGCGCTTTTGTCGTTAAGAAAGTCGAGTATTTCTTCAAGCCGGAAACCGTAAATTTTGAAGCCGGAAGCGACCCAGACATATTTCCCGGCGACAGTCACACCGCCGGCGTGGCCGGTATATGGTTTGCTGCTGCTCTGGTAAAGGCCGAAGCGTCGTAATGGCTTGCCAGTGGCGGTTTCAACGACGACCAGTTGAGATGGCTCGTCGGTATAGTCGGGTTCTGGGTAATAAGAAAGCAGCGTATAGCGATATTTGCGTGGTTTGCTCTGCTCTGATGCCGGTATTATGACCTGTTCCGGCAGATAACAGATACCCTGGCAGACAAACTGGCGCCCTTCGTGACCGGGGATTTTGCCCGAACTGCTGACGAAAGCCGGCGGCTTATCATCGGTAAGTGCCTGATTCAGCTTGCCGGTAAGCTTCTGGTAGCCTTTTTTCACTTTACTGACGAACCTCTGCCAGAGGCCGGGTTTTTCGGCCTCGGTACTCCCGGCCGACCCGGATGAAGCTGAAGATTGCGAAATGGTTACCGGCTGATCGGCAAAAGGCGAGATGGCAAAAGCCTCTGAAGCGAAAGACAGAATTATCAGAACTGCGCACAGCCAGGGGCAGATTTTTTTGGCGGTCATCGGTTTTCTCCAATACAGAGTTATTCTTAATATACCATCCTCAGGAGGCTCTGGTTTTTAAAATTGCATTAACAGCCATGCAAAAATGTTGTATTATGGCGCAAGATCAAGTCGGAGCCAATCTTCATGCGCAAACTTCAGGCGTTAATTCTTTTGTGGTGCTTTTCATTTGCCTGCTTTGTCTGGGCAGGCAGCTATAAAACCCAGGCCAATCTGCGTTTTTCACATAAAACTCACGAAAAGAATTCGGTTAACTGCGCTGTCTGTCATGTAAGCCGTGAAGGCAGCGAAACAGCCATGCCGGCGGTCCCTCCGGGCTGGCAGCCATTGCGGTCGACCAATATTGTCGCTTCAAGTGTCGGCGGTATTTTCTCGCAGAAGGTCGAAGTTGACGATACTTTCGGGCGTCCCGGCGAGAAGCGTTGTCTTGAGTGTCACTTCAAGGCCCGCGAAAAGAGTGACTGTGGCCTTTGTCATCTCGAGAAGCCCGGCGAAACAGTGCGCGCCCGCAAACGCCTCGGAAAAGATTTCGTTTTTTCCCATAAAAAGCATGAAAAGTTTGAATGCAGCCGTTGCCATCCCGGCATCACCGAATGGGAAAACCTCGATGGTCACATGATCAATGCACAGATGGAAGACTGCCTTGTTTGCCACAATGGCAAGGATGCTCCCAAAAACTGTGTCATGTGCCATAAGCCGACGCCGTACCCCGCCGATCACACCGGAAACTATGAAAAAAAGCATGGGCTAGCTTATCGGTCTGACCCGCAGCGATGCCGCATGTGCCACGAAGATTCTTCGTGCATCGAGTGTCATTCGCGCAAGCCCAAAGATCATACGCTGGCGTGGGTTCGTTACCGTCATGGGCTGGCGGCAAAAACCAACCCGCAGAAGTGCCAGGCCTGCCATTCTGACCCATACGTCTGCAGGCGCTGCCACACCGACTGGTAAGGGTTGTTCACAACTTTAAGCAAAGAGAGTATCATGTTACAGATGGATTTCTGTAACAAAACAGGAGGCAGCCGGGATGGACGGTCTCGAACGGATCAGGATGCAGGATCTTATTGAAAAGGTAAATGAGCAGTGCGATAACTCTTACGAGGGCTGTGTACAGCTTTTGTCGCGATTGATCGCCTGCAGGTCTCTCAGTGGCCAGGAAGCTGAATGTGCTGAAGTTCTGGTCAGTTTTTTCAATAACCGTAACATACCCTGTTTTGTCGATGCGCGCGGCAGTGTGCTTGCTGCGTCTTTCCCAAGGCACGCTTCAGGTGAGCCGCCGGCCGATATGGCTGCTCAGGGGGGGGGCTGGCTCAGAGCCGAACTCGAAAAAGCCAGAGAAAGAGGCTTTAAAATACTTGCCTTTAACGCCCACATCGATGTGGTTGGCGCCGATAATCCCGAAGAATGGCGTGATGATCCTTTCAAGGCGGTACGCAAGTTCGGGCGAATTTTTGGCCGGGGGACCTGTGATATGAAAGGGGCACTCGCGGCCATGGCAATGGCCGTTTCGTTGTCGCGTGAGCTCGACCGCAATTTTGACCGCAACTGCGTTCTGCTCGGCTGTTTCTGCACAGAAGAAGAGGTTGCTGAAGGTCTGGCGTTCAAAGAACTGCTCGAAGAATTTGCCGTCAGGCCTGATATGGTTCTGCTAGGCGAACCCTCAAAAATGCAGATTGCCCGGGGGCAGCGCGGCAAACTCGAAGTGCTGGTGGAAACGGCGGGCGTGTGTGCGCATACTTCAGTGCCTGAGGCTGGCAGTAATGCAGCTTATAAGCTTGCCCGCGCCCTGCTTGCCATCGAAAACTTCGATGCTGAGGAACGTTTCAAGCATGGGCTTGAGCCTGAGCATATCCTGCAGAGAACGACGATGGTTGCCTCATCGATTGAAAGCTGGCCGAAAAGCAAAAGTTTTGTGCCGAACCGTGCGAGAACCCATGTTACAGCGCGTCTGGCCCTGGGTGAAAATCTGCAATCGGTTGGTCGTCGCCTGATTGCGGATGAAAACTGGCCCGATGCCAATATCACTCCGATTATCTATAAAGGCGTTTCATACAAGGGCAAGGAAAGCGAGTGGAAAGCGGAACACCCGGCCTGGGAGACCTCGACCGATCACCCGTTTTTTCATCAGCTTTCACAGACTTATAAAGAGCTTTTTGACGCCGAACCGGTCAACAAGATCTGGCCATTTTCAACTGACGGCGTGTACAGCGCCGGCATGGCCGGAATTCCGACTCTCGGCATCGGCCCCGGGCACGAAGAAGTGGCCCACAAAAACGACGAGTGGGTTGCGGAAGAAGAGCTTAAAAATGCCCTCAGACTGTACACCCTGCTTGGGTTCTACAAGCCCGAACAATAAAGCTCCTGAAAACTGGTTTCAGACTGCGGGCGGAAAACCGGATGGTTTCTGGTTCTTCGGCCGCACAGACTATGCGGCTGCGCCTGTGCCAAGCTGTCCGAGAAACAATCGGTATTCCTGGCGCGATTTGTCCTGGGCTTCGATTCTTGTCTGATTGATTGCCTCGTGGTGGGCTTTCACCAGTTCGATGATTTCGGCGTCGAGCTTGTTGTTCTGGCCCATTTTATCGATGACGATGATCGTCTGCTCGTTTGACATGCCCTTGCGATATGGGCGGTCTTCGGTGAGAGCCGTAAACACATCGGCAACCGCCAGCAATCTCGAGCCAAGCGGCAGGTCTTTGCGCTCAAGCCTGAATGGATACCCGGTGCCGTCAAGTCTTTCGTGGTGGTAAGACCCATATTTATTGATCAAAGCCAGGTCTTCTATCGGTTCGAGAGCGCGGTAGGTATAAAAAGTGTGACCACGCATCAGGTTGAACTCATCGTCGGTCAGCTTGCCGGGTTTTTCGAGAATTTCGGTCGGAATTGCCAGTTTACCAAGGTCGTGCAGATAACCGGCCACCTTCAATTCGAAACATTCGTGTTCGTTGAGGCCGGCAAGCATGCCGAGATACTCGGCGGTAGCCGAGACACCACTTGAATGGGTTGCGGTAAACGGGCTTCTGAAGTCGATCATGCGGCGTATCAGACTCGAGAATGAAAGCAACTCGCGCTTGTTCATGTGAATCGTTTCAAGCATCACTGACTGCTCGAGCTGCTTGCTGATCATTGGCGAAACCAGGTCGAGCCAGAAATACTCTTTTTCAGCCAGCTCAAGAAAGGCTTCGACGACTCTTGGCTCAAACATTGCTTCGCCAGCTTCAATGATTCTGGCCTTGATTTCTTCGGTCTGCCCGAGCACGCCTCTTTCGCGGCGTATCAGCAGGGCGATACGGTCGGCGAGCATCAGAATGCGACTGCCGAGCGGTACCTGCCAGCCATTGCAGAAGCGGCCCTGGCCGTATTCCCAGGGAGTGTGATGAAATCTGATCATTTCAGCCGCTTTTTTCATCGGCTCAAAGATGTTGATCAGCTGATAGCCCATTTCGGCGTGAATCTGGCCGTTGGCGTATTCGAATTTGAGGGTTTCCATGCGTTCGGCGAGCGAAATTGCCCCAACATCATGAAGAATGCCGGCGCAGACGATCTCGTTCTGTTCAACGACCGGCAGATCGAGAGCATCGGCAATGCGCAACGCAATCAGGGCGACCTGCTTGTGGTGATCGTTCAATACCGGGCTTATCCAGTCGAGAATGTCTGAGAGGCAATTGAGAAAGTCGAAAAGCTTTAATCGATATTGCGGCTTCATGAATTCCCTTCGAAAAATGGGTTGATGGCTATTATAAGATATTTTGAAGAATTTTTCACCGCTTTTGTGATGTGAAAAGGTATGACAAAAGCCTCCGGTCCAACTGAACACAATGTGTTTGAACCGGAGGTCCGTTGTCTGTCGGACTGTCTCAGTGCTTTTTAGATGATTGACGGGTCTTCATCGTTATGGTGGCTCTCATTGTCAGGGCGGCTGAGAAAAGTTATCTGGTCGCCGACAATCTGGGTAATATACTGGGTCTTGCCCTCGCTGTTCTGATAAGATCTGGTTTCGAGGCGGCCTTCAACGAGTACTGAGCGCCCCTTTTTCAGATAGCGGTTGCACAGTTCAGCAGTGCCGTTCCAGACAATGATTCTGAAAAATGCCGTTTCCTTTTTCATCTCGCCTGAACTGGTGCGCCAGCGCTTGTTGATGGCGACAGGAAATGTGGCGAGCGAGCGGCCGTTGCTGGTTTCTTTCATCTGCGGGTCGCGGGCGAGATTACCGGCAATGAGAACACGATTAACACTTACCATTTTTCTTTCCTCCTGATTTTTGATGACCGCGAAGAGGTCTCACAGGTAAATCAAATGAAAAGAAAAAAAGGGAAAAAATAATTTAATTTTTTTTCAGATTCTTCCCCGGATGGCGTAGTAGACAATGCCAACCCACTCATGAACGGCTGCATGCAGTGATGTCAGATAACTTTCTGAGGCGTATAAAACACTCTCTTCATTGTGAACGGGCGCCGGCAGCACCTCAAACCCTTTTCTGGCAAAGGTGTGAACCGAGCGAAAAATGTGACCGTTGCTGGTTACGAGCAGTATTTTTTTCAATCCGGTGCTGGCGAGCATTTTTTCGAGATACTCTGCCTCAGCAGCTGTCGTTACAATATCCTGACTCACCAGAATCTTAATTTTCGACTGGTCAACTGCGAACATGGCAGTGAAACTGGCTACCCAGGCAGCTTCTGCGTGCCCGAGATACGAGGCATAGCCGGTGCTGATGAGCAGCATCGGGGCGCGATTTTCCTGCAGAAGCTTTATACCGTGCGTGACTCTCTGAAACCCGCTGTAGCCTGGTTCGCCGGCCAGGGTTGCCCCTGAAGCCAGAACGACGATTGCATCAGCGTTCTGGTCTGAATGTGGCATGACCAGCGGTGTTGTCAGATAGCCACCGACCGGAAAAGCCGAACAGATAAGAACTATCACACCCAAAAGCAGCATGCCGCTTTTAAAGTTGCCAAAATAATGGCTGTGGTACTGATCTTCGGTGTTACGGCTCACGAAATAAAAGATGATTGTCAGAACGAGAAAGAGTACCGAAAAAAACTGCTTGAGGGCCGGTGTAAACTGCCCGGTTACCAGAAAATACAGGGTTGGAAGCGCGATAAGAAACTTTCTTTTCATTTATTGTTCAGGCCTCAGGCGATTGTTATCTGTCTGTCGACTGTTGACATCGTAATTGATGAATTCATTGCACCAGGTCAGCATATCATGACGCAGGGCAAAATGCTGCTCGATGCTCTCTTCAAAGTTCAGATTTTCAAGAATGCGTTCAAGCTGCCGGCGCGCCCTTGAAAAAATACCCTGCCCCCTTGATATCAGCATCATGAAATCATCTGAACGGGCCCGGGTCAGGATAGATGAATGCAGCAGCGTGTCGGCAAGAACTGCCGCCGCCAGATATCTGTCTCTGACTGGTTGCCCGATGCGGATTTCCCCTGGTGCCGGCGGCGGGTCGAGGTGAGTGCTGATGCGGTTGAGAATTTCGTTGCCCGTCAGAGCCATCAGGAAAACGTGTGACTGCAGCAGTCTCTCCGGCTCGGCAACGAAAATTTTGCGGTCAAGGTCAGAAATGCGATGATAAAGATTCTGACTGTCGATACTGAGATTCTGCAGCGGAACCAGCACCTTTTCGTCTGTTTTAAGATTTTTAAGGGGCCTTAGTCCACATTCGCAGAGCATTTCATCCATGGCGGCCAGCGTCGGCGCATGTTTGAAAGGGTGCCGGTCAGTTTTCGCCATCGCCGGTGGTATCTGTTTCTGTCCATTCTCAGTCTGATTTTGAGCGGGCAATTTTTCGATGCCGACTACGGAAAAAGATGCTTCAGGCGCTGCAGCCTGCGCCAGTTTTTCTTCTAAGTGCCGGCGGTTGCTGGTCGCCGCCAGAAAGAGCATGACACCGTAGAGGCCGGCAATGATAAAGCCAGGCAGGTTGCCGACGTAAAAATACTGGCCGGGTATAGTCTGAGCCTTGCCAAGAAGCACCAGTAGCCCATCAAGAACCAGCGAAAGCCCGGGAGCCACTATTATTGACACACCCGGCCAGAAAATCGAAAGAACGGCGGTGATGAAGGCGACCGGGAGAATGTAGCTGAAAGACCAGATTATAAGGGGATTTACCAGCAGCGAGGAGGCCGAAACAGTTCCGAACAGCATTGCGGTCATTGGTATGGTCCCAAAACTTGCAGCGAGGGTAACAGCCATGTAGCGCGAGAAAGTCTCAGGAAAATAAAACCGGCGAAACAACCTTTCTATCGGCTCGCGCAGAAAGACGATGCTCAACACGGCAGTGAAGCTGAGCTGAAAGGCTGCGTTGAAAATGAGGGCCGGCCGGTAGAGAAGCAGAATCAGGGCTGCGATTGAAACCGGTCGTACCGGCGACGGAAAAGCCTCGGTGTGCAGAATGGTGGCAACGCACAGATACATGATCAGAGCCCGCCAGACCGAAGGGCTGCCGGTTGTGGTCATGGCGTAAAAAATAAGAAACAGGGCAGTCATTATGCTGCGTGAAAGGGGCGGAACCTTCAGCCAGTGAAGAATTGCCGCGAGACAGACAATGATGACCATTATATGCTGCCCTGATACGGCGAGAAGATGACTGATACCGGTTTCACGGAAAAGAATCTTCTCTGTCTGGGGTATCTGACTGGTGTCGCCAAGGATGAAACCTGTGACAATGCCGGCATGCCGGCGCGGCAATACGGTGTTGAGCCCATCCCGTAATTTTCGTTGCACTCTGCCGGCCAGCCCCGTCAGACCTGGGCCGGTGGTTACGCTGCTGATCCGGTCAGCGTTGAATGTCGGTGGTCTTCCGGGCTGAGTGACCGAAAAGCTGCCTTCGAGCGCATACTGTTGTTCAGGCTCCGGAAAAAGGTCGGGAGTTTTAATAATGCACTCGACCAGTCCGGGGACTTTGATGTTCTGGTCATCGGCCGAAAAAGTGGCGTCAAGAAGCTTGAATCTTATACTGCCGCTGCGGCTCAGCCTGAATTCACCTTTGAATTGACCTGAGAGGCGGCCTCTGACTTTGTCGAGACTGAGAAAATGCGAAAAATTGGCCTCGGGTTCGGCTCTGAGATTGCCATAAAACGCGGCAGCAAGAAAACCGGCAAGGGCAAGAAAAAGAAGCCGGTGTCTGCTGAACAGATCGGGAAAAGAGAGCAGCAGGCAGCAACTGGCTGCGACCAGCATGGCGATATGCATGCCGGTCGGCAGAAGGGCAGAAAAAAGCAGGCCGCAGACAAACACGGCGGTAAAACCGACGAGCATATCCGGCGGTGCTGTAAAAAGCCTGCTTTTGCGTTTATTTTTCATCGCGCGAAATTCTTACTCCCGCTTCTTTCATGGCCTGAATCTTTGCCGGTCCGATATTCTTTACCCGGTCGTCAAAATCGCGCCAGTCAGCGAAATGGGCAAATCTGCGTTCTGCCATGATCAGGTCTGCTGTTTTTGAGCCGACGCCCGGGCATGCGAGCAGCTGCTCTCGCGTTGCTTCGTTGATTATTATGTGGTCGGGAGCATCGGCCCCGGTCTGCTCAATCCTGCCGACACTGCCCAGGGCCTGATCTAGCCTGATGCTGAGCTGTTGGTCGCCGGTGGCAATAAACTGTTGTAATGGCACGGCATCGGTGCCGAAGAACATCGTGCTGCAGCCGATAATAATCGGCAGCAGGCAGAGAATTCTAAGTTCAATTACCTCGCGCTGGGTTAACTGAAGCATATTCTCAGTCCCCCGTCAGCATTTTGGATGAAAAAGTCTCTTTTGCCAGCTGCTCTGGCCACTGCTTTTACTTCGAGCAGTGACTTTTTGGGGTCGTTTTTAAAATGCCCGGCATTAAAAACGCGGTTCTGCCAGCCGCTGTCGGCGATGGCAAACCTGACGCAAAGGTATTCAGGAAACTCTTCGACAATCTGCGGCAGAGAAAGCATCAGATTGTCGGGTGATCCGGCCAGCTGCGCTGCCAGAACCGGCACAAAAGGGTAAAGACAGGCGAGCACCAGCCTTTTGAAACGCCCGCCGGCTTTGATCTGCGGGGGCGAGACTTTTGCCGCATGCTTAACCGACATCAGCGCGGCTCGCAGGTCACTGCGACAGAGAAGGTGATCGCGGCTCTGGGCTGCCGCTTCAAGCCAGGGTTCGGGTTTATGAGCGTCGCCATTCTGCTGGGAATCACGAAAAATACGCGCCAACCATTTGAATGCCGCTTCAAGCTGATTCAACGGCTCAGCCGGCAGCTGTGCGCCTTCGCTGATCAGGGCGATTCTGCAGGCGTCGATTCCGAATTCCGCAGCAAGATCTTCAGGTATGCCCGGTTGTGACCTGCCGGGGGCAAGCCAGCCCAGTGGGCTCAGGCCCCAGAGCTGGCGGGTGCGCATGGTAATGTCTTCTGTAAGGCTGCCAGAAGAAGCAAAAACAGGCCATAAAGCGGCCTGTTTTTCAAAGCTTTGCGGATTGTACTTCAAGATCAGTTGGTCAGTAAACCCCAGAGCTGCCGGGTCTTTTCGTTGTTGATGCCAAGGTCGGTGGTTGCGAAGAAAAGCAGCTCACGGGCCTGATTGATAATCGCAGGTTCCTGCAGCGATTTTCCACAGGCAATGAGGAATCTGATTTCGAAGATAAAGAAATCCTGATCAGAAACAGCCGCTTTCTTTTCGACTTCGAGCAGATCCTTCATGGCCTTCTCGTAGTCGCCGGTCTTGAACAGCGTCAAAAGCCCGACTATTTCATTGGCGGTAGCAATATTCTGCTCGATTTCTTTTTTTCGTTCCGGGTCAGAAACATTCTTCAGTTCTTCTTCTGCCTTTTTAACCCAGGTTGTGTCTGCCTCGAGCATGAAAAATTTCTCGTGCGCAATGGAAAGACAGAGCGTCACAAGCACTTCGTTCACTTCTTCTCGGGTGAGAAACGTGCCTGAAGCTACTTTGCGATAAAGGTCGAGGCTGGTCGAGAATGTCTGGCGGGCATCGGCAAACTTGTCGTAAGCCTTCTCGAGCTGCCCCTGATTGAAGTTGAGGTAGCCTTCGGCCAGCAGCTGCGTCTGTGCCTTCTGCTGCCGACTGCCCGAGAAAAGAAGGCCGCCGGCCACCCCGCCGCCGATCAACAGCAGCAGAATGATCAGAATGGCGATAGCACCACCGGTGCGGGCTGAGTTATTCAAGGTCTTCATCTTCAGATTCATCCTGGGGAATTGGCATGTTGGGCTGGGTGTTGGTTTCGTGGCGCATTTCTCTGGCCTGGTTAACGAACCAGAGAATGATGCCCTGGGCGCTCTGGCTGCCGTAAATGATCTGTTCAAGATACTTGTTGCTTTCATCGAATTTACCAAGCAGACGGTTGGCGCCAGCGAGAATATACATGATTTCAAACACCCGCGACTGCGGAATATTTTCTTTCGGGATTCTCGTGCCATCGGGCATAAAGGCGTCGTCAACACTGGTGGCCGCGTTGGTGATCGTGAGAAAAGCAGTTGCTTCGGTGAGATACGCTTTTTCGAAGTCTTTGTAACGCTGCTGTAGCGCCGGATCGGTCGCCAGTTCGGCGGCGTCGCGAGCTGTCCAGGCGGCGTTAAGATAGGTATAGCCAAGCAGACGGTGGTTGGCTTTGCGGGCTTTTGAGCAGATCGCTGCCAGTTCCCAGCTGCGGATAGCGGCTTCGAGGTCGCCGTCTTTCTGCAGTTCGTTAAATGGCTTGCCTTTGTCTTTAAGGCCTCCGGCCACTCTTTCAAGCAGGGGCTTGATCTGGCGCAGAATGGCAATATTGGTTGGTGTCAACTCTTTGAGCTTTTCAGCTTCGATATCCTTCCAGATCTGCTGCCCGGAAGAGGCTGCTCTGACGCGGCTGGCGGCATCCCACTGTGAGCGGTGATTGTCGAGCAGGGCTTTGCGCCTTGCCTCAATTTCTGACATAAGCGGGCAGAAATACTTGTCTTCAGCGGCATAGTAGCAGTGAGGGCAGACGCAAACATTGAAATAGCGCGGGTTAATGTTGCCAAGATAAACCGGGCGATAATCGATATCGCGTTTATCGAGACTGAACTGCTTCTTTTTCAGCAGGTAGCGTTTGAACTCCTTGCCGCAGATTGGACAGACAATGTCTTTCGGTAGAAATAGTTTATCGTTTAGAGCCATAATCGCACCGTCGTTTCTGGGTAGGTTAAACAAATAAATTTACACTACCATATCTTAAATTTACAGAATTCGCAACAGTTTATGAACCTGAGGAATCCATCGCACCTGCTGGAAAAAAGGTCTGAACAGTTGAATCCAGTCAATTATGTTGCCGGTATCCCAGTCGCTGATATGGGCCGGGAAAATTGCGCATGGCTGCAAAACCAGCGTGTAATCGTCGATTTGCATGGTTTCGAGCATCGCGAGCAATTTTGTCGGGTCGTCATCGGCATCGATGGCGAGTCGAAAATATGTGGTTTCCGGACTGGTGACAGAAATTATCTTTTCCAGGTTTTTATGGTAGCGACTGCAATTCTTTTCCTGAAAATATTTAAGGTCGATACACCAGCGGTTAACCAGAGAATTCAGTTTTTCAAAGTCGGTAAGCGGAGCTCCGGTGGTCTGTACAAAGGTCTCGATCCGATTTTTTCTGAGAATCTGCAACAACTCGCAGAGAAAATCTGTCTGCTGTAGCGGCTCTTCACCAATGAACGAGACGGTAAAAAAACGGTCCAGTTCGAATGTCTCTGACAACAGTTGAAAAAAGCGCAGAGGTGTGACCGGGTTGCGGGCAAAATGATTGCGTGATCCGGGCAGAGTTCTGATGACAAAGGTCGGTTCTTCTGCCTGCCCTTCGGCGACAGCAGCCAGTCTGACAAAAAGCTGCATGGTGCCGACATGCAGGCCTTCGCCCTGAATTGAAGCAAAGACTTCGCTGATTTTACCCCTGGTTTTTGATGGTTTCAAAGCTTATTCCCAGCATTTCTGACAATTTAAACTCGTTGATGATCGGAATCTTGTGCTGCAGAGCCTTTGTCTTTTTCGTCGAAACATAATCATCGCCTTCGAGCGAACCAATCAACAGATAATCAGTTTTTGGCGAAACCGAAGACTTGGTCTGCCCGCCATGTGATTTGATCAGTTCTTCGATCTTTCGGCGCGGAATAACAGCTTCGCCGGTTACTACAAAAGACTTGCCGTTCAGCTGGTCGCCGGCTTTCTGACTCGCAAGCTCTTCAGCTGACGGCCCATGCCACCAGTTTTTCAGGGCTTCGATAAAGCTGTGGTTCAGCTGGTCGCCAACAAAGTCGATTACGCAGCGGGCGACCCGTTCCTTGATACCCTCGACCTCTGTGAGAGTCTGCAGGTCCGCAGCAAGAAAGCTGGCGAACGACTGATTGAAGCGCTGCGCAATTTTTTCGCTGACTACAATACCGACATTACTGATGCCAAGTGCCGAAATTAGCCTGAATAAAGGTTTTGCCTTCGCCGCCGCAAGATTGCTGGCAATTTTGGCGGCAGATTTCTCGCCCATTCTTTCGATGCCGGCTAATGTAACCGTGTCCAGCGCCAGAATATCTTCGACTTTTGTGATTACTCCGGCTTCGAGCAGCCTGTCTACGAGCTGTGGCCCGAAATTTTCGATTTCCATCTGCGTGATGAAATGAATGATGCGGCGGGCGATTACGCCGCGGCAGGCCGGATTCTGACATCTGACGACCGTTGCCGTTTCATCGTCGTCGCCGCGGCCTACATAAATCTTTTCGGCGCAGGTCGGGCAATGTTCCGGCGGGTTGATCGTCTGTTCGTTGCCGGTTCTCTGTTCCGGCAGGGACTCTACAATATACGGAATAATATAGCCAGCTTTTTCGACAACCACCCGGTCGCCGATTCTGATGTCTTTTTCTCTGATCTGGTCTAGATTATGCAGTGAAGCCCGCGACACCGTCGTGCCGCCAAGCTCGACCGGTTCAAGGTGTGCCACTGGTGTCAGCTGCGACCTGCCAATCTGCCATTCAACATTTAGCAGTTGCGATATTGCTCTTTCCTGCGGGTATTTGTAGGCAATGACCCAGCGCGGTGCCTTGGCGGTACTCCCGAGTTCAAGCTGCCAGGCAAGATTGTCGATCTTGATGACGATGCCGTCGATATCAAAGTCGAATTCGTTGCGTCGCCGGGCAATGTCTTCGATAAATTCGCCGATTTCTTCTGCTGATCTGCAGAGCCGCCAGGCTGCATTTATTTTAAAACCAAGCCTGCTGAGGTGGGTTAGAACCTCTGAGTGTGATTTGAAACCAAGTTCAAAGGCCTGGGCGATACCGTATGCCATCGTCTGCAGACCGCGCCCTGCGGCCACTGAAGGGTCGAGTGATTTGATCGTGCCGGCGGTGAGGTTGCGGCAGTTTTTAAAGGGTTCTTCGCCATTTTCAATTCTGGCCTTGTTGAGCTTTTCGAGAACCTGGCGAGGTGTGTAGATCTCGCCGCGCACATCCATATCGAGAGCTGAATCGATCTTGAGCGGCAGTGACCTGATGGTTTTGACATTGCCGGTGATCAGATCGCCTTCGATGCCGTTGCCGCGGGTAGCGCCGCTTTGCAGAATGCCGTCGCGATAATGAAAGGTCCCGGAAACTCCGTCGATTTTCAGCTCGGCCACAACCGGAAACGGGCTGCGCCCGAGCAGTTTCTCGCAACGGGTCAGCCAGTCGTTGATATCACCGGCTGAATACGAGTTCTCGATGCTCATCATCGGCACCCGGTGTTTTACTGAATTGAACGAGGTAACCGACTCACCGACTCTTTGCGTCGGCGAATCCGGGGTTATCAGGTCGGGGTAGGCCGCTTCCAGATCTTTGAGCTGTTGCATCAGACGGTCAAATTCACCGTCGGTTATTTCGGGGTTCGCTTCGACAAAATACAGTTGCTCATGCCTTCTGATAAGGTCGCGCAGATTGTCGAGCCTTTTTCTGACTTCGTTTTCCATTTCAGTCTACCATTGCTGTGTTGATGAATTGCAGACCACGGTCACTGCCGATCCAGAGAATATCGCCGCTGGCGGCAAGCTTTCTGACCCGTTCGGGCGCGCTGCCTGAGCTGGCAGTGATCAGCTGAATGCGGTCTTCTCTGATGCGCACCAGCCCGCCATCGGTGCCGGCCCAGATTGAATTGCGGTGGGCGATCAGCGCGTTGACCCGGTTGGCCGGCAGTCCGTGAATGCGTGAGTAGCTCACAAGATTCGGGGTAAAATCATTGAAGAACTTTTCGACCGGAGTTGTGAGCAGCAGAACACCTCTGCCGGTAGCAAGCCAGATTCGCGTTCCGTCGAAGGCGATGTCGGTGATTGGTCGCGATATGACCGACCTGGCATGATCGATATTTTTCCAGAGTTCGGGGTTCGAAGCCGGAAAGTTGATATTCCAGATACTGAGACCGCGATCGTGAGCCGCGACGAACCAGGTGCCCGGTCGAGCGAGGTTGTGACACCAGTTGTTACGCAGACCGCCATTGGTATTCGCTTCGTTTATAGTCTGAAAGCCACTGCCGGGTTTCATGAAGGCCGCGCCGTTCTGGGTGCCGGCCCAGATAGTAGTTCCGTCCCAGATAAGGCTCCATACAAGCTGTGATGGCAGGGAATCAGACAGTTCCGATCTGACAAAGCGGCCCGAATCATTTTGCACGCACAGGCCGGTTAAGGTGCCAACCCAGAGGTCTTTGCCGTCATAGGCAAGGCATTCTGCCTGCTGAAACGGAAAGCTGCCCTCTTCGATCGAAAAGGTCTGCAGCTGGTCTTCTCTGATCGAAGCCAGACCCTGCTCAGTCGCCGCCCATACGAATCCGCGCGGGTCGACCAGGATATCGTTCACTGCAGCGGTTTTGTAGAGGCGGCTGAAAGGTATGGCCAGGCTGCTGGTAGGTTCAGCGTTTTCGGAAATAAGCTTCGGGGCTTCGCTGATAGCCGGGGCCGGGGGTGCCCCATCCTGAATCTGCCCGTCAGCTGCGCCTGTCTGGTTTATTGACGATTCCGGCTGATTCGAAGACTCGTTGGCCACAAGAAATGCAATCGAGACCAGAATCAGCACCAGCCAGAAAAGCCAGCCCGAATTGCGGGCCGCAAAGACATTTTTCAAAACAGCCCCTCCATGGTGACCGGTATTTTCTGTCGGTCTTTGATGATGGCGATTTCAGCCGGTCTGACCTGGTTGCCATCTTCGTCAAACCCGCCTGACCCGGCGACACTTTCCCAGCCGTGCAGGGACGCCAGGGCATTTCGCGCCGAATTGCGATCGAGATCAGAGGCTTTGAATGCGAGCGCCATCAGCATCATCGCTTCATAGCCCATTGCAGCATCGGCATCGGCCGGTTGCCCGAAAGTCTCGGCATATTCGCTGAGAAAATAATCGGCCCGTTGCCCGCCGGCGCGCGGATTGAAGGGCATGGTTGTCACTACAGATTCTGAGTAAACTCCGGCAAGATTGGCGAATTCTCCGGCGGCCAGCTGATTGCCACCAATAACCGGGCGCGCGAACCTCGCCTCGCGAAATTGTCTGAGGATCATGGCAGAATCGGCCGCGGGCGCCAGAATCACTAGAAGGTCGGGTGCGGCGGCCATGATGGTATCAAGCTGGCGGCGAAAATTAAGCGTGCCTTTTTTGTAAGAAACTGCGGCGCAGACCTGCTGCCCCGAGCGATTCGAAATTTCGATAAATCTCTGGGCGCTGTCTGGTCCGTAGAGTTCGAGATCATAGATTAGGGCTGGTTTTCGGCTGTTGAAGCGCTTTAGAGCGTAATCGGCAAGTGCCTCGAACTGCCTGCGGTCATCGGTGATGCTCCTGAAGGTGAAGCGGTTACCGCTGGCCGTCGTTTCGTAGTGCGTGCAGATGCCGGTGATGAACGGAACCTGGGCCTTTTCGGCGAGAGCCTGAATGATTCTTGTATTTGCCGGGCTGAAGCCGCCAATCAGTGCAAAAACCGAGTTTTCATAGATCAGGTCACGGGTACCCTCGGCGGTTTTTTCTGCCTGTCCATGTGTGTCGCGAATCTGCAGTTGCAGCCTGCGGCCGTTTATACCGCCCAGCTCGTTGATGTGCCGGGCGGCAAGAGTCAGGCCGTTGAGATGGTTCGCGGCACGGTGTGCATGCTCGCCGCTGAGTGGCAGAACCACACCGATCTGCATTTCGTTTGAGCTGAAGTCGATTGAATAAAAAAGGACCACCAGCAGAACCGGCACCGCCAGCAGCTGATAGATATCGAACCGTGCGAAAAAGGTTTTAAACGGCGCGACAAATTCTGATAGTTTCATACGACACTGTTGCGGATATATGTTAATACCAGCAGAAACAGGCCCATATAGACCGAGAGCGAGAAGAAATACAGCAGGGCAAAGAACAGAAAAGGCATTTCCTTGATGACTTTGTTGAAGAATTCGTTTTCAACTTCTTTAAAGATGGTGTTCTTTGAAGAAAAGCGGTCGAAGGCAAACACCATTATTGCTCCCAGCCCAAAAAAACCGAGCGCAAAACCGAATCCGGCAGCGAACACCGGTGTGTAAATATTTTGCGGAGCAGTAGAATAAAGCATGAACGCAACTATCAGGCTGACGCCAAGCAGAGTGCAGAAAACCACCGACGCCCAGAAAATCCATGCCCAGATGAATTCTTTCATATTCTGCTTTATTCCGTGGGTTTTTTCCAGGTGCCAAGAGTGGCTTCAACCGGGTATTTTTTGCGATTTTTCTGCATTTTGGCCCGCATCGATGAGGCAACATCAATTTTCAGCACGTTTGCCAGACTGAGCAGATAGGCCATCACGTCAGACAGCTCTTCTGATATCTGCTGGTGTCTGTGATCGTCAATCGTTTCGTCGCCGGGCGGTGCCCACTGAAAGTGTTCGAGCAGCTCAGCGGCTTCAAGGGTAACCGACACCGCGAGGTTGCGGGGCGTATGAAACTTTTCCCAGTTTCTTTCGCTCACAAACTCGCTTACCAGCTCTTTGAGCTCACTGACGCTGGTGGTTTCGTCTGACTGCCGGTTTGAATCTTTCTGCAGCTGATGCATTGTCTGGCTTTCGTTTCAGCGACTGCCTTCAGGTTTAACCCCGTAGACAAACATGGCAGCAGCGTTCATTCGCAGAATATTTCTGCACAGATCTTCGTTGATGATTTCCATGGTGTCGGTGACCTGATGGTAGTTCGGGTTATTGTCAAATTCAGACTGAATGGTCAGAACTGCCGGAACCTTCTGGTTAAGAAAGGGGGCATGATCAGAACCGTAGGGGTTATAGCTGGTCTGAATGCTGAAATCGGCGTAGCTTTTTGCCAGCTCGGTCATTTTTTCTACCATCGGTTTGTTGAAAGAACTGGTTTCGATCATGACTGAGAGAGGTGCAACCGCGTCAAAGCCGATCATGTCGAGATTGAAAACTGCCCGGGTTTTTGCTTTTTCATCGCCGGACATGGTTTTTACATAAGCTTTGGAGCCATAAAGACCCTGTTCTTCACCCATGAAAAGAACAAAACGTATCGTCGCTGCCGGTTTCAGTCCGCTTTCTTTCAGCAGTCTGGCGAGAGCGATAACGCCGGCTGCGCCGCTGCCATTATCATCAGCGCCCGGGGCGTTGGTTTTCGGCTGACGTGAGGTGCTGTCGAGATGGCCTACCACCATGATCTGACCATGCTTTTCTTCGTCAGTGCCCTTGATTTCGGCAATCAGGTTGTTGGCACTGCTACCGCCCATGCTGAACTGAGACTGCCAGACCTTGTAGCCCATGCCTTCGAGTATCTTCTGGCAGTGGTCGACCGACTGCTGCGCCGGAGCGACATAGGTGTATCTGGTCTTGAAGTTGACCAGATCATTGAGATCGCTCATGAAGGTTTTCATGTCGAGCTTGTTGACAAATCCGGCGATCTCATCGTCGGTTTTGAAGGTGTCTTTGTCGCCTCTGACCGGGGCAGTGAGAACTACAGTGTTGCCCGGTACCGGGTCAACTCTGGTAAAATCAGAGCTTTTGGCATTGATGTTCATGGCTGCGGTTTCGCCAGCAAGCAGCACGATAAAGCCATTGCCTTTGAAAACTTCTCTGGCGCCGGGAAAGGTGGCATCGAGAATCGCCGGGTCTTTGCTGGTGACCATGACCAGCTTTTCGCCGGGGCGAACCGGGTATGAGTCGGTTGGGGCCGACTTATTGGCCGCGTCGTTGAAGATTTCGCCGCCATGAATGATCATGGTTTCGCCGAACTGTGTATATTTTTCGCGTCCGGTGCCTGATTTTTTAATCAGTTCATAACCGGATTTTGCCGGCAGAACCTGCACCCAGTCCCCGGCAAATACTGCGCCGCCGGTCATAAATGCAACTGCCATGCCGAGTTTTGCGAAGCCCGATCTTGCGAAAAATTTCATCTTCATACTCCTTGCCTGTTTACGCAGATACTTCTTTAATGATAACTTATTAAAAATAGAATCTCAAAAGTTTTGTCGCAAGTCTACCAGGAATTTTGTCAGGAAGTACAATTACGGCAGAGAACATTATGCTCTTCAGCTTCAGGCCCGCAACTTCAGGAACCGGCCGGTCATTGTCCGGCGGTTATACCCTGCCTGAGCTGCTGATAACCATTCTGCTGCTCTCGATCCTTTTTACGCTGGCAATTATTTTTTCAAGCAGTCTCAATCAGTCGAAAAAACTGCGCGATTACAGCATTGCTGTGGCTCTGGCCCAGCAGGCCGTCGAAATTGCGCGATCGGCTCCTTTCACTCTTCTCGACGACGCTGACGCCGGCAATAAAAGTGTTGAGAGTGATCTTAATCTTTCTTCGGGGCCTCAAGACCCGATTTCACCAGAGTTTGAGTCGGGCGGCATCAAATACCGCCGCGATGTCGAAATAACCGATGTCATGGCTGCCGAAGACGGCAAAAGGCCGGTGGGCCTGAAGCTGATCAAGGTGACCGTTAACTGGAAACCTCTAGACGGCGGCAAGCCCGAACCGTTTGTCGTTACTTCAACGATTGCGAACATGAACTGAATGAAAATGCCATTGAACCAAGCCAGAAACATGCATTCGACCGGCGGCTTCACTTTTGTTGAGGCGTTGATTGCTGTCGCCGTTTCAACGATGATTCTGCTGTTCGCGTATCGTATCTTCTTTTCTCAGACTGAGGTGGTAACCAAATCTCTTGAGTTTATCCACGTCAACGAGGGTTTCAGAAAGGTTGTCACTTTTATGGGTGACGATATCCGTGAAGCAACCACCATTCTTAAACCGGTGCCGATTTTTTCGAGCAATATCGCTTCGCAGACCACGAAACCAGGGGTTATTCTGCAAGTCCAGAGCTCGGCGCTCGACCCGCAGATACCTTTTAACAGCCCGCTTGGCGGGCAGATTTCCGTGAAGCGCCAGATTGTCTACGAACTTGAAAAAATAGAGGGTCCGGAATCCCAGACAATACCGAGATACCGACTTGTCAGAACCGCCAGTATCGAAGAAAAGCCAGGCCAGAAGAATACTCAGCGCCAGGTTCTTGTCGACAACGTCAGAGAAATGGTCGTGTTCCGAACCGCCAGAAAACCTTTCAAACCTTCAAACATCGGCGCGGCAAAAGATCGCCTGCTGCTGCCGGTCGCTTTGAGCGAGTCCGGCACCGGCAACAGCCTGGTTCATGTCAGAATGGTGCTGGAAAGAACCCGCAAAGAAACCGAGACCGGGCAGGTTTACAATGTGTCGATGAGCACAAGCTTTTATAAACGCGGAAAAGAGATTTTTACCAACCCATGATCAGATATTGCAACAGGCGAAATGGCTCGGGCTACCTTATTGTCATAGGGTTTGCCGCTTTGCTGCTGATCTTTTTCAGTATTTTCGCCAGGGTAAAATCCGGGCATCATCAGCTGCAGTCAAAAGATGTCAGGCGTTTCGTGGCCTCGAATCTTGGTGAAGCTGCTTTGAATTGCATAATCGCCGAACTGAATGCGAACCGGGCCTATAATACCCACAGATATTTTCGTGATAAAGAGGGAGCCGGCTGGGTGAGCCCGGTCAAAAGCCGCGAAACTCTGATCGGTAAAATGGACAAAATCTATCTCGATGGCGTCAAAAACGGCATTTATTCAGGCGGTTCGGATGCCGGCGAATTCAAGGCCCGATTTGCTCTGGTCTACGGCGCGCGGGAGAACTCAAAAACCAAAACCCTCAAAGAGGGCGAAATGTACGCCCGTGCTGAAGTGGTCGTTAAGGTCGGTGCTGGCTGGGGCATCAACGAGACGACCTGCCGCAAGATAACCGCGTTGATAGAAAGACGTTTTCCGGCAACCGAAAACCTGCTTTATGACGGCGAAATGCTTGATCTCGGCGCTCTCGGTCCATACCTCGATCGCGAAAATCAGCTCAGAACCGGGCGACTCTATGGCCATCACTGGATAACCTTCAACACTGCCGGTGGTGGTTGCCGTGGTAATGAGCTGTTCGAAATGGAAAAAATAGAAACCCCCGGTATGATCAGGGCACTCAAAGATACTCGCATCGGTTTTGCCAACAACACCAGCATGACCCTTTCCTCTGCCAATGATTCAGTTCAGATCAGCAAGTTCGAGACCCATGATGGCTACCTGCTCGATGGCGCTCATGGGGCGCACCCGATCAAATTTGCCCGCCTGCCACGCGAAAGAATCAAAGCGACAGCCGAGCGCTACCGCAAGTCTTACGGCCTGACAATCGACGCGAAGGTTATGCCGGCCGGCAAATACAAAAATCCTTACGATACGCGCAGTCAATATGTTGACATAGATTTCGGTGATTTTAAAGGCAGCAAGCCCGAAAATGCTTCAGGGAGCAGCGAAACGGATGCCGAACCCCCTGAAGCCGATGGTGAAGAGGCCGGTTCTGAAACTGATTATAGTCTCAACTCTGATGAACCAGAGGTAATCCGCAAGCTGAAAGGCGACAAGATTCTTATTTATGCCGATGTGCCACTTCGCATCTGGGGCTGCCCCGACCGCACTGTGACTATCTACAGCACAAAAGACATCGTTATTGGCGGGGACTTCAATCAGAATCCGAGAACCGTGCAGATTTATGAAGATAACAGCTATATGCGCTATAAATATCCGGTCGAAAACGGCAAAGACCGTAACAAGGTCGGTGCCCTGATCATGTCAGAAGGGCGTGTCCTCATCGATGTTTCGCGCCCGACTCTGTTTGCTCTGAACGAGATCAAGCCGTATTTTCTTTTCTGCCTGGCGCAGGCTCTGCATCCTTCAACTCCCGAGATCGAAGCCGAAATCAAGACACTCCTCTGCCCGCTTAACCCCGATAACCGCAAATCCCTGATTGGCCTCGGTGAACTTGGTGTCGACGGCAACTTTGAGGCCCGCTACGGCACCATGGCCTTTCTTTACAATAATAAAGAATTGAATGGCGGCGGTTTATACCAGTCGAAAATGGAAGATGTCATCAATTTCTTTACGCCGGGTTCGGCTGACCGGCCCAGATTTGGTATTCGCGACGAAAAAGTTCGAAACGACATTATTGAAGCCCTGAAAACTTCTATCAGAAGTGCCGGCGACCTGACCATGACCGAACAGGATCAGGTTTTCGCCATGGCCTGGAAACAGGCGATGCTCGAAGAAGAGACCGGGCCGATGCCAAACTGCGGCGCGATGGGCATTATGCGCCACCTGTTCGAAGAGGCCAAAAAAGACCCCAACGATGCGATTTACATGCCCGAAATTACTGTCAATGCAACGCTGGTAAGCTCGGCCTGGCGGTCATCCCGTTGGCAGATCGGCAACTCGGCCGACAAGGTCGATGACGAGATAGGCAACGCCGGTGGGCTCGAATACATGCGTCAGCCCGGCTTCATTATTCAGCGTGTTTATGGTGGCGTAATCAGGCTGGCTTCTAAAGAACCGGAATACTTCATTTCGGGTGCCCACACCGGTAAAAATACCCTGCGCCGCCGCGTATGGGATCCAACTAACTTGAGAAATGCCGGTTTCAAGCCGCTCGAAGCCCCGGCAGTTCACAATCTGCTGACCTTCAGCGAAGAATCGATCAGCGTCAAAGAATACGACAACTTCTCCGGTAAAAAGTGAGGCCCGCCTGTCCGATCAGTAGCTGCTTCGGCTGCCGGCGCCGGCAATGCTGAACAGCCAGCCGTGCTGCGCGGTAACACCGGTTTTTTTGTCGCGCAGGTAGATGTCGATAAAATAATTGCCTGATGCAAACGGGCTGTTGACAGTCGCAGACAACATTCTGGTCTGGTTGTCGAAGTTAAAGGTGACCTTTTTACCGGTGGCTTTGGCGTTCAATACGTATTTTTCGGGTGAATAATCAGACAGATTGTCGATGCGGCAGCTGAAGGTCGCGAGCTGTTCGACAACCTGGCCGGGCGCGGGGTAGTGCTCTGTGATCGGCAGAGCGGCCATGCCAAAGCGAATGAGAAATTTTTCCATGTCGTCGGTCGAATAAATGACCTGCCTTTTGATCTGCCAGGGTGACATGCCTTTGTAATTAGCGCCGCCATCAACGGTCATGGCACCAGAAAAGCCCGCATCCATGGCTGTTTTGATGCTGCGGTCACTGTAGACGCCATAGGGCCAGACCATGAATCTTACTTTGTTGCCGAGCCGGGTTTCGATTATCCGGCGCGAAGCCACGATTTCGTGTTCTAGAAAGGCTTTTTCGGCTTCCGGGGTGTGGTATTTAGAGGCCAGATTGCTGTGACTCATTGAATGGCACTCAACACTCCAGCCGGCTTTGATGAGCTCGGAAAGCTGTTCCCAGCTCATAGCCAGCGATGAACCAATGAAAGAGGGGTAAATGCAGACGATGCCCTTGAAACCGAATTCCTGCATTGCAGGAAATGCGTAGTCATATACAGTTCTGTAGCCATCGTCAAAAGTGAATACGACCTTGCGGCTGACGTTCTGGGCATCAGAAGCGATTGCTTCGAGCAGTTCTTCTGAATTCAGGCTTTCGAAGTTGCGGTCTTTCAGATATTTGAGCTGGCTTCTGAAGCGGTCGAGCGAAAGAGAAAACTTGTTCTTTGCAACCGGTTCTACCTGGTGGTAGCAGAAGGCGGCTATGTCGCTGCGGGCCATTAACTGGGTGTTGATAGTAAACGCAAACAGGGCAAGAATGATAAACAGCTTTTTCATCTGAATTCCCGAAGAGATAGATTTGTAATTCGGCGATAATATACACTTTTTCCGGGCAAAAAAAAAGGCCACTCTAGGCAGCCTTGATCAAGGAAAGGAATGATTGAAGACAACTGACGAATAGTCGTGCAGTGTTGTTAATATATACGCAAGACCCGTGCCAACTTTTTGGGGCCTTTGGTGGTGCGATTTTAAACAGATTTTGCGGCGCAAAGCCTTTGATGATAAATATTTATACAGTGAAGTAGTTTTGGCTGTGCAAAAAATAAACAAATGGACTGTTGAAACATTAGACAGAACTTCTCAAAACAGAAAGCCTGAAAAAGAAAAAAAGGCTGCCCACGCGGGCAGCCTTTTCATTTAAGACTTATCTTCAGCCGGGAAGGTTGAAATTATCGGGCAACTGAACAGTAGAGATAGCATGCTTGTAAATCAACTGTTTTTTGCCTTCTGATTCAAGAAGAATCACAAAAGTGTCAAAGTCAAGGATTGTACCCTGAATCTGGAAACCTTTCATCAGAAAGATCTTAACAGCTTCCTTTTCGTCTTTCAGGTACTGAAGGATATTGTCTTGAATATTTACAGCAGGCATATTTCTTACCTCCAATTGGTGTCTTACTTAAATAGACTATTTTGAGAAAAAAAGCAAATCAATTTTCATGCTCGCTGCATTTGATACCTTTTTCATCGATAGTCCAGGTCCCTGAAGTCGGGCACGGAGGAACACCGAGTTTTTTTGCCAGTTCTTCAATTGAGCCGGTTTCGAGAGTGCCGCTGGCATTGATGGCTTTGGTGTTCTGTAGATATCGGAACAGTCGATTGCGGTTGTAGCTGCAGCAGGCGTGTTCGTCGAGAATCATCGGAATCGCCGGAACTTCGTTATGCTGGTTACAGTAGATCAGACCGCTGACCGCATCGGTTCTTATCGAGCCGCCGGTCGGACAGCTCTTTTCAAGTTCGGGAGAGTAGAACATGCGGTTCATGAAGCATATCGTTCGCGACATGTAGATTTCGAGTAGTTTGCTGGCCAGGCCATACCAGCGGTTAAAGCGTTTTGTCAGCCAGCCTGCGATGTTTTCGAAATCGGTCGATATGTAGATGACGTCTTCGTCACCACGCACTTTTATCACGGTTTCGAGGCCCATCTGCTGCGTTTGCACCTTGAAAGCGAAAAGGCTGCGGGCAAACCTCTTCATGAATTCGTCATTTTCGGCTTTGCCGGTCGTGGCGGCCGAAAATTCATTCAAGCTGCCGTCTTTGTAACTGTATTTTGTATGAATTCTTATAAAGGGTGCGAAAGGGTTTTTGACAAAGGGCTGCAGCATCTGTGGTATGAAAGCTGCAAAATTTTCCCAGTTATAGATAAGTTCGATAAAACTTTCTGGATTGAAGGGGCAAAGTTGGCTGAGCAGCTCGACGCGGTCGTTGTCAGAAAGCGGTCTGCCGCTGAGATAGACAGAGTTGCGGTCAGCAACGGCATAGATGCGGCGCTTGCCGAGGCTGAACTCGCAGCGGTCAGGCTGCTCGTCATTTTGTCGCAAAATATTGAGTTGCGAGAAGTAATTCGACAGCAGTCCGAGCATGGCGCTGCCGGTAATCGACTCGGTTTCGATCCTGATTGTAGCGTTCTTTCTCGGTTTGAATGGCTTGTTTACGAAGATGGTGACTGATTTGTCGGCAAAATTTGCCGCGCCGGCAATCGAAGTGCCGAGCCATCTGAAGAATTGCGGCCCGAACGAAATGACCAGAGTATGTGAACTTACAGGCGGTAGACCATTGAAAAGCTTGTCGGCCGGCTTTTCGTTATCTGTATTTTCGCTGGTCGTCTGTGCTTCAGGAGTGGCTACCTGCAGAGATTCTGGTGCAGTCGCCGATTCGGGAGCATCGTCGAGGGTCAGAGATGGTTTGCTGCCGTCTGCCAGGTTGTAGCTGTTGAAAAGAGGTTCGCTCAATGGTCTGATGCCCGATTTTACATCAGAGCAGAGCTTGGTGATATCGATTGCCTTGTCGTAGAGTTTTTCTTCCTGGTACAACCGGGCAATGCTCATCAGAATATTGTTGATTCTTTCCTTGTCTGCTCTTTCACCCATAAGAGTGTGGTAGTCGGCAAGTGCTGAGTGATAAGACTTTAATCTCACGGCCAGGTAAAGAGAGTTGTCAGGGTCTTTCAGCTTCGGGTCGGCCTTGAAGGCTTCTTTGAGATAGGCGATTGCCGAGTCGAAATCATTCTTGTCGAGATAAACCCGCCCGATATGTAACAGAACCTCGCCCTGACCGGAAACAATCTGATTGGCTTTCAGAAGGTAAACGAGTGCCTTGTCGAGATCGCCGTCGCGGTAGTATGCCCAGCCGAGAGTGTCAATATAAGAGGCGTTGTTCTTTTCGAGCTGAACAGCTGTTTCGGCCATCTCTATCGCCTGTTTGATATTGCTGTTTTGTTCAGTGTAAAGATAAGCCAGGTTGTTGAGTGCTTCTGCCGAGTCGGGCCTGATCTTGATGGCTTCCTGGTAATGTTCAGCTGCTTTGTCCAGTTCGCCGGTTGCGTAGTAAACTGTTGCCAGATGATAATGCGTGTCGTAGACATTCATTTTCATTGACAGAGATTTTTTGAGTTCTTCTTCGGCTTTTTTGAAATCACGGTTTTTGAAGGCAGCCCAGCCAAGGCTGTCTCTGAAACCAGGATTGGCCGGGTCCATGTCGACGGCGCGCTGGCAGAGTTCCTGAGCCATCTGGGTGTTTACGCCATATTCAGCGTAGAGGTAGCCGAGATTGTTGAGAGCGTGCGGGTTATTGGGTGAGAGTTCGAGGATTTTCTTGTAAACCGCTTCTTCAAGCCAGAATGGTTCGGGTTTGTTGCGGGTCTGATAGTCTTCGTGCAGGCCCATGTATATGCCGAGCAGTGAGTTCTGCAGTTTGGCATTGCGCGGATCAAGTGATGAGGCCTTTTCGTAGGAAGCGATCGACAGAAACAGTGAGGTGTCCATGGAACCGAGAAATCTGAACGCCTGACCCATGACATAATAATAGTGTGCTGTGCGAGGAATGAGTGTCAGCGCACGTTTGAGATCTTCTTCCGGTTTCATCGGCTCAAAGTAGCCATTTGGTCGGTGGCGCAGCGCCTGGAAAACTATGGCTTTAATCAGCCAGTAATCACCGTTTTTCCCCAGACGTTCTTCTGAATCCAGCAGGAGCTCTTCGAGGGCATGGTCTTTTTCGTTTTTGGGGTCATCTGTTTTATCGATGCTCAGCAGCAGGCCATTGAAGAAAATGTCACGCAGACGCTCTTCGGGAGTGAAGTCTTTTTTGCCGGTGCTTTTGAACAGACTTGTACTCATCTTGATCAGTTCGTCACGGCGGGGTGTGTCAGAAAGCTTGATCAGGCTGAACCAGCGCGAAATGGCGTGCAACTGCGCCAGCATGTTTCCCGGCTGCTCTGAGATGTATTTTTTCAGCAGCGTCAGGTTAAAATCACTTGGTTTGGTTTTTTCAAATCTGATTTCTTCGATGCCGAACAGGGGCAGGCCAAAATCGAAGTTTACTTCGGCCCGCAGCGCCGTGGTGATGCTCAGGATCGTGATAAGGGCCAGAAGAACCGTTTTGAACGAAGTTTTGCTCTGCATTGTTGCCTCCGTGGTTGCCCGTCAGATGTTTATTTCCAGGTGCGGGTTCGGGTGAGCTTGTTGCCACCCTCGTTGATGGTCAGCTCGATTGAGCCAGGCTGATTTGTGTCGTTGGCGACCGAAAACTCGACAACCTGAACGTTGTTGATTATCTGGCCAAGCTTTTTGAACCAGTCAGCCAGTCTGCTGCTGTCAGGAACATACGAATAATAGCCGTCGGTGCTGTTTGAAAGATTGCGCAGGTTGGTTACCTCGAGCCAGCCGAAGCCAAATACAAACACCGAAATGTTATGAATCTGGCAACGGCGGATAACATCGTCGATGCTGGCGGTCGAAGCATTGTCGTTGCCGTCGGTGGTCAAAATGACAAACCTGAAGTGTGGCCGGGCCTGAATCTTGTCGACCCCGGTGTCGATGCCGTCGAACAGCGCTGTATTCTGCAGATTGATGCGTTTCTGGATAGCGGCGGTTATGGCATTTTTATCGGTGGTGAGGGGCTGAACTTCGTTAACTTTGTTATTGAATTTGATGACGCCGGCCGAGAACGGAATTAGAATCTGGCCGATCAGGTCGGAAAAATTCTTTTCAATAGCCGTCAGATCTTCAGGAAACATGCTGCCCGAGTAATCCATGACGCATGAATAGCTCATCGGGTCGGTCATGGCCTGGTAGGCATGCAATGGTCTGACCCTTTCTACGACAGCATTGAGGTCGGTGCCATTTTTGTCTTTGGCCGCAAGAGTGACGTTACCGGCGTTGACGACCTTGACCGGACTGCCGTCTTTGTCGGTCATCGACACAAACATGTAGAATTTTTTCGGCTCATTCTTCTCGACGCCGTGAATACGCAGGGCATTGCTGAAGTCATCTTCAGGTTTGAGGTTGGGGTGATAGGAGCTGAAGAAAGTCAGGTAGCGTCTCAGTGTTTCAAGCAGAGAGTTGGAAGCACCGAAGCTCGATGCCATCAGATACCATAGGATACCCAGGCACAGAAGCATGAACAGGACCAGAAACAATATATATTTCCAGACGGGAATTCTTAGCCTTTCGCCTCCTGGAGCAACTTCTACCATCAGTCTCACCCCGTGATCATTTGAATTGCCCACATGATACCACAACTGCCGCGAATCATACAGGGAATGATCACAAAGGCGAGTAATTTTAATAAAAAATTATGTGGAAAAAAAAGAGCGGCAAACGGGCCGGGACATTGTTTATGGCCCGTCTGTTGCCGCACAAGAAAGGTTGGGTTGGGTGGGGGAAAATCAGAGGAGAGCTCAAATTTGCCTTAAACTGAAAATACTGCAGAAAAGCCTGACTGCAGCACCATAAAACATGCTTAGAAGGCTGACTGCCAGATATGGGCCGATAGTCTGTGGTTCGGCAAGATTTGTCAGAACCATTATCAGACCGCTGAGCGCAACCACAATGCCAGACAACCATGCGCCCTGACCTATGGCGTGCAGTTTGCCCGTCTGAGTCTGCCCAGGGGTTGCAGAAAAAAGGATTGCACCGGCAATGCCCATAAATACGGCCCCTGCGGCCGGCAGATCAATGAAGCTGGTTGGAGAACCGCTCAGCAAAACCGGAAATACAACTACTGCAGAAAGCATTAATGCCCCGACGTAATTGGATGCGCTCATTTTCTGCCCTTTCAATGGAAATATCCGGCTGAAAAGTATAAAGCATAATATGTGCCAGGTTGCGAGATCTTGATTGGATGATGGTTTTGCGGGGGGGGTGGCATGAATGTTTGTTTGTGTGGGGAAAATATACAAACAAAATTGGGAAAATTTCCCTGCTAAAACAAAAACCGGGACATGCTTGCGCATGCCCCGGCGGGTGTCAGCTATCAGTTGCCGGTAGGAGCCGGAGTTTCGGGAGCAGCAGGAGCTGCGTCGGGAGCCGGAGTGACCGGAGCTGCATCGGGGGCCGGGGCAGCCGGAGCGTCAGCAGCGGGAGCTGCGGGGGCGTCAGCGGCTGGAGCAACAACAGGAGCTGCATCAGGGGCAACGGCAGCGGGAGCAGCTGCGTCAGGAGTTGTTGCAGCGGCGGGAGCTGCAGCCGGAGCAGCGGTAGTAGCGTTTGCATCAGCCGGTTTTGCAGGTTCAGAACCGCAGCCTACAACAGCCATAGCACCACAAAGAACAAGACCAAGAGCGAGCTTTCTCATATTTTTCTCCTTGAACAAGAACGATAAGTTCAGTCGTTTTCGTTGTAAACGATTAGGCGTGTACACTACTGCAAAGTTTTCATAAAATCAAGTTTTATTGCATCCGGACTAAAATTTGCCCGTTGAAAATTAATGACCGAACTTGCCAGAATACAGTTATAATCGGAGTGAAATGAATTTTTTCAGTGAACATATTTATTACGTTCTATATTTTGCCCTGTTTGGTCTTGTTCATGCAGGGCTTTTAGTTCACGCCCTGGTGACCGGCCGCACCAGCATTGAATGCCGGAAGTGTCTCCGGGCAAAGAGACCGGTTTACTACTGGTTTTATGTTTTTATGTATCTGCTAACAGCTGTGTTGTTTTTCTGGGGCGTAGGGTACGAGATCGCCCTCTATTCTACTTCGATTCCATGATCCAGACACCGGCCCAGTCTTCTGGTGGCGGGTTTTGTCCGAGAAATTGTGCCCGCTCTATATAAATTTTGCTGGGTTTGTCGTCGTGATTGATTTTCAGGCAATCACCGAAGAGCTTGATCGCGATATCCCATTTTCTGGCACGGTATGCAGCCAGGCCGTCTTTGAATAAACCCATAACTTCGCCAATCCCGGGAAAGCTCTCGCGGGTATGGTACGAAAGCACTTCATAAATTGCGACTGGCCTGGTTTTGCCTTTGACCACCACCAGATCGATCTCACGCAGACGATATGTCCCTTTCAGTTTGCGCATAGTGAATTCGCTTATGAGAATCTTCGACCCGTATTGTTTGCAGGCAGACTCGAGACGGGCGGCAAGATTGACGCCGTCGCCGATAATCGTAAAGTCCATGCGCTTGTTCGAGCCGATGTTGCCGGAAACTACCGTGTCGGTGTTAAGGCCTATGCCTATATTTACCGGTAAACGGCCATCTGCGGTTCGTTGCAGATTCCATTTGTTGAGGGTTTCAATCATCGAAATCGATGCCCGAACTGACCTGTCAGCGTCATCTTCATGCGCGACCGGTATACCGAAAGCCGCCATGATGGCGTCACCGATGAATTTGTCGAGCATGCCGCTCTCATGCTGAATACAATCGACCATCAAAGTAAAATATTCATTGAGCAGGGCTACTGTACCCTGTGGGCCAAGCTGCTCGGTCAGTGTCGTGAAACCGCGGATATCAGAAAAAAGAACGGTGCATTCAACGCTCGACCCGCCAAGCAGCTCGGTGCCGGTTGCCAGCAACCGGTCGGCGATTGCCGGGTCCATGTAGCGCGACATGGTTGATTTGAGGCGCTTTTCGGTGCTGATATCTTCGATGACGATCATCGAACCGATACGTTTCTGATCGATGTTTAGCAGTGGCTGTACCGTAAGGTTGACCGCCAGTCTTTCTTCCTGAATCTTCAATGGAGCGTCTACAACCGTTTGCTGCTGTTGGGTATCCATTACCAGCTGCAGCTTTTCCATTACCCACTGATTTTCGCCAGCAAAAAGCTCTGCTGCCGGCCGGTTAATAATTGCCGGGCCTGAGACTTTGAGAATTCTCGCGCAGGCAGCGTTGCAGGTCGCAATTTTCCCTGCTGCATCGAGAGTTATCAGGCCGTTTGACATCGATTCGAGCATCGCTTCATTATAATTTTTCATCGCCTGAACGTCAGCGAAGAGCTTGGCGTTTTCGAGAGCGATCGATACCTGAGCGGTAAAAGCGCGCAGGCGGGCCTCGTCTTCGTGGCTGAATGGGCCGCCGTGCTTGTTCAATACCTGGGTGACGCCAATGGTGCGGCCATTCTTGTTGATTACCGGCACGCAAAGAATCGAGCGCGTAAAAAAGCCGGTTTTCTTGTCGAATGAGGGATTGAAGCGAAGATCGGCGTAAGCATACGGAATATTGATGGTGCGGCTCGACTGAAAAACTGCGCCGGCAATACCAACATGGCTTGGCAGCCTGATCTGGGCCGATTCAAGACCCTGACCAACTTCTGACCAGAGTTCATTGGTCTTGTCGTCATGCAGAAACAGGGTCGAGCGCTCGGCATTGAGCATGCGCGTCGCTTCAGCCATGACGTTCTGCAGCAGCGAACCAAGTTTGATATCGGAGGTCATTTCTGAGACAACGTTGATGAATTCGAGTTCCTGCTTGCGAATGGTTTCCATCTGTTCGATAAACTGCAGGCTCTGCAGGGCCATGGCCCCCTGTTCCATCATTGCCTGCAGCAGGCGCAGATCTTGCTGATTGAACCTGCCCTTTTTCTTGTTGAGAACCTGTGCGACCGCCATCGTTTCGCCTCTGGCCGTTTTGATTGGCACGCAGAGGATATTGCGGGTCACAAAACCGGTTTGCTCGTCAATGTTGCGGTTGAAGCGGGGGTCGGCATAGGCGTCGGGTATGATCACGCCCTCACCCTTTGTAAAAACATAACCTGCAACCCCGCTGGTATTGAGTATGCGGATTTCGCGCATGAAGTTGCCCATGGCTACGCGTGAATAAAGCTCGTTGGTATTGCGGTCAATAAGAAACAGCGAACCGCGTTCGGCATTGAGTTTCGAAGTTGCAGTTTCAACAAGAATTTTAAGAACCGCATCGAGCGAATCCATTGCTGACATGCGTTTTGAAATGCCGAGTAGTAGTTCTGCCTCTGCCAGCCGCTTTTTTTGGTTTCTGATGATTGTTGCAGGGCTGTTTGCCGAAGTTTTTCCGGATTTTTCTGGTTTCATTTCCTGTTTTTTTACCATCTGCTTGTCCTTATTGAGCTGCATCTCAGACTTTCATTAATTCCATTTCGTGACGCATTGACTGGATCGTTTCCTGCAGCTGGGCGATCTCATTTTTTGCCTGCATCGCAGCCTTGTGAACTGCATTCTCTTTTTCGGTTCTGCTTAACTCAAGTTCTTCGCGTAGCTTGCCGGCCATTGCTCTCAGTTGCTGTATCTCTCCGGTGTAATTGACGTGTACGGCCTGAACTGCCGCATCTTTTTCGCTCAAAAGGCCTTCGAGCTTCGCGCGCAGGCCTTCGATATGCTTTTGCAGCTGGGTGATTTCATCCTGGCGGCCGGAAAGGGCCCGCTGAACTTCCTGTTCACGCTGAATGCCGAGGCGTTCGAGCTCATTGCGCAGTTCGCCAATGGTTGCTTTGAGCTGAGCAATTTCAAGGGCAGAATCTCTTTTGGCAGCCTGTACGGCATCGTCGATCATCATCTGCCGTCTTTCCAGCTCGCTGCGCAGCTCAATTACGGTGCGCTGCAGATCACGAATTTCGGCCTGAAAACTCTGTTCGCCTGTTTTTTTTGCAGCTTTCATCTGATCGCGCAACCCTCCCATGAAAAAAGCGGCAGATGCTCTCTGCCGCTTTGATAGCCTCTGAATTATTTGGCCACTTCGGCCTCGATAGTGCCCGAAGGGCGCTGGCTGAGAATGTGGTTGAACTGCTCGTTGTAATCCTGCAGGATGCGCAGAATGCCACGCTTGATCGACAGCAATTCGTCACTGGAAGCGCTTACTTCGTGGTTTTTCTTGATTTCTTCTTCGATCGCGTCTTCAAGCTTTTTAACCTTCTCGGTCATGATCGGCAGATATTTGGTGATGACTTCGCGCTGTTTCGGGAACGGCAACGATTTCCAGTATTCGTTGTAAACGCTTCTAATCAGGTAGATGCCCATGGTGTTGTTTTTCAGATAGTCGAACAGCTGGGTAATGGTGCGGCCGATCGGCTGCGGTTTATCCTGCTGATACCAGAGTTCATACTGCACCAGTTCGTCGTTGTATTCAATGCCGTATTTGTTCTGAATGTTGTCGGCAATCAGTTCATAGCGCAGCAGCAGATAGACCATGTAATGCTCTTCGAGTTTTTTAGCCGGAATCAGGCCATAGCTTGACCACAAAACCGGGTAGGCATCATTGGTGAGAATCGCATGGCAGTTGATCTTGGCGTTGTTCTGACGATAGAGATTGTGCCACTGCGTTATGGCGCTGATGTTGTAAGGGGCAATGCCATGCAGGGTCTGCAGCAGACTGATTTCGTAGGGGTTGCGGGTCGGGGCGACGGTGACGCCGATATCGCCCTTGCGCAGCGCGTCTTTGATCTCTTCTGAAAGCTTGCTGTTTTCGTCAGAAATGCCGAGGGTGACGATGTTCATGCGCTGTGGCTGGTTGTTGCCACGGTCGTTCATCGTGATCAGCGGTGTCGACTGGTTCATCATGCTTTCGACGAGGCTCTTCTTGAAGCCCTTGCGCACCGAATCCTTCCAGTGGATGAAGTCTTCAATACCGCCGAACAGGCGTCGTTCGATAATGCTGCGGCAGTATTTGACAATCTCTTTTTCAAGTGAGCTGCTTTCGGGATTGGTGAATTTTTCCCAGTTTTCTTTGAGGTTGATTTTAACGAGAAAATCGCCTTCGATGTCGTTATTCGACAGGTCGCCGAGCAGGTATTTGTAGAAAGGCTCGATGTCACGTTCTTCAAAAATGTAGGTTCTGATGAAATCCTGAACTTTTGAATATGGCTTGATGCGGTCGAGGCACTGTTCATACTGGCGTTCAATCATGCCATCCTTGGAAATCTGGGCCAGTTTGCTCGAGAATACTTCGACCTGCTTGCGAATCGACTGCGCCTGCACATTCAGGTATTTCAGGAAATCTTCGCCGCACGAAATGCAGAACATTTCGTATTCCATGTCGACGGCTTCCTTGGCTTCCTTCATCAGCTTGTCGCGTTCGTCGTTGATATCGGTCATGCGCAGCACAGTGCCGAGTTCCATCAGCTTACCGCCAAGACCGGCAAAGCCACTGAGCTTTTCTTTGAGGCGGTTGGCGATTTCGCGGTATTCGCGCTGCTCTTTATCGAGTTTGCCCTTGATTTCCTGGACTTTCCGCGAAAGGATTTCGCGTGGGTAGCGGGTGAGATATTTTTCGAAGGCGTTGAGGAAGTCGATGGCGATGTGGGCACCGAGATCGGGGTTGTTGATGATCTCGATGACCTTTTCGAGCAGGTGTTCACCGGCCTGAATCGCTTTCTGTTCAAAATTGCCCCTGACTTTGGCGCGAATTTCGTCTTTTTTGACGCGATTCGAGTTCATTTCATCGATCTGGCGCAGAATGAACGCCGAAGCTGATTCGCCTTCCTTCTGTTTGTTGACGGTGCGCAGCGTGTGGAACATTGGATTGTCCCAGTATTGCTTGCGGTCGATGATTTCTTTGGTCATCATGAACAGGCCTTCTGGGGTCAGGTCGATCTTTGTCGGGTTGTTCTCGGCGAATTCCTGCACCATAGAGTCGATGAGAATGCGGTCAACCGAGAGTTTGAGCCAGTAGGTGACATCCATCGACAATTTGAAGGTGTAAAGGTCTCTGATGACATCGAGCGGGTAGTAGAAGCTCTTGAAACCAGCTGAACTGAAGCATTTCAGCTGTTTGCCTTCGAGATCTGAGCTGTTCTGGCCGAGAATCTGCGAGGCGTTGTCGAGCATCGAGTTCTGGGCCTGGCGCAGCTGGGTGGCAAGTTTGGTGAAAATAAGTTCGGAGGCGATGCTGTAATAGGTCGGAATATCGTCCTGGTTGCTGGTGCCGAGCAGGTAGCACTGGTCGAACGGCGGTTCTTCGCAGATGGTGCCGTAGGTGGTGGTATCGTTGCTTTTGCCGATCGGGCCGTAGTTGACCATGAACTTATTACGGCGATCCTGGCTGATGATGTCTTTGGCGGTGCGGGTCGGCGGAAACTTCTCTTTATTCATGAAATAGAAAGTTTCGACGAGTGAGGCGTAGCCGTTGCCCTCGATGCGGCCGGTCGAGTTGACGTTTGGGTCGATCGATATCTGGGTAAAGGCTTCGGGGGTAAGCTGAATGCCGACGATGGTTGGCTTGCCCTTGCCGCCAGAGAGCTGGTAATAGGCCATTTTGAGCAGGTAGGCCATATCGAGAAACATGCCGGCGCCAGAACCGCCGCAAAGTGAGCCAACGACGTAGAATTCGGGGGTGAGTATCTGGCCCTGCTTGTTGGTCAACGGCACGATGATGTCATCCTGGTTGACGTTGCTGCGGGCCATGATTTTGCTCATTTTGGCCTTGATCTGCTGAAAAATTTTCTGAACATCGACAAAGACGCCGAAGCGGCCGGTGAACCTGAACTGGTGAGCACCCTGACTTATCTGGCCGATATGATGCTGCAGTTTCTGCGGAAACCATTCATAAAGATAGCCGTAGGTGTCAGAGTCAAGGTTGCCGGTAATCTGGCCGGCGTTCTGAATGTTGATCTGGTGGTATTCGCTCTCGGTAAGCTTGGTGCCGGTTTTGGCATTGTCTTCTGGTGCGCTGGCATCGAAAATGTCGGTATCGATGCAGAGAAGGTCGATAAAATCGGGCAGCGCCGGTTCGCCTTTTCCAGAGATGGCGTAAGCCTTTTTAATCTGGGGGCTGTTAAGAAAAGTCTCTTTAAAGTTGATCAGCGACTTTTTGCCTGTACCCCCCAGACCGACTATCAGGGCCGGGTTGAGTGCAATGCGGTTTTCGTAGTTTGTGCTCATTAAGACGCTCCCCCAAGAGAATGATTTCTGGCAGTATAACAATTTTACCTGACCCCGGCAATCTGTTATACTGAAATCGTTATTGTCATACGCACAGACTTATCTTTCACAAGCGCGGGAGAAAGCTATGAAACCACTTGAACTGAGCTGCATTACCGGCGTCTGGAAAACGGCGCTCGGCATTCTCGACGAAAATATGGCAGGAATTGGCAGCGACCTGCAGCTGTGGTTTCCGTGGGGTGGAGTATGGCGCGGTCATGATCGCAACGGCAGTCTGCCGCCTACCGATTTCCCTGACGACCTGGCGAAGCCTGGTGTCACCCGCTTTGGCGGTCGCTTCTGGAAAGCATTTTCGCTGAACGGCATCACCTGGTTGCTGAGCATCAGGGCACCCATGTCTGCCTCAGCCGGCATGGAATCATGGGAAATGCCGCGCCCGGCCGAAGATTCTCTGCGCATGCTCGGCGATTTCGTCAGGCTTGAATGCCTGCTCGGCCTGACGATGAAGATTCTCGAAAATCAGTCGCGCGAACACATCGGTCACTGGGATAGAGTGCGCAACTTAAGCGTCGCAATTGGCAGCGAAATGGGTCTTTCGGTACGTGAACTTGCCGATATCGAGCTGGCAGCCATGCTGCATGACATCGGCAAGGTTGGTTTGCCCGAAGAATTGCTGGCGATGGCCGGCCCGCTTTCTGCCGAAGACCGCAAAAAAGTCGAGGCCCATTCCCTGATCGGGTCGGCGATGATCCGCGAAATACCCGGTATGGAAATGATTGCCGAAATCGTTTTGAGTCACCACGAAGCGATCGATGGCAGCGGTTACCCACGCGGTCTCAAATTTGCCGAGATTCCGTTCGGTTCTTTGATTATCGCGGTTGCCGACGCTTTTGATGCCATGACGCATTATCGACCCTACGCTATCGAGCGCACTTACCACGAAAGTTATAATGAGATAAGGCGCGAAACAGGCAAGTATGCCCCCGAAGTGCTTGCAGCGCTTGAAAGAGTGCTGCGTCGTCTCGGGATTCTTGAAGCCAAGCCTCTGGTGGGCACCAGTGAAGACTGGTGAACAGATAAAAATTGATCAGGAGGAATTTGTGAAACGGAAATTCTTTGTAATTGCGTTGCTGCTTCTGGTTGTCGTGTCAATGCCGGTTTCGGCCGACATGCTGCGGGTTGGTCTGGTTCTTTCAATCGGCGGCCTGAAAGATGAATCATTCAATGATGCTGCTTATGAAGGTGTTATGCAGCTGCGCCGCGAGGGTGACTGCATCGTCGAGGTCATCGAGCCGGGCACCATCACTTCGATCGAGCCGGCGCTGCGCTATTTCTGTGAACGCAACATGGATCTCGTCTGCGCGGTCGGTATTTTTGCCAACGATGCGGTGCGCCGCGTCGCGCAGGAATTTCCTGAAAGCAAATTCGTTCTGCTCGATTCCGTCGTCACGGTTCCGAATGTGCTTTCGATACTGTTTGACGAAGAACAGGGTTCGTTCTATGCTGGCGCTTTTGCTGCAATGATGAGCAAAAGCGGTAAAGTTGGTTTTCTCGGCGGCATGGATTCACCGGTAATTGCAAGCTTCGAACGTGGTTACAAAAATGGCGTAAGGTTTGTTAAGCCCGAAGCCACGGTTATTTCACGTTACCTCGGCACTACGCCTGAGGCTTTCGATATGCCCGACAAGGCGCAGATTCTCGGCATGGACATCGCTAAAGAAGGCGCCGACGTGGTTTATCACGCTGCCGGCAAGAGCGGTCTCGGTCTGATTCAGGCTTCGCGCCGCGGTAATTTTATGGTGATCGGCGTCGACTCTGACCAGAGCCGCACGGCGCCGGGCAAGGTTCCGGCCAGCATGGTCAAACGTATCGATAACGCCCTGATCAAAGCCGTTGACGTGCTGCGTCTTGGCAATTTCGAAGGTGGCATCTGGACCCTCGGCCTGCAGGATCACGGCATCGAACTGGTGCTTTCACGCTTCAACCGCGATTTGATGACCCCAGAAGCGGTTCTGAAACTCAAAGAAATCGAAGACTTTCTCGTTCACAAGAACGATAAAGACAGCGAACAAAAGTAACAGGAAAAAGCAGACTGAAATTTTGAGTGTACAGCTCTTGCGGGTTTGGCATGTGATTCTTATAATCTAAGCATAATTCGACTCTGACCGCTCTTGTATCGCAGGAGGAACCTATATGATGACAATGACTTACAACCAGAGACAGAGCATTTCAACAATGCTGCTCATCTCGATGCTGTTCTCGATGTGGCTTACCGTGGCGCCCATCGGCCAGGTTCATGCCTCTCTTCTCGGGAAAGTGGGCAGCGTTGCCAAGTCGCTTTTCGTTAATGTCGGCGCTCTCGCAGCCGGTGCCTTTGGCGGCGTCCTCGGCATGGCCGTCGGTGGTGGCCCGCTGGGTATGGCTGTTGGTGCTGTCGGTGGTTATATCGTCGGTAAAAAGGTTCTGAACTGGACAACTTCAAGTGTTGCCAACTTTGCAACCGTTGCCGGTGCCATCGCCGGTGGTGCTCTCTGTATTGGTATGGGTTTCCCGATGCTGGCGGTTGGCGTTATCGGTGGCGGTCTGATTGCCCGTCTGGCGGTTACCGCTGCCAAAAAACTGTTTGGCAAGAAAACGGTTACCTTGAAACAGAGCGATATCGACCCGGCTGCCGCTGCTGCTGAAAGTGCTGCAACCGCAGACTTCATCGCCAAGCTGAACGCTAAAGAAGAACCGGCTCCGGTCGTGAAAAAAGAAGAACCGAAAGCTGCGGCTCCGGCCGTTACAGCCCCTGCGGTGAAAGATTCGCAGACTGCCTACAACAACTATCTGGCCGCTTACAAACAGTATATGGAAGCCACCCAGAAGGGCGATGCGACTCTTGCCCAGACCGCTTACAAAGAATACAAAACCAACCTCGATCTTTATAACACTCTGATCAAGAGCGGCAAATAATCGGTAAGTAGCCATAAATAAAAAAAACCGGCCTGCGGGCCGGTTTTTTGTTTATGGCTTAAAATCAATATTGTGCGTCATTTGCGGTTCATGAGTCATCCCCGCGCAGGCGGGGATCTGGGCTTTTAGATAAGATTCCCGCCTCCGCGGGAATGACGGAGATTTTAAATGCCCCAGTTCTGAATTTTGGTGATCGATTTAAGAACGTGACTGCGGTCAGGCTGTTCGAGCGTCAGAACCGGGTTATTGCCTTCGGGCAGATTATTGTGCCAGTCGATCAGTGGTTGATAATCGAGGTTGCCGTCACCGATGGCGCGGTGCTGATCGGCGCTTTTATCGTTATCGTGCAGATGAAATTCAAAAATTTTCGGCCCGAGTGCGGTCAGCCAGGCCTGCATTGGCAGTTTTGAAAAGATGTTGAAATGCCCGACGTCGAAGCAGATACCAGCATTGGGGGCATTGACGAAGTCGAGCAGTCTGACGAGGTAATCGGGCCGGCTGTCGAAGATGTTCTCGAACGCGATTTTTATGTTGCGTTCGCCGGCATATTCAACCAGTTTTTTCAGGAACCCGCCGGCGCGGCCAAGCCAGACCTCGATATCGATTTCGCCGGGCCCGACGCCATAGCCGGGGTGAACTACGACGACATCAGAACCCAGCATTGAGGCTGTTTCGACGGCCCAGACGAGTCTCTCGAAACTGGCCATTCTGATACTGCGGTCGCGGGCACCGACATTGAGGTCGTAAAAAGGTGCATGCAGGGTCGACCGGAAATTCTGGCTTTCGGCAATCCCGCGCAGATCTTCGATCGTTTTTCTTTCAATCGTGTCAATGGTATCGGCGCAGAAATAGAATTCGGGAAACAGCTTCTGGTCGGCCAGAAACTTGAAGCCGTCGGCGGTCATGCGTTGGTAAGCGATGTTAACGAATATCTGTGGCATTTTCAGTTTCTGTACCGGTCAGCGTTTTTCGGCGTCAGGCGGCAGTTTGGCTTCTTCGACAAGCATTACCGGGATATCGTCACGAATCGGGTAGATGCGGTGGCAGCTTTGACAGTCGAGAGTGTCGCGGTCATCGTTGTGGATAATTTTGCCGCGGCAGGCCGGGCAGGCAAGAATTTCGAGCAGTTCTTTCTTGATGGGCATCTTGATCTCCAGCGGGCAGATATCTGCCAAAAGTGGCTTCAGTATAGAGGGTTCGTTGCAAAAATTCAACCCCGCCCGGGGGCGCCGGTCAGCCGAGAAGCATTATCCAGCGGGCGAGAACGGCGACAAAAATAAAGAGAAAATAAATGAACAGAGCAGCTTCGATGTAATTTTTGCCAGTGGCTTCTGAGCCATCTTTGTAGCCGGTTTTTTGTTTCCAGATTGCCAGTTGGCGCCGGTCTTCGTCACCGAGCAGGTCGATGCCGGAGCGGTTTTCCCAGTGGTGAAGCAATTCGTGGGTGATGGTGCGCGCTATTTCGAGCCTGAGTTCACTGATTTTATGATGCGGAAACGCTCTGACAAATGAGCCGAAGTAAAGAACGACGACCGGGTTGCCGAAGTGCCCACGCGGCATGTAGTGGCCGAGTGTGTAGAGCCCGCGCATATATTTGCTGTGCCGGTGCTCGCGCTCTTCGATGATGAACTGGGCAACCCCTTCTTTGAACTGATCAGGAACTTTTTCCAGTTCTTCTCTGAAAAGGGCGTCGAACTGGTCGAAGGTGATCGAAGCGGTTCTTATCTCACCGGCTGAGGGGTTGGCAGGTTCTGGCATCGGCGGTGTTTTATCTGTCGTAAATCGTGCCGCTGAAAGAAACTCCGGCGGGTGAAATCGTGTAGCTTTCAAGACTGGCTTTGAATGGCAGAATCGAAAAATCCCAGACCGGGTTGAGCCATGCCAGGATCTGCTGCAGCGAATCGTCGGCCATTGGCTGGTCATTGATTTTTGCGTCGACGACTTTCAGATCGATGCGGCTGCCGCTATGTTCTGGCTTTATAACCGCAGAGAAAGGCGTTGGGCCGGTCGACAGAAACGACAGAACATTACCGGGAATTTTTCGAAAGTCGATCTGTCCGGTAACCCTTACCTGGCCGTTTTGAAAACTGAGACTCAACGGGTCGAAGATGCGGTTTTCTTTGTTCACCCGGGCGATTTCGCGCTCGATGATGCCTTTGATAGCGTCAGCGGTTATGGTTGCCTCAACCTCGACACCATCACCCTCAAGAAGTTTTGTCGTGTCGACTGCGCCACCGCGCATAATCGCAAATTGTGCGTCAGAAAAACCCTTGAAGGTGACACTGCCGCTCTGTACCGGGGTTTTTCTGATTGTCTTGCCGGTAAGATCAATTCGATAGTCAGCTCCGGTCTGTTCAACTTCAGAGAATATGATTTCTCGGAATATTTTTTCGGCTTCGCGGGCAAAATGCTGTGCTTCGCGTTCGCCCAGCGGCAGAGCCTGCGACGGCGTGACAAACGCTGTGGCGACGAGAAGCAGGCACGACAGGGCTTTCAAGTAACGGTTGAACATCTGAACCTCCTGAAGCCGCTCAGTGCGGCTATGTGGCCAGATATTCTGAAACTGTCATTTTTTCCGGCCTGCTTCAAGCATAACTTATCAGTCGGTAAAAGTTCAATCAGGTGAAAAATTACGACTTGAGAAGGCTTTCGAAGGCTGAAAGGATACCCTGCAGGAAATCCTGCAGCATGCCGACCAACTCTCTGATGCGTTCGATAGCTGCCTGTTCTGGTGCGGTTGCGGCGGCGGGATTCTCAGAATCTTTTCCTGAAGCCGGTTCCTGCCCGGTGCCGGTTTCGGCTTTGCTACCGATTGCGCTTTCTGCCTCGTTGTCGGCTGGCAAGTTTTCAGATTCTTCGGTTTTGAGGTCACTTTCATCGGTATCGCCGGCGACTTCTTCGAGTTCTTCGGCATTTGAAGCGTCTTCTGAGTCATCATAAGATTGATCTTCTTCGGGTTCGACGCTGCTTTCGGCCGGCGTATCGGTTGGCGATTCATCAGAGTCAGAGTCGAGAACACTGTCGTCAAAGTCTGTGTCGTCGAGTTCTGACGCATCGGTATCGGGCTCTTCTGCGCCTTCGTCTTCGGCTTCTTCTTCGTTGGTGTTCTGCTTTTCTTCTTCGGAATCGCTTTCGGGTTTATCAGGGGCTTTACGTGCCTGCAGGTCGATTTTCAGGGCCGGGTGTTCGCCGGCAAAAAGGCCCGGAATACTGGTCGGTGGTATTGCCTGGCGTTCGATCGATTTGTGGGTTTTTGGGGTCCAGGCCAGCCACATCAGTTCGTTGTTAACGTAGGTGAGGCCGAGGCGTCTGAAAATATTTCCGGGCGCCATTTGATTGGCTTTGGCATTTTGTCGTGCGTCGTTCCAGTTCAGGTCGCCGCCAATAATAACGGCCCAGCCGTCTTTGATGTCCTGGCGCCAGATTTTTTCGAGGCGACTCAGACCATCACGCGTCACTTCCCAGCGTCTTTCGGCACGCGGTTCGCCGGTTTTTTCCTGAATGACGGCATTGAGATGCAGCGAATAGACGCGGGTTTTAATGCCGGCCACCTTCGTCTGGGCGCGGGTCCACCAGCGGTCGTGGGCTATGCCGCTGCCAAGGTCGGGTGAGATTTTGCCGAAATCGTGCTTCATGACCGGCAGGCCGTCGCGCACGACCACGACCACTTCGCGGCGGCCACGCGTTTCATTGCCGGCATTGAAGACCCTGCCTGATGCCCTGAGATGCGGGTTCATGTCGACCGATTCACTGACAAGGGCGATGTCGGGGTCCTGGTTTTCGAGCCAGTCGCCAAAGCCGGCCCGGTTGCGATTGCCGCCCGAGTGAGCGTTGGTTATAACGATTCTGGCTTTTTTCGAGATTTTGTCGGTTTTGCTGTCGTTTTTGTCGTCTTTATCGGGTTGCAGGTCTTTATCCGTCGCGTCGGCAAAGGTTTTGATGTTGGGTCTGAATACTCTGGTGTGGCGTTTCAGGTATTTTCCTGATTTGACGTCGAGGGTTTTGACGATTGCGCCTTTTGGCGAAAGTCTTACTACCTGCATCCACGATGCGTGAATCTGGGAGGGCGGGACATGGACGACATTAACTTTTCCGACCCGGTTACCGGGGAAATTGAAATATTTCTGTGAAGGAGTAATGTGCAGATGGCCCGAAAACCAGAGATAAACCTGCGGGTTTTTCTGCAGCAGGCGTTTGAGCTTGCCAGAGGGCTGGGCATTTGCCTGGATCGGCGGCATGGTTCTTTTATCGCCGTAGCTGCCTTCGAGTGGGGCGTGATTGAAGATGATGGTCGGCAGTTTGCGGTTCTCACGCAGGGTCTGGCGTAGAAAATCGTAGGCATCATCTGATGGAAAAGAACAGGGGATTGCGCTCAAAGCGTCGTTCGGAAGGAAAATCAGCAGGTGTCCGCCGATTTTTCGCGAGTAGTAGAGCGACTTGAGATTGAGTGTCTTTTTGAAGAGTTCGTGTTTTGCCTTTTTTTCAGCCGGGGTGCCGCGTTTCTTTTCGCCATCGATCAGATAGTCTTTGTAGAGAATGTCGTGGTTGCCGGGCACGGCATAAACCGGTATTTTCGCACCCTTGAGTCCGGCCTTCAGTGTTTCATATTCGCTCCTGGTGCCGAGTTTGCTGCAAAGATCGCCGACGATGGCGAGTCCCATGATGTCTTTGAGATTGTTGACCCGGTCGACGGCCTTTCTAAGCAGCGGCAGGCTTTCGGGTTTTGCGTGCAGGTCGGCCATGATCGCCAATGTGCATGGCCGCGCATCCTGCTGATTCTTGCGTTTTGAAGTTTCGGCACGGGCGCTGTCATTGCCATCTGCATTGGCACTGCCGGAAATTGTAACTGTGTTTTTACTGTTGAAAGGAGTGACGGCGTTCGCCGGTAACAGGCAGAGGATTGTCAGAAAAACCAGACAGAACCAGGTCACTTTGCGAAGGCTGCTCATAGATTCACTCCATCTGTAAAATCATGTTTAATCATACCTGATTATTTGCCCGAAAGTTTTCTGTGATCTTGAGCCAACGTGATTTTTTAAAACTGTTGCCTGTGCTTTAAGTTTCTGGTATTATTGGCTGCGTTGACCCTTGAGCGAGGGTGGCGAAACTGGCAGACGCGCCAGACTTAGGATCTGGTGGTTAACACCGTGCGGGTTCAAGTCCCGCCCTTCGCATTCGCGTCAGCCGGAGTCAGCCGCAAACTCTGCGGGAGTAACTCAATGGTAGAGTCTCTGCCTTCCAAGCAGATGGTCGCGGGTTCAAGTCCCGTCTCCCGCTCCGAATTGTAAAAGAGCCGAAAATTTCGGCTCTTTTCTTTTTTTGTGGCGAAAGCCCCTGAAAATGTACGAAACCGACAAAACGGCCCCGGTTTTTTGCGGGGCAGGGCGTCTTTACTTTAGGGTCTGACTCCATTATAATGATACATCCAATCCGTGCCCCTGCCGGCGGATGCTTTTCTGGCATTGAGTTCTTTATGCCGGGCGGGTTTCGTGTATGGGTAGTCTGTCGAAATTCTCTCCACAAGGAGTTATTGTATATGTTAAAGACACAAGTTCAGGAACTGGAAGCTAACAAAGTCGCATTGACCGTCGAAGTTGAAAAGGAAAAAGTCAATGCTGCCTATGCCAGCTTTTACAATCGCGCCGCCCGCTCTGTGAAGATTCCGGGCTTCCGCCAGGGCAAGATTCCGAAAGCTGTTCTGGTTAAATTTATTGGTGCCGATTCCGTTCGAGAACAGATCGAAGAAGAACTCGTCCAGGAAGTATATCCGCAGGCAATCAGAGAAACCAAGCTGCACCCGGTAAGCCGCTTTGAGCTTGAGGAATCAAACCTGCAGGAAAATGCTCCATTCACCTTCAAGGCTGTTTTTGAAGTCAGGCCGAAACTGGGTGAATTCAACTATAAGGGCTACACCGCTCAGGTTCAGCGAGAAATCGTCGATGACGAAAGCGTTAAAAAAGTTCTCAATCAGGTGCGCGAACAGCAGAGCAAGACTGAAACCGTCGAAAACGGCACTCTGTCAGTCGGCGATTATTTCTCGGCCAAAGTTCAGGTTGCCAGCGAAGGCAATGTCGATGAAGAACTTTCTGATGAAAAAGCAGCCCACAAACTGATGGAAGACGACAAGCTTTTCTCACCGGCCATTGGCATGAAGGTCGGCGAAACCCGCACCTGGCAGCACAAGGTTGAAGGCGAAAGCGAAGCCAATTCGAAATACTTTGGCAAAACTCTCGACTACACCGTTACTCTCAACCGCATTTCCCGCCCGACTCTGCCTGAATTGAACGACGAATTTGCCAAAACCCTTGGTGAATTCGAAAACCTGGCTGCCCTTGAAACCAAGGTTAAAGAAGACCTCGAAGAACGCGCAAAATATGACGCCGAAGAACGTGCTTTTGAAGAAGTTCTTGGCCAGATCATCAAGGATTATCAGTTCGATGTTCCTGAAGCTATGGTTCAGAGCACTATCGATTTTTTCATTCAGGGCCTCGATCGCCGCTGGAGACAGTTTGGCACCACCATTCAGGATTATCTGCGCAACAGCGGCAAAGACGTGAATGAATTCCGTGAAACTTTCCGCGAAAGAGCCGTGCGCCAGACCAAGACCATGCTGCTTCTCGATTCAATCGGCGACCGTGAAAAAATCGAAGTCACCGACGCTGAATATCGCGAAGAAATTGAAAAGCGCGCCAAAGAATACAACATGCCGGTTGAAAAGCTGCTTCACACCCTTGCAGAAAACGATGGCGAAGAAAATGTCAGGTTTTCGCTCCGAAGCCAAAAAATTCGTGAATTTATGCTAAAAAATAACCAGATTAATTACGATATGGTTAAAGAAGCCGATTTTAACAAGGGGGAAACTGAAGCGTGACTCTCGTCCCAATAGTAATTGAACAAAGCAGCCGTGGGGAACGGGCTTTTGACATCTATTCACGCCTTCTCAAAGATAGGATTATCTTTCTCGGCGGCGGAATCGATGACGGAATGGCCGATCTGGTCGTAGCTCAGCTTCTTTTCCTTGAATCAGAAGATCCCGAAAAGGATATTTCGATTTATATCAACAGCCCGGGTGGCGTAGTAACCGCCGGTATGGCCATTTACGATACCATGCAGTATATCAAACCCGATGTCAGCACTATCTGTATCGGCCAGGCCGCCAGCATGGGCGCACTGCTTCTCGCTGCAGGCGCAAAAGGCAAACGCTACGCCCTTCCCAATTCACGTATCATGATTCATCAGCCTCTCGGTGGGGCACAGGGTCAGGCCAGCGATATCGAAATTCAGGCTCAGGAAATCCTGAGAATGAAAGATATGCTCAATGACATTCTGGCGAATCACACCGGTCAGCCTCTGAAACGCATCAAAAAAGATACTGACCGCGATTTCTTCATGTCTTCGAAAGAAGCTAAGGAATATGGCCTGATCGACGAAGTAGTTCAGCGTAAAGTTGTTGCAGCAAAACCCAACGAGGAGTAAGCATGCTTTCTAAGACCCCTCAGTTCCGTTGTTCTTTCTGCGGAAAGAGTCAGGATCAGGTTCGCAAGTTGATTGCCGGGCCTGAGGTCTACATTTGCGACGAGTGCATCGGCCTTTGTAACGAGATCATTCTCGAAGAACTCGATGATGATGGCCCTCTGGTTATGCAGAATGCACTCAAGCCCAAGGAAATCGCCAGGGTTCTCGACCAGTATGTAATTGGTCAGGAACAGGCGAAGAAGATTCTCTCGGTAGCGGTTTATAATCACTACAAGCGAATCACCCTTGAGGAATCACGTCGCGACGATGTCGAAGTGCAGAAGTCAAATGTGCTTCTCATCGGGCCGACCGGCTCTGGAAAAACTCACATTGCACAGACGCTTGCGAAGTTGTTGAATGTTCCGTTCTGCATTGCCGATGCCACGACTCTTACTGAGGCAGGCTATGTCGGCGATGACGTCGAGAGCATTCTTCTTAATCTGCTGCGGGCTGCTGACTATGATGTGCAGAGAGCTGAACGGGGTATCGTCTACATCGACGAAATCGACAAGATCGCCCGCAAGAGTGAGAATGTCTCGATTACCCGCGATGTTTCGGGCGAAGGGGTGCAGCAGGCACTGTTGAAGCTGCTCGAGGGTAAGGTTGCACACGTGCCGCCGCAGGGCGGTCGCAAGCATCCGCATCAGGATTATATTCAGCTCAATACCAAGAACATTCTCTTCCTGCTTGGCGGGGCTTTCGAGGGTGTTGAAAAGCTTATCGAAGCACGCTCTTCGACCAAGACCATGGGTTTTGGCTCAACTCCGGTTCTCAAGAGCGAGCGCCGGGTAGGTGAGTTACTGAAGGATGTCATGCCCGAAGATCTGTTGAGATTTGGTCTGATTCCTGAGTTTATCGGTCGCGTGCCGGTGATCGCAACCTTCAACAACCTCGGTGTCGATGATCTGGTGAAGATTCTTACGGATCCCAAAGACGCGCTGATCAAGCAGTATGCCAGGCTTCTGCGCATGGAAGGCGTCGATCTCGAAGTGACGCCGAAGGCTCTGCAGGCCATCGCCCGCAACGCCATTCAGCAGAATACCGGTGCCCGCGGTCTGCGCCGCATCATTGAAGATCTGATGCTCGATCTGATGTATGATATACCTTCTGATAATAATATCAGTAAAGTGATAATACATGAGCGCTGCGTCGAGAAGAAAGAACCTTACCAGATTCTCTATAAAGTCGAGAGCCAGATTGCCTGATCGGCATGATTATCATTAATTTGATAATTAGTTGTGATTTGGTTCACAGACGCCAGGGTGTCGGGTAGTTAAGTTCGAAGACTGCGAAGTCTGAAAAGAAATAAAAATCGCTCCTCCATAACGGAGGGGCGATTTTTTCGTTGCAGGCAATGCAATAACGGCGGGTATTATGAAGCGATAGTCTTGTCTGCAATATCTAACCTTCTGTCGCCGGCGCCGCAGTCGGGTTATAAGCTCAGATAAGGCATGGGAGGTTTGTAGTGCTGAAAATCCCTTATCGTTGAATTTAGGAATATTCTGGTTGTTTGTGTTAGCATTTTTCGAAGTTCAAAACGGGAGAAAAGATGATGCGTAACAAGCACAGGGCCGACATTGGTATTTTCAGCGGCAGCGGTATGTATGAACTGGCCGCCGACAAGATCGAAAAGGCAAAAATCAGTACGCCGTACGGGCAGCCGAGCGATATTATCGATATCTGCACGATTGGTGACAAAAAGGTCGCTTTTCTACCAAGACATGGCCGGCAGCATACGATTCCGCCACACCAGATCAATTATCGAGCCAATCTCTGGGCAATGAAAGAACTCGGTGTGTCACGCATCATTTCGCCCTGCGCAGTTGGCTCTCTGCAGCCAGATATTCAGCCCGGGCATTTTGTGGTGAGTGATCAGTTCGTCGATCGAACCAATGGTCGCAAAGATACCTTTGCCGATGGTCCTGACGTCATGCATATCTCCGCTGCCGAGCCATATTGTCCCGAGCTGCGTGAACTTGCGATTGCAGCACTGAAGGCTGAAGGAGCCACCGTTCACACCGAAGGAACCATCGTAGTGATCAACGGGCCAAGATTTTCAAGCAAGGCCGAAAGCAGATGGTTCACCCAGATGGGCTGGCATACGGTTAACATGACTCAGTATCCAGAAGTCGTGCTTGCCCAGGAGCTCGGCATCTGCATCGTGAACGTCGCTATGATCACTGATTATGATGCCGGCCTGGTCGGCAATGTGCCTGAAGTGACCACGAAAGAAGTGGTTAGAATGTTTCAGCAGAGTGTTGGTCAGCTGCATAAGGTTTTGATCAGGCTGGTTAATATGATTCCGGCCGATCGCGGCCAAAAATGCCGTTGCCCGCATAAACCCGACGAGGCCTACTTCTTCTGACCGGGCTCAGCGTGCTGAATCCTTACGAATCCGGTAAAAAACGCAGGGGTTCAGCATGCTGAACCCCTGCGATATTTCTGGCGCCGGTCGAAAAATCAGTCGATGGTAACCATTGCCTTGAGCGCTTCGAAACGTTCTTCGATCAGTTCTGGCTTGAGGCCTTTGTAAGAATCGAGGCTGAAATTTTCGACGGTGATCGAACCCATGGCGCTGCCGTAGAGCATGCTGGTTCTGAAGCCGTTTTCAGTATAGTTGCCGTGGCGTGCCAGACTGCCCATGAAGCCGCCGGCAAATGAGTCGCCGGCTCCGGTCGGGTCGGTGATATCGAGGCACGGGAACGCCGGAGTAAAGAAGCGGCTGTCTTTTGTGGCAGTCATGGCGCCGAGTTCGCCCAGTTTAACGATGATGCGTTTCGGGCCCATGGTCAGAAGCTTTGCTACGGCCGGGGCGAATTTTTTCTCACCAGCCAGCATCAAGGCTTCCTGGAAATTGATGAACAGAATGTCGATTTTTTTGATCGCCTGCTTAAGAAGATCGGGAGTGGTGTTGATCCAGAGGTTCATCGTGTCGAGTGCGATGATTTTCGGTTTGTTGACCTTTTCGATGACTTTCAGCTGCAGTGCGGGGTGAATGTTGCCGAGAAAAACCAGCTCGGCGTTGCGGTATGCTTCGGGCAGCTGCGGGTCGAAAGATTCGAATACGTTCAGGCGGGTGTCATGGGTAGTGGCATCGCCGAAGTCTTCACCATAGCTGCCGGCCCAGTGAAAGGTTTCGCCATCTTTTTTGCGGTCGAAGCCGGCGAGGTCGACGCCGTGGTCTTTTAGAAAACTGACGTGTGCATCTTCAAAATCCTTGCCGGCGACGCCCACCAGACCAACTTTGGTAAAATAGCTGGCAACGGTCGAAAAATAGATGGCCGAGCCACCGAGAGCTCTCTCGCGTTTGCCTTTAGGGGTCTGCAGTGAATCATAGGCGATAGAACCAACAACGATCATTTTAACGCTCATTATTTCCTCCGGAAAATTTTTTCGGTCACTGAGCCTCATCTGCCTCCGACGATATCTCGCCGGCGCGGGTCTGTCGGAGCCGTTCGGCATAGAGACCCGAGGCTTTGATTATAACATAAAATTGCAGAGCCATAACCACCAGAATTGAATAATCTATCCACACCCCATACGAGAAGAAGGCCAGTCCGCCATATATCACTGCGGAAGAGAGGCCGTCGCCAAATCTGAATACCACCGTGTCGATAAAGCCTTTTCCCTGGTATTTTGCCTCGCGGTCGAGCGGAATATAGATCAGTTCGCGCAAAACCCGGCCAGTCGAATAATTCAGGGCATAGCGCGTGATGATTGTCCAGCTTATGATTTTCAGGCTCGGGTTGCGAAGCATCAGTGTCGTTCCGACCACCTGGATAAGATTCAGCATCAGGAGGCCATATACCGGGTTGGCCAGCATCATTGTGATTCTGGTTACCAGAAACTGCGTCAGCAGCGAAACAATGTTGATGTAACCGTAGATTCCGGCAACAAAAGCCGTTCGCTCATTGATGCTCGAAAGTTCGGTCTGCAGCAGCTGGTTGAACTGCTGGGAAAAGAGGGTCGTCGAAAAAGTGTAGAAGAACATTTCCAGGGCCATCAGAATCAGGATCAGATTACGACTGACGGCGATGAAGCCATCCCAGGGGCGTGGCGGGTGCGCCGGCACGGCCGGGCGGTTGTCGGCTTCAGGTATCCCTTCGGGTCGGTAATGATTGTGATGGATATACTGCATGCACCAGATCGAGGGATAAAGCAGAACAATCGCAAGAATGAAGAGGTTGGGGGTGCCGGTGTATTTGACCAGCAGCGAAGTCAGCGCACTGCCGGCCAGCCCGCCAAGCAGGCCACCGTAGCCAATTATCGCATACAATTTTCTGCTCTGTTCGAGCGAAAAAACATCGTTCATAAACGACCAGAACATGCTTACAGCCATAAGAGAGAACATGTTTACCCAGAGGTAGTAGGTGCCGATGGCAAGAATTTTGAACAGGGTAAGCTCTCTTCGTTTCGCAGTTACAGTCTTGGCTTCTGACGATTCTGAAGTTCTGGCCTGGTTAATGTCATCGCGTTCGGCGATAAGGGGAACGGCGCTTCGGGGCTTCTCGCCAGTGCTATGATTTGTGGGCGCTTCAATCATCGCCGTCGTTGTTTCGACCTGGGCTTCGACAGCGATGCCGGCGGTTGGACTGGTCAGATTCGCCGGTTCTGAGCCGGGGATCGGTATCAGGAATGAAAAAATCACCCAGAAGCCCAGGAGGCTGACGGCAAAAAACCTGGTGATGAACGGAATGAAGATATCGCGTTTGAAATGGCCGACAATCAGGCTGTAAACAGCATTGACGATCACGAGACTGGCCATCGAAGTGATGTTGAGAAGCGGAATGTTCTCGGCCCCCAGCTCAAGGGCCAGGCTTTCGCGAATCGGCTTGATGACGTAATAAGAACAGATTACGAAGAAAAAATAGGCGAGTGACACCAGCGTGACCTTCGTTTCACTGCCGTTGTCTTTATGCCTTTGTTCGTCGCCTGATTCCGCTGATTTCAAGATCGCTTACCTTAATTGCAATGGTGCGCCCATTATAAAGGCGCGGCGGCAAAAGTCAACGATAAATTAGCGGTTCAGTATCCAGTCTGCTGCAGCGCTTAAACTGCTGAATGTGGCGACCTGCTCGAAGCCCTGGAGGGGTTGTGTGCCGATCAGTATCGGTGTGATGCCGGTTTTCTGGCCAATTTTAATGTCTGAGCTGCGGTCACCGATAACGTATGAGGCAGACGGCTCGATATCATGTTCTTTGATGGCGCGCAGAACCATCCCGGGCCTGGGCTTGCGGCAGTCGCAGTCTGTCAGACCATCTTTGTGCGGAAAATCAGGGTGATGCGGGCAATGATAGATGGCATCGATTCTGGCGCCGGCTCTGGCCAGTTGGTTCTGCATCTTTGCATGGATGCTGGCGAGCTGTTCAGGAGTGATCAGGCCGCGGGCGATGCCCGACTGATTGGTGATCAGTATCAGCAGAAAGCCAGCCTGCTGCAGCTTGTATAACGCTTCGGCAACGCCTTCATACAGATTGAAGTCATCAGGGTTGGAGATATAGCCCGGGTCAGGGTTAAGCGTGCCGTCGCGGTCAAGAAATATGGCTTTGTGCATCTGGTTTCCTGGTGTTGCTGAGGTCGTATCTGGTAAGAATTTTGTCGAGCACCATCTGTGGCTTCATCGACCACATGCAGGTTTTGTGTGAACAGACTTCGAGGTGGCACTGCAGACACTGCAGTTCTTCGTTGAACAGTGAGAGATGGGTTGCGCCCCTGGGCATGACCGCTTCGCGGGTAGTTGGGCCGAACAGGGCAACCGTAGGTGTGTTGACTGCCCAGGCAATATTCATCGGGCCCGTATCTGAGGTTAAAAAAAGATCGAGGTCGGCAAGCAGGGCCGCAAATTCATCTATGCGCACGGGGGCATGCGCATATGCCCGCTCGCGGCCGGCTTCTTTAACTATGCGTTCTGCCGCTTCCCTTTCGCCAGGTCCCCAGGTCACCAGAACTCTTTGGCCGGTCCTGTCGAACCAGAGTCTGATGAGTTCGACCCAGTATTCTTCCGGCCAGGCCTTTGACATGTAAGTGGTATGCGGGTTGATGCCCAGCAGTGGTCGTTGTCCGTTAAAATCACTGCTGATGGCGCTTTTTGCCTTTGTCCTGACCTCTTCTGGCCACACCAGATTCGGGAACTCAAGCTCGCCGGTGATACCGAAATGCGCAAAAAATTCACCGAAAAGATACATCAGGTGCCGATTCGGGTTGGCGGGTGAAAAGGTGTGGGTGTAGGCATGACGGCGAATACGGTAATCGAAGCCGTAGCGCTCTTTGACGCCGCTTAACAGACTGATGACGGCGGTTCTTGGATTGGCGAACAGATCGAAGAGCTTCTCGAAGTGACAGCGGCGCAGGTCGCGTATCAGTCTGAAAGTATCGGTCAGGCCGGCGTGACCTGGTAACTCAAAAATTCTGATATTGAGGTCAGGGGGCACAATTTGTCCAAAAGGCTTCTGGCAGAGCAGACCAATTGTTTCATCGGGGTGCTGCTGCCGCAACATGCGCAGAACCGGTATCAGGTGAACTATATCACCAAGCCCTTTGAGTCTGATTATCAGTATGCCCGACATTTATGGTCTCCCGCGCCAATCTGGCAGCAGAAATATAACAGACCGCCCGGATTTTTTCCAGTATGCACTTAAAAGCCCATTCGAAGAACTTGCGGCCGGGTCTTGCGGGGTGTGGGATATGAAGTTATAATGAAATAATCCATACGAAGATGGGGTACATAAATGAATAAAAGAATTCTGCATGCTCTGTTGGCTGTCATTCTTGCCGTAGTGGCAGTGCCGGCCTGGGCTGGTTCGTTCTATCGCCTCAACGGTATGCTCGATGTCCGTGATGACGCAGTGGTTTTCACCACTGACGACTGCCGGGTTTTTTCTCTCGAAATTTCTGCCGGCGAAGCGAAAAAATACGATGGGCAGCTGGTTCAGATAGATGGCGTGGCCAAAGACGCGATTCAGTTGACGAAACTTTCGGTTAAAGCCGTTCGCCCCTTCGAAAAGCGTATCGAAATCAAAGACCCGCAGCCATACAAGGGTTTCCAGAAGCCAGCCCAGATAATCAAGCTCTCTGAAAAGGAAGCGGTTGTTAAAAATGTGCGCTGGAGCCGTCTCAAAGAAAAAAATGCCGCCGGTGAAACCGAATTTGCCTGGCGCACCGTAAAAATCAGACCTGATCTTCTCGAAGCTTCGTATTTTATCAAAAAACCGTTTCCGCCAGAATGGCTCGCGGCCCATTGTCTGATGCTGTTCACCTTCAAAAAAGGCGGCATGATCGATGAAAATGGCAATGAATCAAAAGGGCTGGTGCTGAGCATCGAGGCTTACCAGCGCAAAGACCAGAATTACTCACTAAAAGAAGGTTTGAAGAAGACTTTCGGTATTGTCTGGCTCCTCACAACCTGGGAAGACTACGCCGCCGAAACCTGCCATTTCGATACCAAGAAGCTTATTGCCTACCCGATCAAATTTTCTGCCGAACAGAGCCAGAAATTGTTGCTTGAATCTGTCAGACAGGCTGGCGTTAACCGTTCCGGCGAGTTTTATCACACCACCCGCAATAACTGCACTAATAACCTGCTCGTTCTCATGAACAAGGTCGGCGACAAGAAACTGCGCTTCTGGACCATCCCCAGCATGATTTATAACGTCAGAGCCACCATGCCGACCATGGTGCCAAAGTATCTGCAGGGTAAAGGCCTTATCGGGAAAGAATTGCCAGCGGTAACTGCCGAGAACTTTTTTGCCGATCCTTCCCAGATTTTTCGCTGAGATCAGTTCAAAATCGACATAGGTAAATGCTCACGAATTTTCCCTGTCACACCGCCGTTTGCGGGTCCGCATACGGCGGTTCGGCGGGTTCAGCCAGAGACTTTGTTGACTAAGACAGATGCAAAGAACTAAGACCGGCCTTGATGCGACCGATTACCGCATTGGTAATCGCCGACACCAACCGCCTGTTGCTGCTCAAACTGGCAAAAAATGCAGCCTTTTCATCATCGCCTGCAGACTGCTTTTGAAATATACCAGCCGGAATTTTGCATCGCTCGGGTAGTCTTCAACCCATTCATTGAGAGCGGCCAGCAGGCCTCTTTCGTCGATTTTTCGACACAGCAGTTCGAGGTATTTTTGCTTCCAGGCGGTTTTATAAAAATCCTGCAGTTTTTTAAGCTCTTCCTGTTGGGTTGCAGCAAGAAACTCAAACAATCTGCCGGTATCGAGCGCATGTTTATAATCGTAATCAGCTTTGCGCCCTTCGACATAACCCTCAGCCAGCAGATGCGCAAAAATCTCGTCACGAAACGGGTTTTCTTTAAGATCTTTCTCAGCCACGCTCCAGAACTCCTTGTCAGCTGCCCAAGTCTAGCACGCTGCGCTGCTGATGGCTAAGTTTTTTTCATGTAAAACATGCATGCATATTTTCTTACTTGATTCTCAGACCGATTTGCCGAATGAGTGCATGCAAAAGGACATTGTCTTCGGGGGTTAATTTACCCATTGTCTCGCGGGGCTTGCCTCTGCGAAATTTATAAGCATCGATCAGTTGCTCCATGTCTCTTTCGCTGAACTCACTTATTCCGGCCAGATATCTGGCGGTGTCATACAGGTGTTTGTAATCCTTCTCGCTATATCCCCTGGACAGAGTAAGAACCCATCCGAGCAACGGCCTGCCGTCATCTCCTCCGGCATTCGGATCTGCGCCGTGTTTTAACAGCAATTTAACGATCGGCAAGCTATAAGAAGCGAAATGTAGAGGGGTCTGCCTTGATCCCATGACAATGTTCGGGTCACCGCCATTTTTTAAAATGAATTCAGTTACCCGGTAATTGTCTGACATGACTGCGGAAACCAGGAGCGGTTTTTCTTCCACTGTGAAACTGTTTATATCAGGCAGATTCTGTCTGAGAAAATCAATAACAGCTTCATCAGACTGTTCAAAAAAATGCGGCCCCAGCTCAAGTTCATTGCTGAATACGCCAACTGCGATGCCTAACAAAACAATCAGAATGCAAAATACTCTCTTCATGGCGATCCTCCTTGCTAAAAATTACCAGGAATCTCTGAATAGCCGGACACCGACCTGATAAACTCATCCATAAATTTTGTGGTAAGTTTTCGATCTTTCGTTTTATCCGTTTAATATTCGGTATTGATAATAAAAATACCGTCAATTTTGCCTGGAGCATTTACTGGCGGATGTAATTCCATATTTTTACTAAAACTGACCCAGTCTTGCCATAACTCTGCTCGTGCATGTCTGGCCGCAACGATAGATAATTGCAGATCGAATATCGGATCGTTGAATACCAGGCGGCATGGCTTGGCAAAAGACTTTTCGCCTTTGACGAGTTCTTTTTTACCAACGTATTGAATGGAATAATACGCTGTGCAGTATAATTGTGTTCCTGCCGGATAAAGCTGGCTTTTGGGTTTTGAAGATGGTTTAACAACGGGCTTTGGTTTTGGCGAAGGTTTATCGGCAGTTTTTGCCGTTGCCCCTGATTTTGGTTCGCGCGGTTTTTTGTCGCCGTTTGAAGTCTTTGCTTCCTTCTTTCGCATATATTTCCTCTCTTTTTCGTATGACTTGCCTTGCAGAAATTGTATAACGCAACAAATTCTC
>JANJUX010000025.1 GCA_024710355.1 Candidatus Rifleibacteriota bacterium
GATCTCGCTGAGGTCAACGGTTACCGTCAGAGGAGTCAAATCTAATGAGATTGGAATAGTGGCAATTATTTCTAATTTGCAGGTTGCGGTGGCGTAAGGATGAAGTGCAGAAGGGGTGCTGTTCGGATTGAGAACATTGGCATCAATAGTCAGGACGCGGTTGTAGAAAGTATATACAGGGGTTGTGGCAGTTGCTGTATGGGCTGCTATTTCGCTGCCGGTTGGCGGTATGATTGTGTCGTTAACATAGACGGTAAAGCTGGCGCGGCCTTCGAAGTAAGGCACTCCGACACCATCACCCGGCAGCAGCTGAAAAGTCTCGTAGTAACGGTTGCCGTCGATATTTGTCAGCTCAGCAAGACCCGTGATCGGATCACCCATTCCAAGTTTTTTCAGATTGACATACACTTTGCCGTTTTCAATGTTGTTTGCTTCAACGCTGACCGTGAAGTTTTCACCCGGTAAAACTGTTGGTTGTGGACTGGTTAGAGTCACATTTCCGATTGTCGGCCTGAAACTGTCGACCACAATCGTTGGTGTTGTGGATTTAAGAACGAGATTGCCGGCTGTATCGCTGGCGGTAACGACAAAGGCATATTCGACCGTGTCTTCAAGAGCGCCTGCCGGAATCTGATATCTTGTCGTGTAGCTGCTTACCTGACTGCCAATCATCGGCACAACTGCCGGTCCGCCAATCGGGCTAAGGTCAACTGAGACAATCAAGTTGTCGGGGGTGATATTGACCGGAATCGAAGCGGCGATTTCGAGCCAGCATGTGGCTGTGGCGGCGCGATTTAATGGCGAGCCCGGGTCTGCCAGGCTTGGCTGCAGACATTTGGCGACAAGGTCTTGGATGGCAGGTTTTTCAAGATCTATATTGAAAGTTCTGTTTGTGGTGGTTATATTGCCGGCATTATCAGTTACCGCGAAAACAACGGTCATGCCATTGGCTTTAATATTCGCTTCTGACAATTCGACATCAGTGCGCCACACGGCCTGGCCCCCGACAATTTCGCTGATGCGGGTCATGGTAACACCACCGACAATTGCGGTTGGTGATGCGCCGTCGGTCAGGCCGGCAATGGTGACACTGGCTGTGTCGCTATCATAGTTGTCGATTGTCAGAGTCAGCCTGAGAATATCACCGGCAAGTGCGGTGGTTCTGCCAGACATTATCTGAACATTCGTGCCACCGTTATTTATAACGGGTGGCCTTGTGTCGCAAACAAAATTATTTGTTGTGTAGATTACCGGAGGGTTCAAAGGATCCCTGAGTGTGATGGAAAGGGGGCCGTTGTAATCCTGACCGGCCAATGACACAAAAGAATTTTCGAACACTCCAGTTCCTGAGTTCCAGATCAGAGATGCATTAGCCGGGCCACCAATACTGGTAAGGTCTACTCTTGCAGTGGTTCCGCTGAGCGGGGTGTTTTGATGATTTGTGTCGCCTATCGTTACGGTAATATTCTGGCCGTTTTTAACTACCAGAGGTGAGACGCTGGGATTTGTTCCGGATACCTGCATAAGATCGACAAGAATTTGGTTTGAAATGTCGGTATCGCTACTGCTATCATTGGCGCTGGCGGAGACAGTTACATCAGTCAGTGCGCTGTAGTTCAGGCCGGCTACCCATTCGGTTAGTCTGATGTCGGCTCGATAAAGGCCGGTTGCGGCATTCTGCTGTGTCATTATCACCGGACCAAGACCAAAGCCCGAAAAATTTGCGACGGGTGGAATCGCCCAGGCGGTGGCGCCGGTATAGGTTGCGATGGCTTCAACCCTCACCGTATCGTTAAAATTGGTGTAGCCATTGGCGTCAGCATCTATATTTCTGGTCAGGCTTACAGCGGTAACCGTGGTGGCGGCAAAAGCTTCTGGCGCAAAGAATAATGGCAGCAGGACTAAAGCGAAGAACAGCAGACTCGATCGCTTCATTTTGTCTCCTTATTTCAGGCCTCTGATCGGCTTCTCACCTGCAGAGGAACAACCGGGATCTATAATTTGCAAGTATTCTCTGCAATTATCGGCGTCTGTCGGTAAGAAAATTAGGGGCAAATGTTTTTGCACCCGCTGCGTAGAAAATGCCGCACGGGGTGTGTTATGATCAGGGTATATGAGCACTAAAAATAGAATTTTTGCAGAGGTTGAGGCTGTCGATCTGCAGCTTCTTCAATATTCGGGGGTAAACGGCAGATATTCGGTGCGTTTGCGCAGCGAGAGCCGTATCGCCCTGCTGTCGCTTACCGGTAGAATGATCAATATCGTTTCGGCACCGCACGGCTGCGGGCCAGACTTTATTCTCTGCAGGAAACTGCCGCCCCTCGACCAGGAAATCACCGAAGACGGCTGGGTTTTCGAAGATACCAGCCTCACCATTCCGTTCATGACAAGGCTTGACCTGGCCGCCGCACCTGCTTTCGATTCTGATGCGCGCATTGGTGTTCGCGATTTCCCCGGCCATATCCGCAGTCAGATCAACCGCCGATTGCGCCAGCCTGACTGCGCTTTCCTCAAAGATCTTGAACAGCCTCTGGCGATATTGTCGCGCTCGATTCGCGAACATTTGATCGAATCGGCAGAGATTCCGGTAATCGGAGTCGCCGGTTTCGGGCCCGGGGAAGTGGCTGCCGGTGATGCTGCCCTGTGCGGTATGCTGTTGACCACCCGCTGCTTTTCGTTTGGCGGGCGTTTCAGAATGTCGTGGTTTCAGCGTCTGGCGGTAGAGATTCGGCGCTATCTGCACCGGTCGGGTACCTGGGGCAAAAACTGGCTCAAATATGCAATCGATGGCCGCATGACCGAAACGCAGCAGCAGTTTTTCAATGCCATGGCCCGCGATTTCGAGGGCGCCGGCGAGGTGATGGTCAAACGAATTGCCGATGATGAAATGATCAATGGTAAGGCATTTCTGGCTGGCGTCAATCTCAGTCTCGATATGATTCAGGCCGGCGTTTTTAATAAATAGGTGGCGATGTCCGGTACAGAATCCTGTGCTGCGTTCTGCTGGAAGTTTGAAAAGGCTTGAAAATAAAAGAAAAAAAGTTAAAGCAGACTGTTTCGGAATGAAAATTGGGATTAACTGGCGGATATGGTTTTAAATGATAAAAAATCGCCCGTTACCTGAGAGTGGTTTATGACGATAAGTAGTATAAGGATAGGAGGAAAGTGTGTCTGTTTGCGTTTTGCACTTTTCTCCGGCAAGGATGCGACCTGGAAAGATTCAAGGAGGAATCTGACATGCAGCATTTTCTTCTGGCAGACAAAAACAACTTGAACAAACAGAGAAAAATGGCAGGTGGCGAGATATTTTCTCCTCGCGACTGGTTCTGGTATGCCTGTGTGGCCGGTAACCCCGGAAACATGCTGCACCCGCACCACCCGAAATTTAAAAATGACAATTCTGACCTGAACCTGTATTCCAGAGTTCGGGTCTGATGTACGTTTCTCTATCGTGTAGAAAGGAGTGTGGAAACAATGGAAATCGGAAACATCAAACCAATTCTTGAACCCCAGCCTAATCAAACGTCGGCCACCAACGGCGCCCGGCATGAGAACCCTGTGGCTGAGCAGACCGAACTTCCTGATGGCAAGGCAATGAAGGCCGCCAAGGAAACCAAGGAGAAAAATGAGGAAGAATTACGCGAGGCGGTCGATAAGCTTAATAAGACTGCGGTGATATTTGACAGGTCACTGCGCTTTCAGGTTCATGACAAAACGCATCGCACCATGGTTTCTGTCGTTGACATCGTGCAGGATAAAGTCATCCGGCAGATTCCGACAGAAGAAGTACTCGATCTTGTCGCAAAAATGGATGACTATCTCGGCCTGATATTTGACAAGAAAGCATAAAGAAACTGTTTAAAGAAAGTCGGCGGCGCTGATTTTCGGCAGGAGGCACAGTATGGTAGGCAGTATCAGCAGAAACTGGGTTGGGGGGCTTTCGAGCGGTCTCGATACACAGTCTTTGATCGATCAGTTGATCAAAGCCGAAAGCTTTTCCAAGTATAGTCTTGAAAGAAAGCGCAATACCATAACCTATCAGCGCGACATGCTTCAGGATGTCAATCTGAAGCTTTTCGACCTGCAGAATAAAGCAACCGACCTTACTTTCAGTAAAACCTTCAACTCGAAAAAAATCGACGCCAGCGACCCGCGGGTTGTTAATGCCCGTGCTTCTACCAGTGCCGCGATAGGCAGCTATACCGTGCATGTGAAGCAGCTGGCTTCTTCCACCACGGTCGCTTCAAAAGCCAAACTGGCCGGCTCTCTCGAACTGGGTCATAATCTGGCGACGACTGATGCAATTGGTGGCAGTTCAACGACTCTCGATGCTCTTGGCGTTACCCCGGACAACCTCGAAGTCCGAATCGTCGGCGGCGGGTCGGGCACCTTTACTCTTTCGCCCGGCGTGACCGGTGCGAACAGCATCGGAGACATGGTGACGCTGATGAATGTCAGCATTGCCAACAAGCCTGAATTGAAAGGCAAAATGAATGTTGTTTTCGATGACAAAAACAACCGCCTTAAATTCAATCTTCTCGATCCCAACCTCAAACTTGAAATAGCCGATACAGGCACTTCGAATATTATTTCGTCGATGTTCGAAGCTGATGGGCAGATCGACCTCGACAAAGACGTGCCGGTGAAAGAGTCAACTCTTAAATCGATCAGATCTGGCCTGAACGCCACGATTGCTGATCTTGGTATCACACAGGGCACCTTTACCATTGAAAGAAGCGGTACTGGTACTCCTGAAGCTTTTGATATTTCAGCAGTAGCACCCGGAACGACGGTTGCTGACCTTATCAAGCAGCTCAACAGCGAAATTGACACCAAAGGCAGTCTGGTTAAAGGCGGCGTGCCGACCGGCAACCCGGCCGACAGGCTCGTAGAATTCAGATTCGATGGCGCAAACGGCAAACTCAGACTTGTCAATACCAATTCTGCCGATGCCGCTTCTTTTACTCTCGCAGACGGCACCGGTTCAATTGCGTCTGACCTCTTTGGCGGCGCCAGCAAAACTTCCGTCAATGATAAAGGTGAAAAGCTGATGAACGAGACCTTTTCCAGGTCGATCAGTTCCGGCATAATAACCATCGATGGTGTTCAGATAAATATCAATGCCCAGACAGATGACCTTCAGGGCGTTCTCTCGCGCATAACCGCCCAGACCGAAATTAATGCCACCTACGACTCGGCGAAAGACCTGATTTCGTTTACCCGCAAAGATGGCAGCAACAACCCGATCGGCGTTGGCTCATCGACAGACACCAGCAATTTTCTGATGGTGACCGGTATGATTGCCGGCAGTCAGGCTTCGGCAGCCCAGCTGACCAGCTCAGGCAATCTCGGCAAGACCCTCGCCCAGGCAAGAACCGGTGATATTGCCAGTGAATTCGGCGTTGGCGCCGGAACCCTGAGAGTGATGGTCAATGGCCAGGCCAGCGATATAAATTATAACGGCACCGAAACTCTGCAGGATATTCTAGACACAATCTCTCAGGTCGAAGGTGTTGATAAGGCTTATTACGACGCCTCTACCGGCAAAGTGAACATTGTCGGCAAAGAGAAGGGCTCTGATGCCACCCTTCAGATTCAGGATGCCGCCGGAACTCTTGGCGCGGCCCTGGGACTTGCCGGTGGCCCCGTGAGCGGCCTCGATACCGGGTCAACTCTCACCAGTTCACGGCCAGTGTCAGAGGTTAAGACTTCTTCGCCGCTCAATCAGGCGGGTTTTGCCAATTCGGTTACCGCCGGCACCTTTTCAATAAACGGTGTGCAGTTTTATATCGGCAGCACATCGTCCATGACCCTCGATTCGTTGATCAGTTCAATCAACTCGAACACCAAGGTCGGTGTTAAGGCTCATTATGATCAGACGAACGGCCAGTTCATTCTTACCTCGACCGAAACTGGTAACCGGGCGATTGCCCTCGGTTCTGCCTCTGATACCAGCAACTTTCTCTCAGCCATGGGCCTGAATGGCGCGGTTCAGAATGTTGGCAAAAATGCCATTTACAGTATCGATGGTGTCTATGGTGGCTCTGATCAGGTCAGCCAGAGTAACAGTATCGCTGACGCGGTCGAAGGGGTTACATTCGATTTATACGATGTTACCGGTGCCTCTGGCTCTGTGGTTAACATCAATGCCGACACCGAAACCGCTTCTAAAGCAATTACCGACTTTGTCGATGCTTACAACGAAGTTACCAAGCTCGTTTATTCGAGGTTGACCGAAGAGCGCAACTGGGAGCTGACAGCTCTGACAGACGACGAAGTCCGGGCGCTAGGTGACGCAGATCTCACCGCTTATGAAGATGCTTTCAAAGTTGGTCTTCTTGCCGGTGACAATACTCTGCGCTCGGTAAGATCCCAGATGCGACTGGTGATGTCTTCGATCGTGCCGGGTGTCGACAAACTTTTTGACAGTCTTTCAGACCTTGGTATCACTACCGGCACCATCGGTTCGGATTACAAAGATACCATGGTCGGTACCTTGAGTATCAGCAATAAAGAAAAGCTTGAGCAGGCCCTGGCCGATAATCCCGACAAGGTTGCCGCCCTTTTTAATCAGGATTCTACTGATACCAATAAAATGGGCATTGCCCGGCGTCTCAAGGCAACGCTCAATGAATTCACCAAGTCTGACGGCCTGCTCACCAAGAGGGTCGGTCGCTCGGGTGTTGCCTCTAACAGCGAAATGGACAAGCAGATTGGTCTGATCAACAAGCAGATCGTTTCTCAGGAAGAAAGACTGAAGAGTCGCGAGGAAGCGCTGCTCAAACAGTTTGCCAGCCTCGAGACCGCCATGTCCAACTATCAGTCGCAGGCTACCGCTTTTTCAAATCAGCTTTCACAATTAACCGGAAACAAGTAAACTAGACGCAGAATCCAGAAACAGGCTCGAGGTTTAACTTTGGAAATTTTACTTAATGGAAATTCCCTCGAAGTAGAGGGTATCGATGCTGAAGTGACGGTGCTTCAGCTGGTCAAAACTGTTGAAGAATCGCTTAAAGGCAGTGGTGCATCTATTGTTGAGCTTCTTCTTGACGGCACTTCCTACTGCCCGGATGAAACCGAGAAAATTGGCGGGCTCAAGGTGGTCGATTTTGCAAGAGTTGAGCTGGTCGCAGCCTCGGCGGTTGAGATGGTTCAGGCTGCTTTCGAAGACGGCGACGCCGGAATCACCCATTTTGAGGGAGTAGCGCAGCAGGCTTCATCTGAGTTGCGCATCGGTAAAATCAAAAGTGCCATGGATCATTACATCGAATTCGTCGATGGTGTCGAATGGCTGGTTACCATGCTCAACAACGCTGATCGTGCCTTCGCCGCCAATATGGCCGAATCATCGGTTGAATCCGAACGTCAGGGCCTTCTCGGCCGCATCAATGAACAGATGGCGGCGGTAAAATCGGCCCAGGAATCAGAAGACTGGGTTGGTGTCGCTGACATTCTCGAATACGAATTTCCTGAAATTTTCTCCGATGCCCGCAAGCTTATCGCAGCCATACTAGGGAGCAGCAGCTGAAATGAACGAAGAGCTGTTCAACAGAAACCTGAATGCCCTCCGCCGCCACCCCAATGTTTTTTCGGTGGTAGCAGCGGCTGCACGAACCTGGCGTCAGGAATCATATTCTGTTGAAACGGCGAAAAACGGCCAGCCGACCCTTGGTTTCAGCGATGAAAACAAAAGGCTGATCTCGTATCACAGTCGCTATGACCCGGCTAAAGAGGCTGAAAAGCAGATTCAGGCCTCTTTTCAGGGGCAGACGCATGCAATGCTGCTCGGGTTCGGCCTGGGGTACATGGCTGAGGCACTGCTGAAAGAGTTCAAACAGAGAGTTAACGGGCCACAGCTTTTTGTCATCGAGCCGGATGCCGGAGTGTTCATTTCGGCTCTGAAAAGCCGTGATCTCAGCAGGTTCCTTCTTGATGAGCGTGTTGCTCTTGTGGTTGGCATGACGGCCGATGAAGTCGGCGACCTCTGGAGCGCCAGCCTCGACTGGACAGCCATGGAACGTCTGGCCCTGATTGACCACCCGCCTTCGGTTGGTCGGTTCAAGATGTATTTTGAAAGAGTTATCGAAAAAATACGCTATCTGTGTAACCGCTCGAAGGGCAATCTGGTAACTCTTATGCACGCCGGTTTTGAGTTTCATTCAAACTATTTTGCCAATCTGGCGGCAGGGTTTGCTCTGCCTGGTGTCGAGCGACTTTTCGACCAATTTAAAGGCACCCCGGCGATCGTTGTGGCTGCCGGGCCGTCGCTCGATAAGAACATGCATCTTCTGGCGCAGGTAAAGGGTAAATTCCCGATTGTCGCGGTGGATACAGCGCTCAGGCAGCTGGTCGCGAATGGCATCAAACCCGATATCGTCTGTGCCGCTGACCCGTCATACGAAAACTCGCTAGATTTTGTCGGCGTTGAAAACGAAACTGACGTGATTCTGGCCGTAGAACCGATGACCCACCCGGATATCTTTACCAGTTTCAAGGGGCCTTTGATGCTGATGACTTTCGGTGGCGGCCTGCACCCGATCTGTAAAGATCTGCGCGAACCCGTCGGCACCCTTGGCTGCTGGGGCTCGATTGCTACCACAGTCTTTGACCTGGTTCGCCGCATGGGGGCAGACCCGATTGTTTTTGTCGGTCTCGATCTGTCATTTCAGGATGGTCGCCTGCATGCCCGCGGTTCTTATTCAGACGATATTTTTTACGAAAAAGTGCACCAATTTACATCGATCGAGCACGAATCGGCCGAATACATCAATAGCCGTGGCGCGGTTAAATTCGGGCGTGCCGATGGTTCGGTTCTTTTTACCGACCAGAACATGAAGCTCTATAAAGACTGGTTCGAAGACCAGTTTCGCCAGACGAAGGCAAAGGTCATCAATGCGACCGAGGGTGGCGTGGTCGATAAATACGTCGAACTGATGCCGCTTGCCAGGGTAATTGAAAACTGGTCGCATAAGGGCGTGCCGGTTGCTGAAATACTCAGATCAGCCCTGGAAAAGCCGGTTAAAGCCGATCATCAGGCACTGTTTAACCGCCTCGGCCAGTTTCGCAAAACCATGAGCCAGAACCAGAGTGCCGCCCGCCGGGCTGTGGCCGTATGCCGCAAACTGATCAGTGCTTCGGCAGATCTTCCCGCCGACCGGCTCGAAGGCAAGCCGCGTGCCGAATTCTTTGACGTTCTGCAGCTCCATGACCAGATCTGCAGCGACAAAGACCTTTTTCCGTGGTTTTCGATACATCAGACGCGCTATATAACCCGCCACACCATGGATGTGGTCAATCTCAGGGCCTCTGCGACAACAACTGTCGGGCAGTGGATGCAGCAGATAAGCGAATTTTTTGCGGCGCTCGAAAGATTTCACGAATACCAGATTCCGCTGTTAGATAAGGCGGTAGAGGAATTGAACAGGCAAAACAAGTCGAAAACGGTTCGAGGGAGCTATTGCAATGAGTAACCCATACACCCAGAATACCGCTTATCGAAAGACTCAGATCGAAACAGCATCGCCTGAGACATTGATTCTCATGCTCTATGACGGCGCCCTGCGTTTTATGGGGCAGGCTGAAATCGCTTTTGAAGAAAAGAATCTCGAGCAGATCAGCAACCTGCTGCTGCGGGTTCAGGCCATTTTTGCCGAGCTGATGACCGCCCTCGACAAGGAAAAGGGCGGTGAGATTGCCGTTAACCTCGAACGTCTGTATGTATTCTTTCTCGAAAAACTTGGCGAAGCCAACGTTAAAAAAGACGTCAAGCCGATGCTTGAGATAAAGCCGCTGGTGCAGAATCTGCGTAACACCTGGGAACAGGCGATGCAGAAACATCAGACCTCAGCGCAGGTCGTGCCGCCGCGGCCAAGACTGAACGTTGCAGTTTAACTAAGAAAGGCAGGTGATTGCTTTGTCCGGAATCAGCGGTGTCAGTGGTGCAGCTACAGCTGAATTGATGAAAATTCTCGAAGCGAACCAGCAGGCAACCATGGATCTTGCCGAAAAGATGGTTAAAGTAGCGGTTGGTGCAAAGGTTGCAGAATCTGAGGCTACCGGGCTGGGTAAGGCTGTCGATCTCTATGCCTGAATTTTATCTTTGTTTTAAGCCCGCTTTGCGGTAAAATGGGCCGGACGCCACTTTCGAGCGGCGTCCGGTTTCATTTTTCATACTCAGTTTCTTTGGGGGACCATATCAGTACCGGAATCATTTTTTATGTCGATGGACTGAAGAACCTGTACCGGCGGCAGTTGGACCTTTGCCGGCCGCTGGCCAATGGCTTGTCTGCCATTGAAGTCCTTGCCAGTCGGTTCCCTGGTGCTGGTGCATTATCGGCACGGGTGCTGGTGCTCCCCGATACTCCTGAATTTGACGGTCTGGCCATGCAGGCCGTGGCGCTCAATTTAAAAACCAGTCGGTTTTCTCTTGCAGCGGTTCAGGAAAAACCGAAAACACTGCAGCAGCAGCGCTGGAATCTTGAGGATGACAGTGGTAACGATACCTGGGTCGGCGCTGCCATGGCTGAAGCTGTAAAGGAGCATGGATGGCAGACCGCTGTCATGATTCCGCTCAGCAATCTTCTGGTCGAGCCCTCGGCGGTAGCCGAAAGCCTTGAATTATTTCGCCGCGAATCTTTCGATGTGCTGGCCGCAGAAGAGCGTATCTGCGGCGCCGCCTGGTATATTTTTCAGGCCGATCTGCTGCTTGGATTGCTGCAGAGCCACCCTGATCTTATGTGGGCGCGGGGCGGGCTTGCCTGGGCGGTTCGCAAGCCGCTTTATCCTTTCAAGGTCGGAGCCTTTCATTGCCCGCGGGTTCGACCGGCACTGGCAGCCGATTTGCGTCTTAATTCTGAACGGGCTTTCCATGCGCTTTCTGGCTCTATTACCGAGGATTTTGTTCAGTCTGGCTTTTCTTACGAAAACTGGCTGAATCATTCGGGATGGGAAAGCCGCTGGTGTGACTTTGCGCCTCTGATAGTCAATGTTGAACCCGCCAGCCTTTGCAATGCCGCATGCACTGGGTGTGTTTATCCGGCGATGCAGAGGCCGAAGATAATAATGACACCCGAAATTTTCGGCAGGGTGCGCGCTGCATTTGTGCCTGGAGACGACTGTCGCTGGGTTTTTTCGGGCTGCGGTGAGCCTGTGCTGAACCCTTTTCTGGCCGATATGGCCGCGTCAGTTGCAGATTTCAGCGCTATGCTGGTAACTTCTCTGCAGAAACTGCCACCGGAAGGGTTCCCGGTTGCGGTGTTCGATCAGATAAGGATCAGCGTGGATGCCCTGGCAGAAGATGATTTTCTGAAACGCAGGCCAGGCTGTAGCTGGAAAAACGTCGAGAGTTTTCTCAATTTTGCGCGGGCTGGTAAAGTGGCTGCTCCAGATAATTTTCCTGAGGTCGGTGTCAGTTTTCTGCGACAGGCGGTATCTGAAAACCAGCAGCAGGCTTTTCTCAACTACTGGAAACAGGTAGTCAAACCTGTATTTAAAGACCACTTTTTTAAATGGCCATTTGACAGCGCGCCTGAAGCTGTTCAGTGGTATCAGATCATCGGTGATGCAACATTTGCGGGTGCCCGGGCACGCACTTCAAAAGTTGATTTTACCCCGGTGCGGCGCCGGCCGTGCCGAAATGCGGTTTTAAGCCTGACCGTTCTCAGTGATGGCCGTATTTCAGCCTGTCCGTATGATTTTGAGGGCAGAATGATCATTGGTGATATAAAGCAGAACAGCCTCAAAGATATCTGGAGCTCTGAACCGGCACGCCGGTTCAGACAGCACCATCTCAAGCTCGAACTTGCTTCAGAAACAATCTGTTCGAGATGCACCGACTGGTATCATCCAGTTTAGCGCGGGTGGCGAAAATCTGGTCCAATTGCAAATCTGGGTTGTTGTGGCGCGTTGCCCGTGGCCGGGGTTGAAAAGAGCCGCTGGCTTTGTGTTAAAATGATGGCATGGGAGGTAAATATGACTGAACATCGTACCTGTGTTCCGTGCAGTTCTGATGCGGAGCCTCTGAGTCGCGAGGCATGCGAAACATATTTAACAGGCCTGCCTGAATGGCAACTTGATTCTGAGGCGAGAGAGATTACCCGCAAGTTTGTCTTCAAAGATTTTGCCGGGGCCATGAGCTTTGCCGTTAAAGTTGGCAGGTTGGCTGATGAAATGGGCCATCACCCGGTTCTGACAATTGGCTGGGGGTTCTGTAAGGTAAAATTTAAAACCTCAAAAATCAACGGTCTGCATAAAAACGACTTTGTTATGGCCGCGCATGTAAACCATCTCTAAAAGCAGAAATAAAAAAAGGCGTCGAGAAATCGACGCCTTTTTTGTTAAAGGTTATTATTTTTTATCGGTGCAAGCTTTTTTGCAGTCGGCTTTGGCTTTGTCAGCACAACCTTTGCCGGTTTTTTTTGCAGCATTTGTCGCCCTTGTTGCTGCAGCAGCCAGCTTTGGCCTTATCAGTGCAGGCTTTCTTAACTTCGTCTTTGCAACCAGCTTTGGCTTTATCGGCGCAGCCTTTACCGGTTTTTTTGCAGCATTTGTCGCCCTTGCCGCTGCAGCATTCTTTTTTGGCTTTGTCAGCACAGGCCGCATCTTTGCAGCCGGCCTTGGCTTTGCCACACATTTTGTGCATCTTGCCGTGTTTTTTGGCGAAGCGGAAAACCTGTGGCATTTTTTCTGAGATGATTTTTTTCAGTTCTTCATCGCAGAGGCCTTTGCAATCGGTTTTGCATACTTCTTTGCATTTTGCCATGCAGGCCTTGACCATGCTCATAACCGGGCATTTCATGTCGCCCTGCTGGCCACAGCCCATTTTTTTGCATTTTTCTTCGCATTCTTCTTTGCTCAGACCCTTGCACTCTTCTTTGCAGAGGCCTTTGCAGGTCTCCTTGCACATTTCTTTGCATTTCTGTTCGCAGGCTTTTTTGACTTCGTCACATTTTTTGTGCTTGCTGCAGTCAGCTTTGCAGACGTGTCTGCCATGTTTTTTGTGTTTGCGGCCATGCTTGTTGTAGCGTGACCAGGGTTTTTTGCCGGCTTTTTCGTCGACCTTTTCAACTTTAGCCGGTTCGTCAGCCTTTTTTACTTCAGTTTCAGTCTGCTTGCCCTGGGCAACGCTTTCGAGATACTGTTCCCATTCGGCCTTCTTTTCGGCGAAAGTCAGATTGAGAAGGTCGAGGTTCTGACGATCTTCGACGGTCGGGTTGTTCTTGGTTACCAGTGCCATGATCTGCTGACGCAGTGACTGCATCTGAGAAACATGATCAAGCCATGCTTCGTTGCTTACGGCGCCGATGGTGCCCGCAAATGCCGGCACTGCGAAACAGAAACCAAGAAGAAGTACGAGAAATTTCTTCATATTGCCTCCAACGGTAAATTTAACTTGGGTATTTTACTTTAATTCAAAGCAAATTGCAAAAACCAGCTTATTTTGTTGCGGTGTTTTCGCCGGTGCGGAAGCTGATGAAGTGCATTTCGCCCTTTTTCAGTTCGATAGCTTCGAGATTGAGTCTAAATGGAAATTTTTCGAGATCGAGCACCGGGTTGATCTTTTTTATGATCATGCCGACGAATGACCTCGGCATGGTCATGCGGTTAACTTTCATTTTGCCGGCATGAAACCAGATTTCTTTGCCAGATTTTATCGAAAGATGCCCGCTTGCCCAGAACTCAACCTTAACCAGCCCATACTTGGTCGAGCCCGACAGGGCCATATTCCCAGGGGTCAGTTCAATGCGGGGCCGGTCGACCTTGATCGATTTGCTTTTGGATTCGAGAAAGGCATTGAGGTCAGATTCGAGAATGCTGACATCCATATTGATGTTGCTCATCGACACCGGGTCGATCTTTTCTTCTTCAAGCAGCTTGCGGGTGTCGAGCTGAACGTCTTCAAAATCAATGTCGGCGCGGTTCAGGGTCAGGTTGTCGATGCTGCCGCGCGATGTGAAAACTTCAATTTTTTTGAAGCGGCCGCGTGCCGTGTGCTCGTCGTCGACCGGTGTCAGTTCAATGGTCAGGGTGGCCGGGTTCTCGAGAATTTTGTTCATCGAAGAGATCAGTTTGCTTTTGATGATTGAAGGATCAGAAGCAATTCTGGCAGTAATCTCGGGGTCAGGGGTGTAAGAGGCATTATCGGCAAAAAGCGGAGCAATAACGCCGAACACCATGACTATAAGCAGCGTTGAAAAAAATCGGCGCAGTTTTGGCATAAACTTCCTTTACTCAAAAAGGTTACTGTCAGATATTCTAACTGTTTTAAGAATGGTTTTCCAGCAATTCCATACACAATTGCCATCATATCTTTCAATGATCCGGCCGGCCAGGAAGTTTTTCATGACGTGATCGCGCATGGTCGCTTCTGTTGTTGCCACTGAATAAATTTTTTCGGCAGCGAGGGGCTGCCCGGAGACCCGTATTTCGCGCAGTTGCCCGCCCAGAACCATAAAATCACAGCCTGAAAAAGCCAGCGAGGAGGCCCCATGCTGCCTGACCAGTGTTTCGGCAAGATTCTGCAGTTCGTCACCCGAAAGCCTGAAGCGCTGAACCCGGTCATTGGGCATGCAGGTCAGCAATTGTGCCGTAGTGACAACATTATCTGACAAATAACCGAAGTCAGGGGGAAAAGTGACCGCAATGTCAGTGCTGGCACAAAGCCTGATAATGTGGGCATGGGCCTGCGGGTTGAACCTTCTGGCGCTGGTAGAGGGGCCTGAGGTCGTGGGTATGACCTTGAGCGTCTCCAGGAGGCTGGGCTTTAAGGCCTGCATGGCATCATAATGCCAGTGCCGGGCGTTGCCGGAACGAGTTTTGACCAGTGGCAGCATTCGCAGAGCCAGCCTCGGCAGACCGTGCGTTTTGCGGATAACATTTAGCATCGGCAGGAACTGGTTTCCGTCAGCCAGGGTCATCATGAAGACATTTTCGTTGCGGGTCGGATTGTAATTCGAGAGAGGGGTCTGCTGACCGGGCATGGGTATCTGAATCAGGAAATGAATGCCTGGTTTTCGCCTGAATTCAGTCGCAATACGTTCAAGCAGGGCAAAGTCGCCGTAAACCGTCGAGATGCTGAAGCTTTCGGGCTCAAAGCGGGGGGCCAGCCTGTTGATGGCTCTGACCGGATCGTCGACCGTATCGGTGCCAAAGACCATCGACTGCAGGTTCCGGCATAATTCAGGTTCTATAAAATTGAAAAACCAGAAGTCGATGCCGTCAAATTTTTGTTGCATAAAGGGCTTGAACATCGGGCTTTTGCCGTTCGGGTCAAGATTCGTGAACAATCTCTGTCGAAAATGCCGGTCAATCGTTGCACTGCTGAGTGTCTCGATATCGGCCGCGCTGACGGCAGTTACTGTCGGGTTGCATCTTTCGATTAAGTCCCTTTCAAGCTGACCGCGGGTAAAATAGCTCAGCGGTGTAAAAAGGTCAGAATCGTTGCCGATCGCAAATACGATCGAGGTTTTTGACCGGTCGCGCCTGAAAGAATCGATGGTGTCGGGAATTTTCCATGCCTCGGATTTTTGGAACTGCAGATCGGGGGCAAGCTCCGCCAGGCGGCCCTGAAAATTGCCGGGAAAAAAGATCTGTATAGGCTTAAAAATCTCTGCCGGCAGGGGTCGAGGCAACAGCAGAGGAGCAAAGAGGGTCAGCAGCAAAAGCCGTAAACGAAGCTGCGATAAAAAAACAGAACTTTTACGGTTTTCGCTGTTTATAAGCATTTTCAATCGTTGATTCTTTTCACAATGTAAAAACCGACAAAGGCGAAGATGATGTTTTGTGCCCAGGCTGCGAGCAGCGGTGGCAGGAAGCCTGATTTGCCGAGGGCGGTGAACAGGCTCATCATGACGTAATAAATAAAAATGATGAGAATCGAAACCCCGAAGCCGATAAAGGCGCCGCTGCGGTTATTCGTGAGCCCAAAACTGGCGCCGATGATCGCGAAGAAAAAGCTGGCGAACGGCAGCGAGGTTTTCATTGCCAGACCGACCCGCATCTCGGTAGTATCCATGAACTGCGTGCGCTCATAGGCTTCGATTCTACCCTTGAGCTCAGAATAACTCATTTCGTTTGGCTTTTTGCTCTGCCGGGCAAAATCTTCAGGGCTTTCTTCGATTGTGGCCATTCTCAGCTCCGGGCGGGTTGCCGGCGCCGCCAGCCCGTCTGCCTCAGAATAAGACTGCTCGATTACTGATTTGAGAACCCAGGCTGAGCCGTCCCACTCGGCGGTAGCCGCAGAGATGCGCTTTTCAAGGACGCCTTTGTCGTCGTAGTATTCGAGCAGCACTTTTTCCATCAGACCGCGCTTTTCAAAAACCTTGCGGGCGTAGGCGAAGGCGCCGTCAGAGGTTCGCATTACCGAATTTTCAGAAGCCTCAGGCTCGACGAGACGCATTATTTCGGTTCGTCTGATGTTTCTCGCCTGCTGATTTGCAGTCGGAACGACGAGCTCATTGAATACAAAACTGAAGAGAGTGACCATCAGTGCGAAAATAACCACCGGCAGAAGAATTCTGAAAAAATTGGTGCCGCCGGCTCTGAGAGCGGTCGTTTCTGAATCTTTCGACATGCGCCCGAATACGAGCAGGTTCGCCAGCAATACCGACATCGGGAAGGTGAAGATCATGTCCTGGGGCAGGCGGTTAAGAAACCAGCGCCCCATGACGCTCATCGGGATGTTTTCGTTGACAATGCTTTGCAGAGTCGACATCAGAGGATCGATAGCGATGATGGTCACAAAGAGAAAAAAGCCGAAGAGAAACGGCCCGATCAGCTGAGTGAATATGTATCTGTCTAGAATTCGAATCATTATGTATGAGTTTAACTCTGGCGGTTTTAAATTTTTGAGGCAGGTGGTATTATGACTCTCAATTTACCATATTTCAACCACAGATGAGAAAGGAAGTAGAAAATGAAGATTGCCATGATCGGAACAGGTTACGTCGGGCTGGTTACCGGCACCTGTTTTGCTGAATCTGGAAATGATGTTGTCTGCGTCGATACTAACGAGCAAAAGATCAATGACCTGAAAAATGGCATTATCCCGATATATGAACCCGGCCTCGATACCCTGGTCAAAAGAAATGTCGAAGAAGAAAGACTTTCTTTCACCACCAACCTTGAAGAAGCCGTGAAAAAGTCGCTTCTGCTCTTTATAGCGGTTGGCACGCCGCCGGGCGAAGATGGTTCAGCCGATCTGCAGCATGTTCTTGCTGTTGCCCGCGGTATCGGCAGAAGCATGAATGAGTTCAAGATCATTGTCGACAAATCGACGGTGCCGGTCGGTACGGGCGCCAGGGTTCGCGCAACCATCCAGGAAGAGCTCGACCGGCGCGGCGAAAATATTCCCTTCGACGTCGTCAGCAACCCTGAATTTCTCAAAGAGGGCAATGCCATCGACGATTTCATGAAACCTGACCGCGTGGTTATAGGCTGCGAAGACGTGCGCACCGGCGAACTGATGAAAGAGCTTTATTCGCCCTTCGTCAGAACCGGCAAGCCAATCATAGTCATGGATCTCGCGTCGGCTGAAATGACTAAATACGCGGCTAACGCCATGCTGGCCACCAAAATCTCTTTTATGAACGATATTGCCAACCTCTGCGAAAAGCTGGGGGTTGATATTTCGCAGGTGCGCCAGGGCATCGGCTCTGACAGCCGCATTGGTTACCCGTTTATTTTCCCGGGGGCTGGCTACGGCGGCTCATGCTTTCCGAAAGATGTGCAGGCTCTCGTGAAAATGGGCGAGCAGAACAGCTACCAGCTGCAGATTCTCGAAGCGGTCGAAGCGGTGAACGAGCGCCAGAAAAAGGTTCTGTTCAACAAGCTCAAGAATCGTTTCGGTGCAGATCTCAAGAATAAAACGATTGCGGTCTGGGGCCTGGCATTCAAGCCCAATACCGATGATATGCGCGAAGCACCGTCGATCGTTCTGATCGAGAATCTGCTGGCCGAAGGTGCTAAAGTCAGGGCCTACGACCCTGAAGCGACGAAAGAGGCCCAGAAGGTTTTCGGAGACCGCATTGCTTATGGCAAAAAGGTCTACGAGATTCTCGATGGAGCTGACGCGCTCGTGATCGTTACCGAATGGAATGAATTCAGACGCCCGGATTTCGACAAGATGAAAGGTCTGCTGAAACAGCCGGTCATTTTTGACGGGCGCAACCTTTTTGAGCCGAAGAAGATGGCTCAGCTCGGGTTCGAATATGAAGGGATCGGGAGAAAGCAATGAAATTGATATTGCCTGTTGCCGGCAAAGGCACACGCCTGAGACCGCACACTTTTACCAAGCCTAAATCGCTGGTGCGTGTGGCAGGTAAGACCGTTCTCCAGCACGTAATCGACGGGCTGAAAAAGCTGAAGATCGATGAATATATCATTATCACCGATGAAAACGGGCATATAATTCAACGCTACATCGAGAAGCATTATCCTGAGCTGAAGGCCACCTATATTCAGCAGACCGAGCTTCTTGGGCCGGCACACGCCGTTTCACTGGCGGCCCCGCGCATTAACGAAACCGACGATGTTCTCGTGGTGTTCAACGATACACTGTTTGTTACCGACCTGACCCGCATTCCGGTTCTCTGCCAGGGCCTCGATGGTCTGATTTATTCAAAAGAGGTCGAAGACCCGAAGCGCTTCGGTGTTAACGTCATGAAAGACAATATCATCGTCGACATGGTTGAAAAGCCCGATACACCGGTGAGTAACCTGGCTCAGGTCGGCATGTATTACCTTAAAGATGGCCGGCGCTTCATGGAATACATTCAGCGCAGTATTCACCAGAACCTCAGGGTAAAGGGTGAGTTTTATCTGCCAGAGGTTTTTAAGCTGATGATCGCAGATGGCATGAAACTTGGCGCGCCAGAGATCGAGCAGTGGCTGGATTGCGGCAAACCCGAAACGCTGCTTCAGACCAATAAGATCCTTCTTGAGAGAGCCCAGGGCAACCATATCTGTATCGAAGGCTGCGTGATCATTCCGCCCGTATCGATTCACCCCAGCGCTGAGGTCAGGCACAGTGTCATCGGCCCATATGTGTCGATAGCCAAAAATTGCAAAATTCACGATTCGATCATCAGAAATTCGGTCGTTAATCCTTATTCGATACTGCGCAATACTATGCTTGACGAGTCTCTGATTGGTGACGCGGTCGAACTGACTGGCCAGCTGCAGAGATTGAATATCGGTGACAACAGTGTTATCGATCTGAGCGGGCGAAACTTAGATTAAAGGAGAACCGATGCTGGACGGCAAATCAATTCTGATCACCGGCGGAACCGGATCTTTCGGCAAAGCCTTCGTTAAAAAGGTTCTGCGCGACCACAAACCGCACAAGATCATTGTCTACTCACGCGACGAATTCAAGCAGTATCAGATGCAGCAGATGTTTGCGTCCGATCGTCTGCGATTCTTCATCGGCGATGTTCGCGACGAAAAGCGGCTGTATCGCGCCCTTACCGGCGTTGATTACGTCATTCACGCGGCTGCGATGAAACAGGTGCCGGCATCTGAATACAACCCGTTCGAAGCGGTTCAGACAAACATCATGGGGGCGCAGAACCTTATTACAGCAGCTCTTGAAGCCGGTGTGCAGAAAGTCGTCGCCTTGAGTACCGACAAAGCCTGTAACCCGGTCAATCTGTATGGCGCCACCAAGCTTTGCTCTGACAAACTGTTCATCGCCGCCAATGCTTACTCAGGCAAGCTGATCACCCGCTTTGCGGTAGTGCGCTATGGTAACGTTCTTGGCAGTCGCGGCAGCGTGGTGCCTCTTTACAGAGAACTGGCCGCAAAAAATGAAGACCTGCCGGTTACCGATGAGCGTATGACCCGGTTCTGGATAACCCTGCCGCAGGCGGTTCAGTTCGTTATCGACTCGTTCAATCTTATGAACGGTGGCGAACTGTTTATTCCGAAAATTCCGAGCATGCGCATCACCGATCTGGCCGAGGCGATCGCCCCCGGCTGCAGAATAAAGAAAATTGGCATCCGGCCTGGCGAAAAACTCCATGAAATGATGATTTCGCGTGATGATTCGCGGCATCTTTTCGAGCTGGGTGACCGCTATATTAAAATGCCTGACTTTCCGTTCTGGAAAGTGGTGCTTCCCGAAGGGGCGGTGCCAGTCACCGACGGTTTCGAATACGCCAGTGATACCAATACCCAATGGCTGGATGTCGAGCAGCTCAAAAATGTTCTGCAGCAGGAAGGTGTAGTCGAGTGAGCTTTATTCCATACGGTCGGCAGCACATTACCGACGAAGATATCGCGGCGGTCGTCGAAGTTCTTAAATCTGATTATCTGACGCAGGGGCCTGCAATAGAAACTTTCGAAAAAGCCCTCTGCCAGGAAACTGGCGCTCAGTTTGCCGTGGCCTGCAGTAACGGTACTACCGCACTGCATCTGGCAGCCATCGCTGGCGGTATTGGCCCGGGTGATCGCGTTGTTGTGCCGCCGATAACCTTCGTTGCCAGCGCTAACTGCGCCCGTTACAACGGTGCCGAAATTCTTTTCGCCGACATTGACCCGGCAACCCTGACCATGTCACCTCTGGTCTGTCGTCGCATACTTGAAAAGTGTGCTGCCGAGGGGCGGCCGGTTAAGGCGGTAATAACCGTCGATCTGGCCGGGCATCCATGCGACATGCAGGCTTTCGCCCTTCTGAAAAAAGAATTTGGCTTCGTCTGGATTCAGGATGCCTGTCATTCTATCGGCGCCAGCTGGGAAGACAATCTCGGCATCCGCTGGAAAGTCGGTGAATTCCCGGCCGTTGATATGACCGTATACAGTTTTCACCCAGTTAAACACATTACAACCGGTGAGGGCGGCATGATTTCGACTCATTCTGAAGCTCTGGCTGCCAATATGCGCCTGCACCGCAGTCATGGCATCATGCGTGACCCTGCGGGATTTCAGAACCCGTCAGAGGCTTTCGCTGCTGACGGCAGCGCCAATCCCTGGTATTACGAGATGCAGAAACTTGGCTTCAATTATCGCATTACCGATATTCAGGCAGCTCTTGGCACATCACAGCTGAGGCGGCTGGCCGAAAACATCGTTAAACGGCAGGCGATTGTCGCCGCTTATCAGAGCCGGCTGGCCGGCCTGCCATGGCTGAAGTTTCCGCAGGTTGCCGACGGGGTCAGCCATGCCTATCATCTGGCAGTCGTGCAGATAGATTTTGCTGCCGCCGGGCGCACCCGGGCCGAAGTAATGAATCGGCTCAAGGCCGACGAAATCGGCACGCAGGTGCATTACATACCGATTCCGATGATGCCTTATTATGCTGGCACTGTCGACTCTGCAGAAATTCCGGATTCGCTGGCCTATTACCGGCAGGCATTGTCGCTGCCGTGCTTTCCGCAGATGGGTGAAGCAGAAATAGAGCGAGTCTGCAGCTCGCTTAAAAAGGCACTGGCATGAACAGCAGGGTTAAAAATCAGGTGATCATTCAGGCAAGAATGGGTTCAACCCGCCTGCCCGGAAAAACCGCCTTAAAACTTGGCCGTCGCACGGTTCTCGAACACGTGGTTCGCCGCAGCGGTGCAGCCATGCTGGTTAATCGGGTCGTTGTCGCTACCACTGAACTGGCCGGTGATGACGAGCTTGCCGCCTGGTGCGATGAGCGAGGGGTGCCATGTGTGCGCGGCAGCTCAGAAGATGTTCTGTCGCGCTATCTGCTGGCGGCCGAGAGGTTTCCCTGTGAGAACATCATCAGAATTACCGCCGACTGCCCGCTGATCGACCCGGGTATCATCGATGCGCTTCTGTCGTTGCACGCCGGCATCGATGCCGATTATACGTCGAATGTCATTCCGCCGACTTTTCCGGTGGGTTTCGATGCTGAGGTCATTAAAACGTCTGTGTTGCAGAATGTCGGGCACCTGGCCGAGCTGGCTTCGCACCGCGAACATGTCACCCTGTTCATTCGCGAGAATCTCGACCGCTTTAGAACAGCCAATCTCAGTTACGGGCAAAGTTACGAGCATATCAGGCTGACACTCGATCGCGATAACGACTATCAGCTGTTGACCAAAGTTTTTGCCCATTTCGACAACGGACCTGAGCTTTTTTCTTTCTATCAGATCATGGAATTTTTAGAACAGAATCCTGGTTTGATTGCCATCAACTCTGATGTCGACCGCTTCGAAGGAATGAAAAAGTCGGCAGCTTCAGAGAACCGCAGGCTTAAATGGCAATAGTTCTCAACAGGCGCGGGCTGATACCGACGAAAACGGCTGTTTTCCGGGTTGATGCCGGCCCCGGCATTGGTATGGGGCATTTCATGCGCTGCCGAACCCTTGCTTTTGAGATGATCAGACGTAACTGGGTCGTATTTTTCGTCGGGCACGGCCTGCCGGAAGAGCTGCTTGAAGAGACCTCAGGTGACGTCAATCGGGTGATAAACCTTATCGATTTTGCCCATTTTAAAGAATCGCGCGAAGATGCGGTCGCTTTTTTCAACTTTCTCAGCGAACGCTTTCACTGGTTCGTCGACTGCGTCATCATCGACACCTATCGCTACAGTCGCGATGACTATGCTCTTTTTCAGCGGTTCAACCCTGGCAGAGTGCATATTGTCGTCATTGACGACCTGGCCAACCGCGATACTCCGGCTCAGATAGTCATTAACCCGAACCCTTTGTTCGACCCGACGCCCTATAACCGCCAGAAGATACCCTATATTCTCTGCGGCGAAAAATACACGCTGATCCGGCCCGAAATCTGCGCTGTTATTGGCAGAACTTATCGCGCTGATGGCCCGATTATGGTGACTCTCGGCGGCGGCGATGTGGTTGAGCATCTGATGAAAGTGCTCGAAGCCATACCCGAAGACGTGCCAAACCCTGTCTGCGTTTCGGTTTCCGATAATTGCCCGCGCCTTGAAATCGAGGCCTGGATTGCACGTAATCCGATCCGGCGCTATATCAACACCGACAGCCGGAAGTTCCCTGAACTGCTTGCCAGCGCCTCTCTTGCACTGACGGGTGGCGGCACCACGCTCTGGGAAGTCTATGCGCTCGGGGTTCCGAGTCTTTGCCTGCTGTGGGTTGACAATCAGCGCCAGACTTCGGTTATCATCAAGGAACAGGCTACCAGTTTTCTGGTCGATATCGTGTCGCGCATAAATATAGACCTGCAGTCTGAATGGCTCGAAAACAGCCTGCAGACTTTTGTTAAAACTGTCGGTGGTCAGGGTCAGACGAGAAGTGTTCAGCAGCAGGGCTTTTGCGCCGATGAAGTGATCAGTCGCGAAAAAACCAGTCTTGGTATTGGCGACAGTGACCTTATCGACACCGACTTTATCAGAAAAACTCTGGCGCGATTGCACGCTGAACCTGAATTCTGGAACGAAATGATCAGGCGACAGCAGGGGCTTATCGATGGCAAGGGCGCACAGCGATGTGTCGATGTGATTGATAGTTCTCAGTGGCTTGCGGTTCCGTTATTAGCAGCAGATTGGAGTAGAACCTATGAAAATTGGTAAATTCGAAATCGGTGAAAACCGGCCCTGTTTCATTATTGCCGAAGCTGGCAGCAACCATAACCGTGATTTTAACAACGCGAAAAAGCTGATCGACGTGGCGGTCGAGGCTGGCGCCGATGCGGTCAAATTTCAGATTTTTTCGGCCGAAGCGATTTATTCGAAGAAAACTCCGATGGCGAGCTACCTCAAAAAGGAAAAGCTGGCGAAAGACAACGAAACGCTGTGGGATGTCATCAAGCGTATCGAAATCCCGCGCCAGTGGACTCCTGACTTGATGGCCTACTGTCGCGAGAAGGGCATCATGTTCCTTTCGACGCCTTTCGATCTTAAGGCCGTCGACGAACTCGAAGCCGCCGGAGTCGAGGCCTATAAGGTCGCCAGCTTTGAAATCACCCACCTGCCGATGCTGCGGAAAATCTCGGCAACCGGCAAACCGATTATCCTTTCGACCGGCATGGCGAGTCTTGAAGATATTGAAGTGGCTCTGAAGGCGGTCAAAGAGGGCGGCAGCAGTCAGGTCGCCCTTTTGCATTGTGCCATTGCCTACCCGCCGAAGTATGAAGACATCAATCTGCGGGCCATGGATACCATGAAACAGGCTTTTCAGGTGCCGGTCGGTTTTTCTGATCACACCATGGGGCATGTAACCGATGTGGCGGCCGTCGCCCGCGGGGCCTGTATCATCGAGAAGCATTTTACCCTGTCGCGCAAGCAGGAAGGCCCGGATCACCCGTTCTCGCTTGAGCCGCATGAGCTGAAAGAGATGATTACCGCCATCAGGCAGACCGAAAAAATTCTCGGGTCGCCTTTCAAACAGCACACTGTCGCCGAAAACGAACTTTACCGTATTGCGCGCCGCAGTCTGGTCGCAGCGGTCAAGATTCCGGCCGGAACAAAGATCACTGAAGACATGATTGCCGTAAAAAGGCCCGGTTTCGGGATTCCGGTACGGCACATGGAAATCGTGATCGGTCGCACCGCAAAAGTCGATATCGATGAGGATGATATTCTCACATGGGAAATGATCTGAAGCTAAGACGCTGGCGGGCAGACGACTGCCGCCTGCTGCACGAATGGCGCCTGCATCCTGAAAATCGCCGCTGGTTTGGCGACAGCAGTGAGGTCTCTTACGAGACACACCAGGCCTGGTTTGGGCGTTTCATGGCCGACAAAAGCCGCTTTGGTTTCATTCTTGAAGAAGACGGGCGGCCGGCGGCCCAGATTCGCTTTGATCCGGCCGAGATGCCGGGCTGCTACCGCATTTCGCTGTCTACCGCGCCTGATTGCGCCGGCAGAGGCCTGGGTGGCCAGATTTTGCGAATGGGCTGTGCCAGTGCCGAAATGCAGGGAGTGGCTGCTTTGTTTGTTGCCGAGACCCGCATTGACAACCTGCCGTCGCAGAAGATTTTTCAGCGACAGGGTTTTGTCGAGGCTGGCCGGCATGTTTATGCCGGTGCCGAATATCTGGCATGGGTTGCGCCTTCGGCGCGTCTCGCGGCGAGTCATCGCCTGTCTCTGAGAATTCTGGCCGATGAGCCTGTCATAGAAGGCCTCAGGCGCATGCTTGGGGTGACCGGCCTTGCCGATATTTCTGATGAGGCCGAAGTCAGTCTGTTTTTTGATGCGGCGAGCAGTGAAGATGCTGAAGGTGGCCGGCCGGTTCTTCATTTCAATACCGCCGCCGGCGTAATTCTCGATCTGGCCAACGACGTGCCGTTCAGACTCAGTCTGCCGGTTGAATTCAGAACTGTTGCAGTGGCAGTGGCCCAGACAGCGGCAGCGCTGCATCATACGGCTGCCCGGCCCTGATTGCTTTTTCCCTGTGGGGTAAGGGCTTTACCTCGTGCTCCGTATTGTTATATATTCGTTGCGAATAAACATAAAGGAACCCTGCCGATGAAATCTAATGTCTATGCACGGAACATGAAAGTGTTGCGCCGCCGTATGCCGGTGCTGGCAAAAGCCATGGAAATGATACCCCCTACAGGGTGCGAATATATCGTCGAAGAGGCCAAAGATGGTTCGATGACCCTTGCCATCAAGCAGGATGACAAGGTTTATCAGGTTCACAGCAAGTACAACCCCCAGCGCGAAGCTGCACAGCAGATCGAAAACTCGAAAATGGTTAACCCAAAACTGCTGTTGGTGCTTGGTCTTGGGCTGGGTTATCATCTCAGGGCCTGTCTTGAACAGCTCAAAGAGAAGAATCTTTTTATCGTTCTCATTGAAAGAGATGTCGATGCGCTGCGCGTGGCCCTTGAAAATGTCGACATGACCGACCTGCTCGAATCAGAAAAGATTCGCTGGGTTGTCGGCGTGCCCGAAGAAGAGGGCTATGCCGTTCTCAACGACATGATCAAGAATGCCGGTATTGCGCTGCAGCTGTTTCTCAAGACGCTGCAGGTTTTCGATCACCCGGTTATCGACAAGGTGCATGGCAACTACCACAAGCACATGCTCAAGTGTTTTCGTGAGGCGGCACACGCCATTATCTTCAATTACGGCAACTGCCCCGAAGATTCGATGATCGGTGTCGAGAATATCATGAAAAATCTCGCCACTCTCATCAGAAACCCCGGCGTCAAAGATCTTTTCGGGGCTTTCAGGGGCAAGCCCGGCATTATCGTTTCGACCGGCCCGTCGCTCGATAAGAACATCACAGAACTGAAGCGGGCAGTCGGCAACTGCGTGATGATCGCCGCCGATTCGGCACTCAAGAGCCTGCTGAAGCATGATATCGTACCGCACGCTGCCGTCAGCCTCGAACGCATCATGCATGTCGCCACGATGTTTAAAGAACTGCCCGATGACTACAAAAAGCAGATTTACCTGGCGGCCTGCCCGGTCATCAGGCGTGAATCCTATGAAGCCTGGCCGGGGCCAACCTTTATGGTCTACCGCGCCTTTGCACACTTTGACTGGATCAACATCCCGAAGGGAACCCTGCAGGTCGGGCCCTCATGCTCGAACATGGCTTTCAAGATTCTCGAAGCTCTCGGCTGCGACCCGATCATTCTCGTCGGCCAGGACTGCGCCTTCAAAAGCGCCGAAAAAACCCACGCCGATGATGCGCCGAGCGTAACCAACCTTAAGCTTAAAGAAAAAGATCTGATCAAGGTCAAGGGTAACTACGAAGAGTTCGTTTACACCAACCAGATTTACGATCTGTTCAGACGTGGTTTTGTTACCGATCTTGCCCAATATCGCGGCACCTGTATCAATTCGACCGAAGGTGGCGCCTATATTGAAGGCACGACTCTGATGACCTTGAAGGAATCGATCGATAAATACTGTAACAAACCGATTGCGACCCTCGATCTCATCAAGAAGCATCTGCGCTACCCGACCGAGGGGGATATCACCCGCGAATGGCGAAGTTTTCGCAAGATCATTCTCGAAACCCGCAAAGAGGTCGAAGGGGTCATCGAATACTGCGACAAAGGTGAAAAGCTCGTCAGGGACTTTGAAGAACGCCTCGAACGTGAGTCTTTCAGTCAGGTCGAAGACTTTCTCGCCAGGTTCCCAGATGCCGATCTCGACAAAATTCATGGCGAAATGACGATGGCGCGCAGCAAGATCATCACCTTCGGTAAATATTTTGCCCTGTATCTTATGCATATCGTGCAGATGATCATCGTCAAGTTCGAAATGGACTTCAACGAACTGCCGACCCTCTGCCAGGACCCAAAACGCTGCAAACTTCAGGCAATAAAGCTCATGAAGCGCTGGTTTCCGACAATTGGCGATGTGTGCCGTCTGTCTCTCAAGCTGCTGGTAGATGCCTTCGACGATCTCGACAAGGAATTCGGTCATCTGCTGGAAAAGTGATGGTATAATGTGAACCATGAGCCGTTCTGCACAAGTTAACCACACTCTCGGGGGCCTCGAATGGATTCCCCGTTTCATTCACGCTCTCGACCAGAAGCTGTGCAGCCAGTGTTGTCTCTGCGTCAGGCTCTGTCCTGGTGGGGTGTTTCGCCGAACGGTTAAAGGAACGGTAGAGCCGGCTAATTCCAAAAACTGCATCGGCTGCACTGTGTGCGAAAAGAACTGCCCGTGTCACGCTATCACCTGTCTGCCATACGAGCAGCATTCTGCCGGCAGACATGACAAAACCCCTGAAATATAAAGGAAGACAAGGAAATGATTGAACTTAACGGTAAAGACCTGACCATTGAAAAAGTCTGGCAGATTGCCTGTGGCGAGAAGGTCGGCATTGCCGCCGATGCCATGCAGCGTGTAAAAGCTTCGCGCCAGATCGTCGAACGTCTGGTTGAGCAGAACCGCGTCGTTTACGGTATTACCACCGGGTTTGGTCACCTATGTAATACCCGCATCAATAAGTCTGATCTTGAAAGACTCCAGACCAACCTGATTCGCAGCCATGCCACCGGAGTCGGCGAACCATTTGCCAGAGATGCGGTGCGCGCCATGATCGCGATCCGCATCAACTCACTGTTACACGGAGTCAGCGGTGTTCGCCCCGAGCTGATCGATGCTCTTGCAGATCTTCTCAATAAAGATGTTATTCCGTGGGTGCCGCAGCAGGGCTCAGTCGGCTGTTCTGGCGACCTCGCGCCATTGTCACATATCATGCTGGTTCTGATGGGTGAGGGCGAAGTGCTTGGCGGTGAATGCTGTCAGCGCCACCCGGCCCTGCCTGCTCTCGAAAAAGCTGGTCTTAAGCCGATTCAGCTACAGGCCAAAGAAGGCCTTGCTCTTATTAACGGCACTTCGGTAATGACCGGCGTGATGGCCCTGTCCCTCTATCGCTCGCTGCACATGTCAAAGTCGGCCGACATCATCGCCAGTATGACCGTCGAAATGGTCAAAGGCTCGACCAAGCCTTTCGACCCTGACTTTATCGCTTTGCGCCCATATCCGGGCCTCAAACAGGTTGCCGCCAACGTTCTCGCCTGTGTCGATGATTCTGAAGTCAGAGACAGTCACATTGGCTGCACCCGCGTTCAGGATGCCTACAGTCTGCGCTGTATTCCGCAGGTGCATGGTGCGACCCGCGAAAACCTCAATCACCTTGTCGATCAGGTGACCATCGAGCTGAACTCGGTTACCGACAACCCGATTATTCTCAGCGAAGATAAAATTATCTCGGGCGGCCATTTTCACGGGCAGCCGATGGCCTTTGCCGGTGACTTTCTCGGTATCGTCATGGCCGAACTTGCCAATATCAGTGAAAGACGCATCGATCGCCTGCTCAACCCGCTTATCAACGAGACCAAGCCGTTTCTTTCGGTTGACCCGGGCGTTAACTCGGGCCTGATGATTATTCAATACACGGCCGCTTCACTGGTCAGCGAGAACAAGATTCTGGCGCACCCGGCATCGGTCGATTCGATTCCGACCTCTGCCTATCAGGAAGACCACGTCAGTATGGGTACTATCGCTGCCCGCAAAGCCGGCAAGATTCTCGAACATACCGCTCAGGTTCTTGCGATTGAATGGGTCAGTGCCGCTCAGGCCTATGAATTCGTCAGACCGATGCGTCTCGGAAAAGGCAGCGCCATTGCTTATGAACTGCTGCGCGAACACGTGCCGGCCCTTGGCGAAGACCGTATTCTTGCTCCTGATCTGCGCATTGCCAAAGATCTTCTCTGGAACAGCTCTTTGCTCGACCGTGTCAGCAAAGTCGTTAAAATTGTCTGAGGCACAGCCATGAGTGATAAGCAGCATGCAAACCGGCCGTTGGCCGATTTTATCGTCCATAATCTCGATTCTGCGGTGGTTTTTCCGAAGCCATACCGGGGTGGCAAAACTGCAGTCAGCTGGCAGACCGAAGAACTGCAGCATGTTTCTATTGCCTCTAAAGACGGTCGCATTGTCTGGGTTGGCCCGGCGGCCGAACTTGGCCAGAATGTAACAATCGAAGGTTCTGCCCGCTTTTACAATGGTGAAGGCCTGCTGGCAGTGCCCGGCTTTGTCGATTCGCACACCCACCTGGTTTATGCCGGTGACCGCAGCGACGAATTCGAAATGCGGGTTCAGGGCCGCAGCTACCTTGACATTCTCGCCGCCGGTGGCGGCATTCTGCGCACCACCAACGCGGTGCGCGGGTTAAGCGAAGAGGAACTGTTCGTGAAATCGGCGCAGCGCCTCGAACAGGTCATGAAAACAGGTGTCACCACCGTTGAAATCAAGACCGGCTATGGCCTCGACCTCGAAAACGAAATGAAAATGCTGCGGGTTATCGATCAACTCAAGGCCGCTTACCCGGTGCGCATCGTCGCTACCTTCATGGGGGCGCATGCCGTGCCGGCCGATCGTCGCGCCGACCCTGACGCTTTTGTCGACGAAATCTGCAATGTCTGGATACCAGAAGTTGCCCGTTCGGGTCTGGCCGAATTCAACGATGTCTTTACCGAGAACAAAGCCTTTTCGGTCGCCCAGTCGAGGCGCATTCTCGAAGCCGGTCTCAAACACGGTCTTAAGGCCAAGATTCATGCCGATGAGGTCAATGTGCTTGGCGGCGTCGATCTGGCAGCTGAACTTGGTGCCGTCAGTGCCGATCATCTTCTGATGACCGGCGATGAAGGTATCAAAAAACTTGCCGGCAGCGGCGTAATACCGACCGTTCTACCCGGCACCTCAACCTATCTGATGGAATCGCACCATGCAGCAGCCCGCAAGATGATCGACGCCGGTCTGCCGCTGGCGATCGCTTCTGATCATAACCCTGGCAGTTGCCAGTTTCTCGGCGCCAATATAATTCAGTCGCTGGCAATGCTGCAGCTGAAAATGAGTGCTTCAGAAGCCCTGATTGCCGGCACTCTGCATGCCGCGCACGCACTAGCTCTCGGTAATGAAATCGGTGCGATTGAAGTCGGCCGCAGAACCGATCTGGCCCTGTTCGCTCTGAATTCATTCCGGCAGATCGGCTACCAGGTCGGCCAGAACAGCCTTTTTGAACTAATCATCGACGGCACCCCCGTATTCGGCGAACAGTAATATAATCAGAGTCAGCAAAAAAGCAGCCCGGCGGCTGCTTTTTTTTATTTCTGGCCACCGAGGATTGCGGCTTTTTTGGCGGCGAGGTCGGCTTCGGCTTCGGCGATGCTGCGTTTTGCCGGTTCGAAGTCGGGATCGATGGCGAGCGCGGCTTTCCAGGCGTTGATAGCTTCGCGCAGTTTGCCCTGAACGACGAAGTTACCGCCCTGGTCCATTAAAACGACGATGTTTGGTGGATTGCTGCGAATGGCTTCTTCGTAAAATTTTTCAGCCCGGTCGAACTGGCCGCGCCGGTGGCTGATATCAGCCATAAAGAAAGCCGAGCTGGCCGGCGAAATGGTGTAGGCACGGTTGAACATTTCTTCGGCTTCGTCGATGCGGTTCTGCTTCAACTGCAATTCGCCCATGGCGAGGTAGCCGTCGTGGTGCGAGGGTTTGCGGGTGATGAAATCATTGAATATTTTTTCGGCACCTGCTATGTCGCCTTTTTCCATGAGAGTGTTGCCCGCGAGAAAGGTGAATTCGTCGATCTGCGGGTATTCACGGGCGAGCCAGGCGGCAAAGCCTTCTGCCGCGTCACGGTTGCCGAATTCTTCAAGCAGTTCAAACATGGTTCCGGCAACCATCGGTGAGAAAACGATTTTCAGGCTTTTTTTGAAGCTTTCGCAGGCTTTCTGCGGCTGATTTATTTTAAGCTGCGCCTTGCCCAGATCATACCAGGCCCCGGCGGGGTCTGAGTGCGAGCCGGCGCAGGCTTCCATGATGCTGGCGTAGGTGAGGTTGTCGTTGCCCCTTCTTGCGGCGTTTGCCTGGTGAATCAGCATGCTGGTATGCGCTTCACGCCCGCCGAGAACCACTGCGGTCAGTAGTGTTATGACCACCAGAGGCTTTGACACCTGCAGGGCGGGGGTGTGTTTATTGATGAATTCAAAGCCTTTGGCAAAGCCGAGCTGTCTGGCGGCAACGAGGAACACGGTAATTGCTACGAGACCCTTTCCAAGAGAAACCGGGTCGTTCATGTCGTCTTTAAAATACAGCCCAACCACTGTCAGAACGGCAAGAATAATTTCAAATGCTGTAACCGAACGGGTGTGCCAGATGTGAATGAGCAAAAAGCCACTTAAAAAACCAAGTGACAGCGATATGTTGCCGCCGACTTCGAAGCCGAAAAGAACGACAACGATGACGGCCATGGCAGCCTGAACCAGCGAGATAGAACGGCTGAGAGCTGCCGGGCGTGACTGTGGTTCACCGTCTTTATGAAAGTTGTTTTTGCGCAGCGAGGTTTCGAGAACCTGATTTGGGCAGGCACCAATGCAGATGTGACATTTAACACATTCGGTATTTTTAACATGCCCGAGGTCTCTTATTTCTGCGGCTACATCGACGCCCATCGGGCAGACATTGGTGCATTCGAGCTGACATGAAGTGCATTCTTTTATCTGTCTTACCTTATGCGGGGCAATGCGCTCGAACCAGCTGAACCAGAGCCTGAAAGTGCAGATGCAGCGACAGAAAGCCCTTTCGCCGAAGAGAAAAATCAGTGCAAAGCCGCTGACGATAGTGGTCAGGCAGATTAACAGTATCGAGCGCGGCACGCCCGTCCAGACCGGGGTTGCCGACGGATTGAACGAAAAGCTGGTGGGCAGGCCGTTATATAGCCAGAAAACCGCTACCTGCGCGATGAGTATGATGAACCAGAACCACGGAATCAGCTTCGAATCGAGATGTTGCATCTGCGGTCTGATGCCGGCCTTTTTCATGATCCAGGCGGCGATATCCTGGGTGATGCCCCAGTGGCAGAACCAGCCACAGAACAGGCCGCCAAAGAACAGCGCATGCAGAAAAACGACGATCGAGAAGACGGTGCCGGCGGTGATGATGCCGGTGCGCATGCTGCCGAAGAACTCGCCAAAGCCAAGGTGTCCGACGCCCTCGTAGCCCCAGTAATGCCACAGGGCAGTGTGAAAGAAAAAGAGAAAATAAACGAGAAACAGCAGTGGTCGTCTATATCTGGCCCAGATCATGGCATTCCTCACAATTTTTGATTCTGCTTAAATGATAAACCACCACAACAAAAATTAAAAGCAGCCAAACTGCCGCGGGTTGGTCGGTTTTTGTTGTTAAATCGCTTCAAAACTTGTTTGAAGTCGTTTAGAATGCTGGTATGTCAAAAAAAGAAAATGCGATGCAAGAACAGGTCTTTATTGTTGCTGCGATCAAACCCTGGAACCGGGCGGTTTTTGCCGAGGCCCTGCCGGGTTTCGCCGGTCGCTGGCATTTTATTTCTGACCCGGCAGAGCTGACAGTTGAACTGGTTAAAAAGCTGCAACCCGCGATGATTTTTTTCCCGCACTGGAGCGAAAAGGTTCCTGACGAAATTCTGCAGCTTACCGAATGTGTCTGCTTTCACATGACTGACGTGCCCTACGGCCGTGGTGGCAGCCCATTACAGAATCTGATTGCAGCCGGTCATCAGGAAACGGTTATTTCGGCGCTGAAAATGACCGAAGAACTCGATGCCGGGCCGGTTTACATGAAAATGCCGCTGCCGTTGCACGGTCTGGCCGAAGAAATTTTTATCAGAGCGGCCAGAATCATTGCCGGCATGGTCGAAACGATTGCCCGAAACCGGCCTGCACCGGTGCCACAAGTTGGCCAGGTGACCAGATTTAAACGCCGAAAACCTGAGCAGAGCCGCATTGACGAAAGCCTGACGAGTTTGCAGCTGTTGTTTGACCATATAAGAATGCTCGATGCCGAAGACTACCCGCCGGCCTTTATCGAATATGGCAGCTATCGCCTTGAATTCTCGCGCCCGTCTCTCAAGGCCGGCAGCATTGTCGCCGACGTGAAAATTACGCTGAAAAAGGATCATCGCTAAAATGCTCGATATAAGCCGTTATCAGAATGTTCTGGTGTTTTTTGCTCACCCTGACGACGAAACTCTCGCGGCCGGCGGCCTGATGGCAAGGCTGCACCGCAGCGGTGCGGTTCTGCATGTGGCGATTCCGGCAACCGGTATTCACAGCCGGCGTATGGTGCAGCCTGACCCGGTTCAGCGCGAAAAAGATCTTGCCGAACTGCGGGCCGACTGCGAAAAGGCTCTGGCAGTTCTCGGAGTGGCGCCCGGCAACATACATCTCGGGCATTTTCCGGATAATGAGATGGATACCCATTCGCTGCTCGAGACAATTCACTGGCTAGAAGCTCTCATTACGCAGATTAAGCCCGATCTGATTCTTACACATCATCGTTATTGCACCAATATCGATCATCAATACTGCCACAATGCTGCGGTGGTCGCGACCCGGCCGGCGGTGAACAGCCATGTTACGGTGCTGTGCGGCGAAGTACCCAGCAGTACCGGGTATCTGCGCCCCGCCCAGTGGGAGCCAAACTGTTACATCGAGATCAGCGAAGCTGACCTTGAGGCTAAAATCAGGGCGATGCAGACCTATCGTTCTGAGGCCCGACCCGACCCGCACCCGCGTTCGCCTGAAGTGCTGCGGGCGGTTGCCAAGGTGCGTGGCTCAGAATCAGGGTTCTTCTTTGCCGAAGCTTTCATGATTCAGAAAATTTTTGCCTGAGCCTTTCGGATTTCGTTCTGATCATTATAATTAAAAAATAATATCTGTAATGAGGTACACAAAAATGAACGGAAGCCGACTGCTGAAGACTCTTGTATTGCTTGTGGTTCTTGCGGTTCCAGCCAATGCCGGCGAGTTCAAACAATGGATCAAAACCCACGAGGCGACCCATTATCAGCAGACCGGGTTTTGCCTTGAAGACCCTAAGGGTGATGCCTTTCTGATCCGCAAGCTCGATCAGGTGCCACAGAAGCTGCTTGAAGCGCTGGTAAAAAGTTCTTACCCACAGGCTGAGATCGAAAAAGAAAAAGAGCTCAAGGCTCTCGAAGAAGCAGAGAAGGGCAAGGCCGGTTATCAGATTGGCCGCACCGTTCCGATAGACGTTGATCGTCTGGTCAATAAATGCCGTGAGATCATGCTCAGCTATTACCCGCGCATCGTGCCGACCATGGGTGAAGAACACCGCTGGTCACCGGAAGCGAAGCGTTATCTGATTTATGGCTTCTGGCATCGTCTCGGGCGCCATATTTTCCGCAAACAAAAAGAATTTCCCAGCCCGCTGTTTTTCAGGTCGAAGCTGTTTCTGTTGCTCGCCTGCGGCTGGACCTCACGCTATGCCATAACCGGCCAGGAAGAAGCTCTAAAAGCCAGAATCATGCTTTATCCTGACGGAAAAATGCAGCTGCACCACATGTTCATGGAAAGCTACGTTCTTAACAAGGGTAATCTCTATCTGACCTTTCTGACCGCTGAGAATGTGCTGGCCGGCGACCCGTACCGGGTTGACCGCGAAAATGACCCGGTGCAGAAGAAGCTGGCCTACCTACGCCACGACTCGGTGCAGATGGGCGACAATTACGGTGCCTGGTATCACTTTTTCGGCATCTCGATGTATGCACTGGTGCGCACCGGGGTGGTCAGCCGTGCGGTTGCCGAGATCGAAAGTCTTGGTTCGCTGTTTCTCGAAGGCAAAGACAAGCAGGAAGACTACATAAACCGCTACGGGGCCATCTTCGGCAAGAAATTCAAAAATATGTTCAAAGACAACCTCTGGGCTCAGCCGCTCAAACTCGATGAACGCACCGACTACATGCTGCCGAACCCGGCCCTGAACAAAGTTCCAGCTAAACAGTGACCTGTAACTGCTTATATCTTTGGTTTACTGGCAATTTAACTGATTGATTCGTTAAGCCGTATTTAAGATTTCAGACCAACAAAAAGCCGCCGGTGTTTTATACCGGCGGCTTTTCCAGTTTACGGGCGTTTGTAAACTCTTCTCAGGCCATTGACAGCAGCAGGGCCGAGACGCCGTAGTAGATCAGCAGAGCGAAAATGTCGTTCGATGAGGTTACGAAAGGCCCTGAGGCAACGGCCGGGTCGATTTTGAAGCGGTCGAAGATAATCGGCACGACGGCGCCGAAAAGGGCGGCGAAGGTCATGGCGCCCATCATTGCCAGCCCGACAGTCAGGGCGAGATAAATCGCCGAGAATGTTCCGGGTGCGGCTTCGCCACTGGTAATCAGATATTCGGCCCAGATGCCGACCACCAGCCCGCAGGCGAGGCCCATCATTGCCCCGGCGGCAATTTCGCGCAGCAGGCGCTTGAACATGTCGCCGCTTGCAAAGGTATTGAGAGCCAGACCGCGAATAACCAGTGTCGATGACTGAATGCCGGTGTTACCACCCATTGCCATGACGACCGGAATAAAAAACACCAGCGCCATAACTTCTTTGAATTCGTTCATGAAAAACTTCATGATCGTGCTGCTGACAAAACCGGTGGCGAGAGTGATGAGCAACCAGGGCAGGCGGGCGCGGCAGGCCTGCAGTGGTGAACTGTAGGTTAGTTCTTCGTCTGAAGTCCCGGCAAGCTTGAAGATGTCTTCAGTTGCTTCTTCTTCGATAACATCCATGACGTCGTCGACGGTGACCACGCCCAGAATCTGTTGCTGATCATTGACGACCGGAATCGCCATGTAATCGTATTTGTTGAGAATGGTCGCAACTTCTTCCTGTGGCGTTTCGGGCTTGACCGACACGATGTCGTCATCCATGATCTCAGAAACAGGCATGGAAGGGTTTGCTGACAGCAGGTCACGTATCGAAACAACGCCTTTGAGGCGATCGTTGTTGTCGAGAACATACATGTAATAGATGATTTCGATGTCGGCCGCGACCAGACGCATGTGGGAAAAAGCGTTCGCGACTGTGAAATCTTCGTATATCGCTGCGTATTCGGTGGTCATGATACCACCGGCGGTGTATTCGTCGTGTTCGAGCAGTTTTCTTACATCGCTGGCCTCGTCGAGATCCATGTGATCGAGAATCTCGCGGGCGCGGTCCTGATCCATGTCCTGCAGAAGGTCGGCCGCTTCATCGGGGTCCATTTCTTCGATGATTTCAGAAGCGGTTTCGGTGTCGAGCTGTTCGATGATCTGCAGCTGGGTTTCTGAGTCGGCTTCGGCGATGGTTTCGGCAGCCACATCTTCATCGAGGGTTTCGATGATCGAGATACGCTCGGAGTCTTCGAGCTCTTCGAGAATTTCGGCGAGGTCTGCCGGATGCAGGTTCTGAAAGTTGTCAGAAGTGATCTCGGTCGTCAGAGCCGAAAAATGATCGTTGAAGCCGATGATTTTGTCCCAGGCGATGGTGTCTGGCTGTAGAACATAACCAAGCCGGTTCAGCAGAGGGCCGAACCATTTTTCGAGACCGAGCCGGCGCATGGCGCCTCTGAGGCTGATGTCGATGCCGCTGACCCAGATTTCGCCGGTTTCATCGGTAACTACCTCGAGGTCGTTAACCTGAACGGTGCGCACGTTGACCGTGTCGATTACCGATTTGTCCCAGAGTTCGCTGGCGACCGGCTGCTCAGGTTTTGCGATATAGGCAGGCAGATCGTGTATCGAAGTCGACAGAACGAACTTTTCAGGCGAAAAGCTGCTGAAGCTGGCTCTTGCCGCAATTTTTTCAGAGGCTGAATTGAAGTCGAAGATAATCGCCTGGTCGAAACACGGCCAGTTGTTGCGCAGCGAAAGGGTAAAATCGACTATCCTGCCGGACTGGCGGCCAGACTCACTGTATACCGGGGCGCCTATCAGCCCGGCCAGAAAGTAGCCACTGGTCTGAGTTACGGTATTCCCGTTCATGATCGTCAGAATCCTGGTTCATGATTGGCGCCTCCTTTTTGATTTTTTTCAGTGCCTGCATGATACTCTTGAACAGCCGGTTTTGCCACCTTTTTCTGCAAAAAAAGCTATGGCCGGTGTTCATGCTGGTTGACCTGTTCTGCATTACGGGCTAGACTGACTTTAATACAGACAGAAATTTGGAGGTAGTGAATGGCACAGCATTCATGGTTTGCCGGATGGGTTGAACGCAAGGAAAAATACGCCCGGACAAGTGAAAAGTTCATGTCAGCAGACCGTTTTGCGTCGACAGGGGTAGGTATCGGTCTGCCAAACATTGTGCAGAAGTCGACTTTCAGTTTTCGCAATGTTAAAGACGGTGCTGACAGGTTTCTGGGTGTTTCAAAGAGCGGTGAAAAGCCTTTTGCCCGCATTTACACCCGCCTTGGCAACCCGACAACCGAATATCTCGAAAAGGCTCTGTTCATGCTCGACTGCCAGCATATCATCGATGCGGCTCTGGCAGCTGATGAACGCCGGCCAACGATTGCCTCGCTCGTCTGCTCGTCTGGGATGGCCGCGATTTCATGCACCACCATGGCGTTGGTGCGCAGCGGCGACGAGATAGTCTGTGGCAGCGTCTACGGCTGCACCGACAGCTTTTTCCGCACTCTCGAAAAATTCAATATCAAAACCCATTTCGTCGATACCACGCGCACTGAAGAAGTGAAGAGGGTTATCGAGCAGAACCCGAAAGTGGCGATGGTGTTTTTTGAGACACCTGATAACCCGACTCTGCGTCTTTCAGATATCGAAGCGATCTCAAAAATCACGCAGGCGCACGGCATTCCGCTGGTCATCGATAATACATTCGCCACCCCTTACCTGCAGCAGCCTTTCAGACTGGGCGCCGACATAGTCATTCAGAGCCTCACGAAGTATGTTAACGGGCATTCAACCAGTGTTGCCGGCGTCGTGATCGGGCCCTACGAGTTCATGAGCGACCATCTGTTTCACATTTATAAAGATTTTGGTCCGACGCCAAGCCCGTTCGATTCGTGGCTGAATTCGCAGGGGCTGCAGACGCTGCATCTGCGTCTGGAAAGAGTTTGCAGCAGCGCCCTTGAGCTGGCGAAGCGTCTTGAAAAGCACCCTCGCGTTCAGCAGGTTTTCTACCCGGGGTTGCCTTCGCATGAGCATTACGAGCTGGCTAAAAAGCAGATGCGGCTTGCCGGCGGCATGATCGCTGTCGAGCTGAAAGACGGGTTCGAGCCTGGGCGGCGCCTGATGGACTATTTCGCTTCTTACACTACTCCGGCTGAGCTGGCGGTCAGTCTTGGCAGTGCCATAACCTACTTTCAGCACCCGGCTTCGATGACACACTCAGGTGTTCCCGAAGAAGACCGTCTGAAGCGCGGTATTACGCCCGGCCTGGTAAGAATTTCCGTTGGTCTTGAAGGCGTCGAAACTCTCTGGTCGGCGATTGATGAAGGCTTGAATCTCGCTTACACCTGAGTGTGACGTTAAATTCGATAAAAAAAGCAGGGGCCCGGAAATCCGGGCCCCTGTAGCGTTTCTGGGATCAATCCATGTATGGATACGGATAATTGGTCGGAGCGACGTAAGTTTCTTTGATGGCGCGCGGTGAGGTCCAGCGCAGCAGGTTCAGCATGGCGCCGGCCTTGTCGTTGGTGCCTGAACCGCGGCCGCCGCCGAAGGGCTGCATGCCTACCACGGCACCGGTGCATTTGTCGTTGATGTAGAAGTTCCCGGCAGCGTAGCGCAGCATGTCGGCCGCTTTGAGAATCGCCATGCGGTCGCGGGCGAAGATGGCGCCGGTTAGTGCGTAGGGTGAAGTACCGTCGCAGAGTTTGAGGGTTTCTTCGAATTTTGCGTCTTCATAGACGTAAACTGTGACGACCGGGCCAAAAATTTCTTCGCGCATGGTGACGAAGTTCGGGTCGGTGGTTTCGATTACGGTCGGTTCGATGAAGTAGCCCTTTTCCTTGCTGCCTTTGCCGCCGGCAACGATTTTTGCCGCTTTGTCGGCTTTGGCTTTTTCGATGTAAGACATGATCGAGTCGAAAGATTTTTCGTCGATTACGGCGTTGACGAAGTTTTTGTAATCGCGGACATCGCCCATTTTTATTTCGCTGAGCATATTGAGAATCTTGTTTTTGATGGCCGGCCATTTTGAGGCGGGAGCGTAAACGCGTGAGCAGGCCGAACATTTCTGCCCCTGATATTCAAATGAGCCTCTGAGAATGCCGGTGGCAGCTGTGTCGATGTCAGCCGATTCATGCACGACGATAAAGTCTTTACCGCCGGTTTCTCCGACGATTTTCGGGTATGAACGGTAATTGGCGAGATTTTTGGCGACTTCGAGCCAGAGCGAATTGAAGGTCGAGCTCGAACCGGTGAAGTGAATGCCTGCCAGACGCGGATCGGCAAACACGACATTGCCTATGAGTGAGCCCTGACCGGGCAGAAAATTGATGACGCCGTCGGGCAGGCCGGCTTCTTTGTAGATCTGCATCAGATAGTAATTTGAAAGAATGGCGGTGGTAGCAGGTTTCCAGACCACGGCGTTGCCCATGATCGCGGGTGACATGCTGAGGTTTGAAGCAATGGCGGTGAAGTTGAACGGTGAAACCGCGAAAACGAAGCCTTCGAGGGCGCGGTATTCGAGGCGGTTCATCTGGGTTGCATCAGAAACCGGCTGTTCAGAATAAATCTGTGACATGAAGCTGGCGTTGAAGCGCAGAAAGTCAATGGTTTCACAGGCTGAGTCGATTTCGGCCTGAAAGATGTTCTTGCCCTGACCGAGCATGGTGGCTGCATTCATGACGGCGCGGTATTTGTCGGCGATCAGGCGGGCGATTTTGAGTGCCACGGCGGCGCGGTCCTGCCAGGGAACATTGCACCATGTCTGCTGGGCTTTGCAGGCTGCGTCGATGGCCATTTTTACTTCTTTTTCGCCGGCCATGTGATAACGGGCAAGAACGTGTTTATGGTCGCATGGCATTCTGAATTCGCCGATTTTACCGGTTTTGACCTCTTTGCCATCGATGATGAGCGGAATTTCGATAACGGTTTCTGACTGGCGCTGCAGTTCAGCGGCAAGGGCCTTTTCTTCTTTTGAACCCTTCAGGTAGCCAAGAATTGGTTCGTTGGCAGGTATATCGATTTTATAGACTGCGTTGTTCATTCAATCTCTCCATTCATTAAATTTTCATCAGATAAGCTACCGCATCAGCAGCGGCTCCGTCAAATTACTTGAACTGCCCGGTCATGACTGCGTTCTGCAGCATGTCGAGAGTGTTTTTCTCGCGCGGAAAGTAGATGCGGCGGGCCCGCTTCTGGCCGATTTCATGATATGGTTTGCCGTCAGGGCATACCAGCATTGAAATGTCGGCATCGCGGCCCTTGAAAATGCCATTGAACTTTGTGGCAAAAGTGGCAAAATCTTTGGGGCGCGGGTCGGGGGGGAAAACCCGGAAAAGCTCACGCGGGCCATTCAGGGGGGAAGTGCTGCCGAAGATTATTTCGCAGAGAACCGGTGCTTTCATGGCCTCCCATTTGCCTGAGACCAGCTTTACTTCAAGAGGAATAGTGCCGCTGGCGTATTCGGGCCGGTCGACGAATGGCGGGCAGATCTGATTGTTTTTCTGCAGCCACTCTTCCCAGCTCAGTTTGAGGTTGTTGAAGTAGATATCACGCAGCAGGTAACGGCCGTTGTCGACAACTTCCAGCCCCATGCCATTTCGCTGCAGCACGAATTCACAAGGCTGACCATTGAGTTCTTTGATCATGTCGGCATTCAACCAGCCTGAAACTGGTGGTACCCTGATCATTAGCTCGGGCTTCTGTCCTTCAACATTGGCGCCACTGATGCTGCCGTCTTCGCGTATCAGACCCATGCGGCCGGCAGCCCAGCGCAGCGGGTCTATCTGAATGATCTCGGTTTCATAGGGGCGTCCTTTGAGAGCATTGACGCGTCTGGCGATTTCTTCCTGCTGGGCCCTGATTCTTGGCGGAATGACGCCGGCGGGCAGCACGTCAAAAACTGTTGTGACACGCATCGTTGATTTGTTTGGCGCCGCTGCGGGTTTTTCACCGGGCTTGCCGCCATTTTTTTTGTCAGCCTGTTGAGCGGTCATGGCTGTGTTGATGTGACGACTGTAGAGAACATCGCGCATGAATTCCTTGTCTTCGAAAGCCGGGGTGCTGCTCACCTTGAAATCGTAGCCAAGCTTGCGTAAAAAGCCGGTGTAGGTGACCTTCATGTCTTTGAGAAAGACATCAGAGGCGTAATACATGCCGCCCTGTTTTTTGGGCGAGCCGAGCCCGTCGTGGTAAAGGTGAAAAATTGCTTCCTGGCTGGGAATACCCTTTTTAATCTGTTCTTTAAGAAGGTTCTGGTCGATTTCGTCTTTGAACATGATACGAGGCAGGCAGACCTGCTCGTTCTGGTCATTTATGCGGGCCTGAATTACCTGAAACGAGCTTATCGACTGCCAGGTGCCATTCTGGGTGATGGTTGGCCCGAATGCCTGCAGGCCGGCAGAAAGCATGGTCAGCAGCACAAGCAGTGCAGCCGTTTTTCCAGATGATCTCAAAAGCATTTATTGTGCCTCCGAATAGATTTGCGTGGTCAGACAGTTTATTAAAACCGGACGGCCTGCACTTATTCTACCACCAGGAGTCACGAATCGCACCATTCTGCATGATTTTATGGCGCCGGTGGGTAAATCTTGCGTCTGCTGCCAGAATTCGCGTTGACAAAAAAACTGGGGTTGAGTAAGATGATTAGCGGTTATCTATTCGCCCTACAGGAGGGTTTAATTTGAGTCAGCGAAAGAATTATTTTATTTCGAAAGACATGCAGAGCCGCTTTGCCGGCACGATTCTGCTGCTTGCCTTTCTGGTGGCTGTTATTACCGCCTGCAACATCTATGTGCTTGGTTCTTACTTCGTTTCAACCAGCACCACCCTTGTAGAGGCCCGGAGTCTCACTGCAACTCTGCAGCACTTCGTCACCGAATTCTGGCCCAGGTTGATGGTGCTGATTTTCGTCAATGTCATTATCGTGTTCATTGTCAGCGTCATGTATTCGCATCAGACTGCCGGCCCGGCTTATAAACTCGAAAAGAGCATTCAGCGCATTACCGAGGGTGATCTGACCTTTGAAGTAAGCCTGCGTCGCAGCGATAATCTCAAAGAACTTGCGACCGCTCTCAATGACCTGCTCAAAAAGTTCAGAACCACTCTTGCCAAGGCAAAGTCTCTTTCTGATGATATTTCGACCCGTCTGGGGTCGCTCAAAAATGATGAAAAGTTCAGTCAGCTGGCTGCCAAATCAGAAGAACTGCGCGAACTGATCAAGCAGTTCAAGATCGAAGGCGCCCAGGAACATTCTGAAGGCAATGTGGTGATTGAACTCGACGAAGAAGACACAGAAAAGGCCTGAAAGATAAGGCCAGGCAAACAAAAAGGCTGCCGATTCGGCAGCCTTTCCCATTTCAGCTGGTTTGCTGTGAGCCGTGCGAGGCGTTCAAGAGCCTTTCGCTTGCTCTGAAGCAAGAGGGAAAAATCAGGTCTGCATCAGGGCTTCTTTGATGCGGCTGAGGCGGCCGCGCAGACGCAGAATCGCTTTAGTGTGCAGCTGTGAGACTCGCGAATCGGAGACGCCGAGAATCTTGCCGATTTCTTTTGAGGTCAGCTCTTCGTAGTAATACAGAGTGATGACCATGCGTTCGCGGTCAGAAAGCTTCGAGATGGCGTCGGCGAGGATCTTTTTCGCTTCGGCTTCTTCAATTTTGCTCTGAGGATTATCGCTCTTTTCGTCTTCGACGAAGTCAAATCTCGATGAGCCTTCGTCATCGTCATAGAAAATTTCGTCGAGAGAGAGCAGCAGGGATTTTTTGGTTTCGTCGAAAAGCTTGTGCAGTTCAGAAATGTCGATATTGAGATATTCGGCGATTTCTTCATCTTTGGCATCGCGGCCAAGTTTGCCTTCGAGTTTGGCGTAGGCCTTTTCGAGCTTGCGGGCTTTCTGGCGGATCGATCTGGGTGTCCAGTCGAGAATACGCAGTTCATCGAAAATTGCACCGCGAATACGGGTTTTTGCGTAGGTCTTGAACTTGACGTTGCGCTCAGAATCGTATTTGTCGATAGCATCGATCAGACCAAGAATGCCGTAGCTGACCAGATCGTCAAATTCGACGTTGCTTGGCAGGTTGACGGCAATGCGGCCGGCGACATATTTGACGAAAGAGGCGTATTTCATGATCAGGGCATCTTTGATGCGCTGATCGTGGGTGGTGCGGTATTGTTCCCAGAGTTTCTGATCTTCCTCATCCTGAAGGCGGGCCTTCAGCTTGGGATCAGTAATTTCCTGAGTTTCTTTTCCTACCAGAAGTTCTTTATTCACATCATCCCTCCGTGACTGGCCGCCTTATGATACTGCAGCCGAACTGTTGCCATCACTGGCATTGCCCGGCCACGACTCATCGGTAGGGGTGCCAAAGGTGTTTTTCAAGCTTTTGTCTTCATCGAGAAGGTCGCCCAGTTCTTTTTGCAGCTGTGCGTCTTCAAGTAAAAGTTCACTTTTCAGTTTTTCCGTTTCTTTTTCGGTGGTAATCGGCATCAGCACGACTTCGAGAAAGCTGCCGAAGACGGCGCCGAGAACGCCGAACATGAAGAAAACCAGAATGCCGCGATAGATGATGGTGCCGGTGGCGACTTTTCCCATGATGGCAAGTACCATGACGATGCCGGTTACGGTCACAGCCATGAACAAGCCCATCAACATTGAAAGTCGTGACATCAGATCTCCCGGAGTTCTTCGCCAAGAATCGAAAGCTTGATAATGCCGCTTTCGAGGTCAAACTCGATTGACCGCCCGCGTCGACCGCCGGTATCTTCGGCAATCAGGGGCAGACTGAGTTTTTTCAGGGCTTTTTTTACGGCCTCGGTATTGTCGCGGCCGATGTTGTTTTCGAAATCTTCGGTTGGCGGAAACATTTCGGAACCACCAACAATTTTGGCTACCAGAGAGCTTTTGAAAGCGCCGGCGCCGGTAAGAGCTTCATAAAGGGCTGGAACAGCGGTATCGGCGAATTTGAGCGGGTTTATGACCTTGGGGTCAATACCGGTCGAATCGGGCAGCATGACGTGGGCAAGGCCGCCTGCTTTGGACTTGGGGTCATAGAGGGAGACGATCACGCACGACCCGATACCATAAACCACCAGCTGCTCAGGGCATCTGGCGATTTTCAGTTCGGCCATTCCGACGGGTATAACTGCGGACATTCTTTTAGACGACTCCGATTTTCTTAAGTAAAAGTTGCAGTGAAGCGGGGTCAGGCAGCAGGAAAATGTGAATCCGCAGATCCTCTTCACTTTCGATAAATGAAGTTTCTATCATCAATACCTTGTCGCTGATGGCAGTCATGTCGGCCACGATTGAATCAATCATGGCGCCAGCCATATCGTAGGTCATCGATGGCAGTGAATTCAACATGGGCGTCTGGGTTATTACCGACAGGGCGTTGAGAAAGGCGCCTGCCAGAATATTGCCGACTTCGCGCATGCACGAACTTTCGAGTTCGCCCATCTTGAGCGGAGTGTCGATTTCACAACCGGGAATAAGGGTGTGAAGAAGTTTGAGAGAAGTTTTTTCGGGTATAAGCAGCAGAAAGCGGCCCGAAATTTCGCCCATAACCTTCAGAAAAATGCCCATGACAGTTTTGTCAGGCCCGCCAATAATGGCCGGAATGGCTTTGAAATCCATTATCGAGGCGCTCGGTACCGCCATGTCGATTTTGCGGTTGAGAAACTGTGCCAGTGCGCTGGCCGCATTTCCTGAACCGATATTCCCGATTTCTCTGAGCGCGTCAAGCTGAGTTCTTGTTAAATTGGTGACATCTTGCATCAGCAACCTCATCAGTTACAAATCAGAGCCATTATAAAGCAGCTGCAATTATAATGCAATAGCGCAAAAACAATAAAAAATCACTCTTCTTCCGGGGCAGTGAAGTCAATGCCGTTATACTTTGTCATGGCCTTGTTGCCCATGCCGAGAAGCCACATTGCAGCTATATCCGGCATTTCGTGCAGAACTTTGTGAAAGATTTCGAGCTCGGCTGGCGATACCGAGCCAAGAACGTGCGAAACCAGGTTGTCATGTGGAGTCTGGCCTTCGCCAGCCGGTTGTCCGACACCGATGCGCAGCCGCCAGAAATTTTTGCCTATGTGATTGATGATCGACTTCAGCCCGTTGTGACCGCCGTCGCTGCCTGATGCCCTGATTCTGATACGCCCGGTCGGCAGGTTGATGTCGTCGACGATCACCAGAAGTTCAGAAGGGGCGACGTTATTTTCGAGCATCAGTGCGGCAACAGCTTCGCCAGAAAGATTCATGTAAGTCTGGGGCTTGATAAGCAGGTGGACCTGGCCATGCAGCGTCAGTTCGCCGACCAGCGCATGGTTTTTCCATGGTGAAAAATTTGCGCGCAGTCTGGCCGCAATTGCATCTGCGGCCCAGAACCCGGCATTATGGCGGGTGTTGGCGTATTCGGCCCCGGGATTTCCTAATCCGGCAATGATCATAAGCATGATTAATAGCAGAGCTGCTGCTCAAAGTCAATTGCCCGCCGGTGAAAAGCGCTTCAGCACAAAGATTTGACAGAAACCGCCCGGCGTGGTTATAATCCGCAAATCCCGTAAGGTATTTCCCTAACTTGTTTTCAAGGTTGCTAACATGGAATCAAAACCAAGAGTATTGCTGATCATTCTTGATGGCTTTGGCCTGTCTGAAAAAACCGAAGGTAACGCGGTTCACGCTGCCAACCCGGAATTCATCAACAAGCTTTTTGCAGAGCGCCCGTTTACCCGCCTCGGCGCTTCAGGCCTCGATGTTGGCCTGCCTGTCGGCCAGATGGGAAATTCTGAAGTCGGCCACCTGAATATTGGCGCCGGTCGGGTCGTTTACCAGGATATAACCCGTATCAACCGTGCCATTGAAGATGGCTCATTCTTTGAAAACAAGGCTATGGTAGAAGTCGTTGATCGCGTTAAAGCTTCCGGCAAGGCCCTGCATCTTTACGGCCTGGTTTCTGACGGCGGCGTTCACAGCCATATCGACCACATTGCCGCGGTTCTCAAACTTGCCAAAGATCGCGGCCTGAAAAAGGTTTTTCTGCACGCTTTCACAGATGGTCGTGACACTTCTCCGACCAGCGGCGTGCATTACATTCGCGAGCTGGTTGCTCACACCGAAAAGATCGGGGTTGGCCGTATCGCCAGCATTTCCGGTCGCTATTACGTCATGGACCGCGACAACCGCTGGGAAAGAGTGGAAAAGGCTTATCTGGCCATGGTGCATGGCGTCGGTAACCGCGCTTCAGACCCGGCTGTCGCCATGGAAGCCTCTTATAAGGTTAACGTGACCGATGAATTCGTCGTGCCGGTGGTTATCGAAGAAAATGGCAGCCCGGTTGCCACCATCGATGACGGTGATGCGATTCTGGCCTTCAATTTCAGGGCCGACCGCATGCGACAGATCACCAGAGTTTTCACTGCCCCTGAATTCAAAGAATTCAAACGCCGCGAAATGAAGGTCGATTACGTCAGCTTCACCCACTATTCAGACGAATTTTCTTTCCCGATCGCTTTCCCGCCGCAGCGGCTCGATGAAGTTCTCGGCGAAGTGCTTTCACGCAAGGGTTTTGCCCAGCTGCGTCTGGCCGAAACCGAAAAATATGCACATGTGACCTATTTTACCAACGGTGGCTACGAGCCGCCGTTCCCGCTTGAAGACCGCCACATGGTGCCTTCGCCGAAGGTTAAGACATACGATCTCAAGCCCGAAATGTCGGCCTTCGAGGTTAATGAATTTCTGGTTGAACGCCTCAAATCAGAAAAATACCAGTTTATCATGGTCAACTTCGCCAACTGCGACATGGTAGGCCATACCGGCATCATGGAGGCCGCGATGAAAGCGGTCAACACTGTTGACTGCGTTCTCGCCAAGGCGATTCCGCTTGCCTATGAGCTGGGTTACGATTGTCTGATAACTGCTGACCATGGTAATGCCGAACAGATGGTCGATGAAGAGACTGGTGAAGCTTTTACCGAGCATACTGTCAACCCGGTTCCTTTCTGCCTGCTTTCAAGATCTTCGGTAGAGCTCCGCCCGTCAGGGAAGCTGTGTGACATCGCTCCGACCATTCTTGAGCTTATGGGTATAGAAAAACCCGCTGCCATGACCGGCCGCTCTCTTATCGCCAAAAAAAAGTGACAATTCAGGATGAATCTGCAGCATAATGCCGGAAAGGGCTTTCTATTCATTGTTTCCGGGCCTTCCGGGGTCGGAAAGACTGTGCTGTGCAACGCCATCGTCGAAAAATTCGCTCCAACAGTGGTTTATTCGATTTCTACCACGTCGCGGGCACCACGCGGTGGAGAAACTGACGGTCAGGAATACAACTTCTGTTCTCCCGATCAGTTTGAAGCCGCCATCAAACGCGACGAATTCGCCGAATGGGCTTTTGTACACGGTAATTACTACGGCACGCCGCGTCGTTTTCTTACTGACAACCTCGATGCGGGCCGGCATGTAATTCTCAATATCGACGTTCAGGGCGCGATGAAAATTCGTGATTCATACCCCGAGGCGGTGATGATTTTTATTCTGCCGCCGACTTTCGAAGAGCTTGAGAGCCGCATACGCAAACGCAACATGGACAGCGAACATTCCCTGCAGCATCGGCTCGAAAATGCCCGCCAGGAACTGAGCTATCGCGATCAGTACAAACATGCTATCGTTAATGACAATCTCGAAGTTGCCAGGCGCGAACTGATCAGAATTTTTGCCGATTATATCGGTGCCGGTACCGAGGTTTCTCAGGTCTGAAAGCCCTGATGTCGTGTTTTTGGCCGCGGTTTTGTGCCATTGACACCTTTCAAAGTGATTCTTATAATTAAGGAAACTTCAGTAATTCGACCACCCTTCAAAGGTGCAGGAGGCTTTATATCATGAATCGTACAGTGCTTTGCTTCCTTTTTGTTTTTTGTCTGCTGTCTTTCTCTGCGGCCTGGGCTGAGCCGGTAAAACTCGTGGCTCTCGACGCAAAACTCGAGATTCTCAGCGGCCAGATCAAACTGACCCGCGTCGGCAGCACCAAAACCGATGTTATTACCCAGTCGTGCGAACTTTATGCCGGCGATCTGCTCGAAACCCTGCGCGAGTCGAAGGCATCGCTGGTTTATGCTGATGGCACAACCATGCGCATCAAAGAAAGAACTCTCGTCGAAGTTCAGCCGATGAGCATAAAGGTCTTCAAGGGCAAAACCTGGTATAAATTTACCAAACGCGGTACCGAATTCAGAATCGAAACCCCGACTCTCGTTGCCGGTATTCGCGGCACTGAATTCGAAGTGGCCGTTTCATCCCGCAAGAAAGCATCGATATCGGTCATGGAAGGCGCAGTAGCTGTTAACAGCATTGCCAAAGGCAAAGGTATGGTTCTGCGCCCCGGCTTTGCAACCCATTGTGAACCCGGCGATACGCTGGTGCCGGCTTACAAATTCAACGTCGACATGAAAAAGGCTGAGTGGGCCGCTGCTGAATGGCAGCAGAGTGCCGCCGGCGCCGAAGACGTCAACAGCCTCTACATCAAATACGTGAACTTCAAAAATGAATTTGGCGCCGATGACGCCAGAACCCTCGAAGCCCTGCAGGCCCTCAAAAAGGCTCAGGCTGGAAAAAAATAAGCTTTAAGCTGTAAGCAACGCGGGCCCCGGTAATCTACCGGGGCCCGTTTTTTTCTCTACTCATCCCAGTCGCGCTTCTGGCGCTGACTTTTTTTGAAGCTGGTTTGTTTTTTGTGATTGATTCTATTTTCTACAGAAGCTTTCGTTGGCCTGGTAGCACGCCTGACTTTGGGCGGCTTGAGCGCTTTGAGAATCATTTCTCGCAGTTTCTGGCAGGCGTCGTCGAGATTGCGATACTGCTCGCGGTAGCGCTGGCTGGTAATGATGATCGTATTTTCCGAATCGACGCGGTTGCCGGCGATTTTCAGCAGCCGCTGCACGACCGGCATACTCAGCTGCCCGCATGATTCAGGGCGAAAACGCAGTTCAATACAGGTGGCGACCTTGTTAACATTCTGGCCGCCTGGACCGGACGACCGGACCGCACTGATTTCGAGCTGCTCAGACGGGATGGTTATGTAATCATTGATTATCAGAGGTGTATTCATTTTTTTCGTTCTCCTGTAAGCCAGGCCACTGCCGGTTGAACCTGCAGCCGGCTCATGCAGCCATTTGAGCCGCAGCTGGTGCAGCGGCCATCACAGTCGGCGATTTCGGGTTTGATGATCAGGCTGGCGCAGCCGACCGGGCCCCAGCGCTTCGGTGTCATGGCTGCAACGGGCGGAAAAAAAGCGGCGCAGGGAAGCTGCAGCGCTGCCGCGAGGTGCAGCGGGCCGGTTGAGCCGCCGCAAAATGCCGAACAACCGGCAAATACTCCGGCTAAAGCCGCGAGGTCCGGCAGATCGCTGGCGAAGGCGAGCCGGCCGTGAACCGGTGCCGGAAACTGCAGGCGCAGCGATTCTTCGTTCGGGCCGAGACTGACGAGCACCGGCACGTCATTCTGCAGCAGCCCGGCGACCAGCTGCGCGTACATGGCTGTCGAAATATTATGAGCCGAGCCACCGTGCCCGGGGTGAACGATCACCGGTTTGCAGCCGGCCATGCCGGCGCGGGCGAGAAATGCCGTGCCATCGGCGATCATTTGCTCTGGCAGCTTGAACGACCAGGGCGAAAAATCGATGGCCGGAACGATACCGTTCAGCAGGTCGAGGTTGTACGCAAATTCATGTTTTTCGTTGCGCGAACGCTTTTGCACCCGCCGGTCGTTGAGAAACAGCTGAAAAACATTTGAGGCGCGCCCGACCCGCCGTCTGATACCGGCTCGCCAGGTGGCAAGAACACTGCGACCGGCCGGGTGAACGATTACAGCCAGATCAAAGCGCTTTTTGCGAAAATCTTCTGCCAGGGGCGAGCACCAGAGTCCGGCCGGGTAACTGTCATCGAGAATTATTTCGTCGATTTCACCGGCCAGTCGCGCCAGTGGAGCGGTGTAGCTGCGAACGTGCGCACAGAGACAGCTTTGTGGAAAAGCCTTCTTCAGTTCTCTGAAGACCGGCAGGGTGAGAATAAAGTCGCCGGCCCGGTCGGTACGCGAGACAATAATTCGCTCAGGCTGCATCTGAACCCCCGGTCAGGCGAACCAGTTCTGCGTAGACGGCTTCGGGTGGAATTGCCAGCATGCAGGCGTGGTCATGCCGCGGGCAGGTTCGTTGTCGGCAGGGAGCAATCGGGCAGACGCCAGAAGCGGTAACCGCAGCAAAATTTGGGTTGAGCGGGCCGGTTCTGATCATGTCGGTAGGGCCGACCGGCACCACCGTAGGAGTCTGATACAGAGCTGCCAGATGCATCGTGCCGGAATCATTGGCAACCAGAGCTTCGGCACGGCTTAACAGACAGCCGAGTTCTCGCAGACTGGTGCGCCCGGCTGCACTGATCAAAGAAGCTCTTGAATTGCCGCAGATTTCGTCGACGATGGTTTGTTCGGAAGCGCTGGCGGTAATGACTATCGGCAGCTTCATATTGGCGGCAACCAGATCGGCAAGGGCGGCGAAAAGCGCGGGCGGCCAGCGCTTGGCAGCGCCAAATGCTGCTCCCGGCGCCATGACCAGATACCGTGCCGGCAGGCCCAGTTTGGCTGCAAGATCTGCAAATTCAGTATCGGAGCAGCCATACTTTTTTAACGTCGGCCGGGTCATTTCGTTGCTCAGCCCGGCTTCGCGGCAAAGATCATAGTGCAGGTCGGCTTCGTGCATTTTTGTAAATTCGACAGGCTTGGCGAGAGCGCGATCGAGAAACAGACTGCGCCATTGCGCGGCGTAGCCGATACTGCCGGTCGTCCCGCAGGCTTTTGCCAGCATCGCTGCCCGCAGTGAGTCGGGCAACACGATTGCCCGCTCTGCGGCAAGCCGCCGCAGGGGGCGCAACTGTTTGAAAACCTCGTGCGGCCAGGCATTTGTGGCTATCGCATGAACGTGCAGCGGCAATTCAAAAAGACTGTAGACTTCGGCGAGGTGTGGCCGGGTCACGACGTGGGTTTCGCCGGCCTGTGATGCGGCGACCAGTGCCGGTAGCGACATGATGATGTCACCCAGCCAGTTCAGGCCAATGACGATAATTTTCATAAAAATTTATTCAGAAAGGCGTAAATCTGCCCGGCCGTCTGTTCGGGGTCGAGATCACGGCAGGCAAAGTGCCCTTCCGGGCAACTGTCGTTCTGGCCATGCAGGCTGCAGGGTTTGCATGGCAGATCCTTCGAGAGCACGAGAACATTATTGCCTGGTACCGGTGCAAAGCCAAGTGATGGGCAGGTCTGCATGAAAATAGCGGCGAGCGGCGTGTCGACACTGCGGGCAAGATGCATCGGGCCGGAATCAGAAGAGATGACGGCGGCGGCATGCCTGATAATACCAGGTAGATGACGAAGCTCAAAGCGATTACGCAGGTCGAGATGCGGCCCGCAAACTTCAAGAGTCGACTTCGCGGTGCCGATCAAAGCAGTCGGCAACGGTGAATTTTTCTGCAGATGCTCGAGCATCTTCTGTTGCAGCTCTTTGCCTGGTTTTGAAGCCTCGGGGTGAATCAGAATATAGCGTTTCTTCTGCAAGCCCGCCGCCTCGGCAATTTTTTCGCATTCAAGCAGATATTCGTCGGTTAAAACCAGCAACGGATCAGGGGTCGTGATTTCGACGCCGCAGGTCTCGGCATATTTCTGCCAGACAGGTCTCTGATCGTAGAATCTCAATGGATACTGTCGACGCAGGGCCATGAATTGTTCGCCAAGCGTGCGTTTCTGGTAGCTGCGGGTGATCGGGGCATTGATGAGATTGCGCAGGGCGACGGTTGCCAGTTTTCCCTGTAGATCGAATACCGCTCCGGGGTTCAGCAATTTAAGTTCACGCGCGAGTCTGATCAGACTGCCGGTGCCCGAGAACAGATGAACTTTAGCGGGCAGAAACCCGGCCAGCTGTTGCCAGCGGCTGTTTACAACCAGATGCGTTTCGATGCCGCTTGCTGCCATAGCTCTCAGTGTCGGAACCGTCAGCAGAACATCGCCCATCGCATTCAGGCGTAGAACTATTTCGCAGTCAGACATGGGGCAGATAACCAAGTTGCTGCAGGCTGCTTACTGTTCGATGGCAGGCGCCTGCCATCGATTCGAGCACCTGCCGGGCGCGCGCACCCATCTCGGAATAGTTATCAGGCTGCTGCAGCCATAAGGTAATTGCCTGGCGCAGTTCCTCTGAATCTTTAACCGTTTTTATGGCACGGGCACGGTTGAGAGCCATCATTTCGTAGCGGAAATTGAATGTGTGCGGGCCGGTGAGGGTCGGGCGGGCATAGGCCGCCGGTTCCATCAGATTGTGGCCGCCGCGTTTGATCAGGCTGCCGCCGACAAACACGAGCGAAGAAATCGCATAAAAATTGCGCAGCTCACCCATTGTATCTACCAGAATCACTCTGGCTGAGCTCGAAGCCCCTTCAGATACTTTAATAAATTCAATTTTTCTTTCCCGCAGCAGTTCTTCAACTTCATGAACCCTTTTAACATGCCTCGGGGCAATGATTACGGTTGCGTCCATTTTTTCCCAGAGAGGGTCGAGGGCGTCGAGAATCAGAGCTTCTTCGCCGGGATGCGTGCTGCCAAAACAGATCAGCTGCCTGCCGTCGATTATGCCGTACTGTCGACGCAGAGCAGTCGTGTCGGGCAGCGATTCGGCGATATCATATTTGAAGCAGCCCAGCTGCCGCTGTCGCTCTTCTTTGATGCCAAGAATCTTGAAGCGGCGCTGATATTGCTTTTCCTGGGGAAAGGCGAACGCTATGCCGCTGACCGCTGATTCAAAGATCGGCCAGGCCAGCCGCATCATGCGTACGCTTTTTTCGTTGATGCGGCCATTGATAATGCCGTAAGGAACGCCTTTGCGGGCAAGGGTGTCGAGCAATAGCGGCCAGATTTCGGTTTCACTGATCAGCATTACTGTTGGCCTGACCCGCTCGATAAAAGGAATCGTGAAGGCGGGCAGTTCGATTGGCAGAAGCGTGGCAAACCCGCAGATTTCGTCTTTCTGCAGCTGTCTTAAGCCATCCATGGTGGTTGCAGTGCAGACAAGGCGTTGTCGGCCGTAGATATCTGCCAGTTCTTTGAGAAACGGTCGCAGGGTGATCACTTCGCCGAGCGAAGCGCCGTGAACCCAGATCGTGCCTTCGTCGGGGGCCTTGAAATCTTCGGGCAGCGTACCTTTGCGCAGGGCAAATTCATTTTTGTCGATACGCCGGGGCGGAAACAGGTCGAGCAGTTCTACCACCGCCCGCAAAACCCACTGATACGTTTTCAGATACAGTTTTCCCATGTCAGTTCCTGTTTATATTATCGCCTGCATCTGTCTCAGAAGTCAAAACAAGTTTTGCCCATTCGTTTTCGGGGGCGTCAGCAGGCTGGGTTTTCCAGCGTCGATGCAGCCAGAACCAGTTCTGTGGCTGCTGTCTGATTATCTCTTCGAGCCGGGCGGTAAAGTCGCTGGTCAGTTGCTGTTGCCCGCGAACATCGTTACTGTATCGCTCTGGATAAATTGGTTGCCAGATTTTTATCAGATGCCGTCCGCCAAAGTCTGGGAAACAGGCCAGCGGAACAATGGGTGCGCCGGTTTTAAGTGCTATCTGCGCCGGCCCGGTCGGTGCCGAGGCCCAGCGTTTGAAAAATCTGACGAATATGCCCTGTTTACCGTTATCCTGGTCGATCATCAACGCCAGGATGTTGCCCTGACGCAGTGATTTGAGTATTTCTCGAATGCCATAGCCCGAGTCGGTGGTTTTTGCGCCGTGCCGGCCGCGCATCTCTTCAAACCAGGCATCGACATAGGCGTTGTTCTGTCGACGCACTACCGTGGTGACCTTGAAATCATTGATTGCCAGCCAGGGTGGAATCAGTTCCCAGAGCCCGAAATGGCCGGAAACAATTATTGCCCCTTTGTGCCGGGCAAGCGCGGCTTTAAGATTATCGAGGCCCTCGACCCTGATTCTGCCATTAAGTTCTTCGTTGCTGAAAAATTTAAGACCAGCCATTTCAAAAGCATTGAGCAGAAAGCTTTCGAAAACCTGCCCGGCGAGCTTTTCGGCTGCCGGCCGGTTGATTTCGAGGTGTTCTTCAATGCGCTCGACAACCTGCCCGAAGCGCAGCCATGGCAGAGGTTTTGCAACTCCAGCGATGAAGCGGGCCAGGCGTTTTTTTCTACTGCTGCTCATGTCGGCGCATTTGCGCGCCAGAAGGTCGAGCAGAATCACCTGCAGGCGGTTGAACAGATTTTTGCAGCTGATCATTTGCGTTTTCGCAGCCGGCGCTTAAGCCCACGCATTTTCAAACCAAGAGACAGCAGCGGACTTGATTTCATTTCAATGGCTTCGACCGGGCAAACTTCCATGCAGCAGAAGCACGAGATGCATTTCTGGCGGTCGAATTCGGCGCCCGCTGTCGAAATAGTTATCGCATCGGCCGGGCAGATTTTCTGACAGCGGCCGCATTTTATACAGGTGTCAGGCAGAAGAACCGGGCCTGCCCAGAGAAGCCGCCGCATGAAATTGATGATGAAATCAGGTATCATCGAGATTGGCGGGGTTCCGGGCACCTGGTAATTTTTTATGGCTGCCGCTTCAGGCGGGCATCCGGCAAATTCGAGTTCATCGAAGCTTTTGGGGCCCCAGTTGAGCTGATTGCAGCGGCTCAGGGTCGGCACCGTTGCCGGATCCAGCCCAATCAGCCTGCAGAAACCGAGATCGATGGTTACCGGCGATGTCGCAGCCAGAAGCACTTCGCTTTTGACTACCCGGCCACCGGCCGGGCCCTGGCCGTCCATGCTCTCGATGCCATCCATGATGTTGAGGGTTACCGGAATCTGGTGGCCGAGATCGGCGATAAAATAAGCGAATTCTTCGGCCCGCGGAAATATCTTGTGCCATTGCGCTTTTGCCAAACCCGGAATAAGGCCGAAAAGGTTTTTGACTGCCCCGGTGATGCGGGTCAGATTGTGGGTTTTCATTTTTGGCAGATTGATGACCACGTCGGCAAGAAAAAGTGTTTTGACCAGGTGAACGGTGATTTCGCGGCCGTTTGAAAAAAATTTGACCGGCACTTTCGCATCGGTCTCAAAGCTGGTAAGCTGTGCGCCACTGTTGCGGGCCGCAGCTGCAAAACCGGTTTTTTCCCAGAATTCTTCGGTGCGACCAAACACGGCTGGCGGGCTGTCGCCGATCAAGACAGTCGCGCCAGCCTCGTGGCAAAGGCTCGCCACCGCTTCGATTACGGCAGGGTGAGTGGTTGCGGCCCGTTCAGGCTCTTTGCAGGTCAGCATGTTAGGTTTTATCAGCACCTTGTTGCCGCTTCTGACAAAAGCTTTGATGCCGCCAAGCGGCTCAAGAAGCTTGATGATCGCCTCTTTTACCTTTATCTGTTCGTAAGATGCACATTTTTGAATTGATAGAGTTCTTGCCGACATGTCTTAATTTCCTGGATTCTGCTGTACAATCGGGTGATTGAGCAGGTGTTCGCGCGCCAGTGGTGGCGGCATCGGGCCTGAGCCTTCCTGTGGTTCCGAAGGCAGGGCTTTTATGAGCGGAAAGTCTGCATACGGCCGGCGCTGTAGAATCTGCCGCGGCCAGGGGGTAACTTCGAGACCTTCTTCGCGCTCGATGAGAATGCACTGGTTCAGATAGAGAATTTTAACCAGCATCTGGGCAAACGGAATATGACGGAACGATGCATAGACCGGGAAATGCAGGTCGCGCGGAAACTGAATCGGCACCTTGCCGCCGAGCGAAATTTTGCGCAGAATGAACTGAATGTCGTCACCGCGCGAAATAATTATTCCGGGCTTGTTCAGGCCTGGGTAGCGCAATGACAGGCGCTCGGGCACGCAAAGCTTCATGCGTTCGAGCACTTCGGTCCATTCTTCCCCGGATGGCTGTACCGGCAGTATCATCAAAACCGGCCCGGCAAAGGCAAAGCGATGGTGAGGTGGCAGAATTTTTTTCAGCAGTTTCTGAACCGTGTCGCCATGATTGCCGGGAACAACTGCTCCGCCGGCCTGAAAGTGCATTATGGCCTGATAGCCGAAGCCGTGGGCGAGCAATTCGATTGCTTCCCAGAGTGCGATCGGGTGGCCGTAGAAAGACCAGTCCTTGTGAAATTTTGCTTTTTGCGGGGCGTTCAGGTAAATCTCGGCAAAACTGCGCGTCGAGGTGCGCTTGAACAACACGCTTTCGCGCCGGATCTCATCGACATACCACTCATCATCGAGCCTGGTCTGGGGCATGGCGTGAAACCGCTGCGAATTATGATAAATCAGGGCGCGCGGGTTTTCTTTTGTGTAAAGAATCGCCCTGATTCTCGGTTCATCACCCTGAAGAACGGCATACTGAGCTCTGACGGACGAAACCGGCAGAACAATCAGAAGCAGCGCCAGCAGAATGCCTGGCGTCAGGCTTTTTTGCCGCTTACAGAAGGCCATGCTTTACCATTTCGGTGTAAATTTTTACGGCATTGGTGGCGGCACCGCGGCGCAGATTGTCGGCGACGATCCACATATTGAAACCGTTATCGACCGAGGGGTCGACGCGCAGACGGCCGACAAAAACCTCGTCTTTGTCTTCGCAGGCGAGCGGAGTCGGGTAAACGGATTTTGCCGGATCGTCGACGAGAACTACGTCTTCGGCCTTGCTGAGAATGTCTCTCACCTCGGCAAGCTGCATCGGTCGGGTAAGCTCGATGTTAACCGATTCGCTGTGGCAGTACATTACCGGCACCCGCACCGTGGTCGGGCAGACTCTGATGTCAGATTCGAGGATTTTGCAGGTTTCGCGCACCATTTTTTCTTCTTCGCGGTAGAGGCCGGAATCAAGCAATACGTCGATCTGAGGAATCAGGTTAAAAGCGATGGGATGCGGATAAACGCCGGTCGGAATTTCTTTGCCGGCGAGCATGGCCTCGCTCTGCCTTTTGAGAATGTCGATCGCTTCAAGACCGGTGCCTGAAACAGACTGATAGGTGGCGACGACAATGCGCCTGATAGGGTTGATGCGGTGAATCGGCGCCAGAGCGACGATCATCTGAATCGTCGAGCAGTTCGGGTTGGCGATCAGCCCTTTATGATTTTTCAGGGCATGAAAATTTGCCTCGGGCACGACCAGCGGCACATCAGGGTTCATTCGGTGAGCGTTGGTGTTGTCGATAACGACGGCCCCGGCTTCAACCGCCTTCGGGCAGTATTTTACGCTGACTTCGGTGCCGGCAGAGAAAAATACGACATCTAGCCCCTTGAAACTGCTGTTTGCCAGGTCTTCTACGACGATGTCGCGGCCACGAAACGCGATTTTCTGACCGGCACTGCGTTCAGAGGCGAAAAGTCTGATGCTTTTGATTTCTTTGAGGCGTTCATCGAGAACTTTGAGAATTTTAAGGCCTACGGCGCCGGTTGCGCCAACGATTCCGATGTTGTGACCGCTCATTCTTCGTCTTTCTCCTGTTTCTGTTGTTCGGCTTGTTTCATTTCCTTATAAAACGACTTGATCCGGCCGGGTTTGTATTGCCTGGCTCTGATCAATTCTTCTTCGGTTGGTTCGCGGTCATGATCGACCGCCTGCGTTTCAGCACCGGAAACGGCGCCCGGTTTTTTCGCGACCGTCGCCGGCCTGGCTGCTGCCTTATGACTGCCCGGAAACAGCAGTTTTTTGATTTCGATGGCGCGGTCAAACTGGGCTGATGAGAGGCTGGCAACCGGTACTTTCGCGTTCGGTTCGCCGCCCTGGCTGAGTAGCTTTATCAGTTCTTCGCTCAGCGCTATTTTTTGTGCCAGACCGCCGATGCCTGCGAGCAGTTGCTGCTTTTCGTTGGCACCCGGACCGGCTGATAGCAGAGTTTCGAGTCGGCTTTTTTCACTTTTCAGCTGGTCGATGTTCTTAACTGAGGCTGAATATGAGTTTTCGAGTTCGCCTTCGGCAGCGGCGCGTTTTTCGAATTCGGCTTTGATTGCTTTTTCGCGCAATTTGCTGAAGTCGGGCAATTTGGGCTTGCCAAATGCAGAGCCAGGACCCCTTGAATTTGTCGATGGCTGGCCGGTTGCCGGGTCGACAGGTGCGGTTGGCTCGTTGAATCCGGCTTCTGTTGATTGTTTCCGCAATTCCACCTCTTCCATCCATGACGGAAACTTCGGCGGGTCAGCGAGAATCTGACCAGCAAAAAGAAGCAAAAACGCTGTCAGGTAAAGGTAATTTTTCAACATGACAGATTTGTACCATAAAGCCTGTCATAAATGCAAAGCCTGCCACTACTTTTCGCGTGGTGACTTTCTGTATTTTGAAGAAAAGCCTGATTTTATTGCCGGATGTCTGAAAAACTGCCTTTGATGCCAATGCACAAGGTGCTTGCGAAAAGAATAGAAAAGATTATGCTTATTATTGAGGCAAGCAAAGATGAAAAAACGAAAGTTCCCTGAACAGGTGTTTTTCAGATTCAAAAACCCCTGCTATCTGAGAGCGATCAGAGACAACACTGAGATAATTGCCCGCCGGATGGGCTTTGATGAAGATCAGGTATTTGAACTGGCCATGATCGTTGATGAGGCTTATGCAAATGCGGTCGAACATGGCAGTAGAATGGCAGGCGCGGCAGAACTCGAAGTCGAGTTTCTGATTTTTAAAGACAGGCTCGAAGTCTGTGTTAAAGACACTGGCTGCGGGTTTGATACCTCATGTGTCAAAATCCCGGCGAACCTGCGTTGTCTCAGCTCGACCCGCGGCCGTGGGCTCGGCCTGATCAGCATGCTTTCCGACAGCTACGAACTGACCTCGACTCCGGGTTCAGGCACTGTGCTGCGTCTGATCAAATATCTCTGCGCCCAGCGCGAATTCGTTGCCTGAATTATTCGCTCATTTCAAGCTTAAGTTCATCCATGCGCCTTTTTATGTCGTCTGTTTCGAGCTTTGCGAATTTTTCGGGCAGAAATCTCTGATCGGTGCACTCAACCACCGCTGCCAGGTCCATGTATTCGAGGCGTGCAGAGTGGGCCATCGGCCGGTATGATTTCATCGCTTCGCTGATGAAGTGCCCCACCGGTTTGCGGTCGGGGGCATCTTCTTCCTGAAGTTCGAACATGCGCGAAGCCATGATCAGAATGCCTTCCATCTCATTGCCGCCAATGTCGAGCGTATCAGAAAATTCTGGTATATCGCTGTCTTCAAGTTTAACCTTGTTTTTGCGGGCCAGCGATTTGAAAAGCGCCTGCTTGTCTTCGAGAGTCTGCGGCGCAAACAGCGGCATGTGCACATCGAGGCGTCCGACGCGCTTAAGGTCGACTTCGAGCAGATCGGGGCGTGACGTCGCAAATATCCAGAAAATGCGGCCGCGATTGCGTGTGTCAGCCATTTCTCTGGCCAGCATCGCATAAATTCTACCGGAAACACCCGAGTCGCCTGAGTTGCCATCGCGCTTGCCAGCGACCTGATCGGCTTCGTCGATAAAAACTATTACCTGACCCATGGCATGCAGAATTTTAAAAATGGCTTCAAGGTTGCCTTCGGTCGCACCGACCCATTTGTCGCGGAAATTTTTAAGTTCGACACAGGGAACCCCGGCTTCGCCTGCAAAACATTCGACCAGATAGGTCTTGCCCGTGCCAATACGGCCGGTGATCAGGTAGCCCATCGGCAGAGCCTTTACTTTACCGCGCTTCATCAGCGAGGCATCCTGACGCAGCCAGGATTTGGCCTCTGTGTGGCCGGCAACATCATCGAGGTTGCGCGTCGATTCGACGAACACTATGCGGCCCCCGGCCGACTTTTCGATCATTTCTTTTTTAACTTCGCGCAGATATTCCATGCTGATGCGGCGATTGTTTTTGATCGCCCGCTCGATGAGGTTCTGCACGTCGATGCACGAGAGCCCTTCGAGTTTCTGGGCGAGCGAGGCGCGGTCGACGTCGCAGATCGTTGCGAAATCTGTAATTGAAGAGGTGATTGCCTGTACAAAGTTGAGAACCGTCTCCGAGTCAGGCAGGCTGATCTGAATTTTGGCCGAACGCGGGTTCTCGACGAGCTGTCGATTCACGTCGTTCAGGTTTTCGGCAATCAGGCAGGTGCTGACATAGGCGCTGTTGATATTCGGGTCAGATGCCCAGTCGAGTACACGAATCAGCGTTTCGACCGATTCTGCACTCGTGTAGGCTATTTCGGCCCGCGGCAGCAGATACTGGGCGTAGTCGATAATGACGGCGATGCGCATCGGGTTGGCAACCGCCTTGCCGCTTTTATCTGCAGTCATGCGCACCAGGCCATGTCTGATAAAACGGTCGATCAGTGCCAGTGCCTTTTTGGGCTCTTTGGGCAACGAATTGGCCGAATCGGCAGTTATGTCGCCGCCCGAACTGGTGGCAAAACCGGTGCGATGAAAGCTGTCGTAGGCTTTGAGAAAATTGAAAAACAGTTCGCCACCCTTGCTGGCCCTGATTCCGTGCCCACGGTCATAGGTGAGAACAACTTCAAATGGGGCAAACATGATGCGCGTGAGAAAGTCTTTTAACGAAAGGCATTGCAGGGCCTGATTGCCCTCGCCGGCGTAAGTTACCCAGTCGTCAATGTTTCCGTAGAGCAAAAACTGGCTGATTGAACCGCTTTTGAAAATTTCGGACATTTCGCTGGCCCATTTGGGGTAACTTGCCATGATATTTTTCCTTTACTCGGTTTCTCTTGTCGGTGGCGGTATGACCGGTTCACTGTCACTTTCGAAGACCGGCTCATCGATCGGCGGTCCGCTGAGTTTTCGCAGAAAGTCGGTGTGGGTGTTGATCCAGTTCTGGGTCTCGCCAAGCGTGTTGTTGATATGATCGATGTTGGCGCTGAAAGCTTCGGGGCTGCTGTCGAGAGCGATGCCTTCGCGTACCATCTGCAGCTGGCTTTCGATGCGCTGCAGTTCCATTTCAACAAGCATTTCGTTCTCTTTGGCAGCCGAGAGATTGTCGAGGCGCTTTTTGTGAATTTCGATATTGCCCTGCAGCGACTTGGCAAGGGCCGGGCTGATGTCATCGGTCATCTGCTGCTCAAGCTTCTTGATTTCGCTTTTTATTTCGTTGGCTTTGGTGCGGTGCAGGCTCTCTTCGATCAGCTGCTTCGTTTTCAGCAGTTTGAGAAAGATTGACGGCAACTGGTTGAGTGTCGCCTGCTTGCTGGTGTTCATAAACCCTGAACCGTCGTCGGTGTTCCAGTTCATCAGTTTGTTGATTTCAGCAAGGCTTGCATTCAGCCTCTTCAGGCGTGAATGATTTTCGGGGGTCAGGCTGGCGATGACTTCGTTCATCTTGTCTGAGCGCGACTGCTGAATCTCAGCCAGCTGCTTGCCTTCGACGTATTTCTGAAACCTTGGGTTCGAAGAAAGATACCAGAGATAAACGAACTCAAGGGCCAGACCGAGAAACCAGAAGCCCGGATTGCTGAATCCGAGAATGAACGAGCCGAGAATGAACAGCTTGTTGACCGGTATCTCGCCCATGCCTTTGATAACGAGTCCGGCGTTAAAGGCCTCGCTGAGATAGTCAGAATAACCGGGCTTGCGATAAGGTGCCATTATGCTGAACCACCAATTCTAAGGAATTCGTCGGTAATCTCTTTAAGAAAATGATTGAACTTCGGGCTTTCCTGTACCTCTAGCGGTGTCATGCCGTCGTATTTGCCGATCAGCTCGCGGGTTATGGCAATCTGGCGGGCCAGACGACCGGGATTGGCCTGAAACATAAAAATGCGGTCGCTGAGATATACAGCCTCAGCCAGCGAATGGGTGACGATAAAAACTGTCGCTTCGACTTCGTGCCAGAGCGAGGTGATCAGCTCCTGCATCTCGATGCGTGTCGGCTCATCGAGGGCCGAAAACGGTTCATCCATCAGAATAATGCGGGGCTTGAGAACCAGGGTGCGGGCGATGGCGACGCGCTGCTGCTGACCACCAGAAAGCTGATACGGAAATTTGTCTTCGTGACCCTTCATGCCAACCTTGGCGATCATTTCACGCGCCAGTTTTTCCATGACCTGATCTGAATAGCCGAGACTTTCACGGTTGAGCTGCAGGCCGAACATCACATTCTGTAACACGGTCAGATGCGGAAAAGAGCTGTATTTCTGAAAAATCATGCCACGGTCGCGGCCAGGGCCAGTAACCGGCTTGTTGCGCACCAGAACCTCGCCAAAAGTAGGCGGCCCGACTTCCTGAAAGCCCTGAATAAGATTGAGAACGGTCGATTTACCGCAACCCGAAGGGCCGACCAGGGCAATAAATTCGCCGATATCGGGCAGGTCTTCAATCTCAAAAGACACATTTTTGAGGGCCATAAATTCATTGCGCGTGCCCGGATTGAAAACTTTGGTTACATTACGAAAAGTGACAATCGGCGGGTATTTGGGTTTATGCAGATTGTCGATGCAGCTGCCGGGTTCTACAGCATTGTCCGGGTCTTCAACCGTGACATGCTGTTCACCAGAAGGAACAGGCTTTGTCGGCTTGTCAGCCGGCTCAACCGATGTGACTGCCGGTTTTTCTATGTCGCTGACGGGTGCCATGGCACCCGGAAAAGGAAAATCTTCAATTTTTGGCTGGGCTGCCGCGTGCTTCTGCCCGGCAGGCTTTTCATTGCCAGCGGCTCTGGCCGGTGGTGTGGCTGCTTTTTCAGGCTGTTCGTCTGCGTCAGCTTTGCTGACTTTAGCGGGTACCTGATTTTGAGCCGGAGTGCGATCCTGAATCTGCGGTGTTACCGGCTCATCACCAAAGCGCACGAAGTAACCAGCAATTTTTCTTAATAATGAAGGTTTTTGCGGCTGGTTGCTCATCGTTTCTGACTCCTGTAGGGGAACAGCTGCTGCCCGACCTTATCCCATATTTTGTCGGTGATGAAGGCCATCAGAACGATGGCAATGAGTACCAGATAAATGTCTTCACGCGGCCCTCGTCTCTGGCTGGTGAGAATCAGGGTGCCAACGCCGAAGCTGCCCATATCGACCATTTCTGCAAGAATGATGTAGCCCCAGCCGATACCGAAGCCGAGGCGCATGGCATCAAAAATGTTGGGCAGGGCGACCGGAAGCAGAATATTGTTGAGAACCTGAAATTTATTGGCGCCAAGCGTGTAGCCTGTCTGAAGATAGACGTTGTCGACTTCTTCAAGCGACTTTACGAAAAGCGGCAGCAGATAGATGGCGAAGCCGAAGGCCAGAAACATGACCTTCTGCAGTTCATTGGTGCCAAAAAGAATCATAAAAAGTGGCACAAGGGCCGGGATTGGCAGATAACCACCAAACAGCATCAGTGGCGCAACAATGGCCTTGCATTTGCTGAAGGTGCCCATGAGCAAAGCCATGGGGAAAACAACTATGAAAGCGACAATGAAGCCCGCACCGACGCGTAGAAAGCTGTAAAGAATATTTTTGGGCAGATAACGATTTGACCACAGCGACGGAAAAGAGCGTGAAACTTCGCCCGGGCTTGGCAATACCGATGGGCTGATAATTCGGGTTTCAACGACTTCGTAGCGATACATGAATTTGGGGGTTGCCGGCACAGCGGGTGTATCTGCTGCGGCTGTGTCCGGTGCGGCCGGCTTGTCGGCCGTAGCCTGGGCTTCTCCTGCAACCGTGGTCGGAGTATGGCCGATGTTCGGTGTAGTCTCTGAAACCGGCTGGGAAATGTTCTCAGATAAAGAGGCCCCGGCCGGCATTTGACTGTCTAAGGCTTTTGTCTGTTCCGGCTTTTTTTCTGCAGCTGCGGGGGGTGGGGCGATTTTTTCGCGGCCGACAATTCTGCCCGGTGGCAGAGTGATTCTGACACCCTTGCCAAAAACTCTGGCAGGCATATTGCCAAGTTTGAAGCTTTCCCCCGCTTTAATCAGCCTGGTTTGCTGGTCTTCATCTTTTTCGCCAGCGTATTCGAGCCGGCTTTGATCGATAAAAAGCGAAACTCTTTCGGGAAATCTGGTGCCGTCAGGCGGCGGGGCTTTCTCAAAGCCTTCGAAAGTTCCTTCGGGGAGCGTGACTGTGATGGCTTTGCCTGATGTGGCCAGAACCCATATCAGCAATATGAGAAAAATGGGAATAATGCCGAGCAGAATCTGATCGACAAGTTTTACGCCGGTTCTTATTCCGAAAAAATTCTCATGCAGAGTGAATTTCATGCTTCATCCTCGGGCAGACCGGGTGGGCAGAACCCACCCGGTAAGTGTTTATCAGTTGCTCTCGGGCGGGAACACAGAGACTTCGACTCTGCGGTTCAGTGCCTGATTCATCACATTGTCGAGGTCGGCGGGCTTGTTCCAGCCTTCGCCTTCAACGACGAATTTTTTGGGGTCGAATTTGTATTTGTCGACCAGAGCTTTTTTGACAGCTTCAGCGCGGTTCATGCTGAGATCTTTGACGATCTGCTCGGGAATCTTGCCCTTCATCGAACTGTCGGTATGACCAACGATGGCCACTACAGCACGATCATAGGCGCCGACGAGGCGGGCGACCTTGTCGAGGGTGGCTTCGACGTTCGGGTCATAGAGAGTATTCTGAATGGCATTGCCGGTCAGGTCATGGGCCGGTTCATAGATGTTCGAAGAGTTCGGATAGAAGTTGATTCTGACGGTCTGAGTGATGATCGGGGCCTCAGCATTAACCTTTTTGTAGGTGGTCGGCACGAACTTGCTGACGTAGTTATCCTGGTGATGCTTGAAGGTGCCTGCCTTTTCGAGGTCCTGAATGATCGAGAAGTCCATGATCTGATTGAACGGAACGGCTTCTTTTACGAGGCCGGCCTGGTTGTAGACATAGGCGATGCTTTTCCAGGTGCGTTCAAAGTTGGTCGGATTGTTGGCGTTGAGGAAAAATTCGCGGTTTTCAGCGAAATTTGTCGAGTGGGCGTCGGCTTCCATGGCTTTGACGTCTTCGACCTTCATGCCATAACCGTCGGCCATCCACTGGAAAGCCTGGGCTTTGGTGGTCGCATTGTTCAGCATGTCCATGCCTTCGAAGATACCGGCAACCAGACCCTTGACGATTTCTGGTTTGTCGCGGGCGAAGTCGGCGCGCACGGCCCAGACGTCGGCAATGAGCTTGTTGGCTTCGGCAGTAGTGGTCAGAATACGGGTTCCGGCAACTTTTTCGGGGATGGTGTAAATATCCGGAGCCCAGCTGACGCAGGCGTCGATGCTCGGATCGGATACAAAAGCGGCGGCGGCTTCGAAGGCGGTCGAAGTGTATTTGTGAGTTACTTCGCTGAGGCCGATACCGGCGTTGATGAGCAGATTGCTGATGAAATACTGTGAGGGGCTGTTCTGGGCGTAAACGATGGTTTTGCCCTTGAGATCAGCAACCGAGCGGATTTTTGAGCGGGTGACGATACCGTCGCCGCCGCTTGACCAGTCGACCTGCTGGTATATACGGGGAGCAGTGCGGCTGTCTTTCATCAGTTCGGGAGCAAACAGCACCATCATGTCGAGAGTGCCCCACAGAACGTGGCTTTCGCCACCGGCAAAACTGTCACGGGCGACGACCGGGTCGTCAATCAGCTTGAGGTTAACTTTGAAGCCGTATTTCTTGAAGAAAACGCTGTCTTCGTTCGGGGCAAAGCCGTTGTTGGCGGCGATAATCGGCAGCCAGCCGGCCCAGACGTTGATCGGGAAAACCACGATTTTTTCTTTGTCATCCCATTTGTAGCCGGAGGCGCCGGTTACCGGGGGCAGGGTTTCGCGGGGCACGAACTTGTATTCTTTAACCGTGGTGACCGATTCGGTATCGGGTGCTTCGACCATTGCGGCTTCCTGGGCCTGAACCACGCCAAAACAGATGGCCAGCATGGCCATGAGAACCAGAAACAGCTTTCCTCTGAAATTCATCTCTTGCTCCTTATGAAAATATTTCGAAACTTATCAGTTTTTCTGCATCGGGCCCATGCCACGCTGCGGAACATCATCACTCGAATCGGTTTCGGCAAGCGGCTGTGCTGAGCCGGGCATTGAAATACCGTTCATGGCGGCGAATTCTGCCAGGGCGGCGTCACCAAGGGCTTCCATTTCGGCCTCTTTCATGGTGACGTTTGAGCTGTCATAAGAACCGGCGGCAACGCGTGAACGGCCCACAGCTTTGTCGCGTCTTTCTTCGAGCAGTTCGGTAACGCGATTGATCGTGTCGCCGCTTGAACCGATGCCCGAGATCATGCCTTTTGCCATTTCCTGCAGTTCGGCCTGTGCTTCGTGCATCTGGGTTTCGCTGACGAGGTTCTGCAGCTTCTCGATTTTCATCTGGGCTTCGCGAACTGCCACATCTCTGGATTTTTCAAGATCCTTGAAGGTCTTGTCGGCGATTTCGAGCTGCGACTGATTTTCTTCGAGCTGCTGCTTGACAGTCTGCAGCTGCAGAGCCAGCTGGCCGGCGACCTTGTTGTTGCCTGCCTTGAGATTGGCGGTAATTTTGGCGGTCAGCTCCTTGTCTTTGGCAGAAAGGGTTTTGACCTGCCGCATCAGGCGCTCGGTAAAGGCGGCGTGATTGGCCAGGCTTTCGTTGAATCGCGAAATCTGGTTTCTCAGGTTTTCCTTTTCGGCTTCGATGAGGGCTTCCGGGTTACTTGATTCAAGCCCTTTGATAAAGAGACTGAAGAAACCTCTAATTAAATTCATCAACCGTTTGAACATTTTCCAGCTCCTTTGGAAGTTTTATTTTTCCGGGGTAAAAACCTGAATTTCGACACGCCGGTTCAATGCCTGGTTCATCGGGTCGGCCGGATCTGCGGGTTCATCCCAGCCCTTGCCTTCGACGATGAATTTTTCTCTGGGGAATTTGTATTTTCTGACAAGCGCACTGCGAACCGAGTTGGCGCGGTCGCTCGACAGATCTTTTACTGCCTTTTCCGGAACCTTGCCCTTCATCGAGCTGTCGGTGTGCCCGACGATTGCAACCTGGGCGCGGTCATACTGGCCGACCATGCGGGCGATCTTTTCGAGAGTCGCATCGACAGTCGGGTCGTAGAGGGTGTTTTGAATCGCCTGCCCGAATTCATCGTGTTCGGGTTCATAGACGTTGTCTGAGTTCGGGTAAAAATTGATTCTGACGGTCTGGGTAAGCACCGGGGCCTCGGCTGAGACCTTTTTGTAGCTTGTCGAAACGAAGCGGGCGACCTGAACCTCTTTCTGTTCTGGAAACATGCCCTTTTCGACAAACTTTTTGATGACCGAGAAGTCGACGACTTCGTCGAAGCGAACCGGTGTGCCGATCTGGCCAAGTTCGCGATAGACGTAGATGATGTTTTTCCAGGTGCGTTCAAAGTTAGTCGGGCTGTTCTTGTTGAGAAAGAAGTTCTGGTTTTCGGCGAAGTTGGTTATGTAGGCATCCTGTTCCATCGACTTGATGTCTTCGAGCTTCATGCCGTAGCCTTCAGCCATATGTGCGAAGGCGCGGGTTTTGCTGGTCTCATTTTTCAGCATGGTCATGCCTTCGAAGATACCGGCCACCAGACCTTCAATTACTTCGGGGTGATCTTTGGCAAAATCGGCTCTGGCGGCCCAGACGTCGGTGATCAGGCGGTTTGCATCGGCGGTAGTGGTAAGGATCTGAGTGCCGGCGATTTTTTCGGGTATTGTGTAAATATCGGGAGCCCAGCTGACACAGGCGTTGATGCTTTTGTCGGCAACAAAAGCCGCTGCGGCCTCGAAAGCCGTCGAGGTGTATTTGTGGGTCACCTTGTTCAACGGAATGCCGGCATTGATCAGCAGATTGGTAATAAAATACTGTGACGGGCTGTTCTGGGCATAAACGATGGTTTTGCCCTCAAGGTCTTTTATCGAGCGGATATTGCCGCGAACGACGATGCCGTCGCCGCCGTTCGACCAGTCGATCTGTTGAAAAATTCGCGGTGCGGTGCGGCTGTCTTTCATCAGACCGGGGGCGAAGAGGGCGATCATGTCAAGGGTGCCCCAGAGAATGTGCGATTCGCCGGCTGCAAAGGCATCGCGGGCGACAATCGGGTCATCGATCAGCTTGAGATTGACCTTGAAGCCGTACTTCTTGAAGAAAACGCTTTCTTCATTAGGTTCGAAGCCGTTGTTGGCGGCGATGATCGGCAACCAGCCAAACCAGACGTTGATCGGAAAAACGACCACCTTGTTCGCTTCATCCCATTTGTAGGATGAAACGCCGGTGACGGCTGGCAGAGACTCATTCGGAACATAAGTGTATTCCTGTACCGTGGTTACACCAGCGGTGTCAGGGGCTTCAACCTTTACCTTCTGGGTTACCGGTTCACTGCCGGTGCTGCTGGCAGTCTGATCAGCGGTGCCACTGTTATCTGATGGAAAAAGGCGGTTTTTCAGATCTGGCGAAAACGAAACGGCTGCGGCAAAAATGCAGCCGATTACGAACATGAACATCACGAATTTCCCAAGGGGGGTTGGGCCTACGTCGTTACTCACTCTATCCTCCTGAGGCAGATTAACTGATACATCGAGTGCAGCCTTGCCTGTTATTCAGAATGATAATATACCGACTTTTGCGCAGCCAAAGCAACCTTTTTAAACCTCGCAGGCGAAACTTGTGTACGGCCCTGAAAAAAAAGTTTCATTCTGTCGATAAGGCGAGCATGCGCAAGTTAAAACTGATTTTCGGCATTTTTGTCTGTCTTTTTGTCTGTCAGGCGGCTTTTTGTCTGACCGGCCCGACGCTGCTCATGGATTCGCAGCCGAAAAGCACTGAATATGTCTATGGCATTGGCCCGATAACCAAATACAAACGCGTTGCTGCTCCGCAGAATTTTGGTGGCGACATGACTATCTGGGGTGTTCGCGCCTTTGCCGGCAAACTCTACGACCCGGAAATCGGGGTGGTGTTTTATTCCGGCACCCTGAATGGCGAAAGTCTCAGGTTCAATCTCGATATGGCCGGTCTGACTCTCGAAGACTCATTCAGGGAAGACTCCCGCGTCAAGTGGCGAGCCTCGTTCGGGGTCGGCACCTACCGCCTGCGCAGCCGGGCATCGGGTTTCGAATTCAACAAAGGCTCGTTTACCTTTCTTGAACCAATGATCATCGGGGTTTTGCCGATGACAAGACATATCGTGCTCGAATTCGGTGCCGGCTACACCTTTGCCGGAGCCACCGGCGTCAGGCTCGAAGGCCTTGCGCTCAATGCCGAGCTGCTGATGGGTAAATTTTAACCAGCCTTTTTGCGGCTGTAAATCTTGTCGGAGCGGTCAAAAGCGTCTTTGAAGTTGATGTCGACACTGCAGATGAGGTCATACATGCGCAGCGCCTCATCGAGTTTCTTTTCCACCTCGAGTGCAGTGCCGATCCGATAAAGAACATCCTTGATGTTTTCGTCCATCAGCTCTGGGTCGAAGTCAAGCGTTTCAATGATTTCGATGGCCATCATCGGCTTGTTTTTGCCCAGCCAGGCATTGGCCAGCATGATGCCGGCTTCTTTGTTGCGGTCAGAGGCAAAGTCTGAGCTCAATATCGAGATTACTTCATCCCAGCGCCGGGCCTTTGCTTTTTCCTGGGCAGCGGCGAGCTTCATCACCAGCCCCTGAGTGGTCGGTTTCTTTTCTGGCGGTGCTTTGGCAGATGGCGGCGGTTCTGGCGCCATCAGATCGTCAGGGCGAATCTGATTTCGTGAGGAAAAGTCGTTGATGGTTGCTGCCACATCCGATTTGGTCGGTCCGCCAAGCTCTTCTGGCAGGTCGTTGGCAAAATCATCGAACAGCGATTCGCTTTCTTCAAAGGGGTCAAGAGTCGGCAGATCAATAGATGGAAGTGGCGCCGCAGTATTTTTGCGACTTTCAGCTGGCGACAGCCTTTCCGGGCCTGGTTTGCCAAAGTTAACCGGGTCAGGAAGCACATCAGATGAATACTCGTCATTCTTGAGAAAATCAGGCAGCGGAATATCGCTTTTGCTTTCCATTTCGAAGCCTTCAGGCGGCGGTTCGACAAAATTATCGAGGTCAAGGTCGCCGCCATGCCCGCCCATTCCTGGTTCTGGCATTCCGGGCATTGGCAGTTCGTCGGGAATCTGGGGCAGGCTGTCGTCGTCGTTGCCGCCAAATGCCGTCAGATCTTTTTTCAGGCCGTTAAGAATTTCGGTCAGCTGAGGGTTGCCGGGGTAGCGCTGTAAAAAGGTCTTGTATTGCTCGATTGCCTCGGCAACCTTGCTCATCTTTTTCATCGATGAAGTATAAACAACATGAATGCCCATATTGTTTATATTTTCATTGAGAACTCTGATACATTCGCGTGCCGTATCTGCATAACGGTTGATTTTTGAGAAATTGCGCGCCAGCAGCTCACGATACTCAATCTTGTCTTTGATTTTAAGAGCCTCTTCGAGAACGGTGATTACTTCATTGCCCATACTGCGGTTCTGGACGTAACCCTCTGCCAGGGCGGTAATTACAGGTGGTTCTTTGCCGCCGGTCTGATAGTAGGTGAACAGAATGTTCATGGCTTCGACAGTTGTATTACCTGTCTGAGCATAATGTCTGGCAAGAACTGGCAGATATTCAGACTTTGAAGGATTTTCCTTGTAGATGGTTTCATACATGACAATCGCCTCGTTCGAAGTGTCATGGCTGGCCATAGAAGCTTTCGCGAGAAAGCCCCACGCAATCGAATTGCCGGGGAATTTTTCGAGAATCAATCTGGCATTTTCCTGGCAGCGAACATAGTTTTTCAGTTCAAAATGGCACTTGACGAGAATTTCGAGAAACTCCCGTTCGACCTGGACTGGCTGCTTCTTGTTTAGTGCTTTTTCGGCGACGCTGATCGCTTTGGTATAATTTTGTTTTTCAAACATGCGTCTGGCGACAATCAGGGGGTCTGAGAACGACAGAGTTATCGCCGGCAGCAGCCTGAGAACGAATACCAGCAGAAACAGAACTGCAAAAATACCAAAGCCGACATGCACCAGAGTCTGGTTGAGCTTATACCACAGCCCGTAGCGAAACTGGTTGAAATTGACCTGATTGCGGGCAAAAGCCTCCTCATCGCGCATAAACCGCTGAAAAATTTCGTCGGCATCTTCGTAGCGTTCCATGCCATAGAATATTTCGAGCTTCGTCCATTCTATGTCGCGCTTGAACAGGGGGTCGAGGTCTTTCTGCTGCAGAACCTCGTCAAGATACTTGAGGGCCTGAATAAAATCGGGCTCAGGTCGCAGCAGATAAATCTTGCCGATATTGAAAGCCGCTTCTTTAAAGCGCTCTGGCTCCTCTTTGTAGGCTTCTTCGAAAGTTGGCAGGGCCTGCTCGTATTTTTCGAGATCGAAAAGATCTTTGGCTTTCTTGTAGCGCTTGAAAAGGTCGTATTTGGCGTCGATTTTCGCCCTTATCTCTTCTTTGCCCGGCAGATCGGCGTGCAGCTCGATTGCCTTTTTCAAGTTGTTGTCGGCTTCGTCGTATTTGCGGTTTTCGAATTGCTTGATCGCCTGGTTCAGCCAATATTCAGCCTTCTTGATGTTTTCTGTTTCAGGGTCAGTCTCGGGTGGTTCTACCGTTACCTTCGGTGGCTCGGGGGAAACGGGCGTCGGGCGCGGGGCAATGTTTGCCGTGTCGACGGGCTCGTCGGTGTCCGGCAGGTCATCGGGTTCAGTTGTCAGGTCGGGGTTGTCGATGTCTCCGGTCATGTCGGGGTCTTCATCTGGCAGACCGGTAACGGCATCAGGCTCGTCGCCTGGCAGAGTGTCATCCTCGTCGCCGTTATTCAAAGAAGCTGTGTTGATCGAAGGGGTAGCCTCTACCGGTTGGGGTTTTGGCTCTGAAGGCAATGCGACTGTCTGAGTCGGGTCGTTCTCGAACGGGCTTTCGGGAACTTCAGGTATATCGCTGCCACCGGCCACCGGGGTGGCCCGCTTGAGAAAATTGGTGTTGCGGGCGAGCTTTTTTGCAGTAGCCACCCCGTAGTTTTTGCATGAGTAGAGAAACTGAAAGTCTTCGAACACTACCGGTGAATCAGGCATGCTTTCAAGAACAGTGCCCATCTGGTCAAACGCCTGGGCAAGGTTGCCTTTGCGAAACAGAATTTTTGCGAAGACAAAATTGGCAGTCGGCCCCGATTTGTTCTCAAGAGCCCGATTGATATGGCTTGTGGCTTCATCGAGCTTGCCCTGATGAAAAGCAATGTCCGCAAGAATAGTAAAAATGGCCGGGTCGTCGGGGCTGACTCTGGCCTGCTTTGTCAGTCTTTCACGGGTTGGCTCAAGAAGGTCGATTTTAAGCTTTTCGAGTTTGGGGTCGGATTCGTCTCTGGTCAGCTCAAGGCGGAGAATTTCGTTGTAGGCCTCACCATACATTTTGGCCGTGAGAAACTTTCGCAGCGATGCGTAATCCTCGCTGCTGCCCACCGCCCGCAATCCTGTCGGCAACAACAGAAACGCCAGTAGACAGAAAGTTGTAAACACCAGCAACCGGCAGTTTCTGCCGGCAGAAGATAAAAACCGTGAGGTGCTGGAATGACTTTTCAGGCGTAATACCTCTTATACCAGGTTCTGCCCGCAGTGCTGGCAGCAGTATTCTCTGCTCGAGTTCATCTGCCCGCAATGTGGGCAGGCGATCTGATCCGAAGCCGGTTGAGCTGATTCTGTACTGCCTGCTGCCGGGCTGGCTGTTGCCAGTTTCTGGGCCTCTTTCAGACCATTCTGGAAAGCGACGTTGTAGGGATTGTTCTTGAGAAAATTACCATAGATATCAAGCAGTTCGTTGATGCGGTTCTGCTTGTGATAGGCTTCTCTGAGAACAGAGTGCACCAGTTCGTTGTTGATATCGCTGTTGATGACCTGCTCACAAAGCTGCAGGCAGCTGTCGAACTGGCGCAGCTTAAGGTGGATTCTCGCGACGCCGAGCAAAAATTCAGCCTCTGGCGAGCCCAGTTCCATCATTTTCTGGAAAACTTTCATCGCCTTGTCATCGCTGCGGCTTTTCTTGAGATAATAGCGCCCAAGGGGCTTGAGCACTTCGGGGTTGTTGGTATCGAGATTGAGCCACTGCTCCAGAATCTGAACCCCTTCTTCAGAGAGGTTTTTCTGCTGGGTATAGTGCGAGCCAAGCAGCGAAACCAGCGCAACATTGCGTTGCTCCTTTTTGTAGAGGTTGAGCAGTTCAGGCAGACTTTCGGGTGAAATCATGCGGCGGCCAAGGTAAGCATAGCCGAGCCACAGATGAGCGTCTTCGTTTTTCGGGTTGATCGAGATCAGATGTTTACATTCACCGATAGCCCGGTCGTAAATGCCGCGTTTGAGATAGGCCTGTGCCAGTATTTTCGAAATCATCGCCGCATCGAACTGGGTCAGGTTCGGCAGACGCCGTATTTTGTTGAGTTCTTCGATACATTCGTCGTGCATTTCTTTGCGCAGATAGCTTTCCGCTTTGCGAATCGCAGCGTTCTTGTTGTATTCGGGCAGATACTTGTAAAGTGCGTAGGCGATCCACAGCAGCAGAACTACGATGACGACGGGAAAAACCGTTTTCCACTTTGAAGCACTCGCAGCCAGCAGTTTGTCGTTTACTTCAGGGTAATCCGGGTCTGAGTCGTAGATTTCCTTGAAATATTTGTAGGCCATGTCTTTATCGTTGCGTTCAAGAAAAATCGAACCCAGGACGAACCTGGCGCGGTTGTTGTCGGGCTGGTTCGCCAGCTGATAGCGTGCCTGGGTCATGGCTTCTTCTTCTTTGCCGGTTTTCCAGTAGGCTTCAGCGAGATAACTGGGCATCTGCACGTCGTAATCTTTGGGCAGCTGCGACAAAAGTTTGAGACATTCCTCATACTCATAGGCCTGGCGGGCTTCAAGCGCCTTTGCCCAGGTATCGCGGTGATTATCTGAGGTCTGAATTTTGGCGAGTTCCTGTTCAAAGGTTGCCCTGAAACGTTCAAGGCTTTTATCGATTTCGATGATCGCCAGACCGCGGTTTAAAGAGACTGCACCGTCTTTCTGATTGCCGGCTTCGATGAACTGAACGCCGCGGCGCAGAAAGCCCTCAACCAGGGCCGCCCGGTCGGCTGAGCTGCGTGGCAGGCGGTCGGGCCGGCCAAGGGTTTTCATCAGTGCTTCTTCTTTGTCGGTCGCCTGTTTTAGCAGTTTGCGTGCTTCCGAATTGCCGGAGTCCACCGATACGACATATTCCAGCAGGTCACGTGCTTCGAGCCATGAGCCTTTTTTGACCTGCTCTGAGGCTTCTTTCCAGGCTGAGGTCGCATCACGCGATTGATTGATTTCGGCAATTGCGGCTGCAACGCTCTCGTTATTGGGCTGAATTTCTTCGGCGCGCTTCAGGGTCTGCATTGCCGCTTCAATATTGCCACCCTTCTGTTCTTCGGCAGCCTGTGACAACAGAAGGCCGACAGCCTGGCTTTGTTTCTCTTTTATCTGGGCGAGCAGTTCACGGTTGCTTTCAGGGTTTGCCAGAGAATATTTTGAAGCATTGTCGGCATGAGCCTTGGCGGCACTCAGGTTGTTTTTCTGCAGTTCGAGGTTTGCCAGCAGCTGGTAAAGCTGTCCCATTGGTTCAGAATCATATTTCGTGCGCAATGAGGGGTTCTTTTCGAGAAGGTTTTCGGCCAGCGACAGGGCCTTGTCGGTTTGACCGGCGGCAATATGCTTCTTTACCATCTGAACGCCGATTTCCAGCTCTGCCGGGTTGATCTGAATTATTTCCTGGCGCAGCCGCTCAGCTTCAGCTTCGTTTTTGGCCTTTTCGGCAGTGACAAGATCTTCGCGCAGCACTTTTGAATAGGTTTCGGTGTAAGTTTTGTTCTGCGGGTCAAGCGAAATGGCTTTTTTCAGCATCTTGACCATTTCATCGCGTTTGTTGCGCAGGCGCAAAAGTTTTGAGGCGTTAAAATAAGGTTCGCCCCAACTGGGCTCAAGCTGCATGGCCTGCTTCAGCAGGTTGATCGCTTCCTGGTGGTGCCCACTGTCGATTGCAAGCTGGCCTTTGCGATTCAGCTCACGGGCCTGTTCTGACTGGGCAGATGCTATTCCCTGCAGACAAAGCAAAAAAGCGATGGCAAGGCAGATTACTGACGAAATTTTCAAGCGGTTCATGACTTCCTCGTTTTTCTCTGAGTATGACCGCTTAACAGTTTAAGTTATTTTAGAAAGTTTTGCCAGTGCTTTTAATGCACATCTTCTGACATCAGGGTCACTGTCGCCGGTGAGGTCCTGAAGTACGTCGCCAAACTGCAGTGCACCTATTTCGCCAAGGGCCCAGGCAGCTGACGAGCGCATCTGTTTATGAGAAGATCTTATCATCTGTTTCAAAGTCACGATCGCGCCGGTGCCGCCAAGTTTCCAGAGCGCGGTTGCAGCATTACTTCGGACGCGGTTATGCGAGTCATTGAGCATCGGAATAAGCAGTTCGGAAAGCTGCGGGTCACGCAGCTGACCAATGGATTCGACAGCGTTTGCCCTTACCCGGCCGTCGCTGTCACGCAGGGCTTTTGACAGAAGCGGGAGTGTGCATGGGTTCTCGGCCTTGCCGAGACATTTGATCAGAATTGAGCGCAGGCGTGAGTTTTCTTCTCGCAGGAACCTCTCTGACAGCTGGCTGATTGTAAGGTCTTTATTGATTTTAACCGTTGTGAGAACGATGGTCTCGCGTATATTCAACTCGTCTTCGTTGAAAAAGGCGTCGATCAGCTGTGGAATCACTCTTGAAGAGCCAATTTTCCCTAAACTGAGCACGGCACGGTTTCTGACAGTCGGCGAAATGTCGCTCAGCAGGCCGACAAGCAGCTCAAGTGAACGATCTTCCTGGATTTCGCCGAGAATGTAAGCAACCGAAGCTCTTTTGCGGGTATTGGGAGATCTTAACTCTTCAGAAAGGGTGTTGAGGCCGAACCTGATGCCCTTGTTCCAGAGAGCTTTGATAGCGTTGGCTCTGACGCGGTTGTTGCGGTCAGAAACCAGCACCTTGAGAATTTCGACAATTTCTGGAACGTCGATGTCACCGAGTGACTCGACGGCGTTTGCTCTGACGCGCTCGTCGGCGTAGTTGAGAAAAGCCTTGAAGAGCGGCACCAGTTCAGGTGCTTTAAACGAGCCAAGAACCTTGACGCCTGTTGCAACCAGCGCCGGGTCTTCTTCGAGTTTGAGAAAGTCACAAATCGCGGTTTTTATGGCCTGTGAACTGCGACCCTGCAGAGCGTATAGAGCCTCGCTCTTGAGAATGCTGTTTGGTGAATCGAGATAGGTCAGAATCATGCCGGAAATTTCCTGGTTCAGGCATTTCCGGGAGGCTTTCATCGCCGCGATGACCACTTCAGGTCGACCGTCACGCAGACCTTCGAGAATGAATTCCTCGATATTTTCAACGTTGTGACGCAGCAGGCTTTTCAGGCAGAACAGTCTGACGCTTTTATCGCGATCCTGGAAAAGTTTCTTGATGGTCAGGTAATCCATTTTACTTCTCCTTGGACTGGCCCGCAGGCTGTTCGGTCAGAGCAACCTCGAAATCTCTCAGACCCTCTTCCGATGTGTCAGAAATGACGATTTTCTCGGGGGTTACCTCTGTCAGGCAGAAGGGGGTGCGTTTCAGAGTCGCGCCGATTCTGGTAAGCAGTAGCTCGTCGGCGAAGCGTAGAATTGCGACCCGGTCACTGCCCAGAGTAAAGAAGCCGTGATAGGCGATATCCGGTCTTTCAACGACAGGCGCCTGCTCACCGGTATCCTGGGTGACGAATACGACTCCGGGTTTCTGTGGCCAGATGAACATGTTTCTGCCGGCTTCATAAGGGTAAAGCTGATTGGCAGCGAACCTGCTTTCGATTTTATCAGACAGGGCCGGGTAAACAGGATTCACGATTGGTTCCGGCGCCTGAATCGGAGCTCTTGCGTCGGCCTCTAACCCTGGGACTGTAGTCGTTGCTGTGGGGTCTTGGGTCTGAGTAATTGCCTGACCGGTGGCTTGTTTTTTTCGGCCCGGTTTAAGTATAAGAAGGTCAAGCATCAGAACGCCGACGATAAAAGGAACACCAAACGCAACGGTTTTGTTCTTTCTGAGGTATTCTTTTAATTCCTGTTGGTTCATTTATGCTTTTCCTATTCTTGGTCAGGGCAGGAAGAAGGTAGAAAGGGTGAGTTTCATCGTCATGTTGCCGTCTTTGTCGTTGATCGGCGGAATAATTTCGAGCTGCGAGATCTTGACCAGACGGCCGAGCGCGTTTTCCGATTCCCAGAGGAACTGCTTCAGCCGGTTGTAAGAACCGTGAATTCTCATATCAAACTTGAATTCAAGATAGCTGCTGCCGGCACCGGAAACCGGGGAAGGGGAGTTATAGGTTGAGTCCATGATAAGAATGTCGAGAGCTTTGGCTTTTCTCTGGACCTGTTCGATGAAAATAGTGTAGTTTGAAGAGCTTTCGAGAAGTCTTTCGAATTTTTCCTTTACTTCCAGGCGCTTGTCACGCAGCTGCACGGTAATTTCTTCGATCTGCTGCCGCCGGGTGTTGAATTCTCGCTGCGAATCTTCAATTCTGGCTACCAGGCCTGCAATTTCGGTATTTTTTGCGGCAATAAGCTGGCGCTGGCTGGTATTAACCGAGCTGAGGAAGTAGATAAGAAACACTATCGCGGCTGCCATCAGCCCGTAGGTCACTACCCGTTCCAGATTTGATCTTAATCTTGTCTTCACAGCATTTTCCTGTTCAGTTTATTTTCGCGCGGATGGTTTATAGGTGATATCGAGGGCAAATTTTTGCGATACGCCTGATTCCTGCACCAGACTGGTATTGCTCTTGAGCTGAGCCGTGAATTTGCCGCTCTGATTCAGCCGGTTAACGAATTCAAGGATATCCTGGATGGTGGAGCCTTCACCGGTTATCGAAAAAGGCACATTCAGATTGGTGAAGTTTTTCGGGCTCAGGTCATTGATCAATACACGTTCCGGGACTGCAGCTTCAAGGGCTGCGAAAAAGTCGACCATATTGCTGGCAGGTGTGTCCAGATTGGCGTTGATAAATTCTATACTGCTGCGCAGGGCATTGATTTCATTGAGTGGCGGCTGCAGCTTGCTTGTTTTGTCGATGATATCGCGCAACTCGGAGTCTTTGGCATTGAGACGGCTCTGAGCATCGGACAGCTCAGTTCGGTTCTTGATAGTCATGCTGCCAACGGCGGAAATTGTCGTGACGATGATGATCAAAGCCAGAACAATCCCGATGTTGTCGCGGGGCAGGCTTTTATATTCAACTGGCAGCAGGTCAAACTGAAACTTCATGGTTATTCCCTCAGGTAACAGCCGCAGGCTGCGGCAAGAGAGTTTTTCTCAGAGTCGTCAACCGGATTGCCGTTAACATAGAGCTGATAAAGCTCGCAAACTCTTCTGACTCTTGTTGTCAGGCTTAATTGTGTGGTCAAAGCCACGTTGATATTTTCGTAATTCGCTCCACCACCGGAAATAATTACCTCGTGAATCGCAAATTCGCGAAACTTGGTCAGATAACTTTCGATTGTCCCGAAAATTTCGCGGCAGAGAATGGCGAAGACGTTCTTTATGACGGTGAAATTATACTGAATATCCTGTTCCGGCGAAGGTTCTGGCAGGAAACAGACTTCATTGCGCTTGAACTGGTCAGCGTCGGCTTCCGGCACGTGAAAGTGTTTGCTGATCTGCTTGGAAAAGTCATAAGCTCCGATCGGGCGATTCTGGAGGACTCTCAGATTGCCGTCTCTGAAAACCCCGATCGAGGTTGATTCGTTACCGAGATGAATCAGGCAGATATTTTTGCCCTTGTTTTCGTTAGCAGCAAGATGATGCTCGATCAGGTTTGCGACATTGAGAAAATTCAGGTCGACCACGGTTGGGTTGAGTCCTGACTGCTGAACAATGTTGCCGGCTTCGAGCAGATTGTTTTTGATGATGGCCATGGCGAGAACGACTTCATCGTCTTCCCAGGAGCCGATGCTCTGTTGCACCATGTGCCAGCTTTCAAATGGCAGCGGCATTATCGGAACAAAGTCTTCCTTGATAGCTTCATCCATCTCTTTTTTAGAGTATCTTGGCGGCGTAATCAGCAGGTTTATCAGAGCCGCATGGTCAGGAAGCATCATCATAACGTTCTCGTAAGGCAGTTTCGACTCTTTTACCAGCGAAGTGACGGCTTTTTTGAGGGGCATCGGGTCAATAATCGGGTATTCGATGAAAGTGGACGCGACAAAATCCTTGGGAGTGCTTGTAGATAAGCACTTTTTCAGACGAATTTCACCCGGCTTTGCCGATTCAAGCGACAGAAGCCTTACTTCATAGGTTCCCAGTTCGAGAACCGTATTAAATTTTGAACCGAACCTTCCCATCAGTTACTTCCCATGTTGATCATGATGTATTCTTCGATCGGAACTTCGCCGTCAAGAACTTTTGACAAACAGCAGTCAGCCAGTGTTTTAACCTTGCGCTTGCGCAGATACTGCATAAGCTCAGTGCTGGTGCGGCGTTGCCCGATCAGTTCCTTGAGCTCAGGGGTTACTTCAACGACTTCATAGAGACCGGTTCTGTCTTTAAAGCCGCTGTTATTACAATCTTTGCAGCCAACACCGCGGTAAAGCGGGTGTCCTTCAAGGTCTTTCATTTCAAGACCAAGTGAAGCCGCGATATATGGTGTCGTGTCGATAAGGGTCTTGCAGGTCGGGCAGATTTTTCTGACGAGACGCTGACCAACCAGCAGACAGAGAGCTGATGCATACAGATAGGGGTCAATGCCGAGGTTCTCAAGACGGCTGATCGTTTCGATTGCCGTATTGGCGTGGATGGTCGAGAAAACCATGTGACCGGTCAGTGCCGCTTTAATGGTGATTTCAGCGGTTTCGTAATCGCGGATTTCGCCCACGAGAATGATGTCAGGGTCGAGACGCAGAATCGAGCGCAGCCCTCTGGCGAAGGTCAGCGAGCGGTTCGGGTCGTTCTTGTTTTCCTGAACCTGCATCTGGTGCACGCCGGGAATCTTGAATTCAACCGGGTCTTCTACGGTAATGACCTTTTTCTGACGGCTGTTGATAAGGGAAAGGGCTGAATAGAGCGTGGTGGTTTTACCGGAGCCTGTGGGGCCGGCAAGCAGACACAAGCCCCATGGTCGCCCGATGTTGAATTCGAAAATTTGCAGATCGTCTTCGTGAAAACCGAGCCCTTTGAGATCGAGGTTGACGCGACCTGAGTCGAGAACGCGGATGGTGCAGTTCTGACCGTAGATAGACGGAAGAATGGCGACGCGGAACTCGATATGCTGGCCCTTGACTCTAAGCTTGAAGTTGCCGTCCTGGGGCATGAAGCGCTCAGTAATGTCGAGGTTCGACATGATTTTGATACGCGAGATGATCGCCTGCTGGGCCGCTCTTTCAATCGGAAGAATGTCATAAAGAATACCGTCGATGCGGTATCTGACCTGAATAATCTTTTCGAAGGCTTCGATATGAATATCTGAAGCACGCATCTTTACTGCATCGAGAATGATCTTGTGAACCAGCGTAACGATCGAAGTTTGATCTGATTCGCGTTTCAGCTCTTCAAGGTTGAGGTCACTGACTGTCTGACCGGAATAAGCTTCGGAAAACTGGTTTTCTTCCTTGCTGAATTCAAGTTTGACATCTTTGAGCAGCTCATCCATCGGAACGTTGTCGAGAACGTTCTGGGGCCGATAAATGATATCGTTGATAATATGAAGTATCTGTGACTTCATCGCGATGACCCATTTGATGAACATATAACCCGTGGCCATCTTGATGCTGTCGAACATTTTGACGTTGGTCGGATCGAACACGGCAATCGTCAGCGACTTTGGCTCTTTTCTGATCGGAATGAACTTGTAGGTTTTGATCAGGCTTTCGGGTATCTGTCTGATGAGCTCGGTGTTCAGCTCCATGTTCGACAGATTCATGAACTCGATGCCATGCTGGGTTGAAAGACCGCGAAAAAGGGTCTCTTCGTTCAGAACCTTATCTTCGATCAGAATCTCGCCAATCATCTTGCGTGAAGATGGCTGACGCTTGAGTGCCGCATCGAGCTGCTGAGGCGTTACAGCCCGCATCTCAACGAGGATTTCACCGATTCTTTTGCGTTTCAGAAAATCATTGGTCATGAGTTTAAACAGTCCTTCCTCAAAGATATCGGCAGCTGCGGCAAATTCGTTAATATTTTTTTAATGCTTGTTTCCGGCAGAATCGGTAATGACGATGTCAGTATAATCGAGCGGCTTGAAATTGCCTGGAGGAACGACGGCAAAAGGTACCGCCGGCAGGTCGACCTTGCTTATTGAAGAATAAGAGTCGAATTTTTTGTCATCAGAATCTAAAAATTCACCATTATTGTTTCCGTCAAAAAAAGCCCATTCTGTGCTGACGTCAAAAATTCCATCATTGTTTGCGTCATAAAAAAAATTCGATGGTTTTTCTGGAGAAATCTGAGTCGCTGGAATATTGCCGCCATTGAACGGATCTGTAAAAGCAGGTATCGAAGTCAGGTAAAAAACGTTGGGACGGCGGGTAACCAGCCCGTCAATTATTTGAACTGGCCCGGCGCTGAGCTCTGACTGGGCTGACGAAAATATATCGGCTTCATAAATAGTCGTTGCACCGTCGACGATTTTTACCTGAAGCGGGCCTCTGATATTGTCGCCGCGAAACTGATTGATGGCGCTGCGCATGGTGGCGGCATTCTGCTTGAGTACCGACAGACGGGCGTCGGTTATGTAGTCATTGTAATAAGGCACCGCGACGCCAACCAGAATACTGATTATGGCGATAACTATCAGAAGTTCGATTATAGTAAAACCTTTTTTTAACATGCTTAAATCCTCACCAGTCTACGTAATTGGTTCCGTCGATTGCCTGAACGAAACCGCGTCTTCGATTGCCAGTGTTGTCGACGGGAGAAACATCAAAAATACCGACATGATCTGCAGGGTCTCCGCCAACAACAGTTCCGCCTTCGAAAATTCCTGTTTCAGTCCCTGATGCGTAATGTACTTTCCAGGTTGCAGCTCCGACAAACGGATCAACAGGAATATTGCTTAGGTATGGCTTAGGATAGAAGCTGGCTCTTACCGTTACTCCATCGACATCCAGAACATCATAGCGCCCGCCGCCGGGAAGAGTATCCGGCCGCATAAGCACAATCAGAGAGGGTGGATACAGATTTGCGTCAGGTATTTTCAACAAGCCCCTGTATTCATACTGTTTGACGACATTGTTTCGGCAATCGCGTTTCCAGAGACTGATTGCCTGTCTTATCTGTGCCAGATTGGCTTCAAGCTCGTTTTCTTTGCTTTTGATGAACATCAGCTCGGCCACGGGTACCGCAGCAGTCGAAATCACCCCGATCATGGCTACAACCATGAGCATTTCGAACAGCGAAAAGCCTTTTCTGTTACCACTCATCGGTGTTGCTCCCATCCAGGGCTAAGCCTGCACCACTTGAATAGATATCCATGACACCGTAATGAACAGCAGGGTTCCAGGCCTGTGAAGCAATGGGGGCAGAGCCCTGCGGCACTGCCGGCCGGAACGTCCAGGTTGCATTGATATTCCAGTTTTGAAAAGGATGAGGCGGAATGCGCCTGATAAAACGCCTGTCAACCTTTATGGTAACGTTGCCCGCTACGGCGCTGACTGAGGATGGACCGGTTGCAATCGGCGGAATCTCATACCCGGTTGACGCCAGAAGCGACGGCGATGGGGGATAGCCTAGCCCGAATCTGGTAATGTTCAACGTAAACGTTGCCAATGCTGCGTTTGCAGCTGCGGGATCACCAGGGTGGGCATCGTAAATTGCCTGCTGTCCCTTTTGAACAATGTAGGTTCTGAAGCCTTCGTCAAAAGAGGTTATTGAGAGCTGTGATTTCCTGCCTACAAGCGCTGCACGCATGTCGTTGAGAAAGGTTCTCAGGCGGCGCTCTTTTTCGCGCTGCTGTACGATTTTGTAGACAGGAAAAGCAAGAGCAGCCATCAGGGCGATGATAACCGTGACGATGAGAATTTCTATCAGGGTCACGCCCGCATCTGGTCGAAGTCTGGTTGTGGCTGCTCCTGCGTTCATCTTCTTCCTTACTGCTCTTTCGAATCCATCAGCGGCATAAAGACATTAGTAGATTTGAGAATGTCGATAGCCCGCTGCAACTGCGTGTCATACGGATTGATGACATACTGTTCGACCTTGCCCTGCGTAAGACTGTCGGGCGGTTCTACAAAACCGCTGAGTTTGTGAGATTCAGAACCGTTAGCGGTGGTTACGTTAATGGTGCCGGAGCTGAGTTCAACCTTGAGGATTGCGCTTGCGGTTGCATTAACAGGCGCTGATGCAACTTCGGCTTCAGGCTTCTTGATGTTGTGAGCGTTGCTGAGTTTCTGCAGGTATTTCTGGTCGAGTTCGACCGCTTTGCGGATCTCTTCCTGTTTGCTTTCGTCAAGCTTGGGCAGTTCGACTTCGATATCGGGTGTGATACCGGATTTGTGAATGTTAACCCCTGACGGAGTGTAATAAAGGGCAGTTGTGAGCGCCATGGCAGAACCGTCGTTCAGTGATATGACCGTCTGAACTGAGCCTTTGCCGAAAGATTTTTTGCCGAGCAGCAGGCCGCGCTTGTTGTCTTTGATGGCACCGGCGACGATTTCTGAAGCTGAGGCCGAGCCTTCATTGATCAGCACGATCAAAGGCAGCATCGGATGGTATTTGAAGAACGAACTGTAGGTATTTTCTTCGCCATCGCGCCCCTTGATCGACACGATGTCGCCCTTCGGGATGAACTTGCGGCCGACTTCGACGGCAGAAGTGAGGAGCCCGCCCGGGTTGTTGCGCAGGTCAAGAATGATTGAGCCGGCACCGTTCTTTTCGAGCTCGATCATGGCCTTTTCAAGGTCTTCTGATGAGGTCTGAATGAATTGCGTTAAGCGGATGTAGCCGATATTCGGGGCAATGACCCAGTATTTTACGCTGGGCAGCTTGATAATTTCGCGTTCGAGTTCGTAATCTTTTGAATCCCTTTCGCCCTCGCGCAGAATCGAGATGACGACTTTGCTGCCGACCGGGCCGCGCAGCAGTTTTACCGCGTCATGCAAAGCGATGTCGATAACGTCTTTGCCGTCGATTTTGATGATCATGTCACCGGCGAGAATGCCGGCGCGGGCCGCAGGGGTATCGTCGATCGGTGAAATGACGGTAAGCATGCGGTCTTTGATCGAGATGACAATGCCGAGGCCACCGAATTCGCCCTGGGTTTCGACCTGCATTTCTTTAAAGCTTTTGGGTTCCATGAAGCGGGTGTAGGGGTCATCGAGCTTTTTGAGCATTCCTTCGATTGCCCCGTAGATCAGCTTCTGTTCATCGATGTTTTCGTCGACATAATCTGATTTGATAATCTCAAGAACCTTTTTGATAAGGTCAAGAGATTTGAAATAGGTTATATTGGTGGAAGAGGCGGTAGCGGTGCTGTGTGAAAGCAGGACCAGGAGCCCGAAAGCAACGCCCAATAAAATAATGCTGCGGAAAAATTTTCTGACCATCATGAAGCTCCTTCAGACCCGACAAAGTTGTTATCAGTTGTCAATATTAACACAACGAAAAACACTTTACAAAAAACACAAAATATTTCACGGCAAAAACAAAGAATCTATCGGGGGGCCTGAAAACAGCTGCGGGAAAACAGCAAGATTGCATGCCTGTTCGTCCTTCGACCGGTCAGGACCGGCTCAGGAACCGCCCTTTCCGGCGCTTGCCCGTGAGAAAACGCATATCCTATACTGGAGTTATAAATCAGCGGGAAGGTAGGGAAGGGGCAGTTGTTTTTTGCCGCCGAAACGAATCTCGAAATGCAGGGCCTGGTTGCGGCCGCCGGCGATCTGTCCGATAGTTTCGCCTTTTTCGACAATCTGATTGAGCCCGACCCAGATGTTGTCGAGTCTGGCATAGACAGTTGAAAAGCCACGCTGATGGCCAATGATGATGACATCGCCGAGACCGCTGATGGTGCCTTTGTAAAGCACTTTTCCCTTGGCGGCGGTCATAATTTCGGTTCCGGGATTGACCTTTATCTGCAGTGCAGCCGAGTTCTCATCGCCGCTCTGCTGGGCACTCAGGCGTGCGCTTTTTTCTACCGGCCAGATAAACTTCATGATTTTTGCTGCCTCTGGCGCGGAGCTTGAAAGCCGCCCCTCTGCAATCGCGCGGGTTGGTGCCGGTCTGGCAGCAACCGGTTGCTTCAGCTCTTCTTCAAATTCAGGAGTTTGCAGCGAGCGCTCGGCCCGCGAAATCTCGTTTTCGAGGCGCTCTCTGGCTCCGGCCAGTTCTTTTTCCCGTGTCAGGAACAGCTTTTTTTCGAGAAGAATCGTTGAAAGCATGGCGTTCAGGGCGGAGTTGTCACGGTTCAACTTCTTTTGTTTTTCGTCGAGCTCAAGTTTTCCAGCTTCAAGATGCAGATGTTTTTTCTGCAGCTCGGCCGCCAGGGCCCTTTGCTGCCGATCGCGTTTTTTTAAATCTTCAATCAGCTCACTGTCGCTTTGCAGAAGATACTTGACCATGTGGTAACGGTTGAGGAATGAGTTCAGGTCTCGGGCCGAAAAAACCGAGCTCAGCAGGGTCCCCTGCCTGATTTTGTGCAGCTGTACCAGTCTGGCGCGAAAACGGGCCAGCAAAGCCTTCAGCTGCTCACGCCCGGTTTTTGATTCTTCTTCGAGTTGTGCGATCTGAGCAGTTGTTTCAGCCTGACTCGAAGTTAACTGCTCGACCTGAGACTTCAGCTGGGCAACTTCAGCCTGTTTCTCTTTAATCCGGGCTTCGAGTGAACGAGTTTTTTTCTGACTGTCGCTGACTTTGAGCTTAAGATAGTCAAGCTGCAGATTTATCGCTGCAATTTCATTCTGCAGTTCTTCGGTGTCTGCCGTTCGCGCCGGTGCTCCGGGCAGAGGAACTGACGAAAGCAGCAGCAGAGCGATTAGGCAAAAGGTTTCTCTGAGGCGGCGAAAGGGCATTTCAGACCCCTTCTGGCGTGGACTTGCTGAATCTGTTGATGTCGCGCAGCGACAGCAGGCTGCCTGATATACCCAGAACAAGACCCATCATGAAGAGCTTGGCGGCGAGCTTGAACATCTGTTCGAATCCGATGCTGGCAGTGAAGAATGGGATCAGTTCAGAAAGCTTGCCGAGAGCGAAGCGATAAGTGGCGAACAGAACGATGATTGCCAGAAACGAGCCAACCATGCCCTGAATGAAGCCCTCGACGATGAACGGGCCTCTGACGAACCAGTTGGTCGCTCCGACCAGTTTCATGATGATTATTTCTTCACGGCGCATGTAAAGAGTCAGGCGAACGGTGTTGTAAACGATGAATAAAGAGGCGAGCCCCAGCATGATCACGATCACCAGACTGGTAACCCAGAGAAGGTGTGACAGGCCCTGAAACTGCTGAAACAGCTCTTCGCCATAACTGAAATTGTCGATCAGCGGCTCTGATTTGAGCTTTTCGAGAAGAGGGGGCAGGTGTGTGCCGGCCTTGACTTTCATGCGCAGGGTGGTTGGCAGTGGATTCTCTTCGGGGGTGATACCTATCTGCATCAGCTGTTGGTCGTCTGGGTTGCTGAACAGCTCTTTGGCGGCCTGTTCAGGTGTGACGACCATGATGTTCTCGATTTCCTCAAGGCTGGTAAGGCGCAGACTTAGCGTTTTTGCATCAGAAATCGAGACTTCGGGTTTGAGGTATGCGGTTACCAGAGCTTCGGCCTGCATCTGATAAAGAAAAGATTCCATGTTCATTGTTGCGAGCAGAAAAGCGCCCATCATTATCAACGCAATACCGATGGTAGATATGGTTATGAACGACATCATACCCGACCGACGCAGATTGGTCGCCGCTTCGCTCATAAAAAAATTCAGGTTGGCTAAAGACATCAGAAAAAGCTCCGGATTCGGTTATTCATAAGCATAGGTTCCGCATGCTTCGTCTTTGACGATCTGCCCGTCGACAAGGGCAAGAACCCTTTTGCGCAGCTTATTGACAAGGTTGTGGTTGTGAGTGGCCATGACCACCGTCGTGCCGCGTGAATTTATTTCGAGAAAAAGCTGCATGATTTCCTGCGAGATCATCGGGTCGAGGTTGCCGGTGGGTTCGTCGGTGATCAGTATCAGCGGGTTGTTGACGATTGCTCTGGCAATACAGACGCGCTGCTGTTCGCCGCCCGAAAGTTCAGTCGGAAACATGCGGCGCTTGTGTGAAAGCCCAACCTGCTCCAGGGCTTCCTGGACACGGGTGTTGATAACCGATGCCGAAGCTCCGACGACACGCAGGCCGAATGCAACGTTTTCAGCCACTGTGCGACGCTTAAGAAGCTGAAAATCCTGAAGAACGATGCCGAGGTTGCGGCGCAGGTAGGGCACCCGGCCTTCCGGCATCGTGGTGATGTCTTTGCCGTCAATGAGAATTTTGCCTTCGGTCGGCACATCTTCGCGAAACAACATGCGCAGAAAAGTACTTTTGCCTGCGCCAGAAGGCCCGACGAGAAAAACAAAATCACCCGGATTTATGGTCAGGCTGATGTTGTTCAACGCCCTGACCCCGTTCGGAAAAATCCTGGTAACGCCCTGTAATTCGATCATTTGCTGCCCACACGGTAATTTTTTCTTGAAAATGCCAGAAACGAATTATAACAGGTGTGCACCACAATGGCAAAAGTCATTTTTTCAGGAAAAAAATGTTGTTTTCTGTTAGAATCCAAAACTGATTATTCATATCAATAGTACTCAGGGTAATTAATGAACAGGGGATGGAGGAATCATGATTTTTGAGCTGATGAAACTCTGCGTCGAAAAAGGTGCGTCTGACCTGCACTTTAAGGTCGGCTACCCTCCCATTTTGCGAATAGACGGTGCTATGCGGCTTATCAAAGATATGCCGGTCATTTCTGTGACTGATTACGAGGTGATGCTCGAGGCTATTCTCGATGACCTGCAGCTGGTCAATTTTCTCAAGCATCGCAAACTCGATCTTGGTTTCAGTTTTCAGAACGCCCGCTTCCGCGTCAACCTTTTCAACGATCTGCACGGCGGTAACGCGGTATTCAGGGTTATTCCATTCAAACATCTTTCTTTCAACGACATTGAACTGCCCCAGTCGGGCCGAAAACTGGCTGACCGGCAGCGCGGTATCGTTCTCGTGACCGGTGCCACCGGTGCCGGTAAATCGACTACCCTGTCGACCTTCATCACCCACATCAACAGCACTTATAACAAAACGATCGTTACCGTCGAAGATCCGATCGAATACCTGTTCGAAGATGACATGAGCCTGATCAGCCAACGCCAGGTGGGTGTCGATTGCCTCAGTTTTGAAGAAGGCATAAAAGGTGCCCTTAAAATGGACTGCGACGTGCTGATGGTCGGTGAATTGCGCAATACTGATGCCGTCGAAATGTCTCTTCTGGCTGCCGAATCCGGAAAACTGGTTTTCGCAACTCTGCACAGTAATACAGCCATTCAGGCCATTGACCGCTTCGTAAACCTTTTTCCGCAGAATCTGCATTCGCAGGTTCTGGGCCGTCTTGCCTCGCATCTGCAGGGCGTCGTCACTCAGACGCTGGTACCGCGCCGGCTTGGCCGTGGCCGCCTGGCTGCCTTTGAGATTCTGATCAATACCCCGGCAGTGCGCGGTCTTATCAACGAAAACCGCGTTCACCTGATTCATTCTTACCTTGAGTCTGGTTCGGGCTCCGGTATGGTTTCGCTGGATAATTCCCTTGTGGAGCTGGTGTCCAGCGGCAAAGTCGATAAAAATGAAGCGCTGATGCGGGCAAATAACAAAGCCTTTGTCAAGCGCAAGATTGAAGAACCCGAAGGCTCGGGAGGTGCAGCATGAGACCGGAAGTATTTGAATATTTTGAACGGGCCATCGAGCTCGGGGCAAGTGACCTGATTCTCAAACCTGGTGCGCCGCCGTCGTTCAGAGTTAACCGCCACCTGATCATCTCTGAAGATGAGGCGCTGGCGCCGCAGCAGATGTATGACCTGTTTCTGCCGATCATAGACGCAGCACAGCAGGAAGACCTGCGCTCTAAATTCTTCGTGAATTCGATATTTCAGTATAAATTCAATCGTGCCCGCATCAGATATTATATTTTTCAGCAGCGCGAAGGCCTCGCCGGTTCGTTTCGCTTCATTCCCTCAAAAGTTCCGACGATCGAAGAACTGCGGCTGCCAGAGGCACTTATCGGTATCGCTGCCCGACCCCGCGGTCTGTTTCTGGTGACCGGCCCGGCCTGCTCGGGCAAAACCATGACGGTTGCGGCGATGGCCGATGCGATCAACAAGCGTTTCGCCCGGCACATCATTACCATGGAAAGCCCGGTTGAGGTTATTTATACTCCCAACCAGTCTGTTTTTACCCAGGTTGAAATCGGCAAAGTTATCAATACCTATTCTGAGGCTCTTGTTAACTCGCTGCGCGAAGACCCTGACGTTATGGTTATCGGCGAACTCAAAGACCGCTCTATTGTTGAGCAGGCTCTGATGGCCGCCGAAACCGGTCACCTGGTCATCTCTTCGCTGCCGACAATGGGCGCCGCCCAGACCATCGAGCATATTGTCAGCATGTATCCCCCCGGAAAGCAGGAAGAAGCCCGTTCACAGCTGAGTCTGAGTCTGATCGGCATTTTTTCGCAGATGTTGATTCCCTGTGTTGACCCTCTTCAGCCGCCGCGAGTTGCCTACGAGCTTATGCTCGCAACTTCGGGTATTCGCAATCTGATCCGCGACAAAAAATACAATCAGCTGAATACGGCAATGATCATGGCGCGGCGCGAAGGCTGCGTAACTCTCAAAGACACCCTTGAACGGCTGATGCGTGATGACAGCATCGACCAGAGCATTGTTAAAAGCCTGCTGCAGGAGTTGGAAGAATGAACGAAGTAGCTCAAAAACGAATCAGAGATATTCGTGAAAAAATCGCGAATGCAGTAAATAACCACCTCGGCGGCAAATTTTCAGAGGCGATAAAGGCGCGGCTGGTGCTGCTTATGTCCGAAGTGGGCATGGCGCAGTCGGCAGGTTCGATCTACAGCTATCTTCAGACTCATCCCGACCAGGAAGAAGCCATTGTCGCAGCTAACCGCTTTGACAACGACGAAATTCAGACATATCTGCTCGACCTGCTTAAAAACCAGCGCTCAGCCCATCGCGAAGTCATTGTCGAATGCCTCGGCAGCCGGAAAAAGCCGGCACTGGTGGCTGAACTCAAGCAGTATCTCGCTGACCCCGACCGGCATGTGCGTTTTCAGACTGCCAACAGCCTTTTCAATATCGGCGGCAAAGAAGCGGCTCTCGCCATGTGCGAATTCATTTCTGACCCCGATGAATGGATCTCGATGACGATTCTTCGCCTTCTCTGCATCATGCGCGAACTCGACTCGATCCCCATTCTCATCGAAAAATACCACCAGGATGAAGATCTGCGGCGCAAAGCTCTGATGATCTCCTTTCTCGCAAGGTTCAGAAGTGTAACCCTGCTCGGTATTTTCGATCAGGGCCTGCAGGCACGAGATGCGAGATTGCGCGCCAATTCAATCGAGGCGGTTGGTAACCTCAATCTGCCGGAGAATGAAATCAGAAGCCGCATAGAGCCTTCTCTGCACGACCCGAACAACCGCATCAGAGCCAACTCAATTCTTGCTCTCGCCCGCCTTGATCCTGAAAAGATCAAGCCCGAAATTCGCGAAATGGTAGAGTCGAGCGATGTGCAGCTGCGACGCAGCGCGGCGTTTATTCTTGGCATGATCCCGCCGACTGATTATCAGGATCTGGCCGCCATTCTGGTTGCCGATCAGAATGAAGCAGTGCGCAAGAGAATGATTCAATCCCTGAGAAATTACCCTTCAGATTTTGTCTGCAACCAGCTTGAACGCGCTCTTTCAGACAACAACAAATGGATCAGGAAGCACGCGATCGACATGGCGTCGCGCATTTCCAATTTCCCCCACAAAAAAATTCTTGGCCTGCTCAAAACCGAAAGGGCAGCTCCCAATCTCGAAGCCTGCATGCACTTTTTTGCCTCGCACCCGGTCGAAGAGGCGATGGCAGCAATCAAACTGCATGTTAAAGATCGCCGTCTTCAGGTGGTCAAGGCACTGCTTAACTCTGTTGCCGCCATTGGCGGTGTCGAAGGCGTTAAGTCGGTTGCCCCGAGACTTGAACAGAAAGACCCCGGGGTTATTCAGGCGCTCAGCGAAGTTCTTATCAAGTCTGGCGATCGCAAAATTCTCGACGATCTCGTCGAAAGATTTGCGCACGTGCGGCATGAACACCAGGTTTCGGTGCTGGTTCCCTCGCTGATCAGCAGTGTCAAGATTCTCGATCAGGGCGAAAACATGCCCGAAGAACTGCTTAAAAGCCTTGAAACCATGGAAGTTGAAGAAAAACCCAAGCCGTTGCCGCCTGAACCCTCTGTTGAAGAGGCTGCTGAGCCGGCACCCGGTAGCAATGAAGCTGCTGGCGGTGAAGAAGAGATAAAAACACCTGATTCTGGCATCGACTTTGGTGCAGGCCTGCTCGACCTGCCTGCTCCTGGCGCCGATGAAGGCGGCGAAGCAGATGATGGTGAAGAGGCCGATTCTGACGACAGCCGAAAAACTTCAGCGCATTACCGCCAGGGTCTCAAGGCTTACAATATCGGCAAATACAAAAAGGCAATCAGTGAATTCAACAAGGTTCTCGAAACCGAAGAGCAGCCACCGGCAAATGTCTTTCTCTATATGGGCATCATGTTTGCCGACCAGGAAAAATACGAACAGGCGCGCGAATATCTGCAGACTTTCATAGATAAAGCGCCAGACCATGCCCGCGGCAATTTCCTGCTTGGCAAGGTGTTCAAGCAGCTCAAGAACTGGAGCGGCCTGATCCGTGTCTATTCAAGATTTACCAATGGCGAACTCGAAGCCTCTGCGAAAATGAAAAAGCGCATATATCACGACCTCGGCGTGGCAAATGTTCTGGTCGGTCAGTATGAAGCCGGCTGTTCGCAGCTCGATAGCCTCCTGAAAATTGACCGGGAAAATGCCGAAGCTGCTTATTATATGGCTTTAGGCAAATTTCACCTCAAAAAGGTGAGTGAGGCCGAGGCAATTCTGCAGCAGGCCGCGAAGAGCGGGCATGGCAACAAGCGCATTACCAGACTGATCGAAGCTCTGGTTGATAAAATCAAGGGTGGCCCCTCCGACTGATTTGGCAGGATGGAAACAAACTATGGATATCAAGGTAAAAAAACTTCTTAAAGATCTGACCAACAGCGATGACGATCTTAGAGCTCTTTCAGCGATGACGCTGATGAAGCTCGATTTTCCCGACAGGGCGGCGCGCGAAGAAATACTGCTGAATCTGATCGAGGCAACCCAGGACCGCAATGTTGCCGTCAGATTTTTCGCTCGAAAAGCCATAGACAAGATACGAAAAACAGAAAAACTTCTCAAGACTGCCAGCGGCGAGACGGCAGCTTCTGACCCTTCAGAAAAACTTATTTCTAGCGATTATCAGGATCGTCTTGCTGCGGTAATGGAGATAAAAACAGCCAATCGAGCTGATTTTAAAGATCAACTCGTAGAAATGCTCGGAACCGAGGAACACACTTTTGTGCGGGCGGCTTTGATCAGCTGTCTCGCCGGTTTCCTGAAAAAAGACGAAGCCGGTATTCTCAGCCGCTTTCTCTCAGATTCTGACAATCGGGTACGTTCGAATACGATTGAAGCGCTTGAAGTTCTTAAAGCCGAAGACTCTATCCCGGCGCTTTTTTCGGCTCTATCTGACCCGGATAACCGTATCAGAGCTGTTGCCGCTAAAGCCCTGCAGACTTTCGGCGAGGAAAAGGTTTTTGCCGAACTTAAAAAGATGCTTGAATCACCTGAGGAATGGATGAAAGGCAGCGCAATTTATGCACTTTCACACATTCAGGCGGGTGAAGCGGTAGAACTGCTGCTTGAAACGGCGCGATCGGCCACCCATGCCGAGACCCGTGTTAAGGCCATTGTTGCTCTCGCCAACTACTATGATTCATGCGCCTATGGCTTTCTAAAAGGGCTCGGAACCTCGGGCGAAGGGATTTTCAAGGAGACTGCCCAGAAGGCTCTCAAGCTGATGGAAGAAAAATTCGGCGTCGAGCCGCCGACCAGGACTTTGATCGCTCAGCCCGAAGAAGCCGGTCGTTCAGCTGATGGAAAGCCCGATGGCAAACCAGCCGAAAGCGACAAGCCGGAAGATCTTGCGTCAACCGTTACCAGGTTTTTCCGCAAGGGCAAAGAAGAAGCGGTTGGTCTGTCGAATCGCGCTGCCCTTAATTTTTCGGTAACTGACCTGAAAAAAGAGCTTGATGAGCTGTGCAAGGAAATCGGTCGCACGATGTTTGACGTCTATCAGGCCGGCGAGATCGAATATGCCGACATGCTGAGCCTGGGGCATGAAATTCTCAGAATGAACTTTTTCATTCAGAAATATACTGAACAGGAAGAAAAGCTTGCGGGTGCCAAACCCGAGGGCTTTTTTGGGCAGCTGAAAAGCCTCTTTTCCAAATCACCAGAACAGAAAGCTACCGCATCACAGGCTGAAAAGTTCTCTAAGCGCCGCGATGAGCTTCTATTGAAACTTGGCCAGATGGCGGTGAAAAAATACGAAAAAGAAGAATTCAGGCATAAACTGCTTGAACCACATATTGTCACTTACCAGAAGTTGACAAAAAAACTCTCGGGTGAGCAGAAAAAACTTGATGAAAATTGAGGAAAATATGGATTTAAACGCTTTTATCAGGGATGTTCCCGATTTCCCCAAACCGGGTATTATTTTCAAGGATATTACCCCTCTTCTCAATGATCCGAAGGCGTTTGCATGTCTGATTGATATTTTTGCCGACAAATACCGCAATTCGGGTATCAGCCATGTCTGCGGCATCGAATCTCGCGGCTTTATTATTGGCGCGGCATTGGCTCTCAGACTTGGGGTCGGTTTTGTGCCGATCCGCAAAGCCGGCAAGCTGCCGTGCCGGAAGATTCGTCGCGAATACAGCCTTGAATACGGCACTGACGCCATAGAAATTCATGCCGATGCGGTAAACAAAGACGAAAAAGTGCTTCTCATTGACGATCTCATTGCAACCGGCGGCACAGCTCTGGCAGCGGTTGAACTGCTTCAGGACATCGGTGCGCAGGTAGTCGGTATCGCTTTTGCCATCGAACTCGAATTTCTGAAAGGTCGCGATCGCTTTGACAGCAGCAGGGTTTTCTCCGTGCTCAAATACTGAGCTGCCAATCTGGGCGGTGATTCCGGCCCGTGGTGGCTCAAAAAGGCTGCCGCGCAAGAATGCCATGCCCTTTGCCGGTGGCGATTCTCTTACAGTACGCACTATCCATAAGGCAATCGAGTCTGGCTGTTTCAGCCGCGTGCTTCTCAGCACTGACGATCTGCAGATTGCCGCTGATGGCAGGGCTGCCGGTGCGCTGGTTCCCTTTATCAGGCCGGCCGATCTCTCTGGCGATCAGGCCTCTTCCGTAGACGTTCTGTTGCACGCCGTTGCCGAACTTGCGAAGCTTTTTGCAGAAGAAAAACCCGCGGCTGTGGCACTGTTGCAGGTAACGTCGCCGCTGCTGAGCGCATCGCAGATTGCGGCGGCCGTCGAAACTTTTGTGGACGGGGGATTCAACAGCCTTTCTTCGATGGTTGCGGTCGAACAATACCCTGAATGGATGTTCAGAGTCGCTGAGAACTATCTGGCAACCCCCGAAAGCCAGGCAGGTATCGTCTGCCCGACTGACCGGATACCCGCCAGGTATATCGAAAATGGGGCGATTTATCTGGTCAGGTATGAGTGGCTGGCAGAGCACCATAGTCTCTACGACTTTGCCCGGCATGGCTGCTACGCCATGCCTGCCGAAGATTCGGTTGACATAGATACCCGTTCTGACTGGGACTACGCGGAATTTCTGCTGCGTCGCCGCGCCTAAGACTCTGATTCAGCCATCGTTACGATTCATGACCGGGTTATAGAGAGTTGCCTGATTTCTGCCGTGCTGTTTTGAATAATAGAGGGCGAAGTCTGCCTTCTGAATCAGGTCAGCCTTTGATTTTGCCGCATCCGGATAGCAGCTGACCCCGAGAGATACGGTCAGAGGTACGGGTTCGCCGTTGATTCTGAAGTCGAAGCTCTCGATGGCGGTTCTGATACGCTCAGCCGGAATCAATGAGCCCTCTCCGTTCTTTTCGGGGCAGATCACCACAAATTCTTCGCCGCCATAGCGTGCCGGAATATCGATTTCACGCACATTTTTTTCGATCAGGCGCGCGACGGCCTTGAGAGCCCTGTCACCTTCAGGGTGTCCGAAGGTATCGTTGAATCTCTTGAAATGGTCGACGTCAAGGATAATCAGCGAAACATGGTTTTCGTAACGATCGGCACGTTGGATTTCTTCGTCGAGACGCTGCTGAAAATAGCGGTGGTTGTAAAGTCTGGTCATTTCATCGGTGACCGCATAGCGATACAGTCTGGCGTTATCTATGGCAATTGCTGCCTGATTTGCCAGATTCACGAACAGTTCGAAATCTTTCTCAGAGAAGCTGTCGGGTTCGGAACGCGAAATGTTGAGGGTGCCGAGAATTTTGTCTTTCGCGGTCAGCGGCACGCACATCATTGTTCCGGTGCGGATATTCTTCTTTTTAATGCTCTGAAAGGTGGGGTCAGTTTCGACGTTGCCGGCAAAAAGCGGTCGACGGTTTTTTACCACCCAGCCTGCCACCGATTCACCGATTTCTAGACGTGTATCACGGGTAATTTCTTCGCTGAGACCCACCGCAACGCCGATGGTAAGGTTCTTTTCGGCATCGTCGAGCAGCATCAGCGAACCTTTTTCGGCCTTGACCACTTTGACGACAATTTCGAGAATCATGTTCTGCAGTTTTCTGAAGTCGAGTTCAGAGCTGATGGCTTTGCCGACTTCATAGAGGGTCGACAGCTGCAGAATCCGGTAATCGAGATCGGCTTTGGTGCTGCGCAGATTTACCCGCATTTCGTCGAAAGTGGTCGTCAGTTCACCAATTTCATCGCTGGACATCGGCAGTATACGGTGTTCGAAATCACCGCCGCTGATGTGCCTGGCACCGTTGATCAGGTTTGAAAGCGGGGCAGTAAAACCTCTCGCCAGCAGAATCGCCAGAAAGATAGAAATGACAGCCGTCAGCGAAAGAATCCTGATTATCCTGGCTCTGAATTTGTAAATTGCGTCAAAGGCGATTCTCTCTGGTATCTGCAGAACGATCGTCCAGTTCGGGGCCTGATAAAAATCGAATTTTTTCAGTGACACGGCAGTGATAAGATATGGCTCACCATCGATGTCGCGGAGGCGCGTAAGGTCACTGTCGATGGTTTCAGACATCGGAATATTGAGCGTTCGCGAGTCTTCAGAGGAGCGGGCGATTACCGAGCCGGCTTCATCGAGCACCAGGCCCTGGGATTTCGAGTTCTTCAGGGCATTGCGCAGCAGGTCACGTATGCTGGACAGGTTTACTTCAGAAATGAGAACGCCGGTTATGCCAAGTCTTTCTGGCGATTTGATAACCGATTCAAGTGTCATGAAGGGCATGCCCTCGGCTGATGTCACAACTTCAGAGAGTGACCCCTGGTAGCTGCGCCTGATTGCTTTCGAGTAGAGCCAGTCGGCAGGCAGTTTCGTGGCTGCATCGGTTGTGGCGATAATGTTTCGTTCGCTGTCGATCAGATACATCAGCTTGAAAAAGGCGAAATGACGCATCAGGGCATTGAAAAAGTCTTCGGAGACCGCCGGATTGAGGGATTTTACCGCTTCCAGCTCGCCAATGGCGTTGAGCAGGCGCCGGGTAAATTCTAGATTTTCATAAATGCCGTGCGCGAGTGTGTTAGATAGCTCAAGGTGACTGGCAGTAACCTCTTCGGTGATAAATTTTTTCTGGTTGAAATAGGCCTGGTAACCAAGAAAAGCCAGAGGGATCAGCGAAATCAGAAGAATGATTATGGTCAGTCTTGCTCTGATGCCCGGTTTAAAAAAACTTCGGCTGTTCATTGATGTGGCAGTTTTGCTTTGATGCTGTTGATATTTTCATCGACCAGCGGGTATTCAGAATCATATTTTTTCAGTCTGGTGAAGTATTCAAGTGCTTTTTCGAGTTCACCAAGACCAAGAAAAATGTTGCCGAGGTGGAACATGGCGTCGGTTGAATCGGGTGCTTCGGCAAGGGCCCGCATAAAAACGGCTATGGCATCTGAGCTGCGTGAAAGACCCTGCAGCGCCTGTCCCTTGATCAGCAGTGCCTGCACATCGGCCGGGTTGATGCCCAGGCTTTCGTCTGCCAGGGTCAGGGCCAGATTGAAATCTTCCTCGATGATGGCGATGAGCGCATTGGCCATTTCGCTTCCAGTGACATGCGTTACGGTCTCCGAGAGCTGCTGGTTTGAGTTTGTCAGATTCTGCAGAAATTCCTGTTCTTCGCACTTCATGATTTCATTTTCAACCACTTCGACAAAGGTGCTGTCGAGCTCTTTCAGTCTTGTGAAGTGCTTTTTGGCCAATGCGAAGTTGCCGTCGTCACGATAAATTACCCCAAGATTCTGGTGTGTCTGAATGTGATTCGGGTCGATCTCAAGCACCTTTTTGTAGAATGGCACAGACTGCTTGCTTTTTCCGAGGTGGGCAAGGGCTACGGCGATATTGAAGATGGCATCGACATCTCTGGGTCTTGCTCTGACAACTATTTCCCATTCCTGAATCGCCTGCAGAGCTTTGTTCTGTTTCATATAAATCAGACCAAGATTGTAATGCGAAAAAGCGTGATCGGGCGCCACTTTTAGAGCTGCCTGGTAGGCATCGATGGCGTGTGCCATATTGTTCATGCGATGCAGAAAAATGCCCTTGGTGGCGTAGAGATCGGGGTTGCCCGGAGACTGTTGAATGGCCTTTTCAATCTGCTGCATGGCCTTGTCATACTGCCCCTGATCGAAAAAATCAAGGGCTGACTCGTAATGTCGCTGAGCGTAGGTGTTATTTGGATTGGCCATGCATTCTGCCTGTAATTTTAATTTTTCGCATTATAGCGCAATCATGGCCACATTTCAAACCACGCTGATACTTTGCTGTTGAAATGGCCGCCATGATGCGTTACAATCAGGCATCATGAATGAAGCTGAAATAAATAGCGAAAACTCTGCAGGTTCCGCAACCGTATCCCGTGAAAAGGGCTATGGCCCGCGCTGGCTGACCGGCTGGCTGGTCATGCTCTGCGATGTTGTGTTGTTTTCTTCAGCCCTTAATTGCCTTTTCAGATGGCTGTCGTATGGCCATGTCTTTGACCTGGCGGCTCTGGTTTTGAGCCTTATTCTGGCTCTGGTGGTCTATTTTACCGCCATGAATTCACAGAGAATCGCCAGTCTGAGCAATCGGGCTCTGATTGCCGTCGGTGCCGTCGTTGCCTGGGCAGTATTGATGCCTGTGGTAATGCGTCTGGCAGGCTTCAGCTGATCGCTTTGCGGTTTTACTTTTTTATCGTGAACCGCGATACCAGCAGATGAAGTTCATCGGCGAGGGTTGCGAGATCTTCAGTTGAGCTCGATACCTGTGAAACCGTTGTCGTCTGCTGTTCAACTGAGGTAGCGACTATCCCGAGTCTTTCTGAGGTGATCTTGGTCAGGCTGGTGATATCTTCGATCGTCCTGGTCATGGCCAGTGAGTTCGCCGACTGCTCGCTCGAAATGGAACTGATTTCAGTAATCTTTTTGTTGACGTCATTAACGTTGTCGATGATGTTGTCGAGACTCGTCGACACCTCTCTGATGATGCGGATACCGTCGTCGACGCGACCGCGGCCCAGAGTCATCGAGTCAACCGCATTCTGAGTTTTGGTCAGAATATTTTCAATGCGGGTTCCGATGGCTTCTGCCGCTTCTGCTGATTCTTCGGCCAGCTTTCTTACTTCGCCGGCTACAACCGTGAAACCTTTGCCCTGCTCGCCGGCCCTTGCCGCTTCAATAGCGGCGTTCAAGGCCAGAAGGTTCGTCTGACTGGCTATGGCCGTGATGGTGTTTACGATTTCGCTGATCTGCAGCGAGGCTGAGTTCAGATCGAGAATAACCTGAGTGGCGATATCAACCGATTCTTTAATCTTGCCGACCATTTCGACCGACTTTTTAACGGTTTTGCCACCTTTGTCGGCTGCCTGAGTCGTGATGCTGACGGCCTGAACGGCAGTTGCCGCGAGAGTGGCGACCTTCTGTGCTGATTCTGAGAAGCTTTCAACCGAAGCGGTGGTTTTTTCAAGGTTGTTCGAAATTTCGAGTGAAGAGTGGTTGATGCCGTTGACGTTTTTGGAAATATCTAGAAGCGTTGCGGCAGATTCTACCGAGGCTGAACTGAGCTGCTGTGAGCTGGTTGCAAGATCGTCGCTGGTTTCGAGAACTTTCGAAATCATCTGACAGATACCTTCAAGCATGCGGTTGAAACTTTCGGCAACTCTCTGGAACTCGTCGTGTGAATCGAAGCTCAGGCGAGTGTTGAGATGCCCTTTCTCGGCTTCTGACATCGAACTGACGATCTTTTCGAGGGGGCGTGAGATACCGTTCGAAATGAACATGGTGAAGCCGAAGCCAAAAACCAGCATTACCACAGGCAGCAGTTTAACCACATAGCCCATGATGTCGAACATGGAGCTTACGTTTTTCTGCGTCATCTGCCGTGAATAGTTTGAAAGGGTTTCGCAAAGGCCCCGGCATTTCGAAGTCAGCTCGATTTCTTTGTCGCGGATCGCAGTCAACAGCTCGGTGACGCTTGCCGGGTTCAGATCCTGGCCGGCCTGCAGCATCAGATAGTTGTCGCACAGGTCGAAAAGCTCAAAAAGATTTGATTCGGTAGTCTGTTTAAAGGCAATGACGTTCGGGGCGTCCTTGAGAAACGGATCTTTGAGATTGGCATCAATATTCTCGAGGCGCGCAAAGGCACTTTCTTTGGCCGAATTATAGAACGAAATCGACTCGTCACGATTGCGCAGCGATCTGATCAGCTCGGTGATCGAAGTGGCGCTGAGATGAACGTTGGCCATGAGTTCCTGGGAGTTCAGCATGGCGGTAGTGTAATTGCCCTTGAGATAATCGATCATGTCGCGCAGCTTCAGCATGTTGTAGCCGGCGAGACCAGAGACGCCAATACAGATCAACAACACGAAACCAAAGCCGGAAAAAATCTTTTTGCTGATTGAGAGCATGGTTAGCTTTTCTTCTCCGCTTTTCGGGGTTTACTGTCAGGAAAACTGTAATAATGCGGAACAAAGATTTCCTGAAACCGACGCAGCGCAAAATCATCGGTCATACTTGCCAGATAGTCGACAAGCGTGCGGTTAAGGCTCTGACCTTCGGGGACCGGGTGTTTGATGTGCTTCAGCAGATCGTCGGGGTGGCGGGTATACCAGTCGGCAACCTGTCTGAGAAGGTTTTTTGACCGCTGCACCGCCACGTCGATTTCAGGGCGCGTGTAGACGTCATTGTATAAAAACTTTTTCATGGCCGCCGTTGCTTGTTCGACTTCCGGGCTCATTTTTATGACATTGCTGTCGACGCTGTTGTCGACAATATCGCGAACCATGGTATGAATTCGCACTGAATGTCTTTCGCCGAGAAGTTTGTGGGCTTCCTGGGGCAGGTCGGCGGTGGTTATGATGCCGGCCCTGACCGCGTCGTCGATATCATGGTTGATATAGGCCACCAGGTCGGCGATGCGAACGACCTGAGCTTCAACCGTAAGCGGCAGGTTCGACTGTTCAGAAATGGTGGCCGAACCGTGCTTCCCCTTGCTGTGCTTGAGAATGCCGTCGATGACCTCTCTTGTCAGATTGAGTCCTTCACCGCCCTTTTCGAGGCGGGTGACGACCCTGACGCTGTGCGAAGCGTGATGAAAGCCGGTTTCGCTGATTTCGTTGAGAACCTCTTCACCGCTGTGCCCGAATGGCGTGTGACCCAGATCATGCCCAAGGGCGATGGCTTCTGTAAGGTCTTCGTTCAGGCCGAGACAGCGTGAAATGCATCTGGCAGTGCAGACCACTTCAAGGGTATGGGTGAGCCTGGTTCTGAAATGATCATTGGTTGGTGACAGAAAAACCTGGGTCTTGTGTTTCAGGCGGCGAAAGGATTCGCTGTGAATAATGCGGTCGACATCACGCTGAAAGCAGGTGCGGATAAAGCAGTCTTTTTCAGGAAACTCACGGCCGCGCGAGTTCCTGGCCAGACAGGCGTGTTTCGAGAGCGTTGCGGCTTCGCTTTCTTCAAAAGCCAGCCGCAACGCGGCATTACTGGTGCAACCTGACATAGTTTCTGCTCACGAAATGATGTCGAGAATGAGTTTCTGCGGAGTCACGTGCTGTGGGCTGATAGTGATCGCGGCCCGCAGGCGGTCAACGGCTTTATCGTTATCCCTTTTGGGGTTGACATAGAGTTCGGCAATCACGTCGCCGGTCTTGACCTGGTCGCCGACATGCTTGATCAGCTTGAGTCCGACGCCCATATCGATTACCGATTCTTTGGTTTCACGACCGGCACCGAGCATCATGGCGGCAAGACCGATTTCTTCGCAATGGATCTGGCTGATGTAGCCAGCCCTGTCTGCTTTCAGCTCGACGGTTTTTTCGGCGGCCGGCAGTTTGCTGTAATCTTCGATCATCGATACATCACCGCCCTGAATTTTTACCATTTCGAGCAGTTTTTTGTAGGCCTGGCCGTTTTCAAGAACCTCAGCAACCTTCGCTTCAGCAGCTTCGTGCGTCAGATTTGATGCCAGAGCAAGAGCTTGCGCGGCCAGTGCCTTGATCAGGGTTGTGAAACTTTCGGGGCCTTTGTTGCGCAGAGTCTCGATGGCCTCGATTACCTCGACGGAGTTACCGATCATCTCGCCGAGCGGTTCATCCATGTTCGATATTACGGCGGTAACCTTGCGGCCAGCCTGTTTGCCGATCTTAACCATCAGCCGTGCCAGTTCGCGGGCATCGTCGAGACTCTTCATGAAAGCGCCGCTGCCGACCTTGACGTCGAGTACCAGGCCTTTGTTGGCGACTGCCAGCTTCTTTGACATGATCGAAGCCGCAATCAACGGAATCGAATCAACCGTGGCGGTTACGTCACGAAGAGCGTAGATTTTTTTGTCGGCCGGCACCAGATTGCCGGTCTGGCCGACGATGACAACGCCGGTGGTGTTGACCGCCTTGATGAATTCAGCGGTCGAAAGCTCACATGAAAAGCCCTTGATTGCTTCGAGTTTGTCGATGGTGCCACCGGTATGGCCAAGACCACGGCCGGACATTTTGGCAACCTTGAGGCCGAGAGCGGCGAGAACCGGGCCAAGAACAAGGCTGGTTTTGTCGCCGACGCCGCCGGTCGAATGCTTGTCGACCGTAAAGCCCTCGATGCCCTTGAGATCGATCACGTCGCCGCTGGTGCGCATGCACTCGGTCAGCCAGTAGGTTTCTTCCTCGTCCATACCGCGGAAATAAACGGCCATCAGAAAGGCAGCCATCTGATAATCGGGTACGGTGTTATCGACAAAACCTTTTACTATTGCAGCAATTTCAGCCTGGTTCAATTTCAGGCCGTCACGTTTTTTCTTGATGATATCGTAAGCTCGCATGGGCGATTCCTTCCTTGTCTGTCGGTTTCTCTTATTTTTTGATGCGCAGCAGTCTGATGTGATTGACCATGTAGCAGCGCTCAAAAAGAGGGCAGTTGGCACATTTCTGCTGATAGTCGGGGTGGTCGACCTTCATCGATTCAAAAGTCATCCCCTGGGTGTTCCATTTGCCAAAATAGTCGGTTCCGAAGCATTTGGGCGGAGTGATTTCCTGACGGCCCATCCCTGGATTCTGCGGCGTGGCGGGTTTGCTGCCCAGTGGGGTAAGGCCTGGATTTGGCGGAATCATGTTCATGTTCAGGTTCTCCGTTTAAGAAAGTATGTGGTTGGCTGGAAAATTTCTGTTATGATATCACAACCCCCGCCCGTGGTATAGTATTCTGGAAACTTAAAGAGGGCCCTTCGGAGGAAGATTTGCTGTTTATTTTTTCAGTCCAGGACTTTGAGATGCAATATGCCGACAAAGAGGCGATTGCTCATTTCAGGCTCGGCGAAGGGACTTCTTTCAAACTGTTCGACATTCATCCAGACCTGCAGATTCCTGGTTTTGTCAACGAAATTTCAGAACTCAGCCGTGGCAGACTTGATCGTATCGAAAGAATTCTGAGTTTTGACGCGCGCGACCATCAGATGTTTTCCGGCAGACTTATCTTCTCTCTGGTTAAGCTCGGCGGGCACGATTTTATCGAGGTGGTCTGCGAATGTTCCAGGGCAAAGAATCCGGAAACCAGTCTCGAAGTATCTGACATGCTGGTTGCTGCCCAGAAAAACCTGTTGATCAGCGAGCGAACCATGGCCACGATTGTCGATCTGGCAGTCGATGGCGTGGTGATCATCGATGATCAGGGCATTATTCAGGCCTTCAACCGTGCTGCTGAAAGAATGTTCGGTTACCGCTGCAGCGAAGTGCTCGGGCGCAACGTTTCGTTGCTGGCACCTGAACCTCACAGGTCAAAGCACGACAGCTATATAAAAAGATTTCTTACAACGAGAATTCCGCACATTATCGGTATTGGCCGCGAAGTGGATGCGCAGAAGAAGGATGGTGAGCTTTTTCCGATTGACCTGGCAGTTGGCGAAGTCAGGCTTGAGACAGGCAGTCTGTTTACCGGCTTCATTCGAGACCTTTCTGAAAGCCGCAAGCTGATCAGCGAACGCAACAGCTTTTTTCAGATGTCGCTCGATCTCTTCTGCATTCTTGGGTTCGATGGGCTTTTTCGACGGGTCAACCCACAGTGGCACGACGTGATGGGCTATGCTCCCGAAGATCTTCAGGGTAAGCCTCTTGGCGACCTTATCCACCCGGACGACATCGGCTCTGACGGGCAAATACTCCGGGAAATCCTTGGCGAGCGTAATGTTTTTGGCAGAGTGATGCGACTGCGTCAGCAAAATGGCGATTGGCGATGGTTACTCTGGAACAGTTCGGTCGATCGTGCCAATCGGGCGATATACGGTGTGAGCCGCGATATTACCGAGCAGAAGAGTATGTTAGAAGAACTGCAGAAAGCCAAGGCCGAGGCCGAAAAATCGAGCATGGCCAAGGGAATTTTTATCGCCAAAATGAGCCATGAGTTCAGAACACCACTGAATTCGATCATCGGGTTTTCCCGCCACCTGCAGAAAAACACCGATAACAGATTTTCTGAACGCGACATGCTCTATCTCGATCGTATTCTTCGGAACGGTGAAACGCTTCTGAAGATGATTGTCAGCATTCTTGATTTTTCGCGCAGCGAGAGCCATCAGCTCAGAGTTGAAAGTCGGGAAGTTAATCTGAGAGAGTTGCTCGAAGAGATCATCGATCTTATGCAGGTGCTGATCGAAGAAAGGCACGTCGATATTGTGCTTTCGGTGCCTGAAGGCTGCCGCACGATTTTCACCGATGTGGTCAAGCTGCGCCAGATTCTGCAGAACCTGATCGACAACGCTATCAAGTTTTCTGATAACAAGCCTGTAAAAATCGAGGTTGTCGTTGACGAACAGAATCAGCCTGGGCAGATCGATGTTGTCGATGCGGGCCCGGGTATCGAGGCCGACAAGGTCGACCTGATATTCGAGGCTTTTCAGCAGGCCGACAACCGTATTGCCCGTAAATACGGCGGTGCCGGTCTTGGTCTTGCCATTGCCAGGTCTTTTGCTGAGCTTCTTGGTATGAAAATAATTGTGAAGAGCGAGCCGGGGCGTGGTTCCTGTTTCAGTGTCATCCTGTCGAAAAATGGAGAAAAGCCATGAGCAAGCATGTGGCCAAGAAAATGAGCATTCTGGTTGTCGATGATGCCCCCGATAACCTGATGCTTCTTGAAGCCATTCTTGAAACTGAAGGTTTCAGCCACATTTATCTGGCATCTTCGGCTGCCGAGGCATACGAATATATCGGCATCGTGCCATCGGAAAAGAAATCTGACATCGATCTGATTCTGATGGACATAATGATGCCGGATATCACCGGTATTGAGGCCATCCGCGAGATTCGCGGTCATGATGAATATCAGGATATTCCGATTCTCGTGGTCAGTGCCAGGTCTGAGACCGAAGATCTGGTCGAAGCTTTCGAGGCCGGTGCGGTTGATTATCTGACCAAGCCGATCAACGAACTTGAGCTGCTGGCAAGAATCAGATCGATGCTGCGGCTCAAATCAGAAACCGACCACCGAAAATTTCACGAGGCAGAACTCGAAACTCTGGCGCGACAGCTTGAAGAGAAGAATCAGGAGCTCAGCTCCATACTAGAAGAACTTCGTGAAGACCTCGAAGCCGCTGGCAACATGCAGCGCAGTCTTTTGCCCGACCGGCGCATCAGTATTCCCGGAGTAGACTTTTCGTGGTATTACGAGCCTTGCGAAAATATCGGTGGTGACCTGCTCAACGTCGTTTCTCTCGACAGTAATACCGCTGCAATGTTTATTCTCGATGTTTCCGGGCATGGTATTCAGTCGGCGATGCTCGCCGTGACTGTTCATCGCATGCTCTCAGCCTGGGAAGGCGTCAACAGCATAGTCAGGCAACTCGATGGCTCGCCAAAATCTCCGGCTCAGGTGGCAGATGAACTGAACGGCGAATTCATGCTGCATAAGAATAATTATCAGTATTTCACCATGATTTATGCGGTTCTCGATCTAAAAAGCCGTATTCTAACGTACTGCCGGGCCGGACACACTCCTCTGCTGGTTCAAAGAAGCGACGGAACGCTTGATGTTTTTGAGAGCGGCAATGTTCCGATTGGCTTGTCAGAAGAGTTCAGCTATGACCAGTTCACTGTGCAGCTATATCCCGGCGATCGCGTAATCATGTATTCTGACGGCATCACCGAAGCACGTCGGCAGGGCAGTCGCGAATTTTTTGGCGATGGGCGTTTTCGCGCGCTCCTGTCGAGGAGTCGCTCTTGCGCAGTCGAGCAGGCAGTACAGGAAGTTCTCGATGGTTTCAAGGAATGGCTGGGTGACACCAGGCCTCCTGATGATATTACCCTGCTGATTGTCGAGCCGGTGCCTTCTGCTTGAGCCAGTTTTGGGCCTCGGCCAATGCCTCGGGCGTATTGAGATTGCGCGTTATCCATAAATCATCGGTGAGCATGTGATTGATATGCTGCGGGTTCATCTGCAGAATTCTGCGGGCGCCATCAGCAAGCGAAATTTCTTTGAACAGGGGCTGACACCACGCCGGAAAAATCGAGGGGTGTCCGCGCTTTTTGCCATCAGAGGGCACAGTTATCATCTCTGGCTTGTTTTGCCATTCGGTCACCAGACTTTTAACGGTTGTTTCGCTGATCATCGGGTGGTCGACCGGCCAGAGAAGAATTGCCGAGTCTGCGGCAATTTCCGACAGTGCGAGTCTGATCGAACTCAGAGGGCCATCTTCGGGTGTTGGGTTGTTTATCCAGACGCCGTCACATTCTGAAACTACGTCGTATCCGCACGTGTCGCCCGGTTGTCCGACAAACAGCATGCGCGTGATTGCATCGACAGAGCGGAGTTTGTCGATGATCAGTCGCAGAAATGTCTGATTGCCAAGCATCAGGTGCTGTTTTGGCCGGCCCATGCGGGTTGAATTGCCCGCAAGCAGAACCAGTGAGGTTAGTTTGCTTTTTTTCATGCGGTCATTATACAGCATTTCTGCCCGCAGCAGAATCCGTGTCTGTTGAAAATGCCTTTGCAGCGGCGGTTGAATGTGGGCGCGAAAACTGTTATATCATTCTGAGATTAGAACTAATGGAGGAAAATTATGGCTCTTGATCTGCGCACTATTATTCCGGCTCAGGCAAAGTCTCTTCTCGACCTCAAGGTTGACCCCGAAATCATCAACAACCAGATTATCAAAGAACTTTATGTGCATGGCAAGGAAGTGCCGCGCAAACTCGCGAAAATTCTTAAAATCGACACCGAAATTATTCAGGGTGTTATTGCTGAACTGAAGAAGGGTGAGATCGTTGGCATGGTCGGCGGCACCGGTATGGGCTCCGATTACCAGTATGGCCTCTATCCAAAAGGTACTGAACGTGCCAAGAACATTCTTGACCGCGATAAATACCTCGGTCCGGTGCCGGTAAGTTTTGAAGAATATCTGCGTGTTACCCGCAAAATGCTTGACGAAGGCAAAAAGAGCTTTTCGATCAACCGCAAGCTGATGGAAGAAAAATTTTCGCATCACCTTGGCTATAAAGACGTTCTGTTTCAGATCGGTCAGGCCGTATGTGCCCGAAAACCCGCTTTTGTTTACGGCTTCCCTGGCAACGGTAAAACCTTTCTGTGCAGCTCGGTCGTCAAGCTTCTGCCGCCAATGGTGGTGCCTTATGCCGTCGAAGTCAGCAACCAGCTGGTGAGAATTTTTGATCCCAGCTGCCATGTGCCGATAGAAAACTTTGATATGGAAGGCCTCGACGAGCGCTGGGTCGCTGTTCAGCCGCCACTTATCACCGCTGGTGGCGAACTGACGCTCGAAGATCTCGAAGTAAAATACAACAATAAATTCGGCTGCTTTGACGCTCCGCCTCAGGTAAAAGCAACCGGTGGCGTTCTGCTCATCGACGACCTTGGCCGGCAGCGCTGTGAAGTCGAAGAAATTTTCAACCGTTTCATTATCCCGCTCGAAAACAAGGTCGATTACCTGGTTCTTGGCGGCCAGCGCATGGAAGTGCCAACCGACGAAATCGTTCTGTTCAGCACCAACCTTGACCCGATGAAGATCGTCGATGACGCATTTCTGCGCCGTCTGCCCTACAAGATCAATGTTCGCAACCCGAATGTCGTTGAATACACCGATATCTGGAAATCAGTCTGCAGTAAACTCGGGTTGACTTTCGACCCGGCCAATATCGAACAGGTTCTTTCTCTTTATAAACGTGATAAACGCGGTCTGCGTGCGGTTCACCCCCGCGATCTGCTCAATATTATCCGTGACCGCAAGCGCTATCTTGAAGATGGCAATGTCAATATTACTACCGACGAGATTAGCGAAGGCTATGGTATTTATTTCGTCAGCCAGCTGACCCTTGTAGAAACCATAGAATAACTGATACAATGCAGCGGCAGGTCAGGAACTTCCTTGCCTGCCGCTGTTTTTTATTTCATTAAAGTGAGTTTCACCTTTTGAACTGGCTTTTCTACTGCGAAATTATTTTTTCAGGGCTGCTGGCCGGGCTGATCACTTCGCTGGTTGCACCTGCCGGCAACCCCTGGGATCTCATTGAAAATTTTCAGACCGGTCTGCTGGCCACGGGCGTTTTCAGCGGGTTGTTTGCTGGTCTGGTTTCTTCTTTGCCGGTTCTTGTCATGGAAAAGCGCTTTTCGAAAGCTCTGACCTGCTGGATTTCATCGACATCGGTCGGGCTTTCGGTGACAATGCTTGGCGGGGTTATTTTCGCCATGGTTGCCGATTTTATTTTGTCGCAGACACCGATTGCCGGTGGCATTTTGCGGTTTTTCTGGTGGCTCAGTCTGTCGGTATGTCTCTCTGGCTGTTTCGGTATTCTGCACGGCAGCGTCAAAATAATGTGCCGAAGCCTCATGGGGCTGACTCCGGCCCTGATAATTGCGGGTGCCTTCGTCGACCGCATTTTTATTACCGACAGTCATAATCTGGTTGCTTTTCTGCTGCTGGGTGCAGTAACCGGTTCGGGTTTCGCCATTGCCTGGGAGCTTTTGAAAGAAAGCTGGCTTGACGAGCACGTCAGCTCGCTGGTGGTTTACCGGTATTATATCGATGGGCCTGAATTCACCGGCGGTTCAACGGATGAATGCGATCTCACTCTCGCAGAGGGGCCGGAAAATCTTTTCGTTATCAGCGAGAAAGACGGAATACACATCATTGAAGCGCACGACGAAGAAATGACTCTGCGCATCAATCAGGCCCGGTTCCGCTACCGGGTGCTTGTCGATGGAGACACCATCGTGGTCGGCCAGAGAGTGTTCATTTATCACTCGAAGCTGGCGCGGTCACGCGATGTGCTGCCCGAAGCGACCATCTGACTGGTCCGGGCTCAGAATACCGATTGTGGCGCTTTTACCGGGCCGGGAGCCGTTTCGCTGACAATCAGGTCGAGAATCCATTCGAGGCACTCAACAGTCATTATCAGGCCCTTTTTGACATTCAGTCGGATGCTGCCCTTTTTGCCGACGGTTATGGTCATGGGCCCGAGTGGCGTGTCGATCAGGCCTGCAATGTTTTCGATGCCGTGATTGCGCGGGTCGATGATATTGTATTCGGTATAGCTTTCCATGTGCCCGGCCAGGCGGGCCCGGCGAATCTCTTTTTCTTTCGGATTGGTGACTACGATCGCTTTGATATTGGTCATGCGTTCCTGCAGCTGATTGAGATGTTGAAATTCGAATTCGAGCAGGTCGACGTGCTCGCCGGTTGCAGCCGAAAGAGCTGCGCCAAGCAGTTTCATTGGCCCGGCCTTGCCGAAAGTGACGATCAATTTGCCGGTGATGATGAACTCACAGCTCTCGATACGCTTGAACAGAGTTTTTGTGGTGATTCCGTCGACGAGATGTTCGATTTCGAAAGGAATAATCACCGAATAGAAACCGCGAATGATTGAGTTTTCACAGTCGCAGTCGTGAAAACCGGGAAGTTCGGTGTCAATGCTGAACATATCAGCTTTGTTCATGATTGTATCGAAGGTGGCTTCGACGTTTTCCACTTTCATGGACCAGCACTTGAGCGATATCGAAGAGCCGGCAATTTCAATTTCGTTGATCAGCATTGTCTTCCTCCAGATAGGTTGGCCATGTATTCTACTGCACCGGGACCCGACAATGTCAAGAATTCTCTGGTTTTACATTTGCTGACTGCTGTGGTACGATTTTGCCATCGCCAATCACGGGAGTCAGTTATGACCAGACTGTTTGAAATCAGCCTTAAATCATGCTTCTTTGTTGCTATCATTCTGATCGCCTCGGCCGCCACGGGCCAGAATCCGGGCACTGCCGGTGATCCGCTGGTTTCAAAAAGCTACGTCGAAAATTTTCTCAAGTTCCGGTCCATGGTGCTGCCAGCCGATTCAGAGATCACTCCGGAAATGGGGGCAATGCTGGTGGTGCGCTCGGGTCAGCTGCGCCTCGAAGCCGCCGCAGGCAAAGCTGTCATAGACCTCTCGGCCGGCCGGGAAATTTCCGGCAATGCCGATATTCCGCATAATCATCTCATTCTGATTCCCGAAAGTTCGGGCATAACTTTAAAAGCCCGCAAGCTGACCCTGATTATGGCGTCTTTCATGAATGAAGTCAGAAAGCCCTGAGCCGATGAGACTTCTCAGACGCATCCCGGTTTTCTGGCTCGTTATCATCCCACTTTTGCTGCCTGGCCTGCTGGTCGCTTCATGGCGCCTGGTTTTTCGTCATATTGCCGAGCAGCGAAATGTTTTCGTCGAAACCGTTGTTGACTTTGAAGAGATAAGACAACTTGCCCGTGAAGAGGGGTGGTCACTGAAAGAGCTTTTCGAAGCTTTGCGTAAAAACGGTGCCAGTTCAGTTGCTGTCTCGGAAGATACTCTTGCATCACTCGAATCCGAGGGTAAAATAACGGTTCTAAACAGTAAAGAAATCCGCAAGCTTTCGCTTGAAGAGACTTTTGAAATGGAACCGCCGGCCGGAACCAATACTCTGGGCTCGTTGTGGGTTCACAGTGACGACACGGCTCTTCTCGATCGCATAGAGCAGACACTTTCCTGGAAAATTCCGACCGATCGCCTGGTGCGTATTCACCGCAATCTGCTGCTGATAAACAAATCGAGCAAAGGCTTTCGCGAGCGCGTCGGGCTCGGGTTTTCGTCTGAATATTTTCAGATGGCCGATGATGCCGGTCTTGGCCTGGTTGTAAGAGTTTTTAATTATCCCGGCCTTACCGCTGACGCCGCCGCAAAAATCATTAATTCGATACCGACACCGGCAAGCGTCTCGGCACTGCTTTTTGCCGAAGAAGAGATGCTGGGCTCAAGAGGTGAGCTGAATAAGATAGTTGCGTTGTTCAAGGATCGGTCATACCGAATCGGCTGGGTTGAATTCAACCTTCAGGACGGCATCGAAAGCTATCTGCAGGGCCTCGCCACCAGTCGTCCTTTTGTCAGAGTTCACAGCATCAGCCGCAAAGAACTCGATCAGGTCTACAATGTGAAGCGCTCAGTGGCCCGCTGGGTCAGAGCCGTTAAGGACCGAAGTCTGAAAATGCTCTACATCAGATGTTTCTTTCAGGATGACAAGAAGTTTATCGAAAATCTTGCCACCTTCAACCTCGATTATTTGAATCGAACGGTGAAAGAGCTTAACGATGCTGGTTTCAGGGTTGCAACCACGCCGGCTGAACGCATGCACGAACCACGCCATATTGTTGGTAAAATGAGTGTTTACGAGGTGCTGGCAATCGGTCTTGCTTTGTTCATAGGCCTTTTGATTCTCATGCGTGTTTCATTCTGGTGTTCGCTCGATGCTAACTGGTCACTGGTATTCATTGCAGCCTTTCTGTTCTGTTTTATGGTGATGTCACGCAGCGGTTTTATCGCCGTATCGGGCCTGGCCGGTGCGGTTGCCTGGTCATGTATCGGGGTAATTGTCGCCATGCGGGGGCTGCAGGCCGTAAACACCGGATTTTTCAGAAGTCTGCCGCGCTTTATTCTGAGCATGATTTTGCCGTCGGTTATCGGTGGTCTTCTTATCGCGGGTATTTATTCCGAGATCGAATTTCTGCTCAAATTCGAGCAATTCCGGGGAATCAAGCTGGCATTCATTCTGCCGCTGCTGATAACGGGTTTCTGGGCTCTCAGGCAATATGGTCGTGGCTGTTTTGCCCTGCTACACAAGCCGGTCACCCCGGTTGGCGGTATGCTTCTCGCAGTTGCTGCCGCGAGCGTGGCTCTATATGTGCTGCGCTCCGGAAACGTCACTTTTCTCAAACCTTCTGAGGCCGAAGACACGTTTCGTACATTTCTCGAAAACATCCTGGTGGCCCGCCCTCGCAACAAAGAATTTCTCGTTGGCTACCCGGCCGGCTTGCTGTTTATCTTTTTTTATCTGCGCCGCAATTTTGCCATATTGCCGTTACTCGCAGTGTTTATGCAGATGGGTCAGGTTTCGGCAGTTAATTCGCTCTGTCACTTTCACACTCCTCTGGTATTGAGCCTGCTGCGCATCTTCAACGGGCTCTGGCTTGGAGTTGTTCTCGGTCTGGGCGCGGTTCTGGTGCTGGCTTTTTTCAATCTTGTTCTTAAGCTCGGCGCCGAGAAAGAAAAGAAGGCGTTTGTGGCTGGTTATTTCGGCTTTGGCAATGCCGGCGACGAACTGCTCTGGAAATCTTTTTACCGGCGTTTCAGCGCTGCAAGGCCCGACTGCCGCCTCGTGATTTTGAATCGCAGCGATGCTTCAGATGCCGCCGAAATACCTTCGAATGTAAGTTTTGTCGGTCGTCGCAATCTTTTTGCCGTGGCCGAAGAACTTTTGACTGCAGAAATCTTTGTGATTCCGGGTGGCAGCGTTCTTCAGTCCGCAACCAGCCGGCTCAGTCTGGCCTTTTATCTGACGCTGGTTTCCTTTGCCAGGCTCTGTGGCGCCAGGGTGTTGCTTCCGGCGCAGGGCCTGGGTCCTTTCAGGAAAGACAATGTGCTCGATCGTCTACTGACAGGCTGGCTTGCTGTAGAACTGGCTCAGGCGGCATATTTCAGCGTCAGAGATTCTCAATCGGCCGATCTGGCAAAAGAAATTGCCGGGGTTGTGCCTGTTAATGCCGGTGCCGACCTGGTTTTTCTCAATGAAATTCAGGCAGACGGCAGGCCCGCAAAACACAAAGGCAATCTGCGGGTTGCAGCAATCATAAGGTCATCGGTTGCCGGCAGTGAGAAAATTGCCGCCGACCTTGTCAGCATGAAAGGCGAACTCGAAAACCTGACGCTGACACCGGTAGCGTTTCAGCCGGAAGAAGACGAAAGGGTCTGGCGACGAGCCGGCTGGCAGGGCGATATTCTCTATGCCCGCGAGCCTCTGCAGGCTCTCGCTGCTTTTGATGTCGTAATTTCTATGCGGCTGCATGGCTGTATTGTTGCGACTTCCCTCTCGATTCCGTGGGTTGGCATTGCTTATGATCCCAAGGTTACGGCTTTTGCCGCAGCCTGTCGCTGGCAGTTCTGCTGCCAGCCAGCAGAACTGACCCGTAACTGGCTTGAAGAGAAGCTTAACGTCATTGCCGGTCGTCGCCAGGAATTCGCTGACAGGCTGCATCGCATCACCGGTGAAAATCGCCGGGCGGTCGGCGAAGATTTTGCCGGCATGCTGCAGAAAGTTTGAAGCAAAAAAAAGACCGGTACCTGCAGCTGCAGGCACCGGTCATTTTTTTTACTGCTCAGTAGCGGTAATGATTGGGCTTGTAGGGGCCTTCAACCGGAACTCCGATATATTCGGCCTGTTTCGGGGTCAGCTTGGTGAGTTTGACGCCGATCTTTTCGAGGTGCAGTCTGGCAACTTCTTCATCGAGTTTCTTTGAAAGAGTGTAAACGCCAACTTCATGGTCGTTCTGCCACAGGTCGAGCTGGGCAAGAGTCTGGTTGGTGAATGAGTTGCTCATGACAAAGCTGGGGTGACCGGTGGCGCAGCCGAGGTTAACCAGGCGGCCTTCAGCAAGAATGTAGATCATTTTGCCATCTTTGTAGGTATATTTGTCGACCTGAGGTTTGATGTTGGTCTTTTTGATGCCAGGCCAGCCTTCGATTTTGGCCATCTGAATTTCGTTGTCAAAGTGGCCGATATTGCAGACAATCGCCTGGTCTTTCATTTTGCTGCAGTGGTCTGCAGTGATGACGTCTTTGTTGCCGGTAGTGGTGATGTAGATATCAGCAGAACCGAGGGTATCTTCGACGGTTTTGACTTCATAGCCTTCCATGGCGGCCTGCAGGGCGCAGATCGGGTCGATTTCGGTGACGATAACGCGGGCGCCGAAATTGCGCATGCTCTGAGCACAGCCTTTGCCGACATCGCCGTAGCCGCAGACAACTGCAACTTTGCCGGCAACCATAACGTCGGTGGCGCGTTTGATGCCATCGGCAAGACTTTCGCGGCAGCCGTAGAGGTTGTCGAATTTAGACTTGGTTACCGAGTCATTAACATTGATGGCGGGGAAGAGGAGGCTCTTTTCTTCCAGCATTTTGTAAAGTCTGTGAACGCCGGTAGTGGTTTCTTCGCTGACACCCTTGATGTTTTTGGCGATGTTGGTCCACTTTTTCGGTTCGCTCTTGAGGGTCTGTTTGAGCAGTGCGAGCAGCTGAGCTTCATCTTCGCCGTCGGGAGTGCGGTCGAGAACCTTGGGGTTCTTTTCGGCCTGGGTGCCGAGGTGAACCATCAGAGTGGCGTCTCCACCGTCATCTACGATGAGGTTCGGGCCCTGACCATCCGGCCAGATGATGGCTTCACGGGTGCACCACCAATATTCTTCAAGGGTTTCGCCCTTCCAGGCGAAAACGGGGATGCCGGCCTTGGCGATCGCGGCGGCGGCGGTGTCCTGGGTTGAAAAAATATTGCAGCTGCACCATCTGACGTCAGCGCCGAGTTCGGCGAGAGTTTCGATGAGAACGGCGGTTTGTACGGTCATGTGAAGCGAACCCATGATTCTGGCTCCGCGCAGTGGTTTTTTCTTGCCGTATTTTTCGCGCAGAGCCATCAGGCCCGGCATTTCGTGTTCGGCAATCTCGATTTCCTTGCGGCCAAGCTGCCAGAGATCAATGTCTTTGACTTTGTAGGGCAGTCTTTTGGTTGCGGTCACTTTTTCTTTCTCCATGGCGGTTTGCTTCATTAAAAACAACTCCTTAAAATTTCCCGGTTACCGGGCTTTAAAAACAGGGTTTCATTATCGCACCAGACAGGTTGATTGTCAATTCATCTGGCTGAATTTTGCCGGGGTTCAACGGTAAAGACAACATGTTTCTGCAGCCCCCATTTTTCAACGGCAGCCTTGAGCTGATAATACTGTCTGGCGTAATACCAGTCACCTTCATTGGTAATCTTGAAACCGAGTAGTTGCTGAAGCTGTTTGAGAACCGGTATCAGGGCCGGGCGATCAGCGGCCGGCATTTTTTCGATCTGCTCCAGCAGGGTTTCAAAGAGACTGAATTTTTCGCGGTTGAATTCGGCCGAAATTTTCTTTTCAATTTTTTTCTGCGATTCTTCGAGGGTCTGGCGGGCTTCGCGGTCGCCGGCATTGTGCTGCAGAATGTGCCAGCAGTTGACCATACGCCTGATGTTGATTCTCATGGGCAGTTCAGCTGTCAATTCGTGAACCAGTATTTTGGCCGCCAGGGTCATGATCTGGCTGCCAAGAAAGGCGCCAACCGCCGTGCCGGGGCCTGGTGCTACGATCGAGCCAACGGCGGCGCCAAGACTGGCGCCACTGACGCTGACGGCACTGATTGAAGCGGTTTTGATGATGGTGATTCCGATAAAACTCAGCATCGAACCGTCTTTGATGCACCCGGCAATTACTTTGCCGAGATTGTGGTTCTTGCCCGCCTGGCTGAGGAGTTCGGTGCCGGCCTTGGTAAGGGCAACAGTCGAAAACTTGCGCAGGGTTTCAGAAATTGCTTCTGACAGAATGCCGATGTTGAGTTTGTCGAAAAATTCCGACAGCATGTCGAAAACCGGCCCAAGTGAGCCGGAAGCGGCCAGATGCGGAATCGTCTTGATCATCTGGTAGGCAACCCGGTCTAGCGATACCACGAAATTGCCTGAATATTTGAAGCTGATGCCATCGCGCTCTTTTTTGACATCGCTGAAGTAAAAGTCGTATGAAATTTCCTGATTGCCCGAGACCAGGTAGCTGTCATGTTCAAGCTTGAATGGCAGTTTGCCCTGAAAGACACCGGCGCCGCTTATCGAAATGAAATAGCGCCGGATGGCAGCATCATAAAAGTGACTGTGAACTTTGACACTCAGGTTGTCACTTTTATCGAGCTTTTCAAAAAGCGCCAGTGATGCCCGGTCAAGTGCAGTCGCCGTTTTTTTAAGACTCTTTTCAACGGCAGCTGAAAAGCTTATGCGCAGCCGGCCGGTTGAGGTTTCTTCGGGTGCGGCCTGGACCGGTGCCGAAAGAAATGAGACAACCAGCAACAGAGCCAAAATAAGGCTGAACGGGCTTTTTCTGAACTTTGCCATCAAAATTACCTCGCAGATGATGTACGGCTTTTAATTCTAACCGAAATTCACCAGTTACGGAATCCCGTTATCTGCATTTGTAAAAACCGTGGTGTAGCTCTCTACTCTCTGATATACTTTACAGGAATCGAGACTGAGGATTGCCGGGATTATCAATGACTGACAAAGTTGCTGAAAAGTGGCCGCAGAAGCTTGATCTGAACGACTGGATCGAGCTTGCTCTTTCTTCTGAAGAAGAAATTGCACGCCAGATTGCTCTCGAAGAGCTGGTAGCAACGGGTGTACCGGCCGGGTTGCATGCCAGAGTCAAAGAAATTTCTTCCCGCGACGGGTCGAGTGTCTGCCGCCAGCTCGCCGCCTGGGTTCTGAATCTTGAAAAGGCGAGAAGCGAGCTGAAGGGGCAGTTAAAGGGGCTCGAAGTTACGCCGCGCACGATTGCCGACTTTCTTGCGGGCGCCGAACCTGCTAAAGCTTCGGTTGTAACCCAGATGCTGCGTCGACCACCATCCGAGGAGATTCTCAAAGAGTGGCGTGATTGCATTGCCGTCGAAAAAAATCCGAGAATGATCGAAGCCGGTTTGACAATTCTTGGTCGGTTCGGCAGTGAATCCGATTGTGAAATGATACCGATGCTGCTGCCGGGGGGCGACCCTGAAGTAGTCTGCGCCGCCCTGTCCATGCTGCAGCAGCGCGACGTCTCTGCCTTCAAAAAACAGGTGAGGTTCGGCCTGACCTCCAAATCTTTCAGAGTACAGCTGCATTCGGTTCAACTGCTGCGTCAGGTCGACTGTGACGAAGCGATAAAATATATTCAGGTTTTTCTGCTGCATAAAAATGCCCTGATACGGCAAAAGGCTTTGCGCGAACTGATGCTGATCGACTTTGCCAAAGTCGAGAACCTTTTTCTGCAGTTTCTCGGTCGCGAAATCCAGCCTCTGCTGATGGTTAAAGCCGGTTTTGTCGCGGCATTCAACCCGGCAGTCGAGTTCCCGCTGAAAATTTATGACATCATGATGCTGGCATCCGGCATTAAAAAACACATTCTGCAGCTGGTTCTGATGCAGAGTATCGAAGCGATACAGGCTGCCGGTATTCTCAAAAAGACCGTTGAAGAATATATTCTTGAATTGAAGCAGCGTATTGCCTTCAGACGGTCTGAACAGATCATCCGCTGTGCTGTTGCCGACCTGACCAACCGTGATGCTAAACTGCGGGCTTCGGCGATCGAACGCTTAAGCCCCTATGCTGACCATGAATCGATCAAGACGATTCTTAAGAAACATTTTGTCAGCGAGACTTCTGATGAGGTCAAGGCTTTAATCGAGCCGTTGCTCGCCGAAGAGAAAGTAAAACCCGTTCCGGTCAGATCTGCTGCCGGTTTTCCTTCTGCTGAAGAATTTTTCAGACTTTCGATGAAGGATCAGCGCGGCGTTTTGTTGGCCATCAGCTCCTCGGAAGCTTACCTGGCTGCCAGGCAGACCCTTTTTTCTCTTCTCAGGGCCGAAATCAAAAAAAATATCGTTCTCGACATTCTTAAGACTATTGCCAGATTGGGTAGCCGAATCGATTCGCCGCCCATTGCGTCACTGCTGAACGATAAAGACCCTTCGCTCGTGGCGCAGACAGTCAAAACCCTTGGCAACATCGATATGGATGCGATTCTGCCGTCTTTAAATCAGTTTCTAGCCGCCGAAGATCCGCGCATCAAGTCGGCAGCCATGGAAGTTTTTCTGAAAGCCGACAAGGAAGCGGCGGTGCAGTATCTGCAGTCGATGCTGCGGTCAGGGGTTATTGCCACCAGACGCATTGGCCTCTCGCTGCTGCCGCTTCTTGATTACCCGTCTGCCGAGCCGATGCTCTGGCGCATGCTGACTCATGAGGCCAATCTCGAACTGCAGGTTCAGGCCGGTTATATGGTTGCGGCCAACCCGACCCGCGAAGGCATGTTCCGACTGTTTGCCTTTACGCACAACAAAAATGGTGAGCTCAAGCATGGCTTTGAGGAAATCTGGCGCGCATCCCTGATTTCGGCCGAAAATGTTTTTCAACGAAAATCTGAAGAGATCGAGCAGGAATGCTGGGAGGCCTTCAAGGTTGAACAGGAAGAAAAATCTCCGGACCGCGCCGATTATGCTTTCAATTCGGTGCTGGGCGACAGCGATCTCGAAATAAACGAGGTCGCGCCTGAAGATACTCCGGTTGAGAAGCTGTTTTTGCATCTTTTTGAGTTTAAATGGATCTATCTGGCCGGCGCTGTTCTGCTTACCCCGATACTCTGGTATTTGTGGGGTTCAGAGCCGGCGTCGACCCTGCAACGAAGCAATAAAACCGAAACCACGAGTAAGGTGAGCTTCATCAGCAGCGAAATACCAAGTTCTGATAAAAAGACTCAGGTTGGCAGTGATGACTGGCAGGGGACCCTGAAAACCGGCGCCCGCGAGCTGCTTTCGGGCAAAGCCTATGCGGCGGCAATTTCTACCGGTGCCTCGGAGAGAAGCAGCTTCGCTGAAAATTATGAAAAGGATTTTCGGCAGTATATGACCGAACTGGCTAACAACCCGAATGCCTCAGAAGAAGAACGCATGGTTGCGTCTGCCAATCTGAATTCAAACTTTCACAGCGCTACGCGGGCCTGGGATGCCGGTAATATTTCAGAGGCAGAAGCTTATTACGAACAGGCCGCCAATGATCAGAACCTCAACTCGTTCGGTAAAATGACGGCGTTGCAGCGTCTCGTCGAAATTTCTGAGAAGAAACAGGATCGCCTTGCCTGGGTCAAGTGGCAGGATCGTCTGTTAAAAGAAATGAAAAATATGCCCGGCAACGAAAATATCGCTGCCTTTGCCGATTTCGGCAAAACCTTCGGCAAAATGCTCGAACTCAGCCAGTCGTTATCTGCCGGCACCAGCCCTGACGCAGTCATGGAAAAGCTTCGTGCTGACGGTGAGAGCGAAGAATCGGCACGATCCAGTATTGAAGCTCTGAAACATATGGATGAGAATTTTCGTAAGTATTTTGAATCGCAGTGACGGTTGCCTGAAACTGAAGCAGGCGAGCATGAACCGGCAGAAACGGAGAATCTGATTTGTTTTTTAATAAACTGAAAAAACGCGGATCGGCATACCTGATGGCACTGGGCGTCCTGGGTGTTCTGGTGCTGGTTGGTATCACCATTTCGCGCATGACCGTTTCGGGGCGCTGGAACACCGTTTTTTCGAGTCACGAAAAGCGTGCCGAAGAATGTGCTGAATCTGCTGCCAACATGACTTTTAAAATTGTCAAAGACAGCATGAACGATTATAACGCCTTCTGGAAACTTTTTTCGAAGCCAGAAGAGCTGTTGAAAAGCTGGTTTATGTATTTTCGCCTGCCGGCGCCAATTGCCGGCGCCTACGTCGACCCTGTCAGCTTCAAGGGCGCCAAAGAAAACGGTATTGATGTTCAGCTCGACCTGTTCAACAACAAGATCTTCAAGCCTCTCTACGAGCAGGGTATAGTTTATATCTACGACACGATTTCGCCAGACCCGAAGGCACCGCTTGCGCCTCTGAAGGGCATGTTTGACGCTCTTGGCGGTCGGGTGCGCGTTACCTGTACTGCCCGAATCAAAAAAGCTTTCGGCATTCTCGCCGATAACCCTGATTACGTTGTCGGCGGTGTCGAAGTGCCTCTGCGCAAGGTAACCGGTTTTCTCGGTTCTATTTACGACAAGTTGAAGATCGGAGCCGCTGATGTCGTTTCGGGTATCGGCAAAGATCCGACCGGTGATTCTGACGGCGGGCCGCCGCAGATGCCAAATATCGATTTGATCAAGTTTTTGCCCAACAAGCCATTGTTGAAGGCCCCGAATGTCCAAAACTGGACAATCATGGTGCAGGGGGCGCCGGTGCCGATCGGTTATCTGTTACAGCCTCTTCTCGACAAGGTTTTTGCCAAAATCCAGGAAAAGATTCAGCTTACGCCTCAGGCTCTTGCTAAAAAGGTTTTTGGTGGCGCTTTTCAGTTCAACATCGACTTCGACAAGATCAACAAACGCATCGAAGACGCGATTCAGAACTGCCTGCCGCCATTTCTGCGTGCTTTTGCCGGCAATGTCTCATGGGATGTAACAGTAGAAAAGCAGGGCTTTTTCGAGGTTATCGCCGAGGTCGAATATTCGCCGAGCTATCCTTCAGGCACCACGATCAAAAAGAAACTGGTGGTGCATCGTGAATTCAGGGTTGCCGATGTGCAGCCAATTGCCTCCGACTATACATTTTTTGTGGCCAATTCAAAGCTGCTGTATGAAAAGGCCCTGGAAAATACCGATAAATGGCAGGGTGACGACCAGATCAAATGGAACGAGGGAACCGGTGACATCGTCATTCACAACATGCCCTCGCTTCAGGCCATCTGGGACTCAATTCAGAACATTTTCAAATTCGATATCAAGGATCTGTTCCGTAAAGTTCAGTTGCCTGGTCTGGTGCGTGTCAACGGCACCAAGGAAATGCTGGTGAAAATCACCATGTTTCCCGAACTTTCGCTGGACCCTGCGAACCTCAAGAAAATGGAAATCGTTGCTCTGTTGCTACCGCACAAGGATGATACGAAAGCCGCCTGCAGTGGCGATCATCCTTCTGGTTCGAGCGCCCAGGAGCACAACGTGATTCCCGGCATAAAAAGTGTTTATTACAACTTCTGGGATAAAGGCGAACCTTTTGACTGGGGCTATTTCGGTGGTGGTGAGCCCGGCAGTATGGGCGGTTACTGGCTGCCGATTCCGCCAAGATTTGCCAGGACCATGTTTTTTGGTAACTTTCACCTCGAATTTCCTTTTTCGTTGCGAGTCGAGGGTTATCTTAAAAAAGTTTATACCCACATTCGACTGCTGCTGGTAAAGATTTTGATTCCGCCGATTCCGATCATCGGCTTTCTTGGCCTCGAAATCCCGATACCATGGTTCTGGGCAAAAGCCGAAAAAGAGCCCTACGGCTTCTGCGGTTTTCCGCCATACAAGAACGATGACGAGGGCAAATCGGCCTGGAACCCAAACGATCCGGGCAACCTGCCGGCGAACATCTATTCCCCGACCCAGTATCTGAAAAAAGCCAGCTATTTTTATCCGTCTTCGCTTGAATTCAACCGTGATCTCGACAACCGCTGCATTGAATATAACGGCAAAAAGACCTTTATCTGCGACGGCATAACCTTCGTCAATGATAACCTCTGGATTGACGGTGATCTGCATGTTATGGGGCGCGGTATCATCGTTGCCGCCGCCAATATTCATCTCAAGGGCAATGTTACCCGCGAAGATTTCGATGCAAACGGCAATGCCACATTGTTTTCGCTGGTGGCGCGCAATGGTGCGATTGTCAATCACTACGGCGATCGCAAGGTTTATGCCTGTCTGTTTGGGGACAAGGGGCTGATGAACCCGATTGGCGCTAATCTCACCGTGCATGGCAACCTGGTGGTTAACCGCTTCAACCGCAAAGAATGCCAGGGTAATCTGCATGTCTATTACGAGTCGAATCATTGCCGCAGCTCACTGATGTCGATGATCAGACCCGTAGCCAAATGGGACCCGACGCGCTATTATGTTACCTTCAGCGCGCAGACCGCGGCGTTTAAATTTGAAAAACCGGAATAGGACCCGAAAATGCTCAATCTTTCGATAGACAGAATTCATCGGTGTCGCCAGGGTCTTACCCTGGTCGAAATAACCATTGCCATTGCCATTCTTGTTCTGGCACTTGTGCCGCTGACACAGCTCTCGTCAGGTGATGCGACCACCGCAATCGAAACCGAAAAAATTCAAATGGCCGAAAAAATCCTTGAGAGTGTGAAAAGCGAACTGATGGCGATGCCTTTCAAGAAGTTTTATGAGAGGGCCGAAGCCGAGGGGGCCGACAAGGAATTTGCCGGTCCTTTCCAACTTTCCGATGGTTTTTACCCGATCAGTTTGAACGAAGTTCTCAAGATTCAGCAGAAACACAAGGATTTTGCCGTTGTCGGCAGCTGGAGCTTTCTTGCCCGCGATGGCAAACTTGACAGAACCATGGTTCAGACCGATATTTCCTGTTCGTTCAGCCGGGCCGGTGGTCCGCAGGTTGTCCGTAACAAGTCTTTTCTGATTGTCAGGCCCTGAAACCTGAAGGAGATTGCCATGAAGCGACAAGGTATGACTCTGATCGAACTGCTGGTTGCTTTCTTTATCCTGACCTTGATTTCGGTGCCTATTTATTACCTGTTGAAGGATTCAGCCAATAAGCGGGCTCTGGTGCTCAGTCGCGACTACGTCAAGCAGGAGGCCAACAAGGTGCTTAAACTGCTTGAGAATGACCTGAGTCAGGCGAGAAAAGGCACATTCAAGCAGGTCAGTGATGATGTGATTCAGATCAAGGTCAGAAAGCCCGGCAAAAAAGAAGACGAAGACGTGCCGCTCAGTTACCTTTTTGTTAAGCCTGACCTGATCAGACGCTTTGACGGCAAGCAATGGATGGTCTGCCGTAATGTCGAGGCTTTCGACGTTTCAACCGTGCCTGATGCCGCCGGCAGACTGGTCGTAAGTCTTAAAGTTAAAGCCGGGTTCGACGGCTTGTCAGAGGCTGAAGAACCGGAATTTTCTCAGGAAAAGCTTGTGGTGATGCGTGAAGACAGCTCGGACGAGCTTGACAAATACTGGCGTGACGTCGGCGATGTCAACAAGTTTTTTGCGACTCAGGGCAGTATCATGGCCGGTGTTAAGGCCGATGCCAAGAAGCTCGTTCAGGATTTCACCGGTGAATGGTCTGCCGCCGGTGCCGACATCACCAAAATGACAGTGGGCGAGATTCTCAAGGTGCGCGATGAATTGATGCGCGGTCTCAAAGACATTCAGTCTTCGATGGGTAAGCTCGACACCGACATTCTCGGCCTGAGTGCTGATGCAATGTTCGAGCGCAACTGGCTCGGCAAAATGTCTGACTCGAAGAAAAACCGCGCCAGAAATGTGCGCGAGGCTCTGGCAGCAATGAAAAACAAGGGTGATCTCAACTGGAACCGTGTCAAATCTCTGGGTGGCAGCGGTTTTAAGAGTGGCACCGTTAAAGAAATGTTCAATGCCAAATCTGAGCTTTTCAATTCAGGCCAGCAGATCGTCAAGCAGCTGCAGGAATTCAAGAACAACACCAACAACGTTGCCAACCTCGATCTTTCGGACATCGATTTTAAAAAGTGGGGCATGTAGCCCTCAGGCCATCGACACCTGCAGTTCACGGCTTGAAATGATGCTGACACCGGCATTGTGCATTTCCTGGATGGCGCGGGCGCTGTCGCCGGCCTGAAGATCGACGCCACGGCAGGCATCTTCGATCAGCCAGGTTTTAAAACCAAGCGCGACGGCGTCCAGAGCCGTGTATTTCACGCAGTAATCGGTGGCCAGACCGCAGATATAAAGCTGGTTGATATTCTTTTTCTTTAGCCATTCGGCAAGGCCGGTCGGGTGGCGACGATTATTGTCGAAAAAGCCGCTGTAAGAATCAACTTCCGGGTTAATGCCCTTTTTAAATATCATGTGCAGCTGATCGCACTTCAGGTCAGGGTGAAAATCAGCTCCGTGTTTGCCCTGAACGCAGTGTGCCGGCCACATGACCTGTTGACACCCGTTCAGGTTTATCACATCTCCGACCAGTCGGCCGGGGTTATTCATGGCAAAGCTCTGATGATTCTGCGGGTGCCAGTCCTGGGTTGCAGCAACCACCGGAAACTTTGATGCGAGCCAGTTTGCCAACGGTATGATGCTGTCGCCATCTACTACGGGCAGGGCGCCGCCGGGCATAAAATCATTCTGCAGGTCTACAAGTAACAGTGCTTTCATGTATCTCTCCCTCTCTGGCTTTGTCAGGGCTTCTGCCAGTCGTGAATTTTTCGATTCTCAAGTATCATACGGTTTTTCAGTGCAAAAAGTTTCTCTTCGAGGCCGACCGGGTAAACGTGCGGGTTGACGAATCGCCTGATTCCTTCATGAAATAAGGTCTGTTCACTGGCGGCGCGCTCGCGGATCTTATGGATGCTGATTTTTTCAGCTACGATTTTGCCGCTTCTCGCTGTCGGCTGCAGCAATTCAACAGTTTCGCATTTTCCCGGCATCGTTTTTCTGCGGGTATGGTCTTCGGGGTCAATGATGAAATCATGCTCCGGCATGCCCGAAAGCAGGTCAAAAATCATGTCGCCTTTGGCCTCACCGGCATAAATGTAGCGCCTGATCTGCAGCTCGCCGGGCGTGGTTATTTTTATCTTCTGCTCGGAAAGCTTGATGCGATGCTGCCAGGGCTTTTCCGGGTCGCGCAGCGCAACCAGTTTATAAACACCGCCCAGGGCACCCTGGTCATGGCCGGTTGCCAGCCTGGTGCCGACGCCCCAGAGATTGATTCTGGCGCCCTGCTGCTTCAGACTGGTTATAATGTGTTCGTCGAGGTCATTGCTGGCGCAGATAATTGCTTTTGCAAAGCCTGCCGCGTCGAGAATTTTTCGCGCTTCGATGCTGAGATAGGCAAGATCGCCAGAATCGAGGCGGATGCCGGTCAGTTCAAACCCCTTGTCGCGCAGTTCTTTGCCGATTTTAACCGCGTTTTTAACGCCTTCGAGGGTATCGTAGGTGTCGACGAGAAACAGACTGTTATTGGGCATTGCCAGAGAATATTCGCGAAATGCTTCTTCTTCGCTGTTGAACGACATGACCCAGCTGTGGGCATGGGTGCCCTTTACTGGTATGTCATACAGGCTGCCGGCAAGGACATTTGAAGTGCTCGAGCAACCGCCGATGTATGCGGCCCGGCTGGCTGAAATGGCTCCGTTGACGCCCTGAGCGCGGCGCAGGCCAAATTCCATTACCGGGTCTCCCTGAGCGGCTTTGCAGATGCGGGCGGCCTTAGTAGCGATCAGGCTCTGAAAATTAATGATATTCAGAAGCGGTGTCTCGAGCAGCTGACACTGGATAAGCGGGCCTCTGATCCGCAACATTGGCTCATTTGGAAAAATTACCGAGCCTTCTGGTACCGCATCGACATCGCATGTAAATCTCAGGTCAGCGAGGTATTGCAGAAAGCCTTTTTCAAAAATGGGCTTGCCGTTATTGCCGCAGATGCTGCCAAGATAATCGATGTCAGAAGGGCTGAAACCGAATTTTTCAAACAGCTCGATTGCAGACGCCAGTCCGCAGGCAAGCGTGAATCCGCCATCGAATGGGTTTTTGCGAAAAAAGAGGTTGAAAATGCCTTCTTTTTCGAGGTTGCCGGTTTTCCAGTAACCGTATGCCATGGTCAGCTGGTAAAGGTCGGTCAATAGGGCAAGCGAAGGCTCCGGATTGATTCCGGTTCTGTTCATGAAGCCGCCTCCTGATCTCTCTGCTTTTATTTTAACCCGGTTGGCATTATTAGTCAAAAATGCACAGTTGTGGGCCCGCAAACATTGAAACCACAGGGCTAAAGTGTTAGAATTCTGCCTGAATAACAGGAAACCGTATGTCTTTACAGATCAGCAATTTATCAAAATCTTTCAGCGTCAGAACCCTTTTTGCCGGGGTTACCTTTGCCGTCAACCCGGGTGAATGCGTGGCACTGGTCGGCAGCAATGGCTCCGGCAAAACCACTCTGATGCGCATCATTCTCGGACACGAGCATGCCGATTCCGGCGTCGTGACCAGGCCCAAAGAAAGCCGCATCGGCTATCTGCCACAGGAAATCTTTCTTGCCGATAACCAGAACTGGGCGCGCGAAAAAGAGACGATGACTCTCTGGGAATTGGTTACTCAGGCTTTTGCGCGGTTGAAGGAAATAAAACTGCGTATCGAGTCTATCGAGGCCGAAATGGCGGCCGGTCGCACCGGGGCCGCGATTCAGGATGAATATGAGCGCCTGATCGCCGAATACGAAAAATCGGGCGGCTATACCTGGCAGGCCAAGACCATCAGACTTCTGAAGGGTTTCGGTTTCCCCGAAAGCCGCTTTCATGACCCGCTTAAGACTTTTTCGGGTGGCTGGCAGATGCGTGGCTATTTTGTCCGCCTGCTGCTGACCGAACCTGATTACCTGCTGCTCGACGAACCGACCAACTATCTCGACATCGCGTCGATTTCGTTTCTTGAAGACTATCTCGCGTCATACCCGGGTGGAATTCTGGTCGTTTCGCATGACCGCTATTTTCTCGACGAACTGGCAAGTTCGGTGGTGGCAATTGTTCCGGAGGGTTCGCGGGTTTTTCGCGGTAATTATTCCGGCTTTCTCGAAGCACGCGAAACCTGGGCCCAGGAAGCCGCCGCCGCTCAGGATCGCCAGGACCGCGAACGCAAACGGGTCGAAAAATTCATCGAGCGTTTTCGTTACAAGGCGAGCAAGGCGTCACAGGTGCAGAGCCGCATCAAGCAGCTCGAAAAGATCGAGACCGTCTCTCAGGTGCGGGCGTTGCCAAAGCTCAGTTTCCATTTTCCAGACTGCGAGAGCAGCGGTGAAGTGGTTCTGCGCGGCGAAAAGATTGCCCGTGCCTATGGCAGTAATCAGGTGCTGAAAGATGTTTCGTTTGTGCTCAATCGCGGCGACCGGCTTGCGATCATCGGTGAGAACGGTGCCGGTAAAACGACGCTGATGCGCATCATTGCCGGCGAAGACAATCTCTGGCAGGGTCGGCTCGAAACTGGTTACCGCACGCATTTTGGCTATTTCGCCCAGGATGAAGAAATCAGTTTCGAGGGCGACGAAACGGTCAAAGACCGGGTAATGCGCGAAGCTCCTATGGACATGGTGCCTGAGATCCGCAACCTGCTCGGAGCTTTCCTTTTCTCTGGCGACGACGTCGAAAAGAAGGTGCGGGTGTTGTCGGGTGGTGAAAAAAGCCGTTTGGGGCTGGCGCGTATGATGCTGCGACCCTGTAATCTGCTTTTGCTCGACGAACCAACCAACCACCTCGATATCAACAGTCGCGAAGCGTTGCTTAACGCACTCGAAGATTTTACCGGCACGATCATCATCGTTTCGCACGACCGTTTTTTTCTCGACAGCCTGGCGACCAAAATTCTCGCGATCGAGAATGGCCGGGCCGTTGTTTATGAAGGCAACTACAGTCAGTATCTGTGGGCTAAGTCGCGGCGCGACCTGAGTGGTAGCGAGTCAGACAATGACGACGGCGGTGTTGTGCAGGTTACTGATCGTAAACAGCAGGCGCGCGAGGATATCAAACAGCAGAAACAGCTCAATAACCGGCTGCAGAAGCTGAAGCGAGAAATTGAAGAAAATGAAAAGCAGATTGCTGGCTTCGAAAGGCTGCTGGCGGAAGTTGAAGCCCAGCTGGCCAGTCCGCCGCTTGAATGGAGCCCAACCCGGGTTGCAGAAGTTGCACAGAGCCACGCTGAGCTCAATGCCCGTCTTGAATCGGCCATGAGTGCCTGGGAGGCCCTGCATCTCGAAAATGAACAGACTGCGGCCGAACTGGCCCGCCTTAAAGAAGGAGCCGCCAATGGGGCAGAATGAAGACAGCCCGCAACGCGGGGTAGTTGAAAAAACCAGGCAGAAAACGACGAAACCTTCGATGTATAAGGTTTTTCTGCTCAACGATGACTATACCACCATGGAATTCGTGGTCGAAGTGCTTGAAAGGGTTTTTGGCCGTTCAAAGATCGATGCCACGAGTATCATGCTGCACGTTCACCGAAATGGCAAAGGGCTGGCCGGCGTCTACACCCGTGAGATCGCCGAAACCAAGATCGCCCAGGTGCACGCTCTGGCCCGTGAAAACGGTTTCCCGCTCAAATGCGATATGGAGAAAGAATGATCAGCAAAGATCTCGATATAATACTGCAGGCAGTTATCAACCAGGCCGCTGACGAGCGCCACGAATACATAACCGTTGAGCATCTGCTATATGCACTGCTGCACGATAAAGAAGGCGCTGATATCCTCAGGGCCTGCGGCGCCAACCTGTTCGAGCTTGAAAAAGACCTCGACGACCACCTCGCCGCCAATGTGCCGCAGAAAAACAGCGACAAAACGCCAGAGCCGGTTCCGACTCTCGGTTTTCAGCGTGTCATTCAGCGCATGATGATTCATGTGCAGGCTTCAGAAAAAAAAGAAGCCCGCGCTGGCGACCTGCTGGTCGCTATTTTCAGCGAGCCTGATTCGCATGCGGTTTTCTTTCTTCAGAAACAGAATGTCAGCCAGCTTGATGTGCTCAACTACGTTTCACACGGCATACGCAAGGCCGGCGAAAGCGAAGATGGCTACACCGATGCCGAGCCAGGTGAAGGCGAAGAAGCCGAGGCGGCAGTTACCGGTAACCCGCTTGCCAGTTTTGCCGAGTGCCTTAACGACAAGGCGGCGCGTGGCGATATCGACCCCCTTATTGGCCGGCATCGCGAGGTTTCGCGGGCAATTATCGTGCTCAACCGCCGCCGCAAAAACAACCTGATTTTTGTAGGTGAACCGGGGGTTGGTAAAACCGCTATCGTCGAAGGTATCGCATTGCGCATTCACCAGGGTGAAGTGCCCGAAACCCTCAAAGACACGAAGATTTATTCGCTCGATATGGGTGCCCTCCTTGCCGGAACCAAGTATCGCGGTGATTTCGAGGCCCGGCTGAAGGCAACAATGAAGAGTCTCGAAAAGATACCTGGAGTAATTCTCTTTATCGATGAAATTCATACCATCATCGGTGCCGGTGCGGTCAGCGGCGGCACTCTCGATGCCGCCAATATTCTGAAACCGGCACTGGGCGCCGGAAAATTCAGATGTATCGGCACCACCACCTTTGAAGAATACAAGAACTTTGATAAAGACCGGGCCTTTTCGCGGCGGTTTCAGAAAATTGATCTATATGAGCCCGGCGTTGAAGAAACCCGGCGTATTCTGCTGGGTCTGCGCCCGGTTTACGAGAAATTTCACGGGGTTACGTTTACCCGTAAAGCGATTCGGGCGGCAGCCGAGCTTTCGGCCAAATACATTCAGGAACAGTTTCTGCCCGACAAGGCGATCGACGTGATCGATGAGGCGGCCACCATTCTTAAACTGGCTAAGAAAGCGAAAAAAGGCGAACTGGTCGTCAGGCAGGCACACATCGAAAAAGCGGTGGCACGCATCGCCCGCATTCCGTCACGGCGCATTTCGACTTCTGATCTCGATAAACTCAAAAACCTGCAGCTCGATCTGCAGAAGGTGATTTTCGGCCAGGACCAGGCTCTCGAAGCGCTGGTGCGGGCCATCAAGATTTCGCGGGCCGGCATGACCGGTTCGACGCGACCGGTTGGCTCATTTCTTTTCACCGGGCCGACCGGGGTCGGCAAGACCGAGGTCGCCAAACAGCTGGCCGGCTCTCTCGGTGTCAATTTCATGCGTTTCGACATGAGCGAATACATGGAAAAGCATGCGGTCGCGAGGTTCATCGGGGCGCCTCCGGGCTATATCGGGTATGAACGGGGTGGGGCGCTTACCGATTCGATACGCAAGCACCCTTATTCTGTGCTGCTGCTTGATGAGATCGAAAAGGCACATGAGGATGTTTTCAATATTCTGCTGCAGGTGATGGATTACGCCACACTGACCGACAATACCGGTAAAAAAGCGGATTTTCGCAATGTCATTCTCATCATGACCTCGAATGCCGGTGCCCGTGAAATGGCGAAGGGTTCAATCGGTTTCTCGCGCGACAGCAAAGATGCCGAATACAAGGGTAAGGCGGCCATCGAAAAGCTTTTTTCGCCAGAATTTCGTAACCGCCTCGATGGTATCATTTCATTTGCCGCTCTAAGTCAGGAAACGATGCAGCTGGTTGTTGACAAATTCGTCAGAGAACTCAATCTGCAGCTTAAGGAGCGCGGGGTTGAACTCGAACTGGATGTATCAGCAAGGTTGTGGCTGTCAGAAAAGGGCTATGACCCGGTTCACGGTGCCAGGCCGCTTGCCCGCGTCATTCAACGCGAAATAAAAGATGCGCTCGCCGAAGAAATTCTTTTTGGCAGGCTGAGTCGTGGTGGGCATGTGCTGATAACCCTGCCTGAAGGTGCCAATAACCTTCAGTTCAAATTTAACGACCCGGCGTAAATTTCCTTTTTAAAATACTAAGCAAACTTCAGACATCTGCCGATGTGACCCCCGGCGTATAGTACGCCGTCAAAAAGTTCACTCGAACGGTGGCCTTAAAAAGCTGCACAGCCGAGTGGGCGAAAAGGAGCTGGGTATGAAGAAAAATACCGCAATAGTCGCATTGGCAGCCTGGCTGGTAACGTCGTCGGCCTGGGGCCAGAGCTATTCGCATTCGCAGGTGCAGCTCAAGCAGAATGGCTTTTCGAGCTCAATGCAGAATGTGATTGGCCGGTCTTCCGACACTTATCAGAAAACCCAGAATGCCCCTGAATATTATGGGCAGACTGAGATGCTGCCGCCCATTACCGCCTCGCCCGGTGCGGGAGGCTCCCCGCAGCAGTTGAGCCTGCCACCGATTACCCGCTCGGGTGATATGGGCGGCGTCGATCTTTCGGCCAACATTGCCAAGCCGGTGCCGATGGCGAAGAGCGCCAAAAAAACTGGCCGGGCGCCCGTAGTCAGGAGTGGCCAGCAGCAGGCTCCCCGCAGCAATAATGAGATCTTTTCTCAGGAACCGCTCGATCTGCCGCCGGTAACCACTCTGCCGGTACCTTCGCGCACGGTTCTGCCGCCGCTCTATTCTGATACGATGATGACCGTACCGCTCGAAGAGGCTGTTACCCGGGTTCTTGCCTGCAATATGTCGGGCTTTACCGGCCTGACACACACCACTTCGGCTGACGTCAGCAAAGCCGGTTCATTTAAGATGGGCTTTCATTCAAGCTGGTTCGACCTCGATCGCGTATATGACCGGGTTCTGTCGAGCAATGAAAGCGGCGACATGCTCGAAATGCCGATCTTTTTCAACTATGCCGTGACCGATGATCTCGAAATCGTTTACCATATTCCGGTTATCGATTACACCATCAAATCACGCATCCTCTGGACCCGCGACATTTCAGAATCAGGCACCGGTGATTCTAAACTTGGCTTCAAATACCGCGTTTTCGATAATCCGTCCTATCAGATGCGCGGCGCTTTCGGTGTCGGGTTCAAGTTTCCCACCGGCAATGACGACAAAGGTCTCGGAACCGGCAAAACCGACTTCGAAATTTTTACCGCGTTCAGTAAGAGTTTCGAGCGCGTCGTCGGGCACCTTAACCTTGGTTATGTGATGACCGGTGACCCGAACACCCAGTTTTATCCTGATGGTCTTGCCGACAAGTTCTATTACAACTTTGGCATTGAATATCCGCATACCCACAACGTGACCGTCATGGCCGAAGTGGCTGGCGAAGACTGGGGAGCTGAAGGCATGAAGGTCGATGTGATCCCGGGTCTGCGCTACACTCCGACCGAAAACTTTGCCTTTGAAGTCGGCGTGCCGATTGCAGTGACCAATGACCAGCGCTATGGTTACAACTACCGCCTGGTGCTGGGCCTGACCACTTTCTTCCAGTAAAGGCAGATTTAAAGACTATTGCGAATCGAACCGCCGCCTGTCGATCGGGCGGCGGTTCGATTTTACGGGCAGTAAAAAAGCCTGCCGCTGCCGGCAGGCTTAACCAACTTAACTTGAATTATTTCGGCTCGAAAAGGCTTACTGAACCTTCTCGCCACATTCGGGGCAGAATTTGACACCGCCCGGAACCGCGGCATTGCACTTGCCACAGGTGGCCGACTGGGGTTTACCGCATTCGGGGCAGAATTTGGCGCCCTGTTTGATCTGGGCGCTGCAGCCGATGCAGGCAACAGTGCCGGTAGAATTCGGTTTGCCACATTCGGGGCAGAACTTGGCATTGGCATTCATGCTGGCGCCACAACCGCACTGAACGGTAGCACCGCCCTGCTGAGCCGGCTGACCCATATTGCCAACCATACCACCCATCATACCCATGCCGGCGCCGAGGCCCATGCCCGCACCCATGCCGACGCCCATGCCGGCAGCGCCGTTCGGGTTGGCGGCGGCAGTGTTCATGGCGTTGAGTCTTTCGACGGTTGCATAAGCGTTGAGGCCCTGGTTGTTGATCTGACCCATGGCGTTGATTGCGTGGGCATCAGCCATTTTGTCAGAAATTTTGTCGATGCGTTCCTGGGTTTTTTCGTCGAAGTCAGTATTTTCGATGCGGAAATCCGACATCTCGAAACCAAGAGCGGCAAATTCAGGGGAAACGACTTCGCTGAGCTTTTTCGACAGTTCCATGCGGTTCTTGTCGATTTCGGCATAGCTGAGACCGGCAGTGGCGAAGATATCGGTCATCTGCTGCAGGAAGCGGTCGACGATAACGTTGCGAACACTGCTGATCGGAAGGGTTTCGATGTTACTGGCGAATTCAGTGAAGAACTTGCGGACATCGGTGATATGGAACGAGAAATTGCCGAAAGCACGCATCCCGACCGGAAATTTGTAGACCGGGTCGGTATATTTGACCGGGGCTTTGGTACCCCACTTCTGGTTGACGAATTCGGTGATTCTGACGAAATAGACGTTCGCCTTGTGCTCTGAGGTGAAGTTCTGCATAATCTTGGTCAGAGTCGTCAAAAACGGAATGTTGGCGGTTTTAAGTTCGAACATGCCGGGATAGTCGTGAATGGCACGAATCTGGCCTTCATAGACGAAAATTGCCGCCTGACCGGGGTTGATGATGAGCTTTGAAGCGTTTTTCAATTCATCGCTTGCGCCATCCCAGCGCCAGATGAGCAGATCAGGATCTGCGTCTTTCCATTCAATTACCGAGCGGGTCTGATTAGCAAAAAAGCCCATAGTTTCCTCCCGTACAATCTTTCAAATGCTGACACCCGATGGGTATCAAATAACAGTATAATGATTTTACACCGCCTTATCAATACGCCGGCTGTGAAAAAATGCAGTTGTTGCTTTGCTGATTTTCAGGGATAATTTAGATTAAGGCAACTCCGAGGAGAGAAAAGTCATGGCAGAAAACAATCCACTGTTGACCGCGCTCGAAGCTAAAGATGCGAAAACTGCTCTGCAGATGATTCTGAACGGTGAAGATTTTCGTGTGACTGACCACACCGGGGTTAACCCGCTGCATCTGGCAGCAAAGCACGGTATGAAAGAGGTGCTGGCCGCTTTGCTCGAACGGGGGGCCGAGGTCGATGCCGCGAATGTCGACGGCGTCACACCTCTGCATCTGGCGGCGGCCCGCGAGCAACCCGAAACGTTTCGCATGCTGATTGTGCATGGAGCCGACTATTTCAGAACCGAGCGCGACGGCTGGACCCCGCTGCACTGGGCTGCCTTTCGCGGCTGTATGCCGATTCTTGAGTTTCTTATCAGCCTCGGTGCTAAAATCGACCAGGCCGATAACGATGGCTGGACCCCATTGCACCTCGCGGCGCAGCAGGGGCACTTCCCGGCGGTACAGTCATTGCTGAATGCCGGCGCCGATAAAACTGTTAAAAGCGAAAACGGCCAGACCGCACTCGATCTGGCCGTCTCACAGAATCATAAAGAGATTATTGCTCTGCTAAGTCGATGAGCTTGTCGCTGGCATCTTTGACATCTTCGGGGTTGATGCCTGTAAGATTGCTGAATTCACCACTCTCGATCCATGAATCGAGCTGTTTTGCCCGCATGATCAGGAACGGGTGCGACATTGTCGAAGTGATAAAGGCTGTATAGGTCTTGTTGATGAATGATTCATCGCTTGCATCTTCGTATGACCTGATCTGGCGCAAAAATTCGCCTTCGTCCATTTCGCTGTAAAGCTTGGGCGAGGCTGCGGCCATTTTCATGAAGGCGCGGTTAGCGATGTGCTGGTTCTGTACGCAGATAAGGCCGGCGCGGTCAGCTGACAGCTCAGATTTGCGTTCCCAGTCGAACATGGCCATTTCGAGCCCCTTGCTCAGCAGGCCGGAAATGCCAAAAGTGGCACCGGCAGCGATATCGAGAACCATCTTGAAATTTCTTGCCATGGTGCGATAAAGAACGTGGCCGCATTTGATGTGACCAAGCTCGTGCCCGAGAACGTAGAATACCTCTTCTTCATCCATGGCTTCGATCAACCCCGAGGTTACAACGATGAAAGGTCGGGTCTGGCCGTAAGTGAAAGCGTTCGGAATCGGGTGGGTGGTCACATAGAGCTCTGGTTCAGGCATGTCGAGTATGCGGGTTGCATAACGCAGGGTCTCGCGCAGGCGCGGCAGCATTTTTCCTTTAACGTGAATGTTGCTGGCGAGGTTGGTGATGCGAAAAAACTGTTCGAAACCGATTTCCATCAGTTTGGTGACGAGAAATTCGAAACCCGGGATTGCCTGCAGGGCGCCGATGGCCTGGCGGTCCCAGGGGTGCTGAAAACTTTCGGCCTTGAGATTCGGGAAGGTCTTAAAACGGCGTCTGGTGGTGTTTTCCTGTTCCAATGCCTCTCTCCTTTGGTGGCTGCATGCCGGTGAATTATTAACCCTTACAGCATAAAGCAAATTTTCATATTTTCCAAGGGGCTGGCCGATTTAGCCGGTCGATAAAATTGCGAAAAGGGGCCGGGCATGCTAGAATTGCCGAAATAAAAAACTCCGGAGAGAATCATCCGATGCTTAACGCCAATTATGCCGGAAAAAACCGAACGCTGAAATTCGGCACCTTTGCTGGAGTTTTTACGCCGAGTATTTTGACCATCTTTGGCGTCATCATGTTCATGCGAGCCAACTACGTGGTTGGCGAGGCCGGCATTTTCAACGCGGTGCTTATTCTTCTGCTGTCGCAGTTCATTACCCTGCTGACCACGCTTTCGGTTGCCGCCATTTCGACAAACATGCCGATCAAAGGTGGTGGCGCCTATTTTATGGTATCACGGGTTCTCGGAGCGGAGTTTGGCGGTGCGATCGGTCTGGCGCTTTTTGCGGCACAGGTAGTTTCGATCTCATTTTACCTGCTTGGCTTTTCTGAAGCTGTGGTTAAAGCCTTTCCGACGATGACACCGTATTTTATGTACATCGGCATGACCGCCGCCGCAATTCTGTTTCTGATTGCGAGAGTTGGCGCTGACTGGGCGATTAAAACCCAGTATGTCATCATGGCGGTTCTTTTCAGTTCGATTTTTATTTACCTTGCCGGTGCTGCCGGTAATTTCAGCTGGCAACAGTTCAACCTCAACTGGGGCCCGGCTCCCGGTGCCAGCGGTACTACTGGCTTCTGGTATCTGTTTGCCATCTATTTTCCGAGCGTTACCGGTTTTATTGCCGGCATAAACATGTCTGGCGACCTCGAAAAACCCGGTGAAAGCATGACGGTTGGTACACTGTATGCGCTTCTGGTAGCGACAACGGTTTATTTTCTGCAGATCATTTTCTATGGCGGTGGCTTTGGCCGCGAAACCCTGATCAGCGAGCCTTTCAATGTCATGATCGATAACGCGCTTTTCGGTGCTGGCTTCATGGTTGTGGCCGGGGTCTATGCCGCGACTCTTTCGAGCGCTCTCGGCCGCTTTGTTGGTGCCCCCCGCGTGCTTCAGGCGATTGCCCGCGATGAGATCGTGCCGCTTCTGCGGCCATTTGCCAAGGGTCATGGCCCGTCTGACGAACCTCGCCTGGGGCTTTATTTCTGCGCCGTGGCCACATTTACCCTCCTCTGGATGGGCGGCGATGGCTCGGGCGGCGTTTTTCTCAACTCGATCGCTGCGATTATGGGTATGTTTTTTCTTTTTACCTTTGGGCTGCTGAACCTGGCGGCATTTACCGAGTCATATTCGGCCAACCCTTCTTTCAGGCCTCGTTTTCGCTATTTTCACTGGTCGATATCGCTGGTCGGTGTTATTGGCAGCTTCGGCTCGGCGCTGCTCGTCGATTATAAGGCGGCATCGATCGCTTTCGCTGTTGTGCTTCTGCTGCTTTGGTATCTGCGCCGCCGCGACATGGCGATATCGTTTGGAGACGCCCGGCGCGGCTACCTTTACAGTCGTATACAGAAAAATCTTTTTCTGCTCAAGGATCTGCCCGATGACGCCAGAAACTGGCGCCCCTCGATTCTCGTGCTCAGCGGCAACCCGGGTTCGCGTGAGACGATGGTTTCTTACTCTGTCTGGCTGAATGCCGGCCGCGGTGTTGTCGTTCTGACCAACATAATTTTCGGCAACCTCCGGGAAATGGCGGTCGAGCGTTCGGCAGCCGAGATCAAGCTCGATGTCTTTCTCAAAGAAAAAAACATTCAGGCGCTGGCGCAGGTGGTTGTGGCCGACGAGATTCTGGCCGGCGTGCGTATGATTCTGCGCGGCTCGGCCTATGGGCCGCTGCGTCCGAATATTTTCGTCTGTGGCTGGAAGGGAAATGACCAGAACCAGGAGAGCTATGTCGAGTTTCTGCGCGAGGCGACCTGTCTTAACGTCAGTCAGATTCTGTTCTGCGACCGGGGTCTGCCCGACCCTGACAGACGCAAGCGCGTCGATGTCTGGTGGCGCGGCCACAAGAACGGGCCATTGATGGTGCTGATGGCGCACCTGCTCGTTCACAACTGGGAATGGTCAGGCTCCAGAATCGTTCTGAAACGTGCAGTCAGCAACGAAACTCTGCTGGCTGAAGCGAAAGTCGAGCTTGAAAAGTTGCTGCATGAGGCAAGAGTCAACGCCGAGGTTGAAGTCGTTGTCGCTGAGAGAAGTTTTGCCGAGACGTTGCAGCTTAATTCTCTCGATGCTGATTGCGTTTTTCTTGGCTTTGAACTGCCTGAGCCCGGTGAAGAAGGACAGTGGCTGCAGAACTTTGACCGTATGCTGGCAAGAATGCCCACGACATTGCTGGTACATTCGGCTGACGGTAAAGACTACCTCAGCCATTGAAGAAACTGTCTAGAAACCGAGCCAGGCGAGAATGTGCCCTGCCAGCGAAATCGCGCCGGTGCCTATAATCAGTATCCAGAGCGGCAGGCGATAATGAATGCCGTCGACCAGTGTTTCTGTGGTTTTATAGTCATCTTCGCCGTCTTCTTCATAATCGGCGATCAGCCCTGACCACTTCTTGATTCCGTAAAAAAAGAAGCCGATCAGCAGAAGAAAAAGGCAGAAGTTGAGAATGACGATCCACATGCCCTGATTATAGACCCGACAAGGTTTTAATTACAACCTGCCTAACTGGCGGTGGTCAGGCGAATCAGTTCAGAAATGGTGATGAAGCGGTAACCATGCGCTTTGAAGGCTCTGATGAGAGCCGGTAGCATCTGCCCGGCACCCGGGTGAATGTCGTGAAAGAGCACGATACTTCCCGGTCCGATCGATTTCATGACCCGGTAGGTGATCATGTCAGGGTTCTTGTTCTGCCAGTCGCGACTGTCTGAATCCCACATAACTTCATGCCATCCCTGCCCATGCAGCATGCTTTTAACTTTCGAATTGGTAGCCCCAAATGGCGGCCTGACCAGATTGCAGTTGCGCCCGGTAATGCCGGCAATAACCTCGTTAGTGCGCCGCAGGCTGCTGAGGCCCTCAGAGGCCGAATTTCGTGCAAGGTTGAGATGATTCCAGGTGTGGTTGCCGATATCGTGCCCTTCAGCAGCCATTCTTGTCAAAATATCCGGATAGGTTTCGGCCCGGCTGCCGACCACAAAGAAAGTGGCTCTGGCACCTTCCTGTCTGAGAATGTCGAGAATTTCGCGTGTATAGGTCTGATGCGGGCCATCGTCGAAAGTCAGGGCGATGTAGCGGTCGCGCGGTTCAGCTTTGAATGAGGCGATTATTTCGGAACAGGCCTCTGAAGTCAGCGGTGTGAAAGGCCTGCTGATATTCGTGCGGGCTGGTCGACCAGGCACCGTTGGTGAAGGTGAGCTGACGTAGGCTTCTGCGCTGCCGTTATCAGCTCCCGCTTCGTTTCGGCCATTCGGGTAGAGCGGGTAAAAATCGATATTGCCCGTTTCAACCGGCGGTTTATAGCTGCCAAGTGATAATGGGCGCCCAACGCGTTCAGTGCTCGGCATCTGAACGTTGTAGCCCAGTTCGGCAAGCTGGCTGATCGCAGGCTGAAAACCTGGGTTGCCCGCCAGGCAGGTTTTAAAGCACGCGGCAGCGGCGGCCGGATTCCCTTCTTCTTTTTCGAGAAGGCCCAGGTTGTAGCTGATCCAGAAAGAGGCAGAAAAATTCAGACCGGTCCTGAATACCAGGCGGGCTTCATCGCGTCGCCCTTTCTGTTTAAGGGCTGAACCAAGGTTGTTGTAAAGGTGGATGTAACGCGGGTCGACGGTCAGTCCATGGCGCCAGAGCCTGATTGCATCTTCGAGCTTGCCGGCACGCGCATAAATTATGCCGATCGAGTTGATGGCGGCGACATCACGCGGGTTTTCTCTGATGCGGCGACGCAGAACTTCGAATTCTTTGAGCAGATCGGGCGGATTGTACTGGTCGAACCCGGCCTGCCGCGCCGGTGCCGCATTGGCGGCATGGCTGAACGTCAGACATAGGCAGATCAGAATAAAAAGAAGGCTGTGCGTGAATTTCATTCTAAACCCTATCGGCAGCCTGCCGTGATTTTTTTGCCATCAGGACGACTTTTTTTGCCCGGGTCTGGTCTGAATTATCTGTTCGAAGCATTCCCATATCTGATCAGCAAGGTTTTGCGGCGCGGGGAATGCGGGAAGCGGCAGTTGATTTGTCGGATTGATGCGGTTGAGAAGCCAGACCGCCAGCGCCCTGATGTCGCGGCGCTTTCCTTCTGGCTCATCGTAGATAACCCGGGTTAGCTCTCTTATCAGTTCGGGGCGCTCCGCTTCCTGAAACTGAAAGGTCAGTGGCATTCCGGCCATGATAATGATGCGGCGGTGAATTGCTTCGTTCTTCAGATCTTTTGACCAGCCTGAGAGCTCGTTCAGGCGCCTGCCAAGCTGTGCGTCAGGTGCACCGTCGCTTTCGGCAAAAGCTCTGAAGTAAACCGAGCTGGTCAGTATACTTTCAAAAAGCAGAGCGGTCGGCTGACCGATAAATACGGGTCTGAAGAAGAAGTCTGAACCGGGGGTTCCGTCAGGGTTTCTCCAGTTTTTTAGCACGGGCAGCATATTTTTCAGGTTCGTATGCAGTTCAGGGTTGAATTCTGCCAGCATGCTCAATATCGCACCGGCACACATTGTCGTCATGATGCGGCCATAGGCCGGCTGCTCCGGAAAAAAGAACGAACCGTCGGCGAGCTGCAGCCTTGCTATTTCGTTGCCAACTGTTTGCAGCATGTTCTGATCAAGTTCATAGCCTCTTGCCGCCGCGGTTTTTACTGCCAGCGCCAGCGGCAATGCCGTATGGCATGAAAAGCAGCGATTTTCTCTGTTAAACTGCATGGTTGCGTCAACCAGATGTCTGATGCGGTTTTCGATAGCACGCACCTCAGCCGGAACGGCTGTCAGTTCAATGCGGTTGTCTGCGTTCTGACCATGATTTTCGAGCTCGGCGGCGCGGGTAATCAGCGGAGTAATGTAAAACGAAGAGCTCGCGGTCGTTTTCGGGCGAAATACCATGAAGCCCTCGTTGGCTCTGGCCGAGGCAATGAACTGCTGATCAGCCGCTTCAATCAGGGCTGCCCGGCAGATGGTTCCCGGACCCCAGAGCTCATCGTTGCATGTCGGAAGAAGAATCTGGTCGAAAGCCAGCGGCTGCGCGAAGTTTACCAGCAGCCGGTTTTCGAGCCTGGTGACCCGGTAACTGAAGTCGGTATCGGCATTGGCGGTTTGAAGCAGCAGTGACAGGATTGCCAGAACCGTCAACAGTCTTAAGCTGCCCGATACTTTTCTGCTGGCTTTAAATGCTGCTGGGAGTTCTTTCATTCTTCCTTGCGGATTCCGTATTTTTTCAGCTTGTAGTGCAGGTTTTGTCTGGTCACTCCGAGGGTGGCCGCAGCTCTTGAATAATTCCAGCCGGCCGCTTCGAGAGCCTGCAGAATCAGATTTTCTTCGATTTTTTCCATGGTCTGGTCCAGTGGCAACCCCTGCTCCAGACTTTGTGGGCTGTTATCACGGTCAGAGGGCAGACTCAGATCGGTGGCACTCAACTGCCCCGAACGCTTCATGATGACCGCCCGCTCAATACAGTTCTCAAGCTGCCTGACGTTGCCGGGCCATTCATAGTCAATAAGAGCCTGAATAAATGACTGATCGAAGCCGCTGATGCTGCGCGAGTGCCGCATTGAATAAAGATTGATGAAGAATTCAGCCAGTTCGCGTATGTCAGAACGCCTGGCCCGCAATGGCGGCAGTTCGATCTCTACAACGTTGATGCGGTAGAGCAGGTCTTCCCTGAAATTTCCGCTCTGCACTTCGCGGCTGAGAATCTTGTTTGATGCCGAAATGATGCGCACGTCAGCCTGCAGTTGCTGGTTTGCTCCGACCGGTTTGAAGCTGCCGTCCTGCAGAACCCGCAGCAGTTTGGCCTGGTTCGATACCGGCAGGTCGCCAATTTCGTCGAGAAAAAGGGTGCCGCCTTCAGCTTCTTTGAAAAGCCCGTGTTTGTCTGAGTAGGCGTTGGTAAAACTGCCTTTTTTGTGCCCAAACATTTCGCTTTCAAAAAGCTGTTCCGGAATAGTGCTGCAGTTCACAGCCACAAACGGTCTGTCGCTGCGGGTGGAATGGGCATGAATGGCTCTGGCAACCATTTCTTTGCCGGTACCGCTTTCGCCACTTATCAGAACTGTGCTGCTGGTATCAGAAATGTTTGCGATCAGCTTGTGAACCCTTTGCATTGCCTCTGAAGTGCCGATCAACCCACGGGCCGGCACAGAAGTTCTGGTGGTGGCGGTTCTGGCGCTGAGTGCCTGCCTGACCGCCTGTTTGAAATCAGCCAGTTCGAAGGGTTTGAGCAGATAATCTCTGGCGCCCAGCTTGATTGCAGTGACGGCAGTCTCAACTGACGAGTAAGCGGTCATGAGAATGCAGGGCAGCTCTGGTTTGATTTTTCTGACTTTGCCGAGCAGTTCTATGCCTGACATGCCCTGCATGCGGATGTCAGAGATGACCAGATCGGTTTCATGTGAACAGATGTGGTCGTAGCCGCGCTGTGGGTCAGAAAAATCGGCCACTTCGCAGCCGTCGAGTTCGAGTGCTTTTTTAAGAGCCTGTAGAAGCTTCAGTTCATCGTCGATCAGAACTATGCGACCCTTCATCGGTGTTACTCCTCTGTGTTTCTGTTGAATGTTTCTGCGACAGGAAGCTGAATACAGAATTCAGTTATGCCGGTTTCAAGCCTTTTGGCTTCTATTTTGCCGTGATGCCCGTCGATGATTGCCTGGCAGATCACCAGGCCGAGGCCGGTTCCCTGGGCTTTGGTAGTGAAAAGTGGTTCAAAAATATGTTCGGGCAGGCATTCAAAGCCGCGCCCATGGTCCTGTATTCTGATTTTAACATGGTCCTGAAGATTTTCGCTGCAGATGCGCATGATTTTCGGGTCGATATCGTGCATGGCTTCGAGGGCGTTGCGGGCCAGATTGCTGAAAACCTGCTGCATTGCCTTGCTGTCGATCATCAGCCCGAGGTTTTCATCGGACGGTTTTTCGATCGACAGAGTCAGCTCTTTGAAAGCCGGTTCATTTTTAAGAAAAATTTCTATCTGTCCGATGAAGTCGCCAAGAGTGGTCGGAGTCAACTGCGGCTGGGTCCGGCCGGTATAAGTGCGCAGAGTGCTGATGATGTCACGGCACCTTCGCACCTCTTCGATAATGGCATCAAAATCTTCCGGCGAAATGCTGCTGCCTGCCGTTGCCGCTTCTTTGAGCATGCTGGCAGTAACCAGAATCGTGCCGAGCGGGTTGTTTATTTCGTGCGCGATGCCGGCAGAAAAGCGGCCAAGCGCCGCCATCTTGTCTTTCTGTGCCAGTTCTTTCTGTACCTCGATCAGCCGTGACTGTGCCAGTGACAGCTCGCGCACCATGCGGTTAAAACTGTGTGCAACATTTTCGATCTCATTGCCGCTGTTCTGCATTGGTGGCTTGTCTAGCGGGATTTCGCGCCAGTGCCCTTCGGCAACCTGTTCCATGCCATGCTTGAGAGCGTTGAGCGGAGCGAAAAGTCTGACTCCAAGAAAAAAGCCAAGGATCAGCAGTCCGATAACCTCTAAAACCGCAAGGCGCAGCATCAGCTGGTCGACAAGGTCACGTGAAAGGGTTGCCCGCTGTGCCGGGTAACCGGTCAGAAGCATGACGCCGTTCTTTTCCTGAAAAACTCTGACGCGATAGAGATCTTCGCCGACCTGCAATTGGTGGGTAATATTCTCGCGGCTCAGATTCAGCAGCGAAACCTGTTCGGGGTTGAAACCGCGTGCCATAAGGATTCCCTGCTGGTCAAAAATGCAGAAAAAGTCCGGCAGATTGGCGAGCTGCGCTGGTGATCTTGCCAGAATAAGGCTGAGCCCGTCAGAGGCAAGAGGGATTTCGGCCGCCAGGTAACCCTTGTATGAAAATGGGCCTGAACTGGCAATTCGCACCGGCAGCCCCGGGTTGGTAACCGGCCTGATAAAAGCCGCCTGCCCAAAAATCAGAGGTTTGCCATCTTTAAAAACTTCGAGCCAGTCGGCTCCCAGCGCTGACTTGACTTTCTCTGCCTGTCTCTGCTGCAGCGGCAGCTGATTCTCGAAAAATCTGCTGTCGACGAAGGCAGTTGCCGTCTCACCAGCCAGGCGGTCGAGCGTCGTCTGCCCGGCCGAGAGAGCATTAACCAGTTGCTGGCGAAGATTTTCGAGCTTGCTCAAGTCGGAGATGTCGAGAGAAAAGCCCAGACTTTGCGCCGCCCAGAAAGAGACGACCGAGACAACCACGATCGTCAGCAGGGCAAAACCCAAAGCTATTCTTAATCTGATCCCCATATTGGCAATATTCTACCCCATACCGCCAACCCTGTACAGGATTTATTACAGAATGCAAAAAGGGCTGCTGACAGTTCCCTGAGCGATTTGCATCTTCTCAGGGCTTATCAGACAGCCCCCATGAAACCTGAACGGATCAGAACCTGGTCAATTTTGCAAAAGAATCGGCTTCCAGGCTGGCTCCGCCAACCAGCGCCCCATCTATGCCGTCCTGCTCCATATAAGTGCTGATGTTTTCAGGTTTTACCGAACCACCATAAAGAATGCGGACCTTCGCGGCCGTTTCACTGCCGTAGCGACTGTGAATGAATTCGCGAATCAGTGCGATCGCATCCTTTGCATCCTTGGTTGTGGCGTTCTTGCCGGTGCCAATGGCCCATACCGGTTCATACGCAATGACGATACCGCGCAGGTGCTGTTCTGAAACACCCTTGAGGTTTTTTTCGAGCTGATTGAGAATCACCTGATCGGTAAGATTCTTTTCGCGTTCTTCAAGCTTCTCACCGACGCACAGAACCGGAATCAGGCCCTTGGAGAAAGCTGCGAGAACTTTTTTATTGATCAGCTCATCGCTTTCGCCAAAAACCCAGCGGCGTTCAGAGTGGCCGAGAATGACGAATTCGCAGTTGAGATCTTTCAGCATGGCCGGTGAAACTTCACCGGTGAAAGCGCCCTTTTCCTCGAAATACATGTTCTGGGCCCCAAGGAGCACCTGACTGCCTTCCCGCCCCTGGTCAACTGCGTTGATAAGGGTGAATGGCGGGCAGACCAGCACGTCGACGTCTTTCAGGTCGGCGATTTTCGGCAGCAGTTCAGCCATGAAGGCTTTGGCTTCCTGAGTGGTCTTGTGCATTTTCCAGTTGGCGGCGATAAGAGGTCTTCGGCTCATTTTGCGGCTCCATGTGTAAGATTGTTGATGTCACGTGAGAAGATTTCGATGCCGGGCAGTGTCTGGCCTTCAAGAAATTCGAGACAGGCGCCGCCACCGGTGGAAACATGCGAAACCTTGTCGGCAGCTCCCATCTGTTCGACGGCTGCGACCGAGTCACCGCCACCGACAACTGTGGTGGCTTTCAGGTCGGCAAGCAGCTCGGCAACTTTGCGGGTGCCGACATCAAAGGGTTTGGTTTCGAAAACACCCATCGGGCCATTCCAGAGAACGGTCTTGGCGGTTTTGAGTTCGGCGGCGAAAGCTTCGATGGTTTTCGGGCCAATGTCGAGGCCGAGTTCGTTTTCGGGGATATTCTTGATATCGACGGTTTTAGTGGCAGTGCCTTCTTTGATTTCAGCAGCGGTAACCACGTCAACTGGCAGCAGCAGTTTGCGGCCAGAGGCCTTGGCTTTTTCGATCAGCTTGAGAGCGAGGTCGAGTTTGTCGGCTTCACACAGTGATTTGCCAATGTTGTAGCCCTGCGCCTTGAGGAAAGTAAAAGCCATGCCGCCGCCGATCAGCAGCGCATCGACCTTTTCGAGCAGGTTTTCGATGACGAGAATTTTATCGCTGACTTTGGCGCCACCCATGACGGCGACGAGCGGGCGATCAGGAGAATTGGTGATCTTGCCGAGGTAGTTGATTTCCTTTTCCATCAGAAAGCCGGCGTAGGCGGGAAGGGTGTCGGCGATGCCGGCAGTCGATGCGTGGGCGCGGTGCGCGGTGCCGAATGCGTCGCTGACGTAGATGTCGCCGAGAGAAGCCAGAGCTTTGGCGAAGGTCGGGTCATTCTTTTCTTCTTCGGGGTGAAAGCGCAGATTTTCGAGCAGGGCGACGTCGCCATTTTTCATATTATTGACGACTGCGGTCGCCTTTTCCCCGATGCAGTCTTCGGCAAAGCTGACGGTCTTGCCGAGAAGTTTGCCGAGGTGGCTGACCAGGGCTTTGAGAGAGTATTTCGGGTTTGGTCCGCCTTTGGGGCGACCGAGATGACTCATGAGAACGGCACGACCACCGTTGTCGGTGATGTGCTTGATTGTCGGAACTGCCATGCGGATGCGGGTATCGTCGGTGATGTTCAGGTTTTCATCGAGCGGCACGTTGAAGTCGACGCGGATAAGAACCTTGCGGCCGGCGAAATTGATGTCTTTGATCGTACGAAACATTAAAGCCTCCTGATGGTACATAAAACAGGAAACCTGATTTTCTCAGGTTTCCTGTGGCTGATAAATATTCTGACCTGCCTTACTTCTTGGCAATATAAAGCATCAGATCGCGAACGCGGCAGCTGTATCCCCATTCGTTGTCATACCATGAAAGAATCTTGACCAGGTTACCATCCATAACCTTGGTTGAATCTGCATCAAAGATTGAACTGTGCGCATCGCCGTTGAAGTCGCAGCTGACAAGCGGTTCATCACAGTAGGCGAGGATTCCCTGGTTTCTGGCGGTGGCAGCGGCTTCTTTTACCGCGGCGTTTACTTCTTCTTTGGTGGTGCTTTTCTTAACGGTGCAGACAAGGTCGACAACCGAAACATTGGCGGTTGGTACACGAATGGCGAAACCGTCGAGTTTGCCTTTAAGTTCGGGGATCGCCAGTGAAATGGCTTTGGCAGCGCCGGTTGAGGTCGGAATCATCGACAGGGCGCCAGCTCTGGCTCTGCGCAGATCTTTGTGTGGCGCATCGTGAATGCGCTGGTCGCCTGTGTATGAATGGATAGTTGTCATCAGGCCTTTTTCGATGCCGAACTTGTCGTTCAGCACTTTGGCTACCGGTGCCAGACAGTTGGTGGTGCAGCTGGCGTTGCTGATGACATGATGATTGGCGTGATCGTATTTGTCTTCGTTGACGCCCATTACCACAGTAATATCTTCGCCTTTGGCCGGGGCAGAAATGATGACTTTTCTGGCGCCGCCCTTGGTGATGTGCACTTCAGCCTTTTCTTTGTCAACGAAAAAGCCGGTCGATTCTACGACATACTCGATGCCGTGATTCTTCCAGGGGATGTTGCCCGGGTCTTTTTCAGCATAGATCTTGATGCTTTTGCCGTCGACAACCAGACAATCGTCCTTTGCTTCGACTTTATTGCTGATGCGCCCATGCACCGAGTCATACTTGAGAAGATGAGCCAGTGTCTTGGCGTCAGTAATATCGTTAATGGCTACCACTTCGAGGCCCTTTGTTTCAAGAACAGCCCTGAAAACCATTCTGCCAATGCGACCGAAGCCATTGATTCCTATTTTTACTGCCATTTTTTGCCTCCGAATTATTTATTTGCGTATCGGGTTGTGAAAAAGAGAACAAAGAAAATAAAAAATTACATGCACTCTTTTTACTTTGTCAGACTACCTCTTGTCAATCCCCTAATTATTTTTGCCCGGCAAACGCATTAAATTTATGGATTCCTGGTCTGCGCCCGGAATGACGTAATTCGATTCTTTCCCGCGGAAACCTGCACTCGCGGAAGCGGGTGGCGGGAATCTTATCCAACTCAGAATTTAAGGTGCTTTAGCGCGTTTGCCTGATTATTTTTGCCGGGCAAAAAAACATCCCCGTCTTGCGACGGGGATGTCTGTTAAGTCTTTAAAGCGGCAACCCTTCGACCTGTCGGGGCCTTTCAGATTACTTGTCGAGCTTTGATTTAAAAGACTCGAGCTGGGCTTTGAGCAGGTCGCCGATGGTGTCGGAGAAGCCAGATTCTGATTCAGCCTGGTATTTCTTGAGTTCCTTGGCGTCGCTGTCCATGTTGGCTTCTTTGATTGAGAGCTTCAGGCGGCGGTTTTTGCGGTCGAGTTCGAGAACCTTGTAGGTTACGGTGTCGCCCTGCTTAACCACTTCAGACGGGCTGTTAACACGCTGAGCTGAAAGCTGAGAGATGTGAACGAAGCCGATGACGCCTTCGGTAACTTCTACTTCTACGCCATTATCGAGCAGAGTGGCAATTTTGCCCTGGTGCACGCTGTCTTTGCCGAACTTGCGTTCAACATCTTTCCAGGGGTCATCCTGGAGGCGGCGCAGAGAGAGACCGATTTTCTGTTTGCCCTTGTCGATTTCATAGACCATGACGTTAACCTGATCACCGACTTTGAGAGCGGCGCCCGGATTTTCAACGTCATTCTGCCATGAGAATTCAGATACGTGCAACAGACCTTCGAGGCCATTTTCGAGCTGAATGAAGGCACCATAGGGAACCAGATTCTTAACGACGCCGGTAACCTGGTCGCCGATTTTGTATTCGTATTCAACCTTTTCCCAGGGGTCGGTGGTGGTCTGTTTCAGGCCAAGTGACAGTCTGTGGTTGGCAGTGTCGATATTGAGGATCTTGACCTTGATTTCCTGACCCTTTTCGAGAATTTCTTTCGGGTGGCTGACTTTTTTGACCCAGTCCATGTCAGAGACATGCAGCAGGCCTTCGACGCCCTGAGCGATTTCGATGAAGGCGCCAAAGTCGGTCATGTTGTTAACCTTGCCGGTTACCACATCGCCGATTTTGTATTTGGAAGTGACCTGTTCCCACGGATGGGGCAGAACTTCTTTGTATGACAGAGAAATGCGTTTCTTTTCCTTGTCGATTTCTTTTACGACGATGTCGATTGAGTCGCCGGTTTTTACGACTTCGCTCGGGTGCTTGATGTTTCTGGCCCATGACAGGTCAGAAATGTGCACGAGGCCTTCAACGCCTTCTTCGAGTTCAACGAAAGCGCCGAAATCCATGAGGTTTTTAACCTTGCCATGATATTTCTGACCGACTTTGTAGCGGTTGTCAACGGTTTCCCAGGGGTTGTCTTTTTTCTGCTTGATGCCGAGGCTGATTTTGCCTTTTTCGACATCCATTTTCAGAATCTTGGCTTCGATGGTTTCGCCCGGCTGAACGACTTCGCGCGGGTTGGAAATCACTGACCAGCTGAGGTCGTTGCGATGAATGAGGCCTTCAACGCCGTCGCCGAGGTCGACGAATGCGCCGTATTCAACGATTCTTGAAACAACGCCGGTGATGACGTCGTCAACGTTGAATTTTTCGAAGATTTCGTTTTTGCGTTTGTCGCGAACCTTGTCGAGAATGGCGCGTTCAGAAACGACGACGTTCTTGCGGCGGCGGTCATACTCGGTGATAACCATCGGAAATTTCTTGCCGATGCTTTCTTTGGCGTTTTTGCCGTGTGAGAGCTGGCTCTGGGGCAGGAATGCTCTGACGCCGAGAACGCTGACGTTGTAACCGCCCTTGATGCGTTCTTTGATTTCGCCTTCGACCGGAGTTTTATTCTTGAAAGCTTCGTCGAGGTCATCCCATGAACCGAGTTCCTGGGCGCGGCGCAGCGAGAGCAGCAGCTGCCCGTGGCCGTCGTCAACCTTTTTGACGTAGACTTTGATTTCGTCGCCAACGTTATATTTGCCTTCTTCGCCATCGAGTTCATCAGTCGGAATGATGCCGTCGGATTTGTAGCCGAGGTCGACATAAATACCGCTCTGGTTCTTCTCAATAACGGTGCCGGTTACAATGGCCCCTCTGGAGATTGTTCGGAACTCACTGTTCAGCGCTTCCTCCATTGTCATCTGGTTCTCTTCGGCGCTATCAGCCTGTTCCTGGTGAGTGTTTTTAACTTGAGTCATACGTTCCTCCATTGGGATCAACTTGTCCCGGGTATTAGTTACGATTATGATAATCCGATCGATGACCTGATCAATAGTCATCGCGGTAGTATCCAGCAATACGGCTCCGTCAGCCTGTTTGAGCGGAGCAAATTCACGGTTCGAGTCATATTCGTCGCGTTTGGCAATTTCAAGCTTCAGGCCTTCGAGATCGGCTTCAAAGCCCTTCTCGTGCAGGTCATGCAGGCGACGTCTGGCCCTTTCCTCGATCGAGGCGGTCAGAAAGATTTTGGTGCGGGCATCGGGGAAAACGACTGAGCCGATATCACGGCCGTCGACAACCCATTTGCCTTTTTTACCGATCTGCCTCTGCAGAGCGGTCATGCATTCGCGCACACCCTGATTGGCGGCTACGGCAGAAACATTGCGGGCCACTTCAGGTTTGCGGATATCGTGTGTCACTTCGATATCTTTAAGAAAAACACGCGGTTGCGAGGAGTTCTCGCTGGTTTCGAAGCGCAGACCGCATTCGCTGGCACAACGGCGCATGGCGGCAACATCGGAAAAGTCGATGTTTTCCTGCTGGGCTTTGAGGGTTACGGCGCGATACATGGCGCCGGTATCAAGATAACCATACCCGAGCTTGTCAGCAGCCATACGGGCTACCGTACTTTTACCAGCACCGGCGGGGCCGTCGATGGCAACTATATCAAAACCTGTCTTACTGGGCGTTTGCAAAGTGTGCAACGAACTCCTGTGAACTCATCGGTTGAAAATATGAACCGACTAATGGGCGATATCGTACACTATTTTTGTTCTTTGTGCAACTAAAAAAGTGATGGGAATCTTTTTATGATAAGCTTTTTACTTCAGCTGCTGACGCAGTTTTGCAGGCAGTTGAAGAAATCCGGAAAAGAAATCTTTACACAATCGGGATTTTTTATAAACAGTCCCTTTTCACTGCGACAGGCAAGAATGGCAAAGGCCATCGCCAGGCGGTGGTCATCGGCCGGTTCCATCGCAATTACCTCCGTCAGGCGACTGTTGCCTTCGATGCGAAACCCGTCGGGCAGTTCCTGGCATTTTACTCCGGCTTTCTGCAGTTGACTGATGAGATTGCTGATGCGGTCAGTTTCTTTGCGGCGCAGTTCTGAGGCCCCGGTTACCTGTGATGGCCCGTTGGCGAAAGCCATGGCGACTGCCAGTGCCGGCAGTTCGTCGATCAACGATGGTATTTCGGCTGCCACAATTTCGACGCCATGCAGAGTTCCGCCTGTAATGACTGCGGTACCCACTGGTTCGTTCTGTCTGTCATTCTGTTCATTGAATGAAACGCCGGTTCCCATTCTTTTCAGTACATTGAAAAAACCGGTTCGCCCAGGATTGAGCAGAATGTTTTTAAGTTCAATGCGGCTGCCGGGAAAAGTTGCGGCGGCCACGGCAAAAAATGCGGCACTGCTGACGTCGCCCGGAATGGTAAACGAGAAAGCACCAGCTAGCCTGAATGGCCCGTTAAGGCTGATTCTGTTCTCTGCCTGGGAAATATCGGCCCCCAAAAAACTCAGCAGTCTTTCAGTGTGATCGCGGCTTGAGAAGGGTTCTTCGATAACAGTGCTGCCGGTCGCACGCAACCCGGCGAGCAGTAGTGCCGACTTAACCTGCGCTGAACTGTGACGGTTGAAGAATGCTGCCGGTGTCAGAGTTGGCTGACCATTGATGCGAATCGGCAGAGTGCCGGCGTCGGCACATTCTATTTTTGCGCCCATCTGGCGCAGAGGCTCGACCACCCGCAGCATCGGCCGGCGAGACAGTGAAGCATCACCGGTAAGCAGGTAGCTCCCGGGTTGCCCGGCGAGAACGCCTGCCAGCAGTCTGGCGGTGGTACCTGAATTGCCGCAGTCAAGTTCAACTGGTGTTGAAAATTCTGTAATGGCCTGCTGACGACTCTTCAGTCGAACGGCATTGTTGTCGCGTCGCACCGCTATACCCAGCTTTTCGACGAGTTTCAGGCTGGTGGCTACATCGACGCAGTCGGACAGATTGATAAGCTCGAGACTGCCGTCAAGCAGCAGGCTGATCAGAACCAGCCGGTGCGATATCGATTTGTCGCCCGGAAAACGCAGGCTGCCGGCAATCTGCCGCGCTGGTTCAAGAAACATGCCCGGTCTTGAGTGGCTTGCCAAGCATGATCGAGAGAATCTGATCGTCGGTTTCAATCATGCCGGGAGCGGCAATCAGACCGATGTTGGCAAGGCTCGATTCAAGGTTTTCACCGAGAACACCGTTGGTGGTTGGCAGGCGCAGACCCCGCACCGCCATCATTGCCGCCTGAAATGCCGAGTCTACGGCGCAGACCAGTTTTATCGAGCAGCCAACCTTGGCGCCGTCACAGATGATGCCGGTGATGCTGCCAACCATGTTGTTGACCGCTGCGGTCGCCGTTTCGAGGTCGCCGCCGAGCAGGTAGGTGGCACCGGCGGTCAGGCCTGTGCCGGAGCAGACGACGCAGCCGCACATTGCCGAAAGGGTTCCTGAATGATATTTCAAAATGCTGGTTATGCCGTGACTGATTGCCAGAGCTTCGCTTAAACGCCGGCGATCGGCTTTGACATGCTCGGCGAGAACGTGCAGTGGCAGTGAAATTGTGAGCCCCTGGTTCCCGGACCCGGCCGAAGTCATTACCGGCAGGTTGCAGCCCGACATGCGCGCATCGACAGCGGCCGAAGTCAGGGCTTTGGCGCGGTTGACAACGTCGTTGCCCAGCCAGCCCTCGTTGATGAGGTTATTGTAGATGTTACCGATGTGCAGAAACCCGTCTTTGGCAAGACCGGCCTGGGCAACTCTGAGATTCATGTCTATGCCATTGAGCATGTGCTGACGCAGCTCTTCAGAAAGCTGTCCGATGTTGTTCCAGATTTCGGCAAACGAGACCGAAGCGAGCGCCTGTCTCTGTTGCAGCAGTTCACCAGAACCGCTTTCGCCCGAGACATCAGAAGAAAAAACCGTTCGCCCGTTCTTTTCGAGAAGGATGCAGTTCTCGTGACTGCCGCTGATGATACAGCGCCCGATTCCGCCTTTATCGTCTTCGACAAGGGCGTCGACAAAAAGCCCGTGCTTTTCGGAGGCCAGGTCGATGGTGATCAGGTCACGGTCGACGAACTGCCGGGCCCGGTCGAGCCATGCTTCGCTCATGTTCTCGAGCAGTGTCAGCCCGGGTTCCTGCGCTTCAGAATAGCAGCCCAGTGCCGCAGCAAGCGGAATGCCGCGCTGGCCGCCGGTGCCTGGAATGCCAACTTCCATGGCATTTTTGAGCAGGTTTGTCGAAAGGCGCAGGGTGATCCTGGCAACCTCGGAGCTGGTCATTCTTCTGGCTTTGCAGGTTGCCAGGGCTATGGTTATGGGTTCAGTGCAGCCAAGGGCCGCTTTGATATCGAGGCGCAGGGTTTTTTCAAGTTGTGCAAGGCTCATGGGTTTCCTCCGGTGCGCTAAAAAGTTAGCACATGCGCCGGGCAAAAACAATAAAGGCCGGTGCTGAAAAATGCGGGTTGGCAAGGTGCCGTCGCCGGGGCTACAATGAAAAAAAACAGCTGCGGGCTGAACTTAAGGAAATCAGATGCAAAAGAATTTTCTCGGAAAAACCGGCATTGAAATAACTCATCTTGGTATTGGCACGCTGACGATGAGCCCGATGCAGCGGGGGTTGAACGTGGCTGACGGGGCGCGGGTCATTCTGCATGCCCTTGCGGGTGGTATCAATTTTATCGATACGGCGCAGATGTATGGTTCTTATTCCCAGGTTGCCGAAGCTCTCAGACAATGGAAAGGCCCTCCGCCGGTCGTTGCCTCGAAGTCGGCCGCGCGAACCCGCGAGACCATGCAGGCCGCCGTGGCTGAATGTCTGCAGCAGACCGGCCTTAAGAAGATAGATGCTTTTCTGCTGCATGCAGTACGTGATGCCGAAGATTTTGCCGGCCGACAGGGTGCTCTCGATTATCTGCTCGAAGTGAAAAAGGCAGGTCTTATTGGCGCTGTCGGGGCCAGTTCTCACTCGGCAAAAACTATTGATATGCTCGGTCAGCACCCGGCCATCGATGTGCTGCATCCGATGTATAACCGTGACGGCATCGGCATTCTCGACGCCAGTCTCGATGATATGACGGTTTTTCTCAAGCGTGCCCGCGCCAACGGCAAAGGCATTTACGCAATGAAGCCGCTTGGTGGTGGCCAGCTGCGCAACGATGCAGCCGCATCGCTCGACTGGGTTCTCAAGTCAGGGGTCGTTGATTCAGCGGTTGTTGGCATGACTTCTGCCGATGAAGTCGACATGAACGTGCTGGTGGCGAAAGGCGTTTCGGTTGATCCGGCTTTTGCCCGCAAAGTTGCCGGGCAGCCACGCCGCCTGTTTATCAATTCAATGGTCTGCATAAACTGCGGCGCCTGCATCAGAACCTGCCAGCAGTCAGCACTGAAACCAGGTGAAAAGACACCGCAGATCGATCATCAGCTTTGTGTGCTCTGTGGCTACTGTTCCCCGGTCTGCCCGAAATTTGCGGTCCGTATTATCTGAAAACTCTGCCGGAAAACCGGCTGAAAGCAAAAACCGGCTGCCTGCATGTGCAGACAGCCGGTTTCTTTTCAGAGCAGATTAGAAACCGTCGAAACCACCGCCGGCCGCGGGTGCGGCTGCCGGAGCTGAGGCTGCTTCAGTTGCTGCCGGAGTAGCTGCATCGGCCGGGGCCGGAGTTGCAGCCGGAGCATCAGCGGCAGGATCTGCCGGTGCGGGAGCAGCTGAAGTGTCAGCCGGGGCAGTGGTCGGAGCCGGAGCTGCATCAGCTGGAGCCGGTGCCGGTTCGGTTTTCGGGGTGGCATCAATAGCGTCGAAGCCGCCTTCAAAGCCGCCGCTGGTCGCGGCTGGTGCCGGTTTGTCAGCTGGTTTGGCTTCGTCGATGGCGCCGAAACCTTCGGTGCTGGCAGGCTTTTCTTCGGGCTTGGTGTCAGCCGGGGTTTCTACCGGTTTGACTTCGCCAGGTTTCACTTCGGGCTTCTGGGCCGGAGTGGTAGTTTTGTTGGCGGCATCTTCGTCGGGCAGAATGATGTCTTCGGTGCCCATCAGCGGATCTTCTTCGAAGATCGAGCTGGTTTTGCCGGTTTTTTCAGTTTCATTGAGACCGGGAAGTTTGACTTCGCGGGCGCTGAGAAGCTTGTTGAAATCTTCTTTATAGCGGATTTCGGTCGGGGCGAAACCAAAATAGTACTGGATCTTCGGTGAATAGCTGACGGTCAGACCGGCAACAACTACGGCCACCATGCTCATCAGCTTGATGAGAATGTTGAGTGACGGGCCGGAAGTGTCTTTGAACGGGTCGCCGACGGTGTCGCCGACTACGGTTGCCTTGTGGTTGTCAGAACCCTTGCCACCCATCTGGCCTGATTCGACGTATTTCTTGGCGTTATCCCAGGCGCCACCGGCATTCGACATCATTACGGCTACGGAGAAACCGCAGGCGAGACCGCCGACCAGCATGCCGATTACGCCGCCAACGCCGAGAACCAGACCGACGACGATCGGAGTGATGATGGCGATAAGGCTGGGTGCCAGCATTTCTTTCTGCGCGCCCTTGGTAGAAATGGCTACGCACGCGGCATAGTCAGCTTTGGCACCGGGTTCACCCTTCAACAGGCCGGGGATTTCCTTGAACTGTCTGCGAACTTCTTCGACCATGCTGTGGGCAGCACGACCGACCGCTTTCATGGTCATGGCACAGAATACGAAGACCATCATGGCGCCGATGAAAACACCGACGAGAACGAGCGGGTTCATCAGGTTGACGTTGTAGTAGGCCATGAAATCGGCCATGGTGGCCTTGGCTATCGGAACTGCCTTTTCGGCACTGGGAAAGATATACTGGTCGAGCTGTGATTCGCTGAATTTAGCGACGCGCAGCAGGCCGATGCGGAGTTCTTCGATGTAGGCGCCAAGCAGGGCCATGGCGGTCAGAGCGGCAGAACCGATGGCGAAGCCTTTACCGGTGGCGGCTGTGGTGTTACCGAGTGAATCGAGGGCGTCAGTGCGCTTTCTGACTTCGGGGCCCATGTGTGACATTTCGGCGTTACCACCGGCGTTGTCGGCGATCGGGCCGTAGGCGTCAGTGGCGAGAGTCAGACCAAGGGTCGAGAGCATACCGACGGCGGCGATACCGATACCATAGAGACCCATGGCCGGGTTGTTGAAACCATCAGCAAAGCCGTAGGCAAGAATGATACCGAGGCTGACGGTGAGAACCGGAATACCTGTTGACATCATACCGGTTGCCAGACCTTCGATGATGACGGTGGCGGGGCCGGTTGATGACTGGGCGGCGACTTCCTGGGTCGGCTCATAGTCAGAAGAGGTGTAGTATTCTGTGGCCCAGCCGATAATGATACCTGACATCAGACCGGTGATGATCGAGCCAAGAATGTAGATGTGGTCGGGCAGCATTTTCCAGACGAGAATGGCGCTGCCGACGGCTGTCAGCAGAGAAGATACATTGATGCCGCGACCAAGGGCACCCATCAGTTCTTTCTGAGAGGCGTCTTCGTCGGTGCTGACGAAATAAATGCCGACCAGAGAGAAAAGAATGCCGGCCCCGGCGATTGCCAGCGGCAGAAGAATCGAGTTGACCTGCAGGGGCAGCAGTTCAGGGGTAGTGAATGCGGCGGCGCCAAGAGCGGCGGTGGCCAGAATCGAACCGCAGTATGACTCATAAAGGTCGGCGCCCATGCCGGCTACGTCGCCGACGTTGTCGCCGACGTTATCAGCGATAACAGCCGGATTGCGCGGATCGTCTTCGGGAATGCCGGCTTCGGTTTTACCGACAAGGTCGGCGCCAACGTCAGCGGCTTTGGTGAAGATACCACCGCCAACGCGGGCAAACAGAGCCTGCGAGCTGGCGCCCATGCCGAAGGTCAGCATGATGGTGGTGATTTCCATGTAGTCGTGAACGGCAAAGACGCTGTCTTTGAAGATGGTGTCTTTAGTGCTCATGACCCAGTTGAGAATTTTCCACCAGATCGAGATGTCAAGAAGACCGAGACCGACGACGACGAAGCCCATGACGGCGCCACTTCTGAAAGCGACCTGCAGACCCTGATTAAGGGACTTGGCAGCAGCGGCAGCGGTGCGGTTCGAGGCGTTGGTGGCAGTTTGCATGCCGAGATAGCCGGAGAGACCCGAGAAAAAACCGCCGGTCAGAAAGGCGAGCGGGGTCCAGGGGCTCTGTACGTGCAGTACAAAAGAAAGGAAGGCGAAAAAGGCGAAGGCAACGATGAAGAAAATGCCGACGACCTTATACTGTGACCAGAGGTACGACATGGCGCCCTCTTTAACATATCCGGCGATTTCGCGGGACTTTTCGCTACCCGGGTCAGATGCCATCATGGCGTTGTAAAAATACCAGGCAAAAACCAGCGCGGTGAGCGAGCCTATCGGGGCAAGCCAGAAAAACAGTTGTGCGTCCACACAGACCTCCTTCAGGGATCTTCAATCCTAAAATATCCTCATTCCTGCAACAACAAGCAGTAAATATACCATGAAAATTTTACTTGTCAATTAAATGGCAAGTTCTTTTGCGTTTGCAGCAAGAGAAAATTTGAATTGCCATAACAGCTTCAGGATGTTAAAATTTTCCAGCTATGGAAACCATGCATGAAGACAATGTTGCATCGCGACAAAAGCTCGCACTTGCTGCCAGAACCGGTATTTTCCTTGCTGTTCTGCTTGCGGTTCAGCTTGTCGGGCTGCCGAACCCGTTGACTGGCACGATCGTCAATGCCATTTTCATTTTCGTCCTTCTTTACAACGGCCTGCGGCACGCTCTTATTCTCGCCTTTTTGAGCCCGCTTGGCGGCATCGTTTCGGGTCATCTGCCCGCGCCGATGTACCCGGTTCTGCCGGTTATTGTCTGTGGCAACCTTTCATTGGTCGTCCTGTATTTTATCTTTTCTAAGCGCGGCATGTCTCTGCGCCTCGTTTTGCCGGCGCTGGCAAAGGGTGTGATCATCGGCGGCGCCGGCTATATGATCGTTCAGATTCTCGATATTATGGCGACAGCAAAATGGCTGCTGATGCCGGTGCTGGGGTTGCAGTTCTTCACGGCTGTTGCCGGTCTGTTTATTGGCGAAAAACTTTATCAATCTCTGCTGCGGGGGCGCGGTGCCTCGGTTTGAGCTCCTGATGATCTTTCCCATTCCGAGATAATTGAATGTCCGAGATTGATGATTTCGGGGTCGGTTTCTTCTTCAAGCATTTTGATGACGAATTCGCGGCTGTCAGTATCAGCGACCCTGCCAATTGCCCTGAGAGCCTGGAGTCTTTCTGAGTTTTCCTGGCTTTCGAGCATCAGGAGCAGTCTGCGGAAAATGCTTTCGACGATCTGCATCGTCGCCAGGCCTGGTTGCTCGCAATAAGCCGGAAAAAGCCGGCGAAACTTGCGGGCTGCCGAAAGAAAATAAACGGCAAAGGCTGCAGAGGCACGTTTTCCGCTGCTGTCAGATTTAAGAAGGTCGTAAAGGCAGTTGAGGGTCTGTTGATCGTCTGCCAGCCACAGACCAAGCAGAGCGTTGGCGCAGACGCGCGGGGCGGGGTCATTGAGCAGGCTTTTCAGGCGGTCGCGTTTGTCGGCCACATCAAGCGGAATATAGGCTTCGATGGCATTGGCGCGCACGCGATCATCCGGGTCGTTGAACATCTCAGAGAAAAAATCGGCAAGTGTCTGCGAGCGGCTCATGCCGAGTATGCTGACCGCAACCGATTTAAATTCTGGGTTGTCGGTTGTCGTGGCAAGTTTTTTGAGGAAATCGACAGCCTGGGCATTCTGCTGAAACATGAAAGGCGAAATTGACCTGATTGCATCGGTTCTGAAGCCGAAGTCCTTGTCTTCAATGAGTTTTATAAGCTGATTCAGGCCTTCTGAAGTGCCGGTCAGACCGAGAGCCTGGCAGATCGAGACGGCGCCTTTGCCAGAAACTGTTTTCAGACGTTCGCAGAAGTAGGCAATATTCGAGAAGCCGGTGATGGTAAAGTAGTCGCTGCCTTCGTGACTTTCGTCGGGCATTATTAAAGGCTTGAACAGCAGGTAGTCGCGTGCTGCTGAATTGAAAGCCTGATCGCCGATCGGTTGAAAAAAGTTGTTGCGGTTCGAATGGCCGGCCGCGCTGCGAGCATTAGTGAGAACCGGGCCAATCGCTGCAAAGTCAGATCTTGAACGGGTGCCAATGTGACCGATGATGACATTGCCGCAACTGAGGCCTGAACGCATATTTATTTCTTCAAGACCGAGCTGGGCGGCTTTGAAGTTGAAGATATTCAGATTGTTTCTTACTGAAAGAGCTGCAAATCCTGCGCGCAGTTGCGCCGGCCAGGCGTCATTCTTGTTGATCGGAAAAATTGCCGTGATGAAACAATCGCCGAGCTTATCCACCAGGCCGTTGGCTCTGGCGATAATTTCGGTGGTTTGCGCAAAAAAACGGTTGAGGGTGTCAACGGCTTCCGAGGGCGAACTGCGCTCGATAAAGCTGTTGAAACGGTGCAGTTCGAGATGAAGAATGACCGCATGCACGGTTTTTCCAGAAAAATTGCGGCTCGCAAGCTCGGGTGAATGCTCGAAAATTTTGCGGGTGATAAAATTGCTGGTGGTCTCTTTATCGTGCAAAATCGAGGCCAGGCGGTTGAAAGAACTTGCCAGTTCGCCGAATTCATCGGAAGACCTGACTATGGCCTTGTAACTGTAGTCGCCGTGGCTCATCGATTCTATTGACTGCAGAATTGAGTTCAGCGGACTCAGCAGGGTCGCCGAAATTCCGTAGGCGATGAAGATGCCGATCAATATAAGAATCAAACCCAGGGAGAGATTGTAGGTCAGAAGATTGCGTATGTGCGCGTATTCTTCGTCGATGGTAAAACCGGCTCTGATCAGTCCATAGCGCTTGCCGCCGATGACAATGGGCACCGATGTGTCATATACCGGCCGTTTGCCGGCTGTGGCTCTGCGTATTGAGAGGTCGGAAGAAAACAGGGCCGCCCGTGACCAGCCATCGGAAAAATATTTGCCATGCGTGTTCGGGTGCGTGCTTGAAATGATGCGCCCCTGATTGTCGAGAATCAGGCAATACTCGATCTTGTTGAGTTTTACAAACTCACGCAGAGCATAGTCGATGCCCTGAAAATTGCCTCTGACGATGTCTTCGCCCATAGCCAGTGCAATCATTCGCCCAAGCAGTCGGCCGCTTTCTTCGGCGCGTCCGAGGCTGGTGTGCTTGATCTGAATCGTTACCAGATAAACCGAAACCAGCATGATAAAAACGATCAGCAAAGTGAAAGTGACGGCAATCTTCTGCCTGAAACTTACCGAAAAACTGTGGGCTTTCTGCTGTATCTGATGGTCAATGGGCATTGACGAGGTCCTCCTCGAGCTGATCGAAAAGTTTTTCGTCTGGCTGTCTGGTAGTGAACATGCCCGAGAACATTTCCGAAGACTGAATTCTGCTGCCGAGCTTCATGAAATTGCCGACAACCGTTTGCTCAAACGGGCTGCGGTGAGCAGAATTGACAATATAGAGCCCACCCGGCACCGGCTGGCTTTCATGCACGATTTTCATGCTGTTGCGCACGCTCTCGGGCTGTTCGAAAAAGAAATTGCTGGTCAGAACGATGCAGTCATACTGCTCGTTCTGCAGGCCGAGAATCGAATCGCTGTAGTTCTCGGAAAAATGCTCCTGTTTGAAAAAAGTGCTGTGGGTAAAACCTTTTTTTTCGACTTCCCTCACCGGAATCAGATAGCCGGCAAGCTGGTCGCCGCCGCGATAGGCGATGCGGTAACCGCGCAGGTCTTCGAGTGAAGTGGCGGGATCGCCGTTTCTGACGAGAAAAATGACCTTTTTCGGCGGCTCGAAAACTCTTTCGAGAACGGCTCTGATCGGGTGACTTTTTCGGTAATTGATGTAGGCCATCGCTGTTATGCTGCCGTAGTCAGCAAGCTTGCGATTGAGCTTGTTGATGATCTCGAGTTCATTCACCGAAACATCGATGCGGGCGGTTTTGCCGGTTTTTTCGACGATCCGGTCGAGCTTTGGCTGCATTACTTCGATGAATTGCACGAGGTCGCCACGCGGGATAACGAAGGTAAAGATAATTTCGCGGCGGCTTTCGGGATCGTTGGCTTCTTCGTATGGTGCCCGGCTGGCGATACCGCTGAAAACCTCGGGCAGTCCGGCGGCGTTACCGGTATATTCGACAAAGCTTTTCCAGAGTATGCCGCCTGTACCGATGATACCGGCGATGAGAAGAAACGCCACTCCTACAAAGATCGAGGTTTTATCGGCTACTGCCTTGCTGCTCATCTAAAAAGCCTGCTGTAATGAAGGTTGCTAATAATTTACCACATATAAAACAAATTGTACAAACTTTTGCACAGAAAGTTGGTATTTCTTACATCGGGTTCGTTTTTTTTCTGCTATGATTAAAACAACTGGTTCGTTTGCAAATGACATTTTCGGGGTGAATATCATGATTATCAACAATCGCAGGGGCGTAATCGGTTTCATGCTGACCATGGCCGTGGGCATTGCCCTTGGTGCCGCAACCCTTGTTGTCACCAACGAAATGACCCGCGATAACAATAAGAAAAAGACAACCCTGAGCTCGGCTCGCACCCCTTCTTCACCGGCTGCCGTTGAAAAGGCTTTCGAGAAATATCAGAAAGCTTATCAGGAATACCAGCAGGCCGCCGGCCTGGGGCGCGAAGATGTCAAAAAATACTCCGATGCCTTTAAAGAGGCAAAACGTAATCTTGAAATCGAGCTTCTGCGCAATACTCCCGGTGTCAGCGAAATGGACCTCGACAAACTTGAAAAAGGCGATGAAGAAGCTGCGGGTGTCTCTACTCCCGCTGTTCATACCGATTCAACTAACCCGTTCAGTGTTTCGACCGTCACTATCAGCAGCTCAGCCAGCTCAGGAACAGACAGTCAGAGTCAGGCAGCCGCTCCGGCGGTTTCCGGCAGCGTAACCGGGGTCAGCGGTGAAATCACCGGCATGGACTATTACCGGGTTAAATCGGGAGATTCGCTTTCAAAGATCTGCGAGCAGTTTTACGGGGCGTCGGGCATGTGGCAGCACATTCTCAAATATCAGTCATCTTCGATTGCCGCCACTCCCAACCTGATTTTCCCGGGGCAGCTGATTGCACTGCCGCGCGGCCTGAAGCCGACAGCTACCACTGTTGTCAAAAATCAGAACACGCAAACCCAGACGACAACCGGTTCAACGCCGGTTGCCGCCGGCGCTTATAAAGTGGCCCCCGCTGGCGATGAATCCTGGCAGCAGACTTTCCAGAAGGACTACCTGATTTCTGACAACGCCCTTACTAATTCCGGTACCATGACAGTCGCTCAGATACAGCGATTCCTAGAATCGAAAAACTCGGTGCTGGCGAAGCCTTATCGTGGTTCGACACCGGCGCAGATGATTTACGACGCCGCAAAAAAATACGGCATCAATCCGCAGGTGCTTCTTACCCGCCTGCAGTGTGAACAGGGGCTGATCAGCAAGTCTACCGCCACTCAGAAGCAGCTTGACTGGGCGGTTGGCGTTGGTTGTTACGATTCCGGCAACTGGAACCAGAAATTCAAGGGCTTTGACAAGCAGATAGAATATGCCGCGCAAACCTATCGCCGCCATTATGATGCCGCAAAGGCGAAGCTCGATCGTGGCGAGAAAATAACTATGAATATCGATGGGCAGCAGGTGACTGTTAAAAACGCCGCGACCTATTCGTTCTATAAATACTGCCCGCATTTTCAGGGCAATAAGCTTTTCTACGATGTCTGGCGCGGTTATCGCAGCAAATTCTGATTACTCGACCAGATGTTTGAACAACGCCGCGACCCTTCTGGAGTCTTCCAGCAGGGTCGCGGTGTTTTCAGAAGAGAGCATGATCAGCGCCTGGTCTTCGATTCGGGTCCATTGGCACAGAGAAGTTTCGGCTGCCTGTCTCAGCCTGCCTTCAGAAATTTCGTCATTCCGGCATTCGTAAAAATGCAGAATTTTGCAGAATTTTTCTGCTGCAGTTTCAGTTTTAGATTCAGCAAGAGAGACGATGCCGGCCTTACTGCGCCATTCAGGATGATATTCTGGTCGGTTGTAGCCACTGTTAATGGCGGTTAATACCGGGCCTGTCGCAGTTACTGCAAACGAAAACCGTATCGGCGTATCTTTAAGATCGACGAGTGCAGAAAAAAGTCTGGTTATTTCGAGCATTTGACTGATTATCGGTGTCGGCAGCCGTACCGGAAAAGCCCGCCAGCTGTGCCTTAGTTTCAGTGATTTGTCGAGGCTGACCTGAGCAATAATTCTTGGGGCGCCATTGAGAAAGGTGATTTCGATTCTGGCTTTCGGGTTAATAAATTCTTCGAGCATAACCGGGCCGGGAAACTCACCGGTGATCAGTTCAAAAAATTCCGGCAGTTCGCGAAAGGCTTTGAGAATATAGCAGGCCCGGCCGTCGGCCAGATTGGTGGAGCTTTTCATGATCAGCGGAAACCGGTTGAATTTTACCGCCCAGGCGCTGAGTCTGGCGAATTGCTCAGAAACAGCGTATTGCGGGGTCGTCAGTTTTTGTGAGGAGCAGAACTCTTTGAGTTTATGGCGGCTGGTAAGCAGCGAAAACTGGCTGCTGTTACAAAGATTTGGTGGCATTTTGTCGCGATCGGCCGGCAGATCGCAGAAAAAGGGGAGGCTGGCATCTGAATACAGCTGCTCGAGAAAACTGTTTTTTACATCGCTCATATTGAGTGTACTTATCGGCTGAAAAGCGCCGACCGTACACCATCATTATTCGCGCATCTGTTCTTCGAGTTCTTTAAGGCGCGCCTTGGCTATCTGATTTTCAGGTTCACGGTTGAGGGTGCGGTTGAGACGGTCGATCTCGTTGCGACTGTATCTGATAAGCCTTTTGAGAACGTCAAGGTCACGGGTTATGGTGCGGTCATCGTTCGGGAGCTGGTTGGCCCTTTCCCAGTCGTTGAAAGCCTTGCGGAACTTGTTTTTTTCAAAGAAAATCTGGCCACTGAGTTTAAAAATGCTGAAATTGCTGGGGTCATAAATACGCGCCCGGTCAAGGCGGCGCAGAGCCTCTTCATAGCTGCCCTGGTAATAATCGTTTATTGCCGATTCAACATACTGACGGGCCCGCGATTCGTTTACGTGCCGGTTGCGTTCTTCGTCGCGGGCGGCAACGTCTTCTTCAAGGGTTTGAGTCAGCGAGGCAATCGGGTCTGGTTCCTCGATTTCAGTTCTGATGCCAAAACTTGCAAGATTCTTGCGCATGGTGCTGAAGTCGATGCTGGTGGCGGAGGGAATCGAGGAAAAGAAATACCCCACTGCCAGCAGAAGCAGCACTACCCCAAGTATCTTGATTTTGGGCATGAACTTTTTCACCTCGGACACCAGGCCTCCTGAAGATTCAGGCCTCTTTCAGACAGGTAGGTATACCAGCGGCTTTTCCGGGGTGAAACATCAGCTTTCGCAAAACCACCGTTGCGGAAACAGTCGTAGTGGTAACCCAACAACGCTAATTCCCTTTTTATATCAGGGTTTCCGTATTTGAAACCCTGATTTACTTCCTTTTCGAAGCACGTGTGTACGGGCCAGTAACCCCATGTCTTCAGTATACCGGAATTTGCAGACAACGACAAGGGGGAAAGCAATATCTGCCAGAGAGCGCGGGCCTTGAGCAGAGCGATGGATGCCGTCAGATCAGGTTCTATGGCAGATGTGTTTTTTTTGCGCCAGCTGGTTTCCCAGAAAAGCATTTCTATTGGAGTTGCTGATGGGTCAGGGTGCCAGCCACGACTGAGATAGTGTTTGAGTTCGGCAGGGTCGAGAGCCGTGAGCTCCGACCATGTAACCGGCATGCTGCGGTTACCAGAAAGCTTAACGGCTACCTTGAGTTCAGTCAGGTCTTTGTCTGGGAGTTCAGCACTCAGTGTGCCGATCGCCGCAGCGATTTCGTCAACGAGAGAGTCCGAATACTCACGCGCTCTCTCAGGTAAGGTTCTGGCTGAGGCAAGCGAAAAATAATAGAGAGCCTCGGATTTAAGTTTGTGTTCGGGCCAGGTCGCCATGAACCTGGCAAAGGTCTCTTTCGATTCCTGCCAGCGGCCGAGGTCGAAAGAACGTCTGCCTTCGTTGAAAACATCAAGGGCAGTGATTGCATAGCCGAAGCTGCAGCATATCACGAAAACCGCCAGAAACAGGTAAGTTCTTCTTTTCAAGTTAAAGCCTCACATTTCCCTGATTCCAAGGGCAAAATTTTCTTCCTCAAATATTGAGAGCAAAAACAATGCCAAGCAAACAGAAGGGCAGAATATATGCCCTCTATATTCAGGTTATCGGCACTTTTTTGCTGCAAAATTAGGCATTCCGGGGTACGGAACAAAAAAGCTTTGTGAAAAAAGTGCTCATGTTTTTGATTGAAAATTTAGTGTGCAAATTGCACAAGTTGAAAAAGTGTGGTTTGTGCACACAAATTTTACTCTCTCAGGAGAGAAATTCTCTATTGTGCCAGATCCTTGTCCTGGGAGATATTATCTTGTGCCTGTTCCGGCACATAAACGGAATAATGGTTGAATTGCAAATTCAGCTGCGACACCTGGGCAGGTGCTATGTAAAGAAACTGCGCACCTGACCTTTATGGGAGCAGGTGCGCAGGACATGCAACAGTAGTTGAAGAGAAGTGACAGCCAGGTTAAATGACGGCTTTGAGAGCTCTCTTTAAGAGAACCCCGGCCATTTGTTTGCGATAAGATTTTGAAGATCTGACATCGCTGATTGGCTTGGCGGTTTCGCAGGCAAATTCGGCTGCTTTTTCAAGCGTCGCCGCATCGATTTCGCCGGCTTTTTCAAGCAGCTCTTCGGCACTTTTGCAGCGAAGAACCGTTGGGGCTGCCGAGCCGATTGCGATGCGATAGCGCTTCTGCCCGTCATTAAAAACGTTCAGGGCAAGATTGATCTTTGAAATGGCATGGGCGCGTCTTTCGCCCAGTTTGAGAAATGCCCCGGAGGTTTTGCGCAACGGCAGAGCAAAGCCTTCGATCAGCTCGCCGGCCTTGAGAACACTGCGGCCGGGGCCGGTAAAGAATTCGTCGATGGCGACTTTGCGTTTGCCGGTCTGCCCGACGATCAATACTTCGGCTTCGAGGGCAAAAAGCGCCGGAATCGTGTCGCCGGCAGGCGAGGCGTTGGCCACATTGCCACCAAGGGTAGCGGCATTGCGTATCTGGGTGGCGCCAACCGTTGATGCGGCCTTTACCAGAACCGGAAAATATTCGTTCACTTCGGGACTGGCGATAACGCTGCTCATGGTGCAGCCACTGCCTATGATCAGGCGGTCGCCCTCTTTGCGGATTGACTTGAATGGCAGAGCGCTGATGTCGACAAGTGCCGCCGCATTCGGAAAAAGACCGTTACGCAGCTTGACGATGAGGTCGGTACCGCCGGCAACGGCAAGATGATTCGGCTTTGCCAGAAGTTCGCACGCTTCTGAGAGGTTGGCTGGTCTGAAAAAACTGATGCTGCTCACTTGTTTCTCCTGGTTTCTGAAGCTTTTTTTACGGCGGCTTCGATTTTGCGGTAACCGGTGCAGCGGCAGATATTGCCCGAAAGAGCCTGTTTGATCTGATGTTCATCAGGGTCTGGATTGCTCTGGAGCAGCTTGTAGCTGGTCATTGTCATGCCGGGAATGCAGAACCCGCACTGAACGGCGCCTTCACTGACGAAGGCATGCTGGATTGCCTGCATGGTCGCGTCTTTTTCGAGCCCTTCAACGGTAACGATCTGATCAGAAACAGTAAGAGACGCGGCTAGTTTCAGGCAGCTGTTGACCGGTTCGCCGTTGAGAAGAACCGTGCAGGCCCCGCATTCACCTTTGCCGCAGCCTTCTTTGGCGGCTGTCAGCCGGAAATTTCGCCTGATCATTTCGAGAACGGTCATGGTTGGCAGAACTTCAGCTTCGACCTGGCGGCCGTTCAGACTGAAAGTCACTTTGACAAGGTTTTCCATTTTTCGTGCTCCTGTTTATGACTGAACCCGTCAGTCCGTTTGAATTTCGCTGTAAGATGCAATGCCACCACCGGCAGCACCGGCCTTGTCGCAGGCTTCGGTGCTCTTTTCGAGCAGCCCGGCACCATGGGTGGCGTCGGCGGGGTAGGTGGCGGCCCCGATTACCAGTCCGATACTGGCCTTATTAATAAAATCAGCTTTTTCGTTGTGCTTTGCAAATGCTTTTTGAATTCTCTGAGCGACGACCGTGGCGACCTTTACCCCGGTCTCGGTAAGAATCGCAACGAACTCGCCCTCACCGGCTCCACAGAACATCAGGTCGAGGCGGCGCAGCGACTGCTTGAGAGCCATTGCCGCATTGCGCCCGACAGTAGCTTTTTCAGCTTCGGTCAGAGTGCCATAGCCGGTAATTTTAAGGGTGAGCAGGCTCATTTCCTGTTTGTAGCGTTCTGAACGCTCGACTTCCGTTTCAAATGAATCGGTGAAGCAGTCATGCAGCAGTAACCCGGTGGTTTTGTCTTTGTAACGGCTGTCGCCGCCCTGTTTTGCATTTTCGATCAGCGCCAGCAGCGTTTCAAGGAAAAGGGCGGTGCTAGCCAGTGATACTGGCGGTGCTTTGTGCCCCTCGCGACTTGAGAAAATGCAGATGACCGTGGTTGACTGACCACTCTGCAGCGGCAGTGCCGTCAGTTCGAGTCGGGTAACGGCTGATTTGAAGTGCATCGGTTTTGCCGTGGGCAGTAGTTTGCCAACTTCTTCTTCACCGAGGCTGCCCGAATACTTTATCAGAAGTGATTCACCTCTGAGTGTCATGCGGCTGCCATTGAGGGCTGGCGGCAGTTCGCCAGCGGCGGCCAGCTGGCGGCACTGGTTGCTTTCGAGCGAGAACAGTGCCACGGTTTCGCAGCCGGAAATTTCTCTGAGCTTTACCAGAGACTTGTTCAGCAGACTTTCGTCGATCCGGCCGGCATTTCTGAGAATGCTGCGCAGTTCGTTGAGGTTGCGTGAACGACGGCGGGCCCGGCGTTGCCGGGTGCGGGCCGGCCGGCTGCCAACTCCGAGAATCGTTTCACGAAAAAGTAATACGGTGTTGATCAACACCAGAATCAACAGAAGATTCGGGAATCTGAGATTGACATCCCAGACTGGTTTGCGGTTCCAGAGGCCGATCAACAAAACGCCCACAATTACCAGGTTCGCAAACAGATAGGCGTTAAGATTGGTTTTTCCTGTGTCTTTCAACGGCTTTCCTGTTCCGGGGCGGCAGATGTGTCTGAAAGCCCCTTGTTCAGATCGAGTCTTGACTAAGACTGCTCTGCTGTACTATGCTTCGACGGTTGATATTATACACTCGCACCTTACAGGGTGCAACAATTGCGGCAAGAGGCTGAAATGTCATCATGAGCGGCAGCAGGACACGTGGCGAGCCTTTCGATAACTTTTTTGCAGCTCTACAGCTCGAAAACTGCACGACTCTGCAGGGCTGCGGCGGCGCTCTCGGTGCCGTCTGTCTGGCAGCCGTTGCCCGTCAGGCCGGCGTCAGCCTGCTGCTCACGACCACCCCCGAGAGGGCAAAAGACCTCGCTGCCCAGGTGAGAACCTGGCTGGGGCCGTTTGCGCATCGCATGGTCTGCATGCTGCCCGAACGCGATTCTATTTATGATCAGACAGCTGCCGACTCTGAAGTAATGTCGGCACGCCTGGCGGCCATGAGCCTTGAAACGCACGGCGGCGGTCTGGTGATTGCCCCGGTTGCTGCCGCGCTCGAAAGGTTTTTTAACCCGGAAAAATGGCTTTCAGGCTGCTTCGAAGTCCGATGTGGCAGCGATCTGCGCCGCGATGATCTGATATTGCGTCTTGTGAAAAACGGCTATCGTCGCACTGCGGTCGTCGAAGAAAAGGGTACTTTCGTGGTCAGGGGCAGCCTGCTCGATGTTTTTCCGCCAGACAACGAGTTTCCGTCGCGTCTCGATTTTTTCGGTGACGATCTTGATTCGATCAAACTTTTTTCGCCGGCGACGCAGCGCTCTTTTGACAAGCGCGATGTTGTTCGTATTACGCCAGTTTACGAGTTTCTCGCCTCTGAAGATGAACTTAAAAAACTGGCCGGCCGCATTGAAGAGGAGGTCAAAGCCCTCGACGAGCGACGTGCCAGCCTGCTTGAACGCCGCCTCGAACATTTTCTGCTCAGCCCGGACTCACGTGACTACAAAGAACTGAAGCCATTTCAGGAAAAGGGCCATGGCTTTATCTGGAATTTCTGGAGCGGCTGCCGCGTTTTCGTTGAAGATAAAGACCAGACATTCGCCGCCGCTGAAGAATTTCTCGCGAACGTCGAAGTTCAATTCAGGCAGCTGGCCGACATGACGCCGCTGCACCCGCCGCAGAGCTATTATCACCCGGTCATCGCGGTGAGTGATGAAATAAGCCGTCATGGCTTCGTCAGATTCAGCCGCTTTGGTGACCCTGATTCAGAGATGTTCGCCGCTATCGAAGCACAGGACCCGCCGACCGACCCGTCGCGCGAAACGCTGCTCAAGGAACTGCGACAGCTCACCGACGCCGGCTGGGCCATCGCCATCGTCATCAACGACGAAAACCGCCTCAACAATCTGCGTGGCCTTCTTGGCGAACGCAATGTCAGAATTCATTCTTCGGTGCAGCCTTTTGGTATCAAATCCGGGTCGGTTCTGTTTTTAAAGGGCAGTTGCCGGCGCGGTTTCAAAGATTTTAAGCGACGTATTGCTGTTTTTGCTGAAGAGGATATCTATCTTGGCCCGGCCCGCGAGGCACCGGTTCGCAGACATGCGACGCAGCAGAATATCTTTAACCTGCAGCAGATGGTGCCTGGCGATATCGTCGTGCATGCCGACCATGGTATTGCCGAGTTTCGCGGCATTCAGACAATGACCGCCGGTGGCAACACCCGCGAATACATTCTTCTGCAGTATGCCGGCACTGACCGGCTCTATGTGCCGACCGACCAGGTTCACAAGGTTACGCGTTATCTCGGCAACGAAGGCTATGTGCCGAAAATTCACAGCCTCAATTCAAAAGTCTGGGTCAGTCAGAAAAGCCGGGTCAGCAAAAATGTCGAGCTGATTGCCCGCGAACTTCTCGAACTGTATGCCAAACGTCATGCCAGTCAGGGCTTTGCCTTCGGCGATGACTGCGATATGCAGCGGCAGATGGAAGAGCGCTTTCCTTTCACCGAGACCCCGGACCAGATGAAGGCAATCATCGAGACAAAGAAAGACATGCAGTCGGCAATACCGATGGATCGCCTTGTCTGCGGCGATGTCGGCTATGGCAAGACCGAAGTTGCAATGCGTGCAGCATTCAAGGCAGTCTGCGGCGGTAAACAGGTTGCGGTGCTCTCACCGACGACATTGCTCGCGTTTCAGCATTTTCAGACTTTTCAGAAGCGTTTTGCCGGCTTTCCGGTCAGTGTCGACATGGTCAGTCGCCTGCGCAAGCCTTCTGAGCAGAAAGAGACCCTCAAAAAAGCCGCCGCCGGCACTCTCGACATTCTCATCGGCACGCATCGCCTGTTGTCTTCTGATATCGGCTTTCGCGATCTCGGTCTGCTGATCATCGACGAAGAACAGCGCTTCGGGGTCAAACACAAAGAGAAGCTGAAACAGCTGAAGGCGCATATCGACGTGCTCACACTTACTGCCACTCCGATTCCGCGAACCATGCAGATGGCCATGTCAGGCATCAGGCAGATCAGCATCATCGATACACCACCGCAGGATCGCCGTCCGGTGCAGACTTACGTTGCACCATTCGACCCTGCCTGGGTCAAACGCGCCATTATCGAAGAATTGAAGCGTGGCGGCCAGATTTATTACGTCTATAACCGGGTTGAAACAATCGAACGCCAGCTGAACTTTCTGCGTGAGCTCGTGCCTGAGGCCAGAATTGCAGTCGCACACGGTCAGATGCCAGAGGAGCAGGTCGAAAAAACGATGCTGGCTTTTGTGCAGCGTGAATTTGACCTGCTGATCGCGACCACGATTATTGAATCAGGGCTCGATATACCTAACGTCAACACCCTGATCGTCGACGAAGCTGAGCGACTGGGGCTTTCGCAGATGTATCAGCTGCGTGGCAGGGTGGGGCGCTCGGCCAGACAGGCGTGGGCCTACTTTTTCTATACGAAGAACCGGCGCCTGACCAAAGAGGCCACCGACCGTCTCGAAACCATTGAAGAGCATACGGCGCTCGGCTCCGGTTTCAAAATCGCACTGCGTGACCTGCAGATCAGAGGCGCCGGCAACATTCTTGGCGAGTCGCAAAGCGGGCATATCGCCAGTATCGGTTTCTCTCTATACATGGAACTGCTTGAAGAGGCTGTTACCAGAGTCAGAAGCGGCCGTGTCGACTTCGAGAAAATCGATGCGGCGGTCGAAATTCCTGTTACTGCCTATTTCCCGACGACTTATATTGCCGACGAAGAAACCAGAGTCGAGCTTTATTCTCGCCTGGCCCGCTGTTCCGATGTTTCCCTGGTTTACGAAATCCGCGAAGAATGCGAAGACCGCTTCGGTCTGCTGCCGCATGAAGCTGAAGGTCTGTTCGCCATCAGTCGCATTCGTGTTCTCGCTTCACAGTGCGCTGTGAAGAAGGTGACCAGGGTCATCAATCATCTGCGCTTCGAATTTGCCGAGAACCGTCTGCCCGATATCGGCCGGTTATTCGGCAGTGGCGATGAAATTCTCAGGCAGATTTATTTCGAGCCGAAAGATCGCAATTCTGTTAACCTGAATATAATCGATGACAGGGCCGAAGCGGTTTTTGCCGATGCCGAGGCCTTTCTGCAGCTGCTGACAGAGCTGAAAAAAGATGACGAAGGCAAGGAGATACCACTTGGAAGCAACGTTACAAAAGTTTCTCGGTCTGTTACCCGAAAACCTAAGAAAAATCGCTACACGACATTCTAAACCTCTCGATTCGGCGACCGCCGACTATCTTTGTGCCGACCTCGACGACTACCAGAAGAAAATCTTCGCCGGCAGCAAAGACAACCCGGCCATAGATATTGAGCTGATCGGCAGAATGGTGACGACCTTTAAAAAACTGCTGCAGAACTTTCGTGGTATGCCAGAAGCGCATCAGAACGTCGTTTCGATTGCAATAAGGTATTTTATCGATACCGAAGATGCTCAGAACGATTTTTCTGAAACTTTCGGTTTCGACGACGACCTCGCAGTGCTCAATGCCGCCTTACTCTCCATTGACCGCGAAGATCTTCTAGTAGTCCGCTGATTGAAGGTTTGTTCAGGGACGGCAATACCAGGCCTGGTGATTGACGCGGGTTGCCAGCCAGTTCATGCTGGTGTCGAAAAACACTTCGGTTTCGGGTGGTTTGATTTTAAAATGATCGCACGGCACGCGCCAGACCGATGTGCCAAGCAGGCCCCATGAAAGACCGGCTTTTTCAGCAAGCTTCGGCAGACAGTCGATCAGCAGAGTTGCGCCGCCGAACAGACCGCCACCCCTGAGGCAACACTGACAGCCGCTTTTGACCAGATGAGTATTGTAAAGCTCGTAGTCCCCGTCGGGCATGCCGGCAGGGGCCACCGCATCTGAAACGAGCATGATCTGATTCGGTTCATAAAGACCATAGATGAATCTGACGATTTCGGGCGCGACATGTTCGCAATCGCCGATCAACTCGACGCAGAGATTTTTGTTCGCGAGAATATGGCTGAGCATGTTCGGCTGGCGGTGGTGAAACGTCGGCATGGCGTTGAAAAGGTGGGTGACTTGTCTGGCACCGGCTTCAATTGCCTTTTCCGTCATTTCCCAGTTGGCGTTTGAATGACCGATGGCGACAAACAGGCCTGATTTTGCGGCTTGCCTGATGAATTCAATTGCCCCCGGCAGTTCGGGAGCCACGGTAATGATTTTTACCAGGCCCTCGGCAGCCTTCTGCCATTTTTCAAGCAGTTCCATATCGGGTTTCAGCAGATATTCCTGTGGGTGTGAGCCGCGCTTTTCCGCTGCCAGAAACGGGCCTTCCAGGTAGATGCCATGAATGAAAGGCGGCCGTGTGCGGCGGCGTGCCACGGTGGCGATATCTTTGAGAGCCTGCAGGCGCTGTTCCTCTGAACAGGTGATCAGAGTCGGAAAAACGCCGGTAATGCCGCGGGCCATGACCTGGTCGAGCATTTCCTCGATGCGGTCGGGGTCGCCAAAAACGAAATCCCAGCCGAAAGCCCCATGAAAATGCACGTCGATGATACCTGGCAGTTTATAGCCATCTACCGTTACATCAACGATGGTTTTATCCTGCGGGTGAATGAAATTTCTGCCGGCAAGAAAAGCCGGTTGTCCGGCACTTTTCTGAAATAAGTTCAGCATAATTCCGTTAATTTTTACCTCTCGCTGTATGGTATGTGCAGATTATAAAACATTTTTTCTCTACTTCACAGGGGGGATGCAATTTTTGTCAGGGCGGTCAGGTTTTACAGCAGGTTTTGCCGGATTGCATTGAAATAAAGTGGTGGCGGGAATAAAATGACGAAGAGGACTCGTCAAAAAAGCGGGTCCTGAAAAATATAAGGTAAGAGGAATGATTAGTATGACAATCGAGGTATTCAGTGAGCGCAAGAAGGTTCTTGGTATCAACAGTCTTGGCCGGATTGGCAAATTGACTCTCTGGCATCATGTCGGTCGCAGGTATTTCGACGCCATAGTGGTTAATCAGGGTCGTGAGATCGGCACCAGTCTTGAAGCCGTTGCGCAATTTATCGAAAAAGACTCGACTTATGGGCAGATGCACCGGTTTCTCTACGGTATCTATGCCAAACCCATGATCAAAATCGTCGATGAAAGCGCCGGGAAACTTATGATTGGTGAGACCCCGGTGACGATTCTGCGCCAGGCGCGCAACCCGAAAGACATACCGTGGCGCGAGCACGGCGTCGAGGTTGTTACAGAATGTACCGGCAAGTTCATCGATCCGACAATTAACCCGGAAGACGCGAAAGGTTCGATTCGCGGGCATCTGATCGCCGGTGCCCGTGTCGTAATCAATTCTTCTGCTTTCAAAATCAAGAATCGTGCAGCTTCAATGCCTGACGACGCGGTTACCCTTATTTACGGCATAAATCACGGGGCTTTCGACCCGGCACGCCATGTGGTTCTCTCTGCCGCTTCATGCACTACCACCGGTCTTGCGCACATGGTCAAGCCTCTGCTCGAAAATGCGGCAACGAGCGTTATTCTCACCGCTTCGATGACCACGGTGCATGCCGCCACCAATACCCAGTCAGTGCTTGACAGTGTGCCAGGTGCTGGCGACAAGGATCTGCGCAAGAGTCGCAGCTTTCTTAACAACATCATTCTGACATCTACCAATGCTGCCGAAGCTCTCAGTCAGGTTATCCCGGAAGTGCAAGACATCGGTTTCATGGCAGATTCAATCCGCATTCCGACCAGCACCGAGTCTTTGATCATTCTCAATGCGACCTTCCAGTCAAGCCCGGAGCAGGGCATTACCGGCAATCTGATCTCGCGTGAATCAATCAACGCCCTTTACCGTCAGACAGCCGGAACAAGCCCGTTGCTGCATTATTCAGATGCCCAGAATGTCTCTTCTGATATGGCCGGCACCGACGCCGCAGTCGTTATCGAGGGGCAGTTCAATCATACGCGTACCGCTTTTATCAAAGCTGATCTTTCGCAGATTGCCGGGCTGCCTGAAGAGGTTCTGCGCCTGGTGCCGGGCGGCAAAATTGATATTCCCGTCGTTCACGCCAAAATTTTTGGCTGGTATGACAATGAATTTGGCAGTTATACCAATCGCCTCGGTGATCTGACCGTACATGCACACAAATCGCTGCGCTGAAAAAAATGCCGGCGCGGGGCCCTTGTTGCCTGCGCCGGCATTTTTCAGTCGTGCCGGTGCTGCCCGAAGTAGACTGCGCCGGTCCAGCCGTCAATGCTGAGATATTCGCCTGATTTGACCAGGCGCCCGGCGATAATGCAGTAAGAATCGGTCTCATAGACTTTCAGTTTGTTGAAGCCGACAACGCCAACCTTTTTCAGCTGCGGAATAGTCACGGCAGCATGACTGGTTCTACCGCCACGGGCGGTGAGAAGACCTTCGACCTGCAGCAGCAGACCGACATCCTCCGGAACCGTATCTGGCCTGATAAGTATCAGCGGCGTGTCAGGGTCGTATTTTTTCGATTTTCTGATTTCCCGTTCCGAGAAGACGACTTTTCCCGAAATGGCGCCGCCGCCAACTCCAACGCCGTTGCCCAGCAGTGAGGCGTGCAGTTCGTCGCTGTCGAAGAATGTCGAAGCTCTGGTTTCCTTTTCCTGATACTGGTCGCGTGTCTGCAGAATATGCAGTCCCCCGGCCGTTTCATTCTCGAAGGTGAATTCTATCTCCTGGTGCGGAAAGCCGTTTTCGACAATGAGGGTCGTGGCGTGCTGCAGCAGTCGGTTATAGACTTCAGGAAACTGCGTTTCGAGTGACATGGTTGCCGAAGGTCTTTCTTTGAGTCTCTGATACTCAGAGATCGGGTAGGTTTCAATCAGTCCTGAGACGATGTCATCGCCCTGAACACCAAAGAAGAAGTCGCCAAACAGGTGAATTTCGGTATTCTGACCGTTAGGATCCCGGGTAAAGGTGACCCCGGAGCCTGAACTGGTGTCGAGATTGCCGAAGACCATCGTCTGCACGACGACGGCGGTTCCCCAGTCGTCAGAAATATTCATCTGACGGCGAAATAGTCTGGCACAGTCGGAATTCCAGGATTGAAAAGCCCTGAGAATAGCGTATTTCAGCTGGTCCAGAGGATTGTCGAAGACTTTGATGCCTTTTTTTTGAAGATTTTCGCGGTAGGAGATTGCGATTTCACGCATCTGGGCCGGGCTGAACTGCAGTTTTTTGCTGACGCCGAACTTTTTCTTGAAGTCTTCGATCAGGCCGTCGAAGTAGTTGCGATCGAGTCCTTCGTTCATGCCCCACATTTGCAGAAAGCGGCGGTAGCTGTCCCAGGCGGCCCATTCATAGCCTTTTCGAGTGCTCAGACTTTCGCAGACGGATTTGTTGATGCCGACGTTGAGAAATGTATTCATCATGCCGGGCATCGAAATTGCGGCGCCGCTTCTAACTGAGAAAAGAAGAGGGTTTTCCGGAGAGCCGAATTTTTTCCCGGTTACCTCTTCGATTCTTTCAACAGCCTGATGGATTCTGTGAGTCAGGTCTTTCAGCATGTGTTTGTAACCGATCAGGGCATCGAAACAGCGAAAAACTTCGGTGGTGAGAATGAAGCCCTGTGGCACCGGAAAACCGTAAGCGGCAAGTCTTTTCAGCCAGTAACCCTTGTTGCCGAGTAAAATGGCATTGTCGATGCCAGTGTCGGCTTCATGGATGTTTGAGACCGTGATGTCGGGGTTATAGGTGGTTACAAGGTTGAGAATCGCCTTTTTGTCACGGAATTTTTCGAGTTCTTCGCGCAGGGTTATGACAATGCGGTTGATCAGTTTATCGAGAACCTGCAGGCTGAATGCCGAAGAAAGCAGTGAGCGCAGAAAGTTTTCTGAAACCCTCAGAACGCAGGTGTTTTCGTCAGCATCTGTGCCTTTTACACCCGGGCAGCCACGTTGCAGCATCTGCCTGATGATGATAGGCAGATTATTGCGGTGTGTGTCGATGTAGAAATCGTGAATGATGTTCTGAATCGCCTTGGAAATGCCGAGAAAGATGTCGAGATACTGATCGATAGAGAAGAGCTTGATGCCAAGCCCGCTTTTCAGATATTCTATTCTGCTGGCAATCTGCCGATGCGGGATTCCTTCGATCTCAAGGGCCTTGAGAAACAGGGGCAGGCAGGTATGAATCTTCATGATAGTACTTTTCGTGATAAAGGTGAGGCCCATCTCTTCGACCATCATTTCAAATAATGAGGTTCCGAAGCTTTCAAGGCGTAACGAAAGACCCAGTGCATCGAATTTTGGCTCGTGGTAGACGCCATACATAGATGGGATGCCCGCAGCGATATGGCGCTTGAAGTAGATGTTTTCAGAAGCCGCTGTTTTTTCAGGGCTTAGAATTATCTCCTGCAGAAGCTGACGAAAATCTAGAACGATAAACAGAGCTTCACGGAAATCTCTGTGGCTGAGATGCTTTTCGAGTGCTTTAATCCGCGATGGTTCGAAGAGATTGACCATCGCGAGGTCATTTAGCAGATCGAGCGGCTGCGGGTTGTATTTTTTGGTCAGCAGCTGAAACATTCTGATCAGGTATCTGGCCCGGTTGCGGTCGCGGTTTGTAATCGGCAAACTGTCGAGGCTGGCCTTCAGTGATTCTGTTTTAACCTCAAGCAGTCTGGCGGTATCGAGCAGATCTTCGCCGGCAAGTTTCGCAAATGCCTGGTGCAAGCCAGTGAAATACTCGCCCGTCGTATCGATCTGTTCAAGAACATCGACCGGGACATAGGGTCTGATAAGTTCATGGTTGGCGGTTGCCCAGAACTGGAAACTGGCGGCCAGAAAGTTGACAAGATTGTTGTTGCTCTCAACATGTGATTGTTTGCGAATAAAGTGCACGAGAATATCACGCCGCGAGCATAATTCGTCAGCGCGGGTGGAAATTTCGCGCAGTTCGCCTTCGGCGCCTATTTCATTGAAAAAAGCCGGAAAAAGCCGCAACAGCTGCTTCGACAGGTTCAGATTGTGACCGATGCCCGCATTCAGATAAGCTGAAATATCGCGCTGAAAAAGGTCGGTATCGCGAATCAGCACCCCGCCGAGCTTGAGATTTATTATCAGGGCAGAAAGCAGTCTGCGGGTCCAGGCTGGTTTCATCGCGATAATTTCCATCCAGACACGAATGTTTCTGATGTGATCCGGGTTGACCTGAATCTGCCATTCAGAATTGCTGCCAGCTACCTCCGGGTATTGAAAGCCCGACTGGATGATCGCATCGATGAGAATTTCCAGCATCTGGCGGTTGTCGGTTTTTACAACATCGCGGGCCATGGTGAGAATACAGCTGAGAAAAATGCTGCGAAAACGCTGCTGACCAGCGAAGTCGTTCAAAGTTCCGCAGATCTTCATGATGAATGAGGCGCGCCGGTTTTCGGGTTCCTCGGCGAAGCCAAGGCTGAGAGAACGATTGATTTCCTGCAGCGACTGGGTGTGCAGCTCTTCGAGAGCCGCTGAGCCGACGATATTGAACAGATAATCTAGCTTGGTGAGGTAACGCTGGTTGCCAAAAGCATTTTCGTGCTCGATTTGATCAGCAATTTTGATATAGGCGGCAAGAATCTGCTGGTAATCAGGAGTTGTCAGCATATTCGAAAAATCCGGAGCTTGCCGGCCGGCGGCAAGGTTCATTTTATCGAGCAGTTGCCGCAGATTATTATGCGATAGTGGCTCGAGCATTTCCTTGAGCCGCCGGATGCGGGCAGGGGCCTCCGGGTCGTATTCTTCACTGGCGGTGAGGCCGGCCAGAGAGTTGCGATCGAACCATTTGACCGGGTCAATCTGCTTGAGCCAGTGCTGGTAGGTTTGGGCAAAAGTCACTTCAGTCAGCGCCGCAAAGTTCGTGAGTCGTTCTAAAACCGCATTATGGCTGCGAACCAGAAACTTGCTATGCGCAGAGCACCTTTTCAGTTTCAGCTCAGGGTGGGCTGCAAGATTGAGAAGCCGGCCGCAGGCCGCATCGACCAGAGCCAGATTCCGCTCGAGATGGGTGCCGCTTTCTGAAAAGACCGTATCGAAAAAGTCGAAGAGAAACCGCAGAGTTTTATCGACAATACGGCTTTCGCTGGCATTGTCGATAATCTGAAAGTAGATATCCAGAACGCAGTCGATCGCCTCAGTCGCCTGTGCATGTGCGTTGAATTTGCTGAAATCGTTTACTGAAAAAGCTTTTAGACTGTCGGTGACGAATTCCCAGTTCACGAACGGGTGGTTCAGCTCGGTCAGAAGTTCCTGGATACGCTTGTGAACACCGTAAAAATCTTCTACCGCCTGCAGCAGCGGTGCAAACTTTTTGGGAATCTCAACCCTGGCCGCTGTGGTGGCCATGTTTGCTTTGAGTGCCGATGAGTTTAAAAGATCGGGAGGTTTTTCCATGATATTCTGCAGTCCTTTCCTGGGGCCTTGCCCTGACGCAGGTCTGGCAGAAGTTTATGCCGGGCCTGACAAAAATATCTCTGCAGAATATCTTATCAGAATGCTTCGAAAAAGCGAACCCCTTTGCAATCTGTCCAGGGCAAACGCATTAAATTAATGGATTCCGGGTCTGCGCCAGGAATCAGTTCCAATTGAGAATCTAAGGTGTTTTAGTGCGTTTGCCCTGACAATCTGTCTTACTGGCCTGTTTCAGAATTAGACGACTGGATGAAAACAGACCTGGCGCCTGTGAAAAGTGGCAAGGCTGTTGAAACCCTCTGACCTGAGCATTTCAAGCGCCGTAAAAAAGTCCGCCCCCATATCTTTATTCGTGTGTGAATCAGAACCGATGGTGACTATCCGGCCGCCAAGCTGACGAAAACGTCTGAGAATCGAGACGTGCGGGTGAAAGCTGTCGAGTCCGTAACGCATTCCCGAAGTGTTTATTTCAAGGCCTTTATCGTGTTCGGCCAGCCATGAAAGAAGCGCATCGAGCTGGGGCTGAAGGATTTCAGGCATCAGGGTGCCACGCGTCAGGCCGTAACGCCTGATAATGTCGATGTGACCGAATACATCGAAGTCCGAAAAAGCCTGTACTGCCCGCAACGACTCTTCGAGATAGACTCTCCAGCATTCTTCGACCGTACTGTGCTGTTTGTAGAATTCGCCGCAGTAAAAATCGAGTTCACGGGCCCGGTGCATCGAGGCAATGATAAAGTCAAACGGTCGACCGGCCACAAATCGGCGGCAGAGGGCGGCGTGTTCGGCCTGAATCCCGAGTTCAACACCGCACAATAATGTCAAGCCAGTGGTTTTGCTGTTGAGTGCGTGCAGATGCGCGAGGTAGGCGTCTGGATCGAAAATCGAATCGCCCTCAGCGAAATCGGCGTGGTCGGTTATTGCCATAACGTCGATGTCTCTGTTTAAAGCCGTTTCGATAAGCTGTTCGGGGGTTTCGCGGCAGTCCTGTGAATAATTGCTGTGATTGTGGCAGTCGGTTTTTATCATGGCGCTGGCAGCCTTTTCTGCACCGGGGTGAGCCCCTGGGGTTCGCTGAGAGTATCTATCTGCGGCTGATGAATTTCGTTACGCAGTTCGCCTGGTTTTTTGAAGGGGGAAGCGACGAAGTTGCTTTCGAAGTCACCGCGGCTGGTCGTAACCTTGAATTTTATCCAGCGTACCCACCAGTCACGCTTGAACATGCCTATGACCACGCGTTTGCGCTCGACAACCCGGTAAACTGTTCCGGGTTTTATGGTCACCGGTCGCCGGCCGGTAAACCAGTCGTCGTCCATGACGTCTTTTTTGTGACCACGCCAGGTGCTTGCGGTGACGCCAGTAATGATAAGCGGCCTGAGATTATCATCGTTGTAAATGTCGAGACATTCTCTGATGCTGTAGTAATTGTAGTAGAGGCGGTGGGTGTCGGCACGGGCGATGACGCGTATCGGCAGGTCGTATTGCTGCCCGAAAGCGCCGCGGCAGATAATCAGCAGCAGAAAAACGACAAGGCAGCCCCCCGGTATGAGAGGCTGCCTCGTTTTAACGAGCATTTTGTCAGGCTGCTTTAATCTTCCGGCCGAGTTCACGCCCCATCTCGCGGCATTTTGCGAGATCTTCCTGACTCGGGGCAAACTGGCATTTGTAACCGGGAATCACGACTTCGATACCCGCTTCCTGCATGAAGGTTTCGAGGCGCTTGACTGCCTCGCCGCTCCAGCCGTAAGTGCCAAAGGCCATGCCAATCTTGTTCTTGAAGCGCAGGCCGCTGATTTCTTCCATGTAGAGGGCAAGAGTCGGCAGCAGTTTGTTATTGCGGGTCGGGCAGCCAACTACCAGAGCGCGGCACGACAGGAGGTCGGTCATCGTATCGGCAAGATCAGCGGCGCCGGCGTTGAACATGCGGTATGAAACACCTTCGTCTTCGAGCCCTTCGGCGATGGCGCGTGCCATTTTTTCGGTGCCGCCCCAGATGGTGTCGAAAACGATCACTGCAGACTTCTGCGGTTCGCCGGTCGCCCACTGTATGTATTTTTCGACGATCTGAGTCGGGTTCTGACGCCAGCACATGCCGTGTGCCGGAGCAATGACGGCGATTTCCCAGCCAAGCTTCAAAAATTCATCGATCTTTTTGAGAATCTGCTGTGAATAAAGGGTGAGGATATTGGCGAAGTATTTTTCGGCCTCGAACCACAGGCCCTTCTGGTCGATCTGGTCGGCGAAACGCTCGGGGGCGGCGTAATGCTGACCGAAGGCGTCGGCCGAGAAGAGGATTTTCTCTTCAGGACAGTAGGTGAACATGGTGTCGGGCCAGTGCAGCATCTGGGCTTCGAAGAAGCGCAGGGTACGTTTGCCGATGCTGATTTCGTCGCCGGTTTTTACGACCTTGAGATTTTTTTCGGCGCCGGGGAAATGCCTGGTGACCGAAATCTTGCCGCCGCGGCTGACATAGATTTCGATGTTTGGGTTCATCTGCAGCAGTCTGGGTAAACCGCTGGCGTGATCGGGTTCGGCATGGTTGATGATGAGAATGTCGAGCTCTTCTACCTTGCAGAACTGGCTGATATGGTCGGCCAGGTCTGAAAGATGCGAATCACGCACCACATCGATCAGCACTTTCTTTTCGTCGTTGATAAAATATGAATTGTAGCTGGTGCCGTGGCGGATCGAAAGCTCGTGACCGTGAAAGTGGTCTTTGCTCCATTCGAGGGCTCCGACCCAGTAAACGTCATTACAGATAGTCTGTTTCAAAATCAGTGCCTCCTGCAAATGTTTGGTGTTCGTGAATTTTTTACCATAAAGAATCTAACATATTCCAGATTTTAGTCAATCTTTATGCGCCAAAAAAAGTATCATTTCGTTTTTCCCTTGCCTTTTTGTGCAGAATGAATAGTGATTTGTAAAAAATTAAAACCTGACCGTGGCTTGTCGGGTTGTTGCCTGAACTGCAAAAATCGGTTAGGATATTCAGGTAATAAAGTTGAAAACTGTAAGGGGAACACCAATGCATCTTCTGATTATTGCCCTGATGGTCATCGGCGTTATCGTGCTGGGCTATCTGGTAAAATTATTTCCGTTCATGACCTATATCAACTGCATTTCGGCGAATGTACCCTGCTCGCCGATGCAGCTGATCGCGATGCAACTGCGCAATGTTCCGACCGATTTCATTATCGAAAACTACGTTAAGGCACGCAAGGCCGGCCTGCCACTGCAGCTCGACCGCCTCGAAGTGCATCTCCTCTCTGGCGGAAACATCAACAACGTCATCTCTGCGCTTATCAGTGCCAGCCGCTCTAACATCGATCTCAACTTCGAACGGGCGGCGGCTATCGATCTGGCAGGCCGCGACGTCAACGATGCCGTTAAAATGAGCGTTCAGCCGAGGGTTCTCAAAACCCCCGAAATTCACGGTATTGCCAAAGATGGTATCGAGCTGATCGTTCACACCAATATCACTGTCAGGGCCAACCTGGCGACCATGGTTGGTGGTGCCGGCGAAGACACGATTCTGGCGCGTGTCTGCGAAGGTATCGTTTCAGCCATCGGTTCTGCCGAAAAACATTCGGTCGTTCTCAACAAACCCGAAATTCTGACGAAGCACGTTATCGCGGCTGGTCTCGATGCCGGTACCGCTTTTGAAATCGTTTCGCTCGATATTTCTGACATTGACGTGGGTCGCAATATTGGCGCCCATCTTAAAAACGTTCAGGCAGTCGCTGACAAAAAGGTTGGCGAGGCCCGTGCCGAAGGCCGGCGGGCTCTGGCAATGGCCCTGACCCAGGAAAACCGCGCCGCTGAACAGGAGGCTCGCGCTAATCTGGTGCAGGCCGAAATGAAAATTCCTCTCGCACTGGCAGACACTTTCCGTCAGGGCAAGTTACTGGTAAAACGCAAGGCGAAAAAAGCGCCGGTA
>JANJUX010000029.1 GCA_024710355.1 Candidatus Rifleibacteriota bacterium
TTTCGGTTATCATTTTTACTGCGTCCTGCTTAAATTCTTTGCTGAACCTTCTTCTGGCATGCTCTGCTTTTTTCATTTGAACACCTCGCGACTGAATTTAATCTATCTTAATCAGGTGTCCACTTTTATTTTACCAGTCCACTTGGAAGTGTCTGGAAATTTCGCATTACGTCCTCGCGATTTTGAAAACGTTTTTAAGGCACTATGCCAAAATGACATCTGATCATATGGGCGTAGTTAATCCCGAATTTGCTTCAAAAATTGCAGATCATGAGAAGTCGATACAAAAGGTTTTGGCTACTCTCAAAGTGCAAGACGATGAGGGACCACTGATTGAAAGCCTGTTGAAAAGAAATTCAAGTGGTCACATTTTTTTTGATGGCTTTTGTATTAAGCGTAGCCGCAGCATGGAAGCTTCCACAGATCTTAGTGGAAAGTGTTACAAATAACCTCTCCATTTTGGGCAGCAGCGCTTTTAAATACCTCAATTACATGCTACAACAAAAGCCAACACCGCTTCGGAAGCGTCTGGTTTTGCTCTAGATTGCAAGTAGACTTATATTTCTTTAACAGACAGAGGTTTTAATGACTAGTCATTACCAAACTTGCTCCAGCCCAGAAAATAGCGTTGTTTCCTTTTTAGAGAATTGGGTTGAAAGTAATGCAGACAAAAGAAAGCGATATGATCTTTGGCTCTTGACTTGCTATTTAGATCACGGCGCTTTGAAAGAGACAATAATCAGGCTGGCCAACAAAATCAAGATCGGCGGTATATATGTAGCATACGATGTTACAGAAATGTATCGGCAGGAAATTCTGTTTTTTTCTTCGGCATCGGAGAGCATAGAAAAATGGGCGAAAGAAGAAATGGGGGCGAAAGACATTCACCTGTGTGCAATCCATGGGCAAAATGGAGAGCTATTTCATGGTAAGTCGTATGGGATAATTCCTACAGACGAAGACTTCTCTGCTAACAAAGGATTGGTTGTTTTGACTTCAGCTAATTTGACGTATCCTGGCATTCTTGGAAAAGGTAATGTTGAAGTCGCGTATTTTTGTGACAATACTTCGCTTGTCAAACAATTTCGTGACCAATTTTATTCAATATGTGACAGTCTTAATAGAAATAATGAGAAAGCCATTGATAGAGCCTGCTTGAGGCTAAAACGCTATGAGATTCTATCTGGTGGTGTTTTTTTGAATAAATGGTCAGGCAGTTTTAAATCTGAAACAGCTCTTAGGTTTAAATTGTCTAAAGAATTTCAAAAGTTAATTGAAATTGGAGATCAAGAGCTGCGCGATCTCGGTTTAAATATTGAAAAAGGTTCTTTAACAAGGCACTTGATTTCTTCTAGCGATATTCCAAGAAAATCCCTTCCCCAAAGCTTTTTAAAGGATTTTACAATTGAAACTTACATCGGGCGATTCTGCCCCTCAGCTATCTGGAATTTTGTAGAAGCCATTCACAAAAAAGACTTCAATTCATTTAAGCAAAAAGTGGTAGATGTAACATCAAGCGAAAAACTAGATAATTACTGCATGTTGGCACTGGAAATTCAAAAAAAACTGGTTGCTAGAGGTTTGACCTTATCCACTGACAAAGATCACGTTGCTCGGTGGCGTCATAAAGTGCTTTCATTGGCTTGCGATGACGTTCGACTCGGCAGACTCTATAATGGTTGTGAGCAATTTTTGATTCCATATAGATATGAAGATTCGCGTGAGATTAAAAAGCTTTTTAGCTCTTTGGAAGAGTCAATCTTTCTGAAAAAGAAGAAAAATCTAGCTGCTCGAAAAATTGAACAAGCGAAATTGAGTGGGAAATCCGAATTAACAGTTAAAGAAAAAATGTCTATTCAGAGGGTTTTCCGCATATTGGCTGAACAACAAAAAATGTAATTGGATTGAGGTTAAAATGAATACGGGACTTACTTCAGAAGCAGATAGAGAAACCATAGAAAAGCAAAAAGAATGGTTGAGAGAATCTGCGCGTGCAGTTTATTCTGAACCAGATGCAATCGATGTTCACCAGTATTTAAATCAGTTGTGGGAAGCCGGGCAAACGGATATGCAGCAGAAAATGCTTATAAGATGCTGTTGCGAGAACCTTGAAAAACAATTCCCCGGGAAATTCAACTTTGCATTTCTCGCGGCAGTTAAACAGATGCCTGCTGACAATCCAGGTTTTAAGCAGTCTGGAGAACAGGAAAGAGCAAACTGCGAAGTCACTTCGGATGTGCATTATATGACAGAAATTCAGTGCTCCAACTGCGGGTTTGTGCTTAACGCCGGGGTCAACTTTTGCCCGAAATGCGGAGAGAATCTCAGCGTTGCGCAAAACGACTTTTCTGCCTGCTGCGCAAAGTGTAACTCTCAGCTGAAAAAATCAGAGATTTATTGCTCCAGGTGTGGAGAACTAGTTAATTACAGGCCTGCCGGTATGATTAAAAGAGGTTGCGCAATTTTTTTGGACTTAATTGCGCTTGGCTTTTTTATGCCTGTTTGTATGTATGCTGTGGCGTGGTTGACTTTCTTACTTGCCATATCCGGTTTGAATATTTTTCCGTTAAGTAACGGAAGATTTATTCACCCGATCCTTTTTGCTGTAGGCATGGTTTTTTTTCTGTCTGGTTTATACTACCTGATCATGGAAAAGGGATTGAAGCTGGGTAGCCTGGGGAAAAAACTGCTGGGTTTAAGGTTGATTTCCACTGGTAAGCAGCCCATTACAATCAAGAGCATGTTTTTGCGACATACCGGCAGGTTTCTGGAGGTTCTGGCTGTCTCCGCTGGGCCTGTTTTCGTGGGCATGTGGTCATGGGGGGCTTATGGCAGTCACATTCTGTATCCACACGAGATAGGGTTTATTCTGACAGCAGTCGATCTTATTTTTCTGGTGATTATTGTCGGCAGGCTGATTCGAGAAAAGAGATTTTTCCACGATAGTATTTCAGACACCATTGTGATCGAAGTTTAGGCAGCTGTGAGCGTTTTTAAGCTATTTAAGGCTTCTTGCCCGCGAGGTTGTGAAGCTGTAGATGCGCACCGGGCGCACTTTTCCATGTAGAGTCTGGTCTTTTTCTTCTGACAGCTTGAAACCGGCCTTTTCGAGGGCGCGGCAGGAGGCGGTGTTGGCGGCGGCGACGACTGCAAGAATTTCTGGCAGCCGGTAAAACGAGAGGCCCCAGCTGCTTATCGCTTTGATGGCGTCGGTGGCGTAACCTTTTCTTTGCTGGCAGTCTTCTATGGCGTAACCGATTTCGACTGCGCCGTTCAGCGGGCTCAAACCCGCGTGCCCGATCAGCTCGCCGCTTTCTTTTATGCAGACGCCTAGGACAATCGGCGTTTCGGCCGGGCTTTTGCCCGATTCATACTGCTGCATCAGAAAATTCAGAACGCTTTCCGATTCCTGCAGGTCAGCATAGACCTGGTCCGGTATCCATTGCCGCATGCCGTTTTCGAGGCTCATCTTAAAAACTTTAGGGGCATCGCTGATAGTGAATTTGCGCAGGAAAACAGCATCACCGGTGATCGAAGAAAAACTGCCAGATAAAGTCATTTCAGCCTCCAGAGCCAGAATCGCAGCAAAAGCCTTTGTCTTTTATCTATACCAGATATGGCATCTGCCGTAAAGCTTCGGTCAGGCTTTTTTCAGCTTATGCGCCGTCATTTAAGCGTGTGACCGTCGCGCGAACCTGGCGGTCACACGCGACAGGTTACTGTTTCTTTCTTACCGGCAGCCAGATTTCGCTTTTGTAATCAGGGCTGGCCACATCGCCGGCGCTGTAGTGCTCGATGTCATAACCCGGAACGATTTCGTAGCCTGAAGTCGGCAGCCACTGGCTGTAGATCTGCTTCCAGAGATTTTGAATGCTGTCTGGCATCGGGCCAACACAGGGAAACACCGCCCAGGTTCCGGCAGGGATATCGAGAATCTCGAAGCCGGCCGGTATCTCAGCCGGCTTGACGCTGCTCTCGTTGACATAGTTGCCAATGCTGTATCTGAACTCTTTGCTGCCTTTTTCTGGCGGACAGCAGATGCCGAAGCGGCCGCAGGAAACCTTGTTATGGCCTTTTCTGAAGAATTCATCCCAGAACTTCGGGATTTCAGCTGACGAAGTCTCGGCAGAAAAAATCCGGCTTATAGCAAGAACTTTGAAACTCTGTTTGTTTTCGATTCTGTAATCCATGGTTAAACCGCCTTCAATTGTGATTTTTAACACCAGAGGGCTGAAGGACTTGAGGCTGGCACCCGCCAGACGCGCTGCGGCAGGAGAAATGCCATGAAAGCGGTTGAATGCCTTGCTGAAACTTTCAGGGGAGTCATAACCGTATTTCAGGGCGATATCTATGACTTTGCCATCAGAGGCCGAGATTTCCTGCCCGGCCTTTGCCAGCCGCCGTTTGCGAATATATTCGCCAATCGTCATGCCGGTGAGCAGACTGAAAATTCTCTGATAGTGAAATGACGATACGAAGGCCGTTTCGGCGACTTCGTCGATACTCAGATCATCGAGCAGATGCTTCTCAATATGATCGATCGAATTCTGCAGGCGGGTAATCCAGTCCATTATCGTTCCTTCCGGTGTTATGAATGCAGTATATTGGCAAAAAAGAAACATTTCCTGACAAATCCTGCTCTGATTTGTCAGGTTTACTTGATGATCCGGCCAGAGATTTAATCACCGCTGGAACTGATATCTTTCCACATCCAGATGTCGGGTTTGCGCCTGCCGTTAGCATTTGGAATAATTCCGACAATGCTGTAACCGCATTTCTTATAGAATTCGAACGGGTGCCGGCGAAGGTTTCTGATGTTTGTGATTTCTCTGAAAATATTATTAGAATCGATATCAACCTGTGAAAGGCTTGTCTGGTCGTGTTCGTCATCGGTGCCGAGAGCGATTCCGATTATGCCGAGCTCTCTCGCTTTTTTTTCGAGTTCTGCTATCAGCTTACTGCCGACGCCACTTTTCTGATTGCCCGGGCTTACAACCATCGGGTGCAGTTCCCAGGTTTTTTCATACATTGGCCGCAGGCCGACCCAGCCGAGCAGCTCGCTTCCGTCACACAGGCCGATGCAGATGTTCGGTGAAGCGGCGCATTCTCTGACTTCCAGCAGGGCGGCTTCCAGGTCTGGCCAATGGCTGTTTCCGAGCGCCATGAAAGCGTCTTTTAGAATTCCGGCAGCTTTAAGCATCAGCTCTTCTGAGTCGCCGACACAGCAAAAGGTATATTGCATTGCTTTCTCCAGATCAGCTTTGTATCTTGCTTTAAACCGCAACAGAAGAAGCGATCGAAATTGCGAAAATGCCCACCGTTTTATCTCAGTGTTTTGCCCAGGCGCGGCACTGCTCGATTCTTTTGCCATTGTCGCCCTGCTCTTTATCGTAAGCGAATTTGTTGAGCAGCTGGCAGGGAAAATTGCTGCAGAGTCCGCAATTTTCAAGCTTTTTGCCTTCGCAGCAGGCTTTTACCGGGCACTGGTCGCCCCAGAAAGGTTTCGTGATTTTGACGCAGCCTTTACAGTTCATTTTTTCGCGATATTCACAGGCACTGCACACGATTCCACATCTTGATTCGATCATATCGACTCCTTGATTTTACAGGTTGAAGCAGGCGATGGCCAACTGACCTTCAGTCTAATGTTCCGGCGGATATCCGTCAACGCCTACGCGGTCTTTTTCGAAGACCCGGAACGCCTGAAAGTCGAACTGACAGTGTAGTTCCAGATAATCGCGGCAGGCAATCGTTTGCTCATTTCCGAAACATAGCAACGCTGTTTTTCGGAATTGGGTTCCAAATTCGAACTGTTATGAGTATAATCAAGTGTTACCAAAATACATGGAATACCTGCGGGAGACAATTTATGAAGAAAATGCTGGTGTTTGTGGTTCTGACGGTTTGTATGTTCGCCATTAATGCTGCAGCTTTTGCCGCATTCAACGTGAATGCCTTCGAAGCCAGCCTTGAAGAATGTGTAAAGTTCCATAATGTGCTTGCCAATACCGATTCGGCAGGCATGTCGGGCGACAGCGCCCGTGCCGGTCTTGCTGGCGCCGAAAAGAAGCTGCTGGCTCAGGTAATGGGGCTTTCAGATGTGCGTGATTTTTCAAAAGCCAGAAAAATTGCCGCCGCCTGGGTAAAGCGCGGCGGCGCTGAAGCCGATGCTTTTATTAAGGCCGGAAACAAAGCCCTCAAACTCATCAGCGACCGGGAAAAAGCTCTCTCGGATCTGCCGACTTTCAATGCCGCTGCTTTCGCCAGCCTCATCGAAGAAGCCGCAAAGCATATCGACGTACTTGAAAACACTGATTCAAAGGGCATGGGCGGCGATGCGGCCCGCGCCGGCCTAGACCGCGCCGATAAAAATCTGCGCGCGGCAGTTTCGGCAATCTCTTCGATTCGTGATATTTCCCGCGCCCGCAAGGTTGCCGAAGTATTCGTAAAAAGAGGCGGAAACGAAGCAGTGGCCCTGACAAAAGCCGGCAATATCGCCCTCAAATATGTCGAAGCCCGCAAAAAACATATCGCCCTTTACAAAGACTGATTTATCGGGCGGTTTTAGCCGCCGGACCTTATAAAAGGAGCCCGTCATGATCAGATCGAAGCTTTTTGCCAGTGCAGTGATGCTGGTTTTTCTTGTAACTATGTTGCTTCCCGGCAATTTGCCGGTGTTCGGGGCCGAAGCCACCCGCGAAAAATCAGGCGCTGAAATTTTTCTTAAATGGTTCACCATCGGGGCGGTCGCAGTTGGTGCCGCGGTTGGTTTTGCTTCTTTTGGTGCCGCCGGCCTGCTTCTTGGCCCTTTGGCCGGTGCCGGTCTTGCGACGCTTACCGGTATATTCTTTCAGGCAAATCCGGTTGACCAGTGGCGTGCCGTTTTTAACAAGGCACCGAAATACCATAACAGCAATGCGGCTGGCATGGCGCAGCAGATGATTAAGCAGAGCAAAAATTCCGTCAGCAATGAGGAAGAATCTTCTATCAGCGTCATGGAAGCTGAAGCAGCCTATAAAAAAGCCTATAAAGAATACTATGATGCGGTAACCGCCAATGACAGTGCCACCGCAGCTGAAAAAGCAAAGGTGCTCGAAGAAGCCAAAACTGTCTATCAGAAAGCCATGCGCCGCTGAATCAACGTTGACCGAAATAACAAAACCCGTGTCTGAAAGTCCTCAGCAGACACGGGTTTTTGCTCTCCGGCAGGCGCAGATCAGACAAAGCGTTTACCAGAGCCAGCAAAGATCGAACGGCCTTAAAATCCTCTGAAAATAAAAGTTTCTGTTTGCCCTGCTAAATGCAAATTTGGCTTGCATAAAGCCTGTCTGTACTTTTAAACTTGTTCGTTGCCCAAATATATTGTCTTATCATTTGCAAGGAGAAAAGGATGCTTCAGAACTTCAGTTATCAAGCTCCGGAAACCCTTAAAGACCTTTATGCACTGCTGAAGAAGAGCAACGGCAAAGCCACCATTCTGGCCGGCGGCACCGATCTGCTCGTAAACATGCATAATAACTGGATTTCCCCCGAAAGCCTGATTGATATCAAAAAAATTCCCGACCTCAAGGGTATTACATTCAACCCGAAAACCGGGCTGTCTATCGGTGCTACCACCGTCTGCATCGATCTGATCAATAATAAAGACGTTAAAAAGCATTACCCGCTGCTCGCCGAAGCCGCACACAATATCGGTTCACCGCAGCTGCGCAATCGCGCCACCATCGCCGGAAACCTTTGCACTGCGTCGCCTTGCGCCGACATGGGTTGCTCGCTGCTCGCGCTTGGCGCCAGCGTCGAACTCGGCTCTGCCGACGGTGTTCGTGTTATTCCGCTCAAAGATTTTTTCACCGGCCCCAAGAAAACCCAGATCAAAAAGCATGAAGTGCTGCTGCGCATTATCGTGCCGGTTGAAATGGCCGGAGCGAAATTTGGCATGCGCAAACTCAAGCGCATCAAGGGGCACGACATAGCCGTCGCCAGTGTTGCCATGGCCAGAACCGCCAAAGTCATGCGCATTGGCGTTGGCTCGGCCGCCCCGACTCCGGTTGTAACTGCCGACCTCGCCGCATCGACAACTCTTGAAAAAGCCGTTGCCGCTGCTGAAAAAGTTATCTGCCCTATCGACGATGTGCGCGCCGGTGCCGAATACCGCCGCTTCATGGTTAAAGAGTTCGTCGGCCAGATTTACCCGGAACTCTTCTGATAAAGGAAACCAGCTATGAAAATAACTCTGACCGTAAACGGCAAAAAATATCAGCGTGATGCTTCCGAAACCAAAAACCTTCTGCATTTCCTGCGCGAAGATCTCGGCCTGACCGGCACCAAAGAAGGCTGCGGCGCCGGCGAATGTGGTGCCTGCACCGTAATCATGAATGGCAAAACCGTCAATTCCTGCCTGATTCTGGCAGTTGAAGCCGACGGCACCGATATCAAGACCATCGAAGGCGAAGCTAAAAACGGCAAACTGTCGAAACTGCAGGTGGCTTTCAAGAAAAATCACGCGGTTCAGTGCGGCTTCTGCACCCCCGGCATGATCATGTCAACCCGCGCTCTTCTCGAAGCCAACCCGAAACCGACCGTCGAACAGATTAAACAGGCGATCGAAGGCAATTTCTGCCGCTGCACCGGCTATCAGCAGATCATCGAAGCGGTCCAGGATGCTTCCGGCCAGCTGAAAAAGAAGGAGGGCCTCAAACGTGCTTGATAATACCCCGAAAAAAGACCTGAAATACGTCGGTAAAGACGTTGAACGCATCGATGTCGTCGAAAAACTGACCGGCCAGGCCCTCTATACCGCCGATCTCGAATTCGCCGGCATGCTGCACGGTAAGGTTCTGCGCAGCCCGCACGCCAAGGCGCGCATCAAAAAAATCGATGTCAGCAAAGCCAAAAAACTCGTCGGTGTGCATGCCGTTCTTACCGGCAACGACCTCGACTACCGCGTTGGCCTCTACCTCGTCGACAAATACATTCTCGCCCGTGACACCATCCGCCACTTTGGCGAAGCGGTCGCCGCCGTTGCCGCCGAAACACCGGCCATTGCACAGCAGGCGCTCGACCTCATCGAAATCGAATACGAAGTTCTGACGCCTTTCCTTGATCCGAAGCAGGTTTTCGATAAAAAAGCGCCGCTCGTTCACCCCGATCTCGGCAGCTATTCTTATGTCGAAGCGGTTTTTACCCCGGTTCCGGGCACCAATATCGCCAATCACACCAAGCTGCGCAAAGGTAACGTCGAAAAAGGCTTCAAAGAAGCCGATTACGTCATCGAACGCGAATACACCAATCCGAACGTGCAGCACGTGCCCATGGAAACCCACATCGCCGTCGGCAAATGGGACACCGGCGATCGCATCACCATTCACACCTCGGCCCAGTCGCCGTTCACCGTGCGCAACCTGTTTGCCCATTCTTTCAAGATCCCGCACTGCAATATCCGCGTCATCACGCCATATCTCGGCGGTGGTTTCGGCGGCAAAGCCGGTATTCACCTTGAGCCTCTCTGCTGCTGCCTGTCAAAACTCTCAGGCGGTCGCCCGGTGCGCATTCAGGCCACCCGCGAGGAAGAATTCAGCCTGCTTCCGTGCCGCTCGGGGCTGATCTACAACATCAAAACCGGCGTCAAAAAGAACGGCAAAATCGTCGCCCAGAAAATGACCATGTACTGGGATGCCGGTGCTTACGCTGATTACGCCGTAAACGTCACCCGCGCTTCCGGTTTCTCGGCCTCTGGCCCCTATGAAATCGAAAATGCCTGGGTCGATGCCTATACCGTTTATACCAACAAGCCGTTCGGCACTGCTTACCGCGGTTTCGGCCACGTTGAGTTCAGCTGGGGCATGGAACGCCACATGAACTATGTTGCCGACACGCTTGGCATCGACCCGCTTGAATTCCGCAAAATCAACGCTCTCAGACCCGGCTCGAAAACCATGACCGGGGAAGAAGTCGTTACAAATACCGGCAGCGTTACCAAGTGCATGGATGCGGTCGCTAAGTCGATCAATTACGGCAAGCTGACTGCTGCTGAACTGGCTCGCGAAAAGAAAACCGGCATGAAGATCGGTAAATCGGTCGTGGCTCTGCAGAAGGCGCCCGCCATGCCGCCGTTCACCGGCACTGTCATGATTCTCAAACTCAATGAAGACGGCAGCGTTACCGGCAGCCATTCACTGACCGATTACGGCATGGGCACCTATACCTCACTGGCTCAGATGATCGCAGATGTTCTGCGCTGGCCCATCGAACGTATCCGCCTGCCCATCGAAAACGATACCGACCGCGACCCCTATGACTGGCAGACAGTTGCGTCGAAAGGTCTGCTGCTTTCCGGTAACGCCGCCATTCTTGCCGCGAAAGACCTGCTCGACAAGTGCTACGATGTTGCCGCTCAGGCTCTCAGAGCCCAGAAGTGCGACCTCGATCACGATGCCGAAAAAGTCTTTGTCAGACATCATCCGAAAAGTCATGTAACTTATAAACAGATGGCAGTTGGTTATGCCTACCCGAACGGCAATGCTATCTGCGGCCCGATCATCGGCATTGGCCGTTACATAGCCCAGGGTCTGACCAATCTCGACAAAGAAACCGGTCAGGGCAATCCGGCCCTCGACTGGACTTTTGGCGCCCACGGCCTGATTGTCGAAGTCTGCGAAAAGACCGGCGCTTTCAATATCATCAAAGTCGCTTCTGCCTACGACATCGGGCAGGTAATCAATGAAGGCTCAGTGCGCGGTCAGGCGATCGGCGGCATGATTCAGGGTCTTGGCACTGCCATGTGCGAAGGCTATATCTACAACGATAAGGGCCAGCTGCTGAATCCTTCGTTCACCGATAACAAGATTCCGACCAGTCTCGATATCCCTGAAGAAATCGACTGCATCGCAATTGAAACCCCGCAGATCGACGGCCCGTTCGGCGCCCGCGGCGTCGGCGAACATTCGATGATCGCCGTCTGCGGCGCTCTCGGCAACGCAATCGAAAAGGCCACGGGTGCGGTTCTCACCCACATGCCAATTCGCCAGGAAAACGTCTGGAAAGCCCTGCAGAGCCGCTCAGGCAAAAAAGCCACAGCTAAAGCCACAAAACCGGCCAAAGCTGTGAAAGCTGAAAAGCCTGCCAAGTCTGTTAAAGCCGAAAAGCCGGCAAAGGCCACAAAACCAGCCGGCCGGGCAAAAAAATAATCTGATCTGATTCCGATCAGGGGCTGTTTCACCAGTTGAAACAGCCCCTTTTATTTTTGTGGTCGGACCAGCGAAAATGCCGATCGATACTGAAAAAATGCTCTAAAAACGCAGGTTTTTTGCGCTTAGAGGTCTATTTTTGCCCCCCAAAAGACAGTTCTAAGGGTTAAAAATTTTAGCGAACTGCTGATTTCGCAAAAGGTGTAAAATGATGTAAGATGTAATAATACTGATTCAGGGTCATTATAAAGTGCAACAAAACAACTTGATTGGTAAGATCTACGTTATTCTCGCTCTCGCTGTGGTTTTCTTTCTGGCTTCTCTGCATGCAGGCCGCTTTTTCGGGGTTGCTTTTGAAGCTCAAAAAGCCGAAGAGTCTGCAGCAAGGGCTTTTACGGTCGAAGAGGCACAAAAGCTTCTCACCGACGCCACAACCCTCGAACACCTTTCAGCCGATGAGGCGGTGGTTCGCGATCGCAACAATCGCAGAATCGGCCGTCTGCTGCACACGCAGCCGCTTGCGAAGCACATCATCGGCTACGGTTCATATCTTCCGATCATCATCGGCATCGATGCCGATGACAAAATTACCGGTCTGCTGCTGCAGAAGAACGACGAGACACCTGGTTTTGTGAAGCGCCTCGAAAAGCTCGGCTTTTTCGCCTCCTGGAACGGCCAGGCTGCCAGTGAAGCGGTTAATCTGCCGGTTGATGCCGTTTCGCGGGCGACCATGACGAGCAGGGCAACTATCGAAAGCCTGCGTCTGCGTCTGGCTGAATATGTCAAGGTTGAGCAGATCAGGCGCCAGATTGATTACCGTGCCCTGGCCATTGAAGTGACCGCCTGGGTATTTCTGCTGGTAGCGTTTTGCGGCTGCTTTGCCCCCGCCCGTCTGGCAAAATATCGCAAAATCTATCTGTTTTTCGCGATTCTGGTGCCGGGTTTCCTGCTTGGACGCTTTTTCTCGGTTGAATTACTATATAACTGGGCAATTAACGGCATACCATTCTCAAGCCATCTGTTTATGGTCGCTCTGGTAGCTCTCGCGATCGTCATACCTTTGTTGTCGGGGCGATCATGGTATTGCACCTGGTATTGCCCCTATGGCGCGGCCCAGGAACTGCTCGGCCACGCCTGCTCGAAAAAAATCGAACCAACCGGCCGTGCCGCCAGAATCTTGAGATATTTGCGCCCGGCCTTTCTCTTCGTGATCGCAATGCTGCTGATAACCGGCGTCAGTTTCAGTCTCAGCAGTATCGAACCGTTTTCGGCTTTTATGCTTGCCTCAGCTTCGCAGGCGGTGCTGGTGCTGGCAGGCGTTTTTCTGGCGCTTTCTCTGGTCATCCGAAGGCCATGGTGCAATTATTTCTGTCCTTCCGGGCAGATTGTCGAAATGTTGCGGGTCGGTGTCGCCGACCATCACGAGAAACCTGCAGACGGGGAGGCACACGAAATGAAAATTCATGCGGTTCTAAACGTTCTTCTGGCGATTGCCATCATTATTCTGCTGATGTCACCGGCTCGAATTGGCAATAATGGCGAATTCAAGCCAACTCAGCCGACAAAAAGCGAGGTCGACAAAATGTCAGGGTCTTCGACTGTTTCTGTTTCTCCTGTGGTTCCAGCTGCCGGTCAGGCAGCTTCTGTGGCGACGAATCCGACTCTCACAACCATCTATGAGCGGAAAAGCGTGCGCAGCTTTACCGGCGAGCCCGTCAGCCGCGAAATGCTGACCGAGCTGGTCAGGGCTGGTATGGCGGCCCCGACCGCCCGCAACCGCCAGCCCTGGCAGTTCGTGGTAATCAGCGAAAAGCCGGCCATGCTGTCTCTGGCTGAAAAACTGCCCTATGCCAAAATGCTTGCCAGTGCCGGTGCCGCCATTATTGTCTGCGGCGATCTTGAAATTGCGCGCGCTGGCGACACCGAAAGCATGTGGATGCTCGATTGCTCGGCAGCAACGCAGAATATCCTTCTGGCGGCCGAAAGCATGGGCCTTGGCGCTGTCTGGACCGCGGCTTTTCCTTATGCCGACCGCATTGCCGCTGTTAACGAAGTTGTAATGCTGCCCGAATATGTCGTGCCTTTGTGTGTAATTCCGGTTGGCCGACCGACCGGCACTGATCGCCCAAAAGACAAATGGAAACCCGAGAGGTTGCACTGGGAGCACTTTTCCCCGGCGTCAGGAGCGGCTGAAGTTAAGTGAAATCTGTCGGCAATTTATGTTAGAATTTATCTGCAGAAAAAATATCAGGGGAGCAAAATTTTATGACCTTTATCAAAGAAACGCTTGATCAGGCCCAGGTAGTCAAGGTTACCTCCAGCATCTTTTTCGATGCGGTTCAGGATTTTGACGCGGTGATTCAGGAAGCTGAAGATGCTGGCAAGAAGAAGGTTATCATCGACCTTACCGGGGTTGAAATGATCTGCAGTTCTGCGATCACGACCCTGGTGAAGCACCACATGAGCCTGCAGAGCAAAGGCGGCAAGCTTTTCGTTGCGGGTTGTAATCCTTCTGTGAAAAAGATTCTGCAACTGCTTGGTCTCGATAAGCTTATCGGCGTCGCCGACAGTGTTGAAGCTGCTCTCAAGTAAAGTCGAGGAGTTATCATGTTAGCTATCAAAGATTTAACTGGCAGTGATCTCGATGTAATTCTTCGCCATCTTGTCAGACGCGAAATTGAGCGTGGTACCTTGTTGTTCGAAAAGGGCCAGAAGGCCACTTCGACATTTTTTGTCGAAACCGGCAGCCTGAAAATTGTGATCCGCAAGGCTAAAGACGGTCTTGACGACGTCATGCTTGGCGTCGTTAAACCCGGCGGCTTCTGCGGTGAGACCGCGCTGCTCGGCGACGAATCGTTCTACGAAGACACAGTGGTGGCGCTCGAGCCGTCGGTGGTTCTCGAACTCACCAAAGAAGGTCTGCAGAAAATCATGTCTGCATCTATGACCGCCGGCACCAAGCTGTTGCTCGGCATCAGCCGCAACATTCGCGAAGCCATCGCCATGCCGCAGGCCCAGGAAAGCGCGCGGATCATCGCCTTTATTGCCCCTAAAGACGGGAGAGGGCGAACAACCGTAGCGACGCATCTGGCCAGACATCTCGCCACCTCCGGCAAGCGCGTGATTTACCTTGACGGCGATCTGCAGCTCGGCGATGCCTGTGTGCATTTCGGCATGAGCAACCAGCCGCATCTGGCAAGGCTTATTCAGAACGAGCCCCGTCTGGTTTTTGAAAATATCAGAAAGTATTTTCTCAATGCGCAGGGAGTTCAGCTGCTGTCAAGCCCGCCGCAGCCACAGGAAGCCGAATTCGTCACCCGTTCGACCCTCAATCAGGTTATTCAGGAATGTGTTCGCAACTGCGATTACCTGATTCTCGATGTGCCCAGTCATATCGACGATATCTCGATAATGATGTGGGACCTCGCGGATCTGATGGTTTTCGTAACCGAGGGAAACCTGTCGGCAATGTCGCGCCTGAAGCGGTTGTTGTCAACCCTGCAGCGCCTGAACTACCCGGCCGAGAAGTTTCTCTGCGTCTGCAACAAATTTTCGGCTGATCAGGGCGAATACCTCGATCACTACCGAAAACTGATGCCTTACCGCTGGCTGACCGTTGCCAATGGTCAGCGCGCTCTTGGTGAAGCCCAGCTGCGCGGCGCATCGGTATGGGAAATCGATGCCGGCTGTGAAGCCGCAAAAGACATGCGTGCTTTCTGCGAAGAGATTCTCGGAAAACCGCAGGCAAAAGAAAAGGGCGGGATTTTCAGTCGTATAAAGTCGATGTTTGCCAGCTGAAAATGCTTGTCTGAGAGGGGTTGCACATGCTTGAATTCAACCGGAAAAATAAAACAATCGACTGCGACCGGGCCGTTGATCTAGGTAACGGCGTCTGGTGGGTCGGATTTCAGGATCGTGAGTCAGGCCTGCGCTGTAACCCTTACCTGATAATTGACGGCGACGAGGCAATTCTTATCGATGGTGGCAGTCGACCTGATTTTCCGGTAGTCATGATGAAGATTCTCGAAACTGGTCTTGACCCGAGAAAAATTTCGGCGCTCATCTACGATCATTACGACCCTGATCTTTGTGGCAGTATCCCAAATTTCGAAGACATGATCGATAATCCTGATCTTCAGCTGATTGCAAGCGGATTCAGCCATACCTTTATTCGTCACTATGGCTGCAGATCAAAGTTTGTTAAATTAACAGATCTCGATTATCGCTATAAATTCAAAAGCGGTCGCCAGCTTCAGTTCATAACCACTCCATACTGCCACAGTCGCGGCAGCTTTGTGGTTTTCGACGAAGCGAGCAAAATTCTCTTTTCTGGCGATCTTTTCGGGACTTATGAAAACAGCTGGCAGCTGTTTTTCGGTTTTTCTGAAGATTGCACCGGAAACGGCAGCTGTCAGGCTTGCATAAAAAAAGGCGTTGAATGCCGTCTGCCGGGCTATCTCGATTTTCATCGAAAAATCATGCCGTCATCGAAGGCGGTTCGCTACGCCCTTGCAAAAGTGAAGAAACTGCCTTACACCATGATTGCATCACAGCATGGCAGTATAATCGACCGCCCTTCGGCCGAGTTGTTGACGCAGGAGCTTGAAAGGCTCGAAGACATTGGTATCGACCAGTTTTCGCCCGAGGAATGAAATGAAGAAAGAAAACATCTTTTCAATCGAAACTCTTCGGCAGCTGGCAGCCTCAGAAGGCAGTCAGCGCGAGATTCTCAGCTGTCTTCTCGATGTCTGGGCTGACCAGAAGTCGGTCGATTTCAATAATTCATTGCTGAAAAATCTGGTATTGCGCTACGCCGAAGCCGAAAAAAAGCTGAAAGTGCTGAACGATGAGCTGAAAACCCGCCAGAAGACAATGACCGATGAACTGGAGGCCGCCGCCGGAATTCAAAAAACCCTGCTGCCGCAGGCAGTGCCCAGGTCTGAATCGGTTGAAGCGGCATTTGAGTTCTTGCCCTGTGATCAGGTCGGCGGTGACCTCGTCGGCCTGGTTCCTTACGATGAAGACCGCTGGTTTGCCTGGGTTGTCGACGTTGCCGGCCATGGGCCACGCGCTGCGATGATAACGGTTTCGGTTGCCCAGTTTCTGCAGATGTCGGTGCAGCTGAATTCTCTCGGCCCGGCCGATGTCATGAAGGCTCTCGACCGTGAGTTCCCGTTTTCGCGCTTCAACAGTTTCTTTACCATTATTTACGGAATCCTGGATCTTAAAAATCAGATATTCACCTATTGTAATTCAGGGCACCCGAATCCGGTGCTGCTGCAGCCGGGCGAAAACCCGCAATTTGTCGAGGGCAGTGGTCCGATGCTGGGCCTGGGGCTGCCGATTCCGTGGCCAGAGGTTTCGGTTGATCTCTCTGGCGGAAAAAGCCTGCTCCTCTATACCGACGGCCTGATCGAGTGCGCCGATGCCCGCGGGCAGCTGTTCGGAGAAGACCGCCTGCTTGAGATGCTTAATAGGCTGCAATGCCGTTCTGCCAATTGTCTTGCTGCTTCGATTATGCAGGAAATGCATGCTTTTATGGGTAAGGTGCGCTTTCAGGATGATTTTACCTTTCTTGCTCTGAAATCAAAAAGCTCCTCTGATAAATCATGAACAGAGTTTTTACCTGCGGGCCGGCCTCGGAAGCTGCTGCGACCCTCTCTCTGATTGCGAGTCGGGCTGACGCTTTGCGCCTCAATATTGCCCACATGACCACCGAAAAGCTGCAGCAGTGGCTTGACCGTCTGGTCGAGCTGCGCCGCCGCGAAAACCTCGGATTTCGCATAGTTCTTGATCTGCAGGGGGCCAAGGTGCGCATCGGCAGATTGCCTGAAGTTGCCAGTCTGCCAGAAACGGTTGGGATTTTTTATGGTGAAACTTCTGAATCACCGGGTATGATCCCGGTGCCAACACAGAGTGTCTTTGAAAAGACCGAAATTGGTGATCATCTGCTGCTCAATGACCGGCGGGTGATTCTGCGGGTAACGGGCAGGGCAGGGGGGCGCCTGCAGGCCGCCGTCGAGAAAAATGGCCCCTTAAGCAGTGGCAAAGGCTTGAATTCGCCAGATCGTGTTTTTGAAATGGCCAGGGTTACCGAGCATGATGCGGCGGCAATTGCCTTGAGCAAAGAAATTTCAGATCTCGACTATGCTGTTTCATTTGTCGCCGACGGTTCTGAAAGCCGTTTGTTCAGACCTCTTGTCGGTGTTTCACATCGACTGATCGCCAAGATCGAGCAGCGTGCCGCCTTTTCGCACCTGGCCGCCATCGATGCTGTCTTTGACGAATTCTGGCTGTGTCGTGGCGACCTTGGCGCTGAAGCCGGTCTGCGCAAGCTCGGCGCCTGGCAGGCCGATTTCGTTAAAGCTCTGACCGGTCTGAAAAAGCCCTGTCTGCTCGCCGGCGAGGTGCTTGGCTCGATGACAGCACTGCCAAACCCTTCACGCGCCGAAATAGTACAGCTCTACGATGCCATTCAGGCTGGGTTTACCGGCTTCGTTCTCTCTGACGAAACGGCCTGCGGCACGCAAGTAGCAGCTGTAATGCATTTCATCGACTATTTTTTTGCCGATGATCAATCCTGACGGCCGCATCGAATGGCCTTATTTCACCAGGCGTTCTGATTTTTTCATGCCGCCCGCCGGTAATTTACGGCTGCAGGTGAGTGAAGTCTTCAACAGCGGTTTCGATGCCAGGTGTGAAGAGAGACTTTTTTATTTTGCCACAGAAGCGCTCTCACTGCACCCGTTGGCATTTCTCGTGCCTGCTTCGTTGTGTGATCTGATTCAGCCGGAAACCTCTATTCTGGTTGCCGATGCGAAACTTTCGTTTACCGATATCAACGGCAGACAACAACTTCTGCATGCTTGCGAGCCTGTTGCGGTTGAGACTTTTCCTGTTTGTCCAGATCCCGAACGACTGCGTAACAACCTTGCAGCGGTTCTGACCAGCCTGAAGCTTTTTGGGCGTAATTCGATCGTTCTCGACCTGATTCTCGGTTGCAATACCGAAAAAAACATTCTCTCCGGAGCCGAAGCGGTAATTTTTGCTTTCCCGCCCGATACTTCAGCTCTGCTGCAGTTTATCGGGGTAGGGGAGGGTCTTACTCCGGCATTTGATGATTTTCTCAGCGGTATGCTGCTCGCCGATCGCTGGGTTGGCGCGAACCAGATTGCTGTGCCTGAAAATTTTGCCTCCGTGGCTAAAAAGAAAACTACCGTTCAAGCTTTGCAGCAGCTGCTTTTTGCTGCCAACGGGCGCATGTCGCTGCGTTTCGAAGATTTTTTATACCGATTGCTTCTTGAAGATATCAGAACGAAAGATGTTGTCAGAATCCTCAACTACGGCCATTCTTCCGGAACTGACATTCTTTGCGGCATCTGGCATTATCTCAACAATATCGGGCCGTAAAAAAATCAGCGATAACCGTTCGCTATCGCTGATTTTAAAACTTATCAGACGGATTTACGGAACCGTCGGTCCTTTAATTTCAGATCAGAAAAGAACGCCGCCGTCGTTGCCGCCACCGCAGCCGTCATAGCCGCCGCCATTCGAGCCGCTGTCCCAGCTGTCGCCTGAATCGGTCGAATCGGGGCCCGGATCCGGGGTCGGTTCGGGGTCAGTGTAGGGGCCACCGTCGTTGTCATCAGGAATATAAGGGATATCGGTAGCCTTGATTGTATAGTTGCCAGAATCAACTGCTGCAAAAGTAGCGGTTGAGAAAGATGCGAAAAGCATTACGCCAAGAGCGAGAGCAAAAACCTTTTTCATTCTGTTCCTCCGTTAAAATTTCTGGCCAATTCAAAGCAACGTTCATGCCAGGTCACAAAACGCACTGCCAACGATGTTTTTAATGGTCAGGCGTCACTTCTGCCAGAAATCCGGCAGAAATACTGCGGAATTTTCAGCGTACCCTTTAATTTTGAAGCAGCAGGGGACTGCCGTATGCAGGGCATTTATGATAAAATCTAAAAAATTCATTTTACACGAGGTGTTACATGTATTGCCCGGTATGCAAAGGCGAATTCCGCGAAGGCTTTACCGAATGTGCCGGTTGCCAGGTTAACCTGGTTGCCGATCTTAACAACATTACCGAAAAGATCAAGGGTGAATTTCTGCTGTGCCACAGATGTGAACGTGAATTTCATGAATTAGAGCTCGATCATTGCCCGGGCTGCGGCCTCAAGCTCGTGCGCGCCATCCTGCAGGAAGACACCTACGTCTTTCTTGAAGAACCCAGTGATGAATACGCTCCCGAAGAACCCGAAGGCGCCTGCAATCAGTTTGAATACTTCGTTGAAATTACCGACGAAGATGGCGTTGTTATTCTTGAGTCTCAGGATATTGGCCTTCTGACCAAGGTTCAGGAGATCCTCAATGGCGCAAAAATCAGCTTTTGCTTCAGACCGCCGGTCGAGCAGCCAAATCATCTCGGCAGCATATTCGGTGGTGGCGGCAACCCGCTCGAACGCAGTTTTCCCAAAGTGCTGGTGCGCATTGAAGACGAAGAGAAGGCTCTGCGTCTGATCGCCAATCACCCCGAACTTGACCTGTTCGGAATCCCCGAAGAACTCCTCGAAGACGAAGAAGAAGAATACGAGGACGACGAGGAATACGAAGAAGAAGAGTAAAATCCGGCATGGCGCAGCAGGGCGGTATGGCGAAAACAGAAAAAATGTGTTACAATTTAATACCGATAAAATTCAACGAGGTATAAAAATGACTTTTAAAACCATCAGATTTTTTCTGCTGGCGCTGATGATTTTTGCCGCCACCACGTCTTTCGCCACCCAGATCGAAACATCTGAAACGCCCGCGACGCCTGCGCAGCCGGTTCTCGAAGATTTCTTCCCCGAAGGTCTTCTCGATGCCGACAAGCAGTATGTTGACCCGGCCGCGCTCGAAAACAAAGTATTTGCCCTGTATTTTTCGGCCAGCTGGTGCCGTGGCTGTGCCGCTTTTTCGCCGACTCTGGTGAAAATTCGCAATGCGAACAGCGAACGGTTCGAAGTCGTTCTCGTTGGCTTCGATAACAGTGCTGACGATATGTACAACTACATGAAAAGATACGCCATGCTCTGGCCGGCCGTCGACTGGGAAAGCCCGGTAAGACTCGCTCTGAAAGAGCGTTTCAGCGTTTCTGAAATTCCGGCCCTGATCGTTGTTGCTCCAGATGGCCGTATCATTACCACCGATGGTTATAAACAGATTCTGAATGTGGGCGAAGAGGTATTGCAGACCTGGTTGCAGAGCGTTCAGGCCCCTGCGGGTGACTGATGCATAACCTGAGCCCGCTTTCGGGCGTCTTTTCGGTCGAATATCGCACAACTTTCGAGAAATTTCTCTTCCCGGCAGCGTTCATTGCGCTGCTGGGTGTCATTTTAGGCGGTGTTAATCTCTACGCCGCTCCAGAAGACCTGCGTGACTTCGGAGCTTCACTGTTACTGATCTCTCTGCTATCACTGCTGGCGCTGGTCGCGCTGATGTTCGGCATGGGCTCACATTACGACTTCGATGGCAACACCCGCACTCTCTGGTTCAGAATCAGCGTTTTCTCGCTAAGCTATCGGCTGCGATATGCTTCGTTCAGCGATATCAGCGCCTTCGCCACTTCAGGAATCCGCAACCGGGCTCGCATTCATACCTGGTGGACCTACAAGGTTGTCATGCTGCTGAAGAACGGCAAAATGATCTCAATTTCAGGCGCCCGCGACAAGTCGGTCTACGCAATGAATCGCCTCAACGAAAAGCTTGCTGGCACGGTCGGCTGTGTGTTTTTCAATTCCGAGCCCGAGCTGGTCGCTCACGCCCCGGTTGCTGGCGACCGCCCGATCGTTGAATTCCACGACTGGACAACTGCCGATTATTACACTGAGTTCTGGCCAGATATCGCCCTGTCGCTGCTGTTTTTCGCCGCGATTGTGGCTTTTATTGTCGGCCTGGCCGTTTCGCTCAGCTGAATACGGATTCCCGCCACCCGCAAATGCGGGCAGCGGAAACCGGAAGCTTATTTTATCGTGCGGTAACCGAGCAGCACGTCGGCAAGCTGGCCGGTCGAGCCATCTTCGCGCTCGAAACTGCCGTTGAGTATCAGTGAATTGCCGTTGATATCAGCTGAAGCGCGCATGAAATTAAGATTCAGCGCCTTGATGCCAAGCTCGCTCAGAGTGCTGAACTCGTTTTTGCTCATTTTGCCGTCGCCATTAAGGTCGCGGTAGAGCTTCAGCGCCTTGAAAATCGGATCGAGAATGGTGATTTTGCGATCACCGTTCGCATCGTATTTGCCGAGTTCTTCAAAGCCGTCGGCCGCGCCATTCTGGTCGCCAAACAGCTCGCTGCCGTTGTCAATGACGCCGTTGCCGTTGCGATCGTAGGTGAGCAGGGCAGTGTTGCCCTTGACCCAGGCGGTGCTGTCGAGTTTGCCGTCGGCAGTTACATCGAAAATTGCGCCTTTTCCGGCTTCGGTCAGCTGAATGCCCTTGCCGTCAAGATCAAGCACCAGCGGGTCGACTTTTTTGATGCCCAGCTCTTCAAGGCTTATACCGATGCGCTCTTCGACACTGGTATTCTGCCTGAATTTCAGGTTAAGCTCATACGAATTGCGCCGTGCCAGGCTTGCTGACATTTCTTCGGTCGTGAGGGCCTGGCTCTGCCGACCGGCTGAGATTGTACCCGATGTCGAGCTGCCGACCATTGCGGCCGATTCTGCCGCCACGGCGACAGGCGATCCAGCAGATACTTCGGCCGTTGCCGGTTCAACGTCGCTTGTAGTGCCGCCACGAGCCTGGTTGAGCAGCTTTTCGAAGCGCGCTTTCAGCGATTCGTATTCCTTTTCGTCCTTGCTGATCATGCGCAGCATCAGATCGAGGTCACGCTCGAGTTTCGGGTCGGCGCTGCCACTTTCTAGTGGCTTGTCGCTGCTGACTGTCAGCTTCAGATTCAGCTCCGACACTGTGGTCTGACTTCTGAACCGGGTGATGGTCTGGCGCATCTGGTTCATCGGCGACAGTTCGAGCAGATCTTTTTCGAGGTCCGACTGTCTGGTGGCAGTTTTTGTGTCGTCTTTTTTGAAAAGTGCATCGACTGCCTGTGAGAACCGGCTGGCCCGCATGAAACGCTGTGATAAAATTGACGCGGCAATAGCCATGTTTACTCCTCCTTGAGTAAGTTTGCACATCCTTATGACGCGAAAGCGAAAAAAAACACTTCCCCTTATATGTATCGGCAGCTCCCCCCTGAAAAGTTTAGAGCAAATTGCAAAATGTGCAAAAAATATACAGATGGCAGGCAGCAGACGGCAGACAGGTGCTTGACGGCCGGCGCCCCCTTAACTTATGCTCATCGCATGCGGCAGAATACACCAGCTCCAGTTTCATCAGCCTCAGACCACGAAAATCTGTTGCTGCTGTTTCTGCTTTTGCCTCTCTATTTCCAGATATGGGGAAGATTCGGGCAGAAGTTCGCCGTCGCCGCGCTGCTCAGCATGACGACGGGTGTTTGCTGCTGGTTTCTGTCGCTGATCTTTAAACCTGCTGCATCTGATAACCCGGAAAAAATAAAAAAATCCGAAAGCTCCGCCAGGCAAGGCCAATCTGACGAGCCGTGCCACCCGAACAATCCAGACAATGCGTGCCTGCCCGCTGACCGCTTCGGCTGGCCGCTGTTTCTGCTGTTTCCGCTCCTCTGCCCGCTGGCACTGCCCCTCTGGCTGATTCCTGGCATTCTCGTCGTCACCTATTTGATTGTTTTCAATGGCTTTGGCGGTTTTGGCAGACACATTTTCAACCCGGTCGCCGTCGCTGTGGTTTTCATGCTCGTCGGTTATGACCACACTGCCAGTCTGCACGCAGTCCGACCCTTGCCAGGCCCATACGATGGCTTTACGGTCTGGAGCGCCGGCACGCCTGTGGCAATGCCGGTCTGGCAGATCTACGCCGAGGTGCCTGTCGATGCGCTTTTTCAGGCATCATTTTCCGGCTTGCTGCCGGCAATTCCGGGTTCTGCCTTCGGACTGCCACTGTTGCTGGCATCGATTATTCTGGCACTGGTTGCCGGGTATCGCCCTGTCTGGTGGGTAACTTCGGTGCTGGGGCTGCAGCTGGGGGGAATGCTTTTTAACGGTTATGCCAGCCTGAATATCTCCCCCCTGCACCCGCTTTATCTCGGAATAATCCCGACATTGCTGCTGGTGGCGGTTGTCGACCGCCATTCTCTGCCTGATGATATACCGGGCCAGATTATCAGCGGGCTGCTGTTCGCTTTCTTTGCCCTGCTTTTTATTTTCAGGTCGCCAGACCTGCTGGGGCCTGCCTATGGGCTTCTGTTGGCACAGATTTCCGCGCCGTTCGCCACCGATCTTGTCATGCGCAGGTTCAACACATGACGCCAGTCACTGACAGAAAAGACCTTGAATTCATGCTGCTGCTCGCTTCGTTTTGCGCGCTGCTGCTTATCATGACCCGCGCTGCAATTGGTGAACGCGCCGAAATCAGCCTGCGTTCCGTCGATGCCATTCTGCAGATTGCCGGCGAAGAAACTCTGCCGATCGAAGAGCAGCTGCTCGAACGCTTTAACCAGCTTTTCAGCCGCCGCGCCGGTGGCCGTATCAAATTCTGGCAGGGCAGTCGGCGCCCCGAACTGTGGGCCTGCGAAGCCACCGGCAACGGCATGTGGGCCGAAATAACTCTGGCGTTTATCATCGATACCGCAACGGGCCGTCTGCTTGGTCTGCGAGTCGTCAAACAGAACGAAACCGCCGGGCTTGGCAGTCTGATTACCGATGAAAATTTCAGCGAAAAATTCGCCGGGCTGCATGCAGCAGCCGGTGTCGCTCTTGCCCCTTTCAAGGCCCTCGATAATCAATTCGATGCGGTAACCGGTGCCACCACCAGCTCGAAGGCGGTCGAGAAAATTCTCAACCGGGCGCTCACAGAACTGAAAAAGCTCAGAGGTGCTGCATGAATTATCTGAGAACGATCTGGCAGGGCATGGTGCCGGCAAACCCGGTATTTGTAATGGCGCTTGGCCTGTGTTCGACCCTGGCCGTCACGCTCAGGGTCGAAAATGCTTTTTTCATGGCGGTCATGGTCGGGGCGACAACGATATTCAGTTCGCTCATCATTTCGCTGCTGCGCTACCGGATTCCTTTCCGGTTCAGACTGATTTCGTATATGCTTGTCGTCGTGACGGCCGTAATCTCGGTCGAACAACTGCTCAGAGCCTGGTATCCCGACATGGCGCGCGCCCTTGGCCCCTACGTCGGCCTGATTGTCACCAATTGCGTCGTTATGGGCCGCCTCGAAGCCTATGCGGTTTCACACCGACCGGCCGAGTCGTTCTGCGATGCTCTCGGGGTGTCGCTCGGTTATCTGTTTGTACTGCTCGGTATTTCAGGCATTCGCGAACTGCTCGGCGATGGCACACTCTGGGGGCTGTCGGTAATGCCTGAGTTTTACATTGCCTGCCGGGTTTTTAATTCGCCACCAGGCGCTTTCATCGTATTTGCCGGGTTGCTGTATCTGGTTAACCGCCTGCGGGCTGCAGCATGGAGGGAAAGCTGATGGAAAGCCATCTGACCACACCCCTGCTCACCATCCTTTTTACCGCCGCCATTACCGAGAACATGGGTCTGTATTTCTTTCTCGGCACCTGCCCGCTGCTTTCGATTTCTTCGGATCTCAGGGCATCGCTGCAGATGGGGATTACCGTCAGTCTGGTGATGCTGCTGACCGTTGCCGCCAACTTTGCCATCTTCCATGGCATTCTCGCGCCACTCGGACTTGAATACCTGCAGCTGCTGTTCTTCATTTTAACCATAGCTGCAGTGACCCAGCTGCTCGAAGAATTTCTCGACCGTTTTTTTCCGGCCGTTCACGCCTCATTCGGAATTTTTCTGCCACTTATCGCAGTTAACTGTGCCATTCTTGGCGTTTCGATGTTTGCGATACTGCGCGAATATGACCTGTTCAGTTCTCTTGCCTTTGCCGCCGGCAGCGGCCTGGGCTGGTCACTGGTTCTGTGTCTGATCGCTTCATTGCGGCGCCGCATCGAACTGGCGGCGGTTTCGCCGCATCTCGGTCGCACCGGTGTTACCATGTTGATTGCCGCAGTGATGGCAATGGCTTTTACCGGCCTTGCAGGCCTGTTCAACGGAGGCAGTCTGTGATGCAGTATGTTCTGACGCTTCTGCTGATCAATGCTTTCGTGCTGCTGCTGTGCGGGGTTCTGACCCTGGCCGGCCGGCTGCTGCGGCAGGCCGGCCGGGCCAGGCTGCAGATCAACGAGCAACCCCGAGAAGCTGAATGTGGGCAGAGTCTGCTGAATGCCCTGGCGCAGCAGAATGTTTTTCTGCCGGCCGCCTGCGGCGGTAAAGGCACCTGCGGCTGCTGCGAAGTCAGGGTCACCGAAGGCGGCAGCCCGGCAACCACACTTGAAAAGCTGCAGCTGCACGCCGACCGGCTGGCGGCACTGGCACGCCTGGCCTGTCAGACCAAAGTGCGCGGTGATATGAAAGTTGAAGTCGCGGCCGCCCTGCTCGGCGCCGGTGCCTATGTGGCCACTCTCGAAAGCAGCGAAAAAGTGGCTGCAGATATCAGAACCCTGCGCTTCCGACTGCCTGAAGGCAAAAATCTTCAGTTTCTGCCCGGTCAGTATATGCAGATCGTCTTTAATCAGCCCTGGGAAAGAGTTCTGCGCGCCTATTCAATTTCATCATCGCCAGCCGAAAAACAGAGCTTTTCGCTCGATGTGCAGCTGGTTGCCGGCGGTCTGGTCAGCAGTCACCTGCACGCCATGCAACCCGGTGACCAGATTGAAGTTACCGGTCCTTTCGGCGACATGACCCTGTCGCCACAGCAGCATACCAGCCCGCTGCTGCTGGTTGCCGGCGGGGTTGGTCTGGCACCGCTGCGCTCTATGGTAGCAGCACTGCAGGCAACCGGTTTTTCTGCCCCGGTTTTTCTTTTTCACGGCGCCCGCAGCCGCGAAAACCTCTACAACGAAGAATTTTTCCGCACGCTTGCCCGCAGCTGCCACAACTTTCATTATTTCCCGGCGCTTTCCCGGCCAATGCTTGAAGACGGCTGGACCGGCCCCAAGGGCATGATTCACCAGATTCTCGCAGAAAAATTGCCGACCTTGCCGGCCGCCGGGCTGCTGGCTTTCGTTTGTGGCCCGAAGCCGATGATGGAAGCCGTCAGCAAAGTTCTTGTTGCGGGAAACCTGCCCTCTGATAGAATATTTACCGATCCGTTCGATTTTTGAAGCGACTTCAGCTGCAAAGGGGAGTGAAAACATTGCTTAACACCAGTCGAAATTCGAAACAGGCTCCGTTGCCCAGATATGACCTTATAATAGCGCTGTTTTCGCTTGTCGCCATTGCATTGGTGTTTTTCTCGCCGGCTTATGCCCAGACCGCTTCCGGGCCTGCCGATGCAGAATCCCTGGCGGAACCGGTCGTGCCTGTGGTGCAGATCAATTACACCTCTTCGGTGGTCACCAGCGACGAAACCTCACGCTGCCTCAACTGCCACGCTTCGCGCCAGATCAAACTCGTCGAAACCTGGGAAAAAAGCACGCACGCCCGCAACGGCGTTGGCTGCTACGAATGTCACAAAGCCAATCCGGCCGATCCGGCCGCTAAAAACGGCCATTTCGGATTCTCGGTGCAGCTGCCGGTTTCACCACTGACCTGCGCTGCCTGCCACCCGGCGCAATATGCCTCTTTCGCTTCTTCCAGTCATGCCCTGGCTTTCGAAACGATAAAAAACCAGCCGCTGCGCACCAGTTCACCGGCGCTGTTCGAAAGCACCTGCGCCGTTTGCCATGGCAACGAACTGCAGATGAAACGCGGTCGGCCATTGAATCATACCTGGCCAAACCATGGTATTGGCCGCATCAATACTGACGGCAGCCGCGGCAACTGCGCTGCCTGCCACGGTCACCACGATGACTCGCTCGAACGCGCCCGCAGCCCCGAAACCTGTGCCCGCTGCCACCGCGGTGACACCGGCCCGGCTTATGAATCCTGGAAAGCCTCGCGCCACGGCACCGACTGGCATCTTACGGCTGCCAGCACCGATTTTAACCGCAAACAGCTGATTCCGGTCGAAACTCCGTTGAAGCGCCCAGACTGCTTTGTTTGTCACATCGCTCCGGCAGCTGCTAACGCCACCGCCACTCACAACCCCGGCGAACGCCTTTCCTGGAAACTGGCCGCCATGCACAGTGCGCATACAGAAAACTGGGGCGACAAGCGCATGTTGATGCAGAATTCATGCCGCAACTGCCACGCCGGAACTGAAATCGACATGTATTACCGCCGTCTCGACGCAGCAGTGCTCGAATTCAACCGTCTTGCCTCAGAAGCGGCAATTCTGGCCGGCTCTGATCGCAAGGCCCTCGACCGCATCAAAGGTGCGGCAATAAAAGGCCGCGTCGGAGCGGCAATGCTGAGCCCTCTGCACACCAGAGAAGCCATCGAAAAACTTGAATCAGAAAAGCCCTGAAACTGCCTTTGCCGATTCTTCCGGCTCTTGAATGGCATGCAGTCGCAATATATAGTTGCATAAAGAGGTCGGGCCGCCGAACCGGTCAACCAGAATTTGATTTTACAGTAATCAATAAAGAATTGGAGAATACAGAATTATGAGCGAAACCAGCCAGGTCGACCCTTCATATGGCCCACAGCCAGCTCAGCCAGTCGCAGATTCTGCTGGCGGCAATAAATCATCTAATTCTTTTGCGCGGCGGGCCACGTTTTTTAACACAATTCTCCTGCCGTTTATACTGATTTCGATTTTTGCTGAGTTCTATTCCAATTCCTTTCTCATGGCCTTTCTCGTCGATAACTCAAAGGCAGTGCAGATCGCCCGCGAAAGCGGCGAAGCCAACTCTTCGCTGATTCAGCAGGCAATTGCCGATCGCCGCATGTTTTCACCCGGCACCCAGGGAGAAATTGCAATCTCGCAAAAGAGCGATGACGTAAAGCTTCACATCAAGGGTGAATTTTATACGGCCGGTATCAGACTGCTCTCGATTCTGCTGCTGTATTTCTGGCTGCGGCCCCTGTTCGCTTTTATAAAAAAAGGCGATGAAAGTCAGCGACCGGCTGCCGAGGCGCGTTATAACAATTTTTACCGCGCCGTATTTTCCTATTTCATCTTCGCACACCTGATCTGGTTCATTTCATCGACTTTTAAACACACTCTGCCTGAAAACCTGCCGGTCGCCGTCGGTTACCACCTTTTCTGGTGGGTGATCGAGTGCTATCTGTTCTATCTATTTCTCGAACCTTCACTGTTTCTTTATGTCAGCGGCCTTTTCGCCCGCAACGGGCAACCCGCCGGGCGCTCCAGCCTGAGTATCTACATGAAGCTCGTCAGTATGATGATTTTTCTCGTGCTGCTGCCAATGGCGATTCTTGCTGCCAGTATTCACAAAGATTACTTCTATCTGGCCGAATACAAGATGAACGGCCTGATTCTCATCGTCACCTCGGCGGCTTTTCTCATCGGCAACATGCAGCTGCTGTTCAAGTCTATTCAGCAGCCGCTCGATGTGCTCGGCGACAAGATGCAGAGCCTCGCCGATGGTGATTTCAACGTGAAGACTTCGGTGTTTTTCAACGACGAAATCGGTCGTCTGAAGCTCCACTTCAACTGCATGGTCGATCAGATTAAAGAGCGTGAAGAGCTGAAAGACACCTTTGGCAAATACGTGTCGATCGAGATTGCCCGTCATCTCATCGAGAACCGCAAAGTTTCGCTCGGCGGCGAAAACATCGCCGCCACGGTGCTGTTTTCCGATATCCGCAATTTCACGACGATGAGCGAGCAGATGTCGCCTGAAGAGGTCGTTTCCATGCTCAATTCCTACTTCAGCTACATCACCGAACCGGTCATGGAAAACCACGGCGTTATCAACAAATTCATCGGTGACGCCGTGATGGCCATTTTTACGCCGCATCTCGGCTCTGACAACCATGTTGAAGATGCGATCAATGCCGCCCTGGGCATGCGCCAGCGTCTCGCCGAACTGAACGCTTCCGGGCAGCTGAAAATGCCGGTTCGCTTCGGGGTCGGCCTCAACACCGGAAATCTGGTCGCCGGCAATATCGGCACCGAAAAGCGCTTTGAATACACGGTGATCGGCGACACGGTCAACGTCGCCTCGCGCATGGAATCGCTTTCGAAAAACTTAGACCACGACATCATTCTGAGTCAGGCCACGGTTGATCAGATTCCGTCAGGTTTTGCCGCACGACTGCAGCTCGAAAAGACAGAACCGGTTCAGATCAAGGGAAAAAGCCAGCCGGCCGCGGTGTATAAGCTGCTGGGCCGGGCCTGAGCCGGTCAGTGCCTGGCGCGGCGCGGGTTGCGGCTGAGGTGTTTCCAGGAGTTGAACATATGACGGTAGCTGAGAGCCGAGGCCAGGTAGCAGGCAAAAGCGATCAGCAGCGAAACATCGTAGCCCCAGTTTTTGATTACCCCGCCCGAAAAGAACATTGCAAAAGCCCAGGTCAGGTTCCAGGCCATGCTGTCGACGGCTGAAGCCCGCGAGCGAAGTTCGGCCGGGATGATTTCCATCATCGTTTCCTGGCGCATTGGCACGCACATATTCATGAAAGCACCCCTGAAAACGAAGCAGACCGCGCAGACCCAGAACTCGTGCCGCCAGGCCATCAGCGCCATGAAGGGCAGCGAACAAAGCTGTGAATAAACGACGCCGCGAATGAGGCCGAAGCGGCCGGCAATTGCCGGGGAAAGAATCGAACCGAGGGCGGTGCCGAACTGACCAAGGGCAAAGACGAAGCCGATCTGCGGAATGCTCGACCCGACCCAGTCGCGGAAATACAGATTGAAATAAGGCACGATCATACCGGCGCCAAAGCCGATCAGAGCGTTACAGAAAGCAAAGCGGCCGATCAGCAGCCATGGTGTTTCGAGAGGGGCTTTGTCGTGGTTGTCGCGGTGCGGCTCTTTTTTTTCATTGGCATGTTCGCTTCTGCCGGCCATTCCGAATGAGGGTATCAGGGCAAAGAAGATAAAGATTATGCCGACCCAGAGTGAATATTGCAGCCGATCGGCATCAGAGGCGGCGCCTGCGGGGTTGAGCAGCTTGAATATTCTGGGCAGCCAGCCGGCGATAAAGCCGGCAAAAACGCTGGTTATCCACATCAGGGTGACGTTGACGCTGAAAATATATTTGCGCTGGCGGTGCCGGCCGTTTTCCTGCAGATAGGGCAGAACTGAAACCATCATTGCGCCGCTGCCGGTGCCGGCAAGAAAGGCAGCCGCGAACAGCGGGTAAAGCGAGCGGGTCAGCCCGAGCACCGAATAGCCGGTGCCGAGCAGCAGAACTCCCAGTAGATACGTGGTTCGGCGCGAGGCCCGGTCTGCCAGCCAGCCCATCGGTATCGACATGATGGCGGCACAGAGCGACTGGGCGGCGAGCAGCCTGCCGATCATTTCCTCAGAATAGCCGATTTCGCGCAGATAGAGGTTGAGCAGCACCGAAAACACGCCGGTGCCGATGCCAAGAAGCGCCTGCGCTGAAAACAGCCTCAGAATCGAGGCCGGAAAAGTTCTGATGATCAGCAGCATCTTGTGCATTGTCGAGTCGTTCCAGAGCCGGAACCAGGCAGCCACAAATGAATTGAAAAGATACACAGCATTTCAGCGAAGCCGATAAAACCATCAAAAAAACCGGTTTTTTCGCCCCCTGATTCTGCTTCAGCCCTGCTGCAAAGTCAATAGCGCAAAAAATAGATTTTCATTTCGTTGCGTGGCGAAATGTGATAGGTTTGGTGTTGAGGTGAAAAAAATGAAAGAAACTTTGAATACCCTCAAGGTTCTCGCGGAAGAAAGCCGCCTGCGCATCTTCATGGCTCTGAATGAGCATGAGCTGTGCGTCTGCCAGATTGTGGTGTTACTTGGCCTTGCGGCCTCAACCACGTCGAAACATCTCGCTCTGATGTATCAGGCCGGAATCATCGATCAGCGCAAGGTTGGCCGCTGGGCGTATTATCAGGTAAGCAAAACCTGGAAACAGCAGCACCGGCTTTCTGAGTGGCTGGTTGATGAACTGGCTGATTCAGCAAAAATCGCCGCTGACCGCGACCGCCTTGAAAAAATCCTGGCCATGCCACTCGATGAAGTCTGCAGCTTTGTTGCCTGCCCCGAAAACACCACTGTTGACTCATGTCAGGGTCGTGACTGCGGCGAAAACGACTGTTGTTGAGGTGGCTGGGCACAATGTTAAGTAGTTGCGGCTTCAAATCAGAAAGGCGATGCGTATGAAGAAAAAGGTTCTTTTTCTCTGCACTGGCAATTCATGCCGAAGCCAGATGGCTGAAGGCTGGTTGCGGCATCTCAAGGGCGATAAATTCTCGGCTTTTTCGGCCGGCGTGGCCAAGCACGGCATGAATCAGCACGCCATAAAAGTGATGCAGGAAGCCGGAGTAGATATTTCCGGCCAGCATTCAAAGCTTTTGAGCGAGTTCGAAAATTTTGATTTCGACCTGGTGGTAACAGTTTGCGGCAATGCCCACGAAAGCTGCCCGGTTTTTCCGGGGCGTGCCAGAATAGTGCATGTGCCGTTCGATGACCCGCCGGCGTTGACGAAAGGGTTCGCCGAAGAAAGCGATATTCTGCCGGTTTACCGGCGGGTTCGCGACGAAATCGCCGCTTTTGTCAGCGGCATCGAAACATTGCTGGTTTAAGGAGCCGTAAAATGAAGGTAAAGATTCTTAAAGATGACGAAATTCGCGATCAGGTCAGTTTGCGCTATGCCGGCATCGCGACAAAGGGCGGTTCCTGTTGCCCGGGCAGTTCTTCTTCCTGCTGCAGTGACCCGCTCGGCGACCCGCAGGCATCAGGGAAACTTGGCTATTCAAGCGAAGATATGGCTGCCGTTCCAGAAGGTGCCAATATGGGCCTTGGCTGCGGCAACCCTCAGTTGCTGGCCAGCCTGAAGCCCGGTGAAACGGTTCTCGACCTTGGTTCAGGTGGCGGCTTCGACTGTTTTCTGGCAGCGAAGGCAGTTGGCGAAACTGGTCGAGTCATCGGAGTCGATATGACCCCCGAAATGGTGCGCAAGGCGCGAAAAAACGCGGTCAACGCTGGTTTTAAAAATGTGGATTTCCGTCTCGGTGAGATCGAACATCTGCCGGTGCCTGACAACAGCGTCGATGTCATTATTTCGAACTGTGTAATCAACCTCTCACCCGACAAAGTTGGCGTATTTACGGATGCTTTCAGAGTTCTGCGGCAGAACGGCCGCCTGGCCGTTTCCGATATCGTGGCTCTGCAGCCTCTCAGCGAAGAAATTCTCGGCAATGTCGACGCTTATTGCGGTTGCGTTTCAGGCGCGATCAGCGTTGAAGAACTGCGAAAAGTTATGCAGGCTGCCGGCTTCAAAGATATCAGCATCGAACTGAAGCCAGAGAGTCGGCATTTCATCAAAGACTGGTTCAAAGACGCCGAGAACTACGTCTGTTCCGCCTCAATTAAAGCCATAAAACCCTGATCAAGCCATGCCCTGGTAAGTCTGTGAAATAAGTTTACGAAAAGCGTCAGTTCAACAGGAGTAAAAATATGACTGAAACGATTGTTGAGAAAATTCAGCCGGCCGAAAGGCAGATGAGCAGCATCTTTGAAAAGTATCTTACCCTCTGGGTGTTTCTCTGTATTGTGGGCGGCATTGTTCTTGGCAAAATCGCTCCCAATTTTGCTAAAACCCTCGATGGCATGTCGATTTTCGTTGACGGGGCGCCGGTTGTCTCAATTCCGATTGCCGTGTGCCTGTTTCTGATGATGTACCCGATCATGGTAAAAATCGACTTTGGCGAAGTCATCAAAGCGGGGAAAAGCGGTCGGCCGGTTTTTCTGACTTTGTTTGTAAACTGGGCAATCAAGCCGTTTACCATGTATGCATTCGCTTACTTCTTTCTTGGTTATCTGCTGCAATCCTTTATTGGTGCCGAAGCGACGGATCTGGTAAAAATGCCTTTTGGCCTCGATCTGGAAGTGGGTGCGACACATGGTGCCGGAACCGTGGTTCTTCATGACGGTCTGAAAATGCTGCAGGTGCCGCTCTGGCGCAGCTATTTTGCCGGCACTATTCTTCTCGGTATTGCGCCATGCACAGCCATGGTGTT
>JANJUX010000002.1 GCA_024710355.1 Candidatus Rifleibacteriota bacterium
TTGCTTCGCGAATTTGACGAAAGCGATGCTTCTGCATATTACGCACTGGGAAGTGATCCCGTCGTCACTCGTTATACAGGCACCGGGATGCTTACGAGCCTCGAACACGCGCTGCAGGTTCTCCGCGCTAACCCGCTTTCATACTTTAAACAGCATGGGTTTGGCGGTTGGGCGTGTGTTTTGAAGTAAACCGGAATGGTTATCGTATTCGCGGGACTGAAGCGACTCGACGAACTGGGGGAGGTGGACATTGCATTCTGGCTGCTGCCTGCCTACTGGGGCACCGGGCTTGCGACCGAGGCTGGTCGCGCGGTTCTACAATATGGCTTCGAGCGCCTGTTTCTTGAGCGAATCATAGGGCTGGTCGATCCTCAGAACGCAGCTTCGATTCATGTTCTGGAGAAGCTGGGGATGGTCCGCGACGGGCTCATTACGTATCATGGTGAGGAAACTCTTGAATACATCCTTCGACGGTGAAGCCGTTGACAAGGAGCACTGATGGGCAGGTTTGGTTCAGATCCACATTCTTTCTTCGACTCCGCCGACCGGCTGGAAAGTCATCGAGATTCGCGCGGCCACCTTCCTCAATCGTGTTGCCCAGCCAGCCCCGGCAATCGCCGCCTTTGTCGAAAAGCTCACGGAGTGATTGGTCACAGTGTGTTGACGAAGAGAATTCAATAAATTTAAATTTTCTGATCCGTTAAAAAGTGCTACTCAGTATTTCTACTTGCGTTGCGGTTCTACCTAAGACCAGACAAATCGGGTTTTCAGGGAATTGAACAGTTTGAATTTATGGGTCAGGAACTGGAAACGGCCGACTACGATGCCGGGAGAGATTTCGAGTTCTTTGGCGACTGCATGGACCTCGGCAATGGACTTTAATCTGCTGATTCTGGCGTTATATTTTTCAGGAATCAGCATTTCGGCGGCGAATTTATCGGCTCTGACTTCGATCGGGTTGGTTTTGTCGCCGGAATTAATGAACAGATCTTTTTTGCTGTCGTTAAGAATGTGCCCGGCTTCATGAAAAAACGAGAACCAGAAGAGATCGTTGCTTTTTCCGCGTAGATTAAGCAGAATCATCGCCTTTTCCGGCGAAAGCCAGCGACTGGCGCCTGACCATGGCACTTTGGGAAATTCTTTTACCAAAGCCAGAGCAACGCCGGCTTCGGCGCACAGAGCCGTCATTTCTGGAATAAAAACCGCCGGCTCTTCTCTTGTCAGGGTTCTGATTTTATTCAGGGCTTCTTTGAATCTACTCTTGTTAAAGGCCTGGCAACTGATTTTTGCCGCCTGCAGCTCGCCAATTCTGATCCAGGTTGCTGCCGCGCCGGGGTTGGCATCAAAGCAGCTCGAACGGCGCGGAGCGACCTCAGGGCTTTGCCATATTTCGTGCCAGCCGCTCACATCACTGACCCCAAAAAATTTTAGACATTCTCTAACTCTTGAAAAGGTCTCTGCTGACGGTTCAACCAGTTTTCGCAACACCAGTTCTTTGAATGGAATAATTTTCAGCCACTCAGTTTCACCTTCAAGGCGTTCTTTCTCACGCAATTTAGCCAGCTGCTCCTGATACTGCGATTCAAGATTGTTCCAGAATCTGGCTGGAGTTCCGGTTACAAGCTCAAATCTGTTGGCTGTGTCGGGAGTTATGGGCTGTTCGCCTTTGATTATTCTGATGATTGACTGCTGAGTGAGCCCGGTTCTTAATGAAAATTCTTTCAGAGACATTCCTGAAAACTCCAGGAACTCTTTCAGGCTTTCACCCGGAATTACAGCATAGTCAGGCGAAAATTCAACAAGCTTCTTTGCCATGATCGACTCCTAATGTGTATCTGCGATTTCAGTAATCAGAACTTCGCAGATCCCTTTTAAATCAAGGCCGCCTGTCGCAAGCTCAGGCACCGGGTTACCCAGAGGTTTGAAGATCAGTCGATACGGGTGCTGCAGGTCGACAGAAAAAGAACCTTTTCGATCACCGGTTAATTCATGGCACCTTGCCGGAGGAAACCTGGAAATATCACTCAGATTATCTGCGGCACCAAGCTCGATCAATCTTTGGCGTAATCTCTTGGCACATTGATCACCAAGCTCTCTGATCCCTTGTTTTTGATCAGAGCATATTTTTTCCAGCTTCCTGTTATTAAAATAAATCTTCATGATCGTTTTGTCAATTTAATTAACATTATATGTTAATTAAAATAAAATACTGGTGGTCGCATATTTTTTTCTCAGTCCTGATTGATCGAAGATTCTATCAGCCGGGTTTCAGGTGTTTTTTGCCGATTATTGAGTGCATTGTCAGCTTGAGAATGGTTACGGCATTGTATGAGCTGTCGTTTTTGATGTTGCGGGCCATGATCGGGGCGGGGTCTTTTTCGAGATGGTTCAGTAAAACCTGCAGGCCGTGCTTCTTTTCATTCAGATCGCTGACAATGTGCATTTCGCCTCTGATTACCAGTGACTCGTAGTCGTGGTCACAGTCGCCCTGCAGGTAGCCGTTATCTTTGATCACTGTCGCACAGGCTTTCGGGTTTTTTCTGATAAAATCGAGCTTGTCGCCCTGGTTGGCGCAGTGAAAGTAAAGGCAGCTATTTTCGGCGTCAAAGCCGTAGCTCATGGTCACAATGTAAGGAGTTTCGCCGTCACACAGTGCAATTGTCACATGATTGCAAAATTTGAGCAGTGCCGCTTTCTCAGTTGCATCAATTATTTCATTTCTCTTTCTTCGCGGGTGATACTGCTGCATGTGTGTTCCTTTCTTCACCACTGCCCCGGTTTAACTTTGCTGGTCGGCCAGCTGATTTCTAGCAGCATCTAGGTGTTCCGCAACTCCTGTTTTCATGGCAAAAACGCCATATTTTAAGGGCGAGGCGGCATGGCGCTCACAGGTGTGAGCAAACATGGTTGTCCAGACTCTGGCGCCACACTTTTCATATTCTGATATGAGCTCTTTCAGACTTTTTTCGCCAAATACCGCAAGATGCCCGGAAAAATCAATTGCCGGATCACTTACCTGAGCTTCTGACCAGTCTATCAGGCCGCTGATTTTTCCGGATCTGTCAGAAAGAATATGCCCGGCATACAGGTCGCCGTGCACAAAAACCGAGAAATCAGGCCAATAAGTATTTGTTTCTACCCATTTTCGCCACCTGCTTTCAAGCTCCGGCCGAATGCCGATTTCTCTTTTCACTTCGTCAATATTATCCAGAATTTCCTGGCGGGCTTGCTGGGTAGACAGTACTTTTAGCCCGGACACAGTTGCTTCTGAAACAGAAATTTTATGAAGTTGCGAGAGTATTGTTGCCAGAGAAGAAACTATCTGATTTTCGTTCTGGTCAATATGCCAGGAAACCTCAAAATTTTGTGCATTGAAGGTTATCACAGGTCGGTTTTCCAATAGTGGGTAGGCTACCAGCCTCGGACTTGCGATTTTCCAGTCTGGAACAGCGACAGACAAATGCTTTTTTACCAGATTCAGTATGTTTTTTTCATGCTGAATCTGGTCTGCGAGATCTTCACGCCGGGGAATTCGCAAAACCCATTTCAGCCCATGCAGATCGCAGGCAAAGGCAACTCTGAAGTCGATTCCCATCTCGTTGAGGATCAGCGCTTCATCTTTTAAGCGAAGACCGTGGTCTAACGCCAGGTTAAGTATTTCATCATTTTTCATTTTAAATCCTGGTTCGCTCTTTCACATCTGGTCGAGTTTCGGAGATTTTTGCCGATTATACTATCTCTAACCTGAAGGTGCAAAATTGTTCCGGGGGAATAAACCGTTTTCTGTTGCAGATGTGGTATCAGGCTGGTTATATTGCACGCAGGACTTTTTTGAACAGAGATGTGCGATTTTTTTGAGGAAACAGGGGTAAAGCATGGCTGGAAAACATTCGCATGGTTCGCAGGTCGGTCTGATACTTGGTTTGATAGGCGTTGCCGGTCTTATACCACTCTTAGTCGGAACAGACGCTGACTGGGCGATGGCTTCGGCCTTTATTGGCCTTGTTCTGGCCTTGACCGGTTTCATCTCGTTTTTTATGCTCAGACAGAGTGAACGTATTGCTGAAGAAAGCTTTGTTGAAGAGGAACTGCTTGCCGACTGGCGTTTGCAGCCAGACAACGAACACCTGCAGGTCTATTGCAAAGGCCTGGTCTATGAAGACGAAGTGTTTGTCAATGATGCTTCCCTTTCAACGCTTGAAGGGGCCGGCTTACACCCGTTTGTTGCCGGCAAATTCGTTTTTTTGTACCAGATGCTTGGCAGAAACGGTGGCAGTCGCCGCCGCACCATCATTGTCGATATTCCTGCCGGTGAACAGGCGACCGCCGAGCGTATTGCCTCGGAGTTCGGCCGGCCGCTGCCGCAGAATTTTATCGAAAAACTACGATCAGATGCCGGGCTAGACGATCTTGACGATCTCGATGCCGAAGAAGGCAGCGACGAATAAAATTCTTTCCTGACAGAATCGATCCGGCGTTAGACTGCGGTGTTTTTACACGCTCAGTCGGCATCAACTGCCGGAAGAGTCTTTGCCGATGAAAGTGCCATAAACTCCGAATTTTTTAGCGCTTGACATTTTTTTCACAAGCATTGTATTCTGTTATTGTGAAAAGTTTAACGAGAAAAGTTTCTCGATTAGACTTGAAGGCAGCTAAATAAGCGGAAAAGCAGGAGGTTTTATGCTGGAAAACAACGGCTTCACTTTCGAATCACTTCATACCGGCATGAGCGCCGAGTTCTCTAAAACCATCACCGAAACCGACATCGTCAACTTTGCCGGTATCTCGGGCGATTTCAACCCGGTTCATATCAACGAGGAATTCGCCAGAAAAACCCGCTTCGAGGGCAGAATCGCCCATGGCATGCTCTCAGCTGCCTTTATTTCGACCGTTCTCGGAACCCGCCTGCCGGGCCCCGGCTGTATCTATGTCTCGCAGACACTTAAATTCAAAGCCCCGGTGCGTATCGGCGATACCGTTACCGCTCACGTCGAAATCTCTGACATGAATATCGAAAAAAGCTTCGTCACCATGAAAACCATCTGCCTGGTTGGTGACAAAACCGTTATCGACGGCGAAGCGGTGCTCAAGGTGCCACGCCGCGAAATGCCCGCAAAGGAGCATTGATATGGCAAAAGCTATGATCAGACTGAGAATGAGTCTTGCCGACGCCCATTACGGCGGCGAACTTGTCGACGGCGCCCGCATGCTGCAGCTGTTCGGCGATGTTGCGACCGAACTGCTGATTCGCAGCGATGGCGACGAAGGTCTGTTTGCCGGCTACGAGAAAATCGAGTTCCTCGCACCTGTTTATGCCGGCGATTACATCGAAGCGATCGGCGAAATCACCCATTACGGCAATTCATCACGCAAAATGCGCTTCGAAGCGCGCAAAGTCATCGTGCCGCGCAAAGACATCAGCGATTCGGCCGCCGACGTTCTCGAAGAATCGCAGATCGTCTGCCGGGCCACCGGCACCTGCGTCGTGCCGAAGGCCAAACAGCGCCATTCAACCCGTGTCAGCAATCTCGCCCTCGCCATCTGAAGCCCAGCCAAACACAAGGAGAGCACCATGGATTTTCAACTCAGCCGGGAACACCAGCTTCTCGCTACCACCCTCAAAGACTTCGCCGAAAACGAAGTGCGCCCCCTTGCCCGTGAAACCGACGAAAAAGAAGCTTTTCCGGTCAGCACCGTCGAAAAAATGGCCCGCTTCGGCATGATGGGCATTCCGTTTCCCAAAGATTTCGGCGGCGCCGGCGGCGATAACCTCGGCTATATAATGGCCGTCGAAGCCCTGTCGAAAGTCTGCGGCACCACCGGCGTAATTCTTTCAGCCCACACTTCGCTTTGTGCCGCACCCATCTATGAATTCGGCACTGATGAACAAAAACGCAGATTTCTGCCTGATCTCGCTGCGGGCCGGAAAATCGGCGCTTTCGGCCTGACCGAGCCCAACGCTGGCACCGATGCGGCCGGCCAGCAGACCGCCGCCGTTCTCAGCGGCGACAAATACATTCTCACCGGCTCGAAAATTTTCATCACCAACGCCGGCTATGCCGACGTCTACATCGTTTTCGCGATGACCGACCGCAGCAAGGGCACCCGTGGCATTTCGGCCTTTATCGTCGAAAAGGGCATGCCCGGCTTCTCGATCGGCAAAAAAGAAGAAAAAATGGGCATTCGCGGCTCCTCGACCTGCGAACTGATCTTCGAAAACGTTGAAGTTCCGGTCACCAATCTGCTTGGCCGTGAAGGCGGCGGCTTTGGCCTGGCAATGAAAACGCTCGACGGCGGCCGCATCGGCATCGGCGCCCAGGCACTTGGCCTGGCGCAGGGCGCCATCGACGAAACGGTTAAATACGTTAAAGAGCGCAAGCAGTTCGGCAAAACGATCGGCTCCTTTCAGAACACCCAGTTCCAGCTTGCCGACATGCAGGCGAGAACCGACGCGGCCAGACTGCTCGTCTATCGCGCCGCCTGCCTGAAAGACGCGAAACAGCCCTACAGCACCGAAGCGGCGATGGCCAAGCTCTTTGCCTCAGAAACCGCAATGGCCGTGACCACAATGGCGGTGCAGCTGCACGGCGGCTATGGTTACACCCGCGAATACCCGGTCGAGCGCATGATGCGCGATGCCAAGATCACCGAAATCTACGAAGGCACCTCAGAAGTGCAGAAAATGGTCATTTCTGCGGCCGTGCTCAAATAAGCTGAAGGAGACAACATGAAAATCATCGTCTGCATCAAGCAGGTTCCAGATACCACCGAAGTAAAAATCAATCCGACCACCGGAACCCTCATCAGAGAAGGCGTTCCGAGCATCATCAACCCCGACGACAAAAGCGGCCTCGAAGCCGCCCTCGTTCTCAAAGAACAGCAGGGCGCGCATGTCACCGTTCTTTCAATGGGGCCGCCGCAGGCTGATCTCGCTCTCAGAGAGGCCCTGGCAATGGGCGCCGACCAGGCGATCCTTCTCTCTGACCGTGCGTTCGGCGGTGCCGACACCTGGGCGACCTCGAGCACCCTGGCCGCTGCGATCAGAAAGCTCGAATGGGATCTGATCATCTGCGGGCGCCAGGCGATCGACGGTGATACGGCACAGGTCGGGCCGCAGATTGCCGAGCATCTGCAGGTTCCGCATGTCAGCTATGTCAGCGAACTGCAGGTCGGGGAAAAGGCCATCGAGGTCAAACGCAAATTCGAAGATGGCTGGCAGCGCCTGCGCGTGCAGTTTCCCTGCCTGATCACGACGCTGAAAGACATGAATCAGGCCAGATACATGTCGATGGCCGGCATCTACAGTGCCTACAAGCAGGAAGTGAAGATCTGGGGCCTCGCCGATATCGACGTCGATCAGGCCAATATCGGGCTGAAAGGCTCGCCGACCAGAGTCAAGGCCTCTTATACCAAAGGCACCCGGTCGGCCGGCAAAGTTTACGAAGTTGATCCGCGCGACGGTGCCAGAATCATCGTCGAAAGCCTGAAAGAAAAGTTCATCATCTGAGCGGCAGGAGAAAAACAATGAATATATCTGAATATCGTGGTGTGATGGTTTTTGCCGAACAGCGGCGCGGTGAGATTCAGAAGGTTGCTTTCGAGCTGCTCGGAGCCGGCCGTGGTATCGCCGATACTCTGCAGGAACCGCTGATCGCAGTTCTTGCCGGCACGCATCTGACCGATGCTCAGGCTGCGAGTCTGATTGCTCACGGCGCTGACCGCGTCATACTCGTTGACGACCCGCGTCTTGGTGTTTATATGACCGAGCCTTTTACCAAAGCCTTGACCGCAGTTATCAGTGCCGAAAAACCCGGTATCGTGTTCTTCGGTGCCACCACCATCGGGCGCGATCTCGCCCCGCGAGTCTCGGCACGACTCAAAACCGGGCTGACAGCCGATTGCACTGCCCTGGCAATCGATGATGCCAGCCGCAATCTGCTGATGACCCGCCCGGCTTTTGGCGGCAACATCATGGCGACGATCATCTGCCCCGAACACCGGCCGCAGATGTCGACGGTGCGCCCAGGCGTCATGCGCCGGCTCGAAGCCGACACTGCCAGAACCGGCGAAATTAGCCGGTTTGCATGCTCAATCGCGCCGGCCGACGTCAATGTCGAAATTCTCGAAGAAGTCGTGCAGAAAGAAGAGAAGAAGAACATCGAAGACGCTTCGGTGCTCGTCGCCGGTGGCCGCGGCCTCGGAAACCCCGAAAATTTTCAGTCACTGCAGAATCTCGCCGAAATGCTCGGTGGTCAGGTTGCCGCCTCGCGCGCCGTCGTCGATGCCGGCTGGACAAGCCAGGACAAACAGGTCGGCCAGACCGGCAAAACCGTAAGGCCCGATCTCTATCTTGCCTGCGGCATTTCAGGCATGATTCAGCATGTCGCCGGCATGGAAGAATCAGGGTTCATCGTTGCCGTTAACAAAAACAAAGACGCCCCGATCTTTGCCTATGCCGACATTGGCATCGTTACCGACGTGAATAGCCTGTTGCCAGCCCTGCAGGAAGAACTCAGCCGCGCCCGTTCCGTCTGAGCCGCTAAAAGCCGTGCCTCTGCTACACCGCAGGGGCACGGCTTTTTTATGAGAATTGTTGCCGGTGCCGACTGATGATATAATTCTTCTACAGCTTTTAAAAACAGCTGTTTAACAATACGTCTGCAGCTCGCCAATACTGCCTGAAGCCGTTGCCAGTAGCAGGCGCAAGAGAGGAAATTATGGAAAAATCAACTAATGGTGTGCTGGCAATGTGGGTCTTTTTCATGGCATTCGTTGGTTCCATGGTTTTCAGGGCCTGTTCGCCAGATGAACACAAAAGCCATGCCAGCTGGGCAGGCTTTTTGAGCACACTTCTGCCCCTTGCCGGGTATTTTTCTGCCGGCCTTATTTTTTCTGATCCATCAGCTCCACTTGTAGCCCTTGTTGTTATTCTGCTCGTGGGCATTGTTTGTCTGTTCGTCGCAGCCAGAGGTCTTGACCCTGACGAAGAGCTGAACCTGACCGGGCAGTGGATGAAAGCACTTGGTATAACCTTTATTCTGGGTGTTTTTTCAATACTGCCCCTCGGCTTTGCTTTGTCGGTTGCGGCTTACAGCAACTGGGACCGCCCATAGTAAAGCAGATTTGCAAATAATGCTGGCGGCTGAGAAAGAAAAACCCCGGGGCGCCAGATGGCGCTGACCCGGGGTGGTTGTTCAGATATGGTGGTTTATATATTTATATCTGTTTCAGGGCCTGGTCGAGCCATTTGAGGTCTTTTTTGACGTCGGCGGCGACAAAAGCGCGGTCGATATCGGTCCATTTTGCCGGGTCGAGCTGTTTGGCGGCGTTTTTGAGGTAAGAAAGGCGCAGCTTTTCCATGTCCTGGCGGTGACCTTTGACCTGAGCCAGGCGTTCAGGAATGACGATGCTCTTGCCGTTGACGCCTTCTTCCGGGTTGCCGCGGCGCACTTCGATACCCATTTTCTGGGCGAAAGACAGCTGCGAATTATGATGCTTTCCGGCGCCGGTGTACTCGGTTTCCTGAACGACGATGATCTTGTCGGCATCCATTTCACGGGCGAGAGAAACCGCGCCGGTCAGGCTGGTGTTGCCGGCCGGGCCACGTTCGATACCTTCGAGTTTGGCGAGCAGTTCGGTGATATAGAAAACTTCGCCCTGGTTGACGAGAATGTAGTCGTCCATGTAACGCATACTGCGGGCGGCATTGCGCGGCACATCGGTGCGGTCGGGCCAGGTTGCAAACGGCACGCCGAAGCCGGTATGGCCGGTCGTGAACGATTTGCGGTTAAAATCGCGGTCAGAGGCCATATGCAGCCCCGAGAGATCGACGGAGCAGGCGATGACCTGGGCGTTGCAGCCGGCGGCAAGCATGCCACGGGCGGTGCCGGTGAGGTTGCCGCCACCGGCGTGGGTGATCATGACCGCATCGGGATCTTTGCCGGTCATGTTTCTGATCTGGTGCGTCAGTTCATAGCCGAGGCTTTCGACGCCCTTGATTCCGAACGGGGTGTAGAGCGAGGCGTTGAAAAAGCCGGTTTCTTCGAGGGTCAGCAGCAGGTAATAGAATAATTCGGGGCCGACCGAAAGCTTGATGACTTCGGCGCCGAAAGCTTCACACTTGCGGCCCTTTTCGACGATTTCGGGCTGGCCGATGCCTTTTGAGTCGAAGACTTCCTGAACGATGATGCATTTGAGACCGCGTTGGGCAGCCTGCGAGGCAACGGCGGCGCCGTAGTTGCCGGAAGTGGCGGCAATGACGCCCTTATAGCCCTTCTGGGCGGCGACATAAGCAGAAATCGAAGCGCGGCGGGCCTTGAAGCTGCCTGAGGCATTGGCTGCTTCGTCTTTGACGAAGATGCGGGCGCCTTTTCCCGGGGCACTGATTTTGCGAACGGCGGCGGTCAGGTTGTGCAGTTCGAACATCGGGGTGTTGCCGACCTTGGTTTCGCTCTGAATTCTGATGATGTCTTCGAGCGTGAAGCCGCAGTCGTTCATCATGCGTTCGTAGTCGAAGGCGAGTTCGCCCTGACGGTAGGTTTCGTAATCGAGGCCCATCGACGACTTCATGATCTCGTTCTTGCGGGCCATCACTGCCTGATAAGAATTATCGCGGGTCATATGTCGCCTCCGATGCCGATAGTCAGCAGTTCTTCGACGGTGTCGCCAAAGCTGTGCGTGTAGTGGGGGTGAATGACCTTCAGATTGCCGGTTACCATTCTGCCGCTGAGGGTTTTGACGGTAACTTCAGTGCCATAAAGCGAATCTGCCGTCAGAAAGCCGGCAACCCTCATAACATATGGCGTGTGACGGGTATCTTCGGGCACCTGCGGCGCCCGCTGTTCGGGGGTGAGAAGAATTTTTTCGACTTCAACCCAGGTTCCTGCCTTGACTTCGTTCATTCCGGTAACCTCTTTACTATAACTTTGCAGCGCAAAACACCCTGATTATAGCACCCTGAAATTAAAGAGCAAGCCCCGTGCAAACGACTTATTGGTGATCGCAAAAATTGAATCTTTTTACCGGTTCGGCGGCCCGGTCCATCAGTCGGCGTTCTTTTTGCTGTTAATAAAAAAGCCCGCCGGCCAGACCAGAAAGCTGGCGGCCGGCGGGCTTTAAGAACAAAATCAGCGATAGAGACCGGTTGGATCACAGACGGTGATTTTCTGAGAATCTTCTGCAAGGTAGTCACTTCTTGCCGGCAGACCGCTTGAAGAGGCGCGAATTGAAAACAGGCCCGAAGACTGGTTGGAAAACCGCAACTGGATTTTTGCCCAGTCGTTGTGGTCTGTCAAAATCGTTTTCCCGGGAGTGTCGGTCGGGTTCAGGTCAAGCGACAGACCTGAGTCGGTTTTGTCGCCATCACCATTGAAGTCGACACCGACGCTGTCGGAGCGACCAAGGCCGGTTGCCTCGTTGATGCTGCTTTCAACGATCTGGGCACCGGTTCCATCTGAGAAATCAAGCAGCATGCTCTCTGAATATGGGCTATTGTGCAGGCTGGTCCAGTCCCCGGTTGGCAGATATCTGGTTTTGAAGATCGTTTCACCGATGTCTGGGTCGCTATAACGGTAGTAGTAATAACGGTCGCCCTCTACATAGCCGCTATAGCCGGGCGTCGGAATGCCATAATTTGAATACATGTAGTTCATGATACTGAGATAGTTTGGCTTGTAATTTTCTTCCTTGTCGCCGCCATGATAGAGGCCAAGGTTATGCCCGAGCTCATGCATGATCGTCGAGGCCTGTGAATTGATCAGATAATTCAGGCCGTTGGTTGTAGAAGTTGAAAAGCCTGCATCGCCAAGCGTGACGATGAAGTCGTTGCCATCCATTTCCCCCAGGCCGCCAAAGGAACCGTATGAAGTTAGTTCGTAAGGCTTATAGCCGAGAAGACAATAATGAAAAACCGGAACTTTTTTTATCGTCATTGACCCTGCTTTGTATGTAAAAGAGTCGGCGACACCTGAAATTGGTCTCAGAAATAACTTCTCTGCATAGGCAACCTTGTGGTTGCCGCCGTCGAGGCAGTGTTGATCAATTGTGGTTCCAAAAAGAGTTCCGACATCGAAGTGGACTTTGAAGCCTTTTCTTTCAAAAGCGGTCTGAATTCTCTGAAGGGCTTCGATTCTTGGGGTTACAGAAAGTGCGGCCGCGGGGTTGGTCTGTGGGTCCATGTAGTCGATATGAACAAAGATGTCTTTTGTGCCGGCACGCGCACCCCAGTCGTAGTAGGGCAGGCCACAGAAGGTTGTGCCAGGAGCTTCGTTTTCATCAGGTATGCCATCGCCATCTGAGTCTGTGTCTGAAATAACATCGTTATAGGCGGCCGGCGTGTGAAAGGCCCGCAAAACCCAGTTAGAGGCGGTGTTGTTATCATTTTCTTCAAGGTTACGGGCTAGTGAGTAGCCGAGTTGCTCTGCCATAGCGGTTGCGTTTGGGCCTGACCATTCACTAGATGGTGAAGGGGTATAATCGTAATAGGCGCTCGGGCTGCCGAATCTGACAAAGTCGACTGTCTGTGCCGTGCTGGTTTTGCGCAGGTCGATGAAACCCCAATCTTCCCAATGTGGCAGATTGCCCGAGGAATAGGAGGCGTGAACGATGAGCGGGCCAGCAATGTTGTTAGAATTGTTATTGAATCTGACAATCACAAATTTTCCTGGCGAAAGGGTGTAGGTTGGAAGCGGGAATATTCCTGCGTTTTCAATGCTTGAGCCGCCTGTGGTTGTGTAAGGAGACCTTATTTCATAGTCGGAAAGCTGGATGTCGGTCGAAGATTTGTTGGTGAATTCGATCCAGAAGGCGACGTCGGTATACTTACGGCTGCCGATTTCGGTGATCATCAGGGCGGGGCCGGTGCCCGAATTAACCGGGTTGACGATGATCGTGACGGCAGCTGATTCGGTGCTGGCGCTGTTGTTGTCGTAGGCTTTCGCTTTGAGCGAATAGGTGCCGGCCGCCGGCTGTGTCCAGGTGATCTCATAGGGTTCTGAATCGTCGGTGCCGATAAGCGTCGTGCCGGCATAGAACTCGACTTTGCTGATGGTGCCGTCGGTATCGGAAGCAGCCGCTTTGAGAGAGACCGACGAGCCAAAAGTGTAGGTTGAGTTGTCGGCGGGTGCGTCCAGACTTACAGTGGGTGCCTGGTTGACCGGGCCGGTGCCGGTGATGGTGATTTCGACCGGTGACGAAAGGGCAGAAAAGCCCTTGTCATCAAAGGCTCTGGCGACGAGCTTGTAGGTGCCGGCGACCATGCCTGACCAGTTGTATGACCAGGGGGCGGCGGTTGCCTTGCCCAGAACTGTGCCGTTGGCGAGAAATTCGACTTCGACGACGTTGCCGTCGCTGTCATCAGGGCTTGCTGTAATAGTTACCGTCTGGGTATTGGCAATCGATGCGCCTGCGGCCGGTGCTGTAAGCGAAACGGTCGGCGGCTGATTGGGCACCACATCGGCCGGGTAGTTGGCGGTAAGAGCGCCGGTTGTCGGGTCGACGAGGTATGAGTGGGTTACGCCGCTCTGCATTTTGACCAGCGCCGAAATGGTGCCGGCGCCGTCGATTACCAGACTCTGCACAATCAGCCCGGTGGTCGGATTCACAGTGTAGACTTCGGTGGTAAAGAATTTTTCCCATTCGAGGTTTTTCTGGGCTACCGACAAACCTTCGGCAAAGGAATTTTTAGTGGTGTTCCAGCGCCAGACTGCCGGCTTTTTCTGCGAAACATTGTAGCCGCTGAGCAGATAATCGGTGCTCGAAAGCTGCAGTGAGCCATCGAGAATGCCCTGATTCACGAACATTGCCTGCTTAACGCCAGTCTGATTGCTGTGGCAGGTAACCAGGCTCATTAGTGACGTGCTGTCACGCCATTCAACCAGAGAGTAGCTGTCAAAACCCTGTCTGACAATTCTCACAACATTAAAGGCAGTTGGCTCAACTGCGGCAATCTGGCTGGTGCCGAGAATTTCACCGTAAGACTTTTGCCAGGCCTGAGTCGTGCCGTTGAAGCCGGTCAGGGTGCGGGCACTGTTGTCGAAGACGAGCTTGATCATGCCGGTCGGTGCAACCTGCTCGACCAGTTTGTCTGCGGCTGCAGAATAGGGATTGCCGCTGTTCACGTCGATCAGCTTGATCGCATTCAGAAGATTGGTCGCGAGGTTCGCCCCTGCCGCCGCCATCAGCGTGTCGTTTTTGATCGCTTCCTGCAGCGTGGTGGCGAGAACGTCTGCCGGCAACCGTGAGCCCGGAGGCGAAACGTCGACGGTTTTTGTGGTGCCGGCAGTCAGGTCGCCGGCGCCGTGAAAGTCTCGCCAGCCTTCAACATTGGCGTTTTCGAGCAGCAGCCTGACAACTACCACGCCGGCCGGAAGAGCACTGATGGTGGTCTCAGCCTTTCCAAGGACCGTATCGACATCGACAACCTTGATGATCGAGAAGGCCTTGTTAGCAGCAGAGCCCGGCTGGCGGACCTGCAGAACGATCTTAACCCGGGCACCGGCTGTGACCGCTCTGATCGTCGAGGAGGGCTCGATGCCTTCGGCCTGCGGTGGCAGAGCAAAGCGGATTGCCAGCGAGGCATCACCGGCCACTTCACCGGTAGCTGCGACAGGCTGACTGCCGGTTGAAACGTCGAACATGCTGCAACCGGTTAAAAAAGCGGAAAAAGCGACTAAAAAGGCCATGATTATGGCCTGAACTGAGAATTGGCGGGTCATAGGTTTCCTTTGATTACAACTCGACGCTGATAGTGCGGTCGGCGGTTTTGCGGGCGGTATAGAGGGCCATCTGGGCGCGCTGAATGAGGGCGTCGAGATCGTCTTCGTTTTCACGCAGCTGGGTAATGCCGCACGAAAAGGCGGCAGAAAGATCAGAGCCGGTAAAAGTCAGCTTTTTCAGACGTTCGTTGTATCTGATAATTATTTTTTCGGCTTCGGCTGCGGTCGTGTCAGGCATGTAGAGAATGAATTCGTCGATGCCAAGGGCGCCCAGAACGTCGCAGCCCTTGATATGCCGTTTCAGCTCTTCGGCGGCAAGTCGCAGCACTTCGTGTACCGCATCGCTGCCGTGCAGATTGATGATCTGCTTATAGTTGTCGAGGTCGAGAATGACGAGAGCCAGGTCTTTGTGCCCGGTGTGCAGGCTGTGTATCTCTTTCTCAAGCTTCGAAATAAAGAACTGATGCGTATAAATGCCGGTGTCGACGTCAAATTGACGCAGTTCTGAAATCATGCGCAGCAGCTCTTCCTTTTCGAGAGCTGCTGAACAGGCTCCAGCCATAGCCATGAAAAAATTCTTCAAAGTCAGATCTATCTCAACCGGGTGCTCGAAGTAAATCGCCATGAAGCCGAAGGTGCGGCCTTCCCAGCCGATGTGAATCGCCACGCAGGTGTGGTAATCCTTCTCGATTTTCATTTCGATGTAGTCGTCGCTGTCATCTGACTTCTGAATGATATTGAACGCATCTTTAAAGAAAATGCGGCCGATAGTGTTGCTGCCGATCCGCTTGTGAAAAGCCTGCAGAGCCGAACGCTGCACTCCAAAAGAATGCTGGATATCGAGATATGAGGTTTTGCGGTTCTGCAGCGCGATGAAGGCGTAAGTGGCGTGCAGCTGGTTTTCAAGAGTTCTGAAGGTCTGCTGGATCAGGCGGGTGGCGTTGGGCTCGGTGAGATAGCCTCTGAGAGTATGGCAGAGGGCGATCAAGAGTTTTTCCTGCATTAAGGTTCGTGGTTCCTTTCGCGCGGCGGTTTCAGCTCGGGCAGAACTGCTCGAAACATTCCTGCAGCAGGCGGCTGCGGTGATAAATCTGTTCGAGTTCGTTGTTCAGGGCGTCGTTGTCTGGCGTCAGCTCAGGATCTGCGAGAATTTCTTTTTTTCGCTTCTGCAGCAGATCATAAAGCGCATGCAGCTGCTGACAAAGAACTGCCTGCGAGTAACCGGTCGGTTTTACCATAAAAGATTCTCAACTTTCCGGTTAATTATAGCAGAAGGGGTACCCCGCACTCAAAGAAAAAACATGGCTTTTGCGCGAATTTTTCAAAGGGTTTCCGTATAAACAAAACGACCGGCGGGCTGATTAACTCAACCACACCGGTCATTTTGCCTGTCGCTTCGCCAGGCGTCTGGCAAATACGAGTTCAACAACAGGCAACCATATTACGCCATCCCTGCGCCAGCGTTCTAAGCACTTCAATAAGATTGCCGCTTCCGCGGCAATGACGAAGAACTTTTAAAGTCTGATAAGGAGCTGAAAATTACTGCAGGTTCTTTTTGCTTTCTTCGATAATCTTTTTGTAGGCCTCTTCGGCTTTGGCGGTGTCTTTCTTTTCTTTGTAGATATCGGCGAGCAGCAGGCGCAGGCGGGTCACTTCCTCGGGCGCTTCTTTTTCAAAAAAGGCGATGCCGTCGTTGAGGATCTTTTCGGCCTCGTCAGTGCGGTTGTTCTTCATGTACAGCTTCGAAATGTGGTGATAAACCGGCATTACCTTGCCCATGATATTGTTCTTGAAAAACGGATTGTCGCGGTTCTTTTCGAGCTGGCCTTTAGCAAGATCGAGAATCTGCTTCAGTTCATTCGCCGCTTCGTCGATTTTGCCCTGTTCTTCATAAATCTGCGCCAGATTTTTGTGGGCTTCGGCCATGGCCATCAGCGAGGCATTTCGCTTCATCTGCTCCGGGTCCGGTCTGAATTTTCCAGCCATCGGGCCCTGGCCTTCCGGTCCGCCCGGCCGCATTTCACCAGGTCCACCCTGACCCGGGGGGCCGCCCATCGGGCCGGCGGGCTGTGCATCAACTGCCGCAACCATGCTTACAAGAAGAGCGAGCACCAGAATCAGCCTTGATTTTCGTTCCATGTTTCTTCCTCCTCGTTGGTTTCGTAAAAACTTTGCATCTGCACTTTTGGCAGGAAACTTACAATTTTAGAGTCGCTGTTTTCATAAAAGGTTACATCGAATTCTGGCGCTTCAAAAAAATCGGGCAGCGCCGTCTCTGCTGGGTCGATAAAGCTTACCAGAGCAACTTCCGGCGTTTGCGGCAGATTTTTTCCCGACCCCTGTAAGTGCTCAAGAATGGCAAACCCGGCTACAATCGACAGCCCGAAGACCATGCCGTATTTCAGGCCGTTGAAAAAGAAGGTCCAGAATGTTTCGGGTTCGGCTTCAGGCGCTTTAGTCGCCTGCACCTGCTCAGGGAAACAGCGGGCGGTAGCGTCGTGCCACTGCGCCGGCGTCAGGCCCTCAGGTGGCGTGGCAAGCTCCTGCTGCAGCCAGGCGTCGCAGGCCGGGCAGCTTTCGAGGTGCTTTTCGAGTTCGCCCTCGTTTCCTTCGGAGGCCAGCATCAGCTGGCGGAATTCTTCACACTGCATGGTTTTCCCTGTCCTTTCTGTCGGCGGAAGCCACCGACCACAGGCTGGCAAAGCGACTGCGGGCCCGGAAAAGAATGATTTTCGCGTTGTTTTCGCTGACTTCGAGAATCCGGGCGACTTCTTTCAGCGGCAGCTCATCCCAGTAGGTCAGCAGCAGAATCATGCGATCGCGCTCACCGAGCTGGTCTAGCACTTTCCCCACATCATTGCGGGCGTCGACGGCCTCGGTTTCTGACTGCTGACAGGCTTCGGATTCGCTCGCTGGCGGCAAAGGCTGGCGTTTGCCGGAAAGTCTGATGACGTTGCGATAAAGAATCTGATACAGCCAGGTGCGCAGGCGGGCGTCGCCCCTGAAAGCGGCTATCGAGCGGAAAGCGGCGGCGAAGGTTTCCTGGACAGCGTCTTCGGCGAGCTGGCGGTCGTTGAGCAGGCGCAGTGCATGCGTGAACAAAAAGGCGCTGTGGCCGGCGAAGATGGCCCGGAAACCGTCTTCGCGCCCCTGGATCGCAAGTTTAAGTGCTTCGGCGTCGTTCATCATAATATTAGATACCAAGAATATCATTCAGGTTACAGATGAACACGGATTATTTTTTTTAGGACAGCCGCGGATGAACACGGATGAACACGGATGAACACGGATGAACACGGATGAACACGGATGAACACGGATGAACACGGATAGACACGGATAAATCAATGCTTAGGCTGCGCCGCCGAACCGGTTTTAACTCGTTTATGCCGCGCTGCTACAAAGCAAGAGCGCCGCGGATTTTTAATGTGAATTCAGAGTAGGGTGGGGGAGTGGTGGTATAATGAGGTCTAATTTGAAAGTGGCAGGGGATTTGTATGAAGAGAATCTTTATTGTGCTTTTTTTGATGATTATGGCGGCGGGTGCCGGCATGGGCAAAGACTTTGCGAGTGAAGTTCTGCAGGTCAATTCGGCCGGGTTTCCGAAAATCGGGGTGATGCTGAAAGTGTTCAGCAAAGAGCCTGATGAGCTGAAGGCTGATAATTTCGTCATCAGTGAAGATAAAACCGGAATCAGCAGCTTCGATCTGGCGTTTCAGAAGAACCGACATTACATGGTTCTCGTTGTCGACCGGTCTTCGAGCATCGAACCGGCCATGAACGAAGTTAAACGCGCCGCTGCCAGCTTCGCGCTGAGCATGGTTGGCGATGTTTCGATGTCGGTGCTGTCGTTTGCCAGTGATATCGATTTTTCCCATGCGTTCTCGAATGACGGTAATTCGCTGGTGGAAGCCATCAACAAACTGCGACCATGGGGTGGCACCGCCCTTTACGATGCGCTTTATTCGGCCTGTGACGAACTGCAGAACAAGGCCGGGCGCGCCGATCTCAAGACGGTTGTGTGCCTGACCGACGGGCGCGACAGCACGCCGAACGGCCAGACGCCCATGTCAACGCGCACGCCAGAACAGGTGAAAAAATATGCCGTCGAAAAGGGCATCAGGCTGATAACCGTCGGTCTCGGCAACGACATTGACGAAGCGATTCTCAAAGACTTTGCCGGCGCCACCGGTGGCTGGTATCTGCAGACGACGACGCCTGAGCAGCTGTCGAAACTTTATGAGGCGCTGAGCCGCAGAATGAAGCTCGAACGCTATTATCAACTGAGCTATACGACTCCGAAACCGGAACGTGACGGAACCAGGCGCGAAATCGAAATAGCCAGCAGTCTGAAAGGCTTTAAAGATCAGGGAAAAGGCTATTATACCGCTCCGACCATGACCGTTCACAAACCTGAACCGACAGAAGCCGGTCAGCCCGGCAGGGGCGGCAAAATGACGGTCGCAACCGTTTTTAATGATCTTGATATTGCCGGCCCCGATTCGGTTTTTCTGACCGGGCCGATTACGCCGCCGCCGGCGTCGCCGGTGTTCGGCCTGAACCGGGCTTCGCTGCTCGGGCTTTCTGATGCCGAGGCGCAGTCGGTGATCGAGCAGGCGCGCGCCCGTGTCAGCAGCGAACATCAGGCAAATTACGACAGGCAGAAAAAGTATCTCGATGCATATAAACAGGGCCTCGAAAAAATTGCGCAGGGAGTTGAAAAGAAGGCTGCCGAGCCGGGTCTGAAAGATTACGAAAAACCGCGAATCGAATACCGCCGCCAGTATCTGCAGCTGCGCCAGGAAGAAGTCTCACTGCACCTGCAGGAAGCCTGGGAGAAATACCAGATCAAGCTTAAATCTGCCATGGACGAAATGGACTTCTACCAGAAAACCCAGTTGTCAGGCGGCGATGATGATGAAGGCTTTTTTGACCGCAATTCGGCGAGTGCGACAGCTTCTTTGAATGACGCTTCCCGCAAATATGCCGATCTTCTCGGCCAGCATCACGAAAAAATGGCACAGCACTTTGGCGAATCGGTCGGCAGTCGCGGCGCCCATGTCGAACACAGCACCACCATTGTCGACGAAGAGATCGACCTGCCCGGAACCGGTGGAAAAAGCAGCGGTTTCAGCCCTTCGCAGCTGAATGTGCCGTCGGTTTCTGATCTCAAAAACCGGCTCAAACACAGCGTTCCGTCTTATGACGATGATGCGGCCGATTCAGATGATGGCGCAGAATCAGATGACTCTGATTCAGATACAGGCGACACTTATGAACCGGAAATACCTGATCTTAAACTTCTCGAACCCTGATCAACCGCCGTTTATCTGATTTCGACCCATGCCGGAGCATGGTCTGAGGGTTTTTCCATGCCGCGGATCAGGTAGTCGATGCCGCTGGCGGTGCAGCGCTGCATAACCGGTCTGGTGCCGAGCAGCAGGTCGATACGCAGCCCACGCTGCGGTTGATCTTCGAAACCGCCGGTGCGGTAGTCGAACCAGCTGTAGAGGCTGTTGTCGCCGGGGTGAAGTTCGCGGTAGAGATCGTGTGTACCCCAGTCGAACAGGCGTTGCAGCCATTCGCGCTCTTCGGGCAGAAAACAGCATTTTCCGGTTTTGAGCCAGCGCTGAGCGTTCTTTTCGCCGATGCCGACGTCGAGATCGGTCGGAGCGACGTTCATGTCGCCGAGAATGACCAGATTGTCGTCGGTGCGGAAATCTGAAGCCAGGTAGTCGGCGAGGCCGGCATAGAACTTTTTCTTGGCCGGGAATTTTTCAGGGTGCTCGCGACTTTCGCCCTGCGGAAAATAGCCGTTGATGACGACGAGCGGCCGCTTCTGCTCGTCGAGCCAGGTTCCGACGATCAGGCGGCGCTGGGCCTCTTTCCCGTCACCCGGAAGGCCGCGGCGAATATCGATTGGCTTATGCTTCGACAGAAACGCGACGCCATAATGGCCTTTCTGCCCGAAACTTTCGGCATGGTAGCCCATTGCGGTAATGTCATTGAACGGAAAAGCGTCATCGACGCACTTGATTTCCTGAATGCCGATGATGTCGGGCTGGTGCATGTCGATCAGTTGTTTGATCTGGTGCAGGCGCGAGCGTATGCCGTTGACGTTGAAGGTGACTATTTTCATTGCCGACTCCCGTTTTTTTTGCAAGGTTATCATATTTACCCGGCAAATTGCAGAGCCCCCGGACAAAAATCTTGTGGCACCCGCAGCCGCCGGCAAACATTGATTTTTTGTCTGGCCTGCCGCCGGGCGTTTTGTTATCATAATAGTCCATAATCGTTATGCAGGGGGCCTGAATGATAGCTGATCTCGATACGATCAGGCGCAACGCCTTTATTTATGAGCCGGTCGACGGGTTCGTCATTATCGCCGGGCGAACCAGTAAAGACAATGATTTTATCAGCGTCAAGGTTGCGGCCCCCGAGGATTACTGGTTTCATGTGCGCGGCATGCCGGGTAGTCACGTATTGTTGCGCTCATTGAACGGCCAGGAACCCGACAAGCGCCTGCAGGAAACCGCCGCCGCCGTGGCCGCCTGGCACAGCAAGGCCCGCAATGGCGGCGTTACCGCCGTTTCAATGACGAAGGCCAAATTTGTCAGCAAGCCGGGTGGCGTTAAAGACGGAACGGTTTACATCAAAAACGAAAAGGTTCTCAAAGTCAGGCCAGCCCTGCCGGAAGGCGCCCAGCCCGAAAAAGAAAGCTGATATTCTGCTTTCTGCCATTTTTTCTGTGCCATGATAGACACCGGCCACGGATGAACACTGGCCACGGATGAACACGGATGAACACGGATGAACACCGATAAAGAAATGCTCGCGGAACATTGAGTTAGCATCGGGTAACTTTGCTTTGACTTTTTGAGATTTTTGTGAACATTTATATAGAGCGGGGCCAAAAATTTCTGGTCATAATCTGTGTCATTATGCATGCTCAGTCATCGTCCAGATGCCACAGAGAGGCCAGAATGCAGAGATCAGAACCAGAATCAGAGATCAGATCTAAGTAACCGGCCTTTGGTTGCAGAGCCGGATTTATCCGGTCGAAGCACCGGGAGCGTAAGCAGGTTGAGGGGTTGTTGCAGGCAGTTTTTAATTGCCAGTCGGACTTCAGATTGTGTCGGTGGACCGGCGCAACACTTTGTTCGTGCAGTATGCAAACGATAGATTTCGTTGCATGTCGTGTACAGCGCAATAAAACGGAGCAAACGATGAAATCAGGGCAAACACTCAGGTTCATTATTCTCATACTGATAATATTTGTGGTGCAGTCAGCGGCATTCATCCCAGTCATGCCAGCTGCCTGTGCTGCAACCGGGCCTGCCCTGAGCAGCAGCATGGAGAGTGCTGGAGGCGGTTCCGGGAAAGAAGTTCTGGATGGTTTTGCTGATACCGGCAATGGCACCGGCGTCACTGGCGGCACGGGCGAGAATCTGCTGCTGACTTTTCTTGGCATTTTTTTGATCGGGCTGGCGCTGAATCTGACGCCCTGCGTTTACCCGATGCTGGCTATCACCGTTTCGATTTTCGGGCAGCAGTCAGAAGCAAGGCCCTTCGCGGTTTTTCTCAGGGCAGTTGTCTATATTCTTGGCATGGCGACGATGTACAGCGTTCTCGGGCTGTTTGCGGCCCTGACGGGTGGGCTGTTCGGCAGTGTGCTGCAGTCGCCGCTGGTGCTTCTGCTGATCAGCGCCCTGTTTTTCGGCCTGTCGCTGAGTATGTTTGGCCTTTATGAGCTGCAGATGCCATCTTCGCTGTTGAATCGCATCGGCGGCGCCCGTTCGGCAACTTTTATCGGCACCTATCTTTCGGGGCTGTTCGTCGGTATTTTTGCGGCGCCTTGCGTCGGGCCGCCGGTTATCGGGCTGTTGACTCTGGTCGGGCACCGCGGCGACCCGGTGTTCGGTTTTATGGTTTTCTTCGTGCTGAGTCTTGGTCTGGGTTTCCCTTATCTGATTCTTGGCACTTTTTCAGGTTTGCTGAACCGCCTGCCGCGCTCAGGTGCCTGGATGAACTGGGTTAAAAAGCTGCTGGGCACGGTTCTGATCGCTGTGGGCTGCTTTTACCTGTCGCTGGCAATTGACCCGGCCCTGACTTTTGTGCTTATTCCTCTGACTCTTGTGGTGGGCGGCATCTATCTGGGTTTTATCGAGAATTCGCCGACCACATCGCGGCTTTTCGCCGGCTTCAAAAAGTTCGCGGGAATTCTGCTGTCGGTGCTGGCCGTGCTGATTTTCCGGGCGGGGCAGGTGCCGTCGCTTGACTGGCAGAAATACCCGGCCACTGACGCAGAGCTGGCTGGTCCGGCGGTGGTCTATTTTTCTGCCAGCTGGTGTATTCCGTGTCTTGAGCTCGATCGCCGCACGTTTACCGATGCGGGTGTGATTGCTGCAATGTCACGGGTAAAGCATTTCAAGGTCGATCTTTCGCAGTTTGATTCACCCGAATCTCAAAAACTACGCGAAAAATACCGGATTGCCGGGGTTCCGACCATTGTTTTCATCAACGCCGCCGGCCATGAAGTGAAATCGGAAAGGGTGGTCGGCTTCGTCACTCCCGCAGAAATGCTGGCCAGAGTCGAACGGGTAAAAAGCGTGGCAGAGGCTGGGCCGGCCGGCGCCGATGCAGCCGCAGCCACAGCCGAAGTCGAACCAGAAGAGAAGCCTTCAGAAGCATTTCTGGTTGCAGATGTGGCCGCAGTTGTTCCGGGGCGGCCTTTCAAACTTGCGGTGCACTTCAAAATGCTAGATGGCTGGCACGTTTACTGGTTGAATCCGGGTGATTCCGGCACCGAACCGCAGATAACCTGGAAGCTTCCGGACGGTTTCACGGTTGGTGCCCCTGAGTGGCCGGTTCCGCAGCGTTTTGACAAGCCGCCATTCGCAACTTTCGGGCATGAAAATGAGTTGCTGCTGGCGCATCGGGTAAGTGTTCCGGATACTGTTGCGACGGATTCGACGCTGACCTTTGAGGCCGAGGTTTCGTGGCTGGTGTGCAAAGAAATCTGTATCGCCCAGGATGGCGTTCTCAGGCTTGAATTGCCCGTGGTTACGGGAGAAGCGCCAAGCAATCAGGCGTATGCCCGTCTCTTTGCCGAGACTTCGGCAAATCTGCCGGTTCCTGCTGAAGATTGGGAATTCCGGGCAACTTTCACCGGTCGCAGCGCCAGACTCGAGGCAGTGCCAAAGGTGGCGGGTCGGTTGGGCGAAGCGAGCCGCGTCAGCTTTTTTCCGGCCCAGCAGGGAGTTTTTCGAACCGGCGGCAGCAGAACGGTGGTAGAAAATGGTAAAATAGTCGCGACCATGCCGCGCACCGGTATCAAACTCGACCCGGTGCTGAACGGGGTTCTTCTGGTTGAGGACGGCTCTGAGCGCCGAATATTGCAGGTCGCGGCGGCCTGGTCGGGTGAATGACTTTTTTGAGTAGAAAAAATTGAAGGAGGACACAATGAAAATTCGCAATTCTCTCGTTTTTCTGATGGTTCTGGCGTTGCTGGCCGGTTTGGGTCTGTCGGTGCAGGGCAGGCAGGTTGAGCCGGAGAAAGAAGCGGTCGTTGAAGATGTCGGGCCGGCTCTGGGTGAGCCTGCGCCGCTGTTTGAACTGAATGATCTCGATGGCAAGCCGGTTTCGCTCGCCTCGTTCAAAGGCAAATATGTGGTGCTTGAATGGACGAACTACGACTGCCCGTTCGTTAAAAAGCACTATTCAACAGGCAATATGCAGGCCCTGCAGCAGAAGAATATCGCTGATGGGGTCATCTGGCTGGTTATCAATTCTTCGGCGGCCGGCAAACAGGGTAACTACCCACCGGAAAAGTGGAAAGAGCTGGCGGCAGAACGCAAGTCAGCCCCGACCGCGATTCTTCTCGACGCTGACGGCAAGGTTGGCAAACTTTACATGGCCAAAACCACGCCGGAAATGTTCGTGATCGACCCGGAAGGCAGAGTTCTTTTCATGGGCGCCATCGATGACCGCTCAACCGCTGATGTTAAAGATGTCGAAGGTGCGGTAAACTACGTGCAGCAGGCACTTGACGAAGCGCGGGCCGGCAAGCCGGTTTCGGTGCCGATCAGCAAGTCTTACGGCTGTTCGGTTAAGTATTGATTCTTCTGTAAAATTGCGGCGGCTGCTCATGATGTTATGGGCAGCCGCTTTTATTTGTGGGTCTGTTTTGGTGCGTCAGTCTTTGTCGTTCTGATTGCCCTTTTTTTCGATCAGCAGGCGGGCGATTTCTTCAGATTCGATTATGTATGACTGGCTGCAGAAGTGGCAGGTTACTTCCGGGCGCTCTTTCTTTTCGATGATCTCTTCCAGCTCGGTTTCGGGCAGGCATGAGATCGAATACGTCACCTTTTCACGGCTGCAGGTGCACCTGGCAACCAGAGCACGGCGCTCGATGATCGTAAGATCTTCAAGGCCAAGCAGCTGGCTCATGATCGAAATATCGACGGCCTGGGCGAGCGCTTTCTGAATGGTGCGGTCGTTAAAGCGTTCCAGCAGCGGAATAAAATCTTCAGAGTGGCCTTCGGGGGTGCGGCTCATTTTGATGCCGACCGCCCGGTGCAGATAATGATCTCGGCTGGTGGCGCTGATTTCGATCGCGGTAGGCTGCTGCTTTACATCGTTAAAATAGCGGGCGAGGCCATGTCGCAGATTGAGCGGGTTGCAGTTGAGCTGATACTGCGAAAGGACCGTGCGGCTGTTTGAATGAATCATGGTCAGGGCGCCGGCGTCGCCGAAAACATCTTTCAGCGGGGTCGAGTCGGTACCGTCATAATCGTTGAGAATCTTGATGGTAGTGTAGCCCCTGAGATTGCCCTTGCGCGAGGCATCGACGAGACAGCCGCCAATCGGGCCGCTGACCTGTGCCTGCAGGGAAATGCGCTCGTCGTCGCCGCCGAGGTCGGCCGACAGTATGGCTACTGCCACCAGGGCCTCAGCCAGAAAACGACCTGCGGTCGGGCCGGAAAGGTGCTTTTTTTCAAGGGTCTTGGCCGCTTCGGTGACATCGACGAAAGTCAGCGAAATGCCTTTTTCTCTTGAAAATGCGTAAAATAGCTGGTCCATGCTGAGCCCCTGCCTGCCTTGAAGATTAAAAAGAGATTATAACCCCAAGACAGGGCAATTTCAATAATGAAAAAACTCATAACTTTAAAGCAATCTGCGGCAAAAAGGCAGAACTGCGCTTCTAATCTGCAGTTATAACCCTTTGCCCGCCTGTTTTTTATTGCCGGTGCCCCGTTACGGTGTTTTGCAGGTGGCGGGTGTGGCGTAAATGTAACTCTTTGTGATTCTGTATGCCATGCCCTGAATATGGGAAGCCGGGGCTGCGAACTTTTCCGGCGGGTGCGCTTCTGGTCATCCTGCACGCGGCTCTGGCTTTGTCGTTGCCTGAAACAGGTCGAAAACGCCGGGACTTGACGGTCGAGGCGAATTTCCTTATTCTTAAATCTGACGAGCGGTTGTGTGTGTGTGATTTTCACACAATGTGTGAAAATCACACGTAAAATGTAAAAAACCTTTGCTATTTTGGCACTTTTTTGGATTTTTGAGTTGGCACGGAACTTGCTCTATACTATTTTGTTGTTCTTTGATAACTATGGGTTTAATGAATTGCACCACTGCAAAGCGGTAGAATTCGGTTCTGCTCTTTCAAAATCAGCTCCGGTTCGCGGATGCAACAATGTTAAACCTTTGAATTTACGCTTAGTCGCGTCCCCGCGCGACTTCACGTATCCTCTCAAAAGATCCTCTCACTTTGCCCCTGGCTTTTTGACCAGGGGCCCTTTTTTTTAGCCCGTTTCGTTTGCCTGGTTTTTTGCTGTATGGCAAATGCGGGTTGCTCGAATTGCCCGACCGAAAACGGCGGGCATTAATTTTATTGTCCGGGTTGTAGAGTTTTGTCAGCCGTGCAGGCGGGCGGCAACCTGTTCGGCGGCTTTGAGGCCGTCGACGGCGGAACTGACGATGCCGCCGGCATAGCCGGCGCCTTCACCGGCCGGGTAGAGACCAGCGATTGCCGGTGAAAAGCCGTCGTCGCTGCGCACGACGCGGACCGGGCTCGAGCTTCGCGTTTCAGCGGCATAGACGATTGCCGAATTCTGATTGACACCGTTGAGTTCGCGCAGCATTTTCGGAATCGCGGTGCGCAGTGTACTGAGAACGAAATCAGGCAGGATTTTATCAAATGAGGCCGGTTTTGAGAGAGGGCACGAACGGTCGGCCGGCAGGTTCGCCGAGATTTTGCCGGTGATGAAATCCGGCAGCATCAGTGCCGGAACACTGAAATTACCGCCACCGGCCAGAAAGGCCGCTTTTTCCATTGCCAGCTGAAAATTCAGCCCGGCAAGTTCAGGGTGGGTTTCGGGCCCGGCAAAGCCGGCATAATCTGCCGGCTCGATCGGCACGATGAACGCGGCGTTGCCCCAGATGCTGCCACGCTGTGAGTAGCTCATACCGTTGGTGGTAAGAGCGCCGTTTTCGGAGGCGCATGTGATTACCAGGCCGCCCGGGCACATGCAGAAAGAATAGCAGGCGCGCGCGTTTCCTTCTGGGCGCCGTGTCAGCTTGTAGCTTGCGGCTCCAAGCTTTGAGTGCCCGGCGAATTTGCCATACTGCGCCTGATTTATCTGCCGCTGCGGCAGTTCAAGGCGTATGCCAACCGCAAAGGGTTTTGCCTGCAGGGTGGCCTGGCGTTCGCCGAGCAGGTGGTAAACATCTCTGGCGCTGTGGCCGGTTGCAAGAATCAGATTGTCGGTGCGGATCTCTCTGCCGCCGGCAATCAGGCCGGTCAGGCGGCCGTTTTCGACGAGCAGGTCAGTCATTGCCGTGTTAAAAAGAGTTTCGCCGCCGGCAGCTTCGATGCGGCGCCGCATTTCCGGAACGATTTTCTGCAGCACATCGCTGCCGATATGGGGTTCGGCATCGATAAGAATATCTGTCGGAGCGCCGCAATCAACGAGGGTCTGAAAAAAGTGCCTGATGCGCGGCCGGTCTTTGCTGCGGGCCGTGAGCTTGCCGTCAGAAAACAGCCCGGCGCCGCCTTCACCAAAGAGCACATTGTTTTCTGGGTCGAAGGTTCCCTGGCGCCAGAAAGCATCGACGACGGCGCGGCGGTCTTCGGCGCGGGCACCCCTTTCGATGAGAATCGGGCGGGCTCCGACTGCTGCCAGATGATAGGCGGCCATCAGACCGGCCGGGCCGGCACCGACGATAACCGGGCGCTTGAATTCAGCTTTTGCCGGCAATGGTGACGAAATGAAAGGCTGTTCATTTTCATTACTGACAGGCTCGACATCTTTAGGTGCATGCTGCGGCAGGCTGAAACCACTCTGCATGACGACTTCGGCAGTCAGAACAAAAACCGGGGCGCTGCGCATCGGTCGTGAGTCGAGTGAGCGGCGCGTCACTTCACAGCTGCTGATCTGGTTGCTGCGACAGTTGAGACGGCGGCTGACGGCTTTCAGAACATCGTCGGTGGTGTATTCGAGACTGACTTCAAGCTGTCTGATCAGCAGTTTCATGCTATTTTTCCTTTATATTCGTGTTCCGTAAAAGCAAAGCCGGCTTTAACAAGTTCGCCGGCCGGGCCTGTAAGTTTTCTGCTATTCTTTTTTCAGTGAATTGGCCGCAAGCCAGCCGGTCGAAAAGGCTGCCTGCAGGTTGTAGCCGCCGGTATCGGCGTCGATGTCGATTATTTCGCCGGCAAAATAGAGGTTTTTGACGATTTTTGATTCCATGGTCGCCGGGTTGATCTGGCGGGTCGAAATGCCGCCGGCGGTAACGATTGCCTGTTCCCAGGGGGCGCTGCCGGTAATGGTGAATTTCAGTTCTTTGAGCCAGTTGCGCAGCAGGCGTCGCTGCACTGCGGTGACCTGGGCAATTTTCAGAGAAGGGCTCAGCCCGAGCTGCTGCAGGCAGAACTGACGCATGCCGGCCGGCAGCAATTTGGCGACGACTTCGTCGAGGCGCGCATTGTGGTTTTCTTCAAAATCGCGCAGAATGCGGCGGTCGAGTTTAGCGTGGTCGAGGGCGGGTTTGAGGTCAACGAATATTTCGCAGAGGTGGCCGGCATGCACCGCCGGCACTGCCTGGCGACTCAGGGTGATGATGATCGGCCCTGAGAGGTTGCCGTCGAGAAAGGTCATTTCGCCGAATTCGGCAGCGACCTTTTTACCGTTCACCCGCAGTTCGGCCGAAACATTGCGCAGGGCGACGTCTTTAAGATATTCGGGTATGGGTTCAGGCGTCTTCAGCGCGACGAGCGAGGGCAGGGGGGTGACGATCTCGTGCCCGCATGCCTGCGCAAATTTAAGTCCGTCGCCGGTCGAGCCGGTGGCGGGATATGACAGGCCGCCGGTGGCGAGCAGAGTTGCCGCAGCCAGCCAGGGTTTGCCGCCGGCGATGGCGCCGAGGCATTGCCCTTTTTCGACAATCAGGCCGGTGACCGGGCGGTTGACCACCAGCTGCACCCGCCGGCGTTCAGTGGCTTTGTGCAGGCAGGCTACCGCTTCGACGGCGCGGCCGGAAGCGACAAAAACGCGGCCACCGCGTTCTTCGACGGTCGGCAGTCCTTCTTTATTAAAGAATTCGACGAGGTCGGTATTGAAAAAGGCTTTGAATGCAGATTTCAAAAACCGGCCTTCATTGTTGAAATGTTTTAAAAACGTATTGAATGGGTCGGTGTTGGTCAGGTTGCCGCGGCCTTTGCCCGAAATGCCAAGCTTGCGCGCCGGTTTCGGCATCGACTCGAGAATCGTGACCTGCAGGCCGAGATCGGCAGCGCGAATCGCTGCCATCAGACCGGCCGGGCCGGCGCCAATTATCAGAAGGTCGGTGCTTTTCAATTCTTTTTCACGCTGAAGCCGAAGTGGCCAAGCTGCCTGCCAAGCTGGTAATAATGCCCGTGGGCATAGCCGACGATTGCCGCCTTTTCGGCGTTCAGAGTGCCCTTGTCGTCGACGAGATCGGCAGAAACCTGAACATTGGTAATGCGTGCGAGAAACAGGCTGTGCGAGCCAAGTTCGATTTCGCGCTCGACTTTGCATTCAATGTTTATCGGGCATTCAATGATGATCGGCGCCTTGACGGTTTCGCTGCGGCCCATTGTCAGGCCGGTTTCATGAAACTTGTCGTGGTCGCGGCCCGAGGCAACGCCGCAGTAATCAGTTTCGCGCACAATTTTGCGGTCAGGGATATTGACGACAAATTCGCCGCTCTCGCGCAGCAGTTTAAATGAGTGGCGTTCCGGGCGAACCGAGATCGAAAGCATCGGTGGTTCAGAACAGATGGTTCCGGCCCAGCTGATGGTGAGGATATTCGGGCGACCTTCATTGCCGACGGTGGTGACCATGACCGCCGGCACCGGTGATAGGACGGTTCCGGGCTGCCAGGTGATCTTGCCGGGGTTGGCCGAATGGCGTTTATCTGCTTTTGCTTTCATGCTTCTTTTTTCTCTTCTTTTTTCTCGTAGCTGGTTACCAGGCCGAACATGCTGCCATAGCGGGCCAGCAGTTCACGTTTTTCGGTCTCGGGTGCGAGGCGCGAGTCGTAATCAGGCGCAAATACGGGGAAGCAGCGCTCGCGGTCTTTGTGAATCAGGGCAATGTACCACGAATCGACGCCACGGTAGTCGTAATGCCGCAGGGCAATGCCTTCGAATTTGCGAAGTTTTTCCTGCCACTCGCGTTTGCCCTTGTCGGTGGTTTCGCAGTAGGTGACGGTGCCATCGGCAATTTCGATATTTTTGCTGAACGCCCGTCTGGTCTTGAACAGGCGGTAGAAGCTGTACAGACTGGCGGCACTGACGGCAATGCAGAGAAATGCGACGGTCACATAATAAGAGGGCAGGGTGGGGTCGGTGCGTGAGAACTGCAGCAGTTTTACTGACAGAATAATGACCCAGACCATCGACAGCACAGCAACCAGGCCGGAAAACCAGAAGAAAAACGCGGTGCGCCCCTTGAAATCGAGGCCCTTTTCCGCCAGTTTCATCGGCAACCCGCCATTTTCGCCACATTGCCAGTTGATTTCGTTTTTCATTGCCTTCACCAGTATTGAGATTCTGCCGCATTATAAAGGCATTCGCCCGCAATGTCCATTTTTTGCTGACAAAATAGCGTCAGAGTATGGAAACAGGGGGGGCGTTGTGATAGAATCGCGGTGTTTTAAATGCCAAACCAGTAAAAATGGGGTATGTAGATGAGCGTTGAAGAAACCACCCGTGGTTCGAATTTTATTCGCGATATCATTGATGAAGACCTGAAATCAGGCAAACACACCGGGGTCGTTACCCGTTTCCCGCCCGAACCGAACGGCTATCTGCATGTCGGGCACGCCAAGTCGATCTGCCTCAACTTCGGCCTGGCGCGCGATTACAAGGGCCGCTGCCACCTGCGTTTCGACGACACCAACCCGGTGAAAGAAGAGCAGGAATACATCGACTCGATCAAAGAAGACGTCAAATGGCTCGGTTTCGACTGGGGCAAGCATGAATATTACGCTTCTGACTATTTCCAGCAGCTTTATGACTGGGCCGTGCTGCTGATCAAAGAAGGCAAAGCCTATGTCGACGATCAGAATGCCGACGAAATCAGAAATACCCGCGGCACCCTGACCGAACCCGGCAAAAATTCACCCTATCGCAACCGCAGTGTCGAAGAAAACCTCGACCTGTTCACCCGCATGAAAAACGGCGAATTCAAGAACGGCGAACGCGTGCTGCGCGCCAAAATCGATATGGCCTCGCCGAACATCAATATGCGTGACCCGGTTCTCTACCGCATTCTGCATGCGCATCACCCGCGCACCGGCAACCAGTGGTGCATCTACCCGATGTATGACTTCACGCACGGGCAGTCTGACGCGCTCGAACATATCACCCATTCGATCTGCACCCTCGAATTCCAGGATCACCGGCCGCTCTACGACTGGTTCATCGACAACCTGCCGGTGCCCGCAAAACCGCATCAGTACGAATTTGCCCGCCTCAACCTGACCTACACCGTCATGAGCAAGCGCAAACTGCTGCGCCTGGTGCAGGAAAAGAAGGTTCTGGGCTGGGATGACCCGCGCATGCCCACTATCTCCGGCATGCGTCGGCGCGGTTACCCCGCCTCGGCTCTGCGCGAATTCTGCGAACGCATCGGCGTTGCAAAAGCCAACAGCACCGTTGAATTCGCCCTTCTCGAAAACTGTGTCCGTGACGAGTTGAACCGCAATGCTCTGCGCTTTATGGCTGTCATCAAGCCGCTGAAAGTGGTGATCACCAATTACCCCGAAGGCCAGAGCGAATATTTCGACGCCGAAAACAACCCTGAAGACCCGAACGCCGGCACCCGCAAAGTAAAATTCACCCGTGAAATCTACATCGAACAGGAAGATTTCATGGAAAACCCGCCGAAGAAGTTCTTCCGGCTGGCACCGGGCGCTGAAATCCGCCTCAAGCACGCCTATTACATCACCTGCAAAGAAGTGATCAAAGACGCACAGGGCAATATCGTCGAACTGCGCTGCGAGCTCGATCCCGAAAGCCGCGGTGGCTCAACTCCCGACGGCAGAAGAGTCAAGGGTACCCTTCATTGGGTATCGGCCAGCGAAGGCCTCAAGGCTGAAGTCAGACTCTACGACCATCTGTTCAAACAGGAAAACCCCGACAAGGTCGAAGAGGGCACCGATTTCCTCGACAATATCAACCCCGCCTCGCTTGAAGTGCTGACCGACTGTATCGTCGAACCGGCGCTTGCCGAAGTCAAGGTCGGCGTGCCGATGCAGTTCCTGCGCATGGGCTACTTCTGCAAAGACAAGGATTCAGCCCCCGGCCGCCTGGTGTTCAACCGTACCATCTCGCTGAAAGACGGCTGGGCCAAAGAGCAGAAAAAACAGGACTGATCTGAGCGAAGTCGTTAAAGAGAGCCCGATATAAATTGTCGGGCTTTCTTTTTACCTGCCGGTTACTTGTTTTTTTGATTCCAACTCTGAAAGGACAAGCGCGATGCCAAATGCTGATTTTCCGTGGTATCTGGCGGTTATAATTTTCACAGGTTTTTTTGCGCTGGTCTGGATGTTTGCCGGCGCGTTTCTGGCTGAACTGTCGGGTTGGCGTCTGCTGCTGCGCCGGTTTGCCGCCGGTGACCGGCAGATCTCCGGCAAAAAAATCGGTTTCGTCAGTGCCCTGATACACCGGTTCTGGTGGGGAAAAGGCAGCTACAAAGGCTGTCTGACGGTATATGTGAATGAAGAAGGTTTCCTGCTGCAGGTGTTTCTGCTGCTGCGCTTTCGCAGCCCGGCCCTGTTCATCCCGTGGGAGTCAGTCGAAGATCTCGAAATTACCAGCGGCAGATTCACTGGTCGCCAGACGACCGTTATCATTTTTGATTCGCCGGTAAAACTGACAATCTACGGCGCGGCCGGCGAGGCTATCGAAAAGGCTTTTCAGGAGTTCCGCGATAACGCCTCTCAATAAAAAAAAAGCTCCAATGCGCCGTCAGGCAGACATCGGAGCTTTTTTATGCAGTTAAAGGCTTATTCGAGGTAAGTATAGCCGTAGAGGCCCGAGCGGTAGATGGCAAGAAATTCTTTGCCTTCGTTGACGGTGATGCGGCCTTCTTTGACCGACGCCGACACCCAGGTTTCCATGGTGCGAACCAGTTTTTTGGCGCTGAACTGCACGTAGTCGAGCACGTCGGCAACGGTTTCGCCGTCGATAACCTTGTCGATGGTGAAGGTGCTGTCTTCGTTAACGGTGATGTGAACCGCATTGGTGTCGCCGAACAGATTATGCAGGTCGCCGAGGATTTCCTGATAGGCACCGACCATGAAAACGCCGAGATAGTAAGGCTCATAGGTCTTCAGGTTGTGCAGCGGCAGGCAGGGGTTGAAGTTGCGATTGCCGATAAAGCGGTCGATTTTGCCGTCTGAGTCGCAGGTGATATCCTGCAGTGTGGCGCTCTGGGTCGGCTTTTCGCCGAGGCGGTGCAGCGGCATGATCGGAAACAGCTGATCGACGGCCCAGGCATCTGGCAGCGACTGGAACAGCGAGAAGTTACAGAAATACTTTTCGGCGAGAATCTTGTCTAGCTGTCTGATTTCGTCAGAGGTGTGTTTGGCCTGCTGAGCGAGTTCGCGCACTTCATGGGCGATGGCCCAGAACAGTTTTTCGGCTTTGGCGCGGCTCTTGAGGTCGAGCATGCCGAGGTTGAACAGGTCGAGTGATTCTTCGCGCAGCTGCTGAGCGTCATGCCAGGCTTCGATCATCGTCAGGTCGGTGAGTGAATCGAGAATGGTGTGCATATCGACGACCAGTTCGTGGTCTTTTTTGTCGATCTTGAATTCTTCGTAAGGGGTTTTGGGCGGCAGGGTGGTTTCGAGAACGTTGAAAACCAGCACAGAATGATGCGCAGTCAGGGCGCGGCCCGATTCTGTGATCAGGTGCGGGTGCGGAAAACCGTTCTTGTCGGCGGCATCCTGCAGGGCTGAAACTGCGTCGTTGGCGTATTCCTGAATCGAGTAGTTGATGCTGCTGCTGATCGTGGTGCGGGTGCCGTCGTAGTCGACGCCGAGGCCGCCGCCGATATCGACGTATTCAAGGTTGCAGCCGAGCTTGCGCAGCTGCACGTAGAATTGTGAGGCTTCTTTGAGGCCACGTTTGATCTTGCGGATATTGGTGATCTGGCTGCCGAGGTGGCAGTGAATCAGCTTGACGCAGTCGAGCAGGTCTTCTGATTTCATGTATTCGACGGCTTCGATGAGCTCGGTCGGGGTCAGGCCGAATTTGCTCTTGTCGCCGCCCGAATCTTCCCATTTGCCGCTGCCGAAGGCTGCGAGCTTGATTCTGATGCCGACGTTGGGGTTAACTTTGTGAACTTTCGAAAGTTTGACAATCAGCTTCAGCTCGTTGAATTTTTCGGCGACGATGAAGATGCGTTTGCCCATTTTCTGGGCCAGCAGTGCCAGTTCGATGAATTCTTCATCTTTATAGCCGTTGCAGATCAGCAGTGCATCGGGGTTGTCCATGATCGCGAGCACGGCATGCAGCTCAGGCTTTGAGCCGGCTTCGAGACCGATATTGAATTTCTGGCCATACTGCACGATTTCTTCGACGACCGGGCGCTGCTGATTAACTTTGATCGGGTAGACGGTGTAATAGTTGCCGGTGAAGTTGTATTCTTCGGAGGCGTTTCTGAAGCAGCTGGAAATGGTTTCGATGCGGTTGTCGAGAATGTCGGGAAAGCGCAGCAGCACCGGGCACGACACGTCTTTGAGACTCAGCTCGTCGAGAATGTCTTTGATGTCTACCGCGATTTTAGGGTTGCGATGTGGCATGACCTTGACATTGCCGGCCTTATTAACGCCGAAATAGCCTATTCCCCAGCCTTCGATGTTATAGAGTTCAGCAGAATCTTCTACACGCCATTTTCGCATCAGAAACCTCCGGAAAAATATCAAATTAGAAGCATACATATTAGATGGAAATCGCCGCGTTAGCAAGTTTTTTTGCGCTTGTTTTAGCGGGCGGGCGGGAGTATACTGAGCAGGCTTCTGACATGGAGAAACAATAGAAAGCTGGAGTTGAAGATGGCTAGTGACGATGGCAGCGTTGGCCGCAATGATGACTGCCCCTGCGGCAGCGGCCTCAAATTCAAGAGATGTTGCATGAACAAAGCGCAACAGGGCGTTGTCCCTGATGTTGCCGAGTTGTATCTGCGCAATTACCGCATCAAACTCAAGACCGCCCAGGAAATCGCCGGCATGAAAGTCGCCGGGCGCCTCGTCATCGACACGCTGCGCAAAGTCGAAGAATTAATCAAACCCGGTATCACCACCAACGATATCAACCGTTTTGTGCATGATTACACGATCAAAAACGGTGCGGTGCCGGCGCCGCTCAATTACCGTGGTTTCCCGAAGAGCGTCTGCACCTCGATCAATGAGGTCATCTGCCACGGCATTCCGTCTGATCGCCGCCTCATCGAAGGCGATATCATCAACGTCGATGTCACCTCGATTCTCAACGGTTATTACGCCGACGCCAACATGACTTTCTTCGTCGGCAAGTGCTCAGAAGAAGCGCACAAGATCGTCAACGTCGCCCGCGAGTCGCTCAAACGCGGCCTGGCGATGGTCAAGCCCGACAACACGATCGGCGATATCGGCTGGGCAATTCAAGAATACGCTGAGGGAATGGGCTGCTCGGTCGTGCGCGAATTTATCGGCCATGGCATTGGCAAAAGTTTTCATGAGCCGCCCGATGTGCCCCATTTTGGCCGGCGCGGTTCTGGCGTGACTCTCGTGCCCGGTATGGTGTTCACGGTTGAGCCGATGATCAATATCGGCAAGCGCTTTCTGCGGGTTCTCGACGATGAATGGACCGCAGTCACCCGTGACGGGTCGCTTTCGGCCCAGTTTGAACAGACGATTGTCGTTACCGAAAACGGTTACGAGAGCATAACTCCCTACGAACTCTAGAATTCTGAACAAATCTGTAAACAGGAGACCACATGGAAGAACTTCTGCAAAATTATCTGCGCTTTCTCGACGAGGAAATTTATGGCGACCAGGGCTTCGACCCTGATGTTCCGATCGCACAGCAGTTTGGCGAAATTCTTGACGAGCTCGATTTCAGGCTCGCGACCGTAAAGTTTGAAATGGACTCGCTTGTCGAAATTCCGAAAGCCGCCATCAGCAGTTCAACCACTCTGCGTGAGCTTGTCGAGCAGGTAGCGGCCATGCCAAAAATCAGCAAAGCCGAAGCACCGGCCTTTCTCAAGAAGAAAAAGGGCGATCTCACCAAAATTGCCCGCCTGATGGCCGAAGATCTGCAGAGCATGCTCGGCTGATTCTGCCGGATGAGTAGTGTAATTTAAAATCACAGAAACCGTCTGCTGCCGCAGGCGGTTTTTTTGAGGCGGTTTTGCCGGCGCTGGTGCAGGTGGAGAAAAAATGAAGCAGAGCGGTTGTGAACAGCACGCGGACTTTTTCAGGTATTGCGCTTCGCTGCAGAGTGATGCGTTGCTGGCATATCTTGAGACTCTGCAAGAGCCGGTCTGGGAATGCGAACTGATGCGCGTGGCTCTGCCTGCGGCCGATCTGGTTAACGGCGCGGCTGTCGAAATGTATCGCTGGCATTTTGTGCTGTTTCATGCACTTTATGGCCTGCAGTCACATTTTGCCGGGCGCGGCCGCTATCTGTTCGTTCATTTCATGCGCACCTGTGTCAGAGACCTGCCGGCCGCCGGCTGCTGCCATTATTTCGACGAAGATTCGGCTGCGTTTTGTGGCGCCGGTTGTGATGCCGGCGATCAGTTTTGTGCTTTCCACGGTCGGCGTGGTGATGAACTGGCTGTCGATATGCTTTCCGAGCGTTATTTCTATCTCGACCCGGCGAACTTTTCAGCCCTGGCGGCTGAAAATGCCGAAAAATTCATCGGCGGCGCCTGGAATCTGCTGCACCACCAGGAAGAATACCGCCGCTGTCTTGCGGTAATGGGCCTGCCCGATGGAGTGAGTCTCGACTTGCTGCGCAAACGCTTTCGGCACCTGGCCCGCACCCTGCACCCCGACATCAACCCCGTCGACCACGCCGAATTCGCGCGCATCAATTCCGCCTACCGCACCCTTCTGAAACTTCTGAACGTCTGATTCAGATACAGGCAAAATTGTGCGGCAGATACTTTACAAGAGGCGGGTTTGTTCGTATGATTAATGTACGTCTCTGCGAGCGGAGGTTTTGTCATGAATAAACTTGTGGGCCTTCTTGTGGCTGGTGGTCTGGCATGTGGTGTTCAGGCCATGGCTTTTGACGAAGATAAATTCAGATCGGCACTTGAATCTTTCAGCCGCGTTTCGTTACCGCCGGTTGCCGGCTCGGTCGAAAAGGGCATGCCTGCGAAGGGTTCAGGTAACAAGGGCGCTCCGGCGCAGAATGGCAAAGACTTCGTCTGGCTGAAGGCCGAAAAGGTCAACCAGCAGCTCGAACTGCTGATTCGCGGCATCGAAGGTGCCAAAGGCGTGGCGACCGCTCTCGCCGTGATCACCAACCTCTACAACAGTGACAAAATCTCGATTGACGTGGCGCTCACCGCCGTGCAGCTGCTTAAGCTGAGAGCGACTTTCCTGAAAGTTTTCGTTACCAACGGCGACACTGAGCTTGAGATCATGATCAACGTTCTCAACGATCAGGAAGCCGAACTCGCCGGCAAAAAGGGCGCTCAGGCCGCCAACCCGCGCATCAGTGTCGGTGCCCGCGGCAAAATCTCGAACCCGCCGCAGGGCCAGGTTCCGTCACCCAAGGCCGATCCAGCCACCCAGACTGAATCAGCTCCTCAGGCTGATCCGGTCGCTCCCGCTGATCCGGCTCTTCCCGACAGCAACTCCAACTTCTGATTTTTTTCTGAAACAACAGACCGCCGGTCGTGCCACAGGGCTCTACCGGCGGTTTTTTAATTACCGCAAGTCGAGAATGCAGAATTCACAAGCCGCGACTGCCATGACCGTAAATGGCTGCGACAATCCGGGCGGTTTCGTGATATTCTGGCTGAAAGAGCTTGATGCCATGACGAGCATGGCCGGGGGGAACTTATGAAGATATTGATAATTGGCGGAACCAGGTTTGTCGGCAGGCATCTGGTTGAAGAACTGATCGGTCGCAGGCACGACCTGACCATGCTGAACCGCGGCAACAACAACATTTTTCCGCAGCTGAAGACCATTACCGGTGATCGAAATGAGCAGAGCCGCATCGACCTCGCGGCGGGCCAGCAGTGGGATGCCGTCATCGATACCTGCGCCTATTTCCCGCGCCAGGTGCGGATGCTGGCTGGCGTTCTGCGTTCTGCGGCGCATTACGTTCTGATTTCGAGCATCAGCGCCTATCAGAACCAGGAAACCGCGAACCTCTGCGAGAACGATGCGCTGGCAGTCATTTCAGAAGCTACCCCGGAACAGATTACCGGGGAGACCTACGGCGGCTTCAAGGTGCTCTGCGAGAAGGCCGCTGCCGAACTGAGCGCCGCGCCGCTGATCATCAGGCCCGGCCTGATTGTCGGCCCGCATGACCCGACCGACCGCTTCACTTACTGGCCGCATAAAATTCTGCATGGGGAAAGGGTTCTCGTTCCTGACTGCCCGCGCGCCCCTGTGCAGTTTATCGATGCCCGCGACCTGGCCGTTTTTATCGCCGATGCAATTGAAAAACGCTGCACCGGGCCTTATAACCTGGTGAATTCGCCGGGCGCATACTGCTTTGCCGACGTGCTTGAAGCCTGTTACCGGGTGACCGTCTCAAAAGCCGTAAAAACCATGGTTTCTGAAGATTTCCTGCTGAAGAACGGGGTTGAACCCTGGGGCGATCTGCCTTTCTGGTCACCCGGCCCATCTGGCAACTTCATGCTGACTTCGAACCGCAAAGCTGTCGCTGACGGCCTGAAAAACCGGCCGCTCGAAGAGACTGTCCGCGACATCTGCAGCTGGCTTGCCGCCGAAAAGAAAACCACGCTTAAGGCAGGCATGACTGGAGCCCGGGAAGCGCAACTGCTGCAGGTATGGGATGCAATTTGTTCCGGCTCTTAACCGGGCGGCAGGGGATTGCTCAGCCAATTTCTGAACAGATGGTGTCGCAAGCGCAGAGACCAGCGGAAAATTTTGAGCAGTCGCTGGCTGCGGCGGGCACTGGCCAGCATTTCCTCTGAGCTGCAGCCGCTGGCGGCTTCGAGAAATTTAAAGGATGCAAGCGGGAAGCGGTGGGCCTCGACTTCCTGATTCAGGCGGGCGAGGGCGGCCTCCCGGGTCATTCTGCCCTGGCGCACCAGCGTGGCAAGCTCGGGATGCAGAATCGGGTGCCCGAAGTTTCTGGTATACAGATAAACCGCAGCGGCATGGACGAGGCAGTCTTCATGGCCCATGAACCGGTCGTCTGCGGGCCTTTGCCAGCCAAGTTCCTTTTCGAGCGTGTCTTTTATCTGGTGTTCGTCATAGTCAAAAAACAGGAAATAGCCCAGAAATTCTGGTGAACACGCCAGTTTATCGAGCATCGCGGGATCGGCGGCATAAAAACGTTCGGCCTCTGATGACAGCCCGGGGACGTTTCTCATTTCGCCGCCGATAAGCCGGCGAAATCTCGATACGAGCCGCTGCAGCATGCTTTTCATCAGGTCGCGGACCTTTTTTTCATCGCGTTCGACGAAATTATTGACCAGGAAAGGCAGAAAAGGGTCGGTCGTTCCGGGCGCCAGCTCTTTGAACATCTGAGCGGGCGAGCGGCCGTGAACGATCATCGGTATTTCGTGTTCCATCGCCACCTTGATTGCCGCAAGAAAGCCGGGAAACGTGCAGCCGATACACGGCGTTCCGAGGCGGCGCAGGCTCGCTCTGGCGATTGCCGATTTCAGAGGAAACGAAGGCGAAACAAAAACATGGTCCTGTTGCAGTTTTTCGACGACCAGCTCGATGTTTCTGAGTGCACCCTCTGACATGTAGCCGTTGTCATAGGTAAACAGCAGCACCTTGAGGCCATGCTCCCTGACCAGGCGCAGCGCGACATAAGAACTGTCTTTTCCGCCGCTCAGGCCTACCAGCGCGTCGTATGCATGACGCCCTCGAAACAGTTCCAGCCTCTGCCTGAAAAGACCGGCCATGCGAACCGTGTCAGTCAGCTGTGCGCCTGTCTGTTCGTAAGTGTGGCAAAGGTTACAGACGCCATTCCGGTCGAGAATGACGTTGAGAGCGGTAACCGGTGCGGCGCAGCGCCTGCAGAGTTTCACGATTCCTCCTGGCAGAAATTGATGAAGGCCTGCCCAATTCTAAGAGAAACGCCTGCCGGCAATCAATAAAAATCTGCCCGCCCCCGATTTTATGCCAGGTTTTGTTTTGAAGACTTTCCAAAGGGCGGGCAGAGTGATTATAATGCTATATGTTAAACATTTGCCGCTAGTGAAGGAGAGCCCCAATGATCCACTCAGGCCTTAGGTCGAAGATCTTTTCTCACCGCCCGTTTCTTCTCGTTATTTGCCTTCTGGTCGCTGGCCTGGGGCTGGTAAGTCTCCTCGAGGGAGCCGATGCCGATACGCAGCTGAATTTTGAAGTCCGCCTGCCCGATAACCTGCCGCCGTCGGCAAAACTGTTCATCACCGGCAATCATCACGCGCTCGGCGACTGGGACCCCGGTTTGATCGAAGTGCCGCGTGTCGGCAACCGTGCCAACTGGTCGGTTTCACTGCCGGCGGATTACGTGCTGCAGTTCAAGTTCACTCTCGGCGACTGGGGCCATGTGGAAGCGGCCGTCGATGGCTCGGAAATCGAAAACCGGGTTTTGCCGGTTCCGCGTGGCCAGACGACGCTGCGGGTGGCGGTATCGGGCTTCAAGTCCGGGGCGCCAAAAGATCAGTATTCATCCACGATTGTCGGTAACGTGCGTGTCCACAAGGATTTCCCTGCCCGCAACCTCGCAGCCAGAACCCTGTGGGTGTATCTGCCGCCGGGATACGATCAGGAAGCGGCGCGGCGCTACCCGGTCATCTACATGCAGGATGGCAACAACTGCTTCGACGCGGCCACCTCTTTCAACGGCCAGGAATGGAAGGTCGATGAAACCTTTGAGGCAGGCATCGCCAGCGGAACCCTGCCGGCAGCGATCGTGGTCGGCATTGCCAACACCGCTGCCCGTGTTGATGAATACACCATGGTCAAGGTCCTGCGCGGCGACCGCCGAACCCGGACCGGCGGCAAAGCCGATCTTTACGCCTCTTTTCTGATCGATGAAGTGAAGCCTTTTATCGATTCGACCTACCGCACGCTTGTCGATGCCTCGCACACGGCCGTTATCGGCTCATCGCACGGCGGGCTCGTTTCCCTTTATCTCGGCATTCGGCACCCCGCGGTTTTCGGGGCCGTCGGTGCCGTTTCGCCAACGCTGGCATGGGGGAATCACTGGCTGACCAACTATGTGCGCCATCTGCACGGTCTGCCGAAGAATCTGCGGGTCTGGATCGACATGGGCACGGCGGAAGATGCCGTCGATCGTAACGGCAACGGCATTTCTGACCTGATCGACGATGTGCAGGAAATGCGCGATCTGATGCTGTCGCGCGGCTATGAGCCTGAGCGTGTCGAACTGATGATCGCCGAGGGCGCGGTTCACAACGAAGCCGCCTGGGCCAAACGTCTGCCGCAGATTCTCGAATTTATCTGCCGGCCGTGGCATGGCAATTGAAGATTGGTCTGTACCCCGGTTGCGATTTCGCGTGATGTCGCGTAAACTTTAATTAGCTGCCGGAGTTGGAACTACCGGCGACAGAAAATTTGAGAGAGAGCATGCCGAATTTTGCCATGCCGTAATAAATGGAGGAAAACATGATCACCTGGAAATTTGACAAGCCTGGTTTCGATTTTCAAGATTTCGTCAGGAGTATGCTGGCGCATTTCAAAAAGGTAGCGACTACCGACATGACGCTTGCCGACTTCATCTGGCGCGAAAACCCAAATGTGGCGAAACACGGAAACCCTGAGAACCCGACCTGGAAAGATCTGCTCGCCGAACTCGAAGATGGTCAGCAGCTGTTTTTCCCATTTGCCGAACCGAATGAAGGCAAACCGGTGCGCTGTGCCGACGGTAACCGTGTTGAACTTCTTCCCGCTGGTTCAACGGCGGGTTTTACCTATGATGAGAACGAAGTGGTCGGCTTTGCGGTCACTTTAACGCGAACTCGCTTCGAATTTCAGCCGGCTCTGTATTTCATCGGCAATGATTCCGGCAGGGTTCCGTCGATGGAAAGACGCCCGGTTGGCTTTTTTGAAGACCGAATCGCCGATTTCCTCAACAGCTTCAAAAGGGAAAAAATAATGGCCGCCGAAGGCTCCAAACCTGAAACCCGCAAAATGAAGCCTCTGTAAGCTTCTCCAAGACTTTCTAAGACTCTCTAAAACTCTCAGAACAAATGGCTGTCTCACAAACCCGTGGGGCAGCCTTTTTTCAGAGCATAGGCGGTGCTGCGGCTGCCGCCGGGGAGTTTCTGGAGTATCTTTTTTTCCAGCAGATCTCTGATGTCGCGCAGGGCGGTGTCCTGAGAGCATTTGCAGATTTTAGCCCATTTTGAAGAAGTCAGGTTGCCGTCAAAACCATCCAGCAGCTTGTTGAGCATTTTGCGCTGCCTTTCGTTCTCGATTTTTGCAGCATTGGTCAGCCAGAAATTGTGCTTGAAAACAACCATGTCAAGAGTCGTTGCAGATGCTTTTATGGCATTCAGCAGGCACTTTAAAAACCATTCCAGCCAGCAGGTGACATCGAGTGAGCTTTTCTGGGTTTTTTCCAGGACCTCGTAATATTGTTTTCTTTCGGTCCTGATTTGCGCAGACATGCTGTAAAAGCGATGTGGCTGGCCGTCTGAACGGGCCAGAATCATATCTGCCAGAGCCCGGGCGATTCTTCCATTGCCATCGTCGAAAGGATGGAGGGTGACGAACCATAGATGTGCCAGAGCGGATTTTATTACCAGATCTATGCCTTGTTCTTTATTGAACCAGTCGAAAAAAGCCGCCATCTCGATTTCCAGGGCTGCTGCCGGCGGGGCCTGGTAATGAACTTTTTCTTTGCCGATTGGGCCAGAGATAACCTGCATCGGGCCTGACGCGTCATCTCTGAATTTGCCGACCCGGATTTTAAGCATGCCGCTGTAGCCTGAAGGAAAAAGGGTATTGTGCCAGCCAATGATTCTGTCTCTGGTGAGAGGCTGATCGAAATTTCTGGTGGCATCGATCATCATTTCAACAACGGCATCCACGTTTCTGTCGGATGCAACAAGACCGGAAACATTCAGGCCAAGTCGCCTGGCAATTGAAGATCTGACCTGATTTTTATCAAGAACTTCCCCTTCAATTTCAGTGGAGTTCAAGATGTCCTGAGTCAGGATTTCAAGGTTTGCATGGTCCTTGAGGGAAAACCCCAGAGCGCTCATTTGTCCGACAATGCGGCCCTGCATGTTTCTTACTTCAGTCAGCAAAGTCAGCAGTTTTTCCGTATTCCAGAAAAACCTGGGCCAGCCTGGCTTTTGATAAATATATTTTTCTATTCTCCGCATAATTTAATGAGAATATAATGATTATTCACCGCATCGTCAATCAGATATTTTTCTATTCACCGCATAATTTAATGCGAATAGAACCATTATTCACCGCACTGTCTGTGTAAATAATTCGATTCCGGATATTTTGCGGTTATTTCTTCGAGGGATTTGGAATTAAGCCCGCTTCAGCATGGAGTTTGAGTCCCAGTGCTTTGATAATTTTCAG
>JANJUX010000041.1 GCA_024710355.1 Candidatus Rifleibacteriota bacterium
GGAAAAACGACTGCCGAGTTTTACAAGAGGGGTTATTTTGGCCCATCGACTCCGGTAACATCGGACATGGAAAATCAGTGGGCAAGGACGACCTCACTGGAGCCGGTCCTGATAAGGCAACCTCTGCCGGGTACCGCAACCATATTCGCCGAAATCGAACGCCCCCCCTCGGAACTTGCTCTGCCAACCCCCTACCCTTCACTGGAAAGCATTCTTTCATCTGAAGCGGTTGCTGAAATGGCAGAAAAGGCACTCGAAAATAAAGAGTACCAGAAGTCATACCTGTTTTTTTCGCAACTGGTGGCCTCGGCACCGCAGAACCGACGTTATCTCATCGGAAAAGCCGAAGCAGCGTTTCACATGAAACGTTACCGTCAGGTTCTTGAAATTCTTGGCCCAATGGTTGCGGCAGGCACTTCGACCGGGTTTTCCGAGCTGCAGGCAAAAAAAATTCAGCAGCTCATGGAAGATTCACGCGGTCAGGTTTTTTCGAGCACCCCGAAACATTAAGCTTACTGTTCCCAGCTGAAGTCTTTAACGACTTTTTTCTTGCTGTTGAGAATGATGATCTCGACGCGACGATTGGCTTCGCGCGCCTCGGGGGTGGTATCGAGTTCTTTTGGCCGGTTGTCGGCATAGCCCTGAGCCGAAAAACGACCGGCATCCAGGTTCATTTCATCGACAAAAAATCTGACAACCGAGCAGGCCCGGGCAGTAGACAGTTCCCAGTTTGATGGGTAGACGGTGTTGCGGGCCGGCAGATCATCGGTATGGCCGTCGACTCTGACATAGTTTTCAATTGTACCGATGACCGGCACCAGAGCCGTGAGAATTTCTTCGGCGCCTTTCTTCATTGCGGCACTGCCGCTCTCGAAAAGCACATTTGCCGGAATCTGGATTTTTACCATCTGGTCTTCAGCCAGAACCCGCAGGCGGTCAGCAAGCGGCACCCTTGCCAGCTTGCTTTTAACATTCTTTACGATCAGCGGAACTTCGCTTTTTCTCGTTGCCGGCGTCAGAACAATGCCTTTGCCACCGGGGGTCAACCATTGATTTGCCCCCTGTGAAGTATTGATGCTGAATACTGCGTGATAAAGCTCGTCACGCGATTCGCTTTCCTGACGCTTTTTGGGAGAATCAAGAGTCGAAAAGGCAAACAACATGACAAAAAAGCAAAGCATGTTGGTTACCAGATCGCCATAGGAAAGGCACCAGAGCGGTGCAGAAATTTCGTCAGCCTTTTTGCGCTTAGCCACCCTGACCCAGCTCCTCTGATAGATGCAGTTCGTTGAAGGTCACTCTGGTCTTTTCAGACATGAAAGCCAACAGACGTTCCTGAATGATGCGGGGATGAACACCGGCGGCAATAAACAGACAGCCGCGGGCTATGATTTCGCCATAAAGCTGCTCGGCTTTGCTGCGCTCATCCATTTTTTTGCCGTAAGGAATGAGAAGAAAGTTTGCCGCGACCGCGCCGTAGAAAGTCGTAATAAGCGCAACCGCCATGTTCGGGCCGATCGATGAAGGGTCATCGAGGTTGCCCAGCAGACCGATCAACCCGATGATGGTTCCGATCAGACCGAAACCAGGGAGAACCGACCCAAGAAAATCGAGAGCGCTCTTAACATCGCCGTGGCGATTAGCACGTGAATCAAGCTCGGTATCGAGAATGTCTTCGATGACTTTTACGTCGACACCATCGATAACCATCTGCAGACCGCGGGCCATAAAAGGCTCTTCGATTTCGGCGATCCGCGAATCGAGGGCAAGAATGCCCTCTTTTCGCGCAACATCAGCCGTCATAAGAATGCTGCTGATCAGTTTCATGTAATTGAATTCTCTTGGAGCCATGTAGGCAGCTTTAACCAGGCCAAAAACGTTCATAACCGTTTCATAGCTGTAAGCCACGAACATGGCACAAGTTCCACCGCCGAAAACGATCATCATTGAGGGGATATCGAAAAATATACCCAGATCGCCGGAAAGTTTGATACCGACGAGAATGAGAAGTGCGCCGACAATGGTTCCGATCAGAGTATTGTTATCCAAAAGAGATTCTCCTGACTGACAGCAGCGTCATGTTTTTAAACTCAGCCAAGCAGATCAAGCTTGAACACGAGTTCAGAAACACCTTTCTTGTTTTTGGTCACTTCTTCGACCTTGATGGTGAACTTGTAGGGGGCAACTTCGGCAATACCAAGAACCTGGCCTTTTTTGATCTTCGCGGCATCAATGGCCACTTTCGGAGTCTTGAGGCTGCGAACTTTCTTGTTGTTTTCCATCACGTCGATTTCGAAGCTGATACCTTTGATTACGCCGTCATCATCGTTGAAAACCTTCCAGTCTTCATCATATTTAATGGAAAACCAGTAGTTGTTGCCATTCATGGTCAGAGGAGCGTGCTTGAGCAGCTCTTCGGTCAACGGGTGCGGAGCGTAATTCAGAAGCCTTACAAGGGTGAAAAGGTTCTTCGGGTCGGTTTTCATGGCTGGTGCCTGAGCCACTTCGGCCTTGGAAGCTTTTGCAGCCTTAACCGCGACTCCGGCCTTAGCTGAAGTAGCAGCTGGAGCCGTGCGCGTAACTTTACCTGCCGCCGCGCCTGCGCGCTTTACGTTAGTCGGTACTATCGGTTTAAGCGAGGTCACCATACGGTTTGAAGCCGGAGTCAGTTCACCCGGGGGGGCGACCAGAACAATTTTATCTTCAGCGGCATTGGCGGCCTGAACCGGTCTTACGGTGCGGGCAGTCTTTAATGTTTTACCGGCAACCTTATCGTGTCTTACAACCTGCAAACCCGGCGAATTGTCCGTCCCTGCGAACGAAGAAGAGACGAATACGGTTCCGCCAACCACCAGAAATCCCGCTACGAGCATACCCAGTCTGACGTTCTTCATTAATTTCTCCTGATATTTCCTGAACAACTTAGTTGTTTCTTGCCCCACCATTGATCCAGTTAGTTATGAGACCCTGGTCTGAAGTAGAAAGGGAAGGTCGGTCTTTCGGCATTCTCGGGGTTTCGATGCCTTTTATGCGTCTGACGAGCTTGCTGGTCTGCGCATCATACGGAAGCACCACTGCCCCGCTCTTCGAGCCACGCATCAGATTCGAATAACTGTTGAGTCTGAGACCTGCCTGCGCCGTACTGTCGTTATGGCAGCCGACGATAGCGCAGTTGACATTGAGAATGGGCAGAATGTTGCGCGAAAAGCTTCCCCCCATCGAAACCAGAACGATGTGCGTAGTCGCCGAAAGGCCACTGTCGATGCTCACGGTCAGTGAGTTCGAGTTAAAATCGCTGGCATGTGCTGTGACAGTGTAAACGCCCGGATCGACGTCAGCGATTGTAAAGCTGCCATTGATATCGGTTATCGAAGAAGTTGTCGACGGTGAAGTCACAACCGTTGCCCCGGCAATACCAATACCGGTCTGAGAATCGACAACCGTTCCTACAAGAGTGCCTCTGAGGGTGCTTTTTGTTCCGCAGCCCACCGCTGTAAGCAGCGACAGACTTAAAACCAGCGCCAGTAATACCTGAAAGTTTTTGACCATTACCCCGCTCCTTCCTGAGCTATTATTCCTGCAAAGATCATCGGCAAAAAACCTTGGAAGTTTAATAGAACAGTTCGATTTGTGAAAAAAATTCGGGTGAAAGCGCCTGTGCGTGATATAATCGTCTGCATGAAAATGAGCCTGAAAAATCGACCGGCCCGTTCGCACCCCCGCAGTGGCACCAGTCTGATGGAACTGCTGCTGGCGCTTGCTGTATTGTCGGCCGCGATGTATCCGGTCGTTTTCATTTTTCGTATCGGCAACCCGCCAAAACAAACCAACCATCAGGAATACACCGCAACTCTGCTGGCACACCATGTGATTGAAACAATCGTGGCGCGGCGGGCGGTGAATCCGTCTTATCTTCCCGCCATGAGTGAACCAGAACCCGTGGTTGAGTCGGCAGAACATGTCGAACCGGTGAGCCAGTATTTCCGAAACATCTCTGCCAACAACGACAGTATTACCGAAACGAACGACTCGCAGCTTTTCTGGACGTTGAAACCATTCAAGTGTCAAATCGACACGTATTACCTTGATGGTAACCTGTTCAAGGCCATAGTTTACATAACATACCAGCGGGAAGGACGAACCATGAAGGTGTTTTTCGAACGCCTGCTGCCGCAGAAAGCACTCGATGTCAACGGAGAAGGCGAAGAATGAAAAGACGCGGCGAATTGTCTTTTGAAGGCATTCTTGGGGTGGCGTTCATCTCATTGATTCTCGCAACCGCGATTGCCGTAGCCCAGTTTTACAAAGCCAGAAACCCCTCTGACCCGGAAAACCATGACATAACCGCCAGCTACAACGTCATTCTGACAACCCTGCGCGAAGATGCCCAGATCGCCGCAGTGGCTGAGGTCGCATCCGACAGCTTCACTCTTTACAACAGTCAGAGCGATGTGATCAGCCGCTATGCCTTCATCGGCGGCAACCTGCACCGCTTCGACAAAAGCGAAAAAGGCGAGATCCTTCTCAAAGGCGTAGAATCGGTTTTTTTCAAAACCGGCGACGAGCTGCCAAACCTGCTGACTGTTAAAATCATGCCGATTGACCGCATGGATATTCCGTTTTTCACCTCATTTGCTTTGCGAGGTATCAACCATGACCTTAACTGATTCGAGCGCCACCAGAAACCTCATACTCTCAGCGATCCTGACCCTTTCGATCATTTCGATCGCCTGGTTTCTCAGCAGCATGAAATCATCGCCGTTGATTCCCGCAACCACTTTGATTGCCGCCGATTACCAGATGGAATCAGCGATCATTATGCAGATGCAGCAGCTGTACAACAATCAAAGCATGCGACCGCAGCCAATTCAAAAAGAAATAATGCCCGGAATCATCATGAATATCGAATGCAGTGAGCAGTCTGACAAATCATGGAAATTTGTGGCCAGCGTCGCCGGGCAGGGCATCAGCCGCAGCATGCAGGCTGTCGCCGGCAGCAACAACCCCGACAAGATTCTTTTTATCCGCTGATCAGGCCGCTGATCAGGCCGTCGATCAGCCAGACTGCACAATATTCAGCCACCAGCCAGGGCCGCAATCAGGCCTGAGGTATTCATTCATAAACCTGCTGCGTGCCAGACCAATGACCAGAAGAATCTTACCTTCTACTACCAGCAATGGCATTGAATCGCGACTTTCAACCGGCACCTTTTTATCGATCAGCCATTTTGCCAGTTTTTTACCCCCACTGCCACCCTGAGGATAAAAACGGTCGCCCGGGCGCCGTGTACGAATCGTTATATTTGCGAGCAGGCGTTCAGAAACGGGCAGCCATTCACCTGGCAGCCCAGGCAGGCATTCTGCCCGCTGCAACAAAAAGCTCCAACCGCCTAGAACTGCGGTTTCATCGGGTCTTAACACGACCCCTAACGATAAAGGCTCGTTATCAGAAGCGCTTTTCAGATCCCTTCGAACGGGTCGGCAATCTGAAACTTTTTTTTCAAAAACCAGACGTCCTTCGCGACGAAAAACCACAAAATCTCTGTACATGATTTTTTGAGAAGAATGCGGATTGAGCCACAAAGAGTCGAGCTGTACCAGTAGTGCTCTTTTTATGTTTTTCCCGGCGCCGAGTCGGTACAACCAGAGTCGTAAAATTTCTGCCCGAAGTGTACAGTCTGGAGTTATGTAAACCAACAGTCCGCCATCAGAGACATTTTCGGCGATGTACCCCCTGGCGCGCCGGCGGATTTTTTTCTGAAGCAGGCGGGCATCGTCGCCAAGCGCGGCCAGATGTTGCACTGAACCAGGCTGCATCTGGTTCATCAGCGGCAGAAGCCGATGCCGCACCCGGTTTCGAAAAAACACATCAGTAGTGTTAGTTTCATCTTCACGCCAGCCCTGGCCGGAATCGCGCAGAAACTTCTCGAAACAGCAGCGGCTGACACGCAAAAACGGGCGCCAGACCCTGATCACATTGTTGCCAAATACCAGTCTGACACGATGAGCGATACCACTGAGCCCATGCCAGGAACAACCACGCATCAACCGCATCATTATCGTCTCAGCCTGGTCATCGGCACTATGACCGGTGGCGACAATTTCAGCACCGGACTCAGAAAGCATTTCGGCAAAAGCGGCATATCTGAGGTCACGCGCCCAGGCCTCACTACCCTCGGAGTGATCGCTGGCAAAAACAATCTCGCCGCGACATCTCTGGTAAAACTCGAGACCGAGGCTTTCAGATAAAGTTCTTACCCACTCCGCGTCTTCTGCGCTAGAAGGCCGCAGGCCATGATCAACATGAAAAACACAAAGCTGGCGCTTTTTCATGCGGCACCACTGGTGCAGCAGCAGAAGCATGGCCACCGAATCGCAGCCTCCGGAAACTGCGGCAGCGATTTTAGCTGCCGCGGGTGGCCGAATCATTGCGGCCAGCAGGCTCTGCTGTGTACCTTTGTCGATTTTCAGGCTGGTTTGCATCAGGTCCTCAGTCAGAGAACTACCTGGCTTTCTGACTACGAACCGTCTTCAAATAATCGTTCCAGGCCTTTTCAATAAAAGGCGGCAGTCTTGAGGCCGACCGGGGCTCTTCAGGCTCGATTCCGGCGGCAGAGGGCGCAGCACAAAGTCTGGAAATCAGTCGTTCATGGCCATCAAACACGTCTATGGTCAGCGCGCCTTTGCGGCGGTATTTGCGATAAACACGCACAATGGGAGGCGGCGGAACGGCAAGGCGGCCACCAATAACGATCGGGGAGGTTCCATATACGATAAGACCGCTGATATCAACAGGCTCGATATATGACGGGATAACGTATTCGTCTCTATCTGCGACATAGTCGGCAAGAATCATACGAAAATCGCGGTCCCCAATATTCTTGAGAAAACGGGCGAGCGAATAATAGCGGGCATCACGGGCAATACCGTTCAAGTCGAGCCCACGCGGCCGGGCTTCTTCGATGACCATGACAATCGGGCCGTACATGCGGGCAACACCGATGCGTGGCGAGGCAAAAATAAAATGCGTTTCGGGGTCGGGAACACCGGTTTTGCTGGCTTCGAATTTGCCCGGGCGGTTTTCATAGAGGTCTTTCGTCGAAGCCATAGTGGTGAAGATTTTCTGCAATAAAACGGTCTGCTGCTTTTTAGCGCTCTTCAGGGCCTCTTCGGGGCCCATACCCGCCTTTTCACAAGCCTCGACAAAACTACGCAGGCCACGCGACTGATGCGTCATATCGAGCAGAAATCTGAAGCCAAGCAGCTCGTCACGCTCGATTTCGCCAGCTTTGCGAGAGCCAAAGCCACGATACATAACCGAAAAATAACCGCTGCGAATGCGTTGCAGTGCAGTGGTTGAATTCATGGTAAACATCGATATCGTGTCTGCATCGTAAGATGCCGCAGAAAGGTTTTCTGCCGGGCACAGAAGCATGACAAAGACAGCAACAAAAGCAATCAGATGACGCAAAGACAAATATCGAACAACAGACATGTTTACCTCTTTTTCAGGCCAATTTGAAGGTACTGGCTCCATTCTAACGCCGAACTGCCCGGCTGGTCAACCAGCCGGGCAGTTTTAGCAGATTGTTTCAAAAAACTCTTCTGATCAGAAGGAAATTCTGGAAGGCTTCCAGTCGGTGGGGCGCTGCAGGCCTTCTTTTTCGGGGACAACCAGCGAACCAACGTAACTGCCATCGGCATAGACACGGTCTATCTGTTCGCGAATAGACTTAATATCATCCTCACTGACCACACCGTTGTCAGTAGCCTTGTAGAACTGCACGGTTATGCGGATCGGGAAACGCTCGTCGCGTTCGATCGGCTGATTATCCATTTCGATGAACGGCCCCTCGATTTCGCCATGACCGATAACCGCATCTTCAACGTTCGAAGAGAGTTCCGTACGGCTGACTTCAGCATCTTCAAACATGAGACCCTTGCTGTCACCACGGAAATATTCGCGATGTTTTAATGGCACCTGAATCAGCATTACCATGTTATCGGCAGCAGTGTTACCAACGGCCGGAGCAGAAGGTTTTGTCGTGCTGTCGGCAGGTTTGTCAACTGGAGCAGGCGCGGCGGCAGTGTCACTGGCACGCTTACCGGTCAACGAGGCTTTTTCCCCGTTGCTGTTAAAGAAAAGGCGCTGACCATAAGCGCCACCATTCTGCACGGCGTCGCGCGTGTTGTCGATAATCGTCATACTGGTGCCTTCACGGGTGACGAGAATCGCCAGCACAGCTGGATTACCGGTTTCTGACTGATAGTTGAAGATTACCGGGTTGAATACGGCTTCTTCGCCTTTTGGAATCGGCAGAAAGCAGGCCTGAGCCGACACCAGCACATGCGAATCGCGGGCTGCCAGAAGCATGCTGGCGCTGCCGGTCCATGATGCCGAATTGCTCAGCAACGGGCGCGGATCTTCGAGCAGGGCGCCGAGCGGAATCGTTTTGGACTCCTGCCCTTTTTCATTGCCAACGCGGGCGTATAGTTTGCCAAGCTGGATATCGGCGGTTTTATCGGTGAAGTTCGGAAAACGGATAACCGGCATGCAGGTCATTTTGCGGCTTTCTTTGCTGCCGTGATGCACCTGAATGGTCATATCGCTGATGTTTGGGCCGACGGCCGAGCCTTCGAAACGGCCGGTGTCTTCCCAGGTGATGTTGATGATATCGAGGCCGTATTTTGCGGCCAGTTCGCGGGCGGCCGGGTCACTGGTCATGCCGGCAACGCGGCTGATTACCTGTTCATAATCAGGGTTGGTTTTTTCCTGGGCCAGAGCTGGCATGGTCAGCCAGCAGGCGAGCAATACGGTCAGCAGTTTGATTTTCATTCGATGCCTCTTTCTTTGCAGACGCTGATTCGGATAACTTTCCTGGGTCAATGCAGCCAATTTACTCTTCAGTCGTGCGGTTGTCAAAATCCGCGTTCACCGATTATTACACACGACTCTTTTGCCGGAAAAAGAAAAAACCGCCGCAGAGGGCTTCTGCAGCGGCCTTAAGAGACGGAGAATTATTTGATTTTCAATGGCACGTAGAGAACCTGACGGTTTCCAGCCATGTCAGAGGCGTCAATGTACAGATGCGGGTTTTCGGGCAATTTCAGCTCGGCAAGTTTTACCTCAGCGGCATTAACCTCGCTGACCGGTGCGGGTTCGCCACCGGCACCGGCGCAGATGCCGTATTTGAGCTTTGTGTTGTCAAGCTTGTAGTTGTCGTCGCCATTGGCCTTGATTTTGAGAACGGCATTCGCCGGAACCGTTATCGCAGCCTGGTCTGGAACCACAACCATATTAGCACCCAGCTCAACGCCAGGCACCGTCAGGGTTTCGGTCGGATCAGCCTCGTTTACAAGCGCACCGGAAAAATACACATCGGCCATTTTTGGCAGCGGGTATTTGTGCGGCGGGTTTTCGGCAACCCAGAAGGTGCCTGAACGGCCATCTTCAAGGGAGACTTCAAGACCGCACACCGGTGGCGTGATATCGAGAACGCGCACATCGGCGGCAATGCTTGAATTGGCAAACGTAGCCCGCGCCTTACCGGTTTCTGGTGAGGTATAACGCATTTTCCGTCCGGCGTAGCAGGTGATCGCACCTTTTCCGGTCGGATTTAGCGGGGTTATCACCATCTGATTGATTGCCAAATCTTGGGAAGCAGAGGCCGGAATATTGCGGTTCTTTTCCCAGTCGATGAACAGCCACGAAATGGCAGGGTTTCGACTCCAGGAAGGGTCTGGAATCTCTTTACCATTGTAAGTTGCGGGCGGCTCAGCGTCGAACAGGGCGGTTTCGGCGACCACAGTCAGCGGCACGTCTTCAGTGAGGGTGGCCGGAATCGCTTCGCCGTTTTCAAGGTAGATTTTCATCGGCAGAACCGGACTGAGGTCGACCGGATGTTCGCCAATGGTCACACCTTCGAGCCACGGGGCCTCGGAAGCCTTCTTCGCGTCGCCGGCATTTTCGGCACCGACAACGACAGAACCGGCCAACAAAAAGGTGATTGCAGTGAATAAAAGATTGTTCTTCATGCGGCTACTCTGATTACTGATTCTTGCCGCCTTCAAATGCAGCTGCGGTGTTAACTACATAGAGGGGCATTCTGATAGTTGTGACGTTGCCGTCTTTATCGGTGGCAGTGGTAACAAAGACGTATTCGGGTTCATCGGGATACTGGTCACGGGGATAGTTGGGAACGCGAAACATGTATGCGTCGCCGTCTTTTTCAACTGATTTGCCATCGGCGGTTTCAATCAGGGCTTCGACGTTACCGGTAGAGGCACGTTTGTTGCCGTTGTCAGTAGACATGGCAGCAAAAATGAACGGAACATTGCGGCGCACATAGACGCCCTTAAGGTTCTTTTCTTCGCCACCGACGACGTTTACGTGGTTGCGATATTCGGTCTGGTCGATTTTCGAAGTCATAACACCGGTTTCGAACTTGGGAGCGCCGCGTTCGTTGAAAAGTGTGCCGGCGATCGAGAGGCGGGCGGTTTTTTCCCAGGGAATGCGGTTGCGTTCGTCATCCTGGCCTTCATCGATGAAAATATAGCTGGCGGTTTCGAAATCCTGAGATTTGGTAGAAAAGGGGCGGCCTTTGTTTTCGACGATCTTACTGGCCATGGTGTTTCTGAGTTCTTCTTCGGTGGCAGCCATATCAACGGTGCCGGCGCCTTCCTGGAAAGCGACCCAGACGTCGGGAGAGGTGCAGTCATGCACTTCGATACCAACGCGCTGCTGAGCGGTTACAGTCTTGCCGTCGCCTTCGGCACCCTCTTCACCGGTCTTGCCGGTTTCGCTGCTGCCGTCGCCGGATGCATCTTTTCCGCCGGAATCACCGGTGCCGTCAGTATCCGTGTCTTCAGCTCCACCCGAACTGGAAACCTGTCTGGCGCCACCGTTGTGAACCTGGTAATAGCCAGGATCGGTAATATTGCAGTTATTAGTGGCTTTGTTGGTATTATCAGAGCTCTGCGACTCGTAATTGCCGCTGTCGTCTTCTTTTTTCACTTCCCAGGTGATGTTTGGTTCACTGGTAAATTTGGCAGCTTCAGCAATAGCGGCGGCATCGATATTATACAGGTTTGAATTTTCCTGCATCAGAACGCCGACGTCTTCAAGCCACTGCAGATCACCCTCTTCAGCTTCTTTGCCACGGAAATTCGTGGGCAGAGTAACCGGGCTGTCTTTCACTTCAAGGGTCATGTCGGTGCTGTCAGGAATAACCACTTCAGTGGCGCTGGCAGTTTCCGTTTCTGTGGCCGTTTCCTGGGCAATTACCGGGCAAACGGTCATTGCAGCAAAAAAAGCCGCAGCAAGAGCAAATCTGTTCATGTTTTTCATACGCTTTCCTCCATTGTTTTTCGGCGCCGGTACCCCGGTTGCTGACAGCAACAACTTTTCAAGCCTGCCTGCAGCCAGATACCACCCCGCCCCCCGGGCCTCAGGTTCTGAAATCCCCGGGTTTTGTTACTCACTTATTATACGCTTGTCTCACCGAATAAGTTACATTTTTTTCATTTTACAGCCGGAATGTGGGCACACCCTTCATTTTCCCACCTTGCCAAGAAACGCACAGTCTCTGACTCTAGCCGTGACTCTAGCCGTGACTCTAGCCGGAACTTTTCCGGCTAGACTGAATCAGGCTCGCATACCGATTTTATTTCACGGAATCGAACAAATAACCACGGTGCAATACCACGGTTAAAAATTTCGCCGCGCTGCATTTTTTTATTACATCTACCGGCCGCACATAAAATATTCAACTGCATGAAGCTTCATCATCAAGAATCCATGGAAGCCAAAAAGGCCCTGCCAGCTTCCGTCAACCGATACTTCTGCAGGCGACTGTTCGGTTTGTCCGGCAAGGTATATTCAATCAGCTGCTCCTCAGTCAAATCCTTGATCAGTCTTTTAAATGCACCAGTCTTGCTCTCTAATTCGAGCTTACAGGCAATCTCAGAAGCAGACAGACTACCACTTTGCAGCGCTGTTAACACTAACTTCGACTGGGCCCTTGACTGGGCCCCATCCACCAAACCAGTCACCGCAGAAGTTCTAGAGCCAACCGTTTGCTTTTTAAGAATATGAGGCTTCGCCAGATAAACTGTGAACCTGACCCGCATGCCGATTTCCTGAACCAGCGGTTCGGAGAGCTTAAGTTCAGCAACAGCACGCAGGATATTACGCACACCGCTGCCCCGCTGCTCGATCAGCTTCAGTTCACGAAAGACCCTGGCAATAACCGGGTTACGTATCTTCGAAACACCGCTTTTCATGTCCTCAATAGTCATGCCTGGCATCAGAATACCAGGGTTCTCGACTTCGATACGGTCATCGAAGAAAGCGACCCGCACAGGAGCGCCACGCTGTGAATAGTCAGAATGAACAAGTGCATTGATAACGACTTCGCGCAGTATGTCGATGGGGATACTCCAGACATCTTTGCGCTGGATCTCAGAAAAGTCTGCACCACGCATGGCATGTTTCCTGAGAAAGAGCATAACGCTCTCGACAGACTCGGGCAGCGATTCCTCAAGCTCAATGTGGTCAAAAATATCACCCTTGTCATTGCCGATAAAGCGGCCACACTGCACCCAGGCATCGGGATAATGAAAAACCCGGTCGCGCCCGAACAGCAGCATGCCGCCACGGGTAGGCACCAACCGTCCCTGCTCACGCCGCATCAGCTTAAGAGTAAGTAATTCCTGCTCATCGAGAGCCCGGCGCCCTTTAAACAGACGCCGTGCCGCCTTGAGGTCAAGATCATCTTCAGACAGTTCCGGCATTGGCAGCTCATCATAACTGACACCCTCTGCCGAGCGCCGCAGTTCTCCGACCAGTTCACGGTCAGCCTGCCGGTTCGAAGAACCAAGGCGAACATAAACTCCCTGGTCCGGGCCTTCAGTCGCCAGGTAGTGCGGGCGTGAATTACTAAGAAAGACCTCAACGATCAGCAGTGTTTTACCTTCAACGGTAACCAGCTCAACATTCGGAACCAGCCTTGGTTTTATTGAATCAGCAATCAGGCTGCAAAGGCGCTCTTCTTCATCGAGAGGGCGCTCAACTCCGATCACCCGCTTGTCGTCATCGATACCGACTATTACCCTGCCGCCTGCGGTGTTTGAAAATGCCACCAGAGTCTTCATCAAACCTTTCGGCGACGACAAATCACGCTTGAACTCAAGCGTCTTGCCTTCGCTCTGGCTTAAAAGCCCTTCGATTATCATAAGACTCCTTTAATGCTGACCCGATGCGGCACGCCACTTATCCTAACAGAATTAAGTGACGCAATCAATTTACCCGGTCATGCTATATAAGAGCGCATTGAACTTTCTTGTCGGTCACGGGGCTGACCTGGAGATGGAAGACGGTGAGGGAATGACTCCTTTTGATTTTGCCCTGCAGCTGGAAAAGCTTGAGTTGATGGATTATCTGTTGTCACGCGGTGTTGACCCGAATGGCGGCGGCCGGAAAAGCATGGCACCACTTATGGTGGCAGTATTGAAAAACCAGCCACAGAGCGCCGGACTTCTTTTGCAATATCATGCTGTTCCCGCAAGCAGATGTGGCGCTGAATCACCGCTTGAATAAGTGACAAGGCGCGGAAGTGCCGAAATGAAAAAGGTTTTTGCTTTGTTCCTGCCTTCCGGTTGCGCTTCCTGATTCAGAGTGTGACTGTGTTCAGTTGCCATTGATGGCCTGCTTTTACAGTTCAAATCCAGAGCAAGCTTGAAAAGAACAGGCGCAAGGTGATATGCTTTGCATTGGCAAGCCTTCGTGTATTCAATATTAACCACGAAACCTTTGCGCAAACCCGTTTCAGGGTTTTCTGTTTTCTATTCTTGCTCCGGGGTTCGGGTGGACTCCCGGAATGACTGAGAGGATCAGGAATGCTTCGACTTTCAATAACAGGTCTGCTTTGTCTGGCACTTTTTCTGTTTACCGCCATATCAGGTTTTGCACAGCTTGATGATTCTGACGTGGATGATTTTGGCGAATCCGGAACTTCCGGACCAGAAGAGAATGCTGCAATCATTGATGATTCCATGCCGCCCGGCGATATCAAACTGGCGATCCTTGCTGTTCTTGAGAGAGAGCCATTCAGGTTTTCAACTGCCTTCCTGAAAAAGGCGATTGAAAAAGGTGCAGATGTAAATGCCAGAAACAAGGTTGGCGATTATTCGGTTTTGATCAAGGCAGTAGAGAACAATTGCCGCCCTGATACGATTGATTTTTTGCTGAAAAATGGCGCGAATCCCTTTGCAACCGACAGTATTGAGCTGAATGACATGGAAAGAATCGTTGAGAATGAAGGCTGCGTGGATCTGTTACCGGTTTTTCTTGATAACGGCATTGACTTCGCTCGCAAAAACCCGGAAAGTGGCGAGAGTCTGCTGGCGCACGCAGCCGGAATGGAAAGAAGTCTGACAGTAGCGAAAAAGCTTATAGAACTTGGCACCAGGGTTGATTCCGGAGTTCTGATGGCCTGCTCTGGATGCAAGGACAAGGATTTCTTCAACCAGATACTGGAGAAGGTTGCTGATATTAACGAAGCGAATCAGAAAGGCAGAACTGCCCTGATGGAATTTGCCGAAAACAGCAGGGATACTGATTTTATCAAAGCCATTATTGCCAGGGGAGCGAATCTGGAAGCCCGGGACAAGGATAAAAACACCGCACTTGTATTGGCTGCGGCCAGGGATACTCAGCTCAAGGCCGCTGAAATCCTGATAGAAAAAGGTGCCGATGTTAATGCGGCAAACTGGCTTGGAAGAACTCCTTTGCTGGTCGCTGCCGAAAACCACAATCTTGCTGTTGTGCCGTTGTTGATCAGCAAGAAAGCTGATGTTAATGCTCTTACTTCAAGAGGAGAAACCGCTTTGACGCTGGCAGTAAAAAAAAGCGGTGAAAACTGTGAAAAGGCGGTCAAGGAGCTTCTTGATGCCGGCGTTGACGCGACAATCATGGATGAGGAATGCTGCACTGCCTATGATCACGCTGAATACAGTTGCAAAGACAAGCTTGACAGTGAAATCTTCAAACGCCTGAAAACTGAATGCTCAAGGAATTTCATTCCGAAAGATTGAGTTTGTTGCCGGTTCCTGACTGGAACAGAAAACTATCCGGAGAGGGATTAAAAATGCGAATTTGCAGACAGAATGTATTGGTCATGCTTGTGTGTCTGATAATTGGAATCGCCTGCCCTGTTTTGACGCAGGAAGATGGTGCGTCGCTGGTGAAAGCCGGAAATGAGTTTGCGCAGAAGGGCATGCGGAGCAAGGATGAAAAAGCGGGTCAGGAATTATTCAAGAAAGCCATGTCCTGTTTTGTAAAGGCCGCAAAGCTCAGATACGGCGAAGGTTTTTACAGTATCGGATGGATGTTTTATGCGGGTCATGGCGTCGAACGAAGCAGGGAAAAATGTATCGAGTTTTACAAAAAAGCCATAAAAACCGGATATATTGATGCCTGTTATAATATCGGTCTTGCTCTGGTCGCAGAGAAACTTGGCGAGCCGGATGTCAAGGAAGCGGCAAAATGGTTCAAACTTGGCGCTGAACGCGGTAATACTGATGCCATGGGGTTTCTTGGTCGCTGGTATTTTACCGGGAAAACAGGCGAAAGGGATTATGTTAAGTCCCGATACTACTATGGAATTCAGGTAAAAACCCTTGGTGAGGAGAATGCCGGTGGAGTTGTTGAAAAAATCGGCCGGCTTGAGAGGGTTATGACTGCTGCCCAGATTGAAGAGGCAGAAAAAATGGTTGCGCAATTTGTACTGCAAAAGGATGCCCCGCCTCTGGACTAACGGCCGTCGGGCAGCTTTTCCGGTTCAATCTCCTGGTCGGCCATGAGTTTTGCCTGTTCAAGAACGGTCTCGATGGCTTTCGGTGCCATGTCTGGCAGGTAACCGTGCTTTTTAAGTATTTTCTTGATGGCGATTCGCATCTTGGCTTGAACAGATTCTCTGACTGTCCAGTCTATCGAGGTGTTTTTCTTGACCGTTTCAACCGGCTCAAGCGTTATGGCTTTTAATACCTCGTCACCGAGTATCTTTACGGCAGAATCGTTGACTTCAAGGGCTGAAATCAACGGCAGTCTCGTATTTCCCGCCAACCGAGCTGCGGCAGAAACAAAAGGTTGAATCTCTTCACGCTCCCTCAAAGCTGGTCAGGGGAATTAGGAAAGTGGCGGCCGGTGTAGCCCGGCTCTGCGCCAGAAAACCTTCACTCTGTTTCGGTTTCCTTTCTCGACTTCGACCGGGCAGGAAATAGAGAAAGAGGCCGAACCAGTTTTGTCATTGGTTGTCATCTCCGGACTTGCCCCGACAGTCGCGCTGTTTTTTCGGGCTGCGGCTCACGCTTTGCTTTTTAAGCGCATCAAGATCACTCTCCAACTCTTTCAGGCTTGCCTCATATTCGAGCTGTTTCTGTTTTTCGCGGTATTTCTCATATTCAAGATTCGATTTCTCCAGGGCTTTTTCGTGGCTGATTCTGCCGGCATGGGTAAGCAGCTCTCTGCCATTCATCTGAATAATAGTGTCTAGGCGTTTAAGCCAGTCGGACATGTACATCGGCGTTCGCTGCTGCGCCATTGCCTCTGCAAAGGCAAGATACTGTTCAACCAACAAACCCAGCAGCTTGATTTCATCTTCAGTCAGGTAGTTTTTGGCAACGCTGACATCATGCTTTTTTATCGCAACAGCGGCCTTGTCATAAGACTGCATACCGAGCAGCGGCAGGGAAGCATCAGCCCTTCGGTAAACAAGTTCAGCTGCCGTCTGCCTGCTTATCGCCCAAAGCAGCTTATTTTGAACGATCTTGAAAAACTCTCTGGTCTTCTCATCGTTTGGGTCATAGTCAATACTGGTCGTGTAAATGTCTTTTTCTGGTAAAAGAAACGCTCTGAGAGTCTTATTTCTCTGATGCGTTCCTGCAGTTCGGCAAAGTAGTTCATCGAGCTGCCAGACTTGAAGCGCTCGTCATTCAGGGCGAAACCTTTAACAATGTATTCCTTGAGTTTTTGCGTCGCCCAGATTCTAAACTCTGTGGCAATCCTGCTCTTTACGCGATAGCCAACTGATATGATGGCATCGAGGTTGTAGTGTTCAATCTCGCGCCTGACCTCTCTAATGTCTTCTTTACGAACTAACAAGATTTTCTTGTAAGTTGCTTCTAGCATCAGTTCCTTTTCTTCATAAATGGCCTGCAAATGCTGGCTGATATTCTGCTGAGTAGTTTGAAACAACCTGGCCATGTCAGCCTGAGTAAGCCAAACGGTGTCGTTCTCAAGCTGAACATCAATCTTGATGGCGCCATCTGGAGCTGAGTAGATAAGAATTTCTGAATTGGCGGTCGGTGTTTGCGTCATAGTATCAGAACTGGCCTTCCCGGTTCGCAGGGACATATTTTACCCCGTTTTGCTCATTATGGAGCTTTGTCACTATTTTGTCGCCAAAAACGACAAATTTGAACAAAACACGTCGAAATTCGCCGCATCCAAGAAAACAAAAACCCGCTCTGAGAGCGGGTTTTTGTTTGGTACACTAGCAAGGGTCGGAATCGAACCGACGACCGCACGGGTATGAACCGTGAGCTCTGACCAGCTGAGCTACCTTGCCGGATAAAACAAAGGCCCGAATATTATTCAGGCCGATGCCTTGCGGTTGCGGGGGACGGATTTGAACCGCCGACCTTCGGGTTATGAGCCCGACGAGCTACCAGACTGCTCCACCCCGCGTCGTAGGGTTTGCCGAGAGCCGGGCTTGAACCGGCACGGGTATTACCCCACCGGATTTTAAGTCCGGTGCGTCTGCCAATTCCGCCATCCCGGCTGATCGAATTGTATTGTAACAGCCACGGCAGGCAAAGTCAAGAATTTTCTTTTATAAAGCCGGGTAAAATAATTTTTACTCTCCCTGAGCTTGAATTAATGCCGGCGTTGCTTTAGTATGGTACAACATTCTTAACCAAAAAAGGCTTTTGCAGATGATGCAACGCAGAGGTATCACACTTCTCGAAATCATGTCAGCCCTGCTGATTCTTGCTTTCGCGTTCCTGCCACTGATCGGGGTTATCGGTACATCGTCGAGCGATTCTGACGTCTCGAACTCGCACGTTTTTGCCCAGACCGCGGCCCGCAACATCCTGGACACCCTGCTTGAAGACGTGCCGTTCAATTCAATACGCGTCGCCGGCGGCAAAGTCGGCGATCTCGACGGCAGCAACCCCCAGGACAACATCGCCGAAATCTTCAATCACGGCACTTACGACAAAGCCGCGTTTCTCGCACTCCTGGGAAACAGCAGCGGTACCGACAGCTATGCGCGTGGCGACATCACCGACGAGCGCGGCATCGTCTACAAAACCCGCATCTACGTTTTCCCGATACCGGTCAGCAACCCGGTCGATCTTTCTTCTGAACTCGCATTTTCCTGCTACCCGCGACCAATTTACGAAAACCAGGTCGACGGTAACGGCCAGAATACCTGGTACACCTATAGTGACGCATACATGCCCGGAGCGGTTCTGTCACCTTACCACGAAGACGGCGCAAAGGTCATTCAGCCGGCAACTTCGACTATTGGCGCCTTTGAGCTTGGTGCCGAACAGGGTGCCGGCTCAAACAATTACTGCGTCATGAAAAAAATCCTCTTCAAAATTTCATGGAAAAACCGTGATGGCCACGAGCGGGCCATTGAACTGTTCACCATGAAAGCAAATCTCGACTGAAAGGCAACCCGATGCATAAAAAAGGCATGGCCATACCTCTGGTTCTCATTTTTGCAACCGTTCTCGGGCTGCTCGCCACTTACATTATCAAAAACACCCAGCAGTACAACCGCTCAAACGTAACCAGCTACGCCCAGCTGCAGGCCCACTTTGTAGCCAGGGCCGGCGTCGAACACGCTATGCTCAAGATCAAGTTTCTGCACCGCGAGCTCTATGATGCAATCTGCCTGGCTCAGGGCCGAAACCCGCTTTTCGACTTCACCCAGATCAAGAATCTCGATGCGCCTGACGAAGCAATCTCGAAATATAATCCGGGCCCGATTTTTCTTTATCGTCAGGGCGATTTCGCCAACAACCGCCTGCTGACCCAGAATTTTTCAGTCGACTCCGGCAGAGAAAAGCGCTGGCTCAACGAATTCATGGCCGACATACGCTCTGAAGTGACCAGGGTTCCGGCCGGTGACACCAACGCCGTTCTCAACATGTCGCCACTGCCGAACCAAATCAGCAGTCTCATGAAAGAGCCGTTCAACAAAGCGCAGTATGGCATAAAAGCACTGAATATCGCCGCCCAGGAAATCTCTGAAGAAACCAGCAAAGTACACAACACCGCGATTATCGAACTGACGATCAACTCGGTCGTCGAAACCGCCAGGGGCGAAACCTGGGACTACGACATCAAAAAAACCGTCAAAATCAACCGCGATTAATCAATGGAAAAAACAATTAAAAAAGCAGAATTAAACAGAACAAGCCAACGTCGAGGTTTTACCCTGACTGAAATTCTCATTGCCGCCGGGGTTCTGTCGCTTTTCATGGCCGCTCTCTTCAGCCTGTATTCTGGTGGCACCCGCATGAGCAGCCAGACAATGTGGACCCAGAACATCATCAACCAGCTAAAACTTGCCAGTCGCCAGATAAGCACCTCGATCAAAAAAAGCTCCTATCCGTCGAGCCTGACTTTTCCCGGAAATATCGTCGAGAACGAGAAACCTGATTTCGCTCTGCACTATTTCCGTGGCACGATGCATGCAACCGAGTCTGCCGACCTCGCGGCCGGCGGCAGCAAATTTCTGGCACTTACCGAGTCAACTCCGGCCAAAACCGGTTATGCCGCCAGCGACAACACTGACGCTGAACTGGTTTACCATATTTTCTCACTTACCAGTGAAGGGCAGCTGAACTATTCAAGGTTCCGCGAAACCGTCGGAGGCAACGATATTCAGGCTCTGGCACGCGGCACAGTTCCACCACCCGGCGCCGACGGCGTCTATCGTACAACCCTCTGTCGCGACGTCGAAACCGTTTTCTGTGAACCAAGCTCAACGGCACCCAAAAGCCCGTTGTCGGTAAGAATCAACTGCCTCATCCCCCGCGGCAACACAATGCGTTCAGAAACAGCAATCGGCAACCCAAATGTTGCCTTGATCCCGCACAACACAATCGGAGGATGGTAAATGAAACTGATTCGTCTCATACTTCTCGTTTCAGCAGTTCTTTTTGTTATTTCCGGCCCGGCAACAGCCCAGGAAGCCCCGCAGTTCGGTTATGTCAACGTCGCTGACGCCGTCATGCTGCACCCGCTGATGAAAGAATTCGACGCTTCTGCCAGACGTTTCAAGCTGTCGGCACTCAAAGGCGACCAGGAAGGCAAAGGTCGTGAACGCCGCCAGAAAGCCGAATCTGAAGTAAAAACCATCCAGGCAGAAATAGAAAAGCTCGGCGAAGAAAAGAAAAAAATCGAAAACACCTACCTTGAAAACCTGAAAAAACTGCAGGGTACAAAATTATCAGGTGCAACTTCCGGAAAATCTCAGGACCAGTATAATAAAGAGAAAGCCAGAATCGACTCGGCTTTTTTTGGCGACTCGCGCAATCTGAACCAGGAGATCCAGAAGTTGCAGGCAAGACTTAACGAACTGAATATTTCTGCAGAATATGCAGGGCACGCATCTTTCGAGGAAACCAGCCAGGTTTTCTCGCTGATTCTCGATGACGTGTACGAAGGCGTCGAGGCCGTTTCCAAGTTCTATAAAATCGGCTTCGTCTTCAACAGTTCGTTCGAATTTGCCAGAATCAGCAGCAAGATGCTCAGCGTCAACCCGATGCCTGAATTTTTCGGCAACATCTCCGAAAAGCTCAACGAGGAAGAGGGCAAACTGACGCTTGGTGCCGCACTAAATGCCTGGCTGAGCAACCGCAATGACAACCTGGTCAACTGCGACGATCGCCGCCTGACCTCTTTCGTTCTCAAAGGCGGGCTGAACATGACGCCGGCCGTTGTCGACTACATTTATCAAAAGCACGAGGTCAGCAAAGACCACCGTGATTTCATTCAGGAATATTTCAAGAAGGCTGTTAACTGACGACCTTTGCGCTCCAGTCTGTTCGGGGAGGAAAAGTATGAATTTCAAGCATTCGATCAAACTTGCAGCTTCAGCTGCGTTGCTGCTGTTCGCAGGGCTTACCGGCACAGCTTATGCAGAAGCGCCGGTAATGAACGGCGTTGCTTACGTATTGCTGTCGAAAGACCTTGACAACCACGGGGTTTTTCGTATGAACGATTATTCGACAGGCAAGCCGTTTGCAGTTGAAGGCATGAAACTGTTCAACCTGAACACCATGACCGGCAAGGTCAGTGGGCTGGCAGTCAACCAGCAGAAACAGATCTTCCTCCTCTCGTCAAAAACTGCCGGCTCCTGGGAAGACGCCCCCGTCGGCTGGCTGCCGGTCGGCATGAGTTTCGAAGCCGACTCACCGATCTTTCTCAAGGTCGTAAAGCCGACTCAGGATGGCATTTCGCAGTATATCCGCCCCGGCACTCCGCACATGAGTTCTACGACCGAAGGCAGTTACTGGAAGCGCAACTACGATATCGGCGGCAAGAAATATCAATACGCCGTAAAATTTGGCGGCCCGAACGAAGTTAAATTCCTCAACGGTAAAGATGGCGTTATCGGCACACCGATCTGGGACGGCACCTTCTCGGCAACGACGGGTATCGCTCACGAATCTGACCCGAACAAGGTAATCGTTCCGTCACATTTCGCCGGCGTCTCATACTACGCCTTCGGAACCACCTATCACCCCGATTTCGCCGGTGAAGCACTCGACGGCACCATTGGCAAAAACGGCAAACTCAAGCCTCTTAAACTCTGGAACGAAGGTGCCGCAGGGCACCAGAGCAATCCGAACACGCATTTTTCGTGTATCGTCAAGCGCATCTACAAACACCGCAAAAAAACCCTCGACCTCTATGCCGCTTTAGACAATAACCCTTGCGGCAATCCTGTCGAACAGAGCGCCGGCATGCTCTCCTCGCTCGATGTCGACGTGCGCGAAGCTTACGGTAAATACTGCGGTGACAACTGTATTCCCGGCGGTTCAATCGGCCAGAACAGTATTCTCACCAAGCTGTCAACGGTTACTGTCGTAACTTCGACCAAGGGCAGCCGCTATGGCTTCAACCCACAAGGGACCAGAAAAGGTCCGTTCACGGCCGATTCTTCGATCAACGCAGCTCTGCGCGTAGTTCTTGCCAGCGACCTCACCAAGACCACTCCCTACGACATTTCAACCGATGCCGAAGGAACCAATTTTTCCAGCGTAATTACCAACCGTGATTATCTCAAAGGTATCGGTGTAACCCCGGCAACCCTCAAGGTAATCGGCGTGTCTTCTGACTTTGGCAACAGCGGCGGCATGGATTTCATCTACGGTTCAGACGCCGACAAATTCGTGGTCCAGGATTCATGGTGGGGCCGCGGTGGCGTCGCATATGAATATTACGAAAACACCGGTCTGATTCAGAAACTCGACTACGTCAGCAATGACAACCCGGTTGCCGAACCTCTCGGCGTGTTGAACGGTATCGTCGATGATATCGGCATCGATGGCGACGGTTATCTGTATGTGCTGCGCACCGAAAAGCTCCCCTCTGACGCTGACATGGCCGCAGCAATCGTAGAAGTGAGCGCCCCCGACAAATCTTCATACTACGATTCTACTTCTGGCTGGAAAAAGATCAAAACCACTACCAATGCCGATGGCGAAACGATAGAAGAAATCGTTGACGTTACCGGCACCCCGCAGCCCGGCGACTTCAAAATCGTCAAGCTGAAACAGGAAATTCTCAAAACCGTCAAAAGATACCCTCAGGGCACCGGTGCTCTCGGCGCCGAAGAAGACCGCGGCAAAGTCAAAGCGGGTTACGATTACTGGGTCAGACACGCGGTTCTTCAGGCTGGCGGCAGCATGCAGTGGCGCACCCCGACCTTCAGTGTCAGCGACGATGTAAATACTCCCAAAGCCTCGAAATTCCCCGGCGAACTGGCAGTTGTTAACCTGGCCAAGATTCCGGCCAATTATGAAGGCACCTCGGTTCATCGCATAATTGTCACCCAGGGCAATAATCCCGACAATGCTTACAGCTCGGTTGCAGACAACCCCTCTATCAGCGAACACGACTCTCTGGTTTTCAAGGTCGAAGGCTACAAGCCCTATATCAACGGCAAATTTCAGGACTTCAAGCCGATGGGCGACATCGTCGACCCGACTTCAAACGCCAAGCTTTATGCCAACGTCAAACTCAACACTATTCCGAACGTCAACGGCGAATACAAGCATGATGAAAACGGTGACGGCGCTTTCAGCGGTTTTCCGTCGAACATGTTCGAAGCAGCTGGAAGAACGACCTCGATCAAGTGGTCTGTTGACTGGGTTGAAGGCAACAGCATCGACGACTACAAGGTTATCAACAGTCTGGTTACGGCCAAAGACGGCGAAGGTGAACTCGGAACCTTCACCTACAAGTTCCCGCACCCCGGTAACTATGTTGTCAGAGGCTCGATGACTTACAACTATTTCACTTTCCCGACCAGCAACAATTCAAGGCCGCATCAGCTGACAGCAAACACCACTACCGTCACCCTTGAGCCTTTCATGGTCAAGGTCGTGGCAAAGAGCCTCAATCTCAATCAGAGCCCGAGCTTCGTCACCAACATCAGCATGAAACCCGCCACCCGGAAAAACATGCCCGGTGTTGCACCGGCAACCAAGGGCGCCGGCTCGAAGATCGACTTTATCGAAGACAACAGTTTCAGTGGCATCGAAATCAGCTTTGACGCCCAGTTCGTTCGCGACGCCAACTATACCGGCTCAGTCGAACAGAACCTGGAGACCTATGACGGCATCGGCGTCTGGGACTACCGCTACTATGCCAAACTGTATAAGGAAATCCCCAACCTGTTCCCGGCGCTTCCCTATAAAGTTCCGGCCAACATCTCTGAAATCGATAACGAAGCGGCAGCTGCGCACGTTTACAACTACAATCCGGCCGGCAGCCTCAGCGATATCAAGAGCAAGATCAAATCTGACATATTCAACCCGGGCCGTCCGAAAGGCAGCGATCCTGAATTCTCGAACGGAACCGACCTCAAGAACGAACCAGATGATAAAGACTGGGGATTCATCCAGTGGGCACTCTACCTGCGCCCCAATGGTCCTTACCAGCTTGCCACGCCGACAACCGCACTTGGTGCCGACGTGCGGCACGACCGCGGTATTCTCGTAGCCCAGGGCAGCTGTACCGACCCGGGCGTCAGCAAAACCCTGCTCAGTGACCGCAAATATTCGGTCAATATCGTGGTTCCGGCCGACTCGATCAAAAAGATCAACACTCCGAAAGACCCCGAAACCTACAGCCTTAACCTCGAAATAATCTACCCGAGAGTATCGTGGATAGCCAACGATCTCGGTGACAACAAGAACGAAAAGCGCTTCAGCAGTATGATTCCGTTGTTCGGGGACGAAGATTCACTGAGCACCAATCATGCCGCCGGCACCAACCCGATTCACGTTCTCGGCCGCATGAAGCTGGCCAATGGCGGCGAACCGGCCGGCAACTTCATTCTCAATCAGAGCTGGAAATTTGAAGGCAACCAGTTCTTCAACGCCGGTGGCGACAGCATCGAGGTGCTGGCCCGCGACGTAACACTTCCGACTCTGGTTCAGGCACCCGGCGACAATCCGACCCCGGTTATTCAGACCACCGGCGACGATGTAACCGAAGTCAATGTGGGTTTTGCCGCCTACGACAATAACCCGCATGCCGAATTCACAGATTTCTTCGCTGCCTATCAGACCCTGAAGAATGAGACGAATGTTCTCGACAACTCAGAAGACAACAAAATCTTCAAACCCGAAGCCAAAATTACCGGTTCAGCCGTTAAAACCATATCGGGTGCCGATGATCCTGGCTTCTACGCAGACAACAACTGGACGAACGGTGCTTCGTTCACGACAACCATCAAAGAATACGGCCCAAATGGCCCGTTCCAGAAGGATCAGCCCTTCGAAAACTGGATCGGCACGCTCAACTACACAGTCATGGGTTCGGTTTACGATGGTATCGGTTCTGATGCCCGCGATATCACCCACCAGTTCTATCACGCCAAAGCCTGCCAGGATCTGGGCATGTCTGTTGCCGATGAAGAGAAGATACTCGTAGATAACAATCTCATCAAAGCGGTTGAACGCGTCGACAACGACCCACCGAGCCTCGAAATCGAACTGGTCTCGCAGGTCGACAACCGCCGCTGGGTATTCAAGCTCGACGAAAACATTCATGACTCAGGCCCGGTTCCGAATGATGTGAGCCAGCTCGGCAAGTGTACTCTCTCGGCCAAATGCTTCAACCTGCAGGGCGGTGCTGAAGTCAGCTCGTTCAACAACGAAGAAATCGAAGGCTGCGCCGGCTACCCGAGCCAGATTGGTCAGAACAGCATCCTGGTAACCGACGTATTCGCCGATGCGGTACCGAAGTTCCGCAGAGCCAGCCGCCTGCTGGTCAACGTGCACATCTTCGACAACACCGGTTTCAGATCGCTTGCCGAAGCCACCCTGACGATAAGTGATAAGGACGGCGCCAGCACTCGCAGCCTGATGCCTTCGAACAGCCCGGCTGTGCCTCTGATCCCGTCACTCAATGTCGCAGGAGTCAAGATCAATGACCTCGACAAAAAGCCCAGAGCCAGCTATGCCGTCGACATGCCGATGAAAATCAATGGTGAAAAACAGGTAACCATTGAACTCAAGGCCAAAGACCAGGACAACAATGAAAGATCTCTGGTGATCCCGGTCACCGTAGTCGAAAGCTCCTTCGAAACCCGTGTTCTCGAAACCAAGGAGAACAAAAACTGACCGCGGATGAACGTGGGAAGAAAAAGAAGAAGATGAGCCACAGATGAACACGGATAAATTCGGATGACCTGAAAAGGCCGCGAAAATCTGGTTTATTCAATTAAACAGAGATAAAAACATGCTTAACAGAAACAGCAGTGCTCGAATCAAGGGCACTGCTGTTTTTCTTTTGCTGCTGTTTCAGTTAGTTGCGGGCAGAGCGGCAGCCTGCGACATGAGTGCCTTCGTTCAGGGCGATTTTGCGGCGAGATGCCAGCTGCTGCTCGACTTATGCGAAAAAGCCACGATTGCACAGCGGGTTTCGCACCCCGACAGTCAGAAACACAATGGCAATCTGAGCCGCGAATGGGTAAGATTTTTTCTTGCCCACGGCAGTGCTGCAACCAGGCCGCCAAGCCTCAACCTTGTCGCTTCTGCAACCTGGGAAACCGGAGTGAAAAATCTCGGTTTTTCGATCGCCGAACTGACAAGAGGTGAAATTTCGGCCGAGGCTTACGAAATCATGCGGCTGAAGATCGACCTGATCAAAAACCCTGCCAAAATCGAAGAAGCCCGGCAGGTTTTCAGCCAGGTCGACACTATTCAGAAGTCTGACAATAAAGACAGCCGGGTTAAATGGCTTGAACAGAAGTTTCTCGGGCCCGGATCTGCGATTGCCGAAAAATTGAACAGAAGCCCACTGCTTCTCAGTCGCCTCGAAAGCTCTGCCGCCACTTTTCTTGAAACGGCAGGCAGAGTCGACTCAATTAATGGCAGTGATTCTGCCGAGCTTACCGCAGCTTTTTCAGAAGGATTGCAGAACTCAGTCAGCGAAGAACTGCAGTTCTGGCGGCAGCTTTTCTTCTGTGCCGACGTCGAATAATTGATCTTGTATCTTCAATATTACCAGAAAGCCAGTTTACTGAACGACGTTGTAGTCGCTCTGCTTGGTTTTTTCTGAGTCGTCGGCAAACAGGGCTTCGAGAAACTGCTCAGGATTGAAAGGCATCAGGTCGTCCATCTTTTCGCCAACGCCGATGAATTTAACCGGGGCGCTGATCTGCTCTTCAACGGCGAACAGCACGCCGCCCTTGGCGGTTCCGTCAAGTTTGGTAACAACCAGACCAGTTATCGGCAAAGCTTCTTTAAACAGTTTGGCCTGCTGAACGGCGTTCTGGCCGGTGGTTGCATCGAGAACCAGCAGAATTTCGTGCGGCCCGCCATCGCTTTCTTTTTCGGCAATTTTCTGCACCTTTTTCAGTTCGGCCATCAGATTGGCCTTAACGTGCATGCGGCCGGCAGTGTCGATGATCAGAAGGTCGGCTTCGCGCTTTTTGGCGGCATGAATCGCGTCGAATGCCAGAGCGCCCGGGTCACCGCCCTCGCTGCCTCTGATAACTTCGACTCCGACGCGCTCGCCCCAGATGCAAAGCTGGTCGATAGCTGCAGCTCTGAAAGTGTCGCCGGCGGCCAGAACAACTTTTTTGCCGTCTTTAACGAAACGCCGGGCGAGTTTGGCGATCGTTGTAGTCTTGCCGACTCCGTTCACACCGATGATGAGAAACACGGTCAGGCCGCCAGGGTTGAAAACCGGTTCAGAAGAGAACCGCGTCAACATGCCGCGCAGCTGATCGCGTAAAATCGCGTAGATTTTTTCAGGATCGGTGATATCTTCTTCGTCGACCTTTTTGTGCAGATACTGCAGAAGTTCCTGGGTGGTTTTTACGCCCACATCTGCTTCAAAAAGGGCTTCTTCGAGCTCATCGAGAAGGTTGTCGTCAATTTTTGTGCTGCCGAGAACGAGTTTTTTGAGTTTGCCGACAAAGCCGGTTCTCGTCTTGGTAAGACCCTTTGTCAGTCGCTGAAACCATGATAACTGCTCTTCTTCTTCGACCGGCGCAACAGGCTTCTCGACAGGTTTTTCTGCCGGTTTTTCCACGGGCTTTTCGATCGCCTTTTCCGCGACGGAAACACCCGGAACTGCAGATTCGCCAGCCTTAACCAGTTTTTCAGCCGCCACAGCAGTTTTTTCGATCACCTGACCGGGCTGTGTGGTCTGATCTGGCAGCGCTGCCGGCCTGAGTTCTTCGTCGGTTTCCTCTTCATCGACCGATCGGGTTTCTTCAAATTCTTCAAACGGCACCAGCCAGGCGAACAGAAGCATGGTAACCCCGGCCAGACCGGTAACACCGGCGACAACCGCCTGCGAAGGGCCGGCCTGGTAATAGATCAGTAAGCCCTCTATAAGAAGGCTGAGGCCGATCAGCAGAACAATTACCCGCGATTCATCCCATTGGCGGGTCTGATTTGCGGACGCCTTTTCTTCGCTGCCGTTTTTCTGTTCTTCGGTCATTGCAGTTTCTCCTCGGTGGCACCGGCAGCCGCAACCGCATAATTGCGCTCGCGCATACCTGCCTTGCTCACGGTAAATTCCTTAATTTTGTCATCATCTTCAAGTCTTATCGAAATCGGGCGCGAAATGCCGGATTTCTGCAGAGTGACGCCATAGATAACGTCGACCGCCTGCATTGTTTCTTTGTTGTGGGTAATGACCAGAAACTGGGTCTTGTCGGCAAAGCTGCGCAGCATGCGGGTAAAGCGGCGCACATTGGCTTCGTCGAGTGCGGCTTCGACTTCATCGAGCAGACAGAACGCCGGCGGCTTGACCTGCAGAATCGAAAACAACAGCGCCAGCGAAATCAGCGCCTTTTCGCCGCCAGAGAACAATTCAAGAGTCGAAAGTTTTTTACCGGGAAGCCGGCAGACGATGTCGACGTCGCTTTCGAGCGGCGTTGCCGGGTCAGTCAGCTTAAGCATGCCGCTGCCGCCCGGAAAGAGAATCTCGAAGATATCGTTAAATGCGACACTTATCTGCCCGAAGGTTTCGAGAAACCTTTCAGAAGATATCTTCTCGATTTCAGCAATAACCTGTTCGAGCGAGTCGGCGGCTTCGGTCATATCGGCGATCTGAGAATTCAAAAAGTCGTAGCGCTCTTTGGTCTTTTCGTAATCTTCGATGGCAAGCGGGTTAACCGAGCCAAGAACTTCCTGTTCGAATTTGCGCTGATTAATGCGGCCTGCCAGTTCATCGCGACTTTCGTATTTGTTTGCCAGGGCAATGGTTTCGAGATCGAGATTGAATTCGCCACTGAGAATGCCTTCTTTGGTGCTGATATGAGTCTTGATCTCGGCCATCTTGATATCGAGTTCAGAAAGCTTTTTGCGGGTCGAATCTTCGATGCGCACGCGGCTCTGATAGGCATGATCGAGCTGATCAAGCTCTTTCGACATGCGGCGATAATCGGCCTGAATGGTTTCCATGGCCGATTCAAGGGTTTCTTTGCGCTTTTCAAGCTCGTCGATACCAGCCTGAATTTCGGCCACTCTGCCCTCACCATCGGTGCTGAGAATCTTCAGGCGATCAACTTCGGCGGCAGCGCGGTCTTTGCGTTCGGCGGCATCGCGGCGACGGCGGGTCGCAGCATCGATTTCCTTTTTAATCGCTTTTTTGCGTTCAACGATCTGTGCCATTTCGAGCTTGCGCTCGCCATACATCGAAGTCAGGCTGGTGAGGCGGGTCTGAATGGCGCCTTCGCGACCGCTGAGGGCATTGAGACGACCGGCCAGCTCTTCGTGCTGTTTTTCAATGGCGGTGAGTTCTTCGCCGGCCTGAACAAGCTCAGTTTTAAGGGCTTCGAGACGCGAAGTCATTTCGGCGCGGTCGCGAGAAATATTCGAATATTCCTCGCTGCGGGTCTTCAGTTCCTGGGCGTTCTTGTTACGGCTGCTTTCGAAGAAACCGAGAGACTGTTCGCGGCGGCGAACTGCGTCATCGCGCTCGCGCGTCGAATTCTGCAGCACCTGGCGTTCTTTAATGAGGTTATTCAGCAGACTGCGCAGCTTGCTCTCTTTGCTTTCAAAGGCTTTCAGCTTTTCTTCGAGCTCTTCCTGTTCGCGTTTGCGCGAAAGAATACCGCCGGCCTTGCGGGTTTCGCCGCCGCCGGTCATGGCGCCCGACGATCTGACGATTTCGCCGTCGAGGGTGACAATGCGGTTAAAATTGCGGTTTTTGCGGGTATACTCGACAGCATTGTCGAGGGTGTCAAAAATCAGAATGCGGCCAAGCAGGTTGCTCATGACCGTATAGAATTTTGCGTCAAACTGGATCAGTTCGAGGGCAACGCCGAGACAGCCGCGGGCTTCGGCCCGGCCAAGTGCCGGGGGCGCGGTCATGATATCGAGAGGCAGGAAAGTGGCGCGACCAGCCTTGTTCTGCTTCAACGAGTCGATTGCCGCCTTGGCGGTTTCTGAATCCTGGGTGATTATATCCTGAATGCTGCCGCCAAGAGCCGTTTCGATGGCGACTTCATAGCCGGCCGGCACCTTGATCAGTTCGCCGACGATGCCATGAATACCGGGCAGGCGACCGGTTTCCTTGAGAGCGAGGGCTGCCTGAACACCTCGGAAGATGCCGCTTTCACTGCTGTGGCGGAGTTCTTCGAGCAGGTTGCTGCGGGCGCGAAACATTTTAACCTGGTCAGAAACGCCGGTGAGCTCTTCTTCGGTTTTCTTGTAGTCTTTTTCGATTTTATTGAGACGCGCCATTTCTTCTGAGAGCAGGGTGCGGTTCTTTTCGATCTCTGCGCGCATCGTGGCTATTTCGGCCTCAATACGGTTGTTCTCGCTGGTAAGCTTGTCAACATGGGTCTGGGCTGAGGCAACATCGCCTTCGCCCTTTTCGAGCTGGCGTTCTAGAATCTGAATCTGCTGATTGATAGTGGTAATGCGGTTGCGGCGCTCAGCCAGCTTGACCGCGACGTTGTAAGCAGAGTCTTTGTCGTGAGCCTGTTCTTTGAGGTGCTTGTCGAGCTCGCTGCGCACCTTCTCGATATTGCCGTCGATATCGGCCATTACCGCCGATAGCTCGATTTCGCGGGCCTCTTCTTCTTTGAGGCGATTTTCGGCGTCGGTTATTTCCTGGCCACCGTCGAGCAGAAGGCTTTCTATGCCGTCGATTTCTTCGAGAATGGCCTGACTGCGGGCCTGCTGGCTCTTGATATCTTCACGCAGGGCGGCCATCTGGCGGCGGCGGTCGTCAATCTGAACGACAACGCCTTTAACTTCGTCCTGGCGGGTCTGCAGCACACTTTCGAATTCGGCGAAGCGCACGCGGGCATCAGCTTTTCTGGCATCGACTTCGGCAAGAAATTTTTCGATTTCTTCGATTTTGGCGAGCAGCCCAAGGCGCATCGAGTTGATATTCTCGAATTCGCCGTTCAACTGGTTGAGGTCGTAAAGAATCAGGTCGATTTCGAGCTGACGGATTTCGGCCGCGAGAGCCTGAAATTTGCGGGTTTTTTCAGCCTGTTCGGCAAGCGGGCCAAGCTGGCCTTCGATTTCGGAAGTGATGTCTCTGAGGCGGGTAATATTGGTGCGGGTATGGCCAAGTTTGGTCAGGGTGTTCTGCTTGCGGTGCTTGAACTTGGTGATACCGGCGGCTTCTTCTATCAGGGCGCGACGTGACTGGGTGCGCTGAAAAATAATGTCATCGATGTCTCCCTGGCCGATTACCGAGTAACCGTCTTTGCCAATACCCGTATCCATGAGCATTTCTTTGATACTCGACATCAGGGTGCGGGTGTTGTTGACAAAATAGTTGCTCTCACCGGAGCGGAACAGCTGCCGACCGATGCTGACTTCTGAATAGTCCATCGGCATGGCGCGGTCTTCGTTGTCGAGAATGAGCTTGACCTGGGCAAAAGCAGAGGCTTTAAACTCAGAAGAACCTGCGAAGATGACTTCCGACATTTTGGTGCCGCGCAGAGCTTTGGCGCTCTGTTCGCCGAGAACCCAGCGGATCGCGTCGCACACATTGCTTTTTCCCGAGCCATTGGGGCCGATAATTGCAGTGATACCGGGAGTGAAATCAAACACCGTCTTGCGGCCAAAAGACTTGAAGCCCATCAGCTCAAGTGACTTAAGATACATTGAAGTTTGCCTGACCTTATGAGATTAAATGTATTTCTGGTTGAATAAATCAACCTTATATATGCCATAATTTGCAGCAAAATAACAGCTTTCTGGTGCATTTTTTAGAGCTGGCAGTCACTTATTGTTGCCGGCGCGCATCTGTGGTAGTCTGAAAACTCGGGCAAAACGGCTGGGTATTTTCTACAAAGCTGCCGATAGAATCAGCGAACCCTATTTTACGAAGGAACTGTAAATGGAAAATAACGAAAACGAAGAAAACAACAACGAAAATAATCAGCAGCCACCGCAGGACCCGGCGGGAGAAATCAAGCAGAAGCTGCTGTTTTTCGTGGTGGCGATCGTTCTTCTGGTCGGCATAAAGTTCGGAATGGGCCTGTAACGCGAAGTTTACACGCCCAGGAACTAGGCTGCCACGCCGGTCTGAACCGGTGTTCTGACCTGTATAACCTGCAGAAACAACGAAGCTGTCGGCCCGTCCGGCAGCTTTTGTGCATTCTGGCGACACACATCGCGCCACCATCAACCCGAGGCGTCAACTTCTATTGTGGAAACTGGCACCGGCATGTGATAGACTGCAGAAAAAGCCGATGAACCTCAGGAGGTTGCCATGCCGGTAGTTGGCACATCAATGCCCAGAAAAGACGCTCTCGACAAGCTCAGGGGCGTCGCGAAATATATCGATGACTACAGCTTTTCAGACATTCTGCATGTCGTTACCGTCAGGTCGCAGCACGCTTACGGGCGTCTGATCAAGATCGACAAGTCAGCCGCCGAAAAAATGCCGGGAGTTGTCGGCGTGATCACCGCTGAACAGGTTCCGGGCAAAAACGCTGTGCCGCTGGTTTTTGACGACGAGCCATTTCTGGCCGAGGGCTATGTCAGATTTCACGGCGAACCGGTCGCTCTCGTGGTTGCCGAAACACTCGAACAGGCGCAGGAAGCTGCCGGCCATGTCAGAGTCGAAATCGAGCCGCTCAAGCCGGTTCTCGGCATCAGAGAAGCGATTGCGCCTGATGCGCCGCGTATCTACAAAGACGACAACATTTTCAGCCGCTACAACGTCTGCAAGGGCAACGCTGAAGAGGCCATGAAAAAGGCCGTTCACATATTCGAACAGGAATACGAGACCCCGTATCAGGAACACGCTTACCTCGAAACGAACGGCGTCATCGCCGTTCCGGGCCTTGAAGATTCGATGACCGTTTATGGCAGCATGCAATGCCCGTTCTACGTGCATGATGCAGTGGCAGCGGCTGCCGGCATCGACCGCAACAAGGCCAGAGTCGTTCAGACCACAACTGGTGGTGGCTTTGGCGGCAAGGAAGATTTTCCGTCAGTGGTGGCCGGGCAGGCAACCATTGTTGCCAAACTCTTCAACCGACCGGCAAAGCTTATCTACAAACGCGAAGAAGATATCATCGCCAGTTCGAAACGCCACCCCGGCCTGATCAAAATGAAGGTCGGCACCGATGAACGCGGCAAAATCGTTGCGGCTCTCATCGATTACTATGTCGATGGCGGCGCTTACTCGACGCTTACTCCGATCGTTCTCTGGCGCGGCACCGTGCATGCCCTCGGGCCCTACGAATGCGAAAACATTCATGTAAGGTCTTATGGCGTGGCGACCAATAAGGTTCCGTGCGGTGCCTACCGCGGCTTCGGCTCGCCTCAGGTTATCTTTGCCGGCGAATCGATGATCGACGAAATCGCGGTCGCCCTCAAGGTAGACCCTCTCGAAATCAGACGCCTGAACGGCTACAAACTGGGCTCAAAAACAGCTACAGGTCAGGTTCTCGACCAGTCATGCGGCCTGATGGAAACCATCGACAAGGCCCGTGAACGCTCACAGTGGGCTGCTAAATGGCAGGACCCGGCTGACCGCAAAGGCAACGTCAGAAGAGGCGTCGGCATTTCTTCGGTTTATTACGGCGTCGGTCTTGGCGCCGGCGGCAAGCATCTTGACCGCGTCGGCACCAGCATGACGATCATGAAAGACGGCTCGGTTCACTGCGCCATCGGCAACGTCGAAATGGGCCAGGGCGCCAGAACTGTACTGGCGCAGATCGCTGCTGATGCACTCGGCGCGCCGTTCGATCTCGTCAACGTCGTCGAAACAGATACCAACATGGTGCCCGATTCAGGCCCGACCGTGGCCAGTCGCACGACTTTCATGTCAGGCAACTCTCTGATGCTGGCAGCCGCCGAGTTGAGGCCGCGCCTGCTGCAGGTGGCCGCCGACATGCTCGGCGCCGCTTCGCCAGCCGAAGTTGAGCTGATCGACGGTCAGGCGTTTCTCATAAAAGACCCGAAAGGCCAAAAGATCGGCTTCAAGGAACTGGCCGCCAAGCTTTACGCTTACCGGCTGATGCCAAGCGCTTTTGGCTGGTTCATCGCCCCCGATTCTTCTTATGACAAAGAAACCGGACAGGGCAACGCCTATTTCGTTTACAGCTACTGCACTAATATCGCCGAGGTCGAAGTCGACATGGAAACCGGCGAATTCAAGGTGATCCGCATAACTTCGGCCCACGACATGGGCAAGGCCATCAACCCGCAGCAGGTCGAGGGGCAGATCGAGGGCGGCACACTGCAGGGGCTCGGCTACGCAACCATGGAAGAAATCCGCCATGATGCCAACGGCCGCATGCTCAACAACGCTTTCGCAACCTACATCCTGCCAACCACTGAAGACACGCCCGAAATCGACCCGATCATCGTCGAGCACCCCTATGACCGCGGCCCCTATGGCGCCAAAGGCTTTGGCGAAGTGCCGCTGATGGGTGTGGCCCCGGCCATTTCGAATGCGATTTACAATGCTACCGGCGTCAGAATCCGCCGATTGCCGATCAAGCCCGAAAAGATACTCGGGCTCGAAGACTGAGTTGAAGCGAATCAAGCATGACAGAAGTAAATATTGCAGCTTCAGTACAGCAGGCACGGGCTCCGGTTGAATGGAATCGGATAGCGGCGCTGGTCGCAACCGTTGCGGTTCTATTTTTCTTTACCCGTTCAGCGCCTTTTCCGGCCCAGACATTCTGGGATCTGACGCTGGCACGCGATTTCGACCTGTCGCTCGGCTGGGTTTTCTTTCCTGAGTCGCTCGCATTGACGATCGCTGACTCGAGCGCCTCACTGCTCGGTTTAAAAGCAGTATTTCATATAGCCTACTTTCTGCTGTGCTGCATTCTCTGCACCTGGGTCTTCAAGAGCCGCGAAATACTGCCGGGCATAATTTTTCTGGCGGTATTCGCCCTGTCGATGCAGGCGTTTTTGAGTCTGCGCATGCTTCTGACCCTGATCTTTGTCGCCGGGACCATTACGATTCTCGACAACAATCGACTGAAAAATCATTTTGGCCTGGTGTTGATTCCGATTACTGCGGCTGCGAGCGGGCTTGGCCTCAACGGCTGGCTGCTGGTGGCTCTGGTTGCCTGTCACGCTTTTTACAACGACCATTACAGCCCGACTTTGGCTCTCTGTGCATTGATCGGGCTGCTGTTCTTTCCGGAAGGGGCAGCAAGCTCGGTTGATGCAGGTTCGGTTCTTTCCTGGAATTTCATGCCCGAAAATGACATGCAGATCATGTATCTGCTGGCCGGCATCTTTCTGCTGATCACTTTAGCGATGCTGGGGCGACTGGCACACGAAGACATGCCAAATCTGTTCTTTTATGCCATCACCGGGTTCATGGCTCTGATAAGCCCGGCGGCTCTGCCGGTTTTTGTGCTGATGGGGCTGACCATTCTGCTCAAATGCTTTTCAGAGATCGAGCCGTTGCCACTCAATTACCATCTGATCGGCATTATTTTTCTGACAGCCATCGTGCATCTGTTTCTGTTCGTTAACCCGTTCGGCTTCAAACTCAACCCGACGGTGCGCGGGCAACTCGGAAAGAACCTTTCACCGCTGCTCGAGGGTTATGTCGAGGAACAGACCATTCTTAATCACGAAATCGGCGAACTGGCCTGGAAAGGCCTGGTATCAGTGAACCAGGAAGACCTGAGACGCATAGCACTGATAAAAGAGTGGAAACTGCGTCGCAACGGCAGCGGCGAATTCGACCTGCGCCCGAAGGAGCAGTTGAATGCCGCCCAGTCAGAGGCTACCGAAGCAACTGAAGCGCCACTGATCGACTGAAGTTTAAATTTATCGGTTTACGGCTCAAAGCAAAGGGCCCGTATCACAAGTGATACGGGCCCTTTGCTTTGAGAACGGTCAGATCAGGGGGCGCAGCCACTGCAGCTTGCGCAGGCGGTTCATCTTTTTAACGGTTTCGCTCTTCACATGATCTTCGGGGCCGACTCTTTTAACGATGCGGCCTTCGCTGTCGCGTTCGAGGCGGTATTCGATGATATTCTTTTTCATCAGATTGAAGATGCGATTGCGGGTCATCTGAGCGAAAGGCTTGTCGTGAATTGCGGCGACGACTTCAGAGTTAACCTGTTCGCTGAGGGGATCCATGTTGTAGGAGCCAACGATAGTTACCAGACCGTCGAAAACGAAGATCTTGGCATGCAGACGCTCATTCTGGCTCGGAGCGACAAACAGGCGTGCGGTTGGCATGTCGGTCAGCATTCTTTCCCAGTCGTTCATCAAAAAGGCCTGCGGAAACAGCGAGTCGGTCGATTCGGCGCTGTTGGTATGGAAAACGATTTTAACACCGCGCTGAGCAGCGCGTTTGAGTGCGGCTTCAACTTCGGGAGTAATGACCAGGTAAGGATTCTGCATGATCACTTCACTGCGGCAAGCTTCGATCATCTTGAGAATAGTCGGAGTGATACCATTGAGCGGCCCAACGTAAGAATGCTTGTCGAGAATCTTGACCGGTTTCTGGCGTTCGCCTCTGAACAGGTCAAACGCGGCATAAGAGCTGATACCCTTGAACAGGGTGATTTCTTTGTTCATTTCGACAAGGGCTTTTTCGAGGTCTTTTGAGAGATTCAGTTTTGTGGGGTCAAACAGGCCACGGCCCTGCATGTAGCGACTCATGACGCGATAAGCCAGATCGACTTTTGCCAGCTGGTCTTTGAAGTTTACGGCGTCAGCCTTGACCACAGAATTTTTCAGGTAGTTCCATTCGTCATCGAAGGCGGCTTTAAGCTGTTTTGCAACATGTTCACCCTGCATGAGAACGTCGGCATCGTTGTAAACGATGTCATTTTCGCCGTTCTGGGCAAAGTAATCGGCGCCGATGTTGCGGCCGCCGATGATGGTGGTCAAACCATCGCAGATGATGATTTTGTCATGGTTTGAAGCCACGACTTTTTTGAAATCAGTGAAAGCGGAGAGCAGAGATTTGCTGACTGAATTATAGAGTTTGATCTGAACATTCGGGAAAGCAGCAAGTTCTTCGATCTTGTCGGGCATCTTGCTCATGTAAGGCATGCGGTAGACGCGCCCGTCGATCATCAGGCGGATTTTCACGCCGAGACGGGCTTTTTTAAGCAGCAGACCGATGAAGGCCTGACCGAAGATGTCTTTATCAACGATGTAATATGTGCAATCGATGGTATCGCGCGCCTCTTCGATCATTTTCCAGCGTGAATACCAGGCCTCGTCGTTGGCGGTTATCAGGCGCACCCTGGTCGGTTCATAGCGACCGCCGACTTTGATGGCGTCGAACACATCTGACAGACTGCTGTTATCAGGAACCGGCCGGTAAGGTACACTGGCGTAAACAGCAGAACAAAGCAGACAAAGCATCAGACCAACAAATAAAACTGACCTGAAAATATTTTTCATATGGTTCTCCGCGTCGAGATTCTTTTAATTCTAATTTTTTTACCTCTATGTAGCAAGTAGCTGTACAACCTTTTTGCTGTTAAAATTGAAATCAGCCTGAAAAATCCTGAAATGTCAAACAAATCGCCGCTTACCACAGGGCAGGCAAAGTGAAATTTTCGACATTGAAAGGATTGCCATGAACAACGATTTACAGACCACAGAAAACACCCAGGAAGCAGCAGCCGAAGCTCTTGAAATCGACCCGTTAAAAATGCAGGCCTTCAAAAACGAACTTGAAGGGCAGCAGAATCTGCCGATGGCTCTTGTGGCCGGCCTGGCTTCGGCAGTTGTCGGTGCCGCCATCTGGGCCGGTGTTACGGTTCTTACCAAATATCAGATCGGCTGGATGGCGATTGCGGTTGGTGTTCTGGTCGGGCTCGCGGTCGGCAAAGCCGGCAAAGGCATCTCACCGGTATTCGGCTGGCTTGGCGGTTTTTTCGCATTTCTGGGCTGCGCCATCGGCAATCTTCTCTCTGTCTGTGGCTTCATAGCCATTCAAGAATCTCTGCCATTTTTAGAAATGGCCGCCAATCTGCTCTCGCAGCCCTCTATCGCTTTCCAGGTCATGAAAGCGACTTTCAACCCCATGGATGTTCTTTTTTACGCACTGGCAATTTATGAAGGTTACAGTTTTTCCTTCAGACAGATCACCGAGCAGGAACTGGCAAGCCTGGTCGTCGATCGCCCCTGACAATCAGTAATCATCGAGGCTCACTCAGCCAGTTTGATGCCATGAGCTGCTAATTCAGAAGTGAAAGTCTGCCCTGAAACCGGCAGGGTCCTTATGCGCAGGGTAAGGACGCGCATCTGTTCCGCGATTTCCGGCGAAATCTTGCAAAAATCCTTTTCGGTGCAGACCAGGCGTAGATTGCTCTGCGCAGCTTTTGCAGCAAGAGTCTGCAGTTCTGCGGCGGTAAAACGGTGGTGATCTCTGAACTCGGCATTATCAACAAGGTTCAGGCCAAGGCTGCGCAGCTGACTGTAGAAGCCGGCCGGGCGCCCGATCGCCGAAAAGGCCAGAAATCGTTCTTCTTTTCCGGCATCTATTCTGTTACCACACCAGTCATACAGACCATCGCACAGGGTTTGCACCCTGATTACCGGCACTTTCGGAGCCTGCTGTTTCAGCCAGCTCAGCCATTCTGCCTGCTTTTCTGCCGGAGCGGTTTCGCATCTGGTCAAAAGAACTGCCTGCGCCTGCCGCAGGCGCCAGGCGGGCTCACGCAAGCGACCGGCCGGGATCAGCTGCGCCTCAGAAAAATCAGCCATCGCGTCAAACAGCACCAGATCGATATCTTTATGAAGACGGCGATATTGAAAACCATCATCAAGAAGCATCAGTTCTGGCTTAAAGCGTTTTTCCGCGATTATCGCCGCATGGTGACGATTCTTGCCGAGAAAAATCGGAACCTCAGGAAATCTGGAATTGAGAAGCAGCGCTTCGTCGGTCAGTTCAGACGGATGCGGTCCCCTGCCCTGCAGATGGTAAAAACTGCGTTCCCAGGGGCTGCGATAGCCGCGAGAGAGAACGCAGCAGCGATGTTGCTTCAACTCATCGAGCAGCTCGAACAGCACAGGGGTTTTGCCGGTGCCGCCCATACTCAGGTTACCAACCGAGATAACACGGGCCTGCGGGCGATATTTAAGAAAATCGAAGATCGCAAAGAAAATTCGTTCAGCGGCGGTCAAGCTGCCGTAAATCTTTGTCAGGTATGCCAGCATCATTAACCCTGCGCCAGCATGGCTTCGAAAGCCACCCGCATTTTCTGCAGTCTTGCTTCGTTTTCGGCGCAGAAACCCGGGCGGGCCTGGCGAAAATCGGCGACCTGGTTCTGCTGCAGAATCTGAATTCCGGCGTCAACGGCCAGTTCCATGACTTTGGTATCGTATGCGGCCAGTTTAACTGGCAGACCCGCTCTGATCATTGCAAGACCGGCATGGTAACGCATCGCCAGGCCATGCGAAAGGTTACTGCAGGCTTCGGCAAATTCAGTGAATGAGGTCGGTCTGACGATTGACGCGCCTGGGGCCATTTGTCTGATTGCCGTCATGTCATCGCGGCGGGCGGCCAGACCTATTATCTGGCGTTCGTTGTGGCGAAGCTGGTGTGCCACGAGATCGGTAAAATTGCCTGATTTCCAGGGCCTGAGATTCAGACCGAGCGGGCCATTCAGCCTCGGCTCGGCCTGCCATCTGACCGGGAAAATCCACGACCAGTCAGCGCCGAATTCAGCCTTTATCGGGCCAAGCTCGTCAAACAGCTTTATCGACTCGATATCTCGCAGCCAGGCATGGCTGACGCGGCGAAGAGCTCTGCTGACAATAGTGCGGGCCCAGCGACTGCGCAGCGGGCCAACTCCGGCACCCCAGAGCGAGGTTTTGCAACCCATGGCGGCAGCGGCGACAAGACGCAGCGCAAACCAGGTTACCCCTTCAAATGACCAGTCCTGAAGAATTCCACCGGAAAACACGGCATGACGACTTTCGGCGGCGGCCTGCAAATATGCCGGCCATGAAAGCAGTCCACGGCGGCGAATCGGTGCGGCTGACCCCTGTGCCAGCGAACCGCTGGTAACGGCAGCACTGCTGCCGGCGGGCAGACAGCTGCAGATGGCCTGCAGAATCGTTTCGTCACCGAGATTGCCTTCGCCAAAAAAGCCGGTAATCAGAATTTTCATAGGCGATATACTGACTTAAATTACCTGCAACGTCAAGCAACCCGCAAAAGTCACAGCAGACGGGCAAGGATTGGGGTGAGCCTGTCCTTCCAGACGGGTATGTGACCGGCGAAAGGCTTTGATGCTGATCGATACTCTTTGAGAGCTGCAACGGCGGCAGCAGGATTCGCGATAAAACGGCTGATAATCAGGTTACTGTGAAGAGGAACCAGATCTGGGGCCCAGACCTCAAGGCCGCAGGCAGTGTATTCATAGGCCTTGATCGGGTCGACACCCTTTATTAGAGGCAAATCGCGAAATGGGATCAGACCGACGTCGCATTTAACCAGAAGCTGTATCAAATCGCTGTGGTTGAGATGCCCATGATTCTTAACGTTCGGAAGCTGCAGCAGCTCATAAAATGCGTTGCCACGGCCAATTCCAGCGATGTGCAATTCGACAGCATCGAGACAGGCAAGCATCTTGAGCCACTCACAATCGACCCACTCGTAGTGAGCACCGGATGAAACCAGTCTGATTGGCGACTGAGCAGAATCACCGGTTATTTCGGCCGATAACCGGCGGCGGGGCGCAGCCATCTGTCCCTGAGCAAGAAAAGCTTCAGAGCAGGCATTGGGTGCGAGAACGATCTTATCGCGACGGCTGATGATGGATTCAGCAAGAAACGGGTGCGAAACACTTATCAGACAGGCATTTTCTTCGATTTCAGCTTCGTAGCGGCGCCATACAGATTTTTTCTGCCCTGGAAAGCTGCCATGCAGGTCACAGCGGTCATAGAGAATGCGGGCCCATGATAATTCTGTGAGAGCAGCCAGGGAGGGCTCAGCAAGCCAGAGAATTGCCTGTGAAATGCTGCAATCAAGCTGTTTTTTTAACAATTTCTCGGCGAGCCGGCAGACAATTCTTTGCAAAGCCGGAACAGATGAAACTTTAAACGGCACCCTGAGTTTTAGAACCGTCAGGCGGTCAACGACATTCTCGGCTACAACCGACCAGCCAGGGCTGATAAAGGGCTCGACGAAAAAGACCCGAAAGCCCAGCGCCGCGAGTTCGCGCGCAAAAGCCTGGTGACGCTGCTGCAACCGCGAAAAAATTACCGGCGCCACAAAAACAACTGTCGATAAAGAAGCCGGGGCTTTTAAGAACAAGCTTTCAGCTCCTGATACAACAGGGTTTCGAATTGATCTACCATACCTTCATAGTCGTTAATCAGCAGGAAACGATCGATAGACGCCCGACTCAGGCGCCTGTAGACTTCGGGTGCGGCTATTTTTTTAAAAGCATTTACCAGAGCACCAACGTCGCCTGGTTTGATCAACAGACCATTTTCGTCGTTTCTGATAATTTCGGGAATTCCACCGATGTCGGTGGCGATACAGGGAATTGCGAAACGCATGGTTTCAAGAAGGCTGAGCGGTATGCCTTCGCCAAGCGACGGCAGAAGAGCGACATCGATTTCAGAGTAAAAATGGTCAGGCTGCGGCACAAAACCGTAAAAAGTGACCAGCCCGGTTAAATTCAGGCTGCGGCAGAGCTTCTCAAGATTTTCGCGTTCAGGGCCGTCGCCAAAAATGTGAATTCTTTCGATACCACAGTGATCAGCCTGGCCGGCAATAGCTTCGAGAGCCCAGCTGTGCCCCTTGTTAGCATGAAGTTTGGCGGTAATCGCCACCTGAAGCCCTTTTTGAGGTGACAGCCGTGGCGACAGGACAGGACCGGCAATGGCATTTTTAATTACACAGAGATGACGCGGGCTGGCCCCCTGGTCGAGCAGATGATCGCAAACCGCCTGTGAAACGGCAACCTGCCTGCTGCTGTATTGGTAATAAATTTTCTGATTCAGACCATGTACATGTGAAACAACCGGCATCCCGGTCAGTCGGCCAAGTATACCGGCAATCAGACTGGCGCGGTTGAGATGCGAACTGACGATGTGCGGGCGCAGCGCTTTGAGATCGTGCAACAGTCGGGCCATAAAGAAAAAGCCGCCTGCTGACATTTTGGCGATCGAATATTCGATACCGGCCGATTCCAGCACATCGCTGAGTGGCGCACCCGAGCAGGTCGCCGAAACGCGCCAGCCTCTCTCTTTGAGGCTCTTCATCAGGCCAAGGGCCAGGCGTTCGCCACCGCCAAGTTCTCCGGATGAAACCGCGAAGTGCACATACGGCCGCTGTTTGAGCAACCGCGAAAAAATCTCCAGATGTTTTTCGATGCCGGTCTGGCGGTTAAACGATGATTCGACCCGACGCCGCCCCTTTTCACCGGCCGACTTTCGAAAGTCAGGCATACCGGCAAGCTTTTCAAGGCAGTCGGCAAGCTCGCTCTGACGCTCCGGAGCGAACAACAGACCAGTCTGGTCATGCTCGACAAGCTCGGGAATGCCACCCACCCTGGCGCCGACAATCGGCAGGGCTCTTTCCATGGCTTCGCAGACGTGAATGCCAAAAGCTTCCTGGCGGGAAGGGGCGACGAAAATGTCCAGGCCATCGAGAAAAGCGCGCTGATCGCTGACCTGTCCGGCAAAGAAGCACTGATCGCTGATGCCAAGTTTTGCCGCCAGCGCCTCAAGTTCGGCCCGATGCCGACCCTCGCCGCCGATTATAAGTGAAAATGGCACAGAACGCTTTTTCAGTTCAGCGCCGGCCTCAATCAGCCGATCGATACCTTTTACCGGGTGCAGACGGGAAAGAGTGCCGATTCTTACCGGCCCGGCGGCGGCAGCGGTGACACCAGCAGCCCTGATATTAACACCTGGGTAAATAACGCTGCATTCGTCAGAACGCAGCTGTCGGATATTGCTGCGATACCAGTCGCGCAAAAAACGGCTCGGAAAGATAATATAGTCGGACAGACGGCTCATGAGCTTTTCAACATGATGAAAAGTCTTTGTTTCGTAGCCATGTACCGAAGTTACAAGCCTGGCTGACCTGAAAAATGTGCAGGCAATACGGGCCCAGAAGCTGGCCCTGAACAGGTGTGAATGCACGATATCCGGTTTGAAAGCACGCAGCAGCAGCAAAATGCGAACAAAGGCCGGCAGGTCGAGCATCTTCTCGCCAAGCAGATGTACCTTGAAGCCTTCGTTACGCAGGACTTCGCCAAGAGGACCATCACGAAAGCAGGCGATCTCGACTTCGTGCCCGTCTTCTCTTGCCCGGCGCGCCAGATCAAGCGCCACAAACTGCGCACCGCCGAGAGTAAGGGCATTGATGATTTTGAAAATTTTCATTTTTTCAGGTCAGAGTGTGGCATTGAGGCCGAAATTTTTTCGTTGAGGTTGACGAACTCAGCCTCTGCTGCAGTCAGAGTCATACGCAGGGTTGCTGCCTTAAAAACATTGATCTGGGTCGACAACACCCTTATCTGCTCAGCCCAGGCAGCCATGTTGGCAGCGAGAAATTTTTCGTTTTCATCGACCAGGGCCTGAAGTGCATTACAACTGTTGATAAGCAGCTGGGCGTTTTCTTTCAGCAGGTCGTGATTCTGGTCAAAAAGTGCGCTCCAGAGACCATCGAAGCTGCGGGTAAAATCGAGAAGCACCCTGGCTCTGTCGGTTTTCGGCATATTTTCGTAGAGAAACGACAGACGGCGTGAAAAACGCAGCATTTCATCATGAGCACGCACCGGGTCGACATCGAGCTGGCGGCGAATTTCGCCGATAGTGCGGCCAAGATCGCTGAACTTGCTGCCCCAGGCCGGGTCAAGCTTTCCCCATTCGGGCGGAAACTGGTTGAAGGCGCTCGAGAAATCAACCCAGCGCGACATCAGTTCAAACAGATATTTTTCAGCCTTTTTTTCATCGGTATAATTTTCGCCCAGGTTTCTGATGGCCTGGGCAAGGCCGGTTATGCTTTCGCTGAAAGCATCACTTTTGCTGGTGCCGGCAATGATCGAGAAGAGATTGACGTCGCAGGCACGCGCCGCTGGAACAAAAACCAGCAGGCACACCAGATAAATCATGAAAATTGCCTTGCGCACTGACTGGCCTCCGGGTTGTTAAAATGCCTTCACTCTCTATTTTAGCATTGAATCGGCGAAATTCGAAGCTGCAGTTTTGCTGAGAGTTACCTTTTCAGCTGGTCTTATCTGCAGCTGCTTTTACGGTCGAAGGTGTTTCAGTCTGAGATACACACTCCTGCAGGTCAGCCCGGGCGAGAATCAGCCGGGTGATCAGCCAGGCGATCAGGGCGCCAAACAGCCAGCCGGCAACGACGTCGAGAGGAAAATGCACGCCGACGTATATTCTCGAATAGCCTATAAGAAATGCCAGTAGCAGCATAGGAAGCCCGGCTTTAAAACCACATATCATCAGAGTGACGACGGCGAATGCGGCCGTGTTGGCTGAGTGATTCGAAGGAAACGACTTGCTGGTTTTGACCGGCAACAACAGTCGGCAACGAAAGCTGTCGGTCTGTTCGATCGAGCATGGGCGGGTTCTTCCGACTGCCTTTTTAACAACGCGGGCGCAGAAAAGGTCAGTGCCACCCACCGACAGAAGCAGCGCCAGTGCCAGCACCCGCAGGCGTTTTCCCCCGCGGCAGATCATGAGAAACCAGGCTAACAGAACGAATGGCAGCCAGGTTTTGGCATCGGTGATGAATGGCATGAACCAGTCAAGAAAGCCATTGGTGAGCTCGCCGTTCAGAAACATGAACAGGCGCTGGTCGAGGGCAATCAGTGAATTAAGCATCAGTATTCAGTGTGAATCATTTCGAGATTTTCGAAGCGGGCGAAGTTCTCGTTGAAGGCCAGCTGAACCGCGCCAACCGGGCCATTGCGCTGCTTGGCGATAATGACCTCGCCCTTGCCCTTGCTCTCTTCTTTTTTATTGTAATACCAGTCGCGGTAAAGAAACATGACTACGTCGGCATCCTGCTCGATGGCGCCCGATTCGCGCAGATCAGAAAGCATCGGGCGGCGGTCGGTACGCGACTCAACCGCGCGTGAAAGCTGCGACAGGCAGATGACCGGAACTTCAAGCTCGCGTGCCAGCCCCTTGAGGCTGCGGGAAATGGCTGATACTTCCTGCTGGCGGCTCTCGGGCTTTTCGCTGCCCGACCATGAGATCAGCTGTAGATAGTCGATGATGATCATGCCGATTTTTTCCTGGGTGAAGGCGCGGCGGGCTTTGCTGCGAATTTCGAGCAGGCTGGCGTTCGGCATGTCGTCGATGAGAATCGGAGTATCTTCGAGAACACCGGCAGCAAGCGAGAGCTTCATCCAGTCTTCATCGCCAAGATAGCCGCGCCGCACTTTCGAACCGTCAATTCTGGCCTCAGAGCACAAAAGGCGTGTAACCAGCTGCTGATGGTTCATTTCGAGAGAAAAGAACATGACCGGAGTTCGGGAATGGTAAGCGGCATACTGAGCGATATTAAGACAGAATGCGGTTTTACCCATCGACGGACGGGCAGCGAGAATGATCAGGTCAGACTTTTGAAAGCCGGCGGTATATTCATCAAGGTCGGTAAAACCGCTGGGAACACCGGTTACCGCTTGCTTATTCTCATACAGGCTTTCGAGATAGCTGAAGGTTGGCTTTACAAGATCTTTAACCCGCATGTATGGCCGGGTAACCTTGAACTGGCTGAGCTGCAGAACCTTCTGCTCGGCGGAATCAAGCAGCTGTTCAGCCTGGGCCTGAGGGTCGTAGGCGCTGGTCGAGATTTCGCCAGACACAGAAATAAGGCTTCGCAGCATCGACTTTTCTTTGACGATGCGGGCATAGTGCTCGGCATTGCGCGCCGTTGGTACAACATTGAGCAGCTGCGAAAGATAGCTGACGCCGCCGATTTCGGCGAGGCGTTCCTTGCTGCGTAGTTCTTCCTGCAGGGTAATCAGGTCACAGGGGCGCTGGGCGTTGAAAAGGTCGACGAGCGCCTGAAAAATGTGGCGATGGCTGGTCTGATAGAAGTCAGCGGCCTCAACGATTTCGAGAGCGGCAACAACGGCGTCTTCACTTAACATCATCGAGCCGATAAGGCTCTGTTCTGCTTCAAGACTGTGTGGCGGAACCTTGTGAAAAACGTCTGACATGTTAACCCTCCCTGAGGTTTTCCGGTGGTCTGGTAAATACCAGAAAATTATACTTTCCCGCAAGTGACAAAATATGTCGCAACCAGGGCGAAAAATGCTCTGGTCAATGACCGGGCTACCGGAAAGATCGTTGAAAAAAATATATTCCGAAGACAGAAAAGGTAGTGAACGGCGCCAGGCCGCTCACTACCTCTCAGTTCAGAGAATTAGTCCTGCTTTTCTTCGGCAGAGATGACCACTTTGAGGTGGGCTTTCACGTCGCCGGTAAAGCGGATAGTTACTGAATGTTCGCCGGTTTCCTTGATGTGATCGGCAACAACCAGCTTCTTGTCAATGTTGACGCCGGCCAGTTTGTTGATTTCTTCAGCAAGTTCGGTGCTGGTAACCGAGCCGAAAAGGCGGCCCTTGTCGCCGGCTTTGCGGGTGAGTTTGAGAACCAGGCCTTCGATTTTGCCGGCCATATCGACAAATGCCTGCTTTTCGCGGGCAGCCTGTTTTTCCCATGAGTTTTTCATGAGGTTCAGGTGGTTTCTGGCACCTTCAGTAGCGGGAATAGCATAGTTTCTCGGGAACAGGTAGTTGCGGGCGAAGCCTTCAGCGACCTTTTTGATTTCGCCTTTTCTGCCAACCCGGGGAACGGTATTGATCATCAGAACTTCCATTATCTTCCTCCTGGGGTATTATCAATTAAAAATCGTCGTCAGAATCATCTGACGCCTGGAAAAGCGCTGGTTTCGGGGTTCTGAAGTCGGCCCAGACATCGATGATGCCGAACCAGACGACAGCCTGAGTGAAAACCAGAGCCATGCACGACAGGCCAACTCTTGCGAACGGGCCCAGCTTATATTTTTCGAACATGAAGAAAATCAGCGACAACCCGGCAATGTAATACATTATGCTGCTAACCGCGAGGCAGTTAGCCCCGACAGTGCGGGCAAAACCATGCATCGGCATTGTTTCATCAGCACCGACGACATAGAAAAGCAGCCAGCCACCAAGAAAAAGCCAGATCAGATGCCAGTCAAAGCGCCAATCGGTGAAAGGCGGCACAGTGGCGATCTGAAAACCGAACCTGGGGGCAAGGCGCACCGCCCCGGCATAGAAAATGCCGAGAGTCAGCAGATGCCAGACAAACAGGAAAGTCGCCGGAATCAGAAGCACTGTGTAGTCAAAGACTTCACGGATATTCTCGCGAATCAGTTCTACTGATTCCTGTGATTCCTGGCCTTTTTCCTGAATTTTATCGAGCTGTTTTTCAACTACCGCAATCTGGTTGGCGAACTGTTCGCGCACCGGCAGCAGGCCATCAGAACTGCTGACCTGGTTGGTGACGGCCCACATTCCGGTTGAGAACAGCGTAGCTGACAATAAAGCCAGGCACATTGCCCGCAACGGCGCAAGACCGACCTTGACCGCACCATAGAGAAATGCCGCAGGCATAAGAATGAGCGGCATGAGCATTATGGCAGCCGAAGGCGTCGCGACCAGACTGGTGAGGGTCATGGTCAATGCTGAATAGAGCAGAAACCACAGGCCTCCCCAGGCCAGAATTACCAGAAATGCCGGCAGAGCGGCAACCGAGAGCACCAGCGCACCGATAAGAGGCATCTGGGTGGCGGCAACGAAGCCTGCCATAGTGATGATCACCATGACAGCCAGGCCCAGAGTTCTTATGGCGGTCGGATTACTCATTTGCGGTATTCTTCAATAATCGAATCAGACGTTGGCGAACGGCAGCAGAGCCATGTTGCGGGCACGTTTGATAGCAGTGGTAAGATGCTTCTGGTGCGCAGTGCAGGTGCCGGTTGATCTGCGGCTGGTGATTTTGCCGCGATCGTTGATATATCTTCTCAGGCGGGAGATATCTTTATAATCGATGAAAGATACTTTGTCTTTGCAGAAATGACAGACTTTTCTGTGTCTGTGTCTTTTAAATTCAGCCATTTTTTTCCTCCGTTGGAATGCTGGTTAAAGAATTATAGCCCGTTCTCAGAACGGAACTGCGTCATCGTCGCCGCCCATGGGGCCACTGAAATCAGCGCTGAAGCCGGGGTCATTGCCACCTTCTTCAGCGGCTTCGCCGCGGCCGCCACCGAGAAACTGAACGTTATCGGCAACGATTTCTGTTACGGTGCGTTTTTGACCTTCCTGGGTCTCGTAGCTGCGGTTCTGCAACCTGCCTTCAACGAGAACCGGGCGGCCCTTGGTAAGAAATTTTGCGCAGTTTTCGCCAGTTTTGCCCCAGACGATGATATTAAAATAGCTTGTTTCTTTTTTAAAATCGCCGTCGTTGCCCTTGTAGGTGCGATTTACGGCAATGCTGAAATTGGCGACCGAAGTGCCCTGGGCAGTGTGCCGTAATTCGGGGTCTCTGGTGAGATTACCGAGCAAAAAGACTTTATTGAGATTGCCAGCCATGCTAAACCCGGCTTACTGACCGCGAACGGTGGTCATGAAGCGAAGAATTGTCTGATTGATCAGATAAGTTCTTTCGAGTTCTTTGAGGGCTTCGCCTGTAGCCTGGAAATTCACGAGAACGTAGCTGCCTTCAATGTGTTTTTCCACGGGGTAAGCAAGGGGGCGTCTGCCCCATTTGTCGATCTTTTCGATCTGGCCACCGTTTTTGGTGATTGCATTTTCTACTTTGCCGATGAGAACATCAAGGGCTTCGGTTTCAATGCCGGGTTCGGTGAAGAACAAAGTTTCGTAAGGTTTCACTGATGAAAACCTCCCTTCGGATAAGTTTCAGCCTCTGTCACATTAAAGACAGAAGCAGGGACGTACCCCGCAGTATATCACCATTTTTCAGGCAAAGCAACAGTTTTTCTGGTCGCAGATGAACACCGGGCAGGTAATCAAAATAACCAGGCACACCAGATAGACACAGATAAAAAATCTTTTAAACATGGCAAAAAGTCAGTGGTCTGTAACATTTTAGCTCAAGAACTTAGAATGACCGGTAGAACAGCAGATTCAAATTTGACCAGGCACCGGGTCAGCGGGTAAAAGAGGTGATTTTAAGTTTTTCGCTGCCGGTCATCTGTGTTTCGAAGAGCACCTCTGCCTTCAGGCCTGACATTTCGGCCGGCAGCGCTGACATATTCGATCTGGCAGCTTTGTAATCAATCGCCTCAACAAAAATAAGGCGGTTATAGGCACATATTTCAAGCATTTTCATGATTTTTGCGGCATTGGCCTTCAGATATGCTGAGCCAATAGCGCTGTAACCAAGCGGAATATACATCGGTGGGCGGGGACAGACAAGAATGCTTTCTTCGCTGATATTCAGTCGGGCCAGTTGCTGTCTCACCCATTTGAATTCGCGGTAGAGAGAGAGATTATTGGTGCCGCGACTGCCCGAAGCAGCCGGCCAGCTCGCGATCAACAGCAGACCGGCAAAAACAATCATTACGGCCGATGAGCTGGCAGCAGCATCTGCAGATCGTTTTTGCAGATTCGCGATGCGAAACGCCGCTGCGATGGCAAGAAAAATCAGACATGGCAGCACGACGACGACAAGGCGCGCAGTATAAGGATTCATCGGGTTACCCTGAGTATAAAATAACCTGATCAGCAGATGCAGAAGAAAAAATACGCCGGTGCTGATTTCGAAAATCTTCATTCGGGCATTGCTCACACCCGAACAAAGCTCTTTCAACCTCAGCAAAAGTCCGATAACAGCCACAGCAAAAACTATCGGCCCGACGAAGCCGGAAAATTCGGGTATGGTGAAGTATTTGAGCCAGCCTGCCACATTCGGCAAAAAATTCGCAGCGGCAAAAGCATCGTCAAGATTTTGCACCTGAAAACTGCCGGTGTTGAAAGTCAGCCGGCGCAGCCAGAATGCCGGAACCAGCAGAAGCGGAAACGCCCACATAAACAAATGCCGGACGGGTTCTGAACTGCCTGAACCGTCTGTGCTGCTCTGCCCGGCGGCGGCAGAACTTTGGAGAAAAAGAATCAAAGGTACAAAACAGATAAAACCAACGATAGATTCATAGCGCGAAAAAGCCAGAAGCAGAAGCACAGAGATTATCGGCGCACTTCCGATACGGCCTTCGATCATTTTTGCGGTCATAAGCAGCAGTAACAGAACCAAAAACAGATTGTATATTTCAAACCCGGCCGAACAGGCTGACTGCACGAATGCCGGGAAAGCGGCCAGAAGCAGCATCGCTGCACAGCCCCATCTTTTGCCTGCAGACCCGGCAACCAGAAAATACATCAGAACGAGCGACAGCCAGGCCAGACCAAGATTCAGAGCCAGAGCATTGTCAGGCCGATAGCCGGTGATTCCGTGCAGCAGCGACAGCAGAAAGGGGTAACCCGGCGGCCGCATCTCAGTTTTATAGGTCAGGCCTTCAAACATGCCGTGGTAATAATAAAGGCCTTCGAGTGGCAGGCGGGTTTTCATGCCCCGGTGCATCTCGAAAGAAACACCGAGAAGGTTCGTTTCATCGGCAAGAACTCTGAAATCTGGTGGACTGAGCAGAGCTGCACAGCCAACCAGCAGCAGAGAACCCAAAAGCACGGGTTTGTGCCGAGCCAGCCCTTCAGACCAGTTGATCTGCCGCGCCAGACCCCAAAATGAGGCAACCGCAGACAGGGCAATTACCAGCATAAAAAACCATGAAAGATTTTGATAAAAGAATTCTGTCGTTGCAATTTCGGGCACAAACCCGGCAAGCAGAGCAAGTATCGAAGTGATCACCAGTACAGCAATTTTTCTTTGCATGTTACTCTCTTTATTCTGGTATGTGTTTTGAGATGCGCAGCTTACGGTTGATCGAAAGTTGAGACTCATAGAGGGTTTCGAGAACAAAGCCCGGGTTAACCTCAGAGTTGTCGACACATCTGCCCGTGTCGTTTTCAATCTTCTGAACCACGATCAGATAGCGCCAGGTGCGGTTTTTCAGATCCTGCTTAATCTGATCGGCGCAGGCATTCAGATGCCCGATAGTAAAAGTATTGTAACGCAACGGCGTCATGGCATTCGACTGCTCGGTAACCACTATATAGTCTTTTCGATCAGGGAAATTGCGCTCTAAAAACTCGCGCACCGTCTTGAATTCACGATAAAAAAGAATATCTCTGACAGCCAGATTCTGACCCGCCGCCGGCCAGCCATGCAACAGAACCAGCACTGCCATGATTGCTGCCCAACCGCGGTTCCAGGCGAACATAACCGTCAGACGCCGCAGCAGGTAAACCGCAAGAAAAACCACCGCCGGTAAAAAGACGATGCCCAGACGTGACGTGTATTGCAGAGTCATGTCGCCCCAGTAGTAGGCGAAACGCGCCGCTGCATGCAGTGTGAACAGCCATGCTCCAGCCAGCAGGAAAAGGCGGTCAGCCCTGTATGCCTGCGCCGTCTGCTGCTCTTTCGCCGCTTCGCGGTGACGCGCCTGCCAGTCGAAGAAAACCCAGACAAGGCCAGCAACCGCCAGAAAAAATATTATCGGCACCATGCCATAGGCCCTCTCGCCACCACTGAAAAAGGGCAACGCCCGCCCGATGTTTTTAACAAAAAGATCGAAACCAAAAGCCTGATCGATACTGCTGACCTGAAATGCCTGCTGACTGAAAGTCACCACCCGCAGCCAGGCGACCGGCAGAAAAAGCAGCGGCAGAATGACCAGTCTCAGGCTGAAATTACAATATTCGCTGCCAGGTAAGCGCCTGAGAACGACCGGAACCGCGCAGAAAAGCGCAAGCGCCGACTCATAACGTGTCTGAGCCAGAAGTGGCAGAAGCAGAAGCAAAGCCTCAGCATTGGCAACCGTCGCATCTCTGATAAATCGATTGAGCAGCAGCAGAAAGATCAGAACGAAAACCAGATTGAAAACCTCAAAGCCGGCAGAGGTCATATAGAGAACAAAAACCGGAAAAGCGCCAAGCATCAGCATCGCAACTGTTCCCCAGAACCGGCCCCAGAACAGCTGAATCAGATAATACACAAGAAAAAGGCAGGCAAAGCCGGCCATGGCGTTGACTGCAAAAGCGTTTTCTGGCCGATAACCGGTTAGAGAATGCAAAGCGCTGACTGCGAACGGAAAAAGCCCAGGCCGCATGTCGGTAACCTGGCTGATGACACGGCGCATGCCATGATAGTAGCTGACCATCTGGGTCGGATTGGTACATGCGTGGTCGTCATACATCGCCATCGCCATGCTGAGCAGATTGGTCTCGTCGGCAAGAATACGAAAATCGGGTGGTGATGCAAACATCGCCGCAACACTCAGCCCGGCCGCAAGCAAACCCGGCCACAGATGCCTGTTGAGGCGTTGCCTGATCTCGGCAGGCACTGGCAGCAGACTGAAACACCGCTGCACCCAGAGAAAAAGTGCAAATGCGAGAAAATACCAGGTATAACTGTTGTAATACTGCTCCATTCTAACCTTGTCGATACCGAAAAAACCGTAATAAACCGCCATTGCGGAGGTTAAGGTGGTGAGAATAAGAATCGCTTTTGCTTTGTTATTCATGACCGGTCCCTGTCACATAAAAATTACATGTTTCTTCGTCATTCCCGCGAAGCCTGCACTCGCGGAAGCGGGTGGCGGGAATCTCATCTATAAGTTTTAGATCCCTGCCTTCGCAGGGATGACACACAAATTGCCTGCTTCTTGAACCCATCTGTGAAAGTGAACCTGTTGTCAGCATAAGTCTATCAATTCCATGGGCTGGCAATGCTCAACAGCACCGGAGTTGCAACTCCCAGAGGGTCATCGGTATTTGCCGAGCCATTTCCAACCTGCCCGGCGGAGTTATCACCGAAGGCATAATTGCCAGTCGTCGAAATAACATAAGAATTGTTTTCGCTGCAACCCGCCGAGGAAACACCACTAAAAGAGGGATTTTTGAGCGGTGTCAGAACAATTTTTGTGGTCAAAGGGCGCCCAAGCTGGCCCAGACTGTTGTCACCAAAAACATACAATTCACCGGCGGTTGTAACCATCAGGCTGTGGTTGGCGCCGGCAAAAATTTTCTGAACGCTGCCGGGAGCTGCAATTTTCTGAGGTGAAGAAATGAATGGAGTCGAAGTGCCAAGTCCTGCCTGCCCACGGTCATTAAAGCCCCACGAATAAACATACCCATCGACGCCAAGAACAAGGCAATGCCCACTGCCTGCAGCAACTGCAACAGCCTTGACCGGCAGATTTATCTGAACAAAAGCTGGGCTGTTCAAAACGGGGTTACCTGAACCGTCAACAGTTGATTCAGTGAGCTGATACATCGAATTATCCCCGGCGGCAAAAACATCACCGTTTGTAACGATCAGACTGTAATTGTTACCGGCCGCAACAGCTGTTACTCCACTAATGCCTGAAACTAACGTCGGCGCAATACCAGCCTCCGAAACACTTCCAAGACCGAGTTGTCCACTGGCATTTGCGCCCCACACATATAGTTGCCCTGCACCGGCAATTGCCAGCGAATGCTGGTTTCCAGCCGAGATTGCGACAATATTGTTCAAACCAGGCACTTGCACCGGGTAAGCAGTCTCATCACCTATATTACTGCCAAGTCGAAGGGAGTCATTCGCGCCACAGGCATAAACGCGGCCATCTTCGCAGAGCAGCAGCGAATAATCATCGCGGGCAGCGACGACACTGACTCTTCTGGTAAAAGGTGAAAATTTCAGATACCAGGCTTCGGCAAGACCAGGCATGGCAAGTTGCCCGGCAGCATTGTTGCCAAACCCGACCAGCGTGCCGTCGTCGCGTAGACCGATACTGTGAACTGCCCCGCCGGTAAGGGCAATAAATTTCGCCCCGATAATTTTACCTTTATAGTTTGTGAAAATTTTCTCAGCAGATAATTTATCGTCGGCGCCGGTTGATGAATATATCTCGTTAAGGTTGGCAAAAATAGCCGAAGAAATGACATTCATCGTTGAAAAATCGGCAATGGCGAGCATTGCTGCCCTCGCGACAACATCTTCCTGCTGCAGCGAGCCGCTGGCAACGATAGTAACCACGTTGTTCTGGCCAGGCAAAAGGTCAGCGCCGCCATGAAAAACCTGATATTTCGTCGCGCCGACAACGATGCCGGCCCCTTCCAGCTCAAGAGTCACAATAACCGGCACCGCCGGCACCGATGAAAAAGTCACAGTCGCCGTGCCGTCCGGGGCGGTTGTACCCCCGCTGATAGCAGCGGTTTTGCGCATCAGGGTGATCGGGTTACTCAGATTACCCCGGTTGATAAGCTTGAGCGAAAAAACTGCGCCGGCAGATGTCTGCGCCCTAAAAGCGGCACGCAGTGCCTCATCAGGCAATTTAAGCCTGATACTTACTTCGGCGGTCAGCGAAGGCGGCAATTTTGAGGCATTCTCACCCGGATTTTCAGGCAACATACCGGATCCACGGCCAGAGCCACTAAAACAGCCGGAAAGCATCCCTGTCAGTATGAGACAGACAACCAGCAGAGCTTTTTTCATCAATTAAAACACCGTACACAGTTTTTTTCAGTATAACCTCTGCTGTTAAGCCATGCAACAAGATGAATCCGCTTGCATGACAAATGCATTCAGCTATCCTCGTCTGAAAAGAGGTGTTTCACACATCCCGGACCGGGTCCATAAAGGGGCTTTGTCACGTATCTGAACCATATTCCGACACCCGCAATCGCACTGGAAAAAGCGGCCTCTGTAAAAAACCAGTGGCTTGTCAACATTGAACATGCAAAATCAGCGACCTCTACGTCATCCCTGCGCTTGTCCCCGGAGGGGGAAAGCGTTGATCTAAGACCTTATCGATGAGGTTTTCGCCTGTACCCTCTGGGGCATAAACGCGGGGATGATGAAGAACCATATAATTCTTGTGTGACAAAGGACTAATGGTCTGTCAAAATTGCCATATAAAATCAATAATTCCACGTCACTACTGCGAAGCCTGCACGCGCAGATGCGGGTGACATGGATCTAAGCTGTTATATGTAAGATTCTTGTCTTCAGGTCTGTCGATTTATTCATTTTTTAGCGTTCCAGACAAAATGGTCTTTATGCGGTAAAACTATAGATGCAGTTTTGCCATAGGCCAGGCATTACTGAACCCGGCCGGCATATCATGTATTTTCAGAAACCTCTTAATCAAACATTTGATTTAAATTATCATTTGAATGCCATTTTCCGATTTTTAGAGCACTTCCCCTATGCCCTCACTGCAAACATATTATATTTTCAATTGAACAGGCTTCACGCACTTAACCAGTTCCGGGCATAAACGCGGGAATGACGTAATCCGGTTCCGTCGTTCCAGACGCAGACCCGGAATCCATTGCTTTAAGCTTGTCCTGCCCTCGTTAGTATCTCTGCCCACACGTTTTGGCGACTTGCGAAAAAAAATTCGACAGAGATTTTTGTGCCCGCCTGTTGAAGGTTAAGCAAGGCAGATTTTTTTCGGGGCCGCCGGAGCATAGCCAGACACGAGCTACTTCTGAAGATGAAACAACGACACTCCAGTCGGCAGGGTCGCGTTGAAACTTACGTTCCCGCCATTGCCATTGATTATCTTCACATAAGCAGCGGCATAAGGCGAAATAACAGGCTGACCAGCAGCACCGGCAGCCGAAACATTAACCGTCTGACTGAACGGTCCGGAAAGGACTACAGAAGCAAGACCGTAGCGAAAGAAATATTCCTGATTCAAATTCAAGCCTTTGAATCCATAGAAACCACCATCCAGGCTGTCATTAACCCGCAGCGCCAGAAGAAACCTGGCATAGGTCTGAGATGGAGTTTCACCGCCATTGAAATAGTCGATTGCAGTATCACTGAACTGACCATTATTAAGGAGACCAGTTACCACCCCGCCAGTTCCATAATTTTGCGCCAGCCAGACGCCGAAAAGGTAAGCTTTACCATAATAGGCGTAAGCAGTCGTATCTGAATCGCCGTCTGAATACCAGGTATTAGTTTTAATGCTCTGAACCAACCCAAGATAGTGCTTCACTTGTGAGGCTTTCGACTGGTTGTTCTGGTCAGCTATTGAAAAACCGTTAATATGCTCGGCATATCCCGACATAGCTTCGTCAAGCCAGGTATTCTCATTGTATTGCTTAAAAGTAAGATTACGCTTATGCCAGTAATGAATCATGTGCTGCAACTCATGCGCAGCCGTCGAAGCAAGCATGTTAACCGCCTGCATATACAAGTTAAAAGACGAAGTGTCAGCTGGAAGCTGAAGAAAAATTATCTTTTTGCGATTCGAGCTGGTTTCCGGGAAAAGATCCTTTCGATAAAAATACCCGGCCGTGAAAATCTGGCGTGAAATCAGTATATAAGTTGCGCTTGCGGTTGTATCGACCGAACTGACGTCAGAAGAAGTAAAAACACCATCCGGCTCGACTCCAAAAATCTGACGGTTCTTGTCATAGATCCCGTCAGACCTTTCCCATTTGTCGCGAACCAGGTCAATGATTATATTCATATTGGCCATGCCGGTATCCAGATCATCTAGAAAAAAATACGTCGCGCGGCCGTTCGCATGCACAGAAACCCTGCGGCACTCAGCATTTATGGTTCCGAATGTTTCGGGTTCGGGGTTGGTAACATGATAAAAGGTTTCTTTGGCGCCAACGCTGACAGCGGAGCGCAATGACTGCCGCAAAGGCGCAACTGAAGCCGATGGCACAAACCTTCGGCGCAGCAGAAGATCGAAGCGCTGTTGCTGCGTCAATGAGCCAGATGCCCCGGCAGCTTCCGAAACATGCATGGAAGAAGAACGCAGTGAAGGGGCAATCGACTTCGTGACAGACCATGACGGCGTCATGTTAGTGTTTGAGCGGTTAACAAGGATAACCCAGGCAGTAGAGGCGGCGGTAAACGCCGGCATCACCAGCTGGGCGCTGCCAGTTGCCGGAAAAGCGAGTGAAGCATAATCGGCGGGCGGGGCGAATTCGGCATCTGCCGGCACCGTAATCACCCCATAAGCGGCGTTATATGCAGCATCGGCATCGTCGTAGACGGTGGCTGAATTGAGATTGAGGCCAGCAACAATGCCATCGACCTTTTCAAAAATTGGCAGAGCCAGTTTGGCAACATTGGCGGGGGCTGCGATCAGACGATCGAGCAGATTCACTGCCACGTCGACCAGGCTTTTGTCGCCCTTTCCGACCAGGGTTATGACATTCTCACTCGCTGCCACCAAGTCTTTGCGACCGACCCAGATGCGATACTGCTGACTATCAGTACCCACCAGGTAGCCGCCGTTGATGCTCATGCTGGCAATCGCCGGCAGCACTGCCACATTCTCGAACCGGGTGCTGGCAATAAAACCACCATCGCCGGCCAGAACCTGTGCCTGTTTTCGCAGCGTCACAACCGGGTAACTGCTGCTGGAACGGTCGAGCAGGCGCAGCTCGAAAAACACCTGCGGAACATCGCCGACCGCGGCACGTAAAGCGCTGTTTTCCTCCGGCAGTGCAATTTCGAAGCGAACGCTGGTAAGGGGCTCGGCTACAACTGCAGGTGCAGAGGCAGCCAGAGAATCTCTGCCACCCTTGCCCCAAAAGCAGCCGGTCATAAAGGCCGAAGAAATCAGCAGTGCCAGGATCAGAGAACCAACCTTGCTACCCATAGCAACTCCCGAAAAATACTGTATATAACTAAACCTAATTATTTCTGCCGGTTTTGCCAACTGGCAAAAATGACTTCAGCCTTTTTCGGTCAGATTGTTTTCGCTGAGATATTTCTCGCCGATCAGCCAGGCGGCGTAATCATCGACCGGGCGCGGCGGTGTCTGCAAGCCAAGCGGCACCAGACGCCAGATTCCGGTGGGCGGATTCTCGGCAAAATAGCGGCCGCGGGCCTTATAGGTGGTATTGCGTTCTTCGGCAAACCTGACCGGGATATCAAGCTGCAGATCGTTATAAAGCCGGCAGAGCACAGCGGCAGCGGTGCCGTTTCCCATGACTACGGCCTGCGGCAGATCACCAGCATCGGCGGAGCAAAAGCGGCGAAAAATCCGCTGCATTTCTGACAGATAGGCGATTCCCATTTCGCCGTGACTGAGATCGTGGTATACGACAGCGTAACCGACCTTATCAGAGCCGGGATCAAGCGCCAGCACCCACTTTTTTTTTGCCGGTTCGGTCATGTCAGAGCTTCAGTGCGATGAACTTTTCGCCTGATCTGACCGGGCCACCTGCGAGAACGATGGTAAAAATGCCCTCGCGCGGCATTACACAATCGCCAGCCTTGTAATAAACGGCGCATTTCGTGTGACATTCTTTGCCAATCTGGGTGACCTGCATCACCACGCCGTTTTCGCACCAGACCAGGCTGCCGACCGGCAGTTCATAAAGACAAACCCCTGAAGTCGCGATATTCTCGGCAAACGAACCGAAATCGACGCTCAGGCCCTGCTTGCGCATTTTTTCAATACTCTCGACCCCGAGCATGGAAACCTGCCGATGCCAGTCGCCGCCATGCGCATCGCTTTCGAGGCCGAAGTTGACTTTCAGAACCGCCTCATCGCACGGGTCTTTCGGGGTCCCCTTGCCTTTGCTGGTGGCAAGTTTTTCAATTTTACCAATCGCCGCGCCTTCAGCAAGCCATTCACCGCTCTTGCCGCCGGTTTTGCTGATCAGCCGTGTCTGCTCGATGCGGGCGGCCTTGTCGACACCTTTAACCATGTCATACATATTGAGCATGGCGGTGGTGGCCGCAACCATCGCTTCCATTTCGACGCCGGTTCGGTCAAAGGCAATAGCAGTGGCAAAGCAGCCTACTCTGTCTTTCCCGAGCGGAAACATGTCGACGCGCACCGAGTCGAGTCGAACCGGGTGAGTCAGCGGAATGAATTCAGAAGTCTTTTTGGCAGCCATGATCGCCGCCACCCGCGATGCTGCCCAGGCATCACCCTTGGCAAGCTCGCCGCTGTTGAGAAGCGCCAGAGCCTTTTCACCGGCAAAAAGCGAAGAAAAAGCGGTTGCTACGCGCATGGTCGGCTCTTTACGGCTGACGTCGACCATTTTCACACGGCCTTCGCTGTCCTGATGAGTCAAACCAGATTGTTTTTCTGAAATTTTTCCGTTCATCGCCGCCTCCTAAGATTCCCGCCACACGCTTTAGCGGGCGCAGGCTCTGCGTGAAGACGGGAAAATCATTCATTCAAGTATAACACCGGGCTGTCCTTATCTACGCAGGCAAAGCAGTCAGACTGCGGTCAATTCTGCGGAACAGCCATACGATAAAGGTCGCAGCCGAGCTGCCTGATGGCCTGAAAGTCTTCGAGCGGCCCGAGCCATTTTTCGGGAATGGCACCGAGACCGAACCAGGCCCCGAAAAGAGCCCCGGCCATAGCTGCAATAGCGTCAGCGTCACCGCCTGAATTTGCTGCACCGATGATCATTTCGTCAAAGCGCCCTTCAGACTTTAAAAACCAGTAAAGGGCGGCCGCAAAAGAATCCAGGCAATAGCCGCTATTGCCAATATTTTCAATCGCAGCACGGCTGTCGAGCTTGAGCGAGTCTTTAACCGCCTTCATTTTTTTCACCATTTCGGTGGCGAACGGCTGCGACTTTTCGATCGCCCGGTTCATGATGAAATCGGGCGAGAATTCGCTACCTTCGAGACCGAGCGCAATTATTGAAGAGAAGGCAAATGAGGTGCCGACAACCTTCTGATCGGTATGCGTCAGGCGGCATGACTTATCTATGGCGTTCTTCAGCAGCGGCAAAGTTCTGAAATAGGCAAGAGAATATGGCAGAGTGCGGCAAACCGCGTTGATGCCTGCGGACAAATGCCCGGCCTGGCTCCAGGGCACGCCGGCCGCAAGTTTTCGGCACGATTTAACCAGAGTATTACCAGGAAAGCGCCATTCTGAGCGCTTTTTCTGACCATGAAACCAGTCGACAAGCTTATGAATGAGATCGTCAACCGAGAAACCACCCTTTTCGACCAAACTGCGGGCGAAAAGCAGCATTATCTGCGTTTCGTCCGAGTATTGTCCAGGCTTGAGATGGCTGACCGGGTGCGACGGAAAAGCCTTTACATAGAAGGTAATAGGCTCTTCGCCTTCTTCCGCCGAGCGATAAACATCTTCAATCGGCGCGGCAAGGGCATCGCCAACCGCGTAACCCAGCATACTGGCCTGGAATTTATCGATCATCTTTTTTCCCTTCGGAGTCTGGCTTTTGAATGTTGTCGCGAATGCGGGCTTCCCTCAGAGACAGGAATACTCCGGGGTTCTTTTCGAGAAAGCGGTAAAATTCCATGACATCGATGGAATAAAGAATCGAATCTTCGGCGGCGACAAGCGAAAAGCGGTGAATGCCACGGCGCGGTGTCGCATAAATTTTGGCAAGAAAGCTGCCCCGGCCAGCGCGCAGCACGGCTTTATGGGCACGCTCAACATTAACCACACCCGAATCGACGATATAAAAGCTTTCACGCGTCGTGCCCTGGCCAGCAAGGGTTTCGCCGCGGGCAAGCTTCATGCGCCCCATGATTCCCTGCAGCTGGGTTCTCTGCGTCGGCGAAAGCGACCTGAAAAGCTGCGATGCGTCGAACAGGCTCCAGGTATCGAATTCGCGGTTCTGGGCGATAATCTTCATCTGCCGTGCAATTTCGCTGCCACGGATAAAATAGAGAAAGTCGTATTTATCCATGACAAGAACCTTCATGTCGGTTTCGGCGATGACATCGGCGTTGCGCGGGGCATTGAGAATCATCGAGGTTTCACCGATATAATCGTTGTTTGAATAGGCTTTTATTACGGCGCCATCGCGCTCAACGCGGGCACGACCGTTCACGATCATGAAAAAGCGGTCGCCAACAGAATTTTTGCGAATAATCAAGTCGCCCTGTTTGTAGTTTTCGACCTTGACGAGCGTAAGAAACTCGCGCGCCTTCTCGATCGGCAGGCCTGAGAACAGGTCGATATGATTGAGCACGTCGAGATATTCGAGAGCTTCATTGCTGGCCGGAGCGTTGACGGGAATAATAATCGATTCTTCGCGGCCGTCCGGAGCCTTTTTAAGCCCCGAGCCTTCCGGGATAGACTTCTGCGCGACATGCATCAGATGAATGCGTTTTTTAACGGCATCGGGCATGTCGACAAGGTTCTGCATCGGCGTATGCAGCGGCGGAATGCCGGCCTCATGGAAAATTACGGAATGATGCCACGGAAAATTGGTCAGCTCGATCATGCGGTAACGGTTGACATCGCCGCGTTCGTAGAGTTTTTTGAAGGTTTCCGGGTCGTATAGCGAGTCAGAAGAGTTAACGAAGCTCTTGCCCTGGTAATAGACTTCGAAACCGATGGTCGGGATCGAGTGCAGCGTATAGAAAAACCTGAATTCCCCGCCGTTGATGCGTATCGGCACCTGCAGGCTGATCGGATGGAAATGGAACAGACTCATGAAAGTCTTGTAGTTCAGGCCGGTCAGCGATTGATACTTGCGCACGAAGCTTTCCATGATCGTTTCGGTGGTATACAGATTGATCTTCTTTTCTTCTAGAAGCTTCTGCAGAATGCCCGAATCGTGGTCAGCGTGGCAGTGGGTAAGAATACAGTCGTCGATCAAACGCGGATTGATATCCATCGAGCGCAGCCAGTGGGTTGAATCGACGGGCGGGTCGACGAGAATGCCGCGGCGATTGACCCAGATGATGAAACCGCTGGTCATTTCGCCCGGGTCAAAGCCTGAGCCGGAACCGATAACCGTAACGCCAAAAAGCGGCGGTTCGAAAGGCCTTCCGGATGAGGGTCTTTCGGTTCCGTTGCCGAAGGCGACGTCGAGAGAAACCTCAGCCATGACCTTCTTGCCGTCGACGACGCGCAGGCAGTCTTTGTTGCGTTCCAGTGCCATGTCACCGAAAGGCACCCGGTTTTCGGGGCCCCACGGAATGCCGATCGCCATGTCAGAAAGCTCGGCTTTGCGTTTCCCTGAGAGGCTCAGCGGGCGCAGGTATTCCATCTCGGCGCGCAGGTTCGGGATCAGGTCGCGGTTGATTCCATAGGGATATTCGCGCATCAACTGGATGTTATCGGGGCCAAGCACGGCCTCTCTGACGACGCGCATGATGGTTTCGAGCTGGTGTCGGTGGCCAATGACGTGAATCGGCCGACGTTTGATGAAAAAGTTGAAATAGGCAGGAAATTCGATATCGGCGAGAGAAACGCCGCGTTCCGCTGAAAACATGCGGTTCGGAATGACAAAGGTATCAGGCACGTCACCAAGAATTTTCATGGTGTCCTTGATGGTTTCGGGGGGGGCGCCAACCTGCAGAGACCCTGAAGGGGTCTTGATCAGTGTTCCTCCGCGCGCAAGCTGAATTACCTCTACGGACATAATTAGAACTACCTGTTAATGTGTGTTATATCAACACAAAAAGATAATCAAACCCGCGAATTTATGCAACAGAATTATTCTCAATCGCAGCAAAGCCAGGAAATTTTAATGCTCGGCGCCAAATAGAAGGCCAGTTTTATCAAGGCGGCTGACAGTAGCCAGATATTTTTCGAGCCCGTCATCGAGTTCTGTCGTTATTTTACTGCCAATGACAGTATTTTTTCGATCTCACAGGCTTCAAGACCGGTATTTCTGGCAATATCTTCGATTGATAAGCCATTGGCATGCAAGCGGCAAATTATTTTTGCCATGCCTTCGGCAAAACCTTCTGCTTTACCCTCGAGTTTGCCTTCGAGCTTGCCCTGCTTGAAAGCGGCGCCCTTGATGACGGCCATATCGAATGCTTCGCGCTCGCGGTCTTCCATGCGGCGGCGCAGTTCTTCGTCGGCATTTATCTTCTGGTGCTCAGCTATGGCCATGACGATGTGCAGCCATTTTTCCAGCGGCGTTAGCAGCTCTTCAGAGCGCTTACGATTGAATCGCGTCAAAAACAAACGCGGGCAGCAGTTAAAAACCGCCGCCCGCGCCTAAGAAACTAGAAGAAAGCTTAAGGATCGACCTGAATACCCGTAATGGTAACCGGCACAGTCGAGTCACCAATAGGAGTTCCGGGAAGTTTAGACAAACTACCGACCCCGTTCCAGATCTCAAGGGCCCTGTTTTCAACAACAGTAAAGTCACTTATCTTTTCAGCCTGCATCCAGGCAATCATAAATATCAAATCTTTGATATCGGCAACGCCGTCGCCATTCAGATCATCACTGGACACATCCGGCAGCCTTGAAAGAGGGCCTGATGCAGCAGGATAAATCTCCATAGCTCTGGCAACAACTGTCGAAACGCTGGAAGTTTTTTCAGCCTGAAGCCAGCTGATATAATAAATCAAATCTTTAATATCTACGTCTGAAGCAGTATCAAAATTAAAAGAGTTCTGGGCGAGCAATTGCGGAATCAAGCCGCACATAAACAAGCAAACAAGAAAGCATCTTTTCACGTAAAATCTCCAAAACCCGGCTGGCTATTGCCAGCCGGGTCTTTAATTTTAGTTAGCAGGAATATTATCGCTGGTTGCAACAACATTTCCATCATTCTTGATAGTTACAGTCGAGCCACGGGGAATTGCTGGAACAAAAGTCAATTCTTGGAAGCTCGACAATGTTTTCGGATCAAGCGGATTGAATCCTTTAACAAGCAATGCAATAACGCTCGGCGTTGAAAGAGCGGGGGATTTAACAACTTCGAATTTATCTAGCTCTCCAGCACCAAAACGAACCGTTGTAGAAGCAGTGGTGAAAGTTGATGGGAAACCGGAAATTTCAATTTTAAAAACGCTATCAATGACACCAGTTACTTGACTATTAAAATGTACCGTTGCAACTTCAGTAATTCTGGGTGTAACTTGAACAGTGCATGTTTTTGAGAAATTTCCGTCTTCAGTTCTCACTGTAATAGTAGTAGTCCCTTGAGCTACGCCAGTGACCTTACCTGCTGCATCCACAGTAGCAATAGAAGTATTGGCGCTTGTCCAAGTAACGTTTTGATTAGTTGCAGTGCCCGGAAGAACAGTAGCAACAAGAGTTTCAAAAGCTTCTGCCTCAAGAGTAAGAGTGGCTTTATTCAAATTCACTCCGGTAACGGCAACATTGGCCGCTACAACAGTCACCACACAAACATCAGTTTTGCTCGTATCATCAGTGCTGGTAACAGTGATATTGGCAGTACCCACAGTCTTGGCAGTCACTTCACCGGTTGAAGAAACTTCAGCCACCGCAGTGTTGCTTGAAGACCAGGTAACAGTTTTTACAGTGGCGTTTGCAGGCAGAACTGTTGCAACAAGAGTTTCCTTTGCATTAACTACAAGACTGGTGCTTTCTTTTACACTTACACTGGTCACGTTTACCTTGGTAACAGTGACATCACAAGTTGCTTTGATGTTTCCATCTTCAGCAGATGCAGCAGTAATGGTAGTAGTGCCAGGTGCCACAGCAGTAACCACGCCGCCATCAACAGTTGCAACGTCAGTATTACTTGAAGTCCAGTTTACGGACTTATTTGTAGCATCCGCAGGAGCCACAGTAGCTACCAGAGTTGCGGTAGTACCGTCAGCCATTGTGTGAGTAGCTTTATCAAGAGTTACTTCAGATACCGGAACAACTACGGTAACTACGCAGGTAGCGGTTTTTTGGTTAGAAACAGTCGTAACCGTAATGGTTGTAACGCCACCACTCACAACGGTCAAAAGACCGTCAGCATTGACAGTCGCAACATTTTCATTACTGGAAGTCCAGGTAAGACTGGCAATCGTAGGATCAGCGGGAACCAAAGAGGCAACAAACTGATGAGTTGCCGGCTTATTCAAAGACAAGGTAGTCTGGTCGAGAGACACACTCTCAACCATTTTTATTGCCGGTGCAACAACAGTATCTACAGTTGCCGTATTGTTGATAACTCCACCATAAACAGTTTTGAAAGCATTATAAAATGCTGCCAGGGACGAGCTGGGATCAGCTAATTTAGTCTCAACATCAGCAGTATTTGTAAAATCGAAAGTCGGGTCAGAAATCACCAGTGCTGCAACGGCAGTCGTTTTAACATCAACATCGTAAGCTATTGCATTATTGTTCTGTGAATCATTAAAAAACATCTTGAAATAAAAGTTCGGATAATCCTTATGCTTAATATCTATTGTATAGGAACCTGCAGCGCCAAGAAAGCTAAAAGTCATTATACCATCAGCGTTTACTGGGATATACTCATTGAACATCGCCACAGAATCTGAGGCCCGCAAAACATTGGCAACAAAGTCATCATAATCATCTTGGATAGCAGCACGCAGATTCAATTTGGCCGGGTTCAAGTCAAGCTTTGCCTTGATGTTAAAAGAAATCCCTTGGGGAGCCACGACATCGTCGTCGTCGTCAAATCCCCACAAACCATTGCAGCCAACCGTGGCAAAAACGCTGGTGATTAACACCATAACCAACAATAAAGAGAAAAGGTTTTTCACAGATTGTCCTCCAAAATAGTAACATTCTCAACCGGGGTAGTCTAACTCACTCTGTAAGCAATGTCAAACCCGGCATTGTCAAGCTCAAGTCACATCCAACAAGGCTAATTTGCCACTTATTAAGAATGGGTCGGCCCCAATGGAGCCGACCCATAATCAACATATTACAATTTATCTATTCACCGAATCTTTTGGAAAAGCTCCGCTGACAACACTGTAAATATTGGCGTATATCTCTTTTGCTCTCGCATTTACAACGGTACCGTCACTGCTTCCTTCTGCCTGCATCCAGGCGATCAAAAAGATCAGATCGTTGATGTCAACTTTGGCATCGCCGTTCAGATCTTCGATAGAATCAGAAGGTAACACAGCCAGAGGAAGTTTAACGTTTGAATAAATTTCCTGAGCGCGAGCCTGAACGACTGACAGCTGGTTTGTTTTTTCAGCTTGTAGCCATGCAATCAGGAAAATCAGATCGTGAATATCGACAACACCATCTCCATTAAAGTCGTAACGATAGCCGCTGGAGGCGTCGGCGACGTTTTTCAAGACGGCGAATTCGGTGAGGTGGTCGACTTTGAAGGTTACGTAGCCCTTGGTCGGGTAATCATACTTGATGGATTCCTGGATGATGCCGACTTTAGACCAGCCACCGGTGGCGGGGTTGTACCATCTGGGTTCAAGTTTGGTACCTTCGTTGTAAGCAATTGTGATCTCGAACAGACCGCCGTGATCGCCTGAACCGAAGTTACTGTCGCCTGCACCAAAGGTAAACTTGAAAGTCGGGCCGGCAAATTCCGGAGTTCCAACCTTTGTACCAGTCGAATCATAAACACCATCGTTTGGTCTGATTGTCGGAGTGGCTACTTCAAGCTTGAAGCTGTCAATCGTCGGATCGAGATAACCCGGGGGAACGGTGATACCAGTCGGCAGCAGGGTGCCGCTGGCGTCTACCTGACGGCCGGTAAAACCATCAGCAGAGAGCGGATCGACTTCAAATTCCTTCAGGAACACTGCAGCAGTCTGCAGACTGAAAGAGCCAACTTCAATGTTCCTGTGAGTAACCGAAGCGACCAGATTGTTCACATTCGGAACTTCACCTGAGAACCTCATCGTAGTCAGACGGGTGCCAATCATATCCGGGAACTTGCACACCCCTAGGCGATCGACCGGAGAAACAGCATTTGCTGCGTCAATGAACAACTTCAGGTCGCCTTCATCAACAACCATGTTGAAATCAAAGTTAGCATCGAGATAAAGCATATTTTGATTTCCAACCACGGGCTTGAGCATGCCTGAGTAGAAAACCTTCGGCGGCAGGGCTTCCATGGTAATCGGAAGAGTGCTCTGACCAGTGTTGCTGGCAGCAGCGAGAGTACCGATAGTTGGCTTATGGAAATGAGCGCGGGCGCGGAATTTAACTTCTTTTCCTATCGGAACCGACAGGAAACGAGCCGCACCGTTTTCATCAGTAATCTGAACTTCGCCGACGGTCCAGACCAGACCTTCCTGGTAGACAAGCGCCACTTCTGCGCCCATATAAGCCTGGCCGTCGCTGCCCTTCACATCAACCTCAACAGAACCTACCGAACCTGACACCTTCAGTTCGCCGAGCGCGATATCTTTACTGAGAATCACGCCTGCAGTAGCGAGGCCACCCGCATCAACGAACCTTGTGGTCTTGATGCCCGGCTTTGAGATTTCGATCTGCGGAATGAACAGCTCATTAACCGGCAGGAAGAATTCAAACTTACCGTCGGCGTCAGTGGAAGTGCTCAGGTTCTTCAGAACAAGAGAAACCTTCGCAGAGCTTACCGGAGTTGTTGTTCCATCGAGAGTAACGTTACCAGCAATTTTCTTAACCGATGAACCAATGCTGATCGGCTCGTTAACATTGGCATCTGCCGCAATATCGATCACCTTCTCAAAGAAAACGGTGCCATATTTTGCGGTGATAACCTTGACACGATATTTGCCCTTCGGAACATCTCTAATAAACCATTTACCATTGATAGCGCGGGTCATGGCAGCCGGGAATGGCGTCGGCACAACCAGATAGGTTGAACCGCTCGCTACTACCGGGTAAAGAGCAATTACGGCGTCGTTCGGGTTGAATACAAACGTGGTATCAACCGAGTGAACCAGCGAGCCTCCGATATTACCGAATTCCTGCGGGAATTCAATTGCTCTGGTGCCTTTTACCGAGAGATCGAACGCTCCAGAGGCAAGCTGATCCTGGGTTGGAACCGACAAGCCGGTCATCCAGCCCCACGAAACAAGTGTTTCAAAGCCATAATCGCTTTCTCGATAGAGGAAAGCACCAACATGCGATTTGCCCGGTCTGACCTGCATGCTGAATCCGACTTTTTCAGAGAAGTTATCGAAATAAACATTGGATTCGCCGGTTACGGCCTGCATGAACTTGCCGGAAAGCAGTTCAACATCAGCCACCGGACGAGAACCGTCAATCGCGAGAATATCGATCCCTTCTTTGTCGCGAATACCGTATGCGAAACTCCTGTTCATAATGGCAGCGGAACCTGAAGCTTCACCATAAGCGTAGACAGCCTTGGCCACCAGTATTGTGCCAAGATCGGTAACTTTGCCCGGCTCGACAAGAATTCCGGAGCGGAAAACCCTTACGTATCCAGGCATTTCCATTAACTGAACATTATAGTTAGCACCCGGTGCAAGACCTTCAAGCACAAAGGTGCCGTCGCTGCCAACCTGCGCATTTGACCAGTCCTGGCCCATGAAAGCGTCTATCCAGGCGAAGGGAACCGGGTTTCCTGCGTCGTCGAGCAATTTACCGACAATTTTGCCACCTATCGGCACCACAACGTTGAAAGACATCTGGCCATCGACAAAGTTCGGCACAAAAGTCGGAACTCTACCGCGGCCATAGTTAACACCCTCAAGAGAGAAACCGTTTTCTGTCTTGATGAATGCACTCAGGAAATCAGGAACATTGTTGAAGGTAAAGCGGCCGAATGCGTCGGTCACAGCAGGCATACCACTCATGATGGCATCGCCAAGACTGTAATCGACAGAAGGAAGCGGCAGGTCGCTGGCTCTTACACTCTGTCTGACAGAATAATATGCAGCCGCAGGAGCAGGCTGATAATTACTGGCAGGCATGGTCATAGCAAGACTGACCGGAACATTTGCGGCCTTCAGGGGGTTGCCACCGGCATCGACAAGCTGGCCGACAATCTTCTTGCCCGCTGAAAGGTCGATCTTAAGAGGATCGCCACCAACGGCCACATTCACGACTTTTTTGTATGAGTAGTTGCCTTCTGATGGCCAAATAACAAGATCATAGAGCATGCCTTCTTCAAGGCCACCAATTTCGAACCTGTATCTGGTAACGCCAGCAACGTCTACCGGGGTCATAGCCGGAGCACTGAATTTGGTGGGCAGACCGAACGAGTCGCCGGCAGCGTTTACACCAACGGGTATTGCTTCGACATGTCCCATGACATTGAGAGTCCCGGTGATTTTTGCACCTTCGCCAACGAAAACATTAACCTTCTGCTCAACCTGCGGCTGAGTGCCTTCACCGGCAACGCGAACCGGTATGCCGGGGTTGAATCCCATCGGAACGATGGCCTGGATATAGTAGTCAACACCGACTTCGGCTGGGAAGAAGAATCTGCCGGTCGGGTCACAGGGGATTTCGAAGTTGCCCATGAAGGCAGGATACGGAATCATCGGCTGCCCATCGGTAAGAGTGCTGGCAGCTGTCTGCTTGCGCATGATTCTGATAGCAGATCCCGGAAGCGGAACGATAGAACCATCGGTTGCTTTTGTGCCGACATAACCGGTTATCGGGTGACCATTTTCACCAAGGTCGAAATCAAGCTTCTGAGAAACAGAGCCCATCTCGACTTCAATATACTTGGCATAACCACCGGCAGGAACAACATAACCCATGTAGAAGCCGGGCTGCAGAAAGCCTGTATACTGGCCACCGCTGACCGGAAATCTCTGCAGGGCGTTGCTGCCAAAGTCGGCACCTTTTGGTGCAAGAACGATATTGCCGTTCAATGGCTGCCCACCAATGAGACAGGCACCATAGATTCTCGGATTTTCGGCAAGAACCACATTGAGAGGCTTACCGGTGACCGGGAAATAATTCTCGAAAGTTCGCTTCAGATAAGGCGAACCCACCGGCGGGTTAACGGTTATGCGAAGAGCATAGCTGGCCGGCACGAGAATCGGGAACTGAAGATCGGCAGGAATCAGATAGTCAGAATAATGCCCCTTAATAATCAGAGGATTGCCGGGCAAGCCAGATGTTGCATCCGGATTATCGGTATATTCGATGTTGTAATCAGCAGGGCTCGTAACCAGACCGGCAGGGGATGTATTAACAACCAGTTCGGCAACGGGCCGTAAAGTTTCATTGATTGTTACCAGAGTAGAATTCACATCAAACGGCTGTGACCTATGCCTGAAAAGCCCAGCAGCGGCGACTTCAAAAATAGGACCACCGTATTCATAGTAATTGGAATACCAATTGCGCAACTCAAACGGATCGAAGCCTTTAAAGGTTTCATAAACAGTAAGAGTATACTTATCTCCGCTCCTGACATTGTTGAAGGTGAATTTGCCCTCTACAAGCGAAGCAACGGCATCATAGAGCTTGACTGGCATCGGATGATTTGGATGATCGGGAAAGTCGGGATATTCAGGACCATCGGAATAACCAGGATCAGTAACTTCGCTTGAGCCGCGCAAAAAGCCGATAAGGTTGGCCGGGTTCACACGGGCAGGAATATTGGCAAAGTTCACCACAACGGTTGAAGGCGCAGTGAAAGTAATTGCAGTCGGTTCAGTTGTTGGAACAGCGGGAAGAATTATACTGTCAGGGCCAGTATAGATTCTGGTTTCAAAAACCTGATTACCAGATGAATCATAAACAGGCAGGTTATTTGCATCGAGAACCGGAATTCTTCGGTAAACCTGATTGAATGCAGCAGTGCTGTATTGCCAGCCAACCGGAAACGATGTCAGATCGGTCAGACTGAATTCAACCACGCCATTTTCATCACTCTGAGCCGAATAACTAGGTACAATTCGCGCCCCAGAATCTGTTGAAATTGCATCGCCCGTTTCCCCGAAATTAATATTGAAACTGACATTCGCCAGTCTGGGGTTACCGCTTTCATTACCCTGCAAAACAAAACGATGCAGCTTCTGTTTCGCCGGATCGAAAACAACGTTTACAGACCCTACGGCTGCGCCGGTAGAGACAGGACACAGGAACAGGGTTGCCCTGTTACTGCTTTCGGCATAGTCATATTTGTGCAGGTAAGCAAAGTAAGACCCGTCTTTTAACCAGGTCTCAAATTTACCTTCGCTGTCTGCGTAAAAGCTGTCTCCGTAAAAATAGCCACCTGACCCATTAGCATCCTGATTAGCCAGCTCAACAGAAGTGAAAGGAAGAGGATTTGTGCCGTCGCTGAGAGTACCAACCACTTTATAAAGCCTGGCGAGAGACTTTTCAAAAGCAGTTACAACGCCACCCTGAATGGAAATTTCGCCAAGATAACTAATCTGTTCAAGTTTGTATTCTCTATTCGTGCTGGTTTTCCAGGTGCTGGTCGCAGTGCCTGAAAAAGCTGCAAGAATACTGTATTTTCCGGTTTCAAGGGGAACATTCGCATCTGAATCACCAGTTACCAGTCGACCGTCGTCAAGCGTTTGACAGTAAAAAGCCACGCTTGAATTGCCATTGTAATCCTTCATTCCGGGGTGCCCGGGCATGTCATCAGTATCGGTAAATGGAACTATCTTGACCAGCAGGCCGCCGACACCCACACCGGCTTCGTCAACGATTTTTGCCTGCAAAAAGCCTATCTGTTGCGGGTCAAGGTTGAACTCAACCGGAGCGGTCAGAGGTGCCGATGAATCGACAAACACAGTTCTCTTGATCAGCGGCATGGTCTGAGAAGCGTAGCGATCCAACTCATCCAACCTGGTAATGCCGCCAATGTCAAAGGTAATTTCATATTTCCCGGTTGCAAGGCCGGAAACCGTAAACATTCCCGGGGTTTGCGGATCTGGAGAGGTAAGTCCGACTCGTTCAATTGCCCAAGGGGTTTCCAGGCTCCTGACCTTGATACCAACCATTGCCATAGATGGCAATGGGTTACCATTGTTCAATATTTTTCCGACAAACTTACCGCCTTCGGAAATATTGATAATATGGTTCGTAATATCCTGGTCGCCGATTGCCATAACGGTTTTGAACGGCACAAAACCATTGAGAGGAAAGTCACCAGTGCTTTGTTCTGATTCGGACACTTCAAGGGCAACTTTCTGGCCTTTTACTGCCTTAAAAGCAAACCCTGGGTCGCCAAGAAATTCTTTGGTTACTGAACCAGAACCAAAAGCTGCCCAGCTGAGACCGGCAGTGCCCGGAACGACCGGATTCATGACCAAACGGCCATTGCCGGCAAACGAAACACCGTTGCGCTTAACATCGCCGGAAACCGTTACAAATTCGGCCGGATCAACAACCAGAGGCTGAGAAAGAACAGTGGTGCCAGTGGCATTGAGAGAAATTGGAGCAAACAGCTTTACTGCCTCAGGTTCTTCGCCAACCGGTGGCAGAGCAGCTCTGATAACGAGGCGCTGTGTCGGGTCTGCAAACGGGTAAAAAATTACATGTTCACTGGTATACCAGTTATTATATTCCCAATAACCAGTATTGGCCGTGCCTGCAGAGGAGCCATCAGCGTTAAGCAAACCAATCGCCCGGCTATGTTTGATTTCGCCACCGTTGACATCTTGCAACACGGCTTGAAATGCCGGTTTTTGCGGAAGAACGACTGTCGGATTAACCTGTGTTTCTGTGCTAACAGTGAAAGGCTGGTTGTAAACATAGCCATAGCACTTAAATTTTGTGGTGTCTGTGCGATCAACAACGCCATAGTAATCATAACCGGAAGCATACGGTTTGTAGACAGACACACGATAGTTACCAGCTGAAAGACGGTTGGCAATTCTGCTGGTGCCATCACCGACAAAATCGGTTTCAGAATATTCAAACCACTGGTTGTTAACCTGTTTTTCGATTATGCAGCGAGACCCATTGCTTAGCAAAACGTTTGTATCGCCAATTTCCTCGCCCGGGGCACCGAGCTTGACAGAGACTGTAGTAGCTGCACCTGAAGTGGGGTTTATTTCAATATTAATCGGCGAACTTGAAACAGTGCGGTAAGGTGCAATAATAATAGCAGGAGCGAATCCTTCACTATCAGGGGTTGTCGGCACAAATCTGAATGAATATTGCCCGTAAGGCAGATAAATTGAGCCATTGCCGCTTCCGGACCAAAGAGGAGAGGAGTAACCAATTCTATAAAGTTCTCCGTATGAACTGGAGGGCTGAACAATGTTCACGACACCCTTATTCTGCTTGAACTGTTCGATAGTGAACTGATTTTCAGCAGTTCCCACAACAACAAAGCTTTTATCAACGTCGTTATAATAATTTTGGTTAGTTGGGATGTCGCGTTGACCATCGCCGTTATAATAGGCTAGAAAAGGCTTCCCTGCGGGCCAATAGAATTCGTAGGAACCTTCAGCGGAAAGGTTAGAGGCATTCAAAGTCTTAAAACTCGATACAAACCATGGTAGGTTATTGCTAATGGCAATACTACTGCTGGTTAAAGCTCCGAAACCTGCAGTTCCATCTGTTTTGACATTGAGGCGAACCTTGGTGCCATTTTTTAGAACGACGTTGGTTTGAGCGGCCATAGCCACTGAGTTTGTCAAATTGAAGAAGCGCAGCACACCATCGAACCAGGTCAGTTGAGAACCTGCAACCTCCGGCGGAACAACCAGATACCCTATATTTGGATCTGGATTGCTTGTAGAACTTGGATTAGGATAGATCTCCTGCAAGGTAACTTCGGCCTTACCTTCTAAATCAGTAACGACAGGGCCAGCCCGATAATTATAATCAGAAGAATATCTGATGTCCCAGACATAAATTGACGCTGAGACAACCGGATTGCCGGTGCTGTCGGTAACCAGAAATGGGAATTTACTCGTGGTTGTCTGGGCGAAAGCCGAGACGGCGGGTAAGAACAGAAGTGCGATGAGCACGAGCAGCATGCGTCTTTTCAGACTACAGTTTTGCATCTACCTAACCTCCATATTTTTCATGAACAACCAGATCAAAACAGAACACAAACCAACCAGAAAAAGCGTACAACCAGACGTGTGTCTGTGGCCCTGACGGCCAGGAACGTGATTCCTCCTGTATTTCTCTTTTTTAAGAACTCTTCTTGCGGCTGTATACTTTATCTTTTAAAATCTTACGCCTGCAAAATTTTAAAATCAATAGGCTATAAAAGATTTTTTTTCACAATGCCTGTGCTGAAAATACCCCGCTTCGGTCATTCGCGACCGGATTTTCGCTGTTTTCTGGTCTGGCGGGGCGTATAACGGGCTACCGGTTCCTTCATGCTGCTGATGTCTGCAGGCGGGAGCTGGAAATTTCCAGCAACAACCCCGGCAACTGTAATATCTTCATCGAGATCTTCCCAGCGAAGAGCAAAACCGTTAAGCCGCAGCTCAACCTTTGCCAACTCCTCGTCGGTCGCATCCCTCAAAATTTTGAACCGGTCAGCAGGAAACCCGACGACCCGACCATCAGTCAGTTCAACAAACACCATGCGACCATCTACCCAAACGCTTATACCAACCGGCTCAATCGCTTCAAAGCTTTTCTTCTTAAGAGTGCCAGGCATTATATTTCTCCCAGACCCAGCGAAGGGTCACCAGGCCTTGAAAGATGCGGAAAATCGATTTTTCGCCGGGTCAGACGAGAGATCGAGCTCGGCGACGTTTACACCGGCAGAGGCGAGCGCGGCAAAAACCTGCCAGGCGTGCGCCGGGGAAGCCTGATCGATGCCGACCAGAGCCGCCGACTGCCGGCGGCCGGCCAGAGTCAGAGTCGTGCGATTCAGAGTCGGACTGGCAACTTCGGGCGGCAGAGCGTGAAAAACCCTCTCAAGGGCCGTAACCGCTTCAGAAGAGGCCGCCTGAGCCCGGCTGTCGGAAAGGGCCTTCAACTGCCCGAATTCTTCCAGCTTTTTCTGCAGATCGAGCGCCTGCGTCCGACTCGTTTCCAGAACCCGGTGCGCCAGCTTCAGACGGTCTTCAAGCGGGCGGGTAACCAGATACCAGAACAGAATCAACGGCACCACTAACACGAAAACCAGCAGAGCGCGGCGATCACGCGGGCTGCGTGCGAGCCACCAGGATTTCAGTTTTTCCATGCGGCCTCCAGAACGAAGCTGATACCGCCGTCGACCTGGCGTGATTCAACCGTATTGACCTTCGCAAACAGCCCTGAAGTATCGAGCCGGCCGCGAAAAGTTTCCAGTGCTGCGTAATTGCGGGCCAGACCATTGAGTCTGACCCCGGTATCGCGGGCAGTCAGACGCGTCACCTCGGCCTCGCCAGCACCAGAAGCCGGCAAAACCTGCAGCAGTTTTATCCATGGCAGTCGCGGCAGCGTTGCCGCCTCTTTCAGACGTTTTTCAAGTTCGGAAATACTGCGCGAAACCTGAGTCATCGGCTCAACCACCGGAACCCCTGGAAAAACCGCAGAAAACGCCTGCTGCATGTGGTTTCTGGTGCGCTGCGCCGCCCCTTCGGTGATTCTGCACTCAAGCCAGATAAAAAAATGCCAGAAAAATACCCAGAGCAGCAGAACCACCACCCCGGCCGTCAGTGCCAGCCGGCGCAGCCCCTGCCGCCGCAACGGCCGGAAACCCGAAACATCGAGAGTTTCGTCTTCCGATGTGAGCAGCGAAACCAGGCGGCTGTGCAGCACTGACGGGTCCGAAGCCAGATCGACAACCGCAAGGCCCTCGATCCCCTCGGCAGCCAGCAGCATTTCAACCGGCAGGCCGGCGGCAGACGAAAACAGGCGCTTAACCGCGCAATCATCGTAAAAAATCGCAGTGATTTCTGAAACCGGCGTCTGCAAACGCACGCAACCACCGGCGATGCCGGTTGTCAGACATAAATCCGGTATGGCCAATCTCAAATCATTGCCAGCAGCGGCAATAAGCGACGCAAACTGCGGCGGAAACGCCAGCCCGGCGACACGGCAGACGGTTTCCCCCGATGCGACAGGCAGAGCCCGCCAGGAAAACAGCCAGTCAGAGCCGACATCGACATAAATATCAGCGACAAACTGCGGCAAAACCCGCGAAATCTTAACCGGGTCAGAAAACGGCAATTCGATCATGAAAGGCAGAGCAGCTGCAGCGGGCAGAACCAGAACGACTTCGGCGGCGGCAGGCATCGCTTCTGCGGCAATAACCGGCCGCAGAGCTGCCGAGCTGAGATCAAAGGTGCTCTGTCGACCACTCTCATCGGCAAAAATCAGCCTGAAATTCTGACTCATGGAACCTCTATCAACCTTAAAATACGGCATTGCCCGTCTATTTCACGAAAAACCAGGGCGTCGATGCCGCGAACGCTCTCGCCGACCTGGGCCAGCGCCGTCACCCTGAACCATGAGGTCATCGAAATGAACTTGTTGGTATAGGGCTTCTGAATTCTCCAGTCAAACTTTACGATAAAGTTGGTGAAACCTGCAAGTTCCATGAACGGCCGGGCCGCGAGCAGCTGCGTAAAGTATTCTTCGACACGCTCACGACTATAAGTCGGCGGCAGCCCCGGGATCGCTCTGATGACACCCTCAGGCGCAGTATTGAGATTGATGCGGCCGTCGCCGTGCACGGTCAGCAGGTCTTCCAGGCCAGGGCGAGTGCCCGAAGCAACCATAAGATCACGGGTAATGCCGGGGATATTGAGCAGTTCGCGAATGTCGGTCAACGGCCCGTTTCTCGGGGGAAGCAGGCCCGCCTCGAGATAGGTCGATTCTTCGGCACCAAGCGAGCGCGGCGTCAGGTCGGCGTCAATGTAATCGAGAATTCGCTGCGAAAGCCGGGTAGCGGCACCGGTTTTCATTTCTTCGTCGATAATGCTGAACGAGGCGATGATACCGAGATCGTAAAATTCGAAAAGCGCAGTCAGCTCGCCCTCTTCGGCCTTATTGACCAGCATTTTACCTGATTCGTCAGCGATGCGCACCGCGCAACTGGCGCCGCCAAGCATAAGAGGTTGCGAAAAAGTCTGCTCGGTCATGGTTTTCCAGTTTTCGTTGTACGAATCACCAAGGCCGCGGTCCTGAGCGAGAAGAGCCAGCGCGTAGTCGAGAGCGCCACGGGCGCCGAGGCGCATCTGCATCACCGCATCCTGGCGGGCGTCGATGCGGGCCAGCAACCCGGCATTACCCATGAAACGCAGATATAGAGCAATCAGCAGTGCCGACATGAGCAGCACTGCCACCATCGCCACACCACTAGAATTTCTGCAGAGCCGGATTTGCATAGGGCAGCCAGAAAGCCGTTTCGTAAGATTTTTGCCGGTCGTCATCATCGCGGGTTACAAAACGCAGAGCGATACACCGGGCCGGCGGCAGCACCGACGAAATGCCGGAAGCCTGAAACCAGGAGACACCGTCGAAATAAAACAACTCGATGCCGGCCAGACCTTCAAGAAAATAGCTGCGCGATACCGGCGGCAACTCGCTGCCGGCAGCCACCAGTCGGGTTACGGTACGCACCAGTTTGCGTTCACCGGGGTCGTAGCGCCATTCGACCCGTTTGGCGCCACCGGGAATACTGTCGCGCACCAGCAGTTCATCGCGGGTGGTCGTATAGGCGAAAAATTCGTTGCCGCCAAGAAAAGTGTAATCGGCGCGGCTGTTATCGAGAAGTATCTCCCCGAGTTCTTTGCGAATGATTTCGCCACAGAACTCGATTTCGCGGTCAAAAATACTGATATCGGCGGCGGTGCGAGAAATCTTCGCCATGCCGGTCAACAGACCACCGAGCAAAACAAAAAGCACCGCCAGCAGCGCCAGAGAAATCAGGGTTTCGACGAGGGTAAAACCGCCTGCCGGGTTATTTTTGCTCATTGCCAGCCCCCTTCTGTTTTGGGGGATGCTGATACAGAAGCGTTTCGAAAGAGACCTGGTCGTTTTCCCAGCCCTGTTGCCAGGTTACATTCAAACGGTAGTTGAACAGCCCTGGCGGGCGATTGGCGATCTCTGACGGCGCGGCAACCGTTTCGTTCCAGCCGTAGCCGGGAAATTCGGCGCCGAAAATGCCGGAACGATGGCCAATAATAAGAGGTTCTACCTGAGCCTGCACCAGGCGTCGCCAGGCGAGATTGCGGGCCAGCGAGGCATTGCGTGCCCTGACCAGGCGCCGGGTCAGATAGTTGGTTCCCTGTGAGAGGGCGCCGGTGACGAGGGTCAGTATTGTCAGCGCCAGCAGCACTTCAACGAGGGTGACGCCGGTTGTTTTCTTAGCGAGCATGATTTCCTGCCTGTGGTGCAGCAAACTGGTCTGATTCCCTGATCAGATTGGCGTCATAAGCCCTGACGCGCATGATTCTGGTTTCACCGGTTTCATTATCGGAAAAACGCAGCAACGGCGTCTCGCAAAAGCCCTCGGGCATTGTCTGCCATCCTTTTTCGGGCCATTCAAGACTGCAGCCGGCCGGTTGCGTGACCGGACGCAGCAGAACGCTCATTACCGGAGTGAAAGTTGCGTTTTCGTCTTTGAGCGGCACGAGTTCGTTCTTTTCGTTGCGTTGAATCCGATAACGGCGGCCTTCATAGACCGACTGTTCGAAAGTTTCGCGGCAGAGCAGCGATACGTCGAAGACGAACTGGTCGAGGCGGTCGCGGCGGATAAAGGCGGCAGCCGACGGCAGAATGACGCCGGCCATCATTGTCAGAATGCCGAGAACGACGAGCAGTTCGATCAGGGTAAAGCCCTGGCGGTTATTTGCGGCCAATGTTCCAGTTTTCGATGTCGGCGAATTCGCCTTCACCGCCCTGAACGCCGTCTTTGCCGTAGCTGACGAGATCAAAATCAGGCAGCTTTACACCGGGCGCGAGGTAGATAAAATCGTTACCCCAGGGGTCTTTTGGCAGAATGCCCTTTTCGAGATACGGGCCCTTCCATTTTGCCGGCTGCGGCTCGCCGGTTGGTTTGACAACCAGCGCCTTGAGCGTCTGTTCGGTGGTCGGGTAAAAGCCGTTATCGGCATAATAAAGCGCCAGTGCGCTTTCAAGGCTGCGAATCTGCACTTCAGCGGTCTGCCGGCGGGCATCTTCGGTTCGACCCATCAGGCGTGGCAGCACCAGACCGGCCAGTAGACTGAGAATTACGAGAACGACGAGCAGTTCAATGAGAGTAAAACCGCTGCGATTTTTTTTCATGCGCACAAGTACCTCCGGCGAGCCTCTAATTTGAAATATTTATATCACAAACAGAATAGGCAATGCACAAAATGGCATTTACTATTGATTCCTGTAAAATTAAAATCTGGTTAACTGGTTCGGCGGCCCGGTCTATCAGTCGGGTTGCTTTTTTGCCGACAGGAGGTCGGCGATACTCGGCAGCACCAGGATTGGGGCTGTCGGGTACTCCAGCCGAATTCTGTCCTCAAGTTATCGCTCAGTAGAACCGCTCTATCCTGCGCGGTTCTACATAAGCACCTCCTGTGCAAAACAAGCTTACGAAAAATTAATCCCGGCTTCTCTCCTCGCCTGCCTAAACCAATTTTTAATGAGCTTTTGTATATTTATTCGCCAGCAGCACACAAGCTGAATTCAAGTGACAGAACACAAGATTGATTACGGCACGTGAATGACAGCCTATTATCAAAGACCTGAACCGGGTTTGGCAAGCAGACGCGGGCGTGTTATCATGTGGGCATGCCAGACGAAAATATGCAAAATCAGAAGGGTACGACGGCCGACGCGGCCAACACCGAAGCCACGGCGAAAGCTGCTGCCGGAACTGCTGCAAGAGAGGCTGAAACAAAGCCTGAGGCTGAGCAGAAAGCAGCGCCACCCAGCCTTGCTGACGACCTGATTCAGCTCGAAAAGCTGAATCTGATGCGGGCGGTAATGCTGCGCCTGCAGGGCGGCAGACATCCTAACGCCGAGATCGATGCGCTGTTGCAGCGGCGGCTTGACCTGCGTCCCGAAAGTTTTCAGGGCCCCTATGCCATCAGGCTTATATGCAGCCTGATGATGATTTTTCTGATATGTATCATCATGTGGGGGATAATCTGGCTGTTGGGCACAGCCATGGAATGGAGCGGTTTTGTCAGACTGATGTCGACCGGCATTGCGACACTTCTGGCCGCAGCGACCGGCATTGCTGTATTTCACCCGGCGTCGGTACCTGATGAAAAGCAGGTTAAAGAGACCATCGCCCGGCGGCTGGCCGAGCTCAAAGATATGGGCGCCAGCGAAAAACCCTCAGAAGTGGTTAAGCCGGCCGAGGTGGCGAGCACTGGCCCGCATACTGCAGCGGCGACGGTCGCAGCCAACGAGCCAGAAGAAGAAGATGCAATCAGTCAGCTTGATGCAGTCGCCCCGGAAACGGTTGCAGCCCCCGAAGAAAAACCAGAATAACAGGTGCATTCCAGGTAAAGTATGAAACTCAGCATAGCGGCCAGAAAAGAGCTGGCCAGCGCCATAATCAAGGTGCTCAAAAAGAAATACCCGGCACCGGAATGCGCCCTGCAACACGAGAACCCCTGGCAGCTGCTGGTTGCCACAATTTTATCGGCCCAATGCACCGACAAACGGGTCAACATGGTAACTCCCGATCTCTTCAAAAGGTTTGCCACAATCGAAGATTTTGCCAAAGCCAGCCAGGAAGAGGTCGAAGAGCTGATCAGGCCGACCGGATTTTTCCGCAACAAGGCCAAAAATATCATTGCCTGTGCTCGGGCTCTGATCGAGAATTTCAAAGGCAAAATTCCGCAGACGCTTGCTGAACTGACGAAACTGCCGGGCGTCGGCCGCAAAACCGGCAGTGTTCTGCTTGGCACTGCCTTCGGCAAAGCCGAAGGCATTGTCGTCGACACGCATGTCACACGCCTTTCGCAGCGCATGGGCCTTTCAGACAAAAACGACGCCGAAAAAATCGAGCAGGACCTGCTGCAGATCGTCGACCGGAAATACTGGATCGACTTCTCGCACTTGCTGATTCTGCATGGTCGCGAACGCTGCCCGGCGCGCAAACCCGACTGTGACGACTGCGAGCTCAATGCAATCTGCCCGAAACTGCTCCAGCCAAGTTGCCGGGGCGCAATATCAGGCTGAACGAGAGCTGTTCAGGAGTTGCTGTAGCTCGGTTTCATATTCTGGGGCATCGAAGCCGATGATCAGGTGAAGAATTCCGCTGCCGGGAGCCATAACTGCTTTAACCTCTGCGGTAATCAAGTCTTTGAAATTGATATCGCCGGCATCACGCAGAACTATTCTAATTCTGGTCATGGCGCAGGTGGCTGCCGAAACAACATTGCGCGACCCACCGAGAGCGATCAGCCATTTTTCGCATTTATCACGCTTTGCAGGGTCAGAGACAAAATCGGGGATCGCCGGTGCTTCAACGGCAGATAATACATTCTCTGATGCAACTGAAGGCAGTGAGTCAGAAGTTGAACCAAAGACCAGATCAGCTGCATCAGAAAGAGAATCGGGTAGCGGTTCGCTATTTGCTTCTGGCGTTGCATCTGAGTCCTGGGCAATTTCTGTTTCGGGCATGGAATCAGCTATGGCAGGCGGGTTTTCAGCCGAGTCGACAGCGGTAGGTTCCGGGCTTCGCCCCGAAGAAGAACGGCGGAAAAACAACCACGAAACCGTGAAACCGAGGATAATACCAAAAAACAGCCCCTTGAAAAAATCCGGGCCTGGCATACAGGCTGGCGAAGCATCTGGCGTCTGGGCAACTGCAGGAGAAGCCGCAAGAAGAAGCAGAACTTTAACGGCTAAAGCTGGATATGAGCGGTTCATGGTTTTTCTTCTCCGATTTCAGAGTCAGTGGCAGATGCGATGGTCAACAGGGCATTATCACCATCAACCTTCACATCCAGGCCATCGGCAAGGTCAAACACCTTCGGAGTAAGCCCTATAATAACCGGAAAAGGCATTGCGTCGGCAAAAATACCGACATAAGAGGCGTCGCCGGCAGAAGTGGTGCAGATACCGGCAACCGATGCCATATCGAGACCCGCAAAAGTCGATGGCGTGAGATCATCGGCAACAATAACCTGATTTTCACAGAGTTTAAGCGGCTTTTCTTCGATAGACAGGAGAATGCGCATTACACGTGCACCGACATCACGCATATTATGGGCTTTTACGGCAAGCACCTGGTCGTTGAGGGCCAGCAGCTTGTCTGCATGTGTATTAAAAGCCTTCTGCCAGGCCGAGGGCGCACTTTTTCCGGAGATGATGGCACGTTCGACCATTTCAAGCAGTTCATGATTCTCAAGTAATTCGGCCTGAGTGGTGAAAATCGCTGCAGATTCAAGATTTCCGGCCCGTTTCAATTTGTCGCCAATCGAAGATAACTGCAGAATTGCCCGCCTGATAGCGTTGTTGAACTCTGCCTGCTCAAATTTACCGCCTTTGCCGCGGTCACTGCAATCGAACTTCTCACTGCGCACTTTAAGAAGTTTTCCGGTCGAAATTCCTTTTGAGACGGCAATCCCGGCGAATCTTTCCACCCGGCGGGGCGCTTCTTCACTCTGAAACGGTACCGGAACCGGCTCAATGAGTGGTTCACACGGCTTCGGTGCGGGCGCCTTAACTGGAGTTACTGAAAAAATGACGTCGGAGCCGGCTGTAACAGAGCCAGATTCCCTGTTTATTGAAGAAATAACCGAGGGATTGGTAACCACAATACAGGTCAGCAGGCTGTCGGCGTTGGTAGCGACAAAATCGGCATCGAAGCTGATCAGTTCCTGACCGGCAAATACCTGATCACCGTTTTTCACAAGTGCCTCAAAGCCCTTGCCTGCAAGCTTTTCGCTGCCAATGCCAATATGAACAGTAATTTCGATTCCGGGGGCGGTTCTGATAGTGAGTGAATGAAACGATTGCGGCATCTGACAAATCTCACCGGCAACCGGTGCCTTCAGCACATTCGACACCGGGTCGATAAATACGCCTGCGCCGGCCGGTGTCATGGCTGCAATGGCTGCAGGTATTGTCTCAGGGCGCATGAGAAATCCGTTCAGGGGGGCAAATATTTCGAGGCGCTCGGCAACAACTTTTTCGTTCATTCGGTACACTCCCTCTGCTTTATCAGACATATACTAACAGAGAGGTTCCAAAGTTTCCATAAAATGCCGGCGAAGTAGGTAAAACAAGCAAAAACAACCTAGTCCATTGTCAACATTGAGTAAACGTATTAGCTGTTCATATTCGTCATCCCCGCGGAAGCGGGGATTTAAGCCATTGCGCTCAAGATTCCCGCCTGCGCGGGAATGACGGGCAACAAAAAACCCCGCCGGAGCGGGGTTTTTGTGAGAGAAGCGGTTAAGATTACTTGAGGGCAACCTTGGCGCCGGCTTCTTCGAGTTTTTTCTTCATCATTTCGGCGTCGGCCTTGGTGAGACCTTCTTTGAGGGTCTTCGGAACTGCGTCTACCAGGTCTTTGGCTTCTTTGAGGCCCATACCGGTCAGTTCGCGAACGACTTTGATTACGTTGATCTTGTTGGCGCCATTGTTTTCGATAACAACGTCAAATTCGTCTTTTTCAACAGCGGCTGCTGCCGGGCCGGCGGCTACCATTACGGGAGCGGCGGCGGTAACGTCGAATTTGGTTTCGATGGCTTTTACAAGTTCAGAAAGTTCGAGAACGGTCATCTTTTCGATAGACTCGAGAATCTGTTCTTTGGTCATTTTATAAACTCCTTATAAATCTTATGCAAAAATCGGGTTAAAATCAGGCAGTTGCGGCTTCAGCAGCAGCTTCGGCGGGGGCGCCAGAGGCTTCTTCTCTTTTCTTGCGAAGAGAGTCGAGAACGCCGGCGAGCTTGCGGATCGGGCCCTGAACTGCAGATGCGAGCATGGCAAGAAGGTCTTTGCGGCCGGGGATCTTGGAAAGGGTGGTCAAATCTGCCACGTTGAGCAGTTTGCCTTCCATGTAGCCAGCTTTGAATGTGAACTTCTTGGCTTTGTCAGCAAAGTCGAACAGAGCTTTAACGGGGGCGATAGGATCGTTGTAACCAAAAGTTACAGCGGTATTACCCTTCATGTGACCTTCAAGCTCTTTCATCGGGGTGGTGTGAAGAGCGCGGCAGAGCAGAGTGTTTTTTACAACTCTCAGTTCAGCGCCTGATTCACGAACGGCTTTGCGCAGAGCGGTCATTTCAGAGACGGTAACGCCTTCGCAGCTGGCAAGAACTACCACCTGTGATTTAGCGAGCTTTTCTGAAAATTCCTTTACGTAGGCTTCTTTGTTAGAGAGATCTTTCAATGTTTTCACCTCCTTGAGGGGGGATAAAGAAAAACCGTTTCCGGCACCAAAACCGGAAACGGTTCGATAATTCTATCGTACTGTCTTCCAGTCTCGGCAGGGAGGCCTTTCGGCCAATTACTTAAGACCTGCGGTCTTCGACCAGTCTCAGTTCAAGTCAGATCAGGCGTTACCCTTTTCTGATTCAGCGCGGGCTTCGTTCACATCGAGATCGTAACCGGGGCCCATGGTTGAGCTGACGGTTACCGATTTGATGTAGGTGCCTTTGGCACCAGACGGCTTGGCTTTGTGAATCGCTTGAAAGAAGGCAAGGAAATTTTCTTTGAGCTTTTTGGCATCAAAAGAAGCTTTTCCAATGGCGGTGTGAATGATCCCGGCCTTTTCAACACGGTACTGGAGTTTACCAGCTTTCAGTTCAGTAATAACCTTGGCTACGTCCATGGTGACGGTACCAACCTTGGGGTTGGGCATCAGGTTGCGTGGACCAAGGATTCTACCGAGCTTACCGACAAATCTCATCATGTCGGGTGTTGCGACGGCGGCATCAAAATCAACCCAGCCTCCTTCGATCTTGGCGACCAAATCTTCGGCGCCTACGAAGTCTGCTCCAGCTGCCTGGGCTTCCTGGGCTTTTGCGCCAGCGGCGAAAACGACCACGCGGGTAGTTTTACCTGAGCCATGAGGCAGAACACAGCTACCGCGGAGCTGCTGATCGGCATACTTCGGGTCGAGCCCGGTGCGAACGGCAACGTCGATTGATTCATCGAACTTGGCGGTGGCAGTCTTTTTAACTCTATCAAAGCACTCTTCCACTGAATATTGTTTCAGGTGAACGAGGTCTTTCTTAGCGTTATTAAATCTTTTGGAGTGTTTCGGCATCTTTGCTTCCTCCTTTCTTCGAGGGTAGAAGAGTTTACCACAGAGTGGCAAACTTAGTCAACTATTTCCATACCCATGCTGCGGGCAGTGCCTTTGACGACGTTCATAGCGGCTTCGAGAGAAGCGGCGGTGAGGTCGGGCATCTTGCGTTCAGCGATTTCCTTGATCTGCGCCTTGGTTACTTTGCCAACCTTGGTGCGGCCAGGAGTCTGGTTGCCCTTGGGAATGCCAGCGGCTTTTTTCAGCAAGAACGATACAGGCGGGGTTTTGGTGATGAAAGTATAAGAACGGTCAGCAAATACAGAGATTTCGACCGGAATAATTGCATCGCCTTCTTTTGCCGTCTTGTAATTGAAGTTCTTACAGAAGTCCATGATGTTAACACCATGCTGGCCAAGAGCGGGACCAACCGGGGGGGCCGGATTTGCTTTACCAGCCGGAATCTGCAATTTAACGACAGCTACTAATTTCTTGGCCATAACTTAAATTAACTCCTTCTAAGAACGAATTCTTCAGTTTTCAAGCTTCTTCGAGCTGAATGAGATCGACCTCGATCGCGGTATCGCGACCGAATATAAACACAAGAACCTTTGCCTTGCGCTTTTCCTGGTTGATCTCTTTAATGACACCAATAAAATCTGTGAAGGGTCCGTCGATAATCTTGACGGTCTGACCTTCGGTAAACCCGATCGGGGTCATGGCGGCTGAGCGCTGCGGGCCGATGCCGGCGGCGCGTAGAACAGTCTGCACTTCTTTATCGTGCAGAGGCGTCGGTTTGCTGCCGAGACCTACGAAACCGGTGACGCCGGGAGTGTTCTTAACAACAGTCCAGGTATCGTCGTCCATATCCATCTGAACCAGAACATAACCAGGATAAATCTTGCGGGTCTGTGTGACACGCTCGCCGTCCTGGACGCGTTCAGCGTTTTCTTCGGGCACCAGCACCTGAAAGATGCTGTCTTTTTTGCCGAGAAGCTCAACACGGTTTTCGAGGTTCTTTTTAACCTTATATTCTGAACCAGAGTTGGTATGGATTACATACCATTTTGCTTTTAGAATATCCACAGTAAGCCCTTATCCCATTCCGCCGCCGACGATAGCTGTCAGGATCTTTCCGAACAGGATGTCGAGCAGCCCGATAAACAGTCCAAGACCGATTGAGGAAACCACAACCACTTTGGTTGAGATCTTGACGTTCTCGTAGGTCGGCCACGAAACGCGACCATTTTTCGGTCTGACTTCAATCCAGACTTCGCGCAGGAAGCGGGAGGTTTCATTCCACCAGTTTGCAATTTTGCTCATGTGACCCTCGTTTCGAGTGGGGTAATCATTCAGGCCAAGAGGGAGTCGAACCCCCAACCCCCGGTTTTGGAGACCGGTGCTCTGCCAATTGAGCTATTGGCCTATGTTCGCCAACAAACCCTTACTTGCCTTCTTTGTGAACGGTATGCTTGCGTTCGGCGCTGCAATACTTGTTCAGTTCGATGCGGTCGGGGTCATTGCGCTTGTTCTTCATTGACATGTAATTTTTGCGTTTGCAGCTGCTGCAAACCAGAGTAATCTTTTCGCGCATAACATTAACCTCGCTTAAAAAAGCCGACCAGGTCGGCTTTGAAGATCAAGAAGGGGCGGGCGTGAACCCGCCCCCACTACATTACGGAGAAAATCAGCTGATGATTTTGGTTACAACGCCGGCGCCTACGGTGCGGCCGCCTTCGCGGATGGCGAAGCGGAGGCCTTCTTCACAAGCGATCGGGGTGATCAGTTCGCACTGGAATTCAGCGCGGTCACCAGGCATAACCATTTCTTTACCTTCGCCGAGCTGAACAACGCCAGTCACGTCGGTGGTTCTGAAATAGAACTGCGGTCTGTAGCCGGAGAAGAACGGAGTGTGGCGTCCGCCTTCTTCTTTGCTCAGGATGTAGACCTGAGAGTGGAACTTGGCATGGGGTTTGATGCTGCCCGGTTTGGCAAGAACCATACCGCGTTCAACGTCATTCTTTTCGATACCGCGCAGGAGGATACCTACGTTGTCGCCAGCCTGACCCTGGTCAAGAAGCTTGCGGAACATTTCAACGCCGGTAACGGTGGTTTCGCGAGTGTCACGGATACCAACGAGTTCAGCTTTGTCGCCGACTTTGATGATGCCGCGTTCAACACGACCAGTTACAACGGTGCCGCGACCGGTGATGGTGAAAACGTCTTCGATCGGGAGAAGGAAGGGTTTGTCAAGGGCGCGTTCGGGTTCCGGGATGTAAGCGTCGAGGGTTTCGAGAAGCTTCTGGATGCATTCGCAATCGGGACCTTTGCCGCCAGCGGCAACAGCTTTAGTAGCTGAACCGCGGATGATCGGTGTATCGTCGCCGGGGAATTCATATTTGCTGAGCAGGTCGCGAACTTCGAGTTCTACGAGGTCGAGCAGTTCGGCATCGTCAACCAGGTCGCATTTATTGAGGAAAACCACGATTCTGGGAACGCCTACCTGGCGGGCCAGGAGGATGTGTTCACGAGTCTGAGGCATCGGACCGTCAGTAGCGGCAACAACCAGAATTGCACCGTCCATCTGAGCTGCGCCGGTGATCATATTCTTGATGTAGTCGGCGTGACCCGGGCAGTCAACGTGAGCATAGTGGCGCTTCGGGCTTTCATATTCAACGTGGGCTGTGTTGATTGTGATACCGCGGGCTTTTTCTTCAGGAGCTGAGTCAATGTCTGCATAGTTCATTACTTTAGCTCCACCAGCTGCTGCTGATGTCATGGTGATTGCAGCGGTCAGCGTTGTTTTGCCGTGGTCGATGTGACCGATGGTTCCAACGTTAACGTGCGGTTTGGTTCTGGTAAAAGTTTCCTTTGCCATGTGGCGTCCTCCTGAGAAATTATGGGAAAATCAATATCAACCCAAAGATACGATAAAAGCCCGCGACCGGGATTGAACCGGTGACCTCTTGCTTACCATGCAAGTGCTCTACCGTCTGAGCTACACGGGCGATTCACTGGAGAGAGGTGGATTTGAACCACCGTAGGCGCTAGCCAACAGATTTACAGTCTGCCCCCTTTAGCCACTCGGGCATCTCTCCGTCTGCAGCTGGCAATGGGACTTGAACCCGCAACCTGCTGATTACAAGTCAGCTGCTCTGCCAATTGAGCTATGCCAGCAGCACCAGTTCACTTGGAACTGTACCGCGTTAACGGTATTGTCGGATTATAAAGCACGCCTGATTTAATGTCAACTATTTTTTCAATTATTTTTTAAAAAATTCTTTCTGGCGTAAAATCTCGTACAGGGCGACCGCGGTGCTGACTGAAACATTCAGCGACGGCGTCTTGCCCGAAAGCGGAATCGACACGACGTCATCGCATACTTTTCTGACTCTTTCGCCGAGCCCGGCGTCTTCGCCACCGGCAACCAGTACAATTTTACCGCTGTACACCACTTCGTCGTATCTCTTCGGAGCGTCACCATCGAGACCGACAACCCAGAAGCCATCTTCTTTGAGTTTTTCGAGTGCGTCACCGAGATTGTTCACTCTGGCAACCGGAAGATAGGCAGCAGCCCCCTGAGCCGTGCGAATCGCCCACTCGGTCATACTGGCCGAACGGTGTTTCGGAATAAGTACCCCGCTGCAACCCGAAGATTCAACTGTGCGTACAATCGCACCAAGATTTCTGGCATCTTCAACGTGGTTGAGGGCAACCAGAATGCCACGGCCAGCACGGGCTTTCGCCGAAATTTCTTCCAGCGAGCAGTATGCAAAAGACCCGCCGATAGCAACGATTCCCTGATTCTTTTCACCAAATTTTCTGGCAAACAGGTCAGGATTCATTTCCTTGACCGGAATTCCGCGAGTACTGGCAAGATCGCGAACCACACTGCCAACCGGACCCTTTACCCCGGTCGAAATAACTACCGAATCAATCTGCTGCCCACTTTCAAGAGCCTGAACGACTTCGTGACGCCCCTTGAGAATCAGGCGTTCATCTTCGCCACCCTCAGACTGCTGGGCTTCGCCGACAAACGATTTTTCACGCTTTTCGAATTCAGGCTTACGAGCCGGTCTGTCTTTGTGAAAAGCTTTTTCCGGGCGATCGCCTCTTCTCGGCCGATCGTCACGCTTTGCTGGTCGATCATCACGTTTTGCCGGTCGCTCATCGCGTTTTTCGTAGCGATCTTCGCGCTTCGCCGGTCTGTCATCGCGTTTAGCCGGCCTGTCGTCACGCTTTACCGGTCGATCATCACGTTTTGCCGGCCGAACGGGTCGTTGTTCACCACCATGCCGTTTTTCTTCGTCACGGCCCGGCAGAGACGGTCTGCCGCGTTCGACAAATTTATCGTCGCGATCGTGTTTGCGCTCGCGCTTGTCTTCTGAAAACCTCGGTTTTCTGCCACGTTCGCCACCACGTTCTTCGCGGCCGCTGCCCTTACTGAAACCACCCTGTTTTTTATTCATTTTAATTATCCTTATTCTTCATTCAAACCTGCAGCCACCGACATCAGTGCCCGCAGGCGATCATTCTGACCGGTCAGAAACAGATACCCAACCCAGGCCTCCAGGGCGGTAGCTCTGGCATACTCGGCCCGAGTTCCTGAACCATAGCGTGACGGAGTCTTGGCGTTGCGCCAGTTTTTAACCAGCTCCTGGTCGGACTCGGGCAGTTCCGGAAAAATCAGCTCGAACACCCTCGCCTGAGCGGTCGAACTGACCAGTTCGACGAGTGAGTCATGCAGACGACCGGCGCCATCTATACCTTTTCTGACATGGCTCAGTCGCAGATTCAGCTCGTAGACCCCATCACCAATATAAGCAAGAGTGCGTGCCGGCAATCGGGCAACTTCAGTCTGACTCCAGGCTTCGGCAACCAGAAATGCGTCAGAACCGCCCAGAAGGGTTTTGTTTACATCCATATCAGGCCTTGCGCCAGCGCATGCCTTCTTTTGTATCTTCGATCAGAATGCCGCCGGCTTTGAGGCGGTCTCTGATGGCATCGGCCACGTCGTATTTCTTGCTGGCCTTCATTTCCTTGCGCAGTTCGATGATGATGTCCATGATCGGCGCAATGTCGAGACCGCTGTCAACGCTGGCCGTTTCCGGAACAATGCCAAGAATGTCGCTGCCGTAAACTTTGATCAGCTGCAGAACGCGGGCAGCAGATTCCGAAGATAGCGAGCTTGAACCGATGAAGCGGTTAACCTCGGTGACCAGGCCATAAAGCGCGGCAATGGCGCCGGGAGTATCAAGATCATCGTCGAGACGCTCGCGAATCTTCGCTTCGACCTCATTACACAGGCTAACAGCTTCATTGTCAGCGGCACCGGCCGCCACTTTTTTGTCGATGATTTCGAGAAGCGCAATCTGCAGCTGACTGAGACGGGTAAGCCCGGTAGCAGCCGCATCGATAGCGTCTTCAGTGTAGTTCGATGGCGAACGATAATGGGTAGTCAAAACGAAAGCCCTGATTGCTTCGGGTGAATGCTTTGCCAGCAGATCCTGGCAGGTTCTGAAATTGCCCAGCGACTTGCCCATCTTCACGCCGTCGACGGTAACCATGTTGTTGTGCATCCAGTAACGGCAGAACTGCGTGCAGTTCAGCGCTTCCGACTGGGCAATCTCGCATTCGTGGTGCGGAAACTTGTTTTCGAGACCGCCACCGTGAATATCAAAGGTTTTGCCAAGATATTTATTGGCCATTACCGAGCATTCGATGTGCCAGCCGGGGTAACCCTCGCCCCAGGGCGAGTTCCATTTAAGAATATGACCGGGTTCAGCCTTTTTCCAGAGGGCGAAATCGCGTGGATTGCGCTTATCACCGCGGCTTTCAACGCGCACGGCCTCTTTCTGTTCTTCGAGACGGCGGCCAGAAAGCTTGCCGTATTCAGGAAACGACTCGACATCGTAATAGACGTTGCCATCGACTACGTAGGCATGCCCCTTCTCGACGAGCTTCTGCACGGCTTCGATCTGCTCACCTATGTGCTGACTGGCTCTGACATAAAAGTTCGGGTGTGCCAGACGCAGCTTTTCCATGTCGTACATATACTGGCGTGTCCATTTATCGACGATTTCGTATGGATGAACCTGATCGATGCGTGCCTGTCGCTGAATTTTATCTTCGCCGGCATCGGCATCGTCAGTCAGGTGACCAACATCGGTGATATTCTGCACATAACGAACCTTGAGACCTGAATTGCGCAGGTGTTTAACCAGCACATCGAAGGTAATGTAGCTCTTGGCGTGGCCAAGGTGCGGCGGGCCATAAACGGTCGGGCCGCAGACATAGATTCCGACGTGCCCGGGCTCGATTGGTTTGAATTCTTCCTTCTGACGGGTGAGTGAATTATAAAGTGATAAAGTCATAGGGCCCTCCAGCGCTTTGCAAAAATTTCAGACAAAATGATACCACATAATAAATTTTCTTTCCGAAACAATTGCAGCGTTTGAGAAAAACGGCTGGTTGTAACCTTGGGGCAAAGAGGTTAGACTTGGGGTATGTCTGCCGGCATAAGCAAAAGGGAAAAAGTAACCGCTGCCGCCGCAGTGGCCATAGCTGGCCTGCTGCTCGGCGGATATTTTGCCGTCAGCATGCGTCCAGGCAAAGGTCTGCGAATTTCGCCACCGGTGATTAATCTTTCTGATGCACAAAAAAGCGCTGAAAATCAGTCGCAGAGCATTGATCATATTGGGTCAGCATCTGTCATGGCGTTTTTCGGCCTCGACATCGATCCGCCGGCTGCAATTGCGTCTGCCGCACCCGAAATAGAAAAACACGCCCCCCCGCCGGTCGCAACCCCGACTGCCTTGATTTCTGCCCCGCCCCCGCCGGTCGACCTGGACAAAAAAGGTTACAAACTGCGCGGCACCGTTCTTGAAGATGGCCGCAGCGCCGCTTTTGTTTTCGTGCCCGCCGAAAAAAGGGTTGTGGTGCTCAGAGAAAACGCCAGCGGCCCGGTTCGCCTGCTCGAAACCGGCATGCGCCGAATCAGGCTGCAGACACCGGAAGGCGCCGGCTATCTTGAACTCGACAGTGCCAAAGGCTCACCGGGCATTGCTGCCGGTAGTGCCGGCATGTCTGCGCTGCCGTCTGCACTTTCTGGCGGTGGTAGTGGCACCGTGCAAGGCAACATACCCGGAGGCGCAACCGGTGCCGGAATGCCGCCGCAAGGCAGCCAGGCAGGTCAAGCCCAGCCTGGCCCCATGCAGAACGCCGACGCGGTTGCCGGCCTGATCAACCAGGGCAAATTGCGAATTTCGCAGGAACGCGGCCGTTTTTCGGTTGAAATCAAAGAAGTCCCTGATTTACTCAAAGATTACGACCTCAAGTCTGGCGACCGCATCATTGGCACCGATGCCGGTGAATTCAGGCGTTCTCAGGATGTCGCGCTGAACCTTGGCGCGGCCGGCGAAAAATCGCATGGCCTGCGCATTCAGCGAAACGGCAGAATAATCAATCTGAGAGCGCCTCTGCGCCAGCCCCCAGCGGGCACAGCCTCGGGCGCGAGTGGCCTCACCCCGCCATCCAACCAACCTTGAGAGCAACTCACGCATCAGTTGTTGTCTGTTGCATACTGCGTAAAAACTGTTTTTGACCGGTGCTGCTTAAAGATTTGACCGCGAATGAACGTGGGTGAACAGATAAAATCAAGTGGGATTTTTTAAAAAAGTCATTGACAGAGCCTGTGATTTAAGTACTCTTCCCGATTAACGTCGGGTTTCCTTGCCCGGCGCCGCAGCTATCCTGACTCAAACCGTATCGGGGAAATAAGATGTCTGACCGAAACTTCTGCCAGCAAAGCAGTTTTAAACTCACAATCGGCTTCTGTATTCTTGCCGTGGCCATTGCCACCGGTCTTCAGGCACAGACACGCGTGATCGACCCCCAGGGCAATCCATTTCAGAAGCAGCCACTGATCAGAAACGCTCCCGGCCAGCTTCAGGGTACCCAGGCAATTTCGCCCGACCGTTCTCAGAACCTCAACCCCGGTCTACCCCCGATTGTAAAATTCAATCAAACCAGCAGCACCACACCTGCTGCCGATACCCCGGTTGCCACTCCAGACATCAACGCTGCCGAGATCATCGAGCCATCAGAGGGTTCAAAGTCTGACGAGATCGCGATCAACTTTGAAGCTGTCGATCTGATGAGCCTGGTTCGCTACATGAGCCAGGAAACCGGCCGCGGTTTTATCATCAATCAGCCGCTGCAGGGCGATGTGACCATCATTTCGCCGGTTACCCTCGGTAAGGAAGAAGCCCTGGCCATGCTGGAGTCAATTCTTCAGGTGCGGGGCTACACGGCTGTGCCTTCCGGCAAAATGTTCAAAATCGTCGCACTCAGCGATGCCAAGGTGGCGGGCACCGAAACCCGCACCCCCGGTGAACTGACCTCGCTCAGCGATGACGACACCCTTATCACTCAGATTGTGCCGCTCGAAAGAACCTCTGTGGAAGAGGCGAGCAAAATTCTCGCTACTCTGCTGCCCCGCGACGCTTCGATGCTGCTTTTTCCGCCGTCGAACACGATCGTTCTGACCGGCCGTTCGGTCAACATAAAAAGAGCTCTCGAAGTTCTGCTAGAACTCGAAAAGGGTCTACTGCGACCGGGCCTCGATATTGTACCCCTCAAATATTCAGCGGCCGATGATCTTAAAGCCCAGCTCGAAAAAATTATTTCGGGCGGCGGGGTTGAACGCGACACCATCAAGGGCGGCGTCAATTTTATCGCCGATAAACGCAGCAACAGTCTGTTTGTACTCACCTCGCCCGAAAATTTCGAACGGGTCAGAACTCTGATCGACCGTCTCGACACCTCGACGACCGATGCCAGGCCAGAGCTGACAAGATTTTTCACCCTCAAATATGCCGACGAAACCGAAACTGCGAAGCAGCTCGAAGACATTCTCGGTTTCAGCCGTAAAAATGAGATCACTTCAGCTTCTGAATCAGCAATAATTGAAACTACCCGTCTGGTTCCGATCAAAAGAACCCGATCAATAATGATTACCGCCCGTTCAGAAGATGTCATGAACCGCATAGAATCGCTCCTGCAGCACCTGGACTCGCCGCCGGCAAAGGGCAGCGGCGATGTCAAGGTAATCAAGGTTGTCAATGCCGAAGCGAAAACCCTTGCTGAAACACTTGCCAAGCTCGTTCAGCAGACCGAGCAGGGTGCCGCACCGACTTCAGGTGCCCGCCAGATCGTTACCTTCGTTGCTGAAGAGCACACCAACTCGATCATCATGACCGGGCCACCGCAGCAGTTTCCGCAGTATGAGGCCATTCTTGCTTCACTCGACGTCATGCGGCACCAGATTCTCGTCGAAGTACTCATCACTGAAGTCAGCGGCCAGCTGACCCACAATCTCGGCATCGAGTGGAACGTTTTCGACTACAATTCAGAGACCTGGCGCGCCTTCGGCGGCACCAACTATGGTATCAAGGGCAGCAACCCTTCTGCCAACAGCGGTTTTCAGGTTGGCCTGATCAAGGAAGCCGTTACCGCCGCCGATCTGGCGAAGGGCGATGCCACTGCCCTCAGCAAAATCAAAGCTATGGTTAAAGCCTACAGCAACAATTCAAACTTCAAGATTCTTTCGGCGCCCCAGATCCTGAGCACCGACAACCAGGAAGCGAAAATTTCGGTCGGCGAAGTGGTTGCCCTGCCCCAGGGCTTTACCCAGGACCGTGATACCGGCCGTTTCGACCTCACCAACTTCAAATATGAAGACGTAGGCATAGTTCTTGGTCTGACCCCGAGAGTTAACTCGAACGATCTCGTCACTCTCAAAATCGACCAGGAAATCAAAAAGCGCCAGGAAGAAAACCTGTATGAATTCAATGTTCCGGTGCTTACGAAGCGCCAGATGCAGACTACTATCACGGTTCCGAACCATAAAACTATCGTCATCGGTGGTCTGATGCGTGAAGACAAAACCAAGGTAATCGAAAAGGTACCGCTGCTGTCGAAGATTCCGTTTATCGGCGAAGCTTTCAAGAACCGGCGCGACGTGACCCAGAAAACCAACCTGCTGGTTTTTATCACACCACATATTCTCTCGACACCCGAAGAAGTGTTAAAATTTGACGAGGCCAGAGGTGCCAGCACCGAAGAAACAAAACTGGAAGAAGTCAAAAAGACTGTTGTGCAGAAGCAGCAGGCGCACGAAAACCAGTTCAGAGACAGGGCGCTGAAGGCTTTTGAAAGACTCAAGACCAACATCGACAAGAAGTAGCAGGCCTGCGACAGATGAAAAACCGGCAAAAGCTCGGGCAGATTCTCGTCGAACGCGGCGAGATCTCGCCTGAAATGCTCGATGAGGCGCTGCGGCAGCAAACCGCTGTTCCCGCCCACCGCCTGCTCGGAGAAATTCTTGTCGACAACGGCTACATAGATGAGCAGGCCCTTTTTTCGGCCCTCGCCCTGCAGTGGGGATTTGAATTCGCCCAGGTCATAGACCCGGCTGATATCGACAATGGTATTCTTGAGCTTTTTCCGCTCGAACACCTGCGCCGCAATATGACTTTTCCGATGCACCAGACCGAAGACACGCTGTTTGTGGCGTCGGCTGATCCTTTCAAGCCGGGAGTTATCGAAGAACTCAGCCGCAAGTTCAAGAAAAAACTGCGTTTTGTCATTCTGCCACCCGGCGTCATCAGCAACGCGCTCAACGAAACCTACGGCCGGGGCCGGGATTCACAGGAAATCATCGAAACGATCAGCATTGAAGAAGACGTCGATGGCAACCTCGAAAACTTCGAACCTGAAGACGTGCTTGAATCGGCCAACAAAGCCCCGGTTGTCAGGTTCGTCAACACTCTGATTTTTCAATCTCTGCGCGAGCGAGCTTCAGACATTCATCTTGAGCTTTCCCCAGAGGGTTTTCGCATTCGTTATCGCATCGATGGCGTTCTGGTCAACCGCTTTTCCCCACCGCGCAAACTGCATGCGCCCGTTACATCACGCATCAAAATCATGGCTGGTCTCGATATTGCAGAGCGCCGCCTGCCCCAGGATGGTAAAATCAGGGTAAAATTTGGCGACCGCGAAGTAGACATCCGAGTCAGTTCAGTGCCATGCGCACACGGCGAACGCGTGGTCATGCGCCTGCTCGACCGCAAAACCGAACTGCTGACGCTCGAACAGATGGGCATGGACAAAGAAGTGCTGCAAACATTCGACCGGCTGATCCGGAGACCGAACGGCATTCTTCTCGTCACCGGCCCGACCGGTTCGGGTAAAACCACAACCTTATATGGCGCAATAATGCGTATCATCAGCCCGGATGTCAACATCATCACCCTCGAAGACCCGGTTGAATATGAATTGCCGGGGGCGAGTCAGATTCCGGTCAAACCGCGTATCGGTTTCACTTTTGCGGCCGGTTTGCGGTCGATACTGCGCCAGGACCCCGACGTCATTCTCGTCGGCGAAATCCGCGATGACGAAACCGCCTCTATGGCCATTCAATCAAGCCTTACCGGGCATCTGGTATTTTCGACCCTGCATACCAACGATGCAGCCTCGGCCGCCGTCAGGCTCATCGACATGAATGTCGAGCCCTACCTGGTGTCGTCGACTCTGATAGGAGTATTGGCTCAGCGTCTGGTGAGAAGGCTCTGCGGCGCCTGCCGGCAGCAGAGCCCGGCAGGCGAATGGTCGGCGGCCGGGTGCCCACAGTGTTCCGGAACCGGTTTCAAGGGCCGGTGCGGCATTTACGAAATGATGGTCATTGACGAAAGTCTCTCGGCCATGATTGGGCGCGGCGCCAGCCTCGACGAGATAAGGGCGCAGGCCAAAAAGGGCGGCATGGTCAGCCTGTATGAAAACGGCCTGCACAAAGTCGCCATGGGCATAACTTCAAAAGCCGAAATCGAACGCGTCTGCTGGCAGGGAGGCTGATTGTGCCACTTTTCAGATACCAGGCCTACGAGCGTGATGGCGGCGAGGTCAGCGGCCTGATAGAGGCTGACGACGTCGCAGCCGCCCGGCAACTGGTGAAAAGTCGCGGTCTGGCGCCTTTTGCAATTGAACCGGCGGCTGATGAACAGACTGGCAGTTTTGGCGCCGGGCAGTTTTCGCTGGTCGAGCAGGCGCGTCTGGCCCGTCAGTTGTCAGCCCTCCTTAAGGGCGGTGTTTCCTTAACGAAGGCGCTGGCCGGCATCGAGACCCAGGCTGCCTGGGCCAGCCGGCGCAGCAGTCTGGTAACACTGCGCGAAGGTATCGAAAAGGGCCGCGACCTGTCGGGCGTACTGGGCGAAATGAAGAGCATTTTTGCGCCGGCTCTGCTTTCAGTTATCAGAGTAGGCGAAACCACAGGCCGGCTCGACTTCGCCTTTGCCCAGCTTTCGTCGCACCTTGAACGCGAGCTCGATCATCGCCGCCGCCTGACTGCAGCGATCGCCTACCCCGCCATCACTGCCATAATTTCAATCGGCGTGCTTGCCTTTCTGATGGTCTATCTTGTACCGGTAGTTGCGCGCATGTTTGCTGATGTTCAAGGAGACCTGCCCTGGATCACCCGTTGGCTGATCGCATTCAGCAATTTTTTCTCGGCCAACTGGCTGCTGATATCGTTAGCTCTACTTGGGCTGTTCGTGGCGTTTAAAATCGCCATGCGGTTTCCCGGCAGTCGTCGGCAGTATGAAAAACTGCAGCTGAAACTGCCGATATGGGGGCGCTTTATCGAAGGCATGCGCATGGAAACATGGGCGCGCAGCACCGGCATGATGATTCAGTGCGGCGTCACTCTTCTCGAATGTATCAAAGTCATCAGAGAAAACGAAACTTCGGTGCTGCAAAGCGAGGCTCTCGCAAAGGTCGAAAAAGCCCTCGAACGCGGCACCTCGTTTTCTGAAGCGCTGAAAAGCTCTGAGGGCTTTCCGGTTTTTGTCATTCAGATGATCGAGGCGGGCGAAGCCTCGGGCGAACTGGCCCCGATGCTGTATTCAGCCGCCACCGAGCTTGAAGCCGACAACCGTTCGGTCACCGAGCTGTTTCTGACAATTCTCGAACCAGCCCTGATCGTCATCATGGGCACGGCGGTCGGCGCCATCATGATTGGTGTTCTGCTCCCCATCTATGAAATGAACCGCTTCATGTAACCAGACCAAACACGCTGGAGAATGTGGTAGAATTGGATGGGCCTGGCGGGAGATTTCCGGGCGCGGGCTGAACTGACGATCAAGGGAAAAGGCATGAAATACCGCATTTTTACGTTCTACCTGTGTCTGACTTTGCTTTTCTGCTGCAGCCGCGCCGATGCCTGGTCTTATCACACACATCGCAAGCTTACCGCCGATGCGGTGCGCCTGATGCCCGAGGCTTTCAGAAACCAGTTTGCCGGACAGAAAGCCAGTTTTCTCAAAGGCTCGACCGACCCTGATACGCTGATAAAAGATTTCACCAACCATGTCTATCATCCTGACGGGTCGATGGTCGATGGGCTTTACCGCATAAAAGACCTGTTCAACACGGCTGCCGGGCTGGTCCGCAACCAGGCTGAACCCGAAAAAATCGCCTACCTGCTCGGGCTGATGTCGCATTATATCGCCGACCTCAATCAGCCGCTGCACACAGCCGGAAGCGAGCGCAACCCTGATGAGTCTGAGTATCACACCAGGTATGAACGTGATCTCAACAAAGAACTGCGCAATCTGCAGTTGCCTGAAGTCAGTTATCGACCGGTCACCGATGTTGAGCAGCGGGCTAAGGAAATGGCCGGCATCGCCCATCGTGAGTATGATGTCGTTGACCGCGCCTATAGAGGCGGCGGACAGGGTCTGCCAGATGTTCTCGAAATGTCGCGGCGCCAGCTGGCGGCCTCGACCGGTAATATCATCGACTTCTGGCTCGGTGTCTTCATCGAAGGCGGCCGCCCGCTCGACACCGGCAGCCAGTCTGCCACCAACGTGGCTGTCAGCGCCGAGTGGCAAAGCGAAGCGGCGCCAGATGCCGCCGATCAGATAAACATCAATTCTGCCACTGCCGAGCAGCTGGCGACATTTTTCCATATCGAGCTGCCCAAAGCCAATCGCATCGTCGACGCTCGCCCCTTCAGTTCAGCTTATGATCTGGCAAAGGTTCAGGGCTTCACGGTTCATTTCGTCAAAAGGCATCGCGACCGCATCAGACTCGACGGCGGGTCGGACCAGCGAAAACGCTGATAAATTCAGAGAATCAGCTCAAAAAATGGCACTTTTTCAACCTTAAAAGACTAATTTTGCCCCCAAAAATGCCAGTCTAAGCATTCGACATGTAAAGCGTGAGCAGTAAAGGCTTAAATCAGCAGCGGTCTTTTAAAATGCTTCCCTGGCTAATTCTTGACTACTGAACAGTTGGTCGGAGAATTTTTCGTTAATAAACCACAGACAGTTGCCGATAGCGGGTTACTGAAAAAATGACTCGCTGGAGGGCGCTTATGCGTATCGGTAAAAAAGAGTTTGTGGCCGGGCTTTTACTTGCTGCTATCACCTGGACTTCTGCCGGTGAGATTTCTTCTCTGCAGGCTGCCGGAAAGGGCCGCCTCGGTGCCGAAATCCAGTTTTCGCAGCAGATCGGGCTGTTCGATGCCACGCAGCTTAACAAAAAAATGCTTGAAAGCTACATTTCTGAGCAGGCGTTCAACCGCGGGCTCAATGGCGTTCTTGTTGAAAGCGGTCTGGTAACGAATTTCGATCTCAAAGAACTTGAAAAACTCGGCATAATCAAGGCTGGACCTGCCAGAAAAGGCATCAGTCGACGCGAAGCCAGCGAGGCTCTGCTGCGCTCAGTCATGCATGGCTGGCAGAACGAGCTGCTTCCCCGACCGTCTTTCGAAGCTTCACTCGGCTTCAGAGACTGGCAGCCGGAAGAAAAATACCGTGAAAGTCTCACTTTTGCCATTACTTCCGGGCTGATTCAGGGCTCAAGCGCTGGTCAGTTCAGGCCTGACGACAACCTAAAGGTTAAAGAAGCACTCATACTTCTCAAGCGCTTCTTCGATCTGGCTACCACCAGCAGAACTCCGACGCGTATTGCCCTTTTCGAAGACGTCATGCAGGATCACTACATGACCGCACCGCTTCTCAACCTTAGAAAAGCCGGAGCTTTTGACCTGACAAACCTTGGCAAACGGCTGAATGGCACTGGCTCGCTCAGCGTCAAAGATCTCAGCCTGATCATTCAGGGCATTCTCGGCCGTCTCGACAAGCCGGCTTATGCCGCCAGAGTCAAACATATCGAAAGCAAAGCCAGAAACACCGACGCGACCCGCAATATACTCGCCTGCATGGGTGCAGTTCTTACCGAAGCGGTTCCTCACAGCGAAGCCGACAACCACATTCTTTATTCAGATGTCAAAGAAGGCAGTGCCGTTGACAAGTCGTTGAAAATTCTGGCACGGGGCGGCATCAGAATGGGTTATAACAACAACCTCTTCAAAGGCAGTGAAAGGGTTACCAGATTCGAAGCGCTTGGCCTGATCAACCGGGTAATTACCGAACTTGAGCCTGAGCCGATCAGAATAGCAGAGAGCAGAACCGCCACCCGCGATGACCTGGAAGCTTTCAAAAAACTACTGCAGGAACGCCGCGAAAGAATTCACAAGATCCTTAACCGCGAGCCCTGACCCTTCCGGATATCAACAGAAGACTCACGAGAAACCCCGCCAGCAAAGGCCGATAAAAAGGCCGAAACGGCGGGGTTTTCTGCACCTGGTCGTGGCAGAGCTCGCAGGCATCATGCTCTTCGCCGTCTTCGTGGTTGTGAGCGGTATCAGATTGCTGAGATGTCCCGGCGTGACTGCTGTCTGCCATTGCCGGGAACTTCTCGTCAGGCAGGCGGCCGCTGTCACGATAAAATTTCAATACCTCAGCCAGACGGTCTTTGGTCCCGTCGATATCCTGACCAGACTTTTGCCAGGCCTGCAGAGCTTTCTGCGGCTCACCGAGTTCGAGATAGAGTCTGGCCAGCAGGGCTTGATAAGCTGTGACATTGAATGCCGGGTCTGAAGAAAGCCCGGCAGCTTCTTTTGAATAGAGGTCTGCCGCCTTTTCGAGATACCTCGATGCAGAAATCATCGCGGGCCGGCCGCCACCAGAAAACATTACCAGCCACGCCGCTGCAGCATACAGTTCATGCACCGCCGGGTGACCGGGATTGCTGATGATTCCCTGCTGCAGAACCTGCAGACTTTCGCGCCAGTCGGCCTGCAGACCGGCAAGGCAGCGTGACAGAAGCTGATATGGCGCCAGCTCTTCCGGCATAATGGCAATTACCGCATACAACAACGGCACAATATCAGAATTACCACTCAGAGAACCGGCAACAAACTGCTGACGACTGCCAGGAAAAGGCCCGCGATGCATCAGTTCATCGGCTCTGGCCCAGAAACGGGCGGCAACAAACGAACGCAGACGTTCTGGCACAAAGCTGGCAACCAAACCTGGCATGTCTGTTTTTGTCAGAGTTTGTTTGCAGATGTTTTTATATGACCAGTTGAAGCTGAAAGCAAGGCATAAAAGCAGTGCCGCAACAAAAATCGGGCGGCAGCAATACCGGTAACTGGCTGCGAAGCGCATAGTTTAGAGATCCCGCCGCTGCAGAAGTCCGCCGGTCAGCAGCAGGTAAAACACCGTCTGAAGAACAGCATAAGTCGAAACCATAAGCAGTGGCACAACCTGCACCCCGGCATACCAGCCCCCCCGAAAAACGCTAAAATCAGGCATCAGAATGGCAAATATTTCAAATACGACCATGCCGACCGAAGAATCAGCAAACAGGCTGCGGATGCCATCAAGGTTGTGCCCGGCGACAAAAACGAGCAACAAAGCGCCACAGGCAAGCAGGCGCGAAGAAAAAACAGCAAAAAACTGAAAAACGGCGGCGAGCATGGCAAATTCATAAAAAACCATCAGAGCGGTCATGAACAGCTGAAAAAACAGGCGGCCTTCACTTGCAAACATCAGCAACGAAAATAGTAAAGCAGCAGTCAGCAGGGCAAAAGCGAGAACCACAGAAAACCCGGCAAGGCGGCCGGCGGCAAAAAGCGTTCGATCAACCGGCCGGCTGAGAAAAAACCATGGGGTGCGCTGGGCAGCGGCCCAGAAAAAATGGTCAAACCCGGACACAATAACAAGAATTCCGGCCATCAGACTCATGACACTGCCGCTCAGGTCGGCAACGAAACCGGTCTGAAACCCTGGGTTGGCGTTCTCAAAAGCCCAGGCCGCATAAAACAGCGGTAAAAAAACAAGAATGAGTCCGGGCAAAAGGTTACCACGCCAGGCTTTAACAACAACCAGACGGCAGATAGTGTAAAACTGCAGCATCATGCCGGCACCGCCTGCGAGTCGCCGACCAGCCCGGCAAAACGTTTTTCAAGCTCAACCGTCGAATCGGAGTCGCAAAACTCAATCGGAGTGCCCTCAAAAACAAGACGACCGGCGTGAAGAATCCCAATGCGATGGCAAAGTCCGGGAAGATCGGAAAGAATATGGGTCGTAAAAAAAACCGTAGCACCCTCTTCGTTGAGCTGCCTGATCACCCGCTTTACCAGCTGGCGACCAAGAGGATCGAGGCCGCTGGCCGGTTCATCGAGAATCACCAGCTGTGGGCGATGCACAATGGCAGCGGCGAGAGAAACGCGCTGCCGCGTGCCCTTCGACAACTGCTCGACCAGACGGTCTTTTTCCTGTTCGAGAGCGAGCATCTGTATAGCCCTGTCGATAAGAACATCAGAGGGTCTTACTCCCGAAAGCCGACAGGCGGCATGCAACACTTCCGTCACCTTCAGGTATTCTGGCAAATCCGGCTCTTCGGGAGCAAAACCAACGCTGACCGTTTCACCGGCCGGGCCCGGCAGGCCCGGTCTGGTTATGACACCAGAGTCGGGCCGGCACAGACCAAGAAGAATTTTCATTGCGGTGGTTTTGCCGGCACCATTAAGCCCTGCCATGGCGAAGATTTCGCCGGCCCGAATCTGAAGAGTCAGGCCGCGAAGGGCTTCGACACGGCGACGCGAGCCAGGCTCGGAATATGACCTGGTAATCGCGTCGAATGAAATGACATTCATTTGAAGAGCGGCAAAAGTATCAGGAAACTTTGGAGAGGGCACTCAAAGCTTCATCGTAGTTCGGTTCAGAGGTTACTTCACCAACGATCTGACGGTAAGCGATCTTACCTTTTGAATCGACGATGAACACGGTCCTTGCGAGCAGACGCAGCTCTTTGATATGGATGCCGAGAGCGTCGGCAAGAGCCATAGAAGCATGATCAGAAAGAGTCATGACATTTTTGGCGCCGGCAGCACCGCACCAGCGAGCCTGCGCAAACGGCAGGTCAGCCGAAACGGCATAAACTTTGGCTTTGAGACCGGCGGCTTTTTCGTTGAACTTGCGCACCTGCATATCACATACGGGGGTGTCGAGCGACGGAACGGTGGTAATAACTTTGACGCCCTTGTCAGAACCGAGGTCAAAAGGTTTAAGATCGTTGGTCAGCAGGGTGATTCCCTGAGGAAAAGCATCGCCAACCTTGATTTCATTACCGATAAGAGTCAGGGGGTTGCCCATGAAAGTGACTTTACCAGTCTGTTTGGTCATTTTCTGTCTCCTCATTTTTATTTTTAAGTATGTAAAAGAACACCAACAAACATTAGCAGACAAACCCAAACAACACAACCTTACCCGAGATAAAGGCCGGTGAACTATTATGCTTGACAGGGTGAGAGGGTCTGCCTATTATCCTGAAGGTATGAGCGATTTTACAATAGAATTTGCAACTTCCGGAAAAGTTACGATTGTCAGAACTCAGGGCTACCTTGACGACGCGGGAGGAAAAGTCTTCAGGGATAAATGTTCCGAGTTGATTGACAAGGGCAACGTCAATTTTGTCATTAACCTTGAAAAAACGCCGGTTATCAACAGTACCGGTCTGTCGACCCTTCTCGACATCATGGTTCAGATAATTGACTACAACGGCGGGCAGGTGGCAATTACCGGTCTGTCGAAGCTGACACAGACGGCTCTGCAGATGACGGGCGTTCTGACGCTCTGCGACGCTTTTCCGACCGAAGCTGAAGCGATTGCCGCAATCTCGGAAGCCTGACCAACAAAAGCCCGGGGAAGTTTTATGAAAAAGGCGATGCTGGTTCCGATGTTCTTTCTGGCATTGAATGCCGCCTCGGCGGCCGACATCAACTGGGATGAACTCGAAAAGAAAGCGCAGCAGTATACCGGAGAACTTGAAAAAAAGGGCAACGACTCCGGCAGCTCTTCCGGCTCGTCCTCAGGCAAGGGAAAGGGCATCGACCTGGTTCTGCCGGGCCAGCCTCAGGGCAGAACCATCGACAACACCGCCCCCACTCTTTCTGAAGCAGACAAGCGGCACATAACCGTGCATCTCAAGCTTGCTAACCGGCATTTTTCGAGAAAAAACTACCCCAAGGCAATTGAAGAAACCGATCTGGTCTTCGAACGCGAGCCCGATAACGCCAGCGCCCGTTTCATGCGGGCAGTAATCGCGGGCAGGCTGCGTGATCACCAGACGGCCTGGTTCAATATTCTTATCGCCCGCGAAAAAGACCAGGCAAACCCCAAAATCGACACCTTTATCAGCAAACTGAAAACTGTGGCACCAGAGCCGACCGAACCGGTCTGGGTACAGGGAATCTATCGCTCGATCCCGATCTCTGGCTGCGAAAAGGCCGCTGATGTCATTGAACGCCTGCTTCTCGACCAGGTCAGCCACAATGTCACCAGCCTTCAGACAGGCGATTTTACCGAAGAGGCCGACAAAACCGTCATGCCCCTGCAGCTTGAATGTTCGAGCCCACCCGATAAAGACGCCATTGTCAGCCTGCTGAAAAAGTCTGCCGGCGGCGAAGTAACCGTCAAATCCGGGGAAGGCAACAAACTAGATCTGAGCGTTACGGTTAAAGGGTTTGGTATCGAGAATAAAAACGCCCGGCCGGTTTCTGATCTGCAGGAATTCATCAAGGACCTTACCGAAGAAGTAGACGTAGCGATCAGCGATACGGTCGAACGCGAGGCCGAGAACAAGATTCTCGATATCACCTACGAAATTTCGACCCGCGATTTTAAAACGCTGAACGACTTTCTGCGCAAGATCTCGCCCTACGCAACCAGATTCAGGGTACAAAGTCTCCGCCTCGCCTTTATCACGGGTTCGCAGAGCATAATCTGGAAATGCAAGGTTCAGGTGCTTTACAAAGTTTCCTGATTTTTTTCGTTCATAAACTGCAAACTTTTTCCGATTCTCGCCGCATGCGAACCAGAGGATTAAAGTTTTGCTGAAAATCATCTATGGCTCAGGTGCCACCCGGCTGCTGATGGCTGGGCTTTTCTGCGTTTGCGCGCTTGCTTCAACCGGCCAGATCGCCAGAGCATTCAGCGACAAGGAACTGATGGTGACCAACATCTGTATTCCGGCGGCGCTGGCGGGTCTGCGAGCTCATTACAACGGCACCGACATAAAAAAAGCCATGATTCAGGCGGCATTTGGCGGTCTGCTGATGCGGGAAGGCTTCAAAATCGCGCCAAGACTCGAAGAAAAGCCAGCCTGGCAGGCCTGGAAAGCAAAAATTCTTGTTAATCTCGGGGCCTCTCTTGCCGAATCGGCCGGCGACGACTTCGTTTACCGCATGGATATCGGTCCGGTATGGCTGATTGTCAAAGATCGCAACATCAGCTTCAAGCCGGCTCTGAATGCCGTCATCGCCCCGGTAGTACACCTGATCGAAGGTTCAAAGCCTGACTGGGGCCGAAGCCTGAAATACGGCACCTTTGCGTTTGAGCGCAGCAGCAGCCGGGATGGCACTCTGAATGGCACCGGTGCTCTTGCCTACAGCAACGCCAATACTTTCACAACCAATAAATCCGGTTCCCATTCAGGGCATGAGCTGGTTCACACTTTTCAATACCGGCGTGATGCCATGTCACCTCTGCGGCTTGGCAACCTGATTTCCGGCCTCGATGAGCGACTTGGCGACAACTGGGTCGACGATACCGGCTGGGGCATCAGCTGGGGTCTGCAATGCAGCTGGGCTGATCTTTATGACAAGAGCAAAGATTTTGACATCCCGCTCGAAAAAGAAGCATACTACCTTGAGAAAAAATACCGCCGGTATTTTTAAGCCAGCCAGACCGACAAGGTAGTTAACTGATGCCCGAAGCTCTTAGACTGACGTTGACCCTGTGCCGCCTGAAAACCAGACTGCTTTTGAACAGTCTGAAAAGCTGGGCTTCGCTCGGCAAAGGCATCGGCGTCACCCTCAGCGTCGTTCTGACCGCCGTTCTAATCACCACCGGAGCAGCAGATCTCGTTAACTCGCTGCGCATGGTTCCTTATGCCGATATCATGCTTGACTGGCTGCTCGGCGGCATAATCATCTACGTAATTTTTGTCGTGTTCACCGGCGATCTGCTGACCGGTCACAGTCTCAACACCGGCCAGATGAGCTCAGACTTCGGTTATCTGCGCACTCTGCCGCTGCCACCGATCAGCCTGGTCGTCGTAAAGCTTTTTGAAAGGTTGATTACTGACTACCTCGGGCTGATCATTCTTTACAGCGCTTTTCTCGGCATCGCCTGCCGCAATGCCTGCAATCTCGAAAGCCTGCTGCTTGCAACCGCTCTTTATCTGCAGATAAGTCTGTTGATCGGCCTGCTGATCAATCTGACGAGTGTTTTTCTGACACGGTTTTTCAGGCCGACGGCGGTCAACAATTTTTTCTCGCTGCTCGGCTATTTCAGTGCCTTCATAACTGTGGCACCGTATGTGATACTCAATAATTTCCCGATGCAGATACTCGAATTCATCGTCGCTAATCTCGATATCCTCAACGAGACGGTTTTCCGCTTCATGGTGCCGGTTCAGTGGCTGGCGGTGGCGCTTCTCAGCGGCGGTTTCTGCGATGAATTCTTCTTTTTCGCGGGCTTCTGGGCAATTGCAATGCTTGCCGGCACTCTGCTTTTCAAGCTTGCCATCGATCTGAACTGGTACAGTTATTCGCACAGCAGCAGCCGCAAAGGCGGCCGCACCGGGCGCAAATGGTTCAGCGGCCTGATTCACAAAGAGGTGCTGCTGCTGAAAAGCGATTTTAACCTGCTGGTAAACGCGATGATGATGCCAATCACCCTGATTATCGTCGAAATTCTTCTATTGAAAGAGGTTTTCAAGCTTTCGTCACCGGGTTCGATGCTCAACATCATTGCCGGCGCGGTTATCTATTTCTGCGGTTTCGGGCCGGTAAACAGCATCGGTTATGAGGGAAAGGCAATCTCATTGCTCGAAACCCTGCCAATCAAACCCTCTTCACTGCTCTTAAAAAAAGCCGCGTTCTGGATTTTCATCGCCGAGGTGATCTTTGTTCCGGCCACGGTTCTAAGCATGCAGCAGATGAACTTTGCGCCGGCTTTCATCGCACAGTCTGCTCTGGTTGCGGCGATCTTTACCGCTGCCTGCGTTCTCGCTTCGGTCTGTGTTTCTGCCGTATTTCCCTGTTTCGACAGCAAAGTTCTGCAGCAGCGCTCGACGCTCGCGGGCAAACTTGCAGCCCTCGGCCTGATGCTGCTTATGGTGCCGGTAAAAGACCTCAGCCAGCCATCAATTTTCAGCTTCGTCGTGTTTGCCTGCCTGCTGTATCTGATGTTCATCAAGGCCCGTGCCGCGCTGTTTTTCAGACTCGACCCACAGGCCCAGAACTCTGAATACCAGAAGCAGATCGACGTGATGCTGCTGACACTGGCATTCGCCGCTGGCGAAATCTCGCTGACTCACATGTTTCATGCGGTAGCGCCCGGCATCGATACCGGCATGTGGAACTGGTTCATTCCGGCGGTAATTATTCTGCCAATCAGCGCCCTGCTGATGCTTTCGCACCGTGCGGCCACGCAACCCGACCATAATCCGGCGGTTCGCAGGGGATTCAACAGCCCGGCCGTTTCCTGGGGCATTACCGCTCTGCTGCTGGCCGCCACAATTGTTCTGACGATCAGTATGCATGTAAGACTCCCCGAAACGGCGGCACTGTTCCGTGACGACCTGTTTCAGATTGCCGATCTGGCGCGAACCGTTTCGTTGCCGCCGACAATCTGGTGCGGGCTGCTGATCGCGGGCAGCGCGGTGCTGGGCGGTCTGTTCGTCTGCCATCTCGGCCGGCGGTTTCCCTGCCATGGGCGTGGCAGCCTGCTGAACACACTCGCCGGCATTGCCCTTCTGACACTGCTGTTTCCGGCGCGACTGATGCCGGCCGGGCTGATTATCGCAACTGCGGTTGCCGCCGCCAACCGGCTTACCGGCCAAACACGCCACGCAATCGTGATTGGAGCGCTGGCGTCGGCAGCTCAGGGCATATACTTTATCTTTTTTTAAAAATTCTTCTTGCTAAACCTCCGACTTTTTATACTTTCTCACGCCATAACCTTATGGAGGTTTTTATGCTTACCAGAAGACCATTTCTGATTTTCGGCCTCATCATAGCGATTATGGCGGTGGTAGCCACACAGGTTAAAGCCAGCCTTAATGAATGGGAGTCTGCGCCTGACGTCGAGTCGATGAACCCCGACATGGCCTACGCCCACAGTGGCAACTACATGCAGACCGCCGGTCAGTATGACCGCAACGGCGATGGGCGTGTCGACCTGATCGTTGCCGACCGCAACGGCGACGGTCGCGCTGATTACTGGGCCACCGACCGCAACTTCGACGGCCGTTTCAACGATTACCAGTATGACCGCAACTTTGACGGCCGCATCGACCAGTGGGAATACGACCTCGACATCGACGGTGTTTCCGACAAGATCTATGTCGACGCCGACAATGACGGCCGCGCCGAGCTTTACGCAATGCTCAACCCGATTACCCGAACCTACACCTGGTATGGTAATATGACAAACGTTGCCGCTTCGGGGCAGATGTCGTTCCCGCCCATGAGCGCCAAAAAAATGAAGAAATATCGTGGTGGTCGTGCTGGCGATTCCATGTAAGAAGGTCGGATGAACAAAAAATCTCTGCTCTCTCTCTGCCTTTCGGCAGGCATTCTCACTGGAGTGCCTGCTTTTACCTTTGCTTCAGAAGCCCAGGCTTCCGGAAACCCGCCCGCGAGAGTCGCTGCCCTGCCAGCCGTCGCCGAGCCAGCTATTGCTTCTACCACCCCGGGCCCTGCTGCTGAAACAGTTGCTGCCGCAACCTCAGATGACGCCAGTATTACTGCGACCGCTGCAACCGAGATCAACAAAGCGACAGCAACTGCCAAAACACCTGAAATAATCAGGCCCGACGAAGCCGGTGAAGCAACAGAAGCCGCTGCAGGCGATCTCTCCAAAAAAACCGGCGAAAAAGATATTGGTAGCTCAGAAGCTGCAGACCCGGATTCTGCAAACTCGGATCCCGGAACAGACGCATATTCAGAAGCTGCCGTAGACCCCAGTGCTGAAGAAAACACAGACCCTGCAGTTACAGATACCGACTCTGAAACAGACCCGGATACTGAACTAAGTTCCGATGCAGACGCAACCCCGGAAGCAACCGCCACGGCAACCCCTGAAATTTACGACCCGTTCGCCGCCGACCCCTTCACCGGTAGCCCGCTGCTGCGCATGAAAAGACGTCTCGAAAATCTGGCCGGCATCAACGGCAGAATGCAGAAAAGTGCCGACCTGGCCCTGGCGGTCGCGGCGTCAGCCAGCGAAGACCGCTATTTTCGCCGCAACTGCGAGTATCTGACCCGGCTGGTAAGGCGGGCGCCATTCCCGGCGCTGGCAAGCACTCTTGTTTTTCCCGAATTTCTTGGCATCGCCAATGAATTGATGCTCGAGTCGACAAGGGCAATCGTCAACATATTTATCGAAGATCTGCAATATGACCCGCAGAAGCGCCTGAAATTGCTGCAGAATCTTGCCGAACTGCACCTGCTGACCGGCGAGATCGCGCAGATACAGCGAAAAGCACTGCAGAACGTTAAAGATCTCGCAGCGACCATGACCGATCAGGCACGGCGTCGGGCCGTCGGAGCGCCACCGGCCGACCTGCTGAAAAAAACCATATCTGAAGTATCTCAGCTTCTCGATCAGTCGGCCAGCCGCTGGAACGCCCTTCTGAACCAGCACGACCACCATCGTGCCCACTTCAGCGGCATACTCGACTATCTCGTCAGCTCGAACGATTCGCTGCCGGCGGTCAGACATGCCGCCCGGCTGAATCAGATGCTGCGCAGCCTGCTCGATTTCAAAATCTGCCTCGAAGATTTTTATGGCCATGTGTCAGCCTCCCCTGCCCGACTTGCTGACCGCCAACAGGCGCTGTCAGAAAAACTCGCCGGCCTCGCCGAACGCTCGAATCACTTCAGATCGCGAGTCGCTGCCTTCGATGGCCGTTTCCCGGCCAGAGAGAATGACCCGGCCGCTACCCCTCCCTTCTCATGTGCCGACGAACTCACCGAAATTTTCTCACTTCTCGAAAAGATGCATTCTGCAAGAATCATGACCGGATTCACCCAGACTGATGCCGGCCAGCAACCAGAAACACCTGCTGCAGCAACGGTTTCCGGTTCCGATACCGCCGCTTTAATCGCCACCCCGACCGATTTTTCAGAACCAGAAAAACCTCAGGAATCAGCCAAAACGCAATCTGCCACTTCAGACTCCGCAGACAGGCAGACAGAAGTAGCCGCCGAAAGTGAACCCGAAGCAGAAAAAACTCTTCTCAAAGAACTCGTCGCATGGGTGGATGGCAACCCCTGGCCCCTCCCCGCAGAAGAAGACGGAAAAAATGATGAAGAAAAAGACGACAAAGATAAAAGCGACAAGACAAGCCCGGCTCTAGACACACACAAAAATTAAAGATATTTGGCCTTTATCGCATTGTTTTTTATAATTTTTGCCACTATGCCTTAACCAAACCCTAAATTTGTCTGATTTTCGCATAATTTTTCGCCGGAAAACTGCCGATGGTTATTAAAGAAAGGGTGAAGTATGCTCTTTCAACTGCAAGGAGGCAGCATATGAGTCTTAAATTAGGCAGCGACCACGGAAGGTCAATACTTGAACAGCTTCAGAACAGATTTCGCGACCGCGTTGACGAAGAAAAAGGCGCAAAACCCTTCTCGCCGGCACCACTGAGTCTGAAAGACATTTTCGAACGTTCAAGAACCCACGAACGCAAAGATTCCGGCAAAACCGGTCTACAGGAAAAGCCAGAAGCCGGCTCGATTCAGGCTGGCGGTCTCAACATTTCGTTTCAGTTCGATCTTTTCTACGAACTTTCTTCAAAAGTTGAAGCAAAGATGGGCAGACAGGGCGCCAACCGCTTTGCCGAACTGAGCGGCAAGGTCTCAGAAACTTTCATGGGCAATTTCAGCCTGTCGATCGACCCGGTCGGCTCATTCATGAACGGTACCGAAAAGTCACTCGAAATTTCGCCCGAAACTACCGGTGAATTTTTTGATGCGGTTGAAGGCCTTGCCGACCTCAGCCCCGAAGCTCTCGAAAATTTTCTCAAAGAATCTGATGAATTTTTTAACGAGCTCGAAGCCACTTACGGCGAAGCCGGCGGCGCTTTTGATCAGATCAAAGGCGTAATGCAGGAGCAGGCAAAAGCCTTTTTTGCAGATGTAGAACAGGCAAGAGCCGACGCCCTCGGCGGCGGCGCAGCCACTGAAGCTCTGCCTGCCGAAGGCGAAGCCGCACTTCCGGCCGCCAATACCGATATTTCCGCCCTGTTGCCGACCACAGACAAAGAAAACGGCAACGGTTCGCTTATCGAAATGTTTTTTAAACCCGAAGTCAAAGTCAGCCAGTCAGACTACCAGGATTTCCTTAAAGATTTTGTTGAATATGCAGAAAAATTCAAACAACAGATGTTCGAAAAGCTTTTCAACAGCCGCAGCTCTTATGACAAGACCGGCAAAAGTGAAGAAACCGAAGCTGCCGGCAAGACCAATATCGTCGATACCGCAGTCTGAATTACCGCAGCAGCTACAGCAACTTCACAGTATAATTAAAATTTCCGCCCCCGCAAATACGCCGGGGGCGGTTTTATTTTTATCAAAGCTGATACCGGCATCTCCCCAAAATAGCCAGCATGCTGCAGTCTGGATGCCTCAAGCTGTATAGAACACCATCCACCTTGCACTTATTTTCACAAACAAACCATATTCATAGCACATTACTATATGAAGGGTTTTTGCAGTTACTTATCATGATGATAGTCAAATAAGAAAATTGATCGAAGAGCATCAAAACAGGTTATAAAATGCCAGGAAATTCAGGTTCTAACAAACAGAACTGGCAGTCGTCTGTGCTTATCTGTGACTGAAAAAACGCCGGCACAGCTGAAATTGATTTTTAAATTATCAGAATCACAGATCTTTCCAGTATTTGACGGCATTTTCGCCGCCGGCGTAATACCAGATGATGGTTTTCGTCTCTTTGTACCCGTTTTTTTCAAACATGCGACGCGATGGCGTGTTACTTTCGCGCACCTCGGCACAGGATTTTTTCATGCCATTCTCTCGGAACCAGTCCTCAATTACTTTTACGAGAAACGAACCAGTGCCTTTTTGTTTGCGGTCAGGCAGTACACCGATCTTGTAGACACGGCCCGATGAGACCTTGAAATGCCGGAGCAGCCCGGTGACCGTCGCGAATATTTTCCCTTCTTCGTCTCTGATGATGAAGGTTACGCTGGTCGGCGAAGTTATCAGATGCCTGAGATTGCGCTTCGGAAACTGATCGACCGCATGCTCGAAGCAGATTTTTTCGAAGGCGAAGAGATCATTGACATCGTCGGGGGTCGCTTTGACCACCGGAAAACCACAAAATTCAATCTTTTTCATAGTCCTGCCCGGTTTTTGGTGTGGTGACAGATTCTCGAACAACTATACCAGAGGAAAAAAAAGTGTGCATTTTTTTTCTTTGCCCCCTTGCGCACTTTTCAGGACACCATTAGAATGTTTAATATCCGGAGCGAGCATTCCCGGATAAGTATATAAGTTCAGGGAGACCGAGAATGAAGCGAGTATCAAGTATCATCGTCGTTGTAACCCTGTTGTTGTGCGCTGCATACACACCTGCAAACGCTGCCGCAGTCAAAGACTGGACCGTAGCAGTGTTCCTTAACGCCGACAACAATCTGGATCCGTTTGGTGTAGAAGACCAGCAGGAAATGGCCAAAGTTGGCTCGAGTGATTTCCTGAATATCGTCAGCCTGATCGACCGCGAACACGGCCCGGCTCAGATAAATTACATCGAAAAGAACAACATCAAAAAAGTAAAAGACATGGGCGAAATGGACATGGGCGACTACCGCCAGTTCGTTGAATTCGCCAAATTCGTTAAAGAAAATTACCCCGCCAAGCACTATTGCTTCACCATCTGGAATCACGGTTCCGGCTGGAAAAACAAAGGCACCAGCGCTATCTATCGTGGTATTTCCTATGACGATTCTTCAAACAACCATATCACCAACGCTCAGCTTGGTACTGCAGTTGCCGAAGTAAGCAAGATTCTCGGCCAGAAAATCGACATCCTGAACTTTGACGCCTGCCTGATGCAGATGGTCGAAGTCGCTCATGCCGTTAAAGACAATGTTGTATACATGGTCGCTTCTGAAGAACTTGAACCGGGCAAAGGCGCCCCCTATGACGACATTCTTCGCGGCGTAAAAGCCGGCATGACTCCTCAGGCCTATGCTCTCAACTGGGTAAACGCTTTCGCCAAGTCATACAACGGTGGCAGCCAGGGTTTCGACGAATCAACCCAGTCAGCCCTCGATATGTCGAAGTTCGGCCCGGTTGTTGATTCAGTGAATGGTCTTGCCAAAGCTCTGATGACCGGCAAGAACACCATGATCGTTAAAGCAGCTCTCGCCAAAGTCCAGAAGTTCGGTGACCCGGGCAATATCGACCTGGTCCATTTCGCCGAACTGCTCCAGGCTCAGACTGGTGTCGACACTGCCGTGAAGACTGCCTGTGATAAAGTCATCGCTGCTGTTAAAGCCGCTATAATCATCAACAAAGTTACCGGCTCGACCACCAAGAATTCGAAGGGCCTGGCTATCTACCTGCCGGCCAACCTGGTTCTTGAATCGAAATATAATGGCCTGTGCTTTGCCAAAGCCACCATGTGGGATGAAATGATTGTAGCCCTGGCCAAAAAAGAAGCCGCTGAACGCGTAGTGGCCGGTGTAGCCGCTGGTAACCTCGACGAAATGAGAAGCCTGGTCGCCGAAGCCGCTCAGAATCCAGAAGCCAGTCGCCTTGCCCTGCAGGAACTCAACTTCGCCGTTTACTCAGAAAACCTTCTGCCCGAATCAATCAAAGGCGAATTCGAAAATCTGTTCGAAGCCCTCAAAAATTCAGTTTCCGGCAAGTAAGACGCTTTAAAGAATCCCCCGGTCGCTCAGGCGTCCGGGGGATTTTTCATTTTGCAGCGGTTTATAATCCGCAAACTGTGTTTTTATTTGCAAGTTTTCTTGACAGGGTACATTTGTGGTTCTATAATCAAAAGATCAGTGTATCTTGTATAAGTATTGAATAAGTATCGTTATTAATGTTCTGCTTCCCGTATAAAGAGTATAAGGAGTAATAAGTATGAAGCGTGTATTCAGCATTCTTGCAGTTATTCTTCTGGCATGCGTTTTTTGTGCTCCGGCCAGCGCCGCTCAGAAAGAATGGACTTTCATGGTTTTCCTCAATGCCGACAACAACCTTGATTCTTTTGGGGTTGGCGACCTGCAGGAAATGGTAGCTGCCGGCGGCTCGAACGATAACCTCAACGTTATCTGCCTGCTCGACCGCGAACATGCTCCCGCTACTCTTTATTACGTAGAAAAAGACGGCGCCAAAGTAATCGGCGAACCCGGCGAAGTCGACATGGGCGACTATCATGAATATGTGAAATTCGTTGTCGAAACCGTAAGGGCTTACCCCGCCAAACATTATTGCTCCATCGTCTGGAATCACGGTTCGGGCTGGAAAGATGCCAAAGGCGAAATCATCAAAGGTATCTCTTACGATGACCAGTCTGGCAACCATATCACCACCAATCAGCTGACTGTCGCCTTCAAGGAAATCGAAGCCGCTATCGGTAAAAAGCTCGACATCTTCTGCTTTGACGCCTGCCTGATGCAGATGGTCGAAGTCGCCTATGCCATGAAAGACGGCTGCGACTACCTCATCGCTTCTGAAGAAACCGAACCCGGTCAGGGCTACCCCTACCTCGAAATCCTTTCCGGTTTCAAAAAAGGCATGAGCCCCGAAACCTTCGCCAAGCACATCGTTACTGAGTATTCCAACTCATACAACGGCGGCAGCGCCGGTATGTCATCAACCACCCAGTCTGCTCTCAAGTGCAGCGAAATCGACAATCTGCGCGACGCTATCAACGGTTACTGCAAAGCAGCCCTTGCCGGCAAACACGGTGCTGAATTCAAGGGCGCCCTCAATGCAGCCCAGAAGTTCTACTATCGCACCAACATCGACCTTGGCCACTTTGTCTCTCTCACCAAAAATGCCATCGCAGACGAAGCTTTCCAGACCGCAGCCAGCAAACTTCTGGCCGCTATCGACAAGGCTGTCCTCATCAATGGCCTCAGCGGTTACAACACCAAGAACGCCACTGGCCTGGCCGTTTATTTCCCGGCCTCTTCCTACAGCTTCTCACCCGAATACAAAGACCTGGCCTTCGCCAAAGACACCATGTGGGAAGCCATGGTTAAAGATTACTACAAGAAAACCTCAACCAAAGAACTGGTTGCCGCTGTCAGCAGTGGCGATATCTCCGGTCTGATCGACTACGTTGCCACCGCCAACGAAAAGAACCGCGATATCAGCGCCGATCTGATCAGCAAAATGAACTTCAGAGTGTTCACCGAAGGTGGCCTCGACGAAGCTACTCAGAACAACGTCAGAAACCTGCTCAGCGAACTGAAAACCAAATAAGCAGAACGTTCTCTTGAAATGGCCGGGGCCACAAGCCCCGGCCATTTTTATTTTTGCCATAGACTGAACCGCCGCCCGGTGGTCAGTCGGGCGGCGGTTCTTTGGAGGAGTTTATAATTTAAAAGTTCTGGTCTTCGAACAGGGACTTTTAACTATCTCTTTGCGGTTCGACGCATCAGCGTCTCGTTCGGCATAGCGGTTTTCTTAAGCTGTTCAAGGTTTCTCTGCAGTTCACCAATCTGTTCTTTAAGCTCAACGATCTCGGCCATGATCACCTGGGCTTTTTCCTGGGCCTCGGGGCCACCCTCTTCGTTCAATTTGCGCAGTTCGGCATAAAGCTTGTTCACCTGCGTCTGCTTCTGTTTGATCTGCTGACTGAGTTCAAAGAGCTGATGTTTGGTTACGGCAAGCAGGGTGCTGCCGGTAAGTGAGAACACAAAAGCCAACAGAATCAGGCAAAGCCAACTTTTTCTATTAAAAGAACTCATTTATCTGCCTCCGATTATTTCATTTCTGAATAATCATCGGCAGCGGGCCCCTCAAAGTTTATAGTTAATGCAGAATCTGTCGCCTCGAGAATAATAATACCGCAATTGCATAAAAAAGTACAGCCCAGCCGAGACTTGATTGCCAGGCGGTGAAAATATTGTCGGTCAGCAGATTACCGCGGTTTTCAAGAATAGTTTCGATTGTATTTACTGAAAAAAGTTCATCGAGATGCCGGGTAAAGCACCATTTTGCGGCGCTTTCATACCAGACGTCGATTTTATTGAGCAGACTGGAAGCGATAAGATAAAAGGTATGAACGCCCATCAGAGCGCTCAAACTGGTAAAAGACATCAGAATCGCCGACTCAAAAAACAGGGCAAATACGATGAAAAAACCGATCAGCATGAGGTTACCGACAAAAGTTAGCACGAGAAGCTGAAAAGCCGAAGAGGTGCTGACCAGATAAAGTGGTTTGCTGATGTCGATATTCAGCGCATCAGGCAGCGCATTAGCAGGCAGCACACCTGAAGCCTGAGTCAGTGAACGGGCAACCAGCAGGTCAGCCTGCAGAAAAAAGCCGCCCAGACATACGGCCAGCAGCAAAAACAGCATAATCGCCAGGGTTTTTGCGGTAATCACCTGCCAGCGCCTGACCGGCGTCAACAAAAGCATTTTCATGTAGCCACGACTGAGTTCGGTTGAGAAACTGTCGCCGACCACCAGCGCCAGAAAAAAGGGCGCAATGAAGGCAAACAACTTGAAATGCGCAGTAAACAGCCCTTTGACTATTTCATGCAGCACCGAGAACTGCACTTCGCCAAAACCGAAACCCTTGAATTTAACATAAGCCACAATTAAAGCCAGGCTGGCAACCAGCGGCACAATATTCAGTGCCAGCAGAAACAGCAGTGCCTTCTTGCGGTTGAGAATCTTCTTCAGCTCAAACAGAATAAGAAACAGCATGCGTCTCATGCGCCACCTCCGACGGAAACACCGTTGCCAGTCAGCTTGATGAAGGTTTCTTCAAGCGAGGCTTCAAGCGGAATCAGCGCCACCACCCGCACTCCGGCCTTGATCAGACCGCTGTTAACTTCAGCCGATTTTCCGGTCTGCAGGCTGACAACCAGGCCACGTGGCCCCTGATTGATATCGATGACCGCTTCATGCATGGCGGCAAGCAGTTCACGGGTTTTCGCAGCGTCTTCGTCGACCACCCTGATTTCCCACCTTTCGCTGTGGCCAGAAAGCAGCTCCGATACGTAGCCCTGTTTAACGCATCTGCCATTGTCGATGATTACGACGTAGTTGCATAGGCGCTGCACTTCATCGAGCAGATGGCTTGAAAGAAAAATCGAAGTCTTTTCTTCATCGTGAATACGGGTCAGAATTTCGCGCATGTGAACCCGGCCGGCCGGGTCCATGCCGCTGGTGGGCTCGTCGAGAATCAGCAGCTTCGGCCGGTGCAGAATGCCGAAAGCTACTCCAAGACGCTGTTTCATACCGGTGGAAAAAGTGCCGAATCTCTGGCGGGCAGCATCCTTCAGGCCAACCATCTCGATTACCTCAAAGATGCGCTGGTCGGTAAGCGGCTTATACAGGCTGCCGAACCAGTAAAGATTTTCGTAAGCACTCATTGATTCAATGAATGCGGGGTTTTCGACCACCGCGCCGATTTCTTCGAGCGCAATCGTTCGACCGCCGGGCATAGTGTGACTCAGCATGGTTATTTCGCCGTCAATACCGGGAATAAGGCCAAGCAGCATACGCATCGTCGTCGTCTTGCCGGCGCCGTTCGGGCCGAGAAAGCCAGCGATAGTGTTGAGCGGCACCGAAAAATCGAGGCCTTTGAGCACCTGTTTCCGGCCAAAGTTTTTGCAGAGGCGGCTTACGGTAATGGCGGACATTTCAGCATTCATGTTCATACCTGATCGTAGAGTTCGTGGTAGAGTTCGCGACCGAATACTTTAAGAATGACGGTTGCCGGCACGGCGAGAACCATGCCCGGTATGCCGCCGAGACTGCCGGCGATGGTCAGGGCCAGCATCACGGTAAGTGGGTGCAGACCGGCGTTTTCACCAACGACATAGGGCTGCAGATACCAGCCATCGATACTTTGAATTATCAGAACCGCAACGGCGACTTTTCCCATGGCAGTAAGCAGCATACCCGAGAAACCGAACTGAGCGATGGCGAGCAGCAGTGCCAGAATCACCGTAAAAAGCCCGCCAAGATAGGGAATGAAATTGGCGATGCCGGCAAACAGGCCAAGAAACAGGAAAAAATGCAGACCAGAAACCCAGATGCCGATGGTCATCAGCCCGGCAAAAATTGAGTTGGCCAGCACCTGGCCGCGCAGCAGAGAACTCAGCTGTTCGTCGAGCTTGCGCAGCACATCGAGAGTTCTCGGCCGATAATCGTGTGGGATCAGCATTTTAAAGTCGGCATACATTTCGTCCATATCGAGGAGAATGTAAAAAACGAGAATAGGAATCAGGAACATGTTAAACATTCCTGAAAAGGCACCTCCGAGAAAGCCGAATACCTTTTTAAAAGTGGTAACTGCACCGTCTTTTACGAGAATGACACCCTGGGCTGCCAGTTCACGGACCCTGTCGCTCTGTACAAACTCGTCGAGGTAGGTTTTAACGTAGGGATAACTCGAAAATTTTTCGTAAAAATCGAGCCCGAGAACCTTGTAATTGTCGGCAAGCTTTTTGACATCGAGGTTGCTGAGCTTGATCACCAGGTCACCCGCCTCAGAAACCATGGTAAGGGTGAAAGGCACGATAAACAGCACAAATACGGCAAAGCAGGCAAGAAAAACCGAGAGAACCGCCCAGGGCCGTGGCACCTTGCGTTCAACCAGCTTTCTGACCACCGGGTTGAGAATATAGGCAACCACCAGCGATACCAGAAATGGCGCAATGACGTTGGCCAGGTAATAGACACCGACACCGGCCACCACGAAACCTGTCAGAATCAACCAGTTTTTCACCGAAGCGGGCAGGCTTTTCAAGAATGATGGCCCGCTGCTGACGACTGTCAGACGTTCAGAAGCCGCAGTCACTGCCGCAGTTGCGCCGGATGCTGTCTGAACCGGCTTATGAACTGTTTTATCGGTGCTCTTTTTTTTCGACATCAGAGGACGTTCCTCATGCTGAGGCTTTCACCGTAAATTTTGATGATCAGCTCGATTTCGCCTTTGCCCATATTGAGACTTCTGGCGATCTGAGGCAGAGAGTAGCCCTCAGAATAAAGCCTGAGCACTTCATTAACCCGGAAATTAGCCGGTGGAGGAGCTGCCGCCGGCTTTCGGCACAGATCGGTTTTCTTGACCGGAATCTCGGCCGTTTCAGCACGCACCTCTTTCAATGGCAGGCTTGTAACCGGCTTGAGAGAGGCAGCCACACCAGCTGTCTTTGAAGAATTCAAACTTTGAGAAGACTGCAAAGATTGCGCAACCGGCGCGCTGTTTACAGCTGCTTCGCGGTTAACTGCCCGGAGAACCGGCCGATCAGAGCCTTTATCGGCGCTCTTTTCGTGCATCTGCGATCGTTCGCTGGCGTTTTCAAAAGTTCTGGCCACAACGGCTTCAGCTGGGCGGTCAAAGCCGCGGCTATTTGCAGTCGCCACCGCCGGTTCGTAGGTTTCGAAACTGGCTTCAAGCGCCTTGAGATAAACAGAAACCTCGTTGCTGATCATCATTTTCAGTTCATCCTGATCAAAGCCGGCGCCGACGTGGGCAACATCCGCTTCCTGGCTGTCTTCAAGCTCGCTGACGCGGGTATTGAGAGCAGCTATTTTTTTCAGCATCTCTTCGAGGGTATCCTGCACTTCTTTGCGAAAACGCTTGTCATAACCCTGATCGATGCTCGTCAAAGCATTGGCCGGGTTCAGATTACGCTTGCGCAGGGCTTCTACCCCATCATCGATCTCTTTGAGAAGATCGTTGGCATAAAGACACTTTTTGTCGGCGACTGTCAGCAGCTCTTTAAGCACATTACACTGGCCTTCTAAAGCTTTGATATTGTGGCTGGCGACCATTTCGATATCGTCGGTCAGATGTTTGAACGACAGCTCCAGGGCTTTCATTTCCTGCTCGATCTTGAAAAATTTTCTCTGGCCAAGTTTTTTACCGGCCCAGAAAGCCGCAAGCAGCAGAAAAATCACACAAACACTGATCTGTAATGCCACCCACATCTGAAGCTACCTCAAGGATTTGCTGCAATCATTGAATCATGCCGCAAGATATGCCAATAAACAATCTTGTGAATGTTCAGGCCACATGGTACCATGCCCGCTATGTTAAAATCCAAGAAATTCTGGGGAATTGCCGCAAGTTTTTTTTTCCTCTGGCTTGCCCTGCAAAAGGTCGATCTACGGCAGATTCCGGCGATCGTCAGCAGTCTCAAATTTGAATACCTTCTGCTGATGTGCATCTCTCTGACGCTTGAGCACGTTACCCGCGCCTGGCGCTGGCAGATGATACTTGCCAACCGCCCGCTCGACCTCAAACACTCATACTTCGGTCTGGTAATGGGCTATCTGTTCAACAATCTGCTGCCAGCCCGCGCCGGCGAATTCCTGCGCGCCTGGTATCTGAAGAAAAAGAACATCGCACCAGCCGGCGAAGCCTTCGGCTCGGTGGTTATCGAGCGCTTTCTCGACGGTATCGTCATTGTAAGCCTGATCGTCGCGTCGCTCAACCTGTTCACGGCAACCCCGCTGATCCGTAAAGCCAGTTTTTCGGCGATCATCTTTTACTGCACGGTGCTGATCGTCATCGCCATGATGCAGTTCAGGCGCGCCCTGTTCGAAAAAATCACCAGCGCCATCTTCAGACTGCTGCCCGAACGCCTCGACCACCTTTTCACCCGCATCCGGGACTCGTTCATCAACGGCCTCGGCCTGATCAGTCAACCGGTAGTCTTTGCCAAAGCCACTTTGCTCTCATTTATCTGCTGGGGTTTATCACTGCTGACTCTGATACTTTGTCTGCAGATGTTCAGCCTCGACCTCGGTGTAAAAGGCGCGGTTCTATTGATTTCGGTCCTTTCGGTCGGCTCGATGATACCGGCCAGCCCCGGAATGATCGGAGTCTACGAATTCTGCTGTGTATTAGTCCTGAATGGCATGCTGGGGAAATCGCCTGAGCTGGCCGCTGCCTTCGGCCTGGTCTCGCATTCATTCGGATATTTCTACGTTCTGATCGCGGGATTTGCCATTCTCACCATCGAAAATCTCAAGTTTGCAGAGCTTCAGAAAAGCGAGAACGAATTTTCCGAGAATTCTTCGCCACCCACTTCCTAAGTTTTGTCAAAAAACATGCCGATAGCTTATTAGAACCACAGGAGGTCGGCATGAAAAAACAGAAAACTCCAGGCAGATCCAGAACCCAGTTTGGGCTATTTCTCTTCTTTTTAGGCGGACTATTCCTGCTGCAGATTGCATTCGCCTTCACCATTCACGGCGATATCGGGCCGCACACCAGCGTCATTCCGGGCATCGAAAGACCGGCTTCGCCGGTTCTGGTCGGCCGCATCGACAGCCTGGTAAGCGAACACCGCCTCAAAACTCCGATCAAAGTTGCTCCTGAAGGTGCTTTTGCCCCGGCAACCCGCGATTTTACCGACAAACCAATGCCGATCGCCCGCATCGATACCGGCAAAAACAAAAGCAACGAAGAAAACAGTCTGCGTGAGGTCGAAGGCGACCGTTTCGTTGAATACACAATTCAGGCTGGCGACACCCTCGATAAAATTGCCCGCAGACTTTACGGTAATCAGCAGATGGTGCAGTCTCTGATCCGCATCAACCGCATCAAAGATGAACGTGGCCTGAAACTTGGCGCCAGCCTCAAGGTTCCCCGCGCCGGCCTTGTCGAAAAAACCAGAATCAACTAGAAAGCAGCGCTATAAATGGTTTCAAACTACTTCAAACCCCTGAATATACTCTGCATCGTCCTCTACATAGCTTTCATGGGTATTGCACTCGATTCTCAGGTAGTTGAGGCACTGGTTCTTAAAATTGCCGACCGCGGCGAAAAACCCCGTTATGTAGCCGAACCCGCCAGAGATGCCAGAAAACAGCAGATGACCGCCGAAACCCCGACAGTTCCCGTCGCGCCGGTTGCACCGGTCGTCACCATCCGCTACAGCAATCCCGGCACTGCCACTGAAAATCAGGTGACCGCCGGCGTCGAAACTGTCGCAATCGACCTTGCCACCACAGAATCAGCTGCTGCTACTTCTGAGTCAACCCGGGCAAACGAAACCGTAACGGCAATGAAGCCCGTAAATGAAGTGCCGGCAGCCGAAAACATTGCGTCAACCGAAATGTCTACCGCCTCGATTGACATGCAGACAACCGAAGCCGCTTCTGCCAGGTCCGAAAACGAAAGTTTCGAAGTGGCTTACAAGTCAGCCGCTGCCGAGGCCATGGCCCGTCGCGAACCCAGCCGGGTGCAGGCCCTTCCCCTCAGAGCCTCTACAGTTGCTTCGGCTCTCCCGGGCAAAAGTCAGATGGCCGCAACCGCAGGTTCCGCATCGGCGATCACCTACATCGACGCCGTCAGCAAAAACAAATGGGAATTCGCCACTCTTCTCGACCGCTACATCGTCAGGTATGACAGCGAAACCTATATCGTTCTCACCGTCAGGCCAGCACTGCAAAAGATGCTCGAAAACATTCTCGAACGCTATTCGAACCGCATCGGTGTTGCCATAATCCAGGACCCGGCCAGCGGCGAAATTCTCGCCATGTCATCGAGTCACCGTGGTATCGTAACCCCAATCGAAGCAGAAGAATTCAAAACCGACAACTGGGCTCTCAAGCCGACTTTTCCCGTCGCTTCTATTTTTAAGATCGTTACTGGCGCCGCGGCTATAGACACTGGTAAAATCACTTCAGAAAGCAGTTTCCTTGCCTGGGGCAAGACCTACATGACCGTCTGGAAAGCCTTCGCCAATTCACACAACGGTGTCTTCGGCCGCATTGCCAAAAAAATCGGTCGCGATGTGCTTGAAAAATACACAGCCGCTTTTGGCTTCAACAAGCCATTTTTCTTCGATCTGCCAGTCGGTAAATCGCTCGCCGATCTGCCCAACGATCAGATCAAACTGGGGCAGGCCGCTGCCGGTCTCAACCGCGACTTTCTCGTGAGCCCGATGCACGTTGCCAGCATTGTTTCGACCGTTCTTAACCGCGGCAAAACCATGAAACCCTATCTGGTCGATTACGTGGTGCGCAAAAACAAGGTTATTTTCAGACGTAAACCTTTTCAGCTTGCCCAGCCGATCAAGCCAAACACCGCCCGTGAAATCTACAAAATGATGTATGGCACCACTTCGGTAGGCACCGGCAAAAAAGGTTTCGGCGGCTACAGCAGCTGCCCCGACCTGGCGACCATCTGCGGCGGCAAAACCGGCACTCTGACCGGCGCCTCGCCAAACTATCTGTTCACCTGGTTCGGTGGTTTTACCAAGGCAACCGGCCGTGATCTCTGCATCGTCACCCTGTCGGGCCAGCCCAATCACTCAGGCACCAAAGCCTCTTCGATTGCCGGCCAGATTTCCTATGAACTCTACATGAAACGCCAGGGCAAAGACCCAGCGGCAGTAGCCAAAAAAACCCGCCGCAGCCGCCGTTAAACGAGCTCAGCACACGCAAAAAAAATACCCCGGCATGACCGGGGTATTTTTTTGTTTGATTATTCTTCTTCTTCGAGCTTGGTTGGCGGGTCAACAAACTTCGGAAGTGCCTGAGGCGGCATTTTCGGCGGTTCGATCTCTTTGATCTCAACCTTGCCGACAATCTTGAAATTGGCGCAGGGCTCTTTATCTTCGTCAACACCGTTCTCGGCAGAGATATCGTCACCCTTGTTGAAAGAGCCTTTAAGAATCTGCTCTGCCAGAGGATTCTCGATATAACGCTGAATGGTGCGGCGCAGCGGGCGGGCGCCGTATTTAAGATCAGTGCCCTTATCGACCAGGAAAGTTCTGAGTTCGTCGGTGAAAGTAAGGCGCATATTCAAGCCTGAAACGCGTTCAGATACTTCCTGGAGCAGGATTTTAAGAATTTCGAGATTGTCATTCTTGTCGAGCGCTCTAAAGACGATCACATCGTCGATGCGGTTGAGAAATTCGGGCGGGAACTTCTTTTCGAGGCTCTTGCGGGTGATCTTAACCTTCTTTTCGTGTGACAGGTCGTCGAGCTTCTGGGCGACTTTGGCAGACGATTCGTCAACTCTGAAACCGGGCTTGCTCTCTTCAGTGGTGATGTCAGAAACCCCGACGTTAGTTGTCAGAATGATGACACATTCTCTGAAGCTGACAGTTTCACCTTTGCTGTCGGTGAGAATGCCTTCGTCAAGCAACTGCAGCAGCAGGTTATGAACTTTTTCGTGTGCTTTTTCGATTTCGTCGAAAACAACAACGCCATTTGGCTTGTTCTTAACCGATTCGGTCAGATAGCCGCCTTCGTTGTGACCGATGTAACCCGGAGGGGCACCAATCAGCTTGGCGTATTCATGGCTCATGGCAAATTCTGAACAGTCAATGCGCACCAGATCGTTTTCGCTGCCGGTCATGAATTCGCAGAGAGCCTTGGCAAGCTCGGTTTTACCGACGCCGGTCTGGCCGACGAAAATAAAGCTGCCGACCGGGCGTTTCGGGTTCTTCAGGCCGACGCGGGCTTTTCTGATCGCCTGAGCCACAGCGGTTACCGCTTCGTCCTGACCAATAATGCGCTTGCGCAGGTGATTTTCGATCTCCATGTAACGCTGCTGCGAAGTTTTTGCTTCTTCGTTCTCAGAGCCGAGCATGGTGATAGCACCGCTTTTGGCGGCCTGTTCGTCGACCTGAATGGTAACCTCTTTAATATCGAGCGTCGGGTTAACCTTGACGCAGAGATTATAAAGTTCCTGTTCGATGATCTCACCAAGCAGGGGGTATTCGTTGTTTCCAAAGACCAGAGGGGCAATCTCATCGAGATAGTTGACGACTGAAGCGTTGATTATCAACCGCTTGTAAGATTTCTTGTCGGTTATCTTGATGTTCTTGAAAAGCTGCTGTTTCTGCTCTGGCGTGAATGATCGTATGGCAACAAAGCGGTCTAAAGATTCACAGAACTTCATCTTGATTCCGGGCGTGGAATCCATGAGAACCCTCCTGAGGGTACGTTTTTCCCATTGACAAGCGAGTGCACAATGGAGTATAGCTATTGTATCACTAACCCAACCTCAAGGCAATACCCGTAAAATGTTTATCAAGTCTAAAGAGGCTGAAGAACTTTTTGACAGAGGAATTAATTATTTCAGAGCCGGATTTTTTTCTGCTGCACTGAATGAATTCAATCAGGTAAAAAACATTGCACCTGACTACCCTAATATAGACTTCATCATCGAAGCCGCCCACAAAAAGAACAACGAGGTCGCCGGGCAGCTGAGCAATTTTATCGAAGAAAGTTTCGATGACGAAATAAAAGAGCTTTCTGATGAGCTGACTGTCGAAAATTCGTCTTATCTCGGGCCCGAAGTTCAGGCACTGCTCAAACGCGGCAACTTCAACGAAGCCTTAAAAAAGCTGCGCCAGGCCGAGATGATCATTCCCGACTCCCGACCGCTGCTTTTACTCCTGGGAAACACGCTGCGCCGCCTGGGCATGCTCAGCGAAGCCGAGAAGGTGATGCAGCGCGCCATGCATGCCTATCACGACGATGCTGAGATTCTCAATAATCTTGGCAATGTCTACCTGGCCATGAGCCTCTACCAGGATGCAGAAGACGCCTTCAGAACCGCGTTGAGACTTTCACCCGAAGACCCGCGCATTCTTAATAACCTCGGCGCCCTGCGCATGCAGACGAACAATCTCGACGATGCCGAACGACTGTTCCGCAAAGCTCTGAAAATTCAACCTAAATGGGCAGTTCTGGCAAGAAATCTGCAGAACCTGCAGCGCCGCATGCAGGCCCTTGAAGAAGAAATCGAAAAGCTGCGCGCTGAATTCGTCGCGCACCCCGGCTATCTCGATATAGGCCTGGCACTGGGCAAGACACTTTTTTTCAGAGGTTACTACTCTGAAGCCCGCAGCACCCTGCGCGGCGTTCTCAAGAAAAATCCAAACCTTCTGGCAGCTTGGTTCTATCTCGCCACCATCTATGAAATCACTGATGACACGGAGATGGCCATCGACAGTTTCCGCGAAATGGTTGTTCGCAGTGGCAAAACTGAGTGTTCGGAGTTCGTCAATTTTGAAAGCCTGATGAAGCAGGAATTCTTCGCTGAAGCTCTCGCCGAACTGAAAAAAATCGCGATTATCGAACTCGATCTGGCTTCAAGCCGCATCAATCTTGGCATCAAATATTTCGAAGAATGTCAGTGGGAAGACGCCCTGCGTCATTTCGAAGAGGCGGTTCAGATCAACGATACCTACCCCGACGCCTTTTACTGGGTCGCGCTGGCGAAAATTCAGCTCAACAAGCCCACCGCCGCCCGCGAATGTCTCGAAAAGGCCATCGAGCTCAACCCGGACTACGCCGATGCGCATTTCCAGCTCGGGCTGCTGCTGCGGGCAAAGGCAAAGAAAAAAGCTCGCACAAGTTTTGAGAAGGCTTTATCATTGAACCTGCGACCATCATTTGCTAGAATAGCTGAAGGAATTCTCAAAGAGCAGAAGTGATTCTGCCCGGGGTGTAAACTTTTATGGATCAAGCGGCCTTTAAACTTTCGTTTCCGGCTTTTCCGGCCGATGACGAGTCTATTGAAAAACTCGGCAGACTGCTGATAAACGAGGGCGTCGTCACCTCCCAGGTCTGGCAGGAAACCCGCAGCAAAAATGCCGACCCCGCCGCTTTCATTCAGGCAATCGCCGCCGCTGAGAAGGTCACCCCCGAGCTGCTCGCCCGTAAAGAAGCCGAAATTCTGAATGTTCCCTTCATCAAGGTCGATGAAGTCGAAATCACTCAGGATGCGTTCAAACTGATCGACAAGAAAATCATTAAAGAAAAGCGCATTATCCCGATCAGAATCAATGGCCCCGAGCTGATCGTCGGCACTGTGGCACCTGCCGACGCCTCAATTCTGACCGGTGCGCACCTGACCATGGCTCTAAAACCGGCCAAGGTATTGGGTGATGCTCTCGACAACAAGATTTCACAGATGCTCGGTGAAAAACCTTCTGCCAAAGCCGGCAAAGGTCAGAAAAAGCGCCTTGGCGACATTCTCATCGAGTCGAAATTCTGCACTGCCGAACAGCTCGACAATGCCCTCAAAGGTGCCAAAGAACAAAAACTGCGCATGGGCGCCTATCTGGTCAAACACGGCATCCTTTCAAACAAGCAGCTTTCTATAGCCCTTTCAAAGCAGTTCAATATTCCGTTTATCGATCTTGACGAAAGTCTCGTCGACCCCGTTCTGGCGACCCTGCTGCCGAAGAAACTCTGCCACGAGCAGATTCTCTGCCCGGTCAAGCGCGAAAACAACAAGCTTGTTCTCGCCATGACCGATCCGACAGACATCATCACCATCGACCACATCGAAATGATGACCGGCATGCGGGTTTCACCTGTCGTCAGCTCTGAACTTTCGATCATCGCTGCCCTCGGCAACCTCTACGGCGAAAATATCGACTCACTGGCCGAAGGCATCGGTGGCCCGTCTTCCGGCGGTGACGAGCTCAATGAACTCGGCGGCATGGATGAAAACGACGCACCGATCATAAAACTGGTCAACCTGGTTCTGACTCAGGCAGTCGTTCTGAATGTCTCCGACATTCACATCGAAATCTATGAAAATGAACTGCGCATCAGGTTCCGCCAGGACGGCACCATGAAACTGTTCATGACCCCGGCCAAGGCGGCACACGCCGGCGTTATCAGCCGCATCAAGGTTATGGCCAACCTCGACATCGCCGAGACCCGCCGCCCGCAGGACGGCCGCATCAAGTTGAACATGCAGAACCGCAAAATCGACCTGCGTGTTTCCTGTATTCCGTGTGTCTGGGGCGAAAAGGTGGTCATGCGTATCTGCGATCAGGGCAATCTGAAAGTCGACCTCAAAGACCTTGGTTTCGAGCCTTTTGTTCTCGAAAAATACATGGAAGGCGTCGAAAGCGCGAACGGCATCGTTCTGGTCACAGGTCCTACCGGTTCTGGCAAAACCACAACTCTTTATTCATCGCTGTTTCTTCTCAACAAGCCGTCGATCAATATCATGACTGCCGAAGACCCGGTTGAATACAACCTGATGGGAATCAACCAGGTACAGTGCCACGCCGACATCGGTCTCGACTTCGGAGCTGCGCTGCGTTCGTTCCTGCGCCAGGACCCTGACGTCATCATGCTCGGCGAAATCCGCGATTACGAAACCGCCAGTATCGCCATCAAAGCGGCCCTTACCGGCCACCTGGTCATTTCGACTCTGCACACCAACGACGCACCGGCCACGGTAGCGCGCCTGCTGAATATGGGCATCGAACCGTTCAGCCTTTCGACCTCGCTGCGTGTCGTGCAGGCGCAGCGCCTCGTCAAAAAGGTCTGCAAAACCTGCGCCAACGAATTCAAGCCCGACAAAGACCTGTTGCAGTCTCTCGGCATCAACGACAGGCTGTTGCGCAAACTACAGCTCACCGACCGTTTCAATCTCGACAACCTGATGTTCAAACGCGGCGCCGGTTGCCCCGACTGCGATAATACCGGCCTCAAAGGTCGCCAGGGCATTTACGAAGTTCTCACCATGACCCAGGGCATGCGTGAAATGATCGAAAACAAGGCCACTACCGAAGACATGCGACGCCAGGCTCTGGCCGACGGCATGCTTTCATTGCGTGAATCGGCGCTGTATAAGCTTATCACCGGCAGCACCAACGTCGAAGAAGTATTCGGCACCACCATCGATGCCGGCGGCCAGGAAGAAGAAGGCGCACCGGGCAAAGCAAAACCGGCGACCGCACCGACACATTCTGCAGCTGCTCATAAACCGGTCGAAGTCACAACCACGATTGGTGGCGGCAATATTGGCGATCTCGCCCGTGAACTGCATGAATTCAACAGTATTCTTGCCAGAGTCTCGGGTGGCGGCAGCGCCACCGTGGCTCACGCCAGCATCAGCGGCGAAATTCTCAAAAACAATATCGCCGCACCGCTCGAAGCGATCAAGACGCAGGCCGCCAAAACCGACCAGGCTGACAAGGTCCTGCCGATAATTCAGGCCCAGGGCCAGAAAATGGAACACAACGTCAGAAATCTGATCTCACACTTTTCTGACTTTCAACCCAAAATTGGCCAGCTGCCGCTTAACCAGCTTGTAGAAAAAGAGATTTTTGCGGCCCTCAAAAACCATGTGGTCACCGCAAGGTTGCTTTCGGGCAACAAGGATATCGGCAAGAATCTTAAGGTCTCGAAAAACCTGCCTGAAAACCTGCCCAACGTAAAAATCGACCCCGAAGCCTTCGCAACCATCGCCTCGAATATTTTTATCAACGCCCTGATCGGGCTTGGCACCAAAGGTGGCGAAATTAAAGTTGTCACACGTCTCAAGCCGAAAACCACCGACCGCGTCGAATTTATCATTTTTGACAGCGGCTCGGGCATACCCGCCGATCAGCAGAGCGATCTGTTCAAGCCTTTTACCGCAGCCGGCAAAAAATCGCTCGGCCTGGGGCTTGCGGTTGCCCAGAAGCTGATCAGACACCTTAACGGCGAAATCACCATCAAAAGCACTCCTGATACCAGCACCCTGGTAACAGTCGAACTGCCAGCCGCAGCCTGACTCATCTGAGCCGGCCGCTGCAGATCTTCAGACAGAGAGGTTTTACATGAAAATCACCAGAGTTTTTCCGGCTTTTATGGCTACTATCGTCGCTTCGGCAATTTTCTGCACCACACCGGCTTTCTCTCAGACAGATCACCCGATTGTTGAAGCTCTGAAGCCAAAATACGGCAATGTCATGGTTAAAGATCTCGAAAATCAGTATGAATTCACTCTGTCGCTGCCATTCAACGAAATTGAAAACGCGCTGAATCTTATTGTCAGCCAGGAATGGTACCCGACCTGGATCTCGGTCAGCGCCCGCCCCGACGAAAAAGCCGCCATCAACCTCACGGCAACCACCACAAAGAACGAATCGGCAAAACGCTTTGCCATGCTGCAGGAACTGGTCTCTCCCGGCATGCTGCCCTGGAAAACCACCGACCTCGACGACAAAATGCCCGGCGTTACCGCTGTCGAAACAAATTTTGCTGAAAGGGTCTCGGTTATTGGCGAAACTCTAAAAAGCGGCCTCATTTTCAGCCATCTTTTCCCGATGATCAAGCGCGTTACCTGCGTTTCAGACCCGTTTTTTGAAAGAGGCAGTTATTCTGACACCCCGGCCGGAAGGGTGATGAATTTTACCGTTAAATGCAACTGGTAAGACTGCAGAAACTGCTCGCCAACTGGGGCGTTGCTTCACGCCGCGCCGTCGAAAAGCTTATCGATGCCGGTGCTGTTTCGGTCAACGGGCAGACGGTTGAAGGGCAGGGCTTTTCGGTCGACGCCGACAAGCCGCCGGTCATAAAAGTTAACGGCAAAATTATTACGCCGCCAGCCGACGATTACCAGATTTTTCTTTTCAACAAGCCTTTGCGTGTAGTTACCACGTTGAAAGATGAACGCGGCCGCCCAACCATCGCCGATTATCTGCCGGCCGGTCGACGCCTCTACCCCGTTGGGCGACTCGATTACGACTCGACCGGACTGTTGCTGATCACCAATCACGGCGAACTGACAAATCGACTGCTGCACCCTTCCTTCAAGGTCGACAAGGAATACCTCGTCAGAATTTCGGGCACACCACTTTCAGCCGAAGAAAGCGAAAAATTCAGCAGCGGCCTCGAACTTGACGACGGCCTGACCGCACCCTGTCGCATAAAAAAGAATCCGGAACCAGACAGCTACACGGTCGTAATTCGCGAAGGCCGCAAACGCCAGGTGCGTCGAATGTTCGCCCACCTCGGTCGCCAGGTAACCAGTCTGCATCGCGTCAGATTCGGCCCCCTGAGCATAGGCAATCTCAAAGCCGGCGAACTCAGGCCTTTAAAAGCAGAAGAAAAGGCAGCCCTGCTCAAAAGCGCCGGGCTGAATCATCAGCAATAGCATGAACGAAAAATTACCAGATTATTCGCCAAGACCAAATTTTCTGGACAGGGCTCTGGTGATCTTCAATCTTTTTCCGGAATTCAACGAAGCAGCTCTGGCAGAAAATCCATCGGAAGTAATGCATACATGGCGCGAAAGGGCCCTGCTCATCGTCGTGTTTGCCTCTTTGATCGCCAATCTGCCACTAGCTCTGGCAGCGGTAAAAGGCGAGTTTAAAATAATCCCGCAGTGGGCTGCCAATCTCGTTCTGATGGCCTATTTTCCATGTATTGCCTTTTCACTGGTCAGAAGTATTGCTTTTATCTCAAGGGTTCATCTGATTCTCGGAGCCAAAGCAATCGTCGGGGCCATTCAGCTGATCACCACCCAGCTGGTTGGTGGCGGGCGTCTGACACTCGCTTTTCTGCCGGTAACCGCACTCATTCTCGGAGGAACAAGAGCTGCCGGAAATATGTTGCTGCTATGTGTTTTTATCATCGGCTCAATCACCTGCATGATGGCCGCCGATACCGCCATACCCGCGGCAGTGCATACCGACAACATTACGGCCGGATACTGGCTTTTTCAGTTTTTTGTCTGGATTGGCGGCATAGTTCCGCAACTGTACCTTATGGGGCATTTTCTGGCGCTTCAAAATAGAACTGTTGTTGCAGTAAGTTCGGCCCGTGACAAAATCGATGCAGAGGTGGCACGAAACCGCCGGCTTGAATACGAAATCAATAAAATTGGTGAAAAAGAGCGGCAAAAATTGGGCGCTGAGCTGCATGATGGCCTGTGTCAGCACCTGACAGCGACGCTGCTTAATTGCAGTACTCTTGAATACCGGATGAAGAAATCTGACTCTGCAGATCTTGCATCAATAAAAAAAATTCGCGAGGGAACAGAGCGGGCCATAGCCCTGGCCTATGAAGTCGCCAGGGGCTTGTGTCCGGTTCGGATTGAGCAGGATTCCCTTATTCCGGCACTTCAACTGCTCTGCCGGGAAATCCGGCAAAAAAGTGAAATAGATTGCAGAATTCAGGCAGATCAGGGCATAAAAATTCCAACATCAGAGGCAGGCCTGCATTTGTACCGCATTGCCGGCGAAGCAATTGCGAATGCCGTAAAGCATTCAGCCTGTTCGCGCATTATTGTCAGACTTGCCGGCAGCGAAAACGAAATCGTTCTTGAAATCTCGGATAACGGCCATGGCATGCCATCAGAGAAGGTTTTTTCAAAGGGAATGGGTTTGAATATCATGCAATATCGCGCCCATCTTATTGGTGGCAATCTTGAGATAAAAGTCGCTGAAATGGGTGGAACCAGCGTAATATGCCGCTTGCCCGCAGTGAAGGAAAATGATGAATAAAACCATTCTGATCGTCGATGATCACCCGTTGGTTTGTGATGGTCTGACCCAGCTTCTTATAACTGCCGGTTTCACAGTCGCCGGGCAGGCGAAAGATGCGCCGGGCGCTTTGTCACACCGTGCCTTTAAAAGTTGCGGTCTATTTATCGTCGACCTGTCTCTCGGAGAACACAGCGCCCTGGAGTTGATTGTCAGACTGCACAAAATGAAATACCGCGTGCTGGTTTATTCGATGCACGAAACATCGAATGTTGTCCGCCAGGCATTTGATGCCGGTGCCATGGGCTATGTCACCAAAAGAGAGACCCCTACCATTCTTCTTGAGGCCATAGAATGCATTTTTGCCGGAAAAATTTATCATAGCCCGCGAGTAAGCGAAATTTTATCAGACACAGACCCGACTGAGGAGCTCAGCGACCAGCAGAAACAGATTTTTCAGCTGCTCGGGCGCGGCTTGTCGAATACCTGTATCGCCCAGGAACTTGACATCAGCGTGCGAACTCTCGAATCATACTGTGTCCGAATAATGAACAAATTGAACGTCAGTGGTATCAAAAAGCTTCGACAAAAGGCGATTCTTGCCTTCAAAAAAGATATCTTCAACGACGGACAGGGTAAATAAACAGATTTCTTTGTCTGACGAAGATATGACCCTCCCATCTCCACGTCGGCACAAATTTGAATCATTGCGACCCCCAGCTGTTTTTTCAAGGTGGTTGTTTCGCGATGGCATAGCTGGCGGCAGAAAACGCGGGGCCACAAAAAAATGAGGGGGGAATCCCTCTTATTTTTATTTTCGCCAACAACTTAAACTTACTCACAGGTGTAAAAACTCTGGCTCCGTCGGTGTACATCGCCCGGAAATCCGGTGCCGGTCAGAAACATAAACGGATAAACATGCTCCTGTGGCAATGAAATAAAGAGTTTGAATCTCAAGGAGAAACAAAATGAGTCTGCTGAAAACCTGGAAAAGGCGTATTTTGAGAAGGTTTGCCCCCAAAAATACCAATAAGGGGGTCTTAAATAAAACCTGGAAAAAAATAGCCACCGGAATTGCCGGCCTGGGTTTTCTGGCGACTGGCAATATGACCTTCGGGCAGCAGAGCGTCATTCAGGCGTTTGACGGCAACAGCACACTGGTAAACGTCGATTATGACAATAATAACAATGCAAGATTTCACATCACTTCACAGAAGACTTCCGGAATAAACGCCTTCAATTCATTCAGCGACTTCAATCTTGCCACAAACGAAACCGCCAACTTTTACCTGCCGAACGGCACCAGCAACCTGATAAATTTCGTCAAAACGAAAATCGAAATCGACGGTACTGTCAACACCATAAAGAACAACAAAATCGGCGGAAATCTCTTTTTTCTGAGTTCTCAGGGCCTTGTGCTCGGCAGCTCAGGGGTTGTTAACTGCGGCGCCCTGTATGCCATGACACCCACCACCGAATTCATGGACAAATTTATTGGCGGTGACGACGGCACTCTCAACACAGATACGAACGCCACCGAGATCGCGCAGATCACTTCGCGAAAGTTTGTGAACCACAACGGCATCGTTGCCGAAGACGGCGTTCCACTGAATGCCGATGGTTCGATCGTGATTGCCGGCAGAATCAATGCTATCGATAACGTCGGCGCCCATGCCGGCAGCGTGACTCTTGAAGGCAGCGGCAGAATCGATACGGGGATTACAGATTTTTCCGCGCTGGTAAACACCGACAACATCTGGCAGCAGGATGCAACCGGTTATTTTTACGGCCAGCCAAGTCTTGAAGTCAGTGTTTCGGGGCTTGCCATGACAACCAACGAAGACGGTAACGTCGAACTGGTTGCCATTGCCGATACCAAAGGCAAAACATCTTCGAGTTCAATCGTGGATGGAGTAAGTTCACATACCAAGGCTACCGCAGACGCAAAAGTGAAGGTAAGCGGGAAGGTCAATGCGAAAAAAAACGCGACTTTCGAAGCCGTCGCAGTGAACGGTACTCTCGCCGGTACCGAAACAATAGTGGAATATGGTGAAAACAGAAACGTCAGGAAGTTTTCGGGAGCCGATGCAATTTCATCTGTGAACGCTGCGGTTGAAATCGGCACAACTGCACAGATCAATGCCGATAACGACATCGCATTGCGAGCACTGGCGACAAACGTCTACAAGAATTCAAAAAGTCCGGTCGATCTTGGGCTTATGATTGCGGGCATGGTGTCACCGGTAAATATTTCTGCCGAAACTGCAGTCACCGAAAGCAAGGCCTCGGTAAAAGTCGCTCAGGGCGCCATTTTGGCGGCAAAAAAGAACATTGTGGTTAAGGCGTCAAGTGAAACTGATGTCATTGTCGGTGCAAGCACCACGCTTGCCAAGAGTCGACAGACTTCAGGCGGCGTTGCCGCCGGTGTTGTCTTCGCAGAATCGGCCAGTGACGCAAATATCGAGATAAGTGGCAGTCTTAATGCCGGTGTCAGCGGTGACAGCAGTGCTGGTGATATCATGCTGGATGCCGTATCGGTTAATTCACTTGATGCCACGGCAGCAGCGAAAACCGCTAATGACAAGTCGGCCATTTCTACGGGCATTGTCATCGGCAAAATATCGAACCGGTCAGATGTAAAAATCAGCAACACTGCGGTCATTAACGCCAAAAAAGCGGTCAAGGGCAAGGCACTCAGTCGTAGCGACGTTTCAACGACAGCAATGGTTGAAACCGGCGACGACACCTTCGCCGGAATGGCGATCAACTTCACCGACTTCGATTCATCGGCAAATGTCGATATAAAAAGTTCGATAGACGCCGTTGGCAATATCGACCTTTCAGCATCCAACCTTGTGCTGCAGAATCGCTCGACCGCGAAGGGAACGGTTGGTCATTCAAAACTTTCAAAAGCAGTCGCCAACCTTCAGTCAAGTATAGTTGCCGGTATCTTCAGTTTAAGCAAGTTCACCTCAAAATTTGCCGGGCCGATTAAAGATCAGGCAACCAAATTCAGAGCGGCAGGCGCGATCGTGATAAATCGCGGCACTCATGATGCCGGGCTCGACATCGGCAACGATGTCAGGCTGACATCGGGCAGCGATATGATACTCAAATCTTCGTCTGTGGTTCAGGATCTTTTCATTCAGGCAGACAGCGTCGCCAGATCGAAAACCAACACCGCCGACGGCACAAAAGCCTCTGTCAGTGCCGGAATTGTCTATTCAGATATTTCACAGAACTCAACCTTACAGATTGCCGATGCCTCTTACGATGCAATCAACGGCAATAAAACCGTTCTGACAGCCAAAACGGTCGATATCGGCAGCGAGGCCAAAATTGAGTATAACCGTGTTAACCGCATGATCGCCGCCATCGAGGATGCGATTGCAACCCTCAAGGTCGCCGTTTCCGACTCTGCCCAGCTCGCCATGATCAATTCGGTTGAAACAGCTTACCAGACAATAAAAAACAAGTTTTCCGGGCTCGGTGCCGAAGATTTGAGTAAGGCCGACAACATCAGCTTTTTCATCGATGCCCTCACTTCGCTGACGACAATGAGCAATGCCCTGAGCAACCTTATTTCAGGGGAAAATCTCGTCGTGGCCGTTGCAGCGAAAACCGTCACTTCTGCCATCGACTTTTCCAGCTACAATAACTTTCTCAATACCGCCGTTTCCAGTGCCGTTAAAGGCGCCAACGAAGAAAACACCACCGACATCGGCTTTGCCGGCGCGGTCGGGCTGACCGATTTCAACGTCAACAGCGATGTTCTTATCGGTCGGAATGTTACGGTCAAGTCGGTGAACCCAGCGGCCTCGGTTTCAGACGCTGTGAAAGTTTCAGCAAAAACAGACACAGACATGATCAGCGGAGCCGGATATCTCATTCCAAGCTCGGGTTCGAAGGCCATGGGCGGAACATATTTCTCGCAGGATTTCAACACATCCGCAAAAGTGATGATACCGGAAGGTGTTAATCTTAACGGCGGTGGCAAAGACGTTGCCATTTCCGCCACCAACGATGTGAAGGCTATTGCCGGCGGTTTTTCGGCAGCTATGGCCGGGGCCGGCATTCAGGGCATGTTTACTCACCTGACCGGCACCAATGACGCTTCTATCTATCTCGACGACGAAGCCGATATCTCTTCGGTCAGAAACCTCAAATTCAATGCTTTAAACAACACCAGAATCATCAATTTTGCCGGTTCGGTGATGATTTCGAGCTCGGTCGGGGTCGCAGCAGGGTTTGCCATCAACGATTTCGTCAAAGACAGCATCGTATTGATCGGTGATATCGACTCAAAATATCAGGATTACCTCGACAGGAAAACCGGAACCGACCAAAATACAACTACTGACAGCACCAGAAACAGAACCGGCGCGAAAATTGCCGCTACCGGTCAGGTCGATGCCCAGGCGAAGAGTAAAGGCGGTTTCATCGTTGCCGGAGTTGCCGGCGGAATCACCAAAAATGACGACAGCGGCGACCCGGGCATTACCAGCAAAATTACCGGAAAAGCTACCGAAGCCGAAAGCAAATTGACCGATACCATCAATTCAGTTGCCGGTAAATTTTCGAACATTACTTCCGAACTGTCGACCAAAACCAAAACCAGCAGTTCCGGCAGCCACACAAACCCGAGCATCAGTCTTTCGGTCGCCGGCAGTGGCGGGCTTAATTTTATCGAAACAAACACGAGGGTTGATATCAGTGGCATGACCATTGATCTGGGCGGTACCGCCGGGGCAAACCTCAATGCGGTCGCTGTCAACAATACCGATGTCATGGCTTTTGCCGGCACCGCCGGCGTAATGTTTCAGACGGCCAAAAAAGACACATCAGGCAAGAGTGTCGGCATTGCCGGTGCAGTGGGCCTCAACATGCTGAAGAACAAAACAGAGGCAATCATCAAAAACAGCAATATAGCCAGCGCCGACGAACTCAATGTTTTTGCCGTAAACGGTGGAATGAATATCGCAGCAGGTCTTGGCCTGCAGGTTTCAAAGAATTCGGGCAACGCCGCCGGTGCCTTCACTATGGGTGGCTCTGTTTCTCTCAATCAGATAGATAATACTGTCAATGCCGAACTCAACGGCACCAACGTCACCGGCGCAAGCACGCTGAAAACCGACATCAATGTCTCCGCCTACGAAAGCGACATGCAGATCACCGGCGGGGTGCAGGTCACGGCCGGCCAGCAGCGCGGTGCGTTCGGCGCGGCGGTGAATGTTTCAGACATAAACAACAATGTGGCGGCAAAAATTTCCGGGGGCACATTCAATCAGGTGAACAATGTCAGTGTTGCAGCACTGCAGGCAATCGCTCAGATTAACGGAGCCATCACAGCCGGTGTTGTCTTCGGAACAAGCAACACCACTTCCATTATGGGAGCGATGATCTACAACGACACCGACAATAATCTCACGGCAAAGATCGAGGGGGCAAGCATCAATGCTGCCGGCAAAGTGGCGGTCAACGCACAGGATTACTTTACAGGTGAAAATATCACCGGCTTCAGTCAGATGCTGAATCGAGCCGATTCAGGGGTAAGCTCGTTCATCTCAGCCGATGGCGGTGATTATTACGATATTGACGCCTCGAATGAGGCCGATGGCAGCCTTGCAACACCACTTAAAGACCAGATTAAAAAGGGATCACTGATCGTTTCTGGGGCTATGGCAATCAGCGTCGCCGATACGGCTGTCGGTGCCGCCGTGTCAATCAACGATGTCGACAATAATTTCACCGCCAGAATCGACAACAGCACCATCAGCACCGACGCCGGCACCGTCGAAACCAATGCCCGCACCGACACCTTTATGATCAGTGCCGCCGGCGGGGTTGCCGCCAGCACAAAAAGTGGCGCCGGCGGCGGTTCGGTCGTCTGGAACGATATAGATTCAGAGGTCAATTCAGGAACGGTTAACTCTGTGATAACCGCCGGCAACTGTCTCAGCAGGGCCGCCAATGATTCAAGACTGATCGGCATTGCCGGGCAGGTTACTGCCGGAAAAGGGGCTGCCGCCGGCCTCGCCTTCACCTACAACAAGCTGACCTCAAAATCGAACGCTTTCAGCCTCGGAGCAAAGGTTAACGGACCGGGTTACTCAGTTGCGGGGTCACAGTTTCTGGTCAATGCGGCCAACAACGGTGAAATTCTGAATCTGGCGCTGACTGTTCCGGTAAGTAATGTGGCCGGCATCGGCGGTGCCGTCGCGATCAACAGAATCGACAGTGACGCCATCGCCATCGTTGATAGCGTGTATACGGATGCCACAGGCATCGTAAAAACCGTTTCCGACAGCCATGTAAGCGGCTTTGAGAATGTTTCAGCAGCCGCCGAGGAAAAATCGAGCATCAAGGCAATCTCCGGGTCGTTTGCATTCGGCGGTCAGGCCGCGGTCGGTGGCGCCGTCGCTTATAATGAAATAACCGGCAAAACCGGCGCTCATATGAACAACATTGCTGTTGATGCGAAAAACGTGCTGATAAAAGGCGTAAATGACGCCGACATCTGGACGATGGCTTCCGGATGTGGCGGTTCGGGCGAGGTTGCCGTTCAGGGCGCTGCGGCGACCGGTGAAATCAGCCGCACGGTCGCAGCAGGGATGGATAATGTCAGCGCAAGCAAAACCGATTCGTTCGTCGACATTCTGGCCGAAAGCACCGGCGAAATCAACAGCAATGCCACTGTTGCAGCGGTGGGCGTCGGCGTAGCCGGCGTCGGAGCCGGTGTCGTCGTCAACCGCCTGAGCGACACGATCAGCTCATCGGTTAGCGGCACCACACTTAATGTAAAAGATCTCGAAGTTAGAGCCAAAGGCAGCCAGACTATCAGGGCCTTCGGGGTTGCCGGAGCCGGCGGCGCTTATGCCGGAGTTTCAGGCTCTGTAGCGGTCAACATCATCAATAACGCCGTCAATGCCTTGATCAAAGGAAACACTTCTGTTACCGCCGAAGACAATATCGGGGTTGTTGCACAAAGCGACGAAACCCTGCTCAACTATGCCGGAATCGTGAGCGGCGGCCTGGTCGGCGTCGGTGCCGGCCTCAGCGTCAATGACATTCAGGGCGACACCAATGCCTGCATAGAAAACTCAACGGTCAAAGCAATGGGAAAAAACGCCGGGATATCTCTCAAAAACGAGATTTCCGACACCGCAATGAACGATGCTTTTATCGATGATACAACTGTAAACGCTCAATACACGCTCGAAAAAAGTCGTATTTCTTCGACAAAAACCGGTCTGGTCGTCGACAGCTCGGCAACTCACACACTCAAATCTTTCGTGGCAAACGCTGCTGCCGGCGGCGGTGGTATCGCGGGCACCGTCAATGTCAGTCGTATTTCAGGCACTACCGGTGCCAGAATTTCAAATACCAGAATAAACAACGGCGCCACCGGAGACGTCAGCGTCAACGCAGGTGATTACAGCAATCTTTCAGGATTTGTTGGTTCAGCCGGCCTCGGTGGCACCGGCGTCGGCATTGCCGCTGATACGGGCATGGTCAATCGCACCACATCGGCAAAACTTGATGGTATAGTCTCAGACGCAACTTCCAGTTCGACTGCCAGAAATGTTTCGGTCAAGGCTGACGCAAAACTCGGTATTTCGGCCGTTGATGCAGGCCTTGCCGTCGGCGCCGGAGGCAATGCCATTGCCGGCACACTCGCCACCAACATCATGCAGAGCAATACCGAAGCGATTGTGAACAATGCTAACATCACGCTGAAAAGCCTGGGAGTAAATGCCACTCACAAAGCCAAAACCTCGATTGCCGCCGGAGCGGTTTCAGCCAGCCTTTACGGAAGTCTCGGCGGATCGCTGGGGGTGAACTCGGTAAAAGACCTGGTCAAAGCCGAAATAACCGGCAGCAATATCATCATGCAGAGCAACGGCTCTGGCAAATTCGAAGTGCAGGCTCTGAACGACACGACTTTAAACACTGTTGGCGCCGCCGTCGGAGGCAGTCTGGTAGTCACGGGCAGCGGCAATCTGGCGGTCAATCTAATCGAAAGCGATGTTCTTGCTCATGTTAAAAACACGACCATGACCAATCGGGCAACCGATGTGACGGTCAAGGCCGACGACAAACTCAACATCGATGCCAATCTCGGCACAGTCGCCGTCGGAGCTGTGGGAGCCGGAGCCTCGATAGCTGTAAACACACTCGATGGCAAAAGCAGGGCGGTTATTGACAGCAGCATTCTTTATGCACGCGACAATATGAATATTACTGCCGACACAACCCGTAACCTGACGCAGCTGGTCGGCACGGCTGCGGGTGGCGCCGGTGCATTCACCGGTAATGTGGTTTATATTTCGGCCGGCAAACTGCTGACAACTGGTTCTGAAGACGGCGCCACGAATGTAAGAAATACCGTGACGGCGGCCGAGAACAACAGCTTCGGAAATATCAACGCAACCAACGACACCCTTACCGATGCCGAAAAAAACTCGCTGAACGCAAAACCGGGTAAATACTCTTCATCAGCAGCCGCGAAGTCTGAAACCTCGGTCAAGGTGGTCAAAAACGGAAGCAATTTTCCGAAACTTGATTGCAAACCTGCGGTCGGCACAGGTGTTGTCAACGTAAAAGCCAGAGAAACCACAAACATCGATGTAATTGGCGGTGGTGCAGCTGTTGGAGCCATGTCGGCCGGCGGCTCAGTCAGCTTTATTGACCTGCACCGCAATGTCGCAGCCGACGTCAGAAGTGCCTATCTCTATTCGGGTAATTCCGGCCAGATCGAAGCTCTCAGCACCGGCAATACAAATCTCAGAATGTATCAGGGCACCGTCGGAATCGTCGGAGCTGGAACCGCCGCTTATGGCCGAATCGGCATCAGCGGTGTCGTAAATGCCAATCTTTCGTCGGGTGTACAAAGGTGTGATGGTGATCTGGCGGTAAATGCCATCGACAATGCTTCGGCTAACGCCGAGTCATACGGGCTCACAGTCGGTGGCAAATACGCTGCGGGTGTGCTGGCAACTCAGATAGACAATAATTCTTCTGCCAATGTGAAGCTGACCAACAACAATCATTCGTCGCGCAATTTTACCGCCAAAGCCGAAAAGAGCAACAATCTTACGGCGAAAACCGTCGGCGGCGCCGTCGGCATTTTTGCGGCCGGAAACGGTATTGTATCGACAGTCAACGACAGCGGCGGCGCGACGCTTACCGCAAGTGGCGGAACCTATCGCGCCGGTAAGGGGAAAATAGGCCTTTCTGCCGTCAGTGAACCCGTTATTGTTTCAGAAGCCAAAAGTGCCGCAATCAGCGGTCTCGTATCAGCTGGCGTCTCGGTTGCCAAAGCAACCCTTTCAGGCGTTACTGAAACCAGAGTCATAAATACCCCCGCTTTCGAATCTCCCGAAATAACCTTCAATGCCACAAACCAGGGCAAGAACAATCTCCTCGCCGAAGGCCTGAACGGCGGATTTGCCGCTACTTTCGGCTATAACGAAAGCAATGCTCAAAACAATTCAACCGTAAATGTTCTGATCGGCGACGCCACCTACTCAAACTCCGACACCTTACTTAGTCTGCAGGGTTTAAACAAAGTTGAGCAGAAAGTTGAAACCAGAGGGCTGACCGTCAGTGGCCTGGTTGCCTCGGGCAACAACAAGGCAAAAGCTGAATCAAACAGTTCAACGAATGTTTCACTGGGCGGCAGCGACGTTGAAAAAGCGATCCGAAAAATTGACGTCCAGGCGCAAAACACTTCGAATCATGAGATCAAGGCAGATGGCAAAGGCGGTGGTCTGATATCGGTAGATGGCCTCGCCGCCTATGCGATCAACAATATAACAGGCACGGTAAATGCCGCAATCAACGGCAAATGGAAGATCAGGGAAACTCTGAATCTGCTTGCCTGGCAACAGAACGTTGTCAAAATCGTCGCCGACTCTCTACAGGCAGCACTGATCGGCTACAGTGGCACCAAAGCCGAAAATACCATTACGGCGACGACAAAGTCTTCGTTTGCCGACAACACTGCAGTTACAGCCGGAGACGACATCACATTCACAGCCATTAATAACACAGTCTGCAACCAGGATGGTGCCAATTCCGCATCAGGCGGAGGGTATGGCGGCATCGTCGTCAATGGCGCCTGGGGAATCGCCAATATTACCTCAACAACTGAAGCGCAAGTCGGCAAGAGTGTTAAACTACTGAGCGATGGTGGTGAAATCGCGGGTAAAGCCCTCACCCGCGCCAACATCAACAACAAGGCGCTCACCCAGGGCGCCGGTGTCGTAGCTAACCCTCTGGCTTTCAGCCAGAATACCATCAATATCAAAGACAGGGTTCTAATCGACAACAGTTCGCTTGTAAAAACCAACAAACCTGGCCAAAACGTAAAACTTGCGGCTTCTGACGATCTGGTTGCAGTTCTGACAGCCGATGCCGATATGCAGGGCGGCTTCGGCGGCGTATCAAAAGCCAAAACCACATCTGATATCACCAGAAACAATACGGTTGATATCTACGGCGATATCAGCAGTGCCAATGACGTAAATATCTATACCGACGCCAGCGCCGACGGCGAGACAGCAAAATACGATCTTACCGCTACCGCCGATTCATACAACAAATCGACCGTTGCTGTGGCCAAAGCGGAGCTCAAAAGTGATACGACCCAGAACAACACAATCAACATCTACAGCAATGCCGATATCGAGGCGCTCCGCCACATCAACCTCAATTCAGACACCGGCAATATCGTAATGCTGGAGGCCGCCAGTGAATACACATGGCACTCTGGGAGCAGCACCGGGGGATACTCAAGCACCGCATCAGGCGAACGCATCAACAGTCTGAGCGGCGAGAACAAAGTCACCATCGGCGGTAACCTGCTTGCGGGCAAAGAAAACAAGGTCGAGCTGACAATCGGCGGCACCATAGATATCTTCGGCGAAATCAGCAACTCGGTGACGACGCCCGAAATCACTTCAACCAAAGCGGAATATGCGGCCGGGGTAACCACAGGCGTCATGGACTACGCCAACGAGCTGTTCGAACGTTATTTAAAGGTCTGTGAGCTGATTCTGGAATACACGGGCACCCCGGCTGCCGATGGCTACAGTGCCGAAAAAAACAGACTTCTCGATGAGATGAAAAAATACGGTCTCTATGACCCGAATACCGGCCAACTGGTCGGAGGACTGCTCGTTCAGTATATAGCACTTCCCGACATGCTGTGCACCGGCGGCGATGTAATCATTAACAGTGGCAGTGTTGCCGGCAACGGTAAAATCACGGCGAATGGCGCGCCGCAGATCATAGTAAACAACAACAGTAACCTTTACATGAAAGCCGGCGACATAACGATCGTCGAGGGCGGCGGCAGGCTGATCTATAATTCTGCTTCGCTCGGCAGCAACGCTAAAAGCAGGCTCTCCTCACTCTCCACGATCACCCTCAACGACGCCCCCGCCCTGATTTCCCTGAAAGAAAACTGGAGCGGAATGCTGAATGCCATCATTGATGGTGAAACGACCAGCGTAACACCTATAACCAACCTCGAATTGAACGGTCATATCAGCAATGCCTACGGCAAAGTACAGATAAGCAACAGCGCCGGTGATATCGTCATGCAGGGACGAACGGCAGATACTGGCGCTACCATCAATGCCCTCGAAGTCGAGCTGCTCGCACCCAAAGGAGCCATCACCCAGGGCTTCAGCGAGGGAATCGTCAACATTGGCGGCAATCCTGAAGATATTTACAAAAACCTCACCAATTCGTATGCAGACACTATTGCGACCAATCAAAACACCACAACAAATCAGACGGTTACCAGGTTTCCGCACACCCCCGGCGTTATTGATCCTGACAAACAGACCGGAACCTGGATCACCGGGGGAGCAATCTATCTGAATGCCTCCGACATAAATGTCAACGGTCTGATTCAGAGTGGTTACAGCGATTACAAAGTAAATCTGAATTCGGGTACCGCCATTAATTCGCTTATCGACGTTTACAATTCAAGTTACCAGGGCCAGGAAATCACTCCAGAAATGCTGACCGCTTACAAACTCAATACCGCCGGTGTTAAAAAAGATGCAAGTGGCAACTGGTATTACGAAATTCAGGCATATTACAACCCGCAGACCAGAAGCGTGATGCTTGAAGATATCTCGCCCCAGGGAGGGAAAATATATCTCACCGGTCGCATTTCCAGCACCGGCAACGGTAAAATCCGCGCCTTCGACGGATCTGCAGACATCAATCTAAACATTGATCTTGGTGCAGTGAACCAGAAACTCCCGGTAACTCTCGGGAGAGTGAATCTCGGAGATGAAGCTGGCCTGGTCAGCATCACCGACACTGCCAAAAAGATCAAGACTGAGTTCACACGTAACGCAACGACGGTTACCGAATACGATCGCTATGAAATCAAAAAACGTACCGGAGGCTCTTCATCCAAGGGTTACAGTGCAGGGTGGGAACGCATAAATCTCCCGGATATCATTACTGTCAAAGGACCCGAGGCAACGTATCAGCCGACACCCGGGTTCTATTACAACTGGACGACAGGTCAGACCATTTCCGGAACCAATATGTGGAAAAAAGAAGTCAAATTCAAAGTCTGGGGTGCTTACACCAAAACCAAAAGCCAGCTACAGCTTGAAGAACAAAAGACAGAAAACCTGCTACCAGATTCAGGTACCGTAAACAGGCCCCGCCTGCCGGGCACCTTTATCGGCAAGGTGGGCGGCAGTACGGAACCATATTTCATTAAATACACCAAGAACGTAGATAGCTACAGCGAGTTCTACCAGGAATGGAAAACTTTTGACAACGCGATTCATTCGAAGGGCACCGAGCATTACAAGTGGGGAAACACCCAGAATTCCAGCGTGACCTACCAGCATGCGCTCAAGGCCGATCATCCCATCAGTATCGGCTTTATTGGTTCGACCACCGGTGGCTCAATGCAGCTCAAATCTGGCGGTAGCGTAAATCTGAGCGAAAACGTTGTCGGCAAAGCCGGTTCGGCTTTGACCATCACATCGACCAAAGGCACGATTCAACAGACTGGCGGGAAACTGGTCTCAGATAATTTCAATTTCAACGCAACTAACGGCATCGGCAGCAATGGCGCCATAAACTGCCAGGTTGTCAGCGATACCGGCTATCTCAATGCCGTTTCGACCGCAGGTGACATCAGCATTGCAGCAACCCGTTCGAGCGGTAAATATGGCGACATTAAAATCAAGAAAGTCACTGCAGAAAACGGTAACGTCAGGCTCGATGTCTATGGCTCAATTTATAACAACTCTGCAACATCTGCCGATTCTCTCATTACAGGCCGTCGCATAGATCTTGTAAGTCAAAACGGTCAAATCGGCAAGACAAATGGCGGCTGGCTCTTTATCCAGGCCGGACAAACACCGGTCGGCAGCAACGACACCATGTCTGCCTCTGTCAACGCCACAGCCAGAACCAATATCTGCCTCAATCAGGTCTCCGGCGACATGCGCCTCGGGCGTATTGAATCCAGGAGCGGCAGCGTCGATCTGAAAGTGACGAGCGGCAGTTTTGACAACGCTCTGCCGGTCAATACAGAGTCAGGAAAACGCAGCACCGATGCCCTTATAGACAAATGGCTTAATCTCGGCCTCATTAAAGGCGACGGAACGAATACCGGCGAGACAGTCAGATTGAGGGCCGTCGATAATTACAAAAATTCGGTCAAGGCTGAATTCGACTCATATATGGCACAAAAAAGCTGGTATGAAGCAAACCCCGAAACGGCCGAAACGACCGTTTATACTTCCCTGCACACAAAATACGGCTCATACACTACAGCAGATCAATATCTGAACGCCAAAGCAAGTGACTCGAACAGCGATTATTACAAACTCCTCAACGGCACCTACGGCTGGACACAAAACCAGCTGCTTTATGCCCTGCAAAATTCGATAATGAACCGCACCTCGGGCTCAACCGACAGTTATAACCGTGATGCCAACATTACCGGCAGAAACATCACTCTGCTGGCCAGCAATGGCGGAATAGGAAAGGATGCTGCCGCCGAAACGGTCAGTCTTGCAAACCTCGGCAGCAATCTCGACACACTTAAAAAGCTTGCCGCCACCGAAGCTGATGACATTATCTGGGATGAAGCAAACGCCAAAGCCCATATGAACCGAACCACCGCGATTGGCATCAAGATGACTTCAAACGCTCATTATCTGAGTGCCACCGCCAGAGACAATATCTATCTCGCGGCCGCGACAGACGACCCGATTTATGTCAAGACGATCAATTCAGGCGACAACAACATTCGCCTGCTTGGCAAAAACGGCATCTTTAATTATAACGCCGATGCAAATGCGATAAATCTGACGGGAAAAGATCTGATAATCGAAGGCGGAGCACTTGGAACAACCAGTGCGATAGGCGCAGCAGAAAAAGCGATAGTGACCGAGCTGAGCGGCAAGCTTACCGCCCGCGCCGAGGGTCTTGTCAACATTTACCAGCGAAGCACCAACCCGCTTCTGATTTCGGCACTTTACAGCGGCGGCGATGTCAGATTGCGTGCAACAAAAGATTTGAAGAGCGTCAACACCGGCATTGCCTTCGACGATGCGGGTTACTTGAATGGCGCCGGTAAACTGACGCTTATATCGGACCACGGAAATATCGGTGAAGACGGCAAAGGCATCAGACTGCTGAGCGACACCATGGATTCCGTAGATGCAACGGCGGGTGGCAGCATCTTTTTGAAGGCAGTTACAAACTCTGCGAATAAGCCGACGATGAACATCGGAACAGTGACAACCGCTTCAACAGGTGTTTTCAAAGTCGACAACAATGCTGCAGTGATTAATTTTGGCGGTACCGTAAATGCCGGCACGGTAGACATCACAGCATCTTCGATCGCCCAGAACGAAAATACCAGTATGATCACGGCCGGAAATTTTAAAGGCACAACCACCGCCGGGCTTGTACTTGACAGCGTCAACAACAAAATTACCAGACTGGACATCGCCAATGTCACCGGAAATATTCTTCTGAAAAACGCAGGAACCCTCAAACTGGGAGACATAGCCTTCTCCGTTGCAAACTCTGCAAATACCCTGACGGTGAGCAATACCGACAAGGTTATTTTTGCCGGAACCGTGGACGTTGAAAACATCGACCTGAATGCAACAAGCGCGATGCAGGAAGCGGCTTCCGTGATTGACACATCAATGCTGAACATGGTTACCAGCGACGGAATCAATCTGGGCAGTACCAATAACATGGTTCGCAAAGCTGCAATCAGCAACACCAGAAGCGGCAACATCACAATCGCCACCAAAGCAGGGGTGAATCTGCAGAAAATAAGCAACCTGGCCACTTCCGGAACTGCTCAATTCGCTATTAACAGCGCCGGAACAGTTAGACTTCAGGGAGATATAACTGCGAAAGACGTTAAAATCGAAGGCTCTTCGATAAATCAGGATGAAGACACCGGCAAAATCGTTGCGAACGCGCTGATGGCAAATTCCGCAGGTGGTCTGAGTCTTGCAAGTCTCGACAACGAGATTGGCGCAGTGAGTCTGTACGGCTCGGGAAATATTACGTTCAACAACAAGGGACCCCTGAATATTGGTCTCCTCCAGAATGCATCGAGCCGGGTCAATCACGAAGTTCAGGTCACAAACATCGGCAGCCTTAACCTTAAAGGCACGGTCAGCGGCAAAAACGTCAAACTGACAGCGACTTCGATTACTCAGAATAAAACTGCGAAAATCCTGACCGAAAACCTCACTGTAATTACAAATGAAGGATTGACGATTAACAGTAACCTGAACGAGATTGCCAAAGCCACTCTTACCAACAAAAATTCAGGAAACATCGCGATCTGCAGTAAAACTTCTCTCGAACTTGCGGGTGTAGCCGGTGCTTCTGCAAAATCAGACAACAGCCTCACAGTCGACGGCGGTTCTGAGGTAATATTCGGCGGCAACGTCAGCGCCGCAAATATAAGCGTAACAGCGGGTTCGATTACTCAAAATGAAACTGCCGGCAGCATTATCACAACCAGTCTCGATGCGACAGCAAATTCCGGAATCTCTCTCGACAGCACAAACAATCAGATACGCAAGGCCAGATTGATAAACAAACTTAGCGGCAACATACTGCTGAAGAATAAATCTGTGCTTGAGCTGACCCTGATGGAAAACATCGGAAGATCTGCCAGCATTATCAATGCCGGCAATCTTGTGGTTGGCGGTAATATTTTCGCCAAAGGCTTATCATTGGATTGCACCTCGCTCATCCAGAATGTCTCAACAGGCAAAATCAAGGTGGGCGAACTGACCGTGAATTCGATTAACGGCATGTCTCTCGCAGCGGCGTCCAACGAGATCGATCGTGCCCGCCTGGTCAACATGACCAAGGGCAATATTGAACTCCGAACTTCATCTCACCTGGATCTGGCGGCTGAAAACCGATCGACTTCAGCAGCAGACAAGCTGATCGTAAATTGCTCCGGCGCTTTGAATGCAATCGGTGCCCTGACTGCCGGGAATATCGACCTGACCGCCCTTACGTTTACAGCACCGGATCGAATTATCAGCGACAACCTGAGGGTGTTTACGACAAATGGCATGTTTCTGAGCAGTCTGGCCAATCAGATCAAAAATGCCACTCTGCAAAACAGTGCAAATGGCGATGTCATTCTCAAAAATTCGGGAAACCTGACTCTTCTCAGCCTCGATAATAATTCGACCGGCAAAACGACGATCATTGTGGAAAATGGCAATATTGATTTTTCCGGCGCCGTGAAGTCAAAAAATCTTGAGGCAACCGGAGTGGCTATCTCTCAGAATGAAGAAACGTCAACCATAACAACTGACAATCTGAAAGTGACTGCAAGAAATGGCCTTTCTCTCGACAGCCGAAAAAATGCAATTACAGCTATAGACTTTGCCAATAATGATGGTTCTACCGTCATTAAAAATGAAAAAAGCCTGAATATGAAGGGGCGGGCCGGCAACGGAAGCCTGACGATCGGGAACAAGGGTTCAATAACCGCCAGTGGTAATATTTCCGGCAATAACGTAAGCATTGATCTTCTGGGCGACCTGAACTCCAATTACAGTCTTACTGCTACCAATAATCTGGTGGTTAATGCCACCGGAAAAATCAATCTGCAGAGGGCGCAGGGCAAAAATGTGACTCTGGCCAGCGGCATAAAACGAAGCAAGCTGTTGCTCAATGCCTTTGATATGGCCGGCATAAATCTGAGACTGCAGATTGATGACGAACAGACTGATGAAGATGCCGGCAGCAATGTCAATCAGATCGGCGAAGCAGGCGGAATCAACGTGCACGACCTGCTGGCAGAAGAAGAGGCCCATGGCCTGACCGAAGGCGGTGACATCATGCTTGCCAATATCGGCGGCAAGAGGGTAACTCTGGTCATCAATCATGATCAGGGCAGAGTGAATGTCGGGCAGGCAAAGCTTGGCGAATCGATGAACGTTACAGCCGGAGGTTTCAAAGGCGGGCAGTTTGAACACACAGGCGCCGACGACAGCCTGAAGCTTGTATTCAACGGGGTTAATGGCAAATACATGAACGATGTGACAATTGATAAAGTTGCGTCGCGCCAGGGTGTGCAGGTAAGCAACCTTGACAGCTTAACCGCCAGGATCAATGCAGACACCGACATCTTTCAACTGAGCAGCGTCGACCTTCTCGGCGTGGGGGTCTTCTCCAACAACCAGACTTCAGTAATAGTACCGGGCAGCGAGAATGCATCACTTGAAATCATTATAAAAGGTGAGTCCACCAGCATAACCAGACAGGCAAAACATCTCAACGAGCCAAGTCTCGCCGACAGAATCGCCAGTATCGTCGACAGTAATACAAATGGATTGCAATCTTCTGCCGGTGCAACAGAACCGAGCGATCACAGTGCTCAAAAAAATGAAATCGAATATTCTGATTTCATTTATAGTGGCGCAATACCCTCTGCCATAACCGCTCACGGCGGCAGAGTTTATCTGACATCTGTTGATACTGAAAATGACAGCGTTGTAACCGCTGAAACTGAAGACGAAAACTCAGAAATGGAACCAAATAACTGATGCTGAAATTCGAAAGACAATTTCTCATATCCCTGTTTGTCTGCGCATCAATGAGCTGTGTTTATGCCCAGCCCGCTGCGCCGATTCTTGAGCCTGCGAACACTTCTGGCGCGTATCTGAACCGTATTCTTGACAACTTCCAGAAAACCCGCCTGGAGCGCCAATTAAAAAGGGAAATCGAAAACCCGGAAAAAACGGAAAAACCGACAACGGCATCTGCAGCCGAACCGAAAATGCCAGAAATCAGAGTCACGCTGAAGGCGGTTGAATTCTCCAGGTCGTCGGTTCTTACCCCGGAGCAGCTTAAGGAAATGGCAGCCGGCTACGTCAATCGTGAGTTAGGTATTGCCGAGCTGAAAGAATTCATCGGCGGTATCAACAACTGGTATCGCAGTCATGGATACATCACCGCAATTGCCGCCTTACCGCCGCAGGAGATCAAAGATGGCAAGCTAAAGGTTTTGCTGATCGAAGGTCTGATCGGCAATGTGAGGCTTGCGGGCAATGCCAATACCCGTTCCGGCTACATAAGAAGTCGACTTGGCATACCCCAAAACGAACTCCTCGACATCAGAAATCTTGATCGCGACCTGATTCAATTTAACGGAACCAATGACATAAAGGCAAGAATCAAGCTGCAGGCTGGCGAAAAACCTGGAACCACAGATTGTTATATTCTGGTTTATGAGCCACAGGACAAGACCGGCAGTCTGTTCATCGACACTGCAGGCAGCAAGGGCACTGGCGAAACCCGCGTCGGCCTGACGGTTGCAGATGCGAGCATCAGCGGTAACCGGGATTCACTGACTGTCACTTCGCTGATGTCAAACACCTCCAAAGCGGCCATGCTTGGCTACAATTTTCCGATTAATCGCCGCGGCACCCGAATTTCCTTCTATCACAGCTTCAATAACCTGCTGATTGACAATGCCGGCCTTGAAATTCGCGGCGCCTCACGCTCAACCGGGTTTTCCGTCACTCACCCCATGCGGGTCGGTACCAGCTTCAAAAGTGAGCTGATTTTCGACGCTCATAGACAGAATTCCGAGAATCGGGTTTTTGGGCTCACCTTCGTAGACGACAGTGAAAATCGGTTTTCAATCGGTTCTTCATTTCTTAGACTCTCATCTGGAGCAGCGCTTTATTGGCGTCCAACTGTGGTTTTCTGCGACTACAAAGGTCTCGGTGATGATCAAAAACTTCGCAAATATCAACTTGACGCGATGTGGCAAAAGGTTCTTCCCGGCAAACGGCAGTTACAGTGCAGGCTCATCGGTCAAAAAGCCTGCGATGAATTCATACCATCGGCCGACCAGTTTTTTCTTGGCGGCATGTACAGCGTCAGAGGTTATGAAGAAAGTGTCATCGGCGGCGACAGCGGCATAAACCTCAAACTTGATTACCTTTTTCCGATCGGAGGGTTTAAAACAACAAAGATGTTTGTTTTCTACGATTGGGGTCGAATATATGGTAAAAGTTTCGCGAACGACAGAATGATTCATGCGCTGGGTTTTGGTTTCAGCCACTCGTTTGCCGGTGATTCACAAGTTGTCTTCAGCGTAGGCTACCCGCTGGTGAAAGAACTGAACGTTCAGGCTGTGGACGGACAGAAGCTGGAACTTTCGATGAATGTTTCGTTTTAAAAAATTACGAGGAGTAGATAATGAACACAAAAGCCGAAAAATTCTCTAAAATGCTTACCGACAACGAAATAAACTGTTTTGCCCCTGAAGAGGCCAGGGATGAACTGAACACGGTTCTTTTCAGGTCGACCATGGAAATCGAGGGGCAGCGACTGCCGCTGGTGGTTATCATCGACGACAGTATCTACGTCATCTGTCGCACCCTCGTCGCCGGCAGGTGCCTTACCGAAAACAACCGTTTCGAAACTTTGAAGTATCTGAACGTCCTCAACAGCACCTATAAAACCTTCAAATATTTCGTGACTGAAGCGGGCGAAATTGTTATGGATATTTGCCTGCCCAGCACCAACGAACAGTTTGAACCCAACATGATCAGGGCACTTATCGATCTAAGCGTGAAGAATCTCGAAGAGAACTATCGGCCGCTGATGCAGATCGTTTGGGGCAATTCGGCCGCTAAAACCGCCGAAACCTGAAGACTGTTTTTTTTTCTGCAGGACAGGCATTTAAGCGTTGCTGTGTTGAAGAAATTAAATGGGCAGCCCTGCTCAAAAGCGCCGGGCTGCCCATTTAGCCAGCTTTAATTTATTTATTCGCTTCGAGAATCGCTGCTTTCAGGCGTTTGAGATGCGGGGCAACCTTTTCGGGTGCCAGACCACTCTTCTGCAGAGCAAGCCACATGGCAGCGGCCTGATGGAGTTTGCCGCTCTTTTCCAGTTTCCAGGCTTCAATGATCGATGCCGTTCCGACAACGATGGCATCGACGCTGAATGAAGCAAGATTACCTGCGAGGCTGAAAGTGCCGGCAAAGCTTTCGGCGCCTTCGATTTCAATTTCAACCCAGTCGTTGGCGGGATAATTGACACGACTGATCAGGTCCTTGTCGGCCGTAACCTTCAAACTGGCTTCATCAGAGCAGAATTTCGCAAAAACCTCAGCCGGGAAAGCCAGACTGACGAATTTTGCGGCCGGCGCGGCATCAGTCGGAGCTGCTTCGTTTTCGCTGCTGCCGGCAGCTGCGATGCCGGCATCGGCACCGACTTCCTGGTCTGCCAGGGCGTCAATTTCTGGTGCCACACCAGGAGCTTCCGAATCAAATTCTTCTTTCAGAGGCTTTCGCGCAATGCTGGCCGACTTAGCTTTATATGAACTCGAAATAGCCACTTCTCTGGCCGATTCTAAGGAACCGTCGACAGAAGAAGAATCTTTGATTTCTTCCCGAGGAATCATCGAACCTCTCGGTCCCGCCTTGCGTTCCTCCATCATTTCATCGGATGGAACCGGGGCCGGAGCTGGAGCTGGAGCTGCGGGAGCCGCGGCCGGCGGCGGAGGCGGCGCAGACTGAACTGCCACATTGACACGACCCGGATCAACGGCTCCGGTCTGGTTGCCCATTTCTCTTCCGAGATTCAGGTTTGCCGAAACCAGTTCAATTTCAGAAGCGGAAATTTTATCGCCGGCAACACCTGCGAGGGTGATCTTGCCATTTCCCTGTGGTTCAAAACGGTATTCACGATTGGTCGCCAGATGCACCAGCACGAGCGAACCATCTTCTGAAACTTTTACTTCGACGCCATCCGGGAGCATTTCTGCCAGTTCGACGTTCCATTCATCGCCGGCCAGGGAGGCCTGAACCGTGCCGGTTATTTCGGTTACCAGCGCCACGTCGGCGGCTCTTACAGCTCCGGAACACATCAGACAACAACAGACCGCAAGAATTACAGCAAACCTGTTAAACATTTTTTTCCTCCAGGTTATCGATTGTGAAAAGCTCAACTTCGTTGGCTTTTCCACGCAGACTCGTTTTTTCGATGAACTTCCATTTCACCGGCATTTTTACCAGACCGACAACTTCGCCGCTGGCGATTATCGAAGTTTTGTATTCTTTGTTGAGGTTTTCCATGCGCGAACAGGCGTTAACCGTATCGCCGATGACCGTAAATTCAGCCTTTCGCTCTGAGCCGATGTTGCCGAAAACAACATTACCGGCATGCACTGCCAGGCCGACCTTCAGATCGGCACCGTGGCAGATAGCCTTGAATTCAGGCGATTCTGTGTATCTGACAATCTCTATCGCCGCTTTTATTGCATCATCAGCAAAATCGGCATGCTCGACCGGGGCGTTGAAAAACGCCAATAGACCGTCACCAAGAAATTTGTCGACGACGCCGCGGTTATTCATGATGATTTCGGTCAGCCTGGCAAAGTAGGCATTGAGAAACTCCACCACCGCGTGCGCGTCGTGCTGCTCGCTGAAGGTCGTGAAACCGCGGATGTCGGCAATCAGTATGCACAGCCGCCGGCGTTTTCCCTGCAGAAAATCGCGATCATTCGAGGCAAGAATCTCTTTAACCACCGAGTCGCTGACGTAGCGGCCGAAAACCTCGCGCACCCGCCGCCGGTCAAGATAGATAGCCCGATAGGCAATAAAGCGTTCGCAGGCGAGAAGCGCCAGCAGCAGCAACATCGGTCTGACTACCGGTATCACAAGAGGGTCAAACCAGAAAACCGCAATGCCAAGCCAGGCAATGAAAATCAGCGAACCGATTACTATCGCATAAGTTCGGCTTAGCCTGGCAATTACCAGAAGCCCGACCAGCATTGCGACGACTCCCCAGAGCTCATGACCTGGCGTCAGCGGCTGCAGAAAACGATTCCCAAGGATATTGTCGAGAATACTGGCATGCACTTCAACCCCAGGCATGTAGCCAAATGGCGTGGCCTTGAAATCGGTTATGTCGGTAAAGCCGAGCAATACGATCTTGCCGGTCAGGTCAGCAGGCTGCGGGCGGCCGCTGCGGTAAGCTTCGATTATCTGATGCACCGGCACCGTTCTGACAGTGCCACGCGGCCCGCGAAAATTTATCTGCTGCAAAGCCTGTGCTGGTGTAGCGACCTGAGTAACACCGCTGCGCAGGGCTGCCGCCATCGAAACGGCGAACACTGGCCCGGCCGGCCCCTGACCGAACAGCTCAACATGCCTGATCACACCGTCGTGCGAGGTTGCCAGATTAAAGTAGCCGGTATTGTCTTTTTTGGCAATATGCAGCAGGGCTGGGTCAGAAAACACTGGCTGGCCGTGTTCCCAGGCAAAGCCGGCAATAAGAGAGGTTCCTGACGCAACCAGTTCGAGCAGCGCGCTTCTGAATGGCTTGTCGAAGCCGATTTCGCGCAAAAATTTAGGCGGCAGCTCCACCTGCATGCGACCGGCAGTTTCTTTAACATGCTCTCTGATTACGCTTTCAGAGCCAGGAGCAAAAACCAGATCAAGCAACAACGCCGAAGCCGAAGCATTTTTTACCGCCTGCACCAGTTCGGCATAAACCGGCCCCCAGGCAAACATCGGGCGCCCGGCCCAGGCGAGCGTCTCCTGATTGATGCCGGCGATCACGATGCGTGAATCGACCTCAACCACGCCACGATGGCGAAACTGCAGATCGAGAACCCGGTTTTCGGCATCGTCAATCAGTCCGGGGCCGGCGCCGTAAATAATTACACCGAGCAGCAGACAGACTATCCAGCTCAAATAATCGATTCGCATTTTGTTTTCCTGCAATGCAGCTACCGCTTAATTTACCACAATCAGTCAGAATCAACACCAATATTCAAACCGTGGTGCGGCAATTCGTCACCAATATAACGAGCAACCCGGCCTGCAGATTCAACTTTTTTCACCAATCCATTTTTTTGCTCTCGATCCTCATTTCTTCGTTCTTCGTTCTTCGTTCTTCGATCTTTGATCCGCGTCAATCCATGTTCATCCGTGGCCAAAGTTTCATATTCATCCATGTTCATTCGCAGCCGATGTTTTCCTTCTGTTCCGCACCCATCCCGCTTGTGAAATTTTTCTTTAACCCTGCGTTTAGCATTGGTGAAAAGTGGCTGACAATTTTCGTTTACAGCGTTAAAATAGCAGGGTACAAAACAAGCTCTTTTATTGACAATTGTATAAAAAAGCGACCCGACCGGCAGGCCGGGCCGCCAAGCCGGTTAAATCGATTGATGATAATGCATCGGTGATTCTACAGACAGACACACAAGGAGGAAAGGGATGCAATCCCTGCGCATTCAGGAACACCCGGTATTGAAATTCCCGGAACGTAAACTGGTAAAATTCTTCTTTGACGACCGCGCATATGAAGGTTACGAAGGCGAACCGATCGCCGCCGCCCTGCATGCCGCCGGTGTCAGAACCCTGCGCCGCAGTCCCCAGAAAAACCGCGCCCGCGGCTTTTTCTGCGCCATTGGTCGCTGTTCAAGCTGCATCATGGAAGTCGACGGACAGGTAAATATTATGACCTGCATCACTCCGCTCAAGGAAGGCATGAAAATCCGCATGCAGAAAGGGCACGGTGTCATTCACCCATGAGTCGCAACACTGAAATTTTTGTCATCGGCGGCGGCCCAGCCGGCCTTTCGGCAGCAATTGTCGCCTCACAGCTCGGCGCCAGAACTCTGCTGGTCGACGACAGCGCCCGCCTCGGCGGCCAGCTGATCAAGCAGACCCACCGTTTCTTCGGCAGCAGCAACCGTGATGCCGGAATCAGAGGCATCACCATTGCCGAAATGCTCTGCAAAGAAGTTAAAGACGCTTCTGACCGGCTGACGGTTCTTGAGAATACCGCAGCCGTAGGTTTTTACGCGAACAAAGAAGCCGGGATTCTTTCACAGGACGCCTACGAGCGTGTTTCATATCAGGCCGCCATCGTCTGCACAGGTGCCACCGAGAACAGCCTGACCTTCGAAAACAACGACCTGCCGGGTATTTACGGCGCCGGCGGCGTTCAGACCCTGATGAACGTGCACGGCATCAAACCCGGCCGCAAGATTCTCATGGTCGGCAGCGGCAATATCGGCCTGATCGTCAGCTACCAGCTGCTGCAGGCCGGTGTCGAAGTCGTCGGCCTTGTTGAAGGCATGCCCACCATCGGCGGCTATCTGGTTCACGCCAGCAAAATCCGCCGCCTCGGCGTGCCGATCTACACTTCGCATACTATTTTAAAAGCACTCGGGGAAACCGGCGTCGAAGGCGCAGTGCTCTGCCGGGTCGACGAGCGATTCCAGCCTGTCCCCAATACAGAATTAATGATTGAATGTGACTGCATATGCCTCGCAGTTGGCCTGACACCGCTGATCGATCTTTTCCAGCAGGCGCAGTGCCGCATGGTTCACGTCGGTGAGCTTGGTGGGCTTGTACCATTGCATGATTCAGCGATGCGCACCACCAATCCCGATGTCTTCGTGGCCGGCGACGCTTCCGGTATCGAAGAAGCCACCACTGCAATGCTTGGCGGCCGCATCGCCGGTGCCAGAGCCTTCGAAAGCATTCATGGCAAATCACCGAAAGCTGAAGCGATTGTCGAAGAAGCCCGGGAAGAGCTGCGAACCCTGCGCTCCGGCTCGACCGGCGAACGTATCCGCTGGGGCCGCGAACGCGTTCTCAAGGAGGTTGGAGCATGCTGAAAAATACCGGAATCATCACCAGTGAAGAATTAAAACCGGTTCTGCCACCTCAGAACCGCCTCGAAAAGGGGCCGGTGGCCATTATTGAATGCCTGCAGGACATCCCATGCGACCCATGCGTATCGGCCTGCCCGGTCAAGGCAATTCAGATGCAGTCCGGCATCACCGACCGGCCGCAGCTTGATTTCGAAACCTGCACCGGCTGCGGCGCCTGTGTGCCGAAATGCCCGGGGCTGGCAATTTTCATCGTCAACATGAAGCACAATGTTCCGGGCAAAGCGCTGCTGTCGATGAGCTATGAACTGCTGCCCGTGCCGGCCAAAGATCAGGAAGTCGACGCCCTTGACCGCACCGGCAAGTTCGTCTGCAAGGCAAAAGTCGCCAGAGTCATCAATCCGCCCGCCTACGATCGCACCGCGGTAGTCACCATAGAAGTTCCGGCTGATCGTATTAACGACATACGCTCCATCAAAGTTTGACAGGGGGAAAGCCAATGAAAATCATCTGCAGATGTCAGGATGTAACTGAAGACGAAATCATCGCCGCCATCAGACAGGGCGCGACCACTATCGACGAAATCCGCCGCCTGGTACGAGCCGGTATGGGCTCATGCCAGGGCCGCACCTGCCGCCGCCTCGTTTCACAGATTATCAGCCGTGAGCTTAAAACGCCCGCCGCCGAAATTTATCCGCCAACTTTCCGCCCGCCCAACCGACCGGTATCTTTCGAGCTTATCAACGCCGAGCTCGCCAGACACGCAGACGAAGAGGGGGAAGAAAAATGAACAGAGCCTTTGACGCCGTAATCATCGGCGGTGGCATTCTCGGCATTTCGACTGCCTACGAACTTGCCCGCGCCGGTATGAAAAATATCTGCGTGCTTGAACGCAAATACCTCGCCAGCGGCTCGACCGGCCGCTGCGGCGGCGGTTTCAGACAGCAGTGGAGCACCGAAGCCAACACCACGCTTGCCATGGCTTCGGTTCAGCGTCTCGAAGGTCTCGAAGAAGAACTTGGCTACCGCACTGAATTCTTTCAGGGCGGCTACCTGATTCTTGCCCATAACGAAGAAGAAGAACAGCAATTCGCAAAGAACGTCGCGATGCAGCGCAAACTCGGTCTCGAAGTCGATATGGTCGACCCCGACGAAGCCCGCAAAATTGTACCGTTCCTCAACACCGAAATGATCCGCAAGGCTACCTGGTGCCCGAAGGACGGTCATATCAACCCGTTCCTGCTGACGCAAGGTTATGCCAATGCCGCCAAACGTCTGGGCGTCGAAATCCATCTCTGGACAAACGTCACCGGCATCATGAAGAAAAGCAACGTCTTCTTCGTCATGACCGAAAACGGCAACACCTACCAGACCCCGCTGCTTTTCAACTGCGCCGGCGGTTTTTCAAAGAGCATCGGTCAGATGCTCAACGTCGATATTCCGGTCGACCCGTACCGCCACGAAATTCTCGTCACCGAGCCGGTTGAACGCCTCTGGGATCCGATGGTCATCAGTTTCAGCGTCGGTCTCTACGCCCGCCAGGAAATGAGCGGCGGCGTGGTAATGGGCATGGGCGACCCGAATGAACCGGTCGGAACCTATGTTGGCAGCTCGATGCACTTTATGTATGAGATGAGCAAACGCTTCAGTCAGCTTTTCCCCAAACTCGACAAGCTGCGAATTGTAAGACAATGGGCCGGCCTCTACGAAATGACGGCAGATGCCCAGCCGGTTCTTGGCCCGGTCGATGAAGTCGACAATTTCATTCAGGCAAGCGGTTTCTCAGGTCACGGCCTGATGCTGGCCCCGGCCGTAAGCATGCTGCTCGCCGACCTGGTGGTCAATAAAAAGAAAAGCCCGGTCATCGATGATCTCAACGTTAAGCGCCTCTACAATCTGAAAGACGTCGTCAAGGAAAAATCAGTCGTCTGATGTACCATTGACGCTTTTTGTTTCCGCCATTAGAATTGACAAATAATCAAAGCAGGAGGGCCATAAGTGAACTATCGCCTTAAAAATGCCTTTTTCGCGTTTCTTACTGCAGGTGCTCTTTTTTCCGGCGCTGCCTACGGCAGAGCTCCGGTAACCAATATTTCGGGTGACCAGAATCCAATCGACGGTGCACTGGTAATGATGCAGCCGGTTACAGTCGGCAAAGGCAATCTTATCGGCGGTTTCCTTGGTAAAACCCTCAATATTCCGAAACAGGTCAAAATCGATGACGTCGGCTATCTGGTGTTCGCTCTGGCAGCCGATGCCATTCAGGTCAATCCGGCCGACCCGAAAGGCTACCACGAAAAATCTGTTAAGCCCTACCTCACCGACAGCAAAGAAATGACCGATTCTCTCAAACTGAGAAGAACCGCCCGCCAGATCCGTTTTCAGGCCCTCAAAGATGCTATCAGCAAAGCTGAAGGCCTGAATGACGAACAGAAAAAACGGGTTCTGGAATTCCTTTCGCAGTCGGTCGGTTCACCGATGGTGGTAATGTCGAAATCACCGCTGCCATCGTTCATGCCGTCGCCCGGCCCGTGCATGATTCCGCTCGGCGCCGAAATGGTTGCCGACAAAACCGGCAAGCGCCTTGGTATTGAAACTTCGATGATCTGTGTTCTTGACATCGAATCAGAAGGCAAAAAGCTCTTCTCGGTCGATGACGCCCTTAAAAACGACACTCTCGACCTGGTTGTCGCTCATGAAAATGCGCACGCCATCATGTTCGACATGTATGGCAAGCTGTTTCAGAAGATTCAGCGCACCTCTTCGAACGGCCACGACGCTCCGATCATCACCGACGTGGGTCTTGCCTATGTTGAGGGCTGGGCAGAAGCTTTCGAAGCCGTTTACGGTCCAGCCAACCCCAAACTGGCCGAAAAAGACCGCACCAAATACAACATCTCTGAATTCCTGTATGCCCGCCAGGACCCGATCCGCCGCGACCGCTACGTCTGGGCCAGCAATGTCGGCAAGAAAACCGGCGTTCTCAAAAACGGCCTGCAGCTGATGTCGACCGAAGGCGTAATTGCCGGGCATATCTATGACATTCTCACCAGCCGCGCCATAAATGCCCCCTATGAAAAGTGCATTCAGACCATGCTGACCGCCCCGATGAACTTCATGGAATTCGTGCAGAACTACGTCAAGCTTTTCCCCGAAGACAAGAAAGTCATCTACCGCATCATGCTCGAAAATTCACATTATGTGACCATGCACGAAAATGCGGCCGAAAGCTACAAGAACTACTACGAATTCAAGGTCGCCTATACCCAGAAAAAAATCAGCAAAGAAGATTTCACCAAAGCCAAAACCCAGTATAAAGCCTATACTGAAGGCCTGTTCGCCGAAGCGATGAAGAACGATAACATCTTCGCCAATGTCGGGCCGCAGATGTGGTTTGCCGGCAAAATCAACCTGACCCAGATGAAAAAAGAAGCCAGCGCCGCCAAGAAGTATCTTGCCACTGCCTTCGGCAAAAAGGATGAATTCTACGAATTCAGACTCGATCTGAACACCGCCACCGTCGAAATGTTCAGAATGATCGGTTTTGCTGAAGCCGATGCCGCCAAACTGGCCAAAGCTCGTGATGAAAAGGGCTTCTTCAAAGGCAACCCGGTCAGCATAATAAAAGAGATCATTGGTGATGAACGCTTTGCCAAATACAATGCCGTTCTCAACCTGACTCCCTATGACCACACCAAAGCCGATGCCATTGCCCAGTATAAAGAACAGTCACTGGCTCTGTGGCCCGAAGATATCGCCAAACTCGCCAGATAATCTGCAGCTGATCTCGACAGACAGGCCGCTCCGACCGGGGCGGCCTGTTTTGTTTGCAGGCAGGGCCGGTTGCGTTTATAATCTCAGGCATGCGAATACTTATCAATGCGGTTTCGGCACGGGCCGGCGGCGGGGTTTCATATCTGATCAACCTGCTGCAGTCGCTGCCACGCCTCTGCCCTGACGACCAGATTCTGGCCGCCATTCCTGATATCAGGCTGCCGATCGAAATCTCGGCCCTTGAGAATCTCAGCATCAGGGTGATACCAGAGGCCTCCGGCAATGTTTTGAAACGCTTTTTCTGGGAAAACACCGGCCTGATAAGCCTGTGCCAATCCTGGAATGCCGACCTGCTGTTCTGTGTTGCAAATATAATGCCGCTGCGCAACCCGGGCATACCGGTAGCAGTGATGATTCAGAATGTCGCCCCACTCACCCCGCAGGCTCTCTACATGCTGAAAAAGTTCGAACCGCTGCAAAAGTATCTGCAGATACTGCTTCTACAAAAGCTGACCCTCTACGCTCTCAGAAACAGCCAGAAAGTCATCGCTCTTTCGCATGCGACTGCCAGACTGCTGCAGGAATGGCAACCCGGGCTCGCGCCGGCGGTTCTTTATCATGGCATCGCTGATGTTTTCAACCCCGATGTTCCGAGGCCACAGCAGGCAGGCGATCGGCCGTATTTTCTCTATGTATCTAATTTATACGTTTACAAAGGCCTTGAATACCTCGTCGAGGCCATGGCCCTGAACCCCGAACTACCACGGGTCATGATTGCCGGTCGGGTATTCGATCATGGCTACATGCGGCATATATCCGGTCTGATTGAAAATTTCGGGGTTAAAGACCGGGTGATCTTTCTCGATTCGCTTGAATACCGAGACCTGCCAGGCTGGTATGCCCATGCGACCGCAATGATATACACCTCATGGTGCGAGAACTGCCCGAATATTCTGCTCGAAGCAATGGCCTGCGGCTGCCCGGTGGTGGCTATGAATACGGGGCCGATGCCGGAAATTTGCGGCGAAACTGGCATTTATGCCGCGCCTTTTGCTGCCGACAAGCTGGCAGCCGCAATGCAGCAGGCACTGAAACTTGACCGCAATGGTTTGCGCAAAAAGCTGCTCGAAAGGGCAGCTGAATTCACCTGGGAAAAATCGATGCAGGCGCATGCCCATATATTTTCAGAAATGGCAAACCCGGGCAAAAGCTCTTAAGCCCCTGCCCGGACCAGATTTCCGGTTACTGCTGTAAAATCAGCGCTGCAGCTGCCAGCCGGTTTCCCACCAGGTTCTTGACGCGGCCCTGGAAACCACCAGCCTTTGACCGGGCTGGTGCTGAGAGGCAACCGCAAGGCTGCCTTCACAGTAAGGCATGCAGCGCTGCGCGCCGGCAAGACGATTGCGGCGGGTAATATAGAAGTCAGAAAACATCGAATGTTTCAACATCAGCTGCTCCTGTCTGCGATTCCGGGCCAGGGGCCACGGCGATTGGCGCGGCAGAGCGCTTCAAGCTCAAGCTCGAGTTCTCTGAGTTTTCTATCAATGACATTCAGGCGGTCGATTTCTTCACGACATTTCTCTGAAATCTCGTTTTCGACCACTTTTTCTTCACGTTTCAATGCTTCGATTGAGTTCTGAATCAGTTTCAACCGCAGCTTGTCTTCGTTATTCAGCTGCAGGTCGCCTTCAGGTTCACGGGTTTTGAACAACGGGATAAGTACACCCATCTTTAACCCTCCGTCAATTTTGGATTAGCCGCCGACTTATTACAACGACCATCAGGTTATCGGCAGAGTACATAAATTTAATTAGTATTAGCGCTTGCCATGCCCCCCGGTTTGGGTTAGATTTTTTGTTAAAGAACGCGAAAGGAAGCAAACATGTTCACACATTTCCGTCACATCCGCAGCTTCTGCCTCATTTTTGCCCTGCTGCTCACTGTCGCCGTTTCGGCACAGACAGATATAAAACCCCGCAATATAATTTTTCTCATCGGTGATGGTATGGGAGTCGCTCATATCACCGCCGCCCGTATCGAGCATGGTCAACTCAACCTCGAACGCTTCAAAATCATGGGCCTGCACATGACTGGTTCCGCCAACGATTATGTCACCGACTCGGCCGCCGCTGGCACCGCACTGGCCACCGGTTTTAAGACCGACAACGACATGGTCGGTCAGACTCCCGACGGTAAGCCCTTGAAAAACCTCATGGAATACGCCCGCGAAGCCGGCAAGGCCACCGGCGTCACCGTCACCAGCATTCTGCCGCATGCGACCCCGGCCGCCTTTTCTGCGCATCACATCGCCAGATATCACTACGACACCATCACCGAACAGCAGGCCAATTCAGGCCTTGATGTGATGATCGGCGGCGGGCTGAGCAATTACTACCCCAAAACCACCCCGGGCAGCCGGCGCAAAGATGACAAGCACATTCTCAACCTGCTGCGCGAAAAGATGCCGGTCGTTCTCAGCATCGCAACCCTGCGCAAAATCAAAGCCCCGAAACAGCTGACCGCCATTCTTTCATCCGGTCACCTGCCGCCGGCGATCAAGCGCGACTACACTCTCGGCGAGCTGACCGCCAAGGCACTTGAATGCCTTACCCAGAACGAAAAGGGATTTGTCCTGATGATAGAAGGCTCTCAGATAGACCTCGCCTCGCACGATCAGGATATGCCACGCATAATCGGTGAAACAATCGATTTTGATTCGGCCGTAAAAACCAGTCTCGACTTTGCTGAAAAAGACGGCAACACTCTGGTAGTGGTAACCGCCGACCATGAAACCGCCGGCATCACCCTGCCGATGAAAACCATCGAAAACGACAAAATTGTTAAACCGACCTTCGCAAGCGATAATCACACTGCAGTGATGGTTCCAATATTCGCCTACGGCCCCGGTGCCGAAAATTTCGCCGGCATTCAGGCTATCGATGACGTCGGCCGCAAGCTCATCGAGCTGGTAAAGTGAGATGAACGCCAGCGACACCGGTACAGCCCGAAAACCCGGGGCTCTGCAGATCATCATTCTGCTGGCCGCCCTTGTCCTTATGTTCATCGGCTTCAAAAACGGTGAACATCGTAGTTACTTTCAGAAAGCGATTCTGGTGTGCACACAATGCATCGGCCTGGGTTAAAAATAAGATTCTGGTCGCAGGCTGCCGCCACCATCGGCAGCAATGCTTACCTTGTCGGCCTCAAAACCGGCAGCCTCTATACCGGCATTCTCAAACACGGCTGTGTGCCGACGCTCAACTGCTACAGCTGCCCGGCCGCGCTTTTCGCCTGCCCGATCGGCGCCATGCAGGTAACGGTTGCCGGTGCCGGCGGCCTCGATCTGACGGCCCTGCACACTATCGGCGCCCGCCTGGCAGCCATCTCAACCTCACTGCCACTCCTGGTGATCGGTTTTCTTGCTCTGATCGGCGGGATTGTCGGCCGCGCCGCCTGCGGCTGGATCTGCCCGTTCGGCTGGTTCCAGGAACTGCTCAACCGCATTCCGTCGCCCAAATTCAACGGGCCGCAGGTTCTCAAATATCTTAAATACCTGATTCTCATCGTCTTCGTCTTTCTGCTGCCGGCTTTCTGGCTCGATGAATACGACGGCGGCGAACCAAGCTTCTGCAAATACATCTGCCCGGCCGGCACGCTCGAAGGCGGTCTGCCGCTGGCGTATCTGCAACCCGGCCTGCGCAGTCAGCTCGGCTGGCTTTTCACCTGGAAAGCTTCGCTTCTGGCATTACTGATCGCCGCCGCAGTATTTATACGACGCCCGTTCTGCCGCTGGGTCTGCCCGCTCGGCGCCTTCTACGGGCCATTCAACAAAGTCAGCCTCTACCGCATCGAATTCGAAAAAGAGGGCTGTATCGAATGCGGCGCCTGTTCACGCAAATGCCCGGTCAGCCTCGACGTGCCGCGCCAGGTCGACCAGGCCGAATGCCTGCGCTGCCTCGAATGCCGCGACGCCTGCCCGAAACAGCTCTTAAAAATCTCCCGCCGCTGACCCTGTCGACGAAGACCGCCAAAAGAGCTGGTGCTCATGCAAAATCTGGTCATGTGAGAGTAGTATCACGTGAACAGTTACACTTTTTTGAGCGGCTTTTGATGTTTAAAAATAATCGGCTCTGAACATTTTTCGTTGTTCAGAGCCGATTGCCTACTCTTTGCTGAAGACCGCCAGGGCCTGTTGCATCTCTGCCGGCGCAGTTGCCGGTGTAAAAGATGCTCTGGCGTTTCCGCTTGAAGATTCATCAATTATGAATGAAGGGGCAATGATAACTTTTGTGCTGCCCCTTGAACCATCGTCACCGACATATACGACATCGGCAACGCAGGTGCCGTTATAGTTTATCGAAAATGCTCCAACGCCAGTAAGATTGATTGCGAATTCGCCGCTGACCGGGTAGGGGTTGCCGATATCAACGGCGATTTTGTTGGGGATACCGTTCATGAAATTGATTCCATCAAGTGAAGCCTCGAATAAACCCGAAATTTGATAAAGGTTGGAAGAAAGGGCGGTGAAATTATAGACCTCGAGATAACGTAACTTGCCGTAGGAGGATCTGACATCTATCACATTCCCGATTCCAACCGTATTTATACCAGGAACAGCGTCTATGATCGGGTATCCGGTTCCATTCGCGTCTCTGAAGCAGAAGGTTAGAAGCATCCCTTCATCATAGTAGTGGCCGGGCAGAAAATAACTCCAGTTTCGGTATGTATCGTCCCATGACCAATATCTGATTCCGGCACGTAAGGATTGTCGAATATTGGCATTTTTCAGATTGAGTGCTTCTGGCAATAGCGAAGCCGTTTTGGCAAACTGGTTTACATAGGTTTTTATATTATCCTGTTGCGGAATTGTCGGACTTGTTTGCGCGAGATAGACCTGGCTGACATTCTCAACCAGATTGGGAACCGTCGATCCGGCAACATTTACGGTTGTTGCAAAGGCAGCTTTGACGTTGGTCACGATATTGTTTTGAATATTGCTACACACAGATCCCTTGCTTGAAAGGTTTTCTACGGCACCGGCCACGACATCTGGCTCAAGACCTGAGCCCAGGCCTGCCATATCAACCAGGTTTTCGCCTGCAGTAAGGTCTTTAGCGCCTCTGAATTCAGCATATTCCCCGATTTTCCCACCGTTGATAACAATCTTGACCAGCGCACTTCTGGCGGGAACGCAAGGAAAGAAAAAATCAGCCAAACCATTGCTGACTGTGGTTGTTTTTCTCAATTCATCGAATTGTGCCGGGTTTTCAGGCCTGAGAACCTTAATAATGCAGGTTACATTAACCTCATCGCCAGCCGTGCTGGCCTTAATAACCGGCTTCTCATTTGAAGAAACAACATTCAGTCTGATTAAAGCATCGCCAGTAAGGGATTCGTTGTTAACCGCGTCTGTGGCCAGTGGTAGAACTCCCGCGCCGCTGCCGCTGCCACCACAACCAATCAACAAAATGGAAATAATTGAAATGAACAAAGCACAAAGTGATCCACGCATAGCACTCTCCTCTTCATCTGTTATCTCTTTTGATAATCAGTTTTCACTGCCCCGATGCACCAGACGGTGCTTTAAGTTGAACTCACCTTCGATGGTATAAAATTCCACCAGATAGGAAAGTTCAACTATTTGACATGATTTATCACAAAGTTGTTTGCCCGTAAACTTTTTTGAGCTGGGAAGTTTTTCAGCGGAGGTAGAGCTGTTTTTGCTGACGTGGCAGTGAACGGCCGACGGGGGTTGCGGCGGTGTAACCGGCTGAACGAAGGTCGGTGCTAACCTGGTCGGCAAGTTCCGGGTCGACCAGCATTAACAGGCCGCCTGAGGTCTGCGGGTCGAGGCTCAGCATGCGGTCAGTGTACAACAGGCCGCTGTCGAAAGAGGTTTCGGCCTCGACGTATTTCTGATTGCGGAAAGCCCCGCCCGGTATGCAGCCAAGATCTATCAGAGCGCGGGCACCCGGCAGTTCGGGCAGCCGGGCGGCGTTAAATTCGAGAGAAATGCCGCTGGCGCGGGCGATGTGCATGGCGTGACCAAGCAAACCAAAACCGGTAATATCGGTGGCGCAGGTCACATTGTATTTCTGCATGATCTCGGCACCCGCCCGATTGAGCTGCTTCATTGAAGCCAGCGCCGCCTGATAATGCGCCGGCGCGGCTTCGCCCAGACGCTGACCTGCTACCAGAACGCCGGTTCCGAGGGGTTTGGTAAGAATCAGTGTCTGGCCGGGGCGGCCTTTGGCGTTGGTAATGACCCGGTCGGGGTGAACGGTGCCGGTGACGGCCAGGCCATACTTCGGCGGCGAATCGGCAATCGTGTGACCACCAACGATGATGCCGCCGGCTTCGACGACTTTTTCGAGGCCGCCGCGCAGTATCTCGCCGAGAATTTCAAGCGGAATACCGGTGGCAGGAAACATCACCAGATTCATCGCCGACAGCACGCGCCCACCCATGGCAAAAACATCGCTCAGGGCGTTGGCGGCGGCAATTTGACCGAACTCAAAAGCATCTGAACAGACCGGCGGAAAAAAATCGGTGGTTTCGATCAGGGCAAGATCATCGTTTATCTTTATTACGCCAGCATCATCACAGGTGTCGAGGCCAACCAGCAGCCGCGGGTCAGAATTCGCCGGGAAACAACCAAGCGCCTCGGCAAGAAGGTCAGGCGGCAGCTTTGCCGAACAGCCGCCATATTCAACGGTTGTCAGCAGATCAAAGGCTGGCATCGGTGGCTTTTCATCGTGCAGTTGCGCAACAATGCCCATTTTTTTTATCAGAGAAAGTGCCTGGTCGCCGTCAACCCTGTCGAGCTGCAGGCACATGCCGCATTCTGAAGAAATGTGTTTCGGCGTGGCAATTACCTGCAGCGGCAGACCGGCACTGCGGCAGGCCTCTTCGGCCTTGATAACCTCGCGGGTATTGCGAAACAAAAGCAGTATTTTCATCTGACAATCTCTTTCAGAGCCCGCACAACTTCGGCGAAATCAGCGGTGGTATGCCATCGCGACGGGGCCAGCCGCACCGCACCGACCGGAAAAGTCTTGAGAGTCTGGTGTGCCAGCGGTGCGCAATGCAGCCCGGCGCGCACTTCCATGCCAAACTCTTCGCTCAGGCGGGTGGCAATTATTGAGGGATCGAGAGACTCATGCCGGAAAGAAAAAAGGTTGCCCTGGCAATTTGCGTCAGATGCCCGCAGAACGCAGATGCCGGGCAGAGCTGCCACTGCATCGATGAAAGCAATAAACTCGACATGTGAGTGGGCCGGCGACGGCGTGTTTTCGAGGGCCGCGAGCAGACCGACAATACCGGCAATGTTGCCGGTGCCGGCTTCGAAAGTGTCAGGAGCAAAGCCTGGCATCGCAAAACTCTCTGAGACACTGCCGGTGCCGCCATAAATCAGCGGTTCGACCAGCTCAGGGCGACGTATAAACAGACTGCCGGTGCCGGTCGGCCCGAGCAGGCCTTTGTGGCCGGTGCAGGCAACAAAGTCGAGGTTCCATGTGTCGATTTTCAGGTCGGTGGTTCCAGCTGACTGGGCAGCATCGACAAGCAGCGGAACATCACCGATAGCTTCTTTGATGCTTTTAAGCGGCTGAATCAGACCGTTTACATTACTCTGATGATTGACCACCACCAGCCGTGTCTTTGACGTCAGCATACGGCTTATTTCGCCGGTTTGAATCAGCCCGTCAAGCCCTGAAGGAAGAACCCGCCAGGTTACTCCGCGCAGCCGCTTCAACGCTTCGAGTGGCCGCATTACCGCGTTATGTTCGAGCCCGGAAATCAGCACTTCGTCACCAGGTCGCAAAAAGCCCTGCAGTACAAGGTTCAGACCGGTGGTCGCATTTGGCATGAACGAAAGCAACTCAGGTCTGCCAACCCCAAGACGGGCCGCAAGGCTATCGCGGGCCTTTTCCACTCTGCGGCTGACTTCAACGGCGCGCGGATAAGCACTGCGACCGTAGGGGCCGCCGAGTTCGTCGAGGTAACGCGCCATTTCGCGGGCAACTTCTTTTGGCCGCGGAAAGGATGTAGCGCTGTTATCGAAATACATGCAGCTTTTCAATTCAGGGGTTCCTCAGGGGGCGAAGACTTTACCGGCCGACGCGACCGTCTGCATGATATCATACATGTTCGAAATCCGCCCGACCTGCAGTTTTGGCTTGAGTTCGAAATAGTCGAGGCAGGTGCCGCAGACCAGCATTTTTGCACCGGCCGCTTCAAGCTCTTTCAGGGCACCCAACACTGGCGAACCTTCGCAGGCCAGCGTCACGCCAGAATTGTAAAAAAGAATGGCCGAAGGCGCAGGCGCGGTTTCTTTGAGAGAATTGATGCAGGCCTGAATGAGAATATGACCGAGCTCGTCGCTGCCACTACCCATGACAGAACGGCTCAGAACCAGAACATACGGCCCGCCGCCGGGGGAGCAGTAATTTTCAGGATTTGGCGAAGTGGCAGAGGCAGGCACCGAGACAAACTGCACCGAAAACACGCCACCGCTTTCGTTACTCATAGGGCTGCAGCCGTTATCATGCAGAAAGCGCACCACGTTTTCGTGCGATGTGGCGTTATCGATCAGGATTTTGAGCATATCGCCCGGCGCGGCATTGCTAAGCGCCTTTTTTGCCATGATCAGAGGTTTTGGGCAAAGCAGCCCGCGGGCATCAATAAGTTTTTCGGCCATGGTTTTATCCTTAGCATAACTTTTATCAACAATAATATTGAGTAAAGCGCAATCTGCTGAAAATTTCAGCCCCGCTTCGTTTTATTTTACTAGAAATCGAAAATTTCTGAAGAATGTTTATTTTTGCAATTTACCCGTGAAGAAATTTATACAGTCTTGTGCTAAAATCCGGGGGTTGATAAGTCTTTGGCCCGGAACAGAGTATTTCGATGAGGATCATTCATTCGCTTGAGGGAACAGCCTGGAGTGGCGGACAACAGCAGGCTTTGTTTCTGGCACAACAGCAGCAGCAGGCTGGCCATGATGTTTTACTGGCATGTCAACTCGGCGGCGAACTCGAAAAAAGAGCCCAGGCCGCCGGTCTGCGTTTATGGCCAAATAATTATGCCGGTGAAATGAATCTGCTTTCGATCCTCAATCTTCTTCGGGCCTACAATTCATTCAAGCCGGATGTGGTAAATGTTCACCGTGCCTGGGCGCATACTCAATGGGTGTTTATCTCATTATTCAAAAGATTTCGCGGGCTTGTTGTTTCGCGCCGGGTTCTCTTCAAGCCCGATTTCAACCCTCTGAGTCTGATAAAATACCGCACCCCTGTAGTCAGAGGGCTTATTGCGGTGAGCGAAGCGGTTGCCGGCTGCCTTATGGCAACCGGTGTCAAACGCGAAAAAATCAAAATCGTCTATTCTGCAACCGATACCGATCGTTTTTCTCCCGATGTCAGGCATGATTTCGAGGGCCCCATGCCGGTAGCAGTTCCAGATACCGATGGGCAGATGCCGCCGATTGCTTTGATGGTAGCAAATTTTCACCGCAACAAGGGACATCATACACTTGTCGAAGCGTTTCGACAGGTCTCTTCTGAATGGCCGCAGCTGCATCTTATGATTGCAGGCAACAAAACAGACTGCGAAGAACTGCGAAACATGGTTTCCGGAACTTCGGCAGCGGGAAAACTTCACCTGCTGGGCTTTCGCAGTGATATTCCGGCTCTGATTCAAAGAAGTTTATTCACCGTCAATGCCTCTTTTCAAGAGGGTTTTCCCGGAACGATAAGAGAATCTTTGTGCATGGGCAAGCCTGTCATAGCCTCGGCTATTCCGGCAAATATCGAAATAAGCCGGATTGTGCCGATAGCATTGTTTGAGCCCGGCAATTCACGATTACTTGCAGAGGAAATGCTGAAAATGAAGAAGTCCGTTTCCAAAGCCGACCGTGGTCAAAATGTGCGTGAAACCGCCGTGCGTTTTTTTTCTGTCGCTTCTATGGCAGCACGAACCGAAGCAGCTTACCGTGAACTGACGGGGATAAGATGAAAAGATCGATACCCGTTCTTTACTACCATCGCATCGGCAGCCCTGACGGAATTCACCTGAGTGTTCCGATTGCTGACTTTGACAGACAGATGCGGTTTCTGGCCGAAAAAAACATCAACGTCATTTCTGTTTCGCAGCTATTCGCCTGGCTTCAGGGCAACCTGAAGGTCAGATTGCCGGCCGTCTGCATAACTTTCGACGATGGCTTCATAGACAACTATCGCCACGCTCACCCGATACTGCAAAAATACGGCTGCAAAGCAGGCCTGTTCATTGCCACCTCTCTCATTCGCCCCGCTGGCCTGCGGGCCGCCGAAGAACTGTTACCTTTCAACGAATCACATACGAAAGCCCGCCAGGGCGATTTGAGCCATTTTCTTGCCGCTTCTGAATTGCAGGAAATGGCTGCCTCCGGCGTCTGGGAAATATATTCGCATACGCACAGCCATTCGCAGGTCTTTATCAATGACACAGTCACCGGAAGCTACCCGGACACGGACAATCACTGGGGTATTCTTTCAGCATATTCACAAAGCCTTGAAGAGGGCAAATGGCCAGTCTTCAAGCGGAATGCCGGGCTGCTCCAACCGGCGATGAAAGTTGCAGGCTTCAGCAAAGATGCCTCCGGATGCGCCAGAGTCGATCTGGTTTCTGAGACCGCCGAAGAATTTGCGGTCAGAGTCAAATCTGATCTCGAACAATCGCGACAGATCATCACGCAGATGTTCCCGCATCAGCCGCTGCTGGTATGCTGGCCATGGGGCAAGGCAGACACAGAGCTTGAAAAACAGGCGGCGGCCTGCGGTTTTGTCGGCGCCTTCAGAACCGATTCCGGTGCTAATTATCCCGGAATGGATCTGATGCAGATCAAAAGATTTCCCGTGAAAAAAAGAGATATATTTCGTTTTGCGGCCGGCATATGGCTGCGAAGCTACCGTTTTACCGCTGACATCTACGCGTTTTTTCGCAACGGCTGACGACTGCAATGCGACTAGAACAGGTTTTTCAGCTGCAACAAGCCTGCAGTGGGCCGTCGGCACGGGGGCAGCGATATATTCCGGCAAGGCGCCCGGCATTTGCATGGCCTGCCAGAGCCGATGCAATTCCTCTGTCATGGCCGGTCACAACAACATAAAATGCGGCACCAGCTGGAATTGAGCTGAGCCAGCCATTGTCGCCAAGAATCACGCCGGCGACGTCTGTTGCTGTAACCGACTCACCCATCTGGCGACCTGAAATAGCTGAAAAGCGCTCGGGGCGGTGAACAGATTCAGCGTTGAGCGGCGTGCCGACGCACCAGCCGCCGACTACGGCAACGACGCAGGCAGCGTCGGCAGCAATCTGAGGCTCATGTGCGGCATGCGCCTTAACCGGGCGGCCAGCCGAGCCGTCGGCCTCGACAATCAGGCGCTGACAGACGGTTTTGAGCGAGAACGCTTCTTCAGCAGGAAAGCCGAGACATTTGCCGTTTTCGATGCGATCGGCAACCGTGACCATCGGCGCCGGGCGGTCGTGCAGGCCGGCCAGAATTTCTGAAAAAGAGTCGACCCTCAGGTCAGCGCACTGGTCAGGCGTCGGAACCCAGATTTTCGTCGTAGTGGTGCAGATCGTTCTTTCGCCGCGCGTCGCCCATGCAGCCGCAAGTTTGAACATCAGGGTCGTTTTGCCACCGCCGCCGATCAGCCAGATATCAGGGTAATCGAGCAGCAGCTTCATTTCGCAATTAGCTTAAAGCGGTGTAAAATCGCTTCGAGCACTGCGCCGCTGATGGTGCGGCTCTTGTCTGTAATAGTAAAACAGGCGCGCACTTCGCCACGGGGGTCGACGTCGGCGAGCTTCAGGCCGGGGGTGGCCAGCACGCCGTCGTGCAGTATGCCGCGCAATACGCCGGCAATTGAAGCTTTTACCGGTTCTTCACCGACCATGGCGACAACTTCGCCCGCCGTCACGACGTCGCCGATTTTGCGAACACCACGCACAACACCGGCACAGGGCGCACGCATGACCCGACCGGCGGTAACCCCGCCGATCGACCCGGGAACCCCGGTATCGGCAGCGGCACTGCCGGTTTCGATCAGCCGGCCGAGATCATGACCTCGATTGGTTTCGACAATCAGATGCGCATCGACGCCGCAGACAGCGCCGGGCCCCAGGCTGATCACCAGGGGTGCCTGCTTGACCGAGGTCGCGCCCGGGCATTTGAGAAGCCGGGCATCGATCAGCACATCGGGTTTTAATTCGTTCAGAATGGCCGCTTCAGAGTCGATGACGACCGACACATGATCACGGCCAGCAGCAGGCAGTCTGCCGCCTGCAAGCAGACAACCGCGCACGCCCTCGACAACGTTTTCGCCATCCCAGACGGCGCTGCAGAAAGAAATGGCGCGCCTGACAGCCAGCGGCTGGCTCACTTCGGTCATTGTCACTTCAAAGCCTGAACGAAACAGGCGATGAGCAACGCTGCTCGCCATTTCACCGGCACCCAGAATGAGAACTTTCAAGATTGCACCTCCAGGTCGGAAGGTGTATCGATATCGAGCACCACTCCGGGGTCGTTGACCTCAACCAGAGCCAGGTCAGCTGCGTGCTTCTGCAGCAGGCCTCGAGCACCGCTGTCGCCCGAAAGCTTCTGCAGCTCAGCAATAAAACGGGCGGCAAAGACAACCGGGTGGCCGCGCCGGCCCGCAAAAACAGGAGCGATGATTCCCTTTGCCCCGGGCTGCTTTGCAGCGGCAATCAGAGTCGAAATCGTCGCAGAATTTACATCTGGCATATCGGCAAGGCCAACCGCAACCAGTTCAGTGGCAGCAGGCAATGCCATGGCAGCCAGGCGAAGCGAACCGCCCATGCCTTCATCTGCTGATTGATTGATCAGCAGACGAAGGCCGGGCCGGTTTTCACCGGTTTCTCCCGGCCGCCTGACGAGAATCAGCTCGTCGATTTCGGGCACCGCCTGCCAGCGGGAAAGGGTTGTCGCAAGAACGGTCGCGCCCCGCCACGGCAGATTGAGCTTGTCGCTGCCCATCCGCCGCGACGCACCCGCGGCAAGAACGATGCCGAGAATCATGCCAGCTTATTTGACGCTGCCAAGAGCGCGCAGGATCTTTTCGGGAGTGAACGGCCAGCTTCTGATCCAGGCGCCACAGGCGTCATGGATCGCGGCCGCAATAACCGGCGCCGCGCCGTTGCATGCGATTTCTGAGATCGACTTCGCGCCCATCGGCCCGAACGGGTCGTTGGTATCGACGAGAACCGCCTTGAAATCATCAGGCAGATCGCCCATCTGCGGCACCTTGTAATCTACGAAGTTCGGGTTGAGGCAGTTGCCCTTTTCGTCGTAGATCATTTCTTCGTAGAGACTGTGGCCGATGGTTTTGAGCACGCCGCCATAAATCTGGCCAAGAGCCAGTTCGGGGTTGATCGGGGTGCCGGCATCCTGCAGGGCATAGTATTTGAGAATGCGCACTTTGCCGGTGCGGGTATCGACCGCGACTTCGCAGAAGTGAGCGCCATATGGGAAAGAGCCCTTGTCGGTAATGAAATGTGCGGTTGAAATCAGCTGACCGTGACCAGTACCGCTCTGAGTGCGACGGGCGATCTGCTCGTAGGTGACTTCGCCCGAAAGGCCTTTAACAACGCCAGGCCAGGCGAGTTTGAGGTTGTTCTCTGGCTCCTGCAGTATGTCGGCCGCTTCCTTGATCAGCATATCCTTCATTTTCAGGGCCGCATTGAGGGCGGCACCGCCCGAAAAATAGGTACCTGAAGAAGCGTAGGCACCGACGTCGAATGGCGTCGAATCTGTATCGGCCGCCAGCACGGCAACGTTTTCCATCGGTATCAGCAGAGTTTCGGCGACCAGCTTGACGGCAACGGTTTCGAGGCCAGTACCGAGGTCGGTTCCGCCTGAGAGTATCATGAAGGTGCCGTCGCCGAACTGAGTGATAGCGGCATTTGCCGAGTCGAGGCCCGGCAGACCTGAACCCTGCTGCAGAATGACGACGCCCTGGCCGATTTTAACGTCAGGGTTATCGCTGGAGGTCTTGACGCCCCAGTTGATCATCTTTTTGCCCTGTTCGAGCGCGGGGCCGAGGCCGCAGGTATAGACGAGCTGCGGCGTGCCTTCGCGGCCTTCACCGAGGCAGCGCAGAATTTCGAGCACAACGCCTTCGCGCACCCGGTTCTTTTCAATAAATTCGAGTGGATCCATGCCGAGTTCGCGCGCCATTTCGGCGGCGGCCAGCTGCATGGCAAACGAGCCCTGCGGCGCACCGTAACCCTGATAAGCGCCGGTCGGGGCGATATTCGAATAGTAGGTATTCACGTCAAAGCGCACGTTATCGCAAAGAAACAGGGGCAGAGATTTTGAGCAGGCATTCATCGGCACGGTCAGACAATGTGACCCGTAGGGGCCGGTATTGGCTTCGAGGTCCATGTGAATGGCGGTGAGACGCCCGTCTTTTTTGGCGCCGACCTTGACCTTAACCTTGATGACATGGCGGGTGCGCGAATTGATGAATTCTTCTTCACGGGTATAGCGATAAAGAACATCGCGGCCGGTAACCCAGGTTGCCCAGGCGGCCACTTCTTCGAGCACCATGTCCTGTTTGGCGCCGAAACCGCCGCCGACGCGCTCTTTAATGACGCGAATCTTGTTTTCTTTGACACTGAGAATGCGCGCGATAATGCGACGAACATGTGACGGAACCTGGGTTGAAGCATGCAGAACCAGGCGGTCGCCTTCCATGCGGCTGTAGATTATGTGTGGTTCAAGCGGTGTACACTGAACTTGACTGCTTTCGTAAGTGCGCTCGATGGTCACATCAGCTTCAGCAAAGCCTTTGTTGATGTCGCCGATACCGCCGTGAACCGAGGCGGCCAGGTTGCGATGAGGGTCGGCGTGAATCGGAAACTGATAGATGATTTTGCCTTCACGCGGGTCAACGCCCTGATTGTATTTATCGAGATCGGCGGGAGCGCCGACGACGTATTCGACCTTCGCCTTGTGAATAACCGGGGCGCCGGGGCGCTTGGCTTCATCGATGGTCAATACGGCGGGCAGCACTTCGTATTCGACCTTGATCAGCTTCAGAGCTTCTGCGGCGATTTCGGGTGTTTCGGCAACGACAGCGGCGACGCGGTCGCCGACGTGGCGGAGTTTCTGGTCGAACATGCGGCGGTCATAGGGCGACGGTTCGGGGAAACCCTGCCCGGCCGGGTTATACCAGACATCGGGGCTGTTTTTATAGGTAAATACGGCCACAACACCTTTAAGAGCTTCGGCTTTCGAGGTATCGATACTTTTGATAAATGCGTGCGCGTGCGGGCTCGGCATTACCTTGAGGTGGCAATGACCGGGTCTGACACGGTCTTCGACAAATGCCGACTCGCCGCGGGCGAGCAGGTAACCGTCAATTTTGCCTTTGGCGGAACCGACGTAGCGCATGCCTTCGCGGAATTTCGGAGCTTCGACCGGTGTCGCCGGGTCTTTGCGACGGGCGACCGCCAGATTCATGGCATCAAAAACCTGCTCATAGCCGGTACAGCGGCAGAAAACACCGGAAAGGGCGTCTTTTACCTGTTCACGGGTCGGGCATTCGGCTTTTTCGAGCAGCTCGGCAGCTGCCATCAGCATAGAACCGGTGCAGTAGCCACACTGCACGATACCGGCATCGATAAAGGCAGTCTGCAGGCTTGTCAGTTCGCGCGGTTTGGCAAGACCTTCGACGGTGCGCAGGTTACGACCTTCGACCTGACCGACAACCAGCAGACAGGTGTTCATCAGGCGGCCGTCAACAAGAATCGAGCAGTTACCGCAGGTGCCTTCGCCATCGCAGCCGTTGCGTACCGAAAGAATACCGGCACGGCGCAGTGCATCGCGCAGGTTTTCGCCGGCTTCGGCTTCAAGAATGAATGGGGAGCCGTTGAGATTAATTGAAATGGACATCAGCGCACTCCTTTGCAAGAACAGGTTCCGGTAGCGGCGGCATTGAGCACGCGCGCGCCGAGAACTGCCGCCAGCTGACGCTTGAAAGCGGCGCTGCCGCGCAGATCATCGATCGGCTGCACGGCAGCCGCAATCATGGCTTCGAGTTTTTCGGCCTCAGGCAGAGCCTGACCGTCAAGACTTTTTTCGACACTGTGGAGCCGCACAACGTGAGAAGCGACCCCGCCGACGGCGAGAACCGGCTGCCTGACTTTGCCGGCTTCTACAGTCATTGAAGCGGCGGCGGTAATGATAGAGATGTCAGAAGCGGTGCGGGTATGGTGATCGAGCCCGATGGCGCGGTTGCCGGTCGGCACGATTACAGCAAGAACCAGGCTGGTTTCACCGGCGACGAACTGGTCGACCGGCACTTCGCGATCGGTCAGCACCACACGGGCTTCAGCCGCCATCAATGCCGGAATGAGGTTGGCACAGGTTTTATTGGCGCCAAGATGTCCGCCGACAGTGGCACAGTTGCGGATATTGCGGTTCGCCATGTGGCCGGCGGCTTTTTTGATAAAAGCGGGAACATCGGGGTGCTCGATAAGCTGCTGAAAGGTTACGCCGGCGCCGATGCGAAGGCCGGCCGGGGTGGTTTCAATCTTGTTGAGGCCGAGCCCGGCAAGATCGATAAGAGCGGCAGGGCGCGGAGCGTGAAGATTGTTAACTTCAGTGCCTCCGGCGAGAAATACGGTGCCCGGGCCAAGTTTCGCCTTGAGCTGCAGAGCCTCGTTAACAGAGGCTGGACGGTGATATGAAGGGGTCATGATTCCTCCTCAGACAGGAATTGAAAAGGCCCGGACTGACACCGAAAAAATCGACAACAGGGTATAACAGGCAGATAACTGCCTTGCCCGATCAAGATTTGCGGTCATTCCCTTGCCCTGTAAATATTTCATTGATTAATGGCCATAACAAACCAATCGTCACACAAACGACCGGTTTATCAGCATTATCTCACAAAATGGGCCGACTTTGAAGCGGAAAAAATGTCACAAAGTATCAGCGCATGACGAAGGTATCGAACCAGAGACTGCTGCCCGCAACCATATTCGCGGCAACTCTTACCTGTATAGCCTTTACCACGGGCTCTTCTTCCTTCTGCAGGGCATAGTTGAAAGTGAATGAAGTGGCCTGCCAGCGGTCAGGAACCGCTTCGAATTCCATTTGCCCGAGCCGGCGCGCCAGCGGGTTGCCGGCCGCATCGAGCAACTCGACGACGACTATCCCCTTCATCTGGCGGTCACCCTGAAAAAACAGCGAGCAGGCGAGCTGCTGACCTGTCTTGAGCTTTTCGACCGGAACCGGCTCGAATTCGAAACCGGCTTCGCCGTCAGCGGCGGCTGTGAGCCGCAGCGAACCATAGCCGCTATTGAAACGATCGTAATCAAGAGAAAGCTGTTCTTTTGCACCGGCGAGGCCTGATGGCATGCCGTTTTCACCGTTGCGCTCGAAGTCGCCACCGGCAAGCAGATTGGCCGGCTCAGGCGCAGAGAAAGGCTTGAGGCTGAGATCATCGAACAGCACGCTTCCCTCGGAGAATGGACCGGTCTGCAGCAGAATACGCATAAAGACATTATTGGCGGCAAACAGTTTTTTATCGGGCGTATTAACGAGACGGGCCTCGATTTTCTGCCATTCAGCGCTGAGAGCCGCTGATGGCCTGATGGCCCAGACGCGGTTACGCAGCCGGCGGTTGGCATCATACAGTTCGATACCGATGGCAGCGTTCTGCTGGCCGGTTTCAGATCTTGCCCAGATGGCAAAAGCCATATCAGTGCCTTCATTAACAGCGATAAAGTCAGAAAGAACTCTGGTGCTGACATTGCGCTGTTCGGTCCAGAGCTGAATGGCTCGGCGACCCGAGGCGGCGGCCTGATCGGTAACGCCGGCCCGGCCTTCGACGATCTCCCAGCCAGGCAGCAGGCCGGCAGAGGTCGAAGCGGCCTCGAAGCTGTAGTTATTGATCAGGTTGGTGCGCTCGATGGTCATTATCTGGCGCGTGTTCGAAAAAACCTGCTGCTCGCCGACATTCATCTTTTTCAGATTATTGCGGGCATTCTGCACGCGATCACTCGAAGGCGGATGCGAGCTGAGATACTGCGCCAGCCCCTTGGTATCGCCATGTTTTTTGAGAAACTTCTCCCAGAGAGTCACCTGAGCAGCGGGGTTGAAGCCCGACATGGCAAGGCGGGTCTGCCCGATATCGTCGGCTTCGTCTTCCTGCGTGCGCGAAAACTTCATCAGAGTCAGGTAGCTGAGAAGAGCACCCCAGGTTTCCTGGTCGCGCTTGTTTTTTACAGCCTTGTTCAACAGGGCGACCATAACGGTCGAAGCTCTGAAATTGGCCAGGGAATGACGCCTCTCGGCATGTGCCATTTCGTGGCTGATTACTGCCGCCAGCTCGTCGTCTGAATCGACCATATCGAGCAGACCGGTATGAACGTAAACATGGCCGCCCGGTATGACAAATGCGTTGGCACTGCCTTCGCGGATAACCTGAATGTCCCATTTCATGCCACGCTGGTTGAACTGCGGTTTCAGCCGCTCAAAAATGCCCTTTACATAGGCATTGATCTTCGGGTCTTTTTCGGGTTTCTGTGTCAGGCCCATCCAGAACTGCAACTCTTTGCCAAAGCGCTTTTCAGCACCGACATCGCCGACCAGCCAGAGAGTCATGTTCACTTCCTGGTATTTCTGATAGGCGCCAAGAATCTGAGTCAGAACATTTTTTGCCGAGGCTGTGGCGTTAAAAGCCAGAGTCAGCAACAGAATGATCATGATGAATCTGCATCTTTTCATTGTTTGGCTCCGATAGATTTCACGAATTAATTTACCAACCCTGTCTATTATCGCCTTATGCCCGCCAATTGTCAAAAATGAAACAACCAGATTTAGTATTGCTGCGAACACTGGCAAAATTTGCGGCGGGCAAATATAATATGAACCGAGTCTCCCCTAGAACAAACAGAATTAAGGAGAGCGAGATGCTCAAAAAGCTCACCCGGTTTTATCACCCGAAAACCATCGAAGAGGCGTGCCAATTCCTGGGCAACGGCGAAGGCAGAACCGCAGTAATCGCCGGCGGCACCTCGGCCGCACTCAGGGCCGACAGCAGCCTTGAAGCACTGGTCGATATTTCGCATATCAGCGAACTGAACTACATAAACAAAGATGCGGCATTCTACCGCATCGGCGCCTGCACCCGCGTGCAGGATATTTACAAAAGCCCCGATCTGAAAGGCCCGGCCGGAAAACTTCTGCAGGCCGCCGCCGGGAAAATCGGCTCGACGCTGCTGCGCAATGCCATCACTGCTGGCGGCAACCTGGCTGGTCTTTTTCCTTGGTCAGATCTTCCGGTCGCTTACATGGCCCTTGACGCTGAAGTCGTCTGCCGCAGAGGCAGACCGAAGCGTACCGTTCCGGTGATGAGCCTTATCGAAACCCGCGCCCCGCAGTTTCTCGCCGCTAACGAAATTATCGCCGAAATCATCGTGCCGGCATACGGCCCAGGCACCGGCACTGCTTTTGCCAAACTGGCAAAAACCGCCAACGACTACGCCCTGATTTCGCTGGCAGTAAGACTGACTCTCAAGGATGGCGCCGTCAATCAGGCCCGTATAGCTGTCAATGCCATCACTGCCCAGCCGGTTCGTTGCCTTGACGCAGAAAAACTGCTAGAAGGAAAAGTTCTGACCGAAGAACTGACAGCTGAAGCGGCAAACAAAGCTGCCGATTCGCTCAATATTCGCAAAGACATCAGAGCCGGCGAAGAATACCGCCGCGAAGTATTTGTGGTAATGGTGCGCCGGGCGCTGAACGAAGCGTTCGAAAACGCAAACCGCAAGGGAGGCCAGCAGTGAAACTCAATACCAGAATCAACGGCAGAGATCTCTGCCTCGAAATTAAACCCAACGCCACGCTGCTCGAAACTCTGCGGCAGGCTGGCTTCAAAAGCGTTAAATTCGGCTGCGGCGAAGGCATGTGCGGCGCCTGCGCCGTGCTGGTCGATGGCAAGCCCAGAACTTCCTGCATCACTCTGGCCGGCACTGTCGAAGGCTCCGAAATTCTTACCGTCGAAGGCATGGGCAACCCCGATCAACCGCATGCCCTGCAGCAGGCTTTTGTCGATGCGGGTGCCACCCAGTGCGGCTATTGTAACCCCGGTTCGCTGATCGCCGCCAAGGCTCTGCTTGACAGCAACCCGAACCCGACTGCCGAGGACGTCAAAGATGCCCTCGACGGCAACCTGTGCCGCTGCAGCGGTTACGTAAAACGCATCGAAGCGGTTCTCAGCGCTGCCGACAGCACTGCCAGCACCACCGGGCAGAAAAAAAGCACCAGAGGTAAAAAGTAATGGCAAAAACCACGAAAAAAACAACCGTTAAAAAGGCCGCCACTGTTAAACCAAAGGTGTCACCCGCCATTTCGCCGATCCCGGAAGCTCCGCGCTTTTTTGAAAAGCCCGAAACCTTCAATCAGGTAAGCCACAGCCTGACCAAGGTCGACGCCATGGGCCTCGCCTGCGGCACGCAAAAGTATGTTGCCGACGTCGACTTTCACAACCTTCTGCACATCAAGGTTCTCGGCAGCCCGCACCCCCACGCGCTCATCAAAAGTATAGATGCTTCCGAAGCTGAGAAACTGCCGGGCGTCGTCGCTGTTTTCACCTGGAAAGACGTACCGAGAGTAATGCGAACCACTGCCGGGCAGGGGTTCCCTGAGCCGTCGCCATACGACAACTGCCTTCTCGACAATAAAGTCCGCTTCGTCGGCGACCGCGTCGCCATCGTCGCCGCCGAATCGCCAGAAATAGCCGAAGAGGCCTGCTCGTTGATCAAGGTTCAGTATCAGGTTCTCAAAGCGGTGTTCGACCCCGAAAAGGCCCGCGATAAAGACGCGCCGGTCATTCACGACGAAAAAGACTGCCGCGTTCCGATACCGATTTTTTACGACCCGAAGCACAATCACTGTTCGCATGTCGAAACCAGAGTCGGCGATGTCAAAAAAGGCTTCAAACAGGCAGATGTTGTGCTCGAACGCACATATTACCCTCATTATGCCCAGCACTGCGCGATCGAACCGCACACCTGCATCGCCTACCTCGATGAAAATGACCGCCTGGTGCTGCGTTCTTCGACACAGGTGCCGTTTCATGCCCGACGCATCACCGCTCAGACGCTGCAGATTCCGATAAAAAAGATTCGCGTCATCAAACCTAGAATCGGCGGCGGTTTTGGCGGCAAGCAGGAAGTGCTGCTCGAAGACGTCTGCGGTCTGGTTACCCTCAAGACCCGCCGGCCATGTATCTGGGCCCTTACCAGGGCTGAAGAATTCATGGCCGCCCGCACCCGCCACCCGATGGTCGTTACCATTCAGAGCGGCGTCAAAAAAGACGGCAGCATCACCGCGATTTCGATGCGCATCATCAGCAATACCGGTGCCTACGGTTCACATGCCCTGACCGTTCTCAGCAACTGCGGTTCGAAAGTTCTGCCTCTCTACCGCGCCGACAACATTGAATTCATCGGCGACACAGTTTATACCAACCTGCCAGTTGCCGGAGCCTACCGCGGCTATGGCGCCACTCAGGCAGCTTTTGCCATGGAATGTCAGATGGACGAGATGGCTGAAGCGATTGGCATGGACCCGATTAAATTCAGACAGCTGAATCATATAAAAGAAGGCGAATCATCGCCGATTTTCAAGGCCCTCGGCGAGGGGCGCGAAGGCGTCGACATGTCGATCGGCTCATGCGGCCTTGAAAAGTGCATCAGCGAAGGCATGAAACGCATCGACTGGGCGAAAAAATACGGCAAGCCCGGTACCGGCGTAAAACGCCGCGGGGTTGGCATGTGCTGTCTGATGCAGGGCAGTTCGATACCCGAAATCGATATGGGTGCGGTTTTCATCAAAATGAATGAAGACGGCTCATTCAACCTGCTGCTCGGCGCTACCGACCTCGGAACCGGTTCCGATACGGTCATGGCCCAGATCGCCGCCGAAACTCTCGGCTGCAGGCACACAGACATTCTCGTTTACAGTTCTGACACCGATATGACCCCGTTCGACGTCGGCGCCTATGCTTCATCTACCACCTACCTCAGCGGCGGCGCGGTAATCAACTGCGCCAGCAAGGTACGCGAGCAGATCGTTGCGGTCGCTGCCGATATGCTCGGCGAAAAGATGCAGGATATCACCATCGAAGAAGGTGCCTGTTACGGCAAAGGCCGCAAAAGCAGTGTCACCTTCGGTCAGATCTGCACTTATGCGATGTACGAGCACAAACAGTTTCAGATCGGTGCTATCGCCAGTCATATCAGCCACGCTTCACCGCCACCGTTCGCCGCTCACTTCGCCGAAGTCGAAGTCGATACCGAAACCGGCGAAGTCAAGGTGCTCAAATACGTTGCCGGCGTCGACTGCGGCAATGCCATCAACCCGCAGCTGGCCGACGCTCAGACTCAGGGCGCAGCTCTGAACGGCATCAGCTATGCCATGACCGAAGAGTTCATTTTCAGCGACAATGGCCGCATGCTGAACCCGAATTTCGGCAATTACAAGATCTTCAGCACAAAAGACATGCCGGAAATCGAAACTTTCCTGGTGCCAACCTATGAAAAAACCGGGCCTTACGGCGCCAAGAGCGTCAGCGAAATCAGCATCAACGGCGCCCTGCCGGCGATCGGCAACGCGATCAGAAATGCGGTCGGTATCAGACTGACCCGCCCGCCCTTCACCGCCGAAAAGGTTCTTGCCGCCCTGAAAGAACAGGCTAAATCAGGCAAAAAAGCTTCTTCTGTAAAAGCCGAAACCGAAAAAAAACCTGAAAAAGCCAGTAAAAAAACGCCGGTTGCTGCAAAAGCTGAAAAGCCGGTTAAACCAGCAAAGCCCGCAGCAAAAAAAGCAAAAGCGTCAGAAAAAAAACCTGCCAAAGCCACTGCTGCAAAAAAGAAAAAGTAAGCTTTACTGCATAATCACCAGATCAGCCCGGCCCAAACCGCCGGGCTGATTTTTTACACACATCCGTGTCAATCCGTGTTCATCCGTGGCCTGTCTCTTTATCAGAGTTAATCCTTGGCCTAAATGGCGACAATGCATTAGAATACAAGAAAACTGCCTTTCAGGAGATTTATCATGTCGGGCAATCAAAATGGCTCATATCTGAAAAAAACGTTGCTGGCGGCGGCAGTGGCCGCTTTTCTCAGCGTTCCCTGCGTCGGCGATGCCAGAGTGCTCGCCGGCAGCGTGACTGAGCGCAAGCAGAACAAAAAGATCGAGAGCATGCTCAAATCGGCCCGCAAGAATGCTGATTCCGGCAAAGTTCAGAAGGCGATTGAATCATACTGGAAAATTCTCGAACTCGACCCAAACGAAACCTTTGCCTACCTTGAACTAGGCGAAGTTTACGTGAATTTGCGCATCTTCGACCGGGCCCTGGAACTGCTCGAACCAGGTCTGACGATGGCTGAGCGCGAAATGGACCGCGATACGGTCTGCTATTATTACTGCATGCTGACGCAGGCACACCTGGGTCTGAACCAGATCGGGCAGGCCAACAAGGCTCTGATCAAAGCCGCCGAAGCTTCACCGAAAAACCCGATGCCGCGCAAGGTAATGGGCGATATCTATCTGGCCAACGACCGCGTTGCCGATGCAATGAAGGCCTACCGCAAAGCCGTCGAACTTGACCCAGGCTACCAGCCGGCCGTTGAAAAACTTGGCGAACTGGTCGCAAAATACGGCGACAAACCGCCGGCAAAACAGCAGGATAAACAGATAATAAAAGCCAAAGCCGAAAAATTACCAGCTCCCGCCGCTCCAGGCAAGACAGAGCAAAAGGCGCCGGCCAGACCGGCACCCGAAAAAATAGCAACGGCCACTTCTGTGCCGACGGTTTCTGAGCCCACTGCAAGACCGGTTCCGGTTAAAGCTGGCGAGGCAATACCTGCTGATGAACCGGTATTGGCCATGCCGGTTGCAAAGCCGTCGACCGATAAAGTTCCTGACGAAAAGCCCGTTTTTACAGATGCAAAGGTCGAACCGGCAGCAGTGCCTGACCAGGTCCCTGCAGCGGCAGTATCCGAACCAGCTTATGCAACCGCAGCTGCAAAACCGACTGTAACTGCAAGGCCAACCCCTATGCAGTCTTCAGGGGACCCGGTTCAGGACACCGATTCTACGCCTGTAACGGCACAAATATCACAGCCGGCTGAACCTGCTGAAGTTCAGGCATCTGCAGCGACAGATGCTGCAGACCTGGCAACCAGTAAAACTGCTGTGATTGAAGGTTCTTCAGCCACTGCAACTGCGCAGGTCGCAGGCAGCCAGACCGCAGATGCGGGTATGACAGCAAGCCCGGCCGAAATTGAAGCCCAGATAGACAAACTGCTTGCCGGAACCCCCGAAGAAAAGAGTGTCGCCGTCAGCTTTTTCGTCAAGCTTGGAGAAAAAGGACTGACCGAAATCGAAGAACTACTGTATGATCCCGACCCCGAAGTGCGCGTATTGGCAGTGCAGACCCTGCCACAGTTCACGGCTTTCACACCGCGGGTAAAGACGATGTTGCAGGACGCCAGCGATGACCCCGATCCGATCGTAATAGAAGAAATAAACAAGGCGTTGCAGGGCCTGCAGTAAATAAAGCCAGAATTCAGACAATAAAAAAGCCCGGCTTCGGCCGGGCTTTTTTATTGCTGTTAACGCTTATTCATCGCCAAGCGGAATGACCGCATTGTCGAGGTCGAGAGCTTCGGGTTCATCAACGTTATAGGCATGGAAGACGCCGTTATACAGGTCAGAATTTTCTTCGCTCAGACCCATATTCAGTTGCACGTCATCTTTGATTTTTTCGAAGGCAAGAATGATTTCTTTATAGCCGTCGAGTTCATCATTGAGTTCTTTAAGCAGGTTCTTCGGGTGATAACCATCTTTGCTGAAGATCAGGAAACTGCGGCGCGAATCGGAGTTAGAATCGTCAGCAACTTCGGTGAAGTCTTCAACTTCGCGCATATAAAGATTGGTGAATTTTTCCATTTCTTCGTAGGCGGGGTAGATGTCTGAGAGCCAGTCAAAGAAGGTTTTACCTTTTACATCAAGGAAAGTGCCCTCCTTGAGATACTTGGCGATGTCATAGTTTTTGAATTCATTGCTGAAATCAGCCAGGGCAGCACGTTTTTCTTCGCCAAGTTCGCGCATCATCACGGCAGTATCAAGATTTTTCTTGATTGTGGCAACCATCAGAACCGTTTCGGCGGCTTTCTGGCTGACTGATACGGGGTCATAGGTAAGAGCTTTTTCGATGTCAGACAGGTAAATCTTGATGATGTTGCGCGGGGTTTCTTTGCCATTAGCCTTGTTCCAGCGCCAGCCAAAAGCTTTCTGGCAGTCTTTCATCAGGTCTTTATGTTCGCGGTCCGGGTCGATGTTGTAGCATTCGACGAGGCGACCGAGGGCTTTGCGCATTTTTTGCGAATGTTTCAGATGTTCGTCGCGGATAAAGTCGACCATCTTGTCTGAATCTTTGATACCGGCCTTGACCTGATCGCGGGCAGCCTTGATCTGTTCTTTGAAATACATCATTTCTTTAACACCAATCTGGAAAGCATCGGCGTTGAAGGCTTCGATCAGCAGATCTTCGTTCCAGGCGGCGGTATCGATGCCGACCATCGGAATGTAGTTGAATGGCGACTGCTCGATGCGCAGACCAACGACGTCGAAGATGCCGCCGCGATGTTTGTTGGCGGTGATCCAGTTCTGGTATTTCTTGATCAGAACGTAGTCGGGGTTGAAAAACACCTTGAGAATGTTGTATTCATCGATGGTTTTCTTGTAGTCGCGCGACTGAACCTTGTCACCAGCCCAGCTGATATAGGTCATCGGGTTGATGGCGTGCCCGACCTTGCCCCAGAAACCACGTTTAGAAGCTTTGTCGGCTTCGGCTTCGGTCGGTTTCCATGACATGTAGTCGGCTTTCATCGACCAGAGTTCCTGCAGGCGTTCCATGCCGAAGTCTGGCAGAGAAAAGCCTTTCTGGCTGTAGTAGCTCATCAGAACGCCCTGCTTTTCGAGTTCAGCATAGACGCGCATATTCTTTTCCTGGATGGCGGCCTGCTCTTCGTCGGCAGGATTCTGAGCCTTGAGGAAATCGCCATAGTTGCTTTCGGTGACGAGCAGAGCGGCTGCCTTTTCCTCGGCTTTCAGCTGTGCGCGGTTGTCAAAGAAAGACTTGAATTCTGGGTCGTTTTCGTAGAGATACCAGTAAGAGCCCTTATAGGCGGCTTTCCAGCGTTTATTGTATTTGCCGAGAACGTCGCCGAGGGTGGTGAGGGCAACCCAGACGAGGGCGAGGGCGCCGATTACCTGACCGACGATCGGAATACAGAACATCGCGATGAGAGCGGCCGAGCCAAGTGCCAGACCGACGTAGTTCTTGACGAGTGAGTATGAATTATAGCGGCCGCCTTTGCGGTCTTCTGATTTGTAGATGCCGTATGAGTCGAGAGCGATACCGACGACGCACAGACCGATACCGACGGTGTGGCCCCAGCCTTTGGCATCGCCGATTACCGAAGCGCCGCGGTTAGTGCTGATACCGGCTTTTTTAGCGACCTTGCGGTAGGTTTCGACATTTTCGAGGCCGGTTTTGCGGGCAACCCAGCGCCAGTATGAATAGAAACCTTCGCCCGGGCCGGCTTTGTAGCCGCACGGGGGGGCCATGTGGCTGAGGAAAGTGCCGACGTTTTTAGCGCTGAAAGTCTTCTGGGCTTTGTTGGCAAGATCGCCCATCTTCTGAAAACCGCTCATCAGATTGGCTTTGCGCTGAATGAAACCGACGCCTTTCTGATACAGGCGGGTGTTGGCAATCTTGTCGCCGGTGAACCTGGCAGCAGTAGAAACCTTTGTTGCAGCCCATTTGGCACCACGGCCGACGCCAGAGTCAGCAACGGCCTTACCGGCTTTGCTCAGGCCACCGACAAGTTTCTGCAGAGGTTCTGAGTTGGCAATGAACGAGAAAGCCAGAGTGGCTTTCGAAGATGCCAGAGATACGGCCTTGAAATAGTAAGGCGTATTGGTGAAATGGGGCGACATGTCGCTGAGGGTGCTGTAAAAGCTGAATACGTCAGTACAGCCGTCATCCATCATCGCGTAGGCGCCAGAGATACTGGTCATCCATTCGCCCCAGGCAATCGCTTCGGCCTCTTCTTTGGTGCGGCCGCGCAGCGAAAGCATGTATTCGAGATAGTCAGCCGGAGCGACAATCTCGTCGATGCTTTCGATGCCTTCAATGCCTTCGGTATTCAATACCGGTTTCGGCACATCGTCATTGGCTCTGACGACGCTTATGGCAAATGGTTCAAAGGCCAGCCAGAACGCCAGAAAGAAAATCAGAAAATTATAACGACCACGAATCTTCATATTGCCCTCCAGTTGAAGACAAGTATCACAAGGGTACAGCTACTATAATACCGTAATTCTACCAGATAAGTTTATAAAACCGTAACCCCTTATCTTCTCATTCTTCTCTCAGCATCTTTTCCTGGTTAGCGACAACGTATGTACAGGTCAGATCACCGGTAACATTGTTCATGGTTTCGAACATGTCGAGAATCGGATTGATGCCGAGGGCAAAAGCGACTACCTGCGAAATCTGCTGTTCGTTAAGACCCATACTGTTAAGAATAATGAAAAGAAGCATCAGACTGCCCCCCGGAATACCACCGGCGCCAACTGCTGCCAGAACCGTGGTGACAACGAGAATGAACAGATTGCCAAAACCCAGTTCAATGCCGAAAATGTTGGCAGCCAGAATGGCGAACATCGGCAGGTGAATGCAGACACCATCCATGTTAACGGTCGCGCCGAGCGGCAGAGCGAAATCGGCAAGCTCGCGTCTGATTTTGAGTTCATCAGCGGTTTTCAGGGTAATCGGCAGAGTTGCACCTGAACTGCGGGTGACGAAAGCAGTTATCATAGCTTCCTGAGCGTATTTGAAAAAGCGCAGCGGGCTGGTGCCGGTCATCAGTTTGATCATCAGAGAATAAACGACAAAGATCATCAGCATGATACCAACGATAATGCCAACACCGATATTGAAATACGGGCCCGCGAGGTCGGGGCCAAACTGAGTAAAATTCACGATGGTAAGGGCAAGAATACCAATTGGCGCGTAGTCCATTATCCAGTCGACGAGCACAAAAAGTACCCGGTTGACAGCCGATGCCAGGCCGGGCAGGCTGGCCAGCACCGAGGCGTCGGGGTCTTTCTTTTCGTTGTCTTCGAAACTGTCGAGCAGTGAGCGCAGCGCCAGACCGGCGAGAATGGCAAAGACGATAACCGCGAGAAAGTTGCCTTCAGCCAGGGCCTTGAACGGGTTTTCAAACATACTCATAAACACTGCGGTCAAAGAGGCGGCACCGGAATTGGCAGCAGCAGCCGGGGCAGCCGCAGAATCAGTGCTGGCAGAAAGCTGCATACCGCCTTTCCCCGGGTTGATTGCCAAAGCGAAAACAGTACCGATTACCGCGGCCAGCATCGAGGTGACGAGGTAGAGAATGACGACGCGCAGGCCGATGCGCCCGAATTTTTTCAGCGGCAGGCTGGCCGCGCCCTGAAACAGCGAAAAGAAGATCAGCGGCACGACGATCATTTTGAGCATTTTCACCAGCACCAGCCCGAATGGTGAGAGCCAGGCGTCGAGAGTGCCTTTTAGTGCCACGCCGTGGCTCGATTCGGCATACCAGCAGACAATACCCACAAGCGCGCCGATTATAAACGCCCCAAGCATACGGTAAAGAATCGGAATCCCGCGATATCTTGCGATCAGACCCATCAGAACACCTCGTCATTAATCAGATGCATTATTTATATCACACCCGCAAAAATAAACGCAGGGGTTCAACATATTGAACCCCTGCGCCGGTTAAAATCGGGACACTTAGATCAATTGAAACTGACTGCATGCTTCAAACATGCCTGAATATCTTCTTTTGTCAGATGCGGGTAATCCTGAAGAATTTCATCTTCGCTGACACCTGAAGCAAGCAATTCGAGTATAAACTCAACCGAAATTCTTGTAACACGGATAATCGGTTTCCCCCCAAGAATCTTTGAGTTGGCGGTGATTCTATTCATGCTTATCGCCCCCCTTGAAGGTAAATTATACATCAGCACCCTTCGCCGGGCAAGAAATCAAAGGCGCCCCTGAACAAATGCAAACCTGAAATAAATGCGGGGGTTCAACATGTTGAACCCCCGCGCCGGTTAAATTCGGGCTATTACAAAATCAGAAACTGACTTCATCTGACAAGTAGGGCAGACCCTTTAAAATACGCCATTTTCCATCGCCATATTTTTTCCAGGTAACTACCGGGGAGGGAGATAAAACAGTTGTGCCATCAAAACCGCCCTCTTTTCCAGGTTTTCTTGTTGCACTAATTGACATATAGGTAGTTACTTCAATAGTGTTGTCATCTATTTTAGTATATTTTTCAGGAATGAATGTATAGTAATTGATTGTATAACGGTCAAGGCGATCAAGAGTAATATCTTTTAAGCTTGTCGAGGCCAGAGTCCCCGCCTTATTCTGAAAGTCTTCACCAATTTCAAGCATAAATTTGGCAACACGATCACTTGCAGAAAGACCGTTTGAATCAGGCAACGCAGCAGCAAGAGAATCGTAAGACGCTGCAACTGTCGGCAGATCGTTTCTCAGAGCCGGATCGAAGGTCGGAGCAGGTGGTGCGACCGGGTTGCCGCCGCCACCACCGCCGCCGCAACCGAGAAGGGATATGGCGATGCAGAAGACTGCGAAAAGGCTGATTATTTTATTCATACTTTAACTCCAACAATATAGGTTTTGCAGGTCAATACGGTCGCTATTATACATAAAGGTACCGAGTTTGCCAAATTAATCAGTTATACCGAGCTTAAACCCACTGCTGAAAATTGTTCTGTGACACACAAAGCCTGAAAAGCAAAAGCGACCTGCAAATAATGGCGTGTGAATTTTGTAAAAGCACGTTGTTAAAAAACAAAAAACCCGGTGCTTCGACTGGCTCAGCAACCGGGATTATTTGCTCAGAAAAGCTGATTCATGGCTGAAACTTAATGTCGCGAAGGTCGCCGAGGCCGCTGAAAATGGCTTCCCATTTCGTGCCGACCCGCAGCTTCATGAATTGTTCGTGAGTCAAAGGCTTGTCGCGCAGCTTTTTGATCTCGATTTCTTCGGGTGAACCGTCTTTTTTCGCCTTCACAACGTAAGTTTCGATTCGGGCCTTTTCGGTCAGGTCACCAATCTGAGGCGGCGCATTGTTACTGGCGCCGGAATCAGGCCAGCGCGGCTCGTCGGTGGTGCCTTTGAGTTCTATCGTCGCAAAGGGCACCCAGCGCTCGATGTCGTAGAGAACCATTTCGTCATAGATCGGCTCTTTGCGGAACTTCTGGCGTTTGACGCGGCGGGTTTTCTTCTCTTCACGGTATTCGGGCACGACTTTGTATTTAACCTTGAATCTGCCGTTGCCAAGGTCGACTTTACCGTCTTCAACCTGCTTTTCGCCAATTTTTACCTTTTCGGTGTATTCTTCGTTAACTTCTTCGAAACCATCCGGGATCTCTTTGTGAGAGCGAACCTGCCGTTCACTCGAAAATTTACGGGCGCCGGCCGGCACTTCGTTGGCCCAGGCATTCTCGCGGACGGTTTTATATTCGGCCCGTTCGATCTGGCGCACCCACTGATTGGCGGTAATTTCGATTTTTACTGCCTTCTCGTGACAGCTCAAAGCCATAAGAATTACGAACAGCAGAGCAAAAATGCCACAGCCGCCTTTCAGCCAGAGCGGTGCCGGTGGGGCCGACTTTGGCGTCTCGGCAGACTTTTGCGACTTCTTCTCGTCTTTGCCGGTTTCACCGGCGGCCAGTTCGCGGGTCGCGCGATTTTTGCCGTCAGAGCGGTCTGAACCGCAACCGGTGCATTTTGTCGACGAAGAGGGGCTCATGTTGCTGCAGAACGGGCAGACCCAGTCAGGGCCGGCTTTGGCCTTTTCCAGTTCTGCTTCGTCGCTTATGACCTCTGAGTCTTCATCGACATAAAATTTTACGTTCTCGCTGCGAATTGCACCGCAGCTCTCGCATTGCTGGGCTGAACCCCGATTTTTGGCATTGCAGTTCGGGCAGTCCCAGAATCCTTCTACTATTTCCTCGATAATCCGGATTCCACTGTCGCTGGATTTGCCAGCAGAACGTTTTTTGCCGTTCTCATTCATCTCAACTGCTCCATTTTTTTTCTTTAAACACAGAACCATCCGCACAACTTTGCTCTAAAAATCAGAACAAAAGCGGAATCAATACTACAAACAATGAGGTCAGATCAAAAAAGTATCCCGTTTATATCTATGCCGGTACTATAACACAAAAACCCGAAAAAATCTCAAAAAAATGCAAGGCAACACTGGATACTACAAAGAGTCCTGGGGTGGCACAGGAGGAGGCAGCAGCTCTTCAATTTTTTGCGGCGGTGGTGGCGGTTCGGGCGGTTCAGGCACCGGGCAGCGCGGAAACTGCCTGAAAACAGGGCCACGAAAAATTTGAATGCGGCCATTACCGGTATCAAGAACATAAAGATCGCCGTTTGGCCCGAAACGTGCTTCATGCGGCCTGACAAATTTTCCGGGGCCGGTGCCGAAGCCACCGATAACTTGCGTAATCTTATAATCAGCATCGAGAATGATGACTTTGTGATTGCCAGTATCTGCTATGGCAAGCATGCCATCGGGCGAACAGTCGATGCCGTTAGGATAACGCAGGGTATAATGCGGCCACCTGATAAGCTCCGCCTTTTTCTGCATGTTGTTCTCAAAGACCATTACCCGGTGGTTACCATTATCGGTAAGAAAAATGTCACCGTTTAGACCGACCCAGACCCGCGTGATATCTTTGAACTGCCGGTAATCACGCCCTGACATGTGATGCATGTGTCCGAGCCGCTTTGATGGCTTGAGATCGGCCGAGAAGATCTGCAGGCGGTTTCCCTGCACGCGCTGGCGCTGCAAAAAGTCGAGACCCAGCCCACGGATATACTTGCTGCGCGGTTCGCTGACATAAATCTGCCCGGCGCAGTCGACATCGATGCCAAGCGGATGGTGAAAATAGCCGTCTTTCCAGCCTTCCTGACCGAGCACCCATTTTACTTCGCCATTGAGTTTGAGGGCCTTGACCCGGTGGTTGCCGGTATCGGCAATCAGCATCGTCGCGGTGCCAAGCCAGGCAACGCCGACCGGCAGGTTAAAGTGATCCATCGGCACATTCTCGCCCGGCCGGATACGGCTCTGCGCGTGCTGGTAGGCGCGGCCGGCGAGATAATTCGGGTTACGGCCGTGCAGATAGTCTTTTTCACGGTAGGCATCGTTCGAATCTATGGGCTGAGTGCGGTCATCCCAGGGCCAGAGGTCACCATAGATCATTTCTAGTTTCAGAGGCTGGGTGGCCGTCGGTGTGTTATCGACCGAAAAAAGCTGCAGACGGTTATTGTGGGTATCGGCCACCGCCAGAAAACGCCCATCAGGGGAAAAGGCCATGCCCTCGGGCTGGTTGAGCAACCCATCTTTCTGGCCATGCCCGGCGTGAAGCGCAAGAAAGGTATATGGCTTATCGTGCGCCGAAGCAATTCTGGCAGCAAAAATCAAGACCGGCAGCAGAATACAAAAGATCGGCAAAGCCGCGATCCTGGCTTCGGTAAAAGGTGACCGCAGTCGTTTCGTTTTTTTCGACTGCTTTTCTGGTTCTGCAAATCTGAGTTTCATGTACGCAAAATAGCCCAATCTCATACTTTTTACAATTAAGAAGCGTTTAAAAGAAACCGGGCGGCGCAACCAGGTTTCGCCGCCCATTAAATCGGCATAGCATCATGAACAGAAACAGAAACTCACCACTCAAAATAGTCATTTTCGCCGGAAATCGAGCGGCCAGGATTCGGTGAAAAGATCTGAATGCCCGAGCCGGAATAGGCGGTTGGTGCGACCTGATCGGCAAAGAAAGCTTTTTCCAGTTGTATCCCGTCGAAATATGCTGTCGTGGAAGCCGTAAAACCTGCCGGAGTCGAATTCTGCAGGTGAATAATGGTGTCGCTCGCCAGATTCTGGTCGAACTGATAATCAAATGCAAGATAAACCCTGTACCATTTCTGGTGATCGGGGTTGGCAATCGAGGGATCGAGCAACACTTCACTTTTACCGGCATAGGCGACGGAGCCGATAGGCAGGAGGGTTCCGTCAGAATTGATCCGCGCGCCAAATGACGATTCGGGGTCGCCATTCGCATTGATCAGGGTAAATTTCAGCTCAGCCGAGCCTGTACCGGGGCTGATAAAGGCAGAAAGAATATACCTGGATGGCAGAGCGAAAGTTTCAGTCGCGATCTTCTGATAAATTGAATCCTTGAGATTAAATCCGGTTGAAATCTTGAATTCTACAAAATCACCGGCGAGCAGATTGTCTTCGGGAACCACCGAGTATCTGACAATGGCGGAAGTCTGATCGTCATACTCGACCTTGCCCGACACGAGAACTTCTGAGGTATTGAGAAATTCGAGATGCCCGCTGGGAAGCGCATTGAATGAAGAAAGACTCAAAGGATCGACATTCTCGACAAGTATGCCCGGGTAAGAGGCCAGCAGCGGCCACGGATTGCCAAAGTTGTCAACCGCCCGGACTCTGAAATTGAAGGGCTTGCCCTTGTAGACCGTGCCGCCATCTGCCGGCGAAAGAATTTCGAAGGAATCGAACCTCGGCTCTTTTAAAAACCTGAGGTCATCGGCATTGCCTGAGAGGCCGTATACAGCATTGGTTGCGGCAATATCAAGCAGAGTCGGACTCTGGAGGGTAGAGTAAGTCACTTTCAAGTAAAATTCCTGGCTGCCAAGGCTGTCTGCCTCAAAAAGCTGTGTCACCAGAGCCGGCAAAATAGCCGCATCGGCAGCCAGTGAACCAGTGCCGGGCGCCACAGAAAACCCGATGTCACCCGTAAAATTGGCCACCGGGTAGCCATTCACGTCTTTAATCGTAACCCTGACCTTGAGCCAGTTGTTCCAGAAAAAGTCTGCAGCGGCATCCGGTAACGGTTGCAGCACCAGTTTTACCGGCGGCCCGAAAACCTTGATCGGCCCCCCGATGTCGCGCATGCCGGAAACATTGTCGATCGCGCTGATAAAGATTTCCTGGCTCTTGTTATAGGTCTGGTTGAGAATCTTCGCCTCGCCGTCGACAAAATCCTCCGGGTTGATGAACTGCACTCCGAGATACCCAGTAGATGTGGCATTCAGCTTCAGTAAAATCGGGCCGTCAGGAATAAAGTCGGTCTTAATTTGCCCATCTGCGGTAACAGCAGCGACTGACATGGCAAAATTGGCGTTCAATGGGGCATAATCCGGCACGGTGATCCGCAAAGCCGAAGCGGCACCAGGCTTAACCAGCAGCGGACTGAAAGAACCGCTCAAACCACCAGAACTCACGCTTACCGTGTAGGTTCCGGGCAAGGCAATCTGGGCCGTGGTTGTGGCGTAAACCCCATCAACAAAGCCGGCAGCAGCGATTGCTGCCGGTATGATATCAGAATTGAAGCCAAGCGTCGCCAGTGCGCTCAGAGCGGCATCGGCAGCAGCCCAGGCTTTAACGACGGCGCCAGAAGCGTCAACAGCCTTAACAAGCATGGGAAATGGCTTTCCGGCCTGCTGCGGCGAGAAGGTTTCGATGGCAAGTCCTGTAACTGTAGAAGCGCTGGTCCGATGCAGGCTGATTATGGCTGAACCAGAGGCATCCGGTAAGGTGCTCGAAATAATCCTGAACCCGAAGTCACCCGGGCTGGTGCCGGCATCCGGCCGATTCGCAGTCAGCCAGGTATAGCTTTTCGCTTCTTCCCAGGCCACGGCAGGAGCGGCTGGGGTCAGCGTAACATCCGTCAGGGGGCCAAGACTCCATGAAAGGCGTTGCGAAGTGACGTTGCCGCTGAAATTCAGCTTTTCCTGGCCATAGATATCTATGGCTGACAACTGAACCGGGAATGGAGTTTCATCGGTCTGGTGCGTGTTTGCTGCAACATCGAACCGATGCAGAGGCCCAAAAAACTGCAGCGTACCGGAAAACCCGGAACGGTCGAGAATGTTATCGGTGGCGGTAATTCTGATTTTACCCGGCTGATCGTAATAAACGGCAGAAAGGGTTGCCACACCATCGACAAAAACGACTGTCGAAGATGAAAGTGAACCGGGGCCATTTTCGGAAAGCTGCACAATGCCGCTGTAGTCGGTTTTGACGTTGCCGATTGTGTCGTAAGCTTTTAAAAACAGAGGAAACGAAGCGTTTACCGTCTGATAATAATTGTTTGCAAAGGGTTCAACCGTTGAGGTACCGGGCACGACAGCAAAGTGCGAGAGGTTAGTTGGCTTAAAAGTCACCGTCAGCGAGCCAACCTTTCCTGGTATCACCTTGTCGGTTGCCCAGAGAGTGATGTCTCCGGCAACCCAGTTGCGGGCATAAAGCTCTTTAACGCCATTAGTAAAACCAGACGCCTGAATCGGTGCCATTGGTGGATCAACCAGCTGGTCGAGATCATCTCTGGCTTCGAGAAAAACACCGGTGCTGTTATAGTTGGTATAAACTGCACCATCCGGGCCAACCGCCTTAACGACCAGCTTGAAGGCGTCACCAACGGTCGGCTCTGCCGGAATGGTTTCGAGGTCAAAACGCTCAAAAAGGGTCGAAGGCGGCAACAGATTAACGAGGCGGTCGCCATATACCGAGCCAAACTTGCAGGCGATGGTGTTCTCAGCAGGCAGAAGCCCTGCTTCATTCAATTCCACAGACGGGACCAGCAGTTGCCCATTCGAGAACCCGCCGGCACTGACCGGCATAACCGTATCAAAACCTGTCAGAAGGCTTATGGTCTCACTAAAATTCGTCTTAAGGTTGCCGTAATCGTCATAAACCTTGATCAGCAGGTTAAAAGGCACACCTGCCGTTTGGGTCGCATTGCAGCTCAAATCAAAGCGCGTCGCCGGACCCGGCAAAACACTGAGCGGAAACTGGTGCGTCATGGTCGCATTAACGGTGTCGACCACCTGCAGCATAACCGGGCCTGGGGTAATAAAAACAAACTGAGAAGTAAAAAGTTTTTCGCCGGCATCGCCAGCAACAAACTGGTAGTCTGAAGGCAAAACCACCGACGGATGCGCATCGTTGCAGGAAAATTCTATCTGGCCAACATAGTCTCGGGCAATATTCCCAAAGTTATCAAGCGCTCTAACCGTCACGGAAAATGGGATGCCCGAATCTGGCGAATTCGTTGAAACCGTCATCAACAAGGCTGCTGGCGAGGCATTGGTTATCGCTATCGGGTTGCTGACGCCACTGCGATTGCTGCCTTCGCCAGTTATTTTTACAGTTTCGGCCTTTGTGAATGAGACGCCGGGAGTCAGAGTTGCAAGTCCTGAACTCCAGTCGGAGGCTGCGATTGTAAGCGGGCTGTAAACCGCCAGTCCACCTGTTTTGTTATCAGAAAACTTGATGGCGCCAGAATGGTCAGATTTAGTGTTTCCGTATATGTCAAAGGCTTCGAGAGACAGAGGAAAAACGACATTTGCAGGTTGCGGTGACACCGCCAGGATTGAAAACATTCCGACAGGCCCCGGATTAACAACAATCGCGTTGGATACTGTTGTCAAGCTACCATCTGATACCTGCACAGTCTGTGAGGGCCCGTTAAAAAGCACAAAAGCCTTATGAAAAGTGTGCATCCCTGAGTCCGCGGCAGGGACCATGGTGTAGTCGCCCGGAACGACCCCTGCGAATGGCGCCGAATCTGAAGAGGTAAAAGCCCAGGTCAGATCATAATCGTCTGCTGTGTTGCCAAAGGCATCTACCGCTCGAACAGATGCAGTAAAAGGCACGCCAGCCGTAACAGAAGCCGGAACCGTTATCTCTAGACCGACAGCGTTGCCCCCTTGGATTTCGACACTGGCACCATCAAATATTGCTGCGGTAACCGAAGCATATATAATCGCCGGAGGTTCCACATTTCTCTGGATAAAATTTGCACCCTGTATACCGGTGTTATATCTTATTTCAACGCTCCTGACAACGGGGGTGCTGTCATAAAAAGTCTGTCCGCCGTTATTTCCAGCAACACGAGCCCCCAGTATCAGAGAATACTGGAAATAGCGGTTACTGTTAAACACAGTCGGATTTATTGATGCCTGCGTGCCAGACCAGGTCAGAGGTCTCTCGACCCATGGCAGAGTATCGATCGTTGCTGGGTTATTTCCGGCGCGGGCAAAAAATCTCAATGTGCCTGAATTCAGTGTTGCGTCAATTGTGATCGGGTTGGTAAAAGTCACCGTCGACGTGCCCACATCATAAACAACCGATGTAAAACTGGCGTTCTGAAAGAATCTATTGATGGTAAAGTCGTCTACCCAGGCCATGCCAGGCCTGGTATTGTTACCTGCGGCAACACAGATACCCATCTTACAGGTCGCTGCCGTAAAGTTGGGCGCCGGAGCAGGGTTGGTTGCGGCCGTAGAAAATGGCGACTGGCTCAACTGCTGCCAGTTTACACCATCCGGTGATAACTGAGGGAAAAAGGTGCCAGCACCATTTCTCGATATGCGCAACCATTTTGGGTGTGTGGTTACTGTACTTGCCTGAGTTGCGACCTTTCGCCTGAACCTTCTGCCATTTGGCGTATTACGATATACCGCCTGCCCCAGAAACACACCAATTTCACGGTTACTGGCGTGAGAGTTGTCAACACGTCTGAGCATCGAACAAACGAATCTCGGCCGGGTTGCATGGCTCGAATCGGCCATCATTATGCCAATATGGCAACGCGAATAATCAAGGGTTGTATCATACCAGATTCTCTTAACGGCGATTGTCGCATCGAAAGCAAAGATATCATTCACCGGCCAGTCAAAATAGAGGTAGTAATAGCTGTCATTGGCATCTTCATACCAGTTAACATCAGTTGTATCATCATCGCTCGGACTGAGGTGATTGGAAAGAGTACCATTTCCTGTTGTCCAGATTTTCAGCTGACTCTCATCAAGAGACAAACTGCCATTTGAGTTCCCAAAATCAAGCGTCTGCCAGCCCGCAAAGTTTAAGACCCCTTTTGAAAAATCCTCGTCATAGATGCCCTGAATTGAAATTTCCTGGCGCATCAGGTCGGTTTTGAGGTTAGCTGTTGCCGAGGCGATTATAAAATCTTTTGTCAGCCATGTGTTGTTTTCAGACTGATTGAACCTACCCGTTCGTCCCGAAAGAATCAAAAGAGCGGGGTCAAGAATTCCGAGCCCATCAGCAATCGCAGTAAAATCAAGCGTTTCGATGGTCTTTCTCGCGTAGTTATTGTTTCTGTCCCACCACTCCACAGTCCATGGAAAAGAAACACCGGCTTTCTGAGGCGAATCGGCGAGCATAGTCACCCGGTCGACAGGCCCGGGCTGCACGATAAAATTGGTTGTGCCCGCGAGTCGCGGTGCGATTCTCGGGCTTGCGACCATTGACAGATAACCGGTTCTGGTAACCACTGCCCAGAATTGAACTATGGATTCGTTGGTCAGACTGATCGTCTTACCGTAATTCACGCCGTCGCGGGAAACAAGAAAATCACCGTCAGAAAGGCTGAAATCGATAACAGAAGTGATCGACGCCGAGGTTTCTTTGATGGAAAAGGCTCTGTACATAAGCCTGAACGGTTCTGAAGCGACAACATCTCGGTCTGGCTTTGAAAGCCAGCTGTTCATGAACGGGTAGGTTCCGCCACCGAGGTTATACTTCGGATTATCAAGATACACATTCAACACCAGAGGCGCGCCTGGTGCCGGAATCGAGGCAGCAGGAACCCGATTGAAAGTTACGGTCATATTCTGCGGCGCATTAGTTCCTCTATCCCAGCGCAGAAAAAAGGTATGTGCCCCATTGTCGGCTTCAGAAAAAGTATAAGGCGCCCCGGAGAATCCGGACCCGGTCGATGCCACCGTTATCTGGCTCGTGAACAGTGGCGTAGGATTGCCGTAGGCATCGACAATTCTCACATAAAAAGGGACCGACAATTCACTGGAAACTGCAGTCGGGAAATCTCCGGTTATTGCACGGGCAGGGCCGGCCAGAACTTTTACAGGACTGCTTCTGCCATCGGAAAGAGAAGGGGCGGATGCCCTGAGCCTTTGAGTCCCTGCGGTTGTGAAAGTCCAGAGAGCATTCATTGAAGACTGATTTGCAAAGGCAAAAACCTGCGTGGGGGTTGAAGTTGGCTTAACATCAGTCGAAGAAACGGTTATATTTCCGGTGTAGCTGGCGGGGTTACCAAAAGCATCGACAACTCTGATCGCATAGGCTACAGCAACCCCGGCATCGGTTGTAAAACCCGGGGCGAGAATGTCAAATTCAATGAATTTTGGCGTCGATGCGATAACAGTAACATTCATTGCGCCTGATATTGAAGGTTTCTGAATATCAAGGGCAGATAAAGCAAAATTGCCGGCCGTATAAAAAGTTGAGTTAAACGAGCCCTGGCCATTTACAAGAGTCGAATCCTGAGGAATTAAAGCTTTGGAATCGAGAGTTGAAAAGCGTATAGCGGAGTTATACTGTTCGTTTAGATCTCCGGCAGTATTTGAGGCAGTTACAACATAACTGAACTGCCGACCGGCAGGAATGGTCAAACCACCCGGAGAAAAGGCAAAATTGGCTGTTTCGCCACTTACCACCGAAATCAGGTCAGTTGTTCCGACTGCTCCAGAAACAGGCTCGGTTACAGTAATTGTAAAATCACCGAGATTGGCCGGGTTAACTTCGTTCAGGAACCTTTTAAATCCGTCCTCAAAGCTTTGAAACGTGTAAGCAGCCGGCAAAACAACGGTTGGTTCAGAACAGGTGATGTTAACTGTACCGGTAAAACCATCAAGAGTGTTTTCATAGACATCCTTACACGAGAGGTTGAAAGAAAGTGAATCACCCAGAAAAACCGTATACATGTCAGGCTTTACCGACAAAACCGGTTGTGTTACGTCAGGTAGAATGTCGACAAAGTTTGACACACCAACCCGCCCGCTGTCTTCGACCTGTAACCTTACTTTTTCGGCTCTGGTAAATCTTGCGCCTGACGCACCAACGAATGTCTTTTCTCCCGCATCTGCGGTCGAAAATGTATAATTCGCCGGCAGACTTGTTGAACCGCCTGTAGCAGTGTGAGAAATATTAACGGTACCGGTATAATTGGTAAGCTTATTGCCCTGACCGTCACGGGCGGTGATTTTGAAGGTAAAGGTCGCCCCGGCAACCACAGATGCCGGAACATCGACATCAAAGCCAGAAAGGCCAGATGGCCTGACATTGAGAAAAAGCAAACCGATTTTTGTATTGTCTTTAACATCCTCAACCCGCAGAATCAGGTTTGGATCGGCGCTTGAGAGCGTGATCGGAATCGCCATAAATCCATCGATAAATCTGTAACCTGTTGTCATCGGAGGCGAACACTGACCAGTCGAAGGAATGATGCGGCAGGCACCGTCATAGCTGGTCAGTATGTTTTCTGAATTGTCGCGAGCTTCAATAGTAAGAGTGAAGGGAACCCCGGCAAGCTGGTCATAGCCGGCGTCTAAAAGAAAACGATTCAGGGTCGGCGGCGGTTGAGGGTAAACGTTCAGACCGAGATCGCCAGTCAAAAGGGTTGGGGTATTGCCGGTAATGGTTATTAATCCTGTTGAATCAATGTTGGTAACGAGGTTGGCAATGCCAGCTGCCATAATACCCGTATCAGGGGCAATCAGACCGTTCGAAAGCGATAGATTGACATTGGTATTAATAGACGAGTCGAGATTGTTAAAATTATCTACCGCCCTTATCTGAAGATTAAAAGCGACATTCTGGTATTGATTCGGCTCGGCTGTCACGTTCAGGCGGGTTGCAGCCCCAGGGACAACCGTTGTATCGAAAAAATCTCTGAGACCTGAAACCGCTTCTACAGCCTCTACTCTTCTTGATGGAGCAGTATAAAAGGCACAGTCGGTAAGCGGCGCAATACCGTTAACAGCATATACTGTTCTTGGAAACGAGCCGGGCGCGGCATCATCATTCAGAATATTGAACAATCCGTTGTTCGAGGCATCAACGTTGCCAAAACGATCAAGAGCGGCAATTTCGAAGGAGAAAAGTTGACCGGCAGTCACTGAAACAGGTATTGCTCTTATCTCAACCTTCGAAGTCGCACCCGGCAAAGTAACTATATCAGCAGACTGTGACGAAATCGCTCCAAAGGTAGCTATCAGTCTGAAGGTTTCAGCAACGGGATTCCTTGCCTGAAAAACCATTATGCCGTTATCAAACGGCATAAAATTATGGCTCAGCTTAGGCAACTCAACATTTGGAGAGTCTGCCGAAAGGCTGACAAGCCCAGAGAAGTCTTTTACCGTTTCCCCAAACTGATTTATCGCAGAAACTGAAAAATCAAAAAATTCGCCCGCAATCGGTGAAGACGGGGCATAAACCGCGAAATTTGTTACGGGAAGTTCGTAAAAAATCTCGACTTCATCAAGAACGGGGCTGAAGGAAGTATCCTGTGCGGCAAGTACAGCCTCGATCTGAATATACCTTGCCGATGGGCTGGTAATAGTATCGCCGTTGACAGTAATCGTGCTGCTCCAGGCACTGTAAGGGCCGCCGGCATTCGCGGAAGTGCGGGTTCTAAAATACACCGATGTTCCGGGTGCAGTCGTATTCGCAGACCAGGTTAAAACGCCAAATGACGGGTTTGCAACCCCCGTATCGAAAACTCTCGAAGTATAGGTTGCCACCGAAAGAAAGCCTGCGGCATCTTCAGCCCCGAGATTTTTTAAAAGCGGGTATTTTAACGAAAGCTCCGCCCAGTCGAAATTACAGCGCCTTTCTCGATAATTTGTGCCTCCAGGGTTGGAGTTAGCCATTCCGAGCCCTATTTCGACCGTTCTCGTGGCATTTGGCGTAAAGTCGACAGTGGTTTCCATCCAGTCAGAGAAGCCGGATGATACGAAATAGCGTCGGTCGCGACCGGCAGTCGTCGTCTGCATGAACATAAGCGAATACCAGCCCTGGGTAAATGACGCCGAAGAAAAACGTCTTTGTGCCGAAAGAACATAAGTTCCGGAAGAAGGCCCTGTAATTCTCTGACTTACAGCCCTCCAGATGTCATCGTTGTATACAGTTGATTCCGGGTATCCGACCGAAAGGCAGGCCTTGCTGTCAAAACCTGTGTACCCGGCAGGTATTACAGACAGCCCATTTTCGATAGCAAGCAGGGGATGGGTTGCATTCGAATTAGTGTTATTTATGGAAGGAAGAAGACCATCGGCCGAAAGCATACCATACCCACGCGGGCAATTGTACCAGCCGTCCAGACCCCGTTCAAAATCATGATTAACTATGTAAAATTGGCTCAAGTTCTGATTTTCAACGCTGACAGCCTGACTGTTGCCGTAATAAAGGTAATAAGTATTGCTGGCGGCAGGCCATGACGGGTGCGCATCCGCTTCAAAAAGCAACCTTACAGGAGTTTCAGGGTTGTCGGTTGGCCGCTCAAAATCAAGCAGCCTGAAAGGAACAAGGGCGCCTGACCAATCGGTAAGACGCAGATCTGACCAGTCGGTATTTGCATTACCGATAAGCGATAAATCGATAGTAGTTTTTTCAGCAAAGCGCCTGGCTCTGCCAACAGCAGCGCCGGCCGTGTTGTAATCAATCGGGATCGTGAGCGCAATAGCTCTTTTCTTAGACCATGTTCCCCTGCCGGCAAATTTCAATGCGGGGTTTCCATCATCCATACCGGGATTGGTGTTTTTCAGGCGAAGGTAGCCGGCAGCGTTCCCGTCGGTATCACTCGCAAGAACGCCAGAAAGAACTGCACCGGCAGCAATGAAATCTGCATTCGTGGTAATTTTGAAAGACGCTGCCGATACGGACTGGCCGTTGGTCAAAAATATGATCAAAACCCAAACAAGCCAGAAAAACGAGCCTGTTCTGTCATTTTTATTCATCACAGTGATCCTCTTATTCAGTCTCTTTATCATAGGGCTGTAGAGAAGCCTCCGGGTCAGCAAGGTGCTCTTGCCGGTCAGTATTACTTTCAAGCTCTGCTTTTATGATAGTTTCAGCTTCAGGAAAGCGTGAAAAAAAGCTTTCAAATTCTTTTAAACGCCCGGGGTTAGACTTTATAGCAGGAAAAATCTGTCTGAGAACGAGCTGATTCACGGCAGCATCGAGGCGACTTGCCAGATCAGGGTTTTTCCAGGGGCCAAGATTTTGCTTCAGGCTGTCTGATATATCAATCAACTGTTGTGGCGATGACAAAACGACGGGCAGGTAATAAAAAAAAGCTGCGATCGCAGCTTCTCTTTCAGTCGCAGGGTTTTTCAGGTCAGCATAAAAAAGGAGCAGCGCGACTATGCCATCAATTTTTGAAAGGGAAAAACTATCGGAACTGGCAGACCGAAGGGCTGAAACTGCGGCCGGGTAAAACTTAAAAAAGCCTTCGCGTATCATATCTTCTGCTGCTTGGCAGGAAAATCGCTCGTCTTCATCGGATACGGAAATCTGAAAAATCTTTGTCAGATCATTTTTCAGCAGCCTGTATCTCTTTTCCGGGGTTCTGGAGAAACCAAACAGCGCCCCCATTACCAAAAAAACCGAAAACACCGGCAACAAGATACATGCTATTTTTTTTAGCCTTGATTTCAATAGATCCTCCCGTACAACTCTGACGACTAATTATAGTAGAAAAAATATTAAACGGGAGTACCGCATTAAACTTTTTTATTCTTCCTGCAGCAATGAAAACGTTAATAGCCAACAGGCGAGGTTGAAAAAATAACCGACGACTGTTCTGTTTACTGGATGGGAAAATATCGGTTATAATCGGCTACAAGAAAAATTTGAGAGGGTTCTCCAAATGGCATCGCCAGATCCGGAAAAATTGACGCAGCTCGCTGAAGAAATTGTTGAAGCGCTTGGCTATCAGCTTTTTATCAACGACGAAGAGCCTGAAAACGACCCGGAAAGGAAAAAGTACCGGCAGCTGGTTCAGCTTATCGAAATGGAACTCAGCGCCGAACTTTTCGTAGCCACCGGCAAGTCTGACGATGACGTGCAGCCGACACCTGACGCCCTCCAGCCAACATCAGCCCCAACCCCGAAAACCCAGCCGCAGATAGCGAAAGTCGTGCCAATAGCGAACGGCATTACAGCAAAAGCAAAAGCAAAACCAGCGCCAGATCCGCAGCCTCTACCGAACCCCCAAAAAGCTTCCGGCAGCACGCAGATACGCCTTATCAACCACCAGGAAGAAAAAATTTCGACAGGCACCGCCATATTCAGATCACTTTCGCTCTCGTCGGCCTCGGTTTTTGGCATAGCGATCGCCACAGTTTTTCTCGCCGGATTTCTGGCCGCTCAATATCTTTTCGGCGACAAAAATGCAACATTTTTTCAGGCAGGTGGCAATAATTCTGGCAAAGCAGCGGCGACGCACAAAGATTCTAAACAGCAGCGTGCGGCCAAAGCCTTTTTCATGATGGCAAAAAGCGAGCTCGAAAAAAAGAACTACCAGGCCGCCCGCGAGAGTTGTCGCATGGCCCTTTCGCTCGAGCCTGACAACCCGCAATATCAGGAAGCCTTCAAACAAATAGAAGTGCTCAGCAAAAGTAACAAAAAAAAGCCCAAACCCTGATGCAGGAAACGCATCCCAGACAGCATGGGCAAAATTATCACGGACAATATATTAGAACACCGCATCTGCCATAATTAAGTGCGTTCATGAAAATGACGCACAGCTGGGCAATCCATCAGGTTAAATGCGACAAAGGTTCAGTCGCCAAATCTCACTGTTCTTGACCGGTGCAGGCAGGTTTGTTATTATCCCCTCTGAAATGAAAAGTTTCTCTTTTTAGAGACAACGCGATTCTGAATGGCGGAAAAACTATGATAGATGCTGTATCTTACCACAGCGATTCGGGCAGTCTCGAACTGCTCGATCAGACTTTGCTGCCGGTCGAAACCAAAACGGTCAGATGCCACAACGAGCATGAGGTCGCTCACGCGATCGTCACCATGAAAGTGCGCGGCGCCCCGGCAATTGGCGTTGCTGCTGCCTATGGCATCGCCCTCGGCCTTGCCAGCCCCGCCAACCACCAGACTCCTCTCGAACAGTCTCTGGAAAGCATCTGCAAACTGCTCGCCGCGACCAGGCCGACTGCTGTCAACCTTTTCTGGGCCATCGAACGCGTCAAAAAAGTCGTCAAGGCCCAGGCTGGCAGTGATTTCACGGCGGCCGCGGCCATCGCCCTCAAAGAAGCGCATGCAATCAAGGCCGAAGATATCGAAATGTGCCGCAGAATCGGGCATTTCGGCGCCACCCTGCTGAAAGACGGCGAAACCTGGCTGACCCATTGCAACGCCGGTGCCCTGGCCACTGCCGGTTACGGCACCGCTCTCGGCGTTTTCAGGGCCGCCCGCGAACAGGGCAAAAAATTTAAAATTTTCGTCGACGAAACCCGCCCGCTACTGCAGGGCGCTCGCCTCACCGCCTGGGAGCTCTTTCACGAAGGTTTCGACGCGACACTGATCTGTGACAACATGGCCGGCAGCCTGATTCGAGACGATAAAGTGCAGGGCATCGTCGTCGGTGCCGACCGCATCACGGCCAAAGGTTTCGTCGCTAACAAGATCGGCACCTACCCGCTTGCAGTTCTCGCAAAGTATAACGGCGTGCCGTTCTACGTCGCCGCACCCGCCTCGACCTTCGACCTCAGCATCAATTACGGCAACGAGATCAAAATCGAAGAACGCGACCATAACGAAGTCAGATTCGTGGGCGGCGTTCAGGTTGCCCCCGACAACATGCCGGTCTACAACCCAGCCTTCGATGTCACCCCGCCCGAGCTGATTACCGCCATTATCACCGACCGGGGCATCATCAGGCCAATCTACGGCGAAACCATACCAGAGATAATATCATGACCATGCTGCGCGAATTTCAGACCATCGGTCACGACCTGTTCATCGCCGGTCTCAACAACTCACATTCCGGCAACATGAGCGTGCGCCTGAACCGCATGATGGCCATCACCCGCAGCGGCTCGATGCTGCACCGCCTCGATTACGACGACATCGTCGAAACCCTGATCGATGGCGAAGATGCTGCATCGGCACGCGCTTCACGTGAGCGGCCGGTTCACCGCGCCATCTACCTGCAGACCGGCGCTCAGGCGATTGTACACGCGCACCCGCCTCAGCTGATCGCCCTTTCGTTCTTTACCGACCAGTTCAGCCCGGTCGATGCAGAAGGCCGCTACTTCTTTCCGCGCGGCGTGCCGGTGGTCGAAGTGACCAACGCCATCGCCTCAGAAGAAGTGGCCGGGAAAGTCGCACCGCTGCTGCGCGATTACCCGCTGGTCATCGTGCGCGGACACGGCTCTTTTGCGGTCGGCAACTCGCTCGAAGACGGTTTTCACTATACCAGCAGTCTGGAACACAGTGCCCGGATTGCCTCTGCATATCGCGTAAATTCAAACTCAAGATAAGGACACCTGCAATGCTTTTCGAAAAACCCGAAAATACGGTTTCAGCCCGACGCGAAGAAGAAATCCTCAAATACTGGGAAAAGGAAAACATTTTCCAGAAATCGATGAAAAACCGCGAAGGCGGCAAAAGATTCGTGTTCTTCGAAGGCCCGCCGACCGCCAACGGCACACCGCACCCGGGTCACGTGCTCACCAAAGCCATGAAAGACCTGGTTCCCCGCTATAAAACCATGTGCGGTTACCATGTCGGCCGCAAAGCCGGCTGGGATACCCACGGTCTGCCGGTCGAACTCGAAGTCGAAAAACAGCTCGGCATCGAAAGCAAGCAGGATATCGAAAAATACGGCATCGAAAATTTCATCAAAAAATGCCGCGAAAGCGTCTTCAAATACGAAGCTCAGTGGCGCGCCATGGTCACCCGCGGCGGTTTCTGGGTCGACATGAACGACCCCTATATCACCTGCACCAACGAATACATCGAAACCGTCTGGTGGATGCTCGCCCAGTTCTGGAAAGAGGGCATGCTCTATGAAGGGCACAAGGTCGTGCCCTACTGCCCGCGCTGCGGCACCGCCCTCTCTTCACACGAAGTTGCACAGGGCTACCGCGAAGTCGAAGACCCCTCGGTCTATGTCAGATTCGCAATCAAAGACCAGCCGAACACCAGTTTCCTGGTCTGGACCACCACACCCTGGACCCTGATCTCGAACGTCGCCCTCGCCGTCGGCAAAGACATCGACTACGTCAAGGTCAAACTCAATGAAGAATACCTGATTCTCGCCAAGGCCCGCCTCGAAGTTCTCAAGGGTGAAGGCGAAGTCGTCGAAACGCTGAAGGGCGAACAGCTGCTCGGCATCGATTACCATCAGCTCTATACCTACGTTAAGCCCGACAAAAAAGCGCATTACGTCATTGCCGGCGACTTCGTGTCGACCGAAGACGGCTCGGGTATCGTTCATATCGCCCCGGCCTTCGGCGAAGACGACTACCGCGTCGGCAAAGAGAACGATCTGCCGGTCATTCAGCCGGTCGGCCTCGACGGCAAGTTCAAAGACGAAGTCACCCCCTGGAAAGGCGTGTTCGTCAAAGCCGCCGACCCCGAAATCATCAAAGAACTGAAAGTCAGCAAGCGCCTGCTCGCCTCGGCAAAAATCAAGCACACCTATCCATACTGCTGGCGCTGCGACAGCCCGCTGCTCTATTACGCACGCCACAGCTGGTTCATCAAAACCACCGCTTTCAAAGATGAAGTGCTGAAAAACAACGACCTGATCAACTGGTATCCCGCTCACATCAAAGAAGGCCGCTTCCTCAATTTCCTCGAAAATATGATCGACTGGGCCATTTCGCGCGACCGATACTGGGGCACGCCGCTGCCGATCTGGGTCTGCACCGACTGCAAACACCACCATCTCGTCGACAGCGTCGCCAATCTCAAGGAAATGGGCCGCAATGTTCCTGCCGATATCGAGCTACACAAGCCATACGTCGATCAGGTTGAACTGAACTGCCCGAAATGCTCGGGCAGCATGAAGCGCGTACCCGAAGTCATCGACTGCTGGTTCGATTCAGGCGCCATGCACACCGCACAGTGGCACTACCCCTTCGAAAACCAGGAAACCTTCAAAAACAATTTCCCGGCCGATTTCATCTGTGAAGCGGTCGACCAGACCCGCGGCTGGTTCTACAGCCTGCTCGTCACCAGCACCTTCCTGCACAAGGCGCCGCCCTACAAGAACGTCGTCGTTCTCGGCCTCATCTGCGATAAAAACGGTATCAAGATGAGCAAATCGAAGGGCAACGTGCTCGACTGCATGTCGCTGTTCGACAAATACGGTGCTGATGCGGTTCGCTGGTCGCTCTACAGCGGCACTGCCCCCTGGAACACCAGAAGATTCTACGAAGAAGCGATCGCTGAATCGCAGAAACGCTATCTGGGCACCCTGCAGAACGTTTACAGCTTCTTCGTTCTCTATGCCAATATCGAAAAATTCCAGCCGCAGCAGCACAATATACCGGTGTCTGAGCGCCCCGAGATCGACCGCTGGATCATCTCGCGCTTCAACCATACCACCGATGAAGTGCGCAAGGCTATGGACCGTTTCGAAGTCGTCTGGGCCACCGGCCACATGGAAAAATTCGTCGACGACCTGTCGAACTGGTATGTCCGCCGCAGTCGCCGCCGCTTCTGGAGCAGTGAAAATGCCAGCGATTCGATGAGCGCCTTCGTAACCCTTTACGAACTGCTCGTCGGCATGGCCAAACTGACTGCGCCGTTCACCCCGTTCATCGCCGAAGATATCTACCGCAACCTGGTCGCCAGCGTCGATAAGTCGGCCCCCGAAAGCGTGCACCTCGCCGATTACCCGACTGCCCGCGAAGAGCTTATCGATGAACAGCTCGAACGCAAGATGGATTTCGTCATGAAGGTCGTTCAGCTTGGTCGCGCCGCCCGCAACGAAGCCAACCTCAAGGTACGCCAGCCGCTCGCCGAAATGAAGGTCGTCATTGCCGACGATTTCGAACGCAACGCCCTCAAAGACATGGAAAACCTCCTGCAGGAAGAGCTCAACATCAAAGAAGTCTGCGCCGTTGCCGATGCCGCCAGCCTGGTCCGCTACGTCGCCAAGCCGAACTTCAGAACCATTGGTCAGGGGCCACTCAAGGGCATGATTCCGCAGATCAAGGCACATCTCGAAGCCGCTGACGGTAACGAAGTGCGCAAGCAGCTCGCCAATGGCGGCTACGAATTCGAGCTCGACGGCAAACCGGTCACTCTCAAGCCCGAAGAAATCGATCTGCAGGCTCAGGCTTCGAGCGATTTCGCCGTACAGTCTGAAGGATCGCTCAGCATAGCGCTTAAAAAGACCCTGTCGCGCGAACTCATTCTTGAAGGCCTCGCCCGTGAGCTGGTCAACAAGATTCAGTTCATGCGCAAGGAAAAAGGTTTTGACATTGTCGACCGCATCAAAGTCGGCTATGATGTAATTGATACCGACATGAAAAAAGACATCGAGGATTCAGTCAGCCAGTACGGCAGCTACATCACCCAGGAAACCCTGGCCCGCCAAATTGGCGCCCTCGATAATGAAACCGGCGATGCTTCAGAATGGAACATCAACGGCATCAGAGTTAAACTTGGCATCGCCAGGGAGGCCGCAAAATGAGATTCAGACTGCCACTCAAGACCCTCGCCGAAACCGTTGCAATTGTCAGCAAAGCTGTCGCCATGAAAGGCGTCAGGCCGATTTTAGCGAATCTGCTGATCACCGCCCAGGATGGTCAGCTGCGCTTTGTCGGCACCGATCTTGAAGTCATGATGATTTCGACGATCGAAGCCGAAATTCACGAGAACGGCAGCTTCACGATTCCGGCCAAGCTGGTTCAGGAGATCATTTCCAGCATTCCTTCAGATGACGAATCCATGGTTACCTTCGAACTCAGCGACGACGAGTCTTCAGAAATCGTCATTTCAAGCGGTAGAAGCCGATACAATCTGCAGATTCAGGGTATCGAAGATTACCCGCCGGTGCCGGTTCTCAACGACGACGGCATGCAGTCTTTCCAGACCCGCAGCGACGACCTCGCCAGGGCTCTCAAAGAAGCTTCCGTAGCCATGAGCGTCGAAGAAGGCAACCCGGTTCAGAAAAGCATCTGCATCGACTTCAGCAATGCCGAAAAGCCGGTAATGGCCTCTACCGACAGCAAAAGACTGGCAGTAACCCGCATTCAGAACATTGCGGTCCCTGAGAACTTCCGCCGTGTCTTCATCGTTCCGTCGCGGGCGGTGGCTGAGCTTAACAAGCTTTTCGACAGTAATGAAACGGTCATTATCGGCCTGTACAAAGAACAGCTGGTATTCAGCTCACCCCAGTTTCAGCTGATCACCAGACTCGTCGACGGCAAATTTCCTGATTACAACCGGGTATTGCCGAAAGAGTCGAGCCGCATTCTCAAGCTCAACCGCAAAGAACTCAACCAGTCACTCAAGGCAGTGGTGCCGATTGCCCGCAATATCAGCGGCCTGGTGCACTTCGACGTCACAGCCAACGAAACACGCGTATGGTCTGACGCCAAAGAACAGGGCAAGGCTGAATCGTTCATTCAGTCTGAGCTGACTGGCGAACCGATCAACATCGCCTTCAACGTCAAGTTTCTGCAGGATTTCCTCGCCGTCACCGCTGACGAAGAAGTCGTTATCGAAATGACCACCCCGAGTTATCCTGGTATGATGCGCCCGGGTAACCCAGAATCCGATTTCAAATACGTCGTAATGCCGATGTCTTATTAATCTTAATGAAACAGGAAAAAACCATGAGCAAGATTGATGTCGCCAAACTGCGCCGGGAACTTGCCAGCGAAAAGTCAGACATTCGCAAGGCCGCCTTCAGCGAACTGAAGTCTCTGGCAGTCGAAGAAGCCATGCCGATTCTGACCGAGCTTCTCAACTGCAAGAACGACGACATTCTCGCCGATGTCAGCAAAGCCATGCTGAACTACAAAGACGAAGCTCTGCCCTGGCTGGTGAAAGCTCTGACTTCAGATACCTGGAACATGCGCCGCGGCGCTTCGATGGTTCTCGGCCGCCTCGGCCCCGGCTCCCTCAACAAGCTGATGTCGATGGTTCCCGAAAACGAAGAAGACGTCGACTACTGGATGGTGCAGACCCTTGGCAACATGGGCGGCGAAGCCGTGCAGTATCTGGTGCGCATCTTCAAGCACCCCAGCCAGAAGATAAGACTTGCGGCCATTCGCGCCGCCCAGAACATCAATGACCCGCGCATGGTAGTGGCATTGCTGCATCTGCTCGAAGAACAGAACTGGCCGGTGCGCAAGGCAGCCTTCGACAGCCTTGAGAAGATTCATCTGTGCAACCCGAAGGCCGTGTCTGAAGCTCTCGACACCAGCACCGACGAGGCCAAATTCTGGATCATCAAGCTGCTGGCCGATCAGGCAACCCCCGATCTGGTGCCGAGATTCGCACGCATCGTCGAAACCGCTCCCATGGAATCAAAGCTCGAAGCGATCAAGGCGATGGCCATGGTCGAAAACAGTGAAGCCCACCGCCTGCTGGTCAGCTATCTCGCTCATAAATCCTGGATCATCAGAAAAACTGCCGCTGACTCCATCTGGGCACAGGGCATCGGTGTTTCAGAAGAACTTATTTCAGCCATTCGCGGCGCCAATGTCGACGCCCGCTACTGGTCAGTAAAATTGCTTGGCCAGTCACGCGAGCCAAAAATATTCGAAGAGATCGTTAAATGTCTGCAGGATTCACAGTCAGCCGTACGTTCTGCGACCTGTCAGGCCCTCGGATCGCTTGGCGACAAACGGGCTCTGGCACCTCTTATGACCATGCTCAATGATGAATCTGAAGACGTGCGCACTGCCGCAATCCTTTCGCTGAGCCAGCTTGGCGAACGCGATGAGATACCCGCCAAAAATGCATTGCCGGCGCATGTTCGCAAAGAAAATATGTCTTCCTGCCCAAACTGCGGCAAAATGGTCGGGCGCAACTTCAGCTTCTGCCCGTTCTGCCTCGAACATCTGCGCAATGCCTGCCGTAGTTGCGGCAGAGCAATCGAAGCGGGCTGGAAAGGCTGCCCCGACTGCGGAGCCCCTCTCTGATCAACTGAAAACAGGAGGCCGGAATGAGCCGAAAAAGAGCCTCAGCATTCTTAAGAATGGCTGTATTGCTGGCGTTTTCGGCTCTTTTTGTCTTTTCACAGCTTCTTGCCGACCAGGAACCGAGTGTGATCAAAATCGGGGTGCTCAAAAAAGAGAGCATCGGCGGCTGGAACTATGAATGGCAGGAAACCATCGAGTTTCTGAACCGCGAGATTACCGAGCACCTTTTTCAGATCCAGCTGATGGGCTGGAACGAGCTGCGGACTGCGGTTGAAGACAGTGAAGTCGATTTTGTCATTGCCAGCCCGATTTTTAACGTCGAAGCCGGCATGGCCGGCAATATGACGGTGCTTGCCACCCTCAAACGCGAAAGCGAAAAAATCGAGGCCTTCGACAACCTATTCGGCTCGGTTATTTTCTGGCGTGCCGACGATAAAAACATCAAATCACTCTGGGATATCCGCAACAAAAAGCTGGTAGCAGGGCCGGTGCAGTCGATCGGCGGCTGGCTGGCAGCAGCCCGTGAATTTGCCGAGCGCGGCATCGACCTGCGCAAAGCCTGCCGCGAGATCACTCATCATGCCGATATCGAAAAGATTGTCGACGAGGTTCTCTCCGGTCGGGCTGACTTTGGTATCTGTCGCACTTCGAGCCTCGAACTGCTGGCAAAAGGGGGTAAGTTCGACATGAATTCGATTACCTTCAGCCGCGAACTTTATCTGCATACCAACGCCCTGCCGTTCGCGTGTTCAACCAGGCTCTACCCTGAATGGTCTTTCGCAAGGGTCAGGCACACCAACGAGAACCTGGTAGAACGGGTAACTCTGGCCATACTCAAAATGTCTGATGTCGAAGTCCCCAAAAAAATTACCTGGGGTATAGCGGCTAATTATGCCCAGGTTCACCAGTTGATGCAGGTTTTGAACCTTGAACCCTATAATACCGATAATTCGATGGTGGCGAATCTGATCAGCAGATTTCGCAACTGGCTCGCCATTTTCCTGATTTCCATGGTTATTCTCGGCCTGGTTATTTTTTATCTTCTCGCTCTCAACCGCCGACTGCGCAACGTTACCGAAGAACTTGCCGGCCAGCGCTCGTTTTTGAAGCACCTCATCGACTCCATTCCCGACTTTATTTTCGTCAAAGATTTTCAGGGGCATTACCTGCTCTGCAACCAGTCGTTCGCCAGAAGCTTCGGCTGCAACCCGGAGCAGATCGCGGGTAAAACCGACGCCGAAGTGTTTCCCGGCATGGAACCCATACTCGAAGCAATACCGCTTCTGCCCGACAAAATCGGCACCGAAAAATTCGCCCGCGAAATCGATCTGCCTGACTCCACCACAATTTTCGGCGAAATCATCCGCGTCACCTGCAAACTCCGCGACAGCGAAGAGCCGCGCCTGGTCGGCATCATTCGCGATGTCTCGGTAAGCCACCGGGCCCGCCAGATTCAGGAACAGCGCGAGAAGCTGATCTCTGGTATAGCAGAAGCAGCCCATCTGGTCGTCGGAGCTGAAACATCGGTTGAAGAATCGATGCCGGTGGCACTTGACGCCATCGCTGTTGCGGTCGGAGCCGACCGCATCGGTCTGATCAAGAGAGGCGAAAATGACCTGCACGACAGCACCTCGATCTCTTTCAGATGCTTTTCATGCTATTGCCGCAACCAGCATCACTGCCACCGCCAGACCGCCGATCTCGTTTACGAAATTATCCGCACCAATTCTTCAAAGCTTCTGAACGGCTCCGGTATTGGCAGAAACTTTGCAGAATTTTCCACCGATATTCAGGCAAACCTGCGCGCAGTCGGCCTCAAATCTCTTCTCATCATTCCGATTTTTGTACATAAAAAATTCTGGGGCTGCCTCGAAGTACACGTTCTCTCAGAAGAACGCCGCTGGTTCGACTTCGAGATTTCAGCTCTCGAACTGGCTGCCGACATCTTCGGTTCGATGATCGAGCGCAGCAACGATTTCAGACAACTGCTCGATTATCGCGACCGACTTAAGCTGGCTCTCGATTCCGCTGGCCTTTTCCTCTGGGAATACGACTTCGAAAACAATACCAACAGTACTCCTGACGACCTCTACCATAACCTGGGCTATACGGAACCAGAAGAAGTCAGTCGCCAGCGACAGATCGGCTTCGAGATCATTCACCCTGAAGATCTGCATCTGATCAAGAATATAGCCGAAGTCGAGAACTGCCAGTTTGAAGCGCGCCTCAAGAGCCATGGCGGCAAATATCTGTGGCATTCATTTATCGGGCGCAACTACTTTGGCAGCAATCACCGTCACGTCAGGCTCATCGGCTTTTTCCGCAACACCACCGTCGAGCACGAAAACGCCATGGCCCTGCGCATGGAAGAGGGGCGCAACGTGCACGCACTCACCGCAGCGCATGCCGCGAGCTGGGAATACGTGCCCGAAGAACGGCGGTTTTACTGGTCGAGCCATATCAAGAACCTGCTCGGCTACAATCCAGAAATTTTTTCACCGAACATTCAGTCTGTCTACCAGGTCATTCACCCTGATGATCTGCATGCGGCCAAAGAAGCCGTGCGCCGGTTTCTGCTTTCGGGTAAAGAATTACGCTTCGACTGCCGACTGCGCAAGTTTGATGGCAGCTACAGCTGGTTCACCAACATTGGCACACAGGTTAAAGACCCGGAAATGGAAGAATACCGCTATTACGGCATTCTCATTGATATTTCCGAAACCCGCGCCCTGCAGCAGAACCTTCTCGAAGCCCGCAACCGTGCCGAAGAAATGGCGGTTCAGGCCCAGCAGGCCAGCCAGGCGAAAACCGAATTTCTTGCCAACATGTCGCATGAGATCAGAACCCCGATGAACGGCATTCTCGGGATGCTCGAACTGCTGATGGCAACAGAACTCAACTTGCGACAGCAGGAGTTTGCTGACCTGATCTACCGCTCTTCCCACTCACTGCTAAACATTCTCAATTCGGTACTTGACCTGTCGAAAATCGAGGCCGGAAAGCTGGTTCTTGAGCCAATGGGCATCAACCTGCGCCGCCTGATGGAAGAAACCGTCAGCCTGATGCAGCCGCTGGCCGAAAAGAAAAAAATCGAGATGGTCCTCAAGTTTCCGCCGTCGGTGCCGGAAAACGTCATTGTCGATGGTGGCAGACTACGCCAGGTTCTGGTCAACCTGCTCAGCAACGCCGTAAAATTCACCGAAGAAGGCTTTATCAGCCTTGAGGTCAATGCCGAAGCAATGGCAGACAACAGCGCTTCATTCACTTTCAGGGTCAAAGATACCGGCATCGGCATGACCGCCGAGCAGCAGAAGATTGTTTTCGACAAATTCAGCCAGGCCGACTCCTCCATCACCAGGCGCTTCGGCGGCACCGGGCTCGGCCTTACCATCTGCCAGGAACTGACTAAACTTATGGGTGGCGAAATAAAGCTCGAAAGCGCCCCGGGGCTCGGCACCAAGATTCGCTTCACCCTGGCCTTGAAGCTGTCTGAAAACCAGATCGGCCAGCGGCCTGAATTCCCCGCCAACCTGAAGGTGTTTTTGGCCGGGCCAGCCAACCCGGTTACAGATACTCTTGGCGAGATCCTCACCGCCTGGAACCAGGACTGGCGACTGATCGACCGCGACCAGATCCGCGAAACCCTTCTGAAAGAAAGCGGGCCGGCAAGCCCGACCCTTGGCATAATCGACCTCGCTCCCGGCGAAAAACCTGATGAACGTCAAATCACTGACAATATTCCCAATACTGCTGGCACAATTTATCTGATGACACCGCGACAGCTCACCGCCATCAGCAGTGCTGGCCGCAAACTGGCAGAAGCCTATCTCATAAGCAAGCCGGTGACCAGTGCCAAACTTGCATCAGCCATGCTGGAGATGCTCAATCGCAGAAAACAGCGGGCAACCGAGGCGTTCCACTCGATTAAAGCGGCCAGCGGGCGCTTCAAAGCTCTTGCCCCGGATTTTTCGCTCAAAACACTGGTGGTCGAAGACAACGAAATCAACCAGGAAGTGGCCCGCGGAATTCTCGAAATGTTTGGCTGCACCGTTACCGTCACCGGTTCTGGTGCCGAAGCGCTTGAATTTCTTGATCAACAGGCGTTTGACGCGGTTTTTCTCGACTGTCAGATGCCCGAAATGGATGGCTTCGAAGTAATCAGAAGAATCCGGGCGATCGAAAAGATGCAGACAATGCCGGTAATTGCCATGACCGCCTATTCGATGCCCGGCGACCGTGAAAAATGTCTGGCTGCAGGTATGAACGATTATCTGTCGAAACCAATCAACCCCGATCTGCTGCTGCAGATTCTGCGCAACATCAAAACGCACACAGCCAACATCAGCACTCCGGTTCAACCGGTAGAAATTTCATCACCGAACTCTTCTGACGCTGACGAACCGGTATTCGATGCCGCCAGAATCAGAAGAATCTTCTCCCGTAAACCGGCGGCCCTTGAAAAAATCGTCACAGCCTCGCATCAGAACTTTCAGAAAATCCTGCTTGAGTTTCAAAAGCACCTGGCTGAAAAAGATTTTTCAGGCTGCAGAAAGTCGGCGCACACCATGAAGGGCTCAACCGCCAATCTTGGCGGCAATCTCGTGTCTGCCATTGCCCAGAAGCTTGAAAATGCCTGCAGAGAAGAAAACCACCTGCTGGCAGAAGAACTTAAAACCGAGCTGAAGCTGCACTATGAAGACTTTCACATCGCCCTGAAACGCCTCAGCGAAGAACTGTCGCAGGCCGCTGCCACCACCACGAAACAACCCTGACGTTCATTCAACATCTTCCACAAAAGAGCCGGGTCGAAAATC
>JANJUX010000049.1 GCA_024710355.1 Candidatus Rifleibacteriota bacterium
AAAGGCACCGGCTGTCGCGAATGTAACCAGACCGGCACCTATGGCCGGCTGGGGGTTTATGAAACCATGGTAATCACCTCTTCAATGAAAGACGTTATCATGGAAGGCGGCACGGAAATGGCAATTAAGCGAGTGGCGCGCCTGGAAGGCATGCGCACCCTGCGCGAAAGCGCCCTCGAAATGGCAATACGCGGCGAATCGACGCTTGAAGAAGTTCTGTTCGTGACGCCTTCTGACGACGAAGAAAAGCGCATTCCGCTCCCTGGCCTCACCGGCAGCGGCATGGGAATGCCCGGCTATATCCTGCCGGTGCAGATGCAGCCGATGTCAGCAGCCATGCAGACTGACGGCCTCGCCCAGATGCCAGCGCAGCAACCGCAGGCACAACAGCGCCGCCCGCAGATTGATCTGAACGACCCCGTAACCAAAACCATCATAAACAGCCTGCAGAAAGACTTTCTGTTTTTCAGTGACGAAAAGCTGGCTGAAAAGCTGCATCTGCCCGTAATTCAGATCCGTGAGCTGCTGCAGATGAACCACCTTGAGCGCAACAAAGATGGCTTTGCCAGACACTTCGGCAATCAGCTCGAAGAAATCAGCGAAGCCGATATTGCCGACATCATCGGCATGATTACAGACAAACAGGGCGAAATCCCGGCCTTTATCCTCCAGGAAGAAAAACTTGCCCCGGTATGGGCAGGTCTCGCGGTCAGGGCCGCCCTCGAAAAACTGAAAAACAAAATTCAGAAGCCGGAAGAGCTGCCGGAAATGTTCAACGAGCATTTCATCAGTAATGCCGGCCTCGACCAGGTTTACCTCTGGTCTGACCGCAGCCGCTTCAGAATGATCGAACTGGCTCTGCCGGGCAAGTTCAAGCCATGGCAGTTCGGCGAAACCGAACAGTGGCTCGAAAATCGCAACCTCGGGGCCTGTGCCCGCGAAGCACTTGAATGGCTGATGAGCGAGAAACTCGGCTGCAGCCGCGGCGACCTGCCGCTGATGCTCAACCGGCAGATCTGCAAAGAAAATGGTCTTGGGGCCCTTCTCGAAAAATTCGAAGATTCATGTTTCCGCATGGTCAATCAGGTTTTTCCTGACGTATTCAAACCCTGGCAATTCGTAGAAGAGGAACAGCTGCTCTGGTTCCAGGAAGACCGCATGCAGATTGCCGGTCAGGCAACCCGCTGGCTGATTGAAGAGCGTCTTGGCATTCCGGCCGAAGATATTCCGAAGCGCATTTCTATTCGCGAATTTCATATGAACGGTCTCTCAAAGCTGCTCGATCTGTTCAACCAGAACCTGTCGCAGGTCATAGAAAACGCCTATCCGGGCCGTTTCAAGCCCTGGCAGTTCAACGAGCAGGCCGACATCTGGAAATCTTCAGAAGCTCTCGAAACGGCGCAGCAGGCGACAATCTGGCTGATCGAAGACCGCCTGCACCTGCCACATGATAAAGCCGCCCAGCATCTGACCCGCAGGCACTTTCTCAACAACGGGCTTGGCTTCATGCTTGGTGCCCTGTTCAACCACTCGCACTTTCTCGCCCTCGAAAACTCTTTGCCTGAACTGAAAAGCAACGAAGTGTTCCAGAAGGCGCTGTTCACCTATTCTCAGGAAGTGCGTGAAATCAACGCCAAATGGGAAGCCCTCGCCGAAAAAATCGCCGTAAATCACTTTGGCAAAGCCCGCTTCAAAGTGACCCTGCCGAATCTCAAGATTGCGCCAATCGTTCCCGAAAACGAGCGCATCTATATCAATGCCGCCAACCAGATTGAGTATGTGCCGCAGATAGTTATTCCGAGACTCAACGCCTACGCAGACTTTAGCGACTTCTCGAACTGGGTTCCGTATTGCGACAGGCTCACTTACTGGATTCTTGGCGATGACAGAAGCGCCGGCTACGCTGAGCCAACGCATCCAAAAGTAAAACTGGTCTTCATCGATTCGTTGATCTCGGGTCTGCGCTCAAAAGGCCTGCTTGACATGGTTGAAAAGGTGCAGCAGCTGGTTAACGCTCATACCAGACTGCTTGACCACCGGGCACCGGCCGCCATCAATTCATGATCACTGCGGCAATATCGCAGCCAGGAACGATCAGAGAGCAGAACCAGGACTATCTCCTGATCGACGCCAGACTGCGCCTGGCAATTATTGCCGATGGCAGCGGCCCACGCGGGCTGCAGGCTGCCGAGATTGCCGCCCGCAGTATCTGGAACAGAATCAACGACATCGCCCCGGTAACCGGCAGCAACGAGGTCGAATATCGCCTGCAAGAGGCAGTAGAACAGGCAAATACCGGTTCTGACAACGACCTTGGCTTCGGCACAGTCTCAATTGCAGCGGTATGGGTCAATCGTGGCGTTCTGGCCGCTTTTACAAACGGACACTGTGCCGTAGCCTGCAGCATAAACCAATGGCAGCTCCAGAGAGACACAACTCTGGCAATACCGGTTCAGCCTGGACAGGCTTTTCTTCTTTGCTCTGAGGGCTTTTCGGCACCAATGGCGGCAAGGCTGATGCATCAGGCCAGCCCGGCTTTACCCGAGGGTCAGATCAGCGCAGAAAATCTGCAGACGGCGCTCGAGGCTTTTGCCGGTGAAATTGCCCGGGCCTACGACGGTGACGACCGCAGCGCGATTTTAATCAGCCTTGAAAAGAGCGACTTAACCGCCGGTGAACCCCATGAACTCGAACTGTTCGAGCATTTCAACAAAGAATACCGGTTTCCGCTCTGGGCACCGCTGCTGGCCGCAGCCGGTTCGGCACTTTCGGGCCTGCTTGCCCTTTTCCGCATGCGCCGGCACCTGCCAAAACTGCTGGCAATACTGGGCAAAAAAGACTGACTGAAGACTAAGAGCCGAAATTGTCCTGATAATCCTTGATGGCCGCCCTGACTACCCTTTCGGCATGTTCGCGACCATAGGGTTTATCGATATGAATATCGACTTCGTGGCCGGGTATAAGCTTGTAAGTGCTGAAATAATGGTAGATGCGATCGACGAGAACCGATGGCAGCTCACTGATATCGCTGACATGGGCCCACATGTTGTCGGTTTCGAGAACCGCAATGATTTTGTCATCGGCCTCGCCACGGTCAACCATCGGCAAACCACCGACAACACGGGCATTCAGAATTACTTCGGCTCTGGCAATCGGTCGTTCACTGATAACACAGATATCGAGAGGGTCTTCATCGCCCTTTGATGAGCGGGGCGACAAACCACAGACCTCGGCAGCACAAAAAGTTCTCGGGATAAAGCCATAAAGAGCCGGCGGCTGCGACGAGGTGCGCTGCGGGCGGTCGACGCGCATATAGCCGGTTTCTTTGTCGATTTCGTATTTGACCAGATCGTAGGGCGTAATTTCAATATAGGCCTGCACGAGAGAGGGCGGCTGTTTGCCAACTTCAAGGCCGTGCCAGGGGTGCGGGCGCCAGCGATAAAAAGGTTTCGGGAAAGGCATCGATTTAATCCTGACTTAAATTTTGCTGCAAAGCAGCATACCATATTTTATCGCAACAGTAAAGTCGACTGTTGTTTGCCATAGAGATAATAAAAGCGACGGAAACAGTCGATAGATATAACAGAATATCTTTTCAGGAGCGGTAAAATGAATACCACCAAAACCCAGTTCAATATCGGTATCGACGGTTCACACAGCGCCGTCGAAACTTTGCGTGCTTCAAACATCTTCGCTGCAAACGTTCGCCGTAATGATGGCGCCAGCCTGCTGCGGGGCCGCTGAAGCAGATGGAAATATCGACGAAGCCACCCAGTGGCATGCGCGACTTTCTGCCCGCCGAGCTGGTCAGAAGACGTCATGTCATCAACACCATTCAACAGACCTACGAAAAATACGGCTTTGTTCCGGTCGAAACCCCTTCGATTGAAAATCTCAGCACCCTGCTCGGCAAATACGGTGATGAGGGCGACCAGCTGCTGTTCCGTATTTTGCACCGCCGTGACAAACTGGCCCGGGCACTCGAAAAAAGTGAAGTAGAAGAAAAAGACCTCGGCGATCTCGGTCTGCGCTATGACCTGACCGTGCCACTGGCGCGGCTTGTAGCCAACAATTCTGATCTGCCGAAGTTTTTCAAACGCTATCAGATTCAGCCAGTATGGCGGGCTGACCGACCCGGGAAAGGTCGTTTTCGCGAATTTCTACAGTGCGACGTCGATATAACCGGCAGCAAATCGCTGCTGGCAGAAGCCGAAGTCTGCTCTGCCGTCTGCGAAGTTCTTCTGAAACTAGGTTTCAGCAATTTCGAAATTCACATAAACCATCGTCAGCTGCTGAAAAGTCTGATAAAGGCTTCCGGCATCAGTATTGAAAACGAAGGAAACGCCTTGGTTGCGGTTGACAAGCTCGACAAAATCGGGGTCGACGGTGTCGCCAAAGAACTGAGTCAGCGCGGCATCAGCGAAGAGCAGACCCGCAACCTGCTGACACTTATTCAGCGCCCCTGTGGCCTCGACGAAGCCGGCGAACTGGAACGTCTCAAAGCCGGGCTGGCTGCAGACAGCGAAGCTCTGGCAGCAATTCAGCAGCTTGCCGAGCTCAGCGCTCTGCTGAAAAGCACTCCGGCTTCCGGCCACTTCAACATTGACGCTTCGCTCGCCCGTGGCCTGGGCTATTACACCGGACCGATCTTCGAGATACGCTCACCGGACTTCAGTGGCAGCCTTGGCGGCGGTGGCCGCTACGACGGCCTGATCGGCATGTTCAAGGGCAGCGAAATCCCGGCAGTCGGCTTTTCGATCGGCTTCGAGCGCCTGGTCCTAGTACTCGAAGAAAAGGGCCTGTTCGGCCAGCTTGGCTGTGGCCCCGAAGTCATGATCTGCCACTTCGCTGATGTTTCTGACGCGAAGGTTCTCGAAGCGGCCAACTGCCTGCGCGAAGCCGGCGTTAAAGTCGAAATTTACCCAGAAACCCCGAAACTCGGCAAGCAGATCGCCTATGCCGAAACGGCCGGCGCGGCTTTTGCAGCCATAATCGGCGCAACCGAGGCAAAAAACTGCACCCTGTCACTGAAAAACCTGGTGACCGGCGAACAGCAGACCCTGCCCTGGAAAGAAGTCGCCGCCCACATCAAAAAGCCCTGACCTGATTCAACCAGAAACCCGAAAAACATCTGGCAGCAGAGTTTTTCGGGTTTTTTAATTTTTTGTCAGAAAAAGGCTAAGGCATCGGGGGCAAACTTCCGATAGGTATTGAAGAAAAGAAACAGGAGGCAGCAAATGAACGTCGGAAACTACAGTCAGTCGACCATTAATATCTTCAATGCCCGGCAGACCGCCAGAAATAACGAATCGAAAATAAACCTCGAAGACGAAGACCGCCGCAACCGCGACACCGCTTTTAAACGTGATGATCTCGTAAGTCAGTTCTGGAATATGACCGACTCCATGCCCCGCTCCAATCAGGTTGCCTTTGCCGCCTCGATCGTTGCCAACCGCATCATGAAGCAGGGAATCACCGATGAAAACAAGTCTTTCCTGCAGAATATCAGCAACCGCTTTTCACCAGAAGAAATCGGCAATCTCAAAAAACAGGTTCTCAATCACCCGTCTGTGCAAAACCAGAACAGCGGTGATGTCGAAAGCTTTCTGCAGGATTTTGACAAATTTCTCGCCAGCCAGGAAGGCGGCAACGGCGCCACGACCCGCAAACAGCAGGTCAGCCCGCGTCTGCGCAACCCTGATGAGATTTTCTTTCAGACCACCCTCAAGCACGAGGCCACTACCAGACCAACTATCGACTTATATCGGGTGGCAGCCGCCGTCTGATACTCTCTCTCCCTCTAATACGTCTTTGCTCTGTATCGCCGGGTGACCCGGCGATTTTTTTTATTTCCGCAGCTTTTATCTCAGCAGTGAAAGGATACCCTGAGCATTGCTGTTGGCCTGCGCGACCATGGCCTGGGCCGACTGCTGCATGACCTGATTGCGGGTGAATTCGATCATTTCGCTGGCGATATCGGCATCTCTGATGATAGATTCTGAAGAACTGGCGTTAGTGTGCATGTTGCGCAGGTTGTTGATGGCATATTCAAGGCGATTCTGGTAGGCACCGAGCTTGGCACGTTCTGACGAAACCATGTCGATTGCCTTGTTGAGTCTGCCAAGAGCTCTTTCGGCGCCTTCAACGCTGGTCATGTCGAGGTTGTCGACACCAAGAGCTTTTGCGGTCATTTCTGAGAACGACACTTTCATGACTTCGGCCTGGTTGGCACCGATATGATACTGGTTGTCGTTATCCTGAACGTGCATGCGGAAGTTGGTATCGCCGGTTCCGGTTTTGCTGCCTTCGGTAATGCCGAAGTAGCGCATGAAACTGGCACCGGCAGAGGCGACCGATCCGATTGCGGTCGAAGTCACAGATTTGATACTGACGACGCTCGACCAGGCAACTCCTTCTGAAACGTTGTTGCGACCGATGCGGGTTGAAGTGAAAACCATGGCGTTATCGATCTGGTCGACACGCACGGCAACCCCGGCGTTCTGCAGGTCGGCGTTGAACTGTGCCTGCATTTCGCTGAAACTGATCATATCGGCGACGGTGGCGACACCGGGCTCGGCTGACATGGCATCGGCAAGAACGATAATGGTTGAATTGATGCTGTCACCGATTTCGAGAGCAGCGACATCGTTATTGTTGAGATCAGGGCGGAACCGGCTGAAACCCCACACGGTCTTTTCGCTGTTCCTGCTGCTTTCGACCGAACTGCCGTAAACACCATCTCTGAAACCGAGAACATTTGAAGGATGCGAGAAAGAAATCGTGATGCCATTGCCGACAGTTGCTGCCACAGAGGCCGGGCGGGCATATTCGAGTCTGATTTCGCCGTCAGAGACAGAGGCACTGAGACCTTTGATGGCAATCGGGCCGCTGGCGGTCGAAATCTGCATGTTAAAACTGCGGGCAATGCCTTCGAGAGTGCTGTAACCGCTGGCAACGATCAGATTCATGGTCTGGCCGCCGGCTTCGACGAGAATGCTTTCGGTTGCCGAAATATACAGGCCCTCTTCGAGACCGCGTGAACCGGCAATCTGAGCAGCCTGTGAATCGAACTGAATATCGATACCGTTCAGCAGGCCAGAGGCGCGGTCACAGTCGATCTGAGTGGTTCTGACATTTTTTTCGCGATCGGTGAGCGTGACTTCGACAAAGTTGTCTTTGGCGGCTCTGACGGTCGAGAAACCGAGCGAGTCGATCAGACCCTGCGGGCCGGCGAAGCTGACGCGACCCTTTTCCCCGATGAAGCCTGAGTTGACTTCGAGATAGCCACCGAGGCCGGTTACCAGTGTCTGAGCTGTGGCAACGACGACGGCAGTCGAACTGCTGATACCGAGACCATCTTTACCATCGACCATAACGCTCTGAATCTGCTGCGCCAGATTGTCGAGGGTGGTATAGCCATCAATATAGACTTCGGCAGTGCGCGAATTGCCGTGCAGGGTCAGTGTCTGGGGTTCTTCGAGCTGAAAAACGCCGTTGGCATCGTAGAGCTGCGCGATGCTGAGCAGCATGGTGTCGCCCTGCGCCAGCCGGTTGCTGTCGCGCAGCGTCATGATTTTAGTGCGCTGCAGCTCAGCAGACCCGCCCGCGAGTAGAGCAAGACTGACCCTGTAATCACCGCCTTCGCTGGCAGCACCGACCACCAGACCGCGCGCCTGCGCTGAACTGGTACTGATCACGGCACTCTGGCTGCCATCGAGCAGTTTTTTTGTGTTGAATTCGGTATTGTGGGCAATGCGATTGATATCGTCACGCAGCTGCACGACCTCTTTCTGAATTTCGAGACGGTCGTTGCTGGTGAGCGTGTCGTTCGCTGACTGAATCGCCAGTTCACGCATGCGGTGCAGAATGCTGTGAGTTTCGTTAAGAGCGCCTTCAGCGGACTGAATCATCGAGATTCCGTCCTGGGCGTTCATGGTGGCCCGAGCCAGGCCACGTACCTGCCGTCGAAGTTTTTCGCTTATGGTGAGACCGGCGGCGTCATCGGCCGCACGGTTGATTCGCAAGCCAGAACTCAATCTTTCGACTGATTTTTCAAACCGACCCGATACCCCGACCAGTTCACTGTATGCAGCGGTTGCCGGGATATTATGATTAACTCTGAGTGACATATTGATTCCTCCTTGAATCTGATGTTTCGCGCGTCCCTGCGCGAGTGGCTCACAAGCACTCCGGAAGATTCAGTTGTCAGTTAACTACCCGGTAACACACCTCCACAGATTTATACCGCAACATTAGTTACAGCAGCTTATCTTACGGCAGATACGGCAGTTTTTTTAACGATTCTAAAGCAAAAAGTCGCCCCGTTTCCGGGGCAACTTTTTTAAGCTGCGTTCGAGTTTTGCGACCGCTTATTTGAGCAGCTGCAGAACTCCCTGGGGAACCATGTTGGCCTGAGCCAGCATTGCGGTGCCCGACTGTGAAATGATCTGATTTCTGGTGAACTCGATCATTTCGAGCGCGATATCGGCGTCTCTGATGCGTGATTCAGAGGCAACCAGGTTGCTGTGAGTATTTCTCAGGTTGTTGATGGCGAATTCGAGACGGTTCTGGAAAGAACCGAGTTTCGAGCGCTCGGCCGAGACCTTGTCGATTGCCGAGTTGATGCGCGCCAGGCCTTCCTGAGCCTTTGCCACCGTGGTAAGATCGACAGATTCGACGCCAAGTGCCTCAGCCGACATGTTACTGATGTTGATTCCCATCGTCTGGCCTTCATCGCCACCGATCAGGAATTGTGCGTCATTGTTGATAACATGCATTCTGAAGTTGGTATCGCCGGCACCTTTTACTGTGCCTTCCGCCACACCAAGCTTGTTGCCCAGAAAGAGCTCGTCAGAAGCATCGCCATCGAATTCAAAGGTCACCATGCTGGTAAACGCTGCAGCATTGTCGTTATGCTGCGTACCAACGCGTGTCGAGGTGAAGGCCATCGAAGCACCGACCTGGTCGACACGCAAAGCGATAGTGTTAGTTTCGAATTCGTCCATTGCCGCAACATAGAAATCAACAAATGAGATCATATCGGCAACCGAAACATCGGTCTGCAGGGTTATGACTACTGTAGCAGTAGTCAGACCATCACCGAGATACATGCTGACGTCACCGGCCGCTGTCGCCATATACTGGCTGAAGCCCCACTCGACCTCATTCATGTCTTTTCTGCCGTCGACGAAGCCGCTGTAGGTTCCTTCGATCAGGCCAAGATAGGCTGCATCCTGAGTCACACCGGCAATGGTAACCGTATTGGCCACGGTTGCAGATGCAGATTGCGGCTTTTCGAAGCTGACACGCAATTCACCCTCGACGACTGCAGCGCTCAAACCAACAGCCGCTGCTTCGTCAATTTCGTTGTTGATATGACGTGCCAGCGCTTCCATGCTCCAGAGGCCAATATCGAGAGCAACTGTCACTTCAATACCATTGGCGCTGATTACGAACTGCGAGCCGCCGTTGGTAATGCGCACACCCTGTTCAAGACCCTGAGTGCCGGCAATCTGCGCCGCCTGCGAATCGAACTTGACATCGACGCCGTTAAGCAGTGATGACGCAACGTTGCCTTCAGTATTAACGCTTCTGACGTTACCAAAGCTGTCGCGCAGAGTCACTTTTACGCGATTTTCGACGGCTTCGCGGTTAACACTCACCCCGAGAGCATCGAGAACTTTCTGATCAGAGGAAAGGGTAATCGTGCCCGGACTGCCGATACTGCCCGAGGTAATCTGCAGATAACCACCCAGGCCGGCAATGCCGGTCTGAACGGTATTGACCGTCGCAACCTTCGAATTCTGAATATCGAGACCACTTTTGCTGACCATGGCATTCTGCATTTCGGCGGCAAGATTATCAAGCGTCATCTGGCCGTCAAGATTAACTGTTGACGTATTGCCATTGCCATTGAGAGTGAGCTTCTGAGGAGTTCCCAGGGCAAAGACGCCGTTGGCATCATAGAACTGGGCGATACTCTGCAGCTGCGTGCCACCGTCAGCGATCTTGCCGTCTTCGCCGTGAATGGTGAAGATCTGCGAACGCTGCATTTCGGCAATACCGGCACGCATCAGTTCGAGGTCAACCTCGTAGTCGCCGCCTGAGCCCTGAACCGAACCATTTACCAGGCCCTTTACCGAACCGGAACTGGCACTTATAAGAGCAGTCTGACTGCCATCGAGCAGCTTTTTAGTATTGAACTCGGTGTTTCGCGAAATGCGGTTCAGATCATCTTTCAGCTGACTGACTTCCTTCTGGATTTCGAGGCGGTCGTTGCTGGTAAGAGTATCGTTCGACGACTGAATCGCAAGTTCACGCATTCGCTGCAGGATACTGTGGGATTCACCCAAAGCGCCCTCAGCGGTCTGAATCATCGAGATGCCATCCTGAGCGTTAAGAATCGCGCGGCTCAAACCTCTTATCTGCCGGCGCATCTTCTCGCTGATTGCCAGGCCGGCAGCATCATCAGCGGCGCTGTTGATACGCATGCCCGAGCTGAGCTTCTGAATCGACTTTTCGAGACGAGAAGCAGTTTGACTTACATTACCATAGGTACTTACTGATAACACATTCTGATTAATGCGTAATGACATAGTAGATTCCTCCTTGAATCAACCTTTTGAATTGGCACATCCATGCGCTGAAACCGGACTACAGAAACCTCACCCCTTCCCTTGCAGTTATCAGATTTATTTTCCTTATTTTGTTCGAACTGGCCGCCTTCTTCCGCTGCTTTTCAGCAGCAGAAGAAGATGCCAGACCGGTTATTTCAATGATCATCAGCCGAGAAGCTGCAGAACTCCCTGCGGAACCATATTGGCCTGAGCCAGCATGGCGGTGCCTGACTGTGAAACGATCTGGTTGCGTGTAAACTCGATCATTTCCATGGCGATATCAGCATCTCTGATGCGTGATTCAGCAGCGGTCAGGTTGCTGTGGGTATTGCGCAGGTTGTTGATGGCGAATTCGAGACGGTTCTGGAACGAGCCGAGTTTCGATCGTTCGGCAGAAACCGTATCAATCGCCTTGTTGACGTAGGCCAGTGCTTTCTGCGCCCCGTCAACAGTTGTCAGGTCGACATTCGATACTCCCAGCGCCTCAGCCGACATATTGCCCATCGAAATGGCCATGTTCTGACCCTGATCGCCGCCAAGCTGGAACTGCGGAGTGTTGTCAACGACGTGCATTCTGAAGTTTGCATCGCCGAAGCCCTTGACCGTACCTTCCTTGATACCGAACATATTCTGCATGTATGTGGTAATCGTCGAGCTCATTACCAGCGAAACCATGCTGGTGTAGGCGGCAGCATTGTCGTTATGCTGTGTACCAACACGCAACGAGGTGAATGCCATTGCCCCACCGTGCTGGTCAATTCTGATCGCAACACTGGCAGTTTCAAGAATGCTGTTGGCAGAAGCCTGGAACAACCTGAAAGATTTCATGTCGGCAGTAGTTTCGTCGCCGACGCCAAGAGCGACCGAGATAATAGTTATCTGAGCTGATTCGATACCATCCTGAACCGTTATTGTCAATGTATCACCGGCGTTGAGAGTGGTGTATTTGGCAGTATTGACGAACATGCTGTAACCCCACTCGACCTTGCCGGTATCTTTCGAACCATCGACAAAGCCGCTGAATATACCATTCACGAAACCAAGGGTAGAGTTGCTGGCACCCGTCAGAGTTATCGAAGTGGCAAGACTGCTGGCAGCACTGACCGGTTTTTCGTATGAAAGTCTTATTTCACCTTCCACTACCGAAGCACTGAGGCCCTGCAGATCACTGGCACCACCGACAATCGCAGCCTCGATCTGAGAATTCAGACTCCTTGCCAGACCGTCCATTGTCCAGTAACCGAAAGCAATATTCACAGCGACGTTGTCAGTGCCAACAGCGAGGGTAAAGCTTTCGCCACCAACTGCGGTAATCTTAAGACCGGCTTCGAGACCAGATGTGCCCGCCATCTGCGCCGACTGTGATTCAAACTTGATATCCATGCCGTTCAGCAGACCGGTAACCGTATCCGACTCGGTCTTGACAGTTTTTACGTTGCCAAAGCCGTCTCTGGTAGTCATCGAAATGCGGCTGTTTTCGGCCTCTCGGCTTACAGACAGGCCAAGAGCATCGATCACTTTCTGGTCGCCCGAGAACGAGATCGAACCGTTTTCGCCGATATACCCGGAAGTTATCTCGATGTAACCACCCAGACCGGCAACACGCGTCTGAACGGTATTGACCGTAGCAACACGCGAATTTTCGATCTGCAGACCGCTTTTACTGACCAGGGCATTCTGAATTTCGGCAGCGAGGTTGTCGAGGCTCATCTGACCGTCCAGAGTGACTTCAACTGTACGCCCGTTGCCGTTCAGACTCAGTTTCTGAGGCGTACCCAGAACAAAGACACCGTTGGCGTCGTAGAACTGCGAAATGCTTTGCAATTGCGTACCGCCATCGGCAAGCACACCTGAATCGCCCTTCACTGTCAACAGCTGAGATGTCTGCATTTCCGAGATACCACCGCGCAGCAGTTCAATCTGAACGTTGTAGTCACCGGCAGCACCGTTGATCGAACCGGTAACCAGGCCCTGAACCGACCCTGAACTGGCGCTGACCAGCGCTGTCTGGCTGCCATCGAGCAGCTTTTTGGTATTGAATTCGGTGTTTCGCGAAATACGATTCAGGTCATCCTTGAGCTGAACAACTTCTTTCTGAATTTCCAGTCGGTCATTGCTGGTCAGGGTATCGTTCGAAGCCTGAATTGCAAGCTCACGCATGCGCTGCAGAATACTGTGCGACTCGTTGAGTGCGCCCTCGGCAGTCTGAATCATGGAAATGCCGTCCTGAGCGTTCAGCACTGCCCGGCTCAAGCCACGAATCTGCCTGCGCATCTTTTCACTGATTGCCAGACCGGCCGCATCGTCTGCTGCTGAATTGATACGCATACCCGAACTCAGCTTGGCAATTGATTTTTCCAGTCTTGAAGCGGTCTGTGAAACCGATTTATAGGTCGAAACCGAAAGTACGTTCTGATTAATTCGTAATGACATAATGATTCCTCCATGAACCAGTATTTTGTTGGGTACATCCCTGCACCCATTCCCGTTCAATCATCCCAATCCTGGCGGTCAACAACAACCACCCCAAATACCGCTGCCCTTGCGGGCAACCTCTTTTCTACCCCCCCTTCAAAATCAGTTAAGGCTGAATTGATTACTTTCATAACTCCCGGGTCAGTCGGGAATTCGCCAGGACAGACGGAGGCCTTCAATTCAGGAAAGCCCTCGCCCACCCCTGTAACAGTTGCACTCCACCTGAGCTTTCATGTCTGCCATTACCCCTGCGCATCTGATGAAGCATATTAAAGCAGCTTCGGGCCAGCGGCCAGCGCATCGGCTTTTTACAAAGAGGCTCACAGAAGCTCAAGAAAGAGAACATCGGTAGATAAACCGGTCGCAACCGGCCTGTCTCGAACCAGCCCATGGCTACCATGACGCAGCCACCGGGCCTGACCAGCTTCAAAAACCTGAGTTCAACTTATCAAAACTTATTTACTTATCCGAGCAGCTGCAGAACCCCCTGCGGAATCATGTTGGCCTGCGCCAGCATTGCAGTGCCAGACTGCGAAACAATCTGGTTGCGGGTGAACTCGATCATTTCCTGAGCGATGTCGGCGTCTCTGATGCGAGACTCGGCGGCGCTGAGGTTGGAGTGAGTACTGCGCAGGTTGTTAACGGCATATTCAAGTCGATTCTGGAAAGCACCCAGTTTCGATCTTTCCGAAGAGACCATATCTATGGCTTTATTCAGTTTGCCAAGCGCCTTTTGCGCGCCGGCGACGGTAGTCATATCGAGCTTGTCGACTCCAAGAGCCCTGGCTGTCATATCGGCCATGCCGACTTCCATCGACTGGCCCTGGTCGGCACCGATCTGGAACTGCGGCTGATTATTAACCACATGCATGCGGAAGTTGGTATCGCCTGTACCTTTGATTGATGCATTGAAAAGCCCCAGCTTGCTGCTCATGTGGGCAACGTCAGCTGTGTCAGCGGCACTGAACTGGAATGTGACCATACTGGTATAGGCAGGGGCATTGTCGCGATGCAGCTTGCCCACGAGGGTCGAGGTGAAAGCGAGCGCGCCACCGACCTGATCGACTCTGGCAAAGACCGACTGGGTCTCGAATTCGGTTTTGGCACCAGCCTGGAAGTCAACAAACGAAATCATATCGGCTGCTGTTACTGTGTTGACAAGGGTTACGCGAACCGTTGCGACATGCGCGCCATCGCCGACGATAAAGGCGACTGTGGCACCGCCGGCAGCAGTGGCCTTGAACTGGCTGAAGCCCCACTCAAGTGAACTGGCGTCTTTGTTGCCATCGACGAAACCGCTATAGGTCCCTGCCAGCAGACCGAGTCGGTCGGCCTGGCCGGTGAAGTTAGCGACAGCAACGGTATTGGGTATAGTTGATGAGGCCGAAATCGGTCTTTCATAGCTGAGTCGCAACTGGCCTTCAACAATTGAAGAGCTCAAGCCGTCGACGCCGGCAGCCTCGATCTCGGCATTCACCTGTCTGGCGATTGCTTCCATGCCCCAGAGGCCGGCATTGAGTTCAACCGTAACTTCAAGATTGGCAGCACTGATTACAAAGGTAGAATCAACGTCAAGGCGCAGCCCCTGCTCGAGGCCCTGTGTACCAGCCACCTGAGCTGCCTGAGAATTAAACTGCACATCAATACCCTCAAGCAGACCAAAGGCCCGGTCAGTCTCGGTTCTTACAGTTCTGACATTACCAAAACTGTCTCTGAGAGTAACTTCGGTTCTATTATTTTCGGCCTGGCGGGTTACGGTAAAGCCCAGGGCATCAATTACTGCCTGATCACCGCACACAGACAGGGTGCCCGGCTCACCGATACTGCCCGAAACCAGCTCGAGATAGCCACCGAGGCCGGCAATCTGTGTTTGAGCAGTATTTACCGTTGCGGTTCTACTGTTTTTAATATCAAGGCCGCTTTCGCTGTTGATGGCGTTTTGAAAAGCGGCAGCAAGGTTATCAAGAGTCATCTGGGCATCGAGAGTTATGCCCGTGCTTTTGGCATTGCCATTCAAAGCAAGGCTTATCGGAGTATCGAGAACGAACACACCATTAGCATTGTAAAATTGCGCAATGCTCTGTAACTGGGTGTTGCCGTCGGCCAGCTGCCCAGAGCCATCGTTAAGTGTGAAAATCTGCGAGCGCTGCATCTCAGAGATGCCGGCATGCAGAAGCGCCAGACTGACAGTGTAATCGCCACCTGCCTGAGACGGGTTGCCAGTAACGATACCATTCACCGAAGCTGAACTGGCGCTGATCAGAGCTGTCTGGCTGCCATCGAGCAGCTTTTTCGTATTGAATTCAGTATTGCGGGCAATGCGATCGAGGTCGTCGCGAAGCTGAATTACTTCTTTCTGAATTTCGAGGCGGTCATTGCTGGTAAGAGTGTCATTCGAGGACTGGATGGCAAGTTCGCGCATGCGATGAAGAATGCTGTGTGATTCATTCATGGCGCCTTCTGCGGTCTGCACCATCGAGATACCATCCTGGGCATTTAAAACAGCCCGGTTAAGACCACGAATCTGACGGCGCATTTTTTCGCTGATAGCCAGACCTGCGGCATCATCAGAGGCTCTGTTGATTCTCATGCCGGAACTGAGTTTCTCGATCGATTTTTCGAGACGGCCGGCGGTGTTGTTTACGTGACCGTAAGTGGAAAGTGCGACTACATTCTGATTAATGCGTAATGACATAATTGATTCCTCCGTGAATCAGTTTGAAAATTTTGCCGCATCCTTGCGACAGGGTGAGAAAGTATTAAGAAACGAATTCTGGTCAAGCGGTTTTTTAAACTATTTTTTCAAACAGCTAAAACCACGACCAGAAGACAATGCCGGGGTAATTGAGGTGACGAAACCGCTTACGAAGGCAAAGAATGATGCCAGCGACCTTTGCCAGGCATGCAGCTGGTCGATTAAAAAACGAACCAGACCGCCAGGCTTGCGGTTACGTCTGAGGCGCAGAAAAAGTCCAAACGGTATCAGCATGTTGATTCCTCCATGAATCATGCTCACACTACTTCCCTGTGTGTGATCAACTCGTTACTGACACCCTTTCGACAACTTTTTGAATTCGTTTAATGTTTTTTTGCAAAAAAAAATCCGCCATCGAAAGCAACGCTTTCGATGGCGAAAATTTTAAATCGCCCGATTAAACCTTACTGACCGAGCAGCGAGAGAACACTCTGCGGAACCATATTGGCCTGAGCCAGCATTGCGGTGCCTGACTGAGAAACAATCTGGTTGCGGGTGAATTCAATCATTTCCTGAGCGATGTCGGCATCTCTGATGCGCGATTCGGCAGAGGTCAGATTGCTGGCAGTATTGCGCAGGTTGTTGATCGAGTATTCCAGGCGGTTCTGGAAAGAACCCAGTTTAGAGCGTTCTGTTGAGATGGTGTCGAGAGCTTTGTTCAGTTTGGCAAGAGATGCCTGAGCACCTTCCACGCTGGTCATATCGAGCTTATCGATACCAAGAGCGCGGCTCGACATGTCACCCATGGAGATCTGCATACTCTGGCCCTGATCGGCACCAATCTGGAACTGCGGCTTGTTGTCGACGACATGGATTCTGAAGTTGGTATCACCAGTACCCTTGGCGGTACCATTGGTAAGACCAAAGGTGTTGCGGGCGTCAGCATCACTGACAGCGAGAGTTACCAGACTTTTAACTGCTCCGGTATCTTTGTTTTCCTGACCGACACGGGTTGAGGTAAAGGCAAGTGAGCCGTTTACAGCATCGATTCTGGCCTGAACATCATCGGTATTAAGCTGAGCGTTGGCCGATGCGATAAAGGCGTTGATTTCTACAAGGTCAGCAGTCTGGGGCGTATTTGCGGTGGTGTAGGCGGTAATAGCGCTTGAGTCACCGTCATCATCGGTAAGAGTGAAAGTGACCAGAGTACCGGTCGTAGTATGATAAAGACTGAAACCGCTGATCTCTTTCGAGGCATCCTTATCACCTTCAACGAAGCCGCTCTTCTGCTGGTTGACAATACCCAGCTCATCAGCAGTCGCACCGGCGATGGTGATAGTGGAGTTGCTGGTTGCAGTAGGCGGTTCGTAAGCGATACGAATCTGCCCGTCGACTACAGAAGCAGACAAGCCATCCATAGTGCCGGCAGCGGAGATCTGATCATTGATACTTCTGGCAATACCTTCCATTGACCAGTCACCTGCCACAACAGAGATCGCCAGAGAGGCGCCACCGGCAGAAACGGTAAAAGCCTGGTTTGCAGTAAGTCTCAGGCCTTCTACAATCCCTCCATTACCGGCAATCTGGGCGGCCTGAGAGGTGAAGTGCAGATCGATGCCGCCAAGCAGGCCACTAGCGCGGTCACTGCTGGTTCTGACATTGCTGACGTTGCCCATTCCATCGGTGAGAGTCAGCTGTACCAGGTTGTTTTCAGACTTTCTGGTTTCGGCGAAACCGAGAGCATCGACAACCGACTGCGGACCGGAGATCGAGAAATCACCCTGATCGCCGACAGAACCGGAAGCGAGCTGGATGTAGCCACCGATACCGGAGATACCGGAAATGGCTGTTCCGACGACGCCGGCATTTGAATTGCGGATACCAAGACCGGCTTCACTGGTGAGAGCCTGCTGAATTGCAGCAGCAAGCTCATTAAGGCTCATCTGAGCGTCGATGGTAATGAGAGCGTCTTCTGAGTTACCGGTAAGGGTCAGCTGCTGCGGTGAGCTGAGCGAGAAACTACCGTTGCTGTCATAGAACTGCGAAATATCCTGAAGCTTGGTGCTGCCATCAGCGAGTTCACCAGTATTCTTGTCGGTGAAAACCTGGCTGCGCTGCATCTGCGAGATACCACCGCTGATCAGAGCGATACTGACATTGTAATCACCACCACCATCGGCGTTGCCAGTAACGATGCCACTGACAAATTTTGAAGTCGAACTGATCAGAGCAGACTGACTGCCGTTGAGAAGTTTTTTGGTGTTGAATTCGGTGTTCTGAGAGATTCTGTCAATTTCAGAGCGAAGCTGATTAACTTCTTTCTGGATTTCGAGGCGGTCATTACCGGTAAGGGTATCGTTCGAAGCCTGAATAGCAAGCTCACGCATTCTCTGAACGATGCTCTGTGATTCGTTGAGAGCACCTTCGGCAGTCTGAATCATTGAAATACCGTCCTGGGCGTTCAATACGGCACGATTCAGGCCTCTGACCTGACGACGCATCTTTTCACTGATAGCAAGACCGGCGGCATCGTCGGCGGCTGAGTTGATTCTCATACCAGAACTCAGCTTCTGAATTGACTTTTCGAGCCTGGAGTTGGTCTGAGTAAGATTTGAATAGGTTTTGATTGAAAGAACGTTCTGATTGATTCGTAGCGACATAAAAATTCCTCCTTGAATTTTCGTCTTTCAGCACTTCCTTGTGCCGAACTCCTTAGATTTCAGGTCCCTTTAAACGCGTTCTCTAATTATCAGGACTTTCATTGCCCTCCTTTCCGGTCTGCTGTCAAAAAGGCCTATTTTCGCCTTTCTATTAGGACTATCGACATTTTGCTGCTCATTATTTCGCCGGATTTTTAGAGGTTAATTCTGATTTTCAGAATTTTATTCGCGTTTGCTTACGTTATCACATAAAAACATCTCATTTTCAACTTTTTTAAAAAAATAAAAAAAATTTCCAGATCGGGTACGACCTGGAAATTATAACGTAGAGAGAGAGTTTTACAAAATCAAATGAACAACCCGGCAGAACTGTTAGACAATTCCTCAATATATTTGGCAACCCCAGCAATTTCTACGCCATCGATAAGTTCACTCTGGTCGATTCCCATGACATCCATGCTCATCGAACAGGCAACCAGCTTGACACCGTTGGCAACCGCCTGTTTCAGAAGTTCGTGCAATGGAGTCACGTGTTTGCTGTCCATCACCTTATGCATCATCATCGTCCCCATGCCACCCATATTCATCTTCGAGAGCTTTAGACCATTGATGTCTTTCGGCAGCATCATTCCGAACATGGTTTCCATTACGCCCTTGCTCAAAGGCTTGTCAGGCTGACGACGCAAAATACTCAAGCCCCAGAAGGTGAAAAACAGGGTCGTTTTATAACCGGCAGCAGCGGCGCCATTGGCAATGATAAGAGCTGCCATGGCCTTGTCGAGATCGTTGCTGAAAATTACATTGGTCATCTGTTTATGACAACTGGTAAGCGGCGTGCAGGCGAGCTTGCCAACTTTTTTGACGGTGGCTTTGAACTTCCCGCCGGCAATTTTCTCGACGCCAACACATTCATTACCGGTCGAGCGGCACCAGGCCGGCACGTCAGCGGCAAAACCCGCATCAGTAGAAATGATTTCGACCGCCTGCCCCTTTTCGATCGATTCAACGGCAGTGCGAAGCTGCGAGATCGGGCCCGGGCACTGTAAACCGCAGACGTCGAGCTTTTTTACAACAGCAGCGACCGGTGCGGCATCTTCCCCGGTGTTTTCGCCTTCGCCACCGGCGTCATCGGTCATCTGCGACTTGTCATAAGAGGCATTCTGATTAACCATACAGTAAGTCTTGTAACCGCCATCGAGGTTACTGGCTTTAAAACCACGCTGGGTAAGAATGCGATAGACAAGATAGCCCCGCAACCCTGCCTGGCAATAGATCATATACTCCTTTTGCGGGTCAAGTTCTGCAAGTCTGGAGCGGATTTCATGCAGCGGAATATTGAATGAGCCCGGAATCGCACCGGCAAGAACTTCTTCGCGGGTTCTGACATCGAGCAGTTTCTGGTCAGGCCTCAAACCGGCAATATCAGCCACATGAAAGTGCCGGCCATGGCCGCGCAAAATATTTGCGGCAACGAAACCGGCGTAGTTAACCGGGTCTTTGGCAGAGCCGTATGGAGGGGCGTAGCAGAGTTCCATTTCTTCAAGGTCGTAAACATTCATGCCGGCCCGTATTGCGACAGCCATAACGTCAATACGCTTTTCGACCCCGTCCATGCCGACAGCCTGGGCTCCGAGCACCCGGCCGGTGTCGGGATCATATATCATTTTCATGCTGATCGACGTGGCACCGGGATAGTATGAAGCGTGGTTCGAGGGGTGAACATAAACCTTGTCATACCTTATCGCATGCTTTTTCGCCTGCTTTTCACTCAAGCCGGTCATCGCAAAGGTCAGATCAAAAACCTTACAGACGGCTGAGCCCTGGGTATCGCGGTATTCGCGTTCAAGACCAAAAATATTGTCGACTGCAATGCGTCCCTGACGATTTGCCGGGCCGGCAAGAGGAATCAAAGCCGGCTTGCCGGTCATCAGATCGGTTACTTCGACCGCATCGCCGACCGCGTAAACTGCTTTATCGCTGGTCTGCATGTGCCGGTTAACCTTGATACCACCGGTTACCCCGAGTTCGAGGCCGGCGTCTTTAGCGAGTTTGTTCTCAGGCCTGACGCCGATAGCCATAATAACCACGTCGGCATTAACCTTGCTGCCGGAACTAAGAATTACCCGCAACTGCTGTTCTGCATTTTCAAAGCTGGTAACTGACTGGCCCAGCTTCAGATCAACACCACTCATGCGGATTTCGGTGTGCAGCATCGCTGCCATTTCCGGATCAGCCGGCCCCATAACCTGCTCTGCCAGTTCGACCAGCGTAACACTCATGCCAGCATGTCGCAGGGATTCAGCCATTTCAAGGCCGATATAACCACCGCCAACGACCACGGCAGACTTTTTGCCAGCAATAGCTGATTTTATGCGATCAGTATCTTCAAGATTGCGAAGAGTATAGATTCCGGGGAGGTCGATGCCATTGATAGGCGGTCTGACCGCTGAGGCACCCGGGCTGAGAATCAGATAGTCATAAGACTCAGAGTACTCTTTTCCGGTCGCCAGATTGTGCACCTGAACGGTCTTTTTACCGCGATCGACGCTGAGAACCTCATTGCGCACTCTGACATCGATGGCAAATTTTTCGTTCATTATCTCAGGTGTCGTTACCAGAAGCTTGTCGCGCTCTTCAATTATGGCACCGATATGGTAAGGCAGGCCACAGTTGGCAAATGAAATATGCTCGCCACGCTCAAACAGTATAATTTCGGCTTTTTCGTCAAGTCTGCGGGCTCTGGCAGCAGCACTCGCACCACCGGCCACACCGCCAACGATAAGTATTTTCATGATTCTCTCCTTCAGCTCAGTGCTTTAACAAGAGTGTCTTCAGTCTGTACACCCTGAAAAACCTTTTCGGGCTGGCCATTTTTAAACACAATCAGAGTCGGAATACTGAAAATGCTGAATTTTGATGCGATATCGGGGCTTTCTTCAACATTCAGCTTGCCAACCTTTGCCTGGCCGCTCACTTTTCTGACAACCGCATCGAGAATCGGCAACTGCATCTGGCACGGCCCACACCATGGCGCCCAGAAGTCGACCAGAACAGTGCCAGAACCGGTAAATTCAGAAAAATTCTGTGAATTGAGCTTCTCAACATTGTTACTCATAATTAAATAACCTCCAGTTTTGTTAAATCTGGCACAAATACAGCAACAATGATGCCAACACCCAGAAATCCTATAAACACAGGCTTTCTGGCGACTATTAACCGCATTTCGGGTCAATATAACGCAAGTTGCGCAACATACGTCTGAAACTTTTCGCAACCATGCGAAACCAAGATACAAAAAAAAGGCCGCCCGACGGGCGGCCCATTGCAAACCTATGTATTAAGGGAAGAGAGAGAAGTTGAATTACCTGAGGAGATCGAGGACCGACTGGGCAGATACGTTAGCCTGGCCGACCATGGCATTGCTGGCCTGCTGCAGAATCTGCGACTGGGTCATTTCGATGACTTCGGCAGCCATGTCGACGTCTCTGATGCGTGATTCAGAGGCGGTCATATTCTGCAGAGCCACACGCAAGCTGTTGTTGGTGTAGGTCATGCGGTTTTCGATAGCGCCGAGTTTGGCACGTTCAGAGGAGATACGCTGCAGAGCCTTGTCGATCAGGCCGATGGCAATCTCTGAAGATTTAACGGTTGTCAGGTCGAGATCTTCGATGCCCAGAGCCTTCACATCGGTTCTGATGATATTGGCTTTTGCAGTATGACCCTGGTTCGGGCCAATCTGGAACTGAACCGAAGTGTCTTTAACATGCATCGTGTAGGCATAGTTACCAACACCGTTCTGATAAGCCACCGGGTCGATATTGAACATCGACTTCAGCGTATTCAGTGAATCGGGGCTGCCCCATTCGGCGAAGACCACTTTGCCTTCTTTGCCTGGTATGGTCGAGAAAATCTTGAGAGTCTGGTTGCCGGTAAAGATTTCGGCGGCAACCTGAACACCGTTGATAGTAGCCTGCTCGTTGATAAGATTGGCAATTGAGGTAATGGTGCGGAAGGAAGACCCGGCTGACTGAGCCGGGAAAACGATACTCATACCGTTACCATCGAGATCGGCGACGTAGAACGACAGATTGTCGACACCGGCAGAGGCGGTCTGTTCGATCACCACATAGCCATACTGAGTCGAAGCCTGATCATAAGCGAAGTTCTGCACCGCTTTATTGCCGTCAAAGCCGGAAATGGTAGTCTGCTGATGCATCTTGAGGCCGGTAGCGATACCCTGACCGCCGGCACCGGTGTCGTTGATGCTGAAGTTAGACTGAACACCAGTTTCGAGAGATCTGAAGGCAAGTGTGCCATTCTTGTTCTCAGCCACAACCAGCAGACCATTTACGCCAATCTGCATATTGATGGCATCGACAAGTGAGTTCAGGCCGCCAGCGGTATAGTTACCGGTGAGGTTGATGATGGTCCCACTGGCAGTGCTTGAGTGACTGTCGATAATCGAGAACTGCATTGTGGTGCCGGCCTGTGAGAAATCGTAAGAATCGATGATATCGTAGCCGGTTGCCAGACCGGGGTTGCCACCGGTGCCGCTGTAGCGGCCATTGGCGATACCCAGCGGGTTGGTAGAGGCATTGGTAATTTCGACGTAGGCAGCCGAACCGGTATTCTTGGTAGTGAGTTCGATCGCGTAAGAATCGTTGAGTCTGGCGGTAACCATGCTTGAAACAGCGGCGAGCTGTTCATTCATGATTGAAACGACCTGTGACATGCTCCAGTTACCGCTGGCAATAGTGATGTTCACTGCAGCGGTGCCGTTGGCACTTACCGAGTCATTAACGTCGAAGGTGACGGCAGTCGGCAGTGAAATGCCGAGCTGAGCAGAGGTGGTCTGAGCGTAAGCTGCCATCGGAGGCTCGAACATCAGATCGATACCTTCGATAAGGCCCATGGCACGATGACCGGCAATCTGCGTGGTCAGAGTTTCGCGTTCACCAAACGGCACACCGAGGTTGGTGACTGCAATTGAATAAACCGGGTCTTCAGCAGGAATTACGGTCTGGAAACCGAGAGCTTTAACCAGGCTTTCTTCACCGGTGAAGTTAATGCGGCCAAGTTCACCGTTGCGGCCAGAGGTTACCTGAATCTGACCATTGCTTTCGCCGTAGGTCATGAAAAGTGCTTTTGAACCGTCGAAATGCAGACCATCGCCAAGCTGATCTTCAGTCATGGAGGCCTGAATGCGTTCGGTTAACTGGCCAAGGGTAAGGTCTTTGCTGACCACGATTTCGCCCTGACTGTTGTCACCCTGAAGATAAAGAGTCTGGGGCAGGTCGAGAATGAAGTGACCATTCTTGTCGACCATGTTGGCCAAAGACTGCAGGGTGGTAGAGGATGAAGCAACGCTGCCGTCAGTTTTGACGAAAATGGCAGAGCGCTGCTGCTCGGCTGTACCAGAATAGGTTTTGTAACCGATGCCGGGAATATACTCGGACTTCGGCCATACAACTACAGAAAAGTCTGAAAATGTAAGGATTTCACCGGTAACCACGCCGTCAAGGTTCTTGGGGTCGCTGGTTGAAATGACGGCTGTTCCAGAACCGTCAAGCAGCTTGCGGGTGTTGAATTCAGTACCGTAGGAAATGCGGTTGATGTCTTCTTTCAGCTGCGCAATTTCCTTCTGAATTTCAAGACGGTCAGTGCTGGTGAGAGTGTCGTTCCCTGACTGAAGGGCCAGCTCACGCATGCGCTGCAGCATGCTGTGGATTTCGTTCAATGCGCCTTCGGCAGTCTGAATAAGACTGATACCATCCTGGACATTCATGATGGCCCGGTTGATACCACGCACCTGAGTGCGAAGCTTTTCAGAGATAGTCAAGCCAGCTGCGTCATCTGACGCGCGGTTGATTCTCAGGCCTGATGACAGGCGCTCGATTGAACTCGACAACCTGGTGTCGTTCTTTACCAGGTTACTGTGAGCGTTCAGAGCAGTAACATTTGTGTTAATACGCAGGGCCATAGGTTTGCCTCCATGACTTTAGGGGGTTCAATCCGTTTTAGCTTCGAAGCTTCTTTTTTCCCCATCTACACATATCATCGGAATCCGAGGTTATGGAACATTAACCCGAACTAAGATGATTTTAGCCAATTTAATTCCTTATTCTTCATTTTTCTCGTGTTTTCTTACTTTTTTGCTTTGTTTTCTTTTTTTCCGAATTTATTCAGAATATCCACCGGAAGGCTCTTGAGCGGATCAAGAGACGTGATCTTGGCGGCTTCGCGGTTTTCTTTCTGAATTTCTTCGTAAACTTCCCAGCGATGAACTTTCACCGATCTGGGGGCATTGATCCCGATTTTCACCTGATCTTTGCCAATATCCACGAGAACAATCTCGACATCATCACCAATGATGATCTTTTCGTTAATCTTGCGGGTAAGTACCAGCATCAGCTCTCGCCCTCCTTTTTATCGGGGGTGAGAGAGTCGTTAACCTCTTTCAGCTTGGCAGCGCGCCTCTCCATTTCGTCGAGGATTCGCACCTTGACCGAATGGCGACTGTTACTCGAAATGATCTGTCTGCCTTTGCGGTTCGCGGCATTGATCACCAGCGGTCCCTGCAGGTTTGCAGTCATATCGCTGGGATTGGCCGGAATCGACACAATTACATACAGAACCACGTCTTCGGCCCTGGTCAGACCGACAAATGACTGATCCGAGTCAGTGATTTCCACGTCATATTCGAACATGAAACTCAATGGCTCGATGATGACGAATGCAAGATTGCCATCATCTACGCATTGAAGCCAGCGAAACGGACTGCCGTCTTCGGTGTTGAGAATCACATACTGATGGTAGTCCCCAAATCCGAGCAGGCCTTCCTCAAAGGTGATGATCTCATCTTTGCAAATGTCAATTTTTCCAAATCTCGAAGTGGAAATCTTCATACCTTGCGTCGTTCCTTCACTTATCTGAGAAAATCCATCAAAGTTGTCTGCAACACCTTTGCTCCAGTCTGAAGAGCGGCCTGGTAGGCAGTCTCAAGTTCCGTCATCCTGATAATAGCTTCTGCCATATCTATATTCTCGACAGATGAGAGCATTTTCTTTAGGTTTAAATTAATATTTTGTTGTTTTTCTCTCGCGGCATCGACGCGATTCGTTTTACTGCCGACTTCGGCGTGCAGATTCAGGACCCGTTTGAGGTCTTCATCGATCTTCGCAATACTGACCTCAGAAATGGCTTTGGAATCGTTGCGCAACAGGTTATCGCGCAGATCGATGAGCGTAGTGAAAATCGAAGGCGTATTCCCCAGGCCAAGGCCAGAGGCGGTGCCGCTGCTCTGACCGCTGACATCGCGCACCTTGATGTAGGCCTCGCCTTTGGTGTTGGTCAGATTGAGACGCTTGCCGTCTTCAGAGATCCAGGCCTGCAGATTGAAGTTGGAATCGGTATTCGAAAGCTTGTCGATAATATCGCCAACGGTTCGAGCGCCGGTGAGGTCGATCTCGCCAGAAAAACCGCCACTCTGCACATAAACCTTGCCCATCGGAATAGCGCCATTGCCAAGAGAGGTAATGGCGGTGCTCATGGTCAGTGCCGGATCAAGGTCTTTGCCAGTCAGCACATGGTCGACAGTGCGGCCTGAGATGCCGAGATCAAAGGCAGAAGTGCTGTCGACATCGATAATTTCAAGCTTGCCACTGGCACCGTGGTTTTTGTCGATAATTTCGATACCGTTGCCGTCTTTATTCAGGCGGGCCTCGACATAAATACCGTTGGCCGGGTTATTGATCTTGTCGAGAACGTCCTTGATCGTCTGCGAACCGCGCAGGTCGATCGCGGCAAAGCGGCCGGCCTTATCGGTAATGCGGATATAACCTAGGTTAACACCGGGGTTTGAAGCCCTGGTTGAGTTGAGTGACTGCAGCTCGGTTTCGTTGGTCACCCGCGGGTTGAGATCGACCGAGCCAACCATGGTCGGCAGCGAAGCAACCTTGATCGGCGACCCGGTAATGATGCCCGGCACATGATTGCTGGTGCCTTCGACAAAACCCAGGTCGCGACCGGTGTTGGTGACTTCTTCGATGGTAATGCCGTAATTGCCGCCCACAGCCATCGGGTCGGAAACGACAAAGCGCTGCTCGGCGCTTTCCCAGATCGCGTTGAACTTGCCGGTGTTGTTGATGCCATCAAGAATGTCCTGAATAGTGTTGGCTCCGGTCAGGTCAACCTGAACCGGCTGTTTATCTGCGCCACGCAGCACCATAAAGCCTTTTTCCGGCGGTGGCACGATATCAGAAAGCAGGCTGGCTTCGGTCAGCGGCGGGCCGGCAGAAACCAGTGAATCACCGACGATGGTGTTGCCCTTTGAAGTTTTCAGCAGACCGAGATTTTTGGTTACCGTGGTAACGTCACGAATCGCGACCGGCCCACCGCCAAAATATTCTTCAACTCTGAAATCTTCGGTACCAACCGTGTTGTCGGTAATAAGTATTCTTTTGCTTGTCGAATCGAAGGTCGCGGTCTGCCGCCCGCCGGTAGCGGCGTTAATGGCATTGACCACGTCCAGAGGAGTTGTAACGGCGGTCAGGTCGACCGGCGGCACGGTTGCCACACCATCATGACCGGTAATGGTAAGATAGCCTCTTTCAACTCCCTTGCCGCCATTGGCGAACGACAGCGGCGAAGCCTGCGAGTCGATATCGGGGTCGTAGGTCGAAAAAATCTGGTTTCCGGCACCGACGTTGCGCAGCAGGCCAATATCAGAGGCGACATGCGGCGGCAGATCTTTAACATAAAGCTGGGTGCGTGTAGAAGTGATCGAAAATTCGCCCTGCCCGCCCGTTAAATCTTCTATTTCGAGTCTCTTGTGAATCATGTCGAATTTGGCGGAAAGGGCGGCGCCGCCTTCTACCGAATTAATGCGGGAAATGACATCAGCCACCGTACTGGCGCCCGAAACGTCGACACGATGATTGCGGCCATCACGGGTATTGATGTTGAGATAACCGTCTGAAAGGCCGAGACCACCATTCAGATCAGAAAGATTGGTGAATTCTGAGAGCATCTTCGGGTCTGAAAGGCCGACCAGAAGATTGCTATAACCGGCATTGCGATAGATACCAAGCGAAACCGCGGTATCAGAGGGAACCTCTTCAAGACCGGCTTCAAATGAACCGGTGGCGTTGATCATGCCGATTACGTCGTCGAGCCGGTGCGCATCACCCAGATCGATCTTGTGGTCGACGCCGGCGTGGTCGGTAATAATGATGATGCCTTCCTGAACGCCATTGCCGGAATTGAGAGCCGAGAGCGGCAGGCTTTTTTCGAGCGGCGGCAAAGTATAGGTGAACGTCGGAGTCGGCGATATCGGCTCACTGCCATAAAACAGTTCGAGACCGTTGATACTCTTTTCAATGACGGTGCCACGCTCGATTTCGGCAGAAATTCTCTTGCTGTCACCGCCAAATATAATATCAAGCGGACTGTTCTTGTTGACATCACCGCGATTTTCGGCGAGCGAATAGGTCACCACACCTTTGTTGTAACCGGGAGTCTGACCGGTAATGGCAGAAAAAGGGCGGTTATTGACATCGTGTCCGGCAAAGATGTATTCGCCGGCAACCTGAGTGTTGCCGACATCGATAATGTGCAGCAGCAGCTCGTCGATTTCCTTGGCAATCGCATCACGGTCCTGCTGCACCAGAGTGTCGTTGGCACCCTGAACCGCGAGTTCGCGCACTCTCTGAATGGCGGTTTCGATAGTGGTCATGGCGCCATCGGTGTTGTTATACCAGTCTTTGGCGTTGTCGATATTGCGGATAAACTGGTTGTTTTCATTGATCTCGACCTTGTTCTGCATGCCGAGAGCGTTGTCAACCGGGTTTTCTGAAGCACGAATGTACTTTTTGCCAGAACTCACCTTGATCTGCATATCGCTCAAATCGGTGTTGTTGCGATTAACCTGGTTAATAAACGAGTTTACTATCCATTGATTTGTTATCCGCATTTTGCCTGTCTCCTTGTTTGCGCCCGTTTATCTTTATCGGGCCTGCTGCCTTATTATTTTTTAGTCCGCGTTTATCCGTGTTTATCTGTGTTTATCTGTGTTTATCCGTGGCTCAGATCATGCCATTGATTATTTTGTCGAGCATCTCATCAACCGTGGTGATTACCTTGGCAGCCGCATTATAGGCGTGCTGAAAGCGAATCAGATTCGCCAGTTCTTCGTCGAGTGAAACGCCCGAAAGTTCTGCCCTTTTCGCATCGAGCTGCGTCAACAGGCTGCTGCTGTAGCTCTTTTCGGTTTCAAATTTTTTGCTTTTCGAGGCAACTTCGGTAACGATCTCGTTATAAAAATCATTGAAAGAAGACTGCCCGTCATTGAAAAAATTCTTCTGCTTCAACTGCGCAATGGCAATGGCGTTGGAGCCGTCGCCCACCCCATTGAAAGTTCTCAATCTGTCGGTGGCATTTTCGATGGTGCCGCCGGCAGCGGCAATGCTGTTCAGATTTGCCTTGATGTGATCTTCGAGAGCAAGGTTCTGAATCGCATTTTTATAAGGGTTATCAGCGTCGACATACTCCAGCGGCTTGAAGAAATTGCGGCCGGTAACGCCGTCGAGGCCATAGCCGTTGCGGTGAACCTGGTTGGTTTCGACCGCAATAGTGTATGCCAGCTTGTTAAGGTCGTCGATAGCAGTCTGCAGAGCGCCGTCTCTTACCTGAAGCAGCCCCTTGAGCTTACCGCTGGTCACTACCGGCCTCAGATCAAGATTGGCCACACCGGTGTCGCGGATCAGCAGTGTAACGCCATCGAGCGCCCCGGCAACATCGTTCTTTGAAGAAACGAATTCCTGATCGCCGAAGCTGAAGCGAGCATCGCGGGCTGCCTTATCGGTCTGCAGATTCAGAACGGTAAAGAGATTGCTGGTGCCATCAGAGGTTTTAATCGCATAATCAGTACCCGTCTGGCTTGAATTGAGAACCAGCTGGCCCGATTCATTAATCGAAGCTTTAATATTGAGGTTGGCAGAATCGAGCATCTGAGACAGATCGCGCATCGTCGTCTTTTCTGCATCGAGAAAGAATTCGCGACCGTTGACGTTGAAGCTGCCGCTGGTTATGCCAAAGTTAGACAGAGGCCCGGTCAGGGGGTGAAAGGTCAGAAAGGAATACTGTGAATGGGCCTGAGCAACCGACGAAACCGTAAGCGTGATATTGCGCTGGTCAACTGTATGAGTGATAACGGCAGAAGCGACATCGGTGTTGTCGGAAAATTCAGGATAGCCATTGCTGCCAGCGACAGTACTGAAAGATTCACCATCTTTAACACTGATATTGAGTTCTCTGAAAATATTGTGTTGCACCAGAGTGTGAGCTCCGCAGTTGACGGTCAGTTCACCCTTCTGGTTATAGAAGGCATCGACATTTACCAGGCCGGCGAGATCTTCAAGAGCTTTCTGACGCTGATCGCGCAGGTCATTTGCCACATTGCCGGAGGTTTCAGAGCGCCCGATCTGCTCATTCAGGTTGGCAATGGTCGTGGCAATACTGTTGATTTCTTTGACGGTGTCCTGAATCTGATTTTCAATACTGCCCTGCGAGCACCAGGTCGGCGAGCCCTGCAGCCGCCGCAACTGATTGTCTATATCGGAGAAAATGCCAACCAGCGATTCAGTCTGTTCAACCAGATTGCGGCGCAGCGAACTGTTAGAAGCGTCGTTGGCAAGATCCTGCCAGGCCGCCCAGTATTTATCGAGCTCATCACGAATGGTGGCAGTGCCGGGCTCGTTGACAATTGCCTCGATCTGCTTCATGAGGTCGTCAGCAGCAGTTTTCCATTCGAGGGTTGAAGTTTCTTTGGTTATCTTGGCGTCGATGAACTCATCACGGAACTGCTGAATCATGGTAACCGCAGACCCACTGCCGACCTGTGCCGTTGCCACCGGAGTGTGCAGGCTGGTAATCATATACGGCTTATTGGCCGCAATCACCGCATTTTGCCGTGAGTAACCTTCGGTATTGGCGTTGGCAATGTTGTGCGATGTCGTTTCCATCGCCTTTCGCTGCGTATAGATACCGCTTCTGCCAATCTGCAGACCAAAAAATGTTCCAGCCATCGCCGGCCTCCTTATTACATGGCACTTTTTTTATTGCCATCGGGGAAATATATTTTTCCCTATAATCTCTATCGGCGATCTGGAGGCTTTACATTAGTACAAATAAAAATCTTCTCACAAGCCGAGGCATTTCTGCTTCGCGCCTGCGAGAAGATTTCTGTTTTAAGGGGTTCTCAGGCCTTGCGGTCGATGAGTGCCGGCCCAACCCTCTGCCCGGGCTTTTTACCCGCCGGACCATAAGTTACATCGGCCGGTGCTCTGGTAATGAGCTTGACCGAGTATTGTGTCAATTCGAGAGCCTGTTCGATCAGACGCTGGTTTTCTTCGTTAACTGTCTTGATTTCATTAACGACATCGCGCAGCTGGCTGCCGACCATCCAGACATCAGACTTGCCGTCTGCTTCAGAAATCTTTTCGACCGCAGTGTCAAGATTCGCATCGGCAGTGTCGGCAATCGCCGCGACACATTCGCGGCGGCGGGGTTCGAGTTCAATCAGCCTCTGAACCAGTATCTCTTCCTGGTTAACAATGGTCTGAAGGTCAGTCGAGAACTTTTCGAGCAGCAGTTTGCGTTTGTCGCCGGCATGCTGCAGAAGTTTACGGTAAATACTCAGCTCTTCGCCAAGTATTTCTTTCAGTTCTTCAACTTTGGGATTCAACCGGGGTTTCAGCCTTCCCAGGAGCTGGTGATAACTCCTGAAGCGTAGAGAGCATTGGCGACTTTTTCAGCCGAAACATTGTACTGCCCGGCGTCGAAAAGCCTCTTGATGCGGTCAACCTTCTCGGATCTGACATCAGGCTCGCTGGCAACCACTTCAGCTGCGAACTTGACGGTCTCGACCGGATCAGCCTCGGCGACCGGAGCCCCTGAAAGCACGGGGTTATTCGGGTTCACGCCACTCGGCGGATGGAAAGTTCTGGCCGCGCTGTCGGCTTTGCCGGTTGAATTCTGCATCAGCTTGTTGAATTCACCGTCCGGCTTCGCGGTCTGAGCCTTCTTTACCTGGTCCTGATAGATTCTAGTTACATTTACATTGGAAACCTTCATGGTTCCTCCTGACTCCCTGAACGTCTTCCCCCTGTTGTGTCTCTCGTTAGCGGAGGACGCCTCCAAGGTTGAATATCGGACGAACAGGCAGGTTCATTTAGCTAAATTACAGCATATTTTAACCTGAGCCCGCCACAAAGTCAAACCCACATCGGCAGCTTTTAAGAAACAGGCCAACTTATTTTCCGCCTGATCATTGCAGGTGGCAGCTGAAAATCTGCGGTTAAAAAACAGCTCCCGACAAGGCTTTTACACGGAACGAACCCGCTGAAACACTTTAGATTCTCAATTAAACTGGCTCCCTGCCATATATGATTTAAAGGGTGGCATTGATTAGTTATTCCGGACGCAGGCCCGGAATCCATTGATTTAATGGGTTTTCTCCGGGGCTACGGTGCGGTGCGTCTGAAAGAATGTGATACAGCAAGGGCAGAAACCTTCGCAGGCCTGAGCGGCTGCAGAGCTTCGCAACACTTCTGCAGAGTGCTTCCCGTTGTGACGACGTCATCGACAAGAATCAGATGTCGGCCCGCGAACATCTCCAGTATCAGGCCATGACCTACAGCAAAGGCACCTTCGAGGTTGTTCTGCCGGTCGTTTTCGTCACAGTCGGCCTGTGGACGGGTTGCCCTGATACGTTCCAGGGCCGGGCTGAATTTGCAACCGGCTGCAAAAGCGAATTTCTCGGCCAGCAGTTCGGCCTGGTTGAAGCCACGCCTGAGCAGGCGGTCTGAATGCATCGGCACCGGAATCAGAATGTCATCAACGCCGACGAGCGTTTTCAGTCTGCCGCGCTTCTGGCACTGCTCTGCCAGTAATATAAGCAGCTTCAGCGATGGTCGATATTTAACGATGCGGATGATGTCGCTCATCAGACTGTCGTAACTGCTGAGAGTATAGACCGGAAAACTGCAGACCACGTCTTCGACAAGCTGTGGCGGGCCTATCAGGGCACTGAGTTTTGTCAGACAACTGTCACAGAGCACCACCCCGAAGTCAGTTACTTCGCTGCAGGCGTGACACCTGAAAGGCAAAAAAACCGCGACAAAGCGCTTCAATATACTCTTTAACAACTGCAGTCCTCTCAATTCAGACCCAGACCGAAAGTTTTTCCGGACCGACCAACTCTGCGGGTGTGTTTAACTGATCGCAGAGAACTCATTCACAATTATTATACCATTACAGTATTCTCAGACACTGAAAAAGGATAAAAACGTGAAAACCAGCATCGGCGAATAAAAACAGAAGCGGCTGTCAATCTGACAGCCGCTTCTGAAAATTACCTGAATGTTACTCTTCGCTGGCTCCGGCACCACCACGGCGGGTGCGCTTGTAAACGCCACGTTTGGCCTTTTTAACGAAGTCGTGAAACATGGCTACATGGGGGTCATCGGCTTTAACGAGTTCTGACCATTTTTCCATGACTTGTGAAACGTTCATTTCTGAACGGAAGAAAACTTTGTACAGTTCGCGAATACTGGCGATCGACTCACGCGAAACGTTGTTGCGCTTGAGGCCGACGGAGTTCAGACCAACCACTCTGGCCGGATTGCCGTCGATCTTGATAAAAGGCGGTACGTCTTTGACGATTTTGCTCATCCCACCGATCATGACCATGCAGCCCACTTTACAGAACTGATGAATACCGGTGAAACCGCCGAGCACTGCCCGGTCGCCGACTTCAACATGACCTGCAAGAGTCGTGCAGTTCGACATGATGATGTTGTTACCAACCTTGCAGTTATGGGCTATATGAACATAGGCCATCAGCAGGTTGTTGTCGCCGACAATCGTCGAATTGCCTTCGCCTTCGGCAAGATGAATGGTGACGAATTCGCGGAAATGGTTGCCATTACCGATCTTTACGAAGGTTTTTTCGCCTTTGAATTTGAGATCCTGAGGTGGCGTGCCAATCACCACAGACGGGTGCAGAACATTATCACGCCCGATGGTCGTATGACCATAGATATGACAGCTGGCACCAATCTCGGTGTTTTCACCGATTTCCACATCCGGCCCGATTACGGCAAAAGGGCCCACTTTGACTGAAGGGTGTAACTTCGCCCCTGGGGCGATTATCGCGGTTGGGTGAACAGACATGTGTCTACTCCTTGCTCTTTTTGCTTAAACGAGCTGAAACATAAGTTCGCCGCCGGTGACCAGTTCGCCGTCGACTCTGGCTTCCGCTTCGACCTTACCGGTATTGCCCCGCACCTTGAGAACTTTGGCATGGAATTCAAGACGGTCTCCGGGAACGACCGGCCGACGGAACCTGACATTATCTATGCCGCAAAAGAAAGGTGTTTTGCCTTTGTGTTCGGGCTGAGAGAGAAAAAGCACTCCGGCCACCTGAGCCATGGCTTCGACCATCAGAACACCGGGCATAACTGGTTTACCGGGGAAGTGGCCGTTAAAAAATTCTTCGTTGGCGGTGACGTTCTTGATACCAATGATCGATTCACCAGGAACGATGGAAAGAATTCTGTCGATCAGCAGGAACGGGTAGCGATGCGGCAGAATGCTCTTGATTTCTTCAATGTACATCATATCTGAATCCTTTCTCGTGAGAGACTGATTAAATTTTTCATTCAGCAATCTGGCAAACTTGACGTTGAAATTGTGGCCAGTTCGCCTGGCAATGATATGCCCTTTGACCCGGCGGCCGATGAGCGAAAAATCGCCTACCAGATCGAGAACCTTGTGCAAAATCAGTTCCTGTTCCTCGCGCAGGCCTTCAGGGTTAATCACAGTGCCTGAATTATTTATGACGACGGCATTTTCGAGACTGCCGCCGCGGGCAAGGTTGTTGTTTTTAAGCATTTCAAACTCGTGCTCAAAGCCAAAGGTGCGCGCCCGGCCAATTCTGGTCACGAAAGACTGTTCATCGACAACGACGTGAATATGCTGCGGCGGAATGATATTATCGCGGTAAGCAAGATGATAGGTAACCTCGAAGCGGTCAGAAGGCAGATAAACCATGCTCTTGTCGCCTTCGACAAGCGAAAAAATCTCGTTTACACGGCAGTCGGTTCTTTCAGTTTCCTGGGGAACCCGGCCAGCCTGCTGTATCAGTTCAACAAACCTGAGTGAGCTGCCGTCGCCGGCCGGCGGTTCTTCGTTCGAGATCCTGATAACCAGATTATCGACACCGCTGCCGCGCAGAGCTGCAAGCACATGCTCGACCGTATTGACCGAAGCGCCATTCTCGCTGATTATGGTGCCGCGGTTGGTTGAAACCACATTCGCCAGCTCGGCCCTGATAAGCGGCTCACCGGCAAGATCGGTTCTGACAAAAACAATGCCGGTACCGGCATCAGCAGGCAGAAACTCCATCTGCACCGGCTTGCCTGTGTGCAATCCGATGCCTTCGATACGAACGGGCGTAGCTGTTGTATGCTGCTGTCTGTCTGAGTTCATGTTCCCTTAAAATGAGCGAAAGTAAATAATATTATACATTTCTTCGCGACGATCACGCTGAGCGATTTCGAGGCTCACGCCCGGGTATGGACTGAGCTTGATGCCAAAGGTGTCGATATCGTCACTGCGCTCGGCGCCCACGGTGATCAGCGGAAAAACCATTTTTTCAAAACCATAGAAATATTTGCGGTCGGTAGTAACCGGGTGCTTGTAAAAACCGCCATGAATATTTACACCGAAAGCCTCGATGGTCTTTGAAGTAGCGAAATAGAAAATTTTCGAACCAAGCTGAGTATTGATATCTGAAGCGCCCCAGACAACTGCAGGCAGAGTCTCGCCTTCTTCAAGCAGCTTGATTTTGGCACTCAGCGGGTTTTTGCCCTTCTCTGAACCATTGAGGTGACGCAGAAACGACACTTCGAAAAATTTGTTCATGAATTCCTGCGAAACCATCATTGCCGAGTGCCCGGCATCATTAATGTAAGCGGCTGCAGACCTGGTATAGGCAGTTGGCATCGTGAAGATCGAGGTGCCCATGTATCTGACACGGCTTTCAGTATCGGCGGCGACTGGCTGCATGCTCAAAACAAGCATAACAAACAGAAGAAATGCCCGCAAAGCTTTATGTGGCATCAGTCTATTCCTTTGTTTCAAGTTGTTTTTCTAGGTCCCGAACCTTTTTCAGCAAGTCAGGCAGCTTGCGCAGAGCCGCAAGAATCTTGCGTTCCTCGCTGTGCGGCTTGATGGGAAACCCTGAAACGAAACTGCCAGGTTCGACATCACCGGTAACTACGCCTCTGGCTGCGACCGTTGCGCCCTTACCAACTCTGACATGACCAACCGTGCCCACCTGACCAGCGAGAGTGACATAATCTTCGAGAATAGTACTGCCCGAAATGCCTACCTGGGCAACAATAACACACTTTTTGCCAATCTGGACATTGTGGGCGATGTGCACCATATTATCGATTTTGCTGCCTTCACCAATGCGCGTGGTTTCCATTGTGGCGCGATCAACCGTCACGCAGGCGCCGATTTCGACGTTGTCTTCGACCACGACATTTCCGACCTGCGGCACTTTGATATGCACACCATTGTCGAGGGTAAAACCGAAGCCATCGCTGCCGATCACGGCATTGGCGTGAATGATGCAGTTTTCGCCGACTTCACAACCGTGCAGAATGCGGGCACCGGGATGAATCAGCGAGTTTCTGCCGACCCGGGCACCCCTGCCGACGAAAGCCTGAGAACAGATTCTGGCCCCGGAGCCAATGCAGGCGCCAGCTTCGACTACCGCCATCGGGCCAACAATGGCATCTTCAGCCACATCAGCATCTTCGCTGACAAAGGCAGCCGGATGAATCAGGTAACCGGGCTTTTCTTCAGGGAAAAAAAACTGCAGGGCTTTAACCAGACCCATGTAAGGGTTTTTCAGCCGAAGAGATGGCAAAGGCAGTTCTGGGGCGTCTTCTGGAGCGATAAGAGCGGCGGCACGGGTTGTTTTTGCCGATTCAAGATGGGTGGCATAATTCTTAGCGCCCGACAAAAACGTCAGTTCACCAGGAAGTGCCTTATCGACCGGCGCGACATTAGACAACACGACATTTTCATCGCCGCAGACCCGGCCGCCAGTCATGGCCGCCAGTTCTCCAAGAGTAATTTTTCTGCTTTCGCCTCTGTCTGTCATAAATTGAAAACCGGGCGCCAGAAACTGACGCCCGGGTATCAGATCATTTTCCTGCCGGTTTGGCGGCGGGCTTTCCTGCCGGAGCAGCGGCCGGAGCAGCTTTACCACCATTGAGAGCCTGAAGAACTTCTTCAGTCAGGTCTTTTACTGTGGCTTCGTCGCCCCAATAGAAGAATCTCTTTTCAAAGACTGCCTTGATATTGTTTTTCTGGGCAACCTGTTTGATTACCTGATCAACTTTTTCGTCGAGGGTCTTCGAAAGAGAACCCATTTCTTTTTCTTCCATTTCATAGAGAGACTTCTGCGATTCTTCGAAGAATTTCTGCAGTTCGCCGCTCTTCTGAGCCAGCTGCTTGCGCAGTTCGGTCAGTTTGGGTTCGAGAGCCTGAGCCTCTTTTTCCTTTTTGCCATCGCGCAAATCCTGCATTTTTTTTGCGGTTGCAACGTATTCGTCGTCAAGTTTCTTGACTTCGCCTTTGCGGGCTTCGAGGTCCTGCTGCAGTTTTTCTTTCTGGCCTTCGAGAACCTTTTTGGTCTTCTGGGTTTCAGCATATTTGTTAAAAATCTGGCCGGCGTCAACCACACCAAATTCATAGGCGCTGGCTACCATGGGACTGGCGGCGATGCCAGCGGCGAGACAAAGTTTCATGAGCTGTTTCTTCATCTGGAAAGTTCTCCTTATTCTTTAACTCTTTACGAGTTCGTTACTGTTGGTTGAATTAGAAAGATGAGCCGAAGTTGATGTAGGTATTGCCATCGCCACGGTCGGTTGCCTTGCCATAGTCGAGAGCGACCGGACCAAGCGGGGTCTGCAGGCGAATACCGATGCCATAACCGGCTTTCTGGTCATAATCCATTTTCTTGCGGTTATAGTCTGTGCCCCAGGCACTGCCGATGTCATAGAAACCAACGACATCGAAATTTTTGGCAAAGTTCTGGCGCAGTTCGAAATTCGTGTAGAAAACCTTGGTTCCGAGAAATTCGCGCTCTTCGTAGCCGCGCACCGTGCTGCTGCCGCCAACCGAGAACATGTCGTATATCGGCACGAAGCCGTCGCCAATTGTCGTCTGACCGGCAACGCTCTGAATCGCGAAGGTGGTCTTGCGGTTTTTGGTTACGGGCATATAGCGTCTGAGGGCCAGCATATACTTGGTATACTGGTTTTCGCCCTTGAGCATGCCACCGGTGGTTTCTACCCAGAAGGTGTCATGCAGACCGCCGGTCGGTCTGAAGCGGTTGTCGCGGGTATCTTTGTCGAGAATGGTGGCAAAGGTCTGAACGCGGCCGTTCATGATGCCGGCGGGAGCGGTGGCCAGGCCATTGGTCGGGGTCAACTTAACATCTTCATCTCTGAAGCGGAAAGAGAGGTCGACATCCTTGCGCAGGCGGCGGCCAAGGGTCAGAGCGGCGCCCTTGCGGCGTTCGTCATATTCAGTAAGTTCGTTGCCGGCGGCGTAGAGATTGCGGGTATATTTGGTGTTGTAGAGATCGATACCAAAGCTCTGAGGCTTGTCATTGAGCCACGGATCGAAATAACCAAGTTCATAGTTCTGAATGCCGCCGAATTCGGTTTTCATGTAAACGCGTTTGCCATCACCCTGGAAGTTGTTCTGCGAAAGGTTCACAAAGCCAACCAGGCCGTTGAGAGATGAATAGCCGGCACCAACGCCAGCACGGCCGGTCTTCTGTTCGACAACATGTATAACCAGAACTATTTCTTCGGGGGTTTTGCCGGGCAGATGGTCGCGGCGGACTTCTTCGAAAAAGCCGAGGTTGTAAAGGCGCTGCAGGTCACGAACGATCTTTTTGTTATCATAGATCTCACCGGGTTTAACGGTCAGTTCGCGGCGAACGACTTTTTCCTTGGTTTTCTTGAGGCCTTCAACTCTGATTTCAGAAAGAACGCCTTCAGTAATAACTATGTTGATTTTGCTGCCCTGATCCTGGACAAAAGCATCTGAAACCTTCGAAAACAGGTAGCCTTCGCGACCGAGAGCATCGTTGACGTTCTGAATATCCTGGGTGAGCAGCTTGCTGTTGAAAACTGAGCCGATTCTGCTTTCCATGGCATTTTTGAGCACGTCGACAGAAACTTTGGTCACGCCCTTGATGTCGATCTCGCCGATAATGGCGTTTTCTTCAACCTTGAAAACAACTTCTTTGCCCTTTTCGGCCGGGCGGATTTCGGCGCCGACGTAAGAGAAAAAGCCCATTTCGCCAATCCTGGCGATTTCTTCCTGGACAGCCTGAGGTGCGAGGGTGTCGCCCACCTTCATCGTAAGGTTGAGAAGAATGATCTTTTCTTCAATAAGCCTGTTACCTTCGACCTTGAAGCCAACCACCACATTGCTTTCATATGCCTGCGCTGAAACGCCGGCGAAAACGAGAAATAAAACAATCAGAATCTTTATAAGGCTGAAGGCGGATTTGTTCATAGGCTCCTTCTTAGGTTAATCTTTTCAGAGTATCGGCATAATACTGTGTTGTCATAAGCTTGTCAAGAATACCTGAACCAAAGAGGGTTCCCGTCTGCAGGCCGGCTGAAAACACTGATCTGATGCAGCATGCTTTTTTAAGCTGTTTTTTTGCATGTGATTATTATTGATGGCCACGGCAAAAAGGTTTTAACGACCAGTTTCGAGCAAATAGCTTAAAGACAGGCATTTCGACGGGTGACACTTTCTTCGGTCGCCTGCTCTGCAAATAACCTGCAATTTAAAATAAATCGGCGAGATTGCCCCCGAAAAAGATTCGGGTACTTGAATTAGTTTTGATTGACCGGTATCTTAGAGTGGATTTTATACTGCCTGACATTATATGAGCGGAGGGCGGACGTGGCGAACTGCAACATCTGTAACAAAGAAATTCAGGAAGGTTATATCTGCGCGGAATGCGCAAGGGCTCAGAGAGCCCAGTCAGGCCAGGGGCAACCGGCACCAAGGCCTGCCGGCGGTGGGTTTTCTCTCAACAGCCTCACAAAGGCTCCCCTTTCATCACAGCCGCCGGCACCACATACGCCGCCACAGGCCCCTCAGGGGCTCGCCCAGCCTCGACCATCTTCAGTATCTCCGACGCCGCCGCAGCCGACATCGCCGTCATTCGCCAGACCGGTGCCGCCACCGCCGTTGCAGACACCTTCGCCAGCCATCAGTCGCCCGCCACAACCGCCCGCCATTCCGGACAATGAAGAAACCGGAGAAGCAACGCCGGCAGATATTTCTTATCCAGATTACGACAGCGGACATGCGGGTATTCAGGCACAGCAGAGTCAACCGCCGGTTGCCAGACCAGTGACGCCAGCAGCTCCGACGTTTTCGCAACCGGCAGCGCCCGCGCAGACGCCGCTCCCCAATCGACCGGCAGCAGCATCACCGGTCGCGCCGCCGACAGCACCGCCAGCCCGCAATGTTGCCGCAGCACCGCCGAAACCGGTGGCCCCTTCCCTGAATCAGGAATTCAACGAAGAGCAGACAAAGCTGCAGAACGAAATTTTCACTTCGAGTGTAACTGGTTACGGTGACGAAGAACTTGAAATTGCCATTCTCGCCGGGGTTATGAAAGATTCGTTCGTGCTCGAAAGCCTCAAAGGCAAGGGCCTGATCGCTGGCCTGTTCTCGACGCGGATTTCGCGCTCAATCTATCAGTGCATTCTCTCGCTGCGCGACGACAGTCCCGAGCTTTCGGGCCTCGACAAAATCGTGCTCAAGAACAAGCTGCGGCAGATGAACCTCTATGATGCCAGTGTTCAGAATCTTATCGACAAGATTGTCACCGAGATCCCGCCGGCACTCGATCAGGCGCTGCATTACCTCGAACTGATGAAGGAACAGGCGCTGAAGCGCAAACTCAAGGAAGTGGCGCAGAGCATTCACGGTTATATCGAGAGCCCGGCCCAGAAAGAGAATCTCAATCTTGAAACCTTCACCAACAAGGTAATTCAGGATGTACGCAATATTCAGAAAGCCCGCACCACGAAGCGCATCAATCTGGTTAAAGAAGAGATGCGCGACATCATCGAAGACATCGATAATCGCGAAAAGACTGGCGAAATCGAGATCATTGGTTACTCATGCGAACCTATGCATTATCTCAACACCGCCATTTCAGGCTTTCGCAAGGGTTTCATGTATGCGATTGCCGGGGCACCGCGCCGTGGTAAAACGACGTTCACGCTCGAACTGGCCACTCGCGTTGCTACTCTAAACAAGATTCCGGTGCTGTTTTTCACCTATGAACAGACGAAAAAGAATCTGACCTACCGTCTGCTGGCCAAGGAAAGCCGCCTCAACCCAGATGCGCTGCAGCGAAAAAAGATCAGATCCGACATGATCGTCGACGCCAAATTTACCGGTGGCTGGAAAAAGATGCAGGAATACATGGACAACTTCTACATCATCGAGGCCACTAAAGAAGACACCGTCGACCGTATCAGATCTTATGCCTACAACGTCATGCAGGATTTCAACACTGAAAACATCATGATCTTCATCGACTATATTCAGAAGATGCCGTTGTCGCGCAACTACATGGATGAGAAGTTCAAGGTCGAAGAAATATCGACCGAGCTGAAGGGGCTGTGTATCGAACTGAACAACCCGATCATGACCATCAGTTCGCTATCAAAAGAAGGCTGTATGATCGACGCGACGCCCGATGCCGACCGACCTACCATGTATCACTGCAAAGGCTCAGGCGATCTTGAATACGATCTTGACTGCGCCATGATCCAGGCCAAAGACTGGGGTGATACCCGCGAGCTTTTCCAGCAGCTGCAGCACAAGGCCGAAGAAATGGGAAAAGACACTACCCGTATTCCGAAGGTAGATGTGGTAAACCTCTATCTCGACAAGAACCGCGATGCCCCCGAAGGTATCTTCTCGACGATTCAGTATCTGTTCTTCATTGAAGACAACAAATTCATCGAGCTGGGGCCGAAGTTCGACGACGACCGCTATCGCTTCAGCAAGATCGAAGAACTCGTCGACAAACTGATCGAGCAGAACTTCATCATTTTCTACGACCGACCCAGAGATACGGGCTATAACAAGGGCCGCGTCTCGATCAAGCTTAAAAATTTCTAGTCACTGAACGGGGAAACAAATGTCACTAAAAAAAATCAGCATGCTGCTGCTGGCTGCGGTTGCGGTCTGCGCCGCCGCCATCAATATGTCTGGCTGTTCGGCCGGCCAGAAAGGTCTTCTGACCATCACTCCCGAGCAATACCTGTCGTCTGCCAAAGAAACCCTTGAAACCATCGATGAACGCAATTACGAAGTCAGAGATCTCGACGAAATAATCCGGATTCTTGAAAACGCCGAAAAGGACGCGAAAAAATCAGACACAATCGACCGTTCGCGCATGTATCTGTGCCTTGCCCATACTCTGAAGGCGAGAAAACAGTATCAGACAGCACTGATGAAAGGCCAGTACATGGCAAATCGTGCCGAACCGTTCTTTGTCGTCGACACCAAAGACATCAAAGAGACTCTGCGCATCGCCAACAAATGGCTGCGCAGCTGCAATGCCCAGTTCAAGACCAGCCTGCTGATACCTGACCTGAACTTCGTGCGCGGCCTGTATTACACCCAGAAAATGCTCACTCAGCACAGTCGCGAAAAGAAAGAAAGTCTCGACGCGGCGGTTCTGGCATTCAGACGCTGTCTTGGCATGGCCCCCGACTACAAATCAGACTTCCGCCTTTTCACCCGACAGCAGACCCCGCGCGAAGTCAGACTGCGCCTTATCGAAGCTCTGGCATTGGGCGGGCAGCTGGCAGAGGCTTACGGCCTGCTGTCTGAATTCACCTTCTCGGCAATTTCGCCGGTATCTGGCGCCACCGACGTTCAGGATTTCGCCTGGCACCACATGCAGGGTTTCGTTCTCGGCATGATGGGAAAATACGAAGAAGCTGCTGCGGTACTCGAAAAGTTCAAAATTGTTGCGCCGCAGGATTACCAGCAGGTTGACGAAACCCTCTGGCTGCTCGAGGGCATTTATGACCGACTGGCCGAAGAGCGCCGCAACGACAAATTCAAAATGGAAGCCAGAATTGTGGCCGCGCTGCAGAAAAAGCTCAAGGGGCCATTTTCAAAAGACAAGTATGCCACTGCTGCACATCTGTTCCCGAAACAGATGCCCGGTGATCTGAACTTTTTCGACGGGGTAATCAAATTCTATCAGGGCCATTTTGCCGAAGCGGCCGCCATTTTTAAACCTCTCACCGGCCGTGGCCTGATGTCGAGCGGCAACCGACTTTCGGTTCTGCTGCATCAGATCGAGGCCAATCTTTTTGCCGGCGAGAAAATTTCTGACGATCTGCTCGAAGAACTGCTGCAGCTTGCCGGAAACCCGTCGCTGACACCGCTGCAGAAAGAACGCGCCGGCTTTCTGCTCGCCCGCTATGTCATGGACGAAGACAGTAGTTTCGAAACTTCTCGCGTCAAACATGAAGGGCAGAGTTTTATCAAGAGCATAACCGGCAAACCCTGGACCCTCGACCTGACGTTTAAACGCGGCGAGATCAAGAGGGCCCGCAAGCCGGTGCAGAATCGCCGCCAGTCCGAAGAAGAGGAAGACGAAACGGCAAAACGCGAGCCTGGTTCTATCGCGGCCGAAATTTATGCCAACCGCCATGGAGACTGGGTTGTCAGCGCCAATCTCTACCTCGTGGCTCTGCCGGAGCTGAGTTTAATCGGTAAGGGGCGGATCGTTGGTCGTGAAGACGGCGAAAAGGGCGGCTGGTTGTTTAAAGATACCGAGATCGACAATCTGAAGAAGCGCAACCGCTATCTGGCAATTTTTGCCTACGACAATTCAGACAGCGAAAAATCGATTCAGGGAATCATCTTTCAACCCCAGCGCTGACAGTCTCTAATTCAAGGTTTATGCCCACCCCGCCGGTACATTGCGGGGTGGTTGTTTTTTTCTTATACTGAAGAAAGTTTCGTGAGGGAGGTATGCTATGTTTTATCGACTTGCAAAAAACAGACAGTTCAACATGCTGATGATCGCGTCTTTTGTGTTCGCAATTCTTCTCGTTCCCATGACAGCTCAGGCTGGTATTCTCGGGAGCGTTCTCAATGCCGTCAGACCCTTCGCCAAGATTGCAGGCAACATTGCCGGGGCAGTTGCAGGCGCGTCTCTTGGTGCCGCTTTCATGCCGCCGCTTGGCATGCTTGCCGGTGGTGTGGCCGGCTGGATCGTCGGGGGCATCGTAACCAGTTATGCAACCGGCAGTCTTAGCAATCTTGCCGCACTCGGTGGCGCCGCCCTCGGCGTCATGGCCCTGGCTTCCTTTGGCCCGGTCGGTTATGTTGCCGGCGCCCTCGTCGGTGGCCTGCTCGGTAAAATAGCAATGAATCTTCTCTACAAAGCAGACAGAACCGCAACCGGCGGCATTCTCTTCATGAATGGTGGTTCGAGCGCAGGTTCTGCCGCAACCGTGCCCGGTGTCGCCCTGGCCCCAGAAATTCCGGCCTCTTATGACAGCGGTGCCCAGGCTCCGGCTCCGGTTACCACCGAGACTGTCGCAGGCCCGGTAAGCATCTCGGCCAGCAGCGAAGAAATCGCCAAAGCCGACAACGACTATCGTGCCGCCTATCAGGCATATCTGAATGCTACCCGTGAAGGCAACGCCCAGAAGATCAGCGAAGCCAACCAGGCTTATCAGGCCGCTTTTGAAAATTACAAAAAACTGACCGGCAAAGAACCGGCAAAATAAAACACCATTAAAGTTTTCAAAAAATATGCGGCAGCCAAAACGCTGCCGCATATTTTTTTATGCCTGTTTGTAAAGAAGAATATAACGCAGGTCGATTTCGACAGGCTCAGCGGAAAGGCTCTCACCAGTTCGACGATATTCCGCATCCTCAAAGTCCCCCTTGGCCTGAGAACCAGTCGAAATGGTCAGAAACGCTGGAAAGCAGAAAGATCATCAATATGAATTTAAACGAAAGAAACACTGGGCCAGTCTGCGAAAGATAAACTTACTGGGTGGCCTGCAGCAGCCAGTTGACCTTGCGCGGGGTAATCATCATGAAAAAGGATTTGACGCGCGGGTCGTCGTCTGGCTTATCGAGAATTTTCTGCTTGTCGGCCTCGGTGAGCTTGTCGAATTTTTCGGTATAGAGAATTTTCATCGAAACCTTGAACCACACCTTGGAGTTCAGGGCCAGTTCAGACTCGACAAAAGCATTTGAGTCGCGATAGCTTGAGTCATATTCGAAGCTGAGAATCTGCCCGTCATTGAACAGAAACGGCCGCATATCGGAGATACCCGGGTCCGGGTCGTTAATTCCGGCTTTCTTGCCACGATAAAGACGCCGGGTTTCGGGGTTGAAGTAATATTGCACCGTTTCGGTCGTCGAAACCGGAATATTGAGACGGTCATTGAAGACCTGCGGCTTGTCTGAGGCGTTGCGCAGTTCATTTCTGATGCCAGACATGACGATACGGGTCGTCTGCAGAATATCGAGCTTGTTCTGCGAATGGGTAAACGTGGTGCGCACCGCCCGCATGATCTGATACATCGACACCGACAGCAACATGAACAGACCAACGGCGAAAATAAGTTCGACCATGGTCATACCGTTTTTGCGTCTGTTGTTATACATATCAGTAATAATTGTATCTCGGGTCGGTCAGAATCGAAACAAAAGTCAGTACCGGCACATCAGATTCAGCAGTCTTATGTTTAGAAACCACAGTAATCTTGATGCGCAGCAGAAACAGGGGCTTGGCACCCTGTGGCAGCGGCGTCACCGGCTGCAGAGTCGGCTCGAACCTCAGTTCAAAACCGTTTTTATCAGCGGTTTTCTGCAGCTCAAGAAAGTCTTCGTCTTTATGAAGGCGCTGGGCCTTGTCATAACCGAGAGTTCTGGCGAGTTCGAGAGCCGAGGCCCCGAAAAGCGTTGCCATGGTTCGTGTGTCGGCTCTGACAATGCGCTTCTGCCCAGAGCGCATCAATGAATAGATCGGCAAAATACCCGCCGAGATCATCATAATGACGATCAGAATTTCGACCAGCGAAAAGGCCCGTTTTCTGCTTCTGTTAATCATTCGCGTTCGTATTTCCAGTCGAATTTGCCAACTCCGCCGGTGACGATCTTGGCCACATACTGTTTATCCATGAGGGTTGGCATCATATTGCGCCAGATTCCGTTGAGAGCATTATATACGATAATGTTTTCGCCGGGGGTGGCAAAATGTTCTTCAAGGTTCAAAAACGGTGTAACCACAGTGCCTTTGATGGTTACGGGCTTGTCGCCCTTCACGATCATCGGTTCAGAAACCGAAATCAGGTTCGCTTCGACGTAACAGCGACTGCCCTGGGCCATGGTGGTATCGATGACGATCTGCGGAGCGATGATCGTCAGCAGATCGTTGCCGATCGAAGAATGAATCGCTTTTTCATCGGTATCGACGCCGAGAAGGTCACCGGCAATAACGACTTTACCGCCGCCCATCATCGGGCTGGAATAAATGATGCCGTGTCCGCGGAACCGCAGGTTTCGCAGGCCAAGCGGCTCTGAGTCGTTCAGGGCCAGAATGCCGTTGAGCTCAAGGGTCTGGTTTTTGGCACCGCTTCGGTAAGCCTGCACATTGTTGATATATTTGAATTCGAAGCGGTCATACGAGGTACCGCCAATTGCAACCGTAGTTCGGCCACGGAAAAAGTCTTCGGTACTTCTCGGTATGAAATAGAAGTCGAGCAGATATGAGCTGTAGGCATCTGGCAAAGCGTGCCACAAAGCGCCTTCATAGAATTCGAGCATGGGTGTCTGGCCGATTACTGAGTCCATGCCCTTGGGAACTTCATTATACGGATAGGGGAAATTTTCGAGATAGCCGCCCATGAAGTCTTTGAGGGCGCCATCATATTCATCCTGGCGGTTGCGCAGGCGGTTGAGAAAGTTGGCGAGGCCTTTATTATAGAGTTCGACCCCAGAATCGCTCATAAAGTTGGCATAATTCTGCAGCTCACGCAGACCATCAGGCAATTTTTCCCAGTTACGGCGGAGTTTTTCGACAAAATCCTTGTCGACGCCGGCGAGTTCAAACAGCTGGGCAGCCTGGGTGGCGGTCATTTTGGTTTTGAGATCGAGACCCGGAATCATTTGTATAAGTGGGCCCTTTGAATCGATAAAGGGCAGTTCCACAGGTTCGCCGTCTTTCGGATGAATCTGCACGGCTCGGAAATACTGGCGCATAGCCGGGCCATAGATAAGCGTCGGCGACATTTTCGAGAAATCGGCGCGGCTCATCGGCTCAAGGCGATCGAGCGGCGGCGCTGAACCAAACGGGTCGAAACCACTGCGATCAACTTCGGGCATCAGGCGGTATTTCATCAGGCCTTCACTCGAATTCATGCCGCCTGGTGTCTGTGTGATCAGCTTGCCGGTGTGAACAGAATAACTCTGAAAACAGTTGATAAACGAGGGGGGGCCGTTGGTAGTCGGTTCGGTAAGCTCTTTACCGGCACCGATGTTGAACAGTCTGATTTTGTGTTCGTTGCCCCAGCCGGTAAAAATAAGGCCTTCCTTGGTTTTTTCCTGGCCCTGGAGTTCCATGAAATCTTTGACATAGTCTTTCATGCCCATCCATGGCACGTCGAAACGCAGGTAAAAATTTTCCTGGGCATTCATCTGGGTGAATTTGTCGACATTGGCGTTGAGATTATCGCCAAAAAGCAGTTTGGCACCGTTAGTTGAGCGAACTAGAACGGCGGGGCCGGCCTGCATAAGGCTGTTCAGATCCTGGCCAAGATAGATGCGCCCGGGCGGCGTGATGGCATTGCCGCCGAGCTGCGCCAGGTCTTTTTCCCACTGGTCGAAGTTGACGGTCGGATTGAAATCGCGGCGGATGGAGTTCCAGCCGTTGTCGAGACGCAGCTGACGCTTCTGATCTATTGAAGAAGTAAAGGCATTGAAGTGCGAGCCGCCGTAGACGCTGCCGTCTTTAACGTAGAGAGTAAAGTAGTTGAACGGAGGGACGAAGGTTTTAACGACGCGGATCATGAATTTAAGCGAGACTTTGGCGGTATGCCCCCGGTAAATTACTTTAGCGCGGACTTCGATTTCGCCCTGCTTTTCTTTCAGATCTTTTTTGAGCTTGTAGAGGACCTGGTCGCCGTTGGCTGCCTCGACCGCATTGATATGCTGCAGTTTGATCGCCGCATCGACGACGAAATCGTTCGATTCTACCAGACCGCGACCGAACTGAATGCCGTAAACCTGGCGGGCGGTTTCGCGCGTATAGGCGGTAAGCTTGGCAACCTGCGACGCTTCGAGCGGAATCTCTTTGGTTACATCGGTATCGTGGGCGCGAAGAACCTTATATAGCTGATTGTTGGCATCGTCATGATTGAGAGAGTTTTTGATACGGGCAACGAACTCTTCGATTGCAGATTCAGCGAGATTGAACGCCACTTCTGATTCGTATGACATGGCCGAGGCATAGTCTTCTGAGCCGGTAAAGAAAGTTATCGAAAACCCGAAAATGAAGAGCACTGTCATCGCCGTCAAGGTGAGCAGGAAAATCGAGCCACTTTTATTCAAATTTGCCATAGCGGTCGTTTCCTTTCTCACGTGCCAGATTCATCAATTCCTGGCTGATCATGCCATCTTCGAAGGCAGCGCGGAACCTCGGATCTTTTTGAACCTGTTCCATACTTTCGAGCATTTTGCGCATTGCCCTTTTTCTTCGGCTGGGTTTGTCAGATTTATGATAGATCATTGCAGAAAGATACCAGCTCTGCATTTCGAGATACGGGTCATTGTTGATTTCGAGCTGCAGGCGCTCAACCTCACGCAGAGCCCCGTCAAAATTGGTGCTGTTATACATCTCAAAAGCATATTCAAGCCGCCGATACTGTTCTTTGATGCGCTTGTCCTTGTCGCGCAGCGGCCTGACCGACTCGTTGCCCGAGATAAGCACTTCGCCGGAACCCCGCGTCTGACTGCCGCCGTTTTGAACGGAACTCGATGCAGCGCCGGCCGCCGGCTTTATTTCTTTGCCGCCCCGCTTTTCGGTTGTCTTGCGCGAACAACAGCCCGGCAGATGCAGTATCGCCAGGACCAGCAGCAGCAACAGGCTGCGTCTGACAGCAGGAGAATGATTCATTATTTCCCATGACTTATTCAGAGTTGTACATTATAGTACTGTATAGTTAATAGAAAGTCAATCCGATGCGCCTTGACAAGCTATTGTTTAACCGCTAGAATTTCGTTCATGAAAAACACAAAACTTTTTTCCGGAACCATAGCTCTCACATTGATCATAGCCCTGCTCGCCGGCCAGGCTCCCCTCGGTGCCGCCGAAAAGCAGGTGAACAAGACGGCATCGGTAAATTTTGTCGCATTTGACGATGCGGAATACCATACTTCGCCGGATAAGCGAATTGGTGCAAAGATACTGGTTGATCCGTCAAAAGTCGGGCCTTCGATTGCGACCCTGGTGCATCTGACCTATCTGCCGGGCGCCCACATCGGCAGCCACCGCCATGTGTTCGTAACCGAGATCATTCACGTCCTCGAAGGAAATCTGACCCTGCGGATCGGTGATGAAATCAAGATTCTTGGCCCGAACAGCACCGCTTTCATTCCCGCCAAGTCCTTTCACGAATATCTCAACGATTCGACCGACGTGGTCAAGTTCCTGCAGTATTATTCACCATCCGGTCCGGAAGAAGAATACCGCAACTGGACCAAACCGGCCGCAGACGAAGCTGCCGCTGCCAAAGTTGCACCAGCCAAAAAAGAAGAAGCCAGACATGTTGTTTCGCCGCCTTTGCCAACTGTTCCAGGTAGTCCGACTGGCGTAACACTCGGTGGCGTCACCGAAAAACCAGCTGAACCGAAAGCTGAGCCCCAAAAATCCAGCGACAAAGACCGGCTTTCACTTAACAGTCAACCGCCCAGCGTCGCATCGGCTGCGAAGACAATCAAAGCGATCGAAAAGTCTGGAAGCAAATAATGACTGCAGATGCGCCCCGTTCCTATTATAGTGAAGGTCTGATCGAAGAGGCGGTTCAGGAAAACCGGCGGAAACTGGTCGGCGAGCCGGGCAATCATCTACTCAGATGCAGCCTTGCCAATGGCCTGGTGCGCCTTGGCAAGTTCGAAGAGGCAATCGAGCATTATCAGAAGTGCATCGAACTCAACCCCAGCAGCGAATACTGGAACAACCTCGGCAAGGCTCTTCTCAATGCCGGCCGTTACCAGGAAGCGGTCGACGCCTTCGCCAGAGTTATCGAAAAAAATCGCTGGCCAGATGCATTTTTTCATCAGGCCCAGGCCTATCGCAGCCTCGGCATACTGGAAAAGGCTAACGATCAGCTCTGCGAGGCGATCAAGCTCAACCCGAAATACCGCGAAGCTCTCAACGAAAGGGCGCACATTCTCGAAGCACTGAATCGCAAAGATGAGGCTCTGAATGAATATAAAAAGGTCATAGCCCTGTTCTTTGCTGAATATCAGGCTCAGGATGCCGAAGATTACTGCTACGAAACTTCTGTGTTGCTCGACAACAGCGATCTCGTCGAAGAACTGATCAGGCAGCTGCGTCGCTACATCCAGAAATACCCCGGGTTTGCTGATGGTTATTACAAACTCGGGCAGGCTCTTGAAGCCAAGGGGCTGAAAAACGAGGCCATGATGGCTTTTCGCAAGGCCCTTGAGATCAACCCGAGCTACGAAACCGCCAGAAAATGTTTCTGGAAAAGATAAGAGCCCCAAAAAATGTCTGCAAAATCCGGTAATCAACAACGCAAACGACTCGGCGACATTCTTGTCGAAGCCGGCCTGATAACCGGTGAGCAACTTCAGGAAGCCCTTTCAAAACAGAAAATTCTCGGCAAGCGCCTGGGCAAGGTTCTCGTCGAAACTGGTCTGACCAACGAAGACAGCATTGCCAATACACTTGCCAGCCAGATGAACATTCCGTGTCTGAACCTCAATGAAGTTACGGTGCCTCCAGAGGTTCTGACAACGATCCCTGACGGCATCGTGCGCAGCCACAATCTGCTGCCGGTGCGACTCGACGGCAACAGACTGCAGATCAGCATGGCTGACCCGCTCGATGTTTTTATAATAGATGAAATAACCTTTCAGACCGGATACGAACTCGAGATAGCCATCAGTCCCGAATCGCAGGTCGAAGCAGCCATCCGGCATTACTACGGTAATAGTGACAGTCTGCAGAATGCGGTCGACAATATTACCGCCGAGCGCAGTTCTGAGGTTAAGCTCGACGAAAGCTTCTTCAACACCTTCGATATCGGTGGCGAAGAACAGAGTGTACCGATCATCAATCTGGTCAACACGATCATTCAGCAGGCGATCAATGACCGGGCCAGTGATATTCACATCGAGCCCGACGAAGAAATTATCAGAGTCAGATACAGAATCGACGGCATTCTCAATGAACTGATGAAAGCGCCAAAGACCATTCAGAGCGAGTTGCTCTCGCGTCTTAAAATCATGGCGCAGATGGATATTTCTGAGAAGCGCCTGCCCCAGGATGGCCGCATCAAGGTAAAGGTCCAGAACAAAAGCATCGACCTGCGCGTGTCTTCGCTGCCGACTGTTTTTGGTGAGAAGATCGTCATACGTATTCTCGACAAGAGCCGCATGCAGCTGACCCTCGACCAGGTCGGGTTCGACGAGGATCTGCTCGATCTGTTCAAAACCCTCTCTTCATCGCCAAACGGCATCATTCTCATGACTGGCCCCACCGGCTCGGGCAAAACTTCGACTCTGTATGCCGCCATAAATTTTATCAGAAACGGTCAGATCAACATCACCACGGTTGAAGACCCGGTTGAATACCTTATTCCGAGCATCAATCAGGTGCAGGTCCGCCCCGAAATCGGCCTGACCTTTGCGCGCACGCTGCGTTCGATTCTGCGCCAGGACCCAAACGTAATTCTAATTGGCGAAATCCGCGATTTCGAAACCGCTCAGATTGCCATTGAATCAGCTCTTACCGGCCATCTGGTCTTTTCGACTCTGCATACCAACGATGCGGCCTCGGCAGTTACACGCCTGATCGAAATGGGTGTCGAACCTTACCTGGTCGCTTCTGCAGTCATCGGGGTTGGCGGTCAGCGTCTCGTCAGAAAAATCTGCCCCTCGTGTAAAACCGCCTACAAACCAGACGGTGAAGCCCTGGAGCTTCTCGCCGAGCACGGGCATGAAAACGCCGATCTTTTCAAGGGAAAAGGTTGTCTGACCTGCCGGCGCACCGGATATGCCGGGCGCACCGCGATTCATGAGATCATGACGATCAACGACGAAATTCACGGCCTGATTCTTAAATCGGTTTCGGCAAGGGATATCAGACAGGCCGCCATTCGCGGTGGCATGCGCACCATGCGCGTCGACGGCATTTTCAAGGCCGTCAGAGGCGTGACCACCATTGATGAAGTGATGCGTCTGACCCGCGGCGAAGAGGTTCGTCGAGCTATTGCCACCAGTGCGGAGTCTGAACAGTGAGCAGAAGGTTTGCTTACAAAGCTCTCGACGTCAAGGGCAAACCAATGGAAGGCTTCATGGAAGCCGCGGCCGCCGAAGAAGTGGGCACCTGGCTGGCCGACCGCAATTACTTCGTTCTCGAAATCACCGCGGCTCCCTTACAGAGTCTGGTGGCATCCGGCACTCCCGATCTCAAGATTGCACCGCATGCCATGAATTTCTTTCTGCTGCAGCTGTCGAGTCTCATCAATGCTGGCTGCCCTCTGATAATGAGTCTGCACGCCCTCTACCGCCAGCTGCCGAATTGCCCGCTCAAAGCTCTGCTTAAAGATCTGCGTGAAAAAATCGAATCGGGCAAATCTTTTTCTGACGCCCTCAAAAGTCATCGCGGCGTTTTCTCAAATCTGTTCATTACCATGGTCGAAGTCGGCGAAATTGGCGGCATTCTCGGCGAAATTCTTGAACGCTACTCTTACATTCACGATGCCATGTACCGCCTGCGCGCCAAGATCATCAAGTCGATGATCTACCCGGCAATTCTGTTGCTCAATACCATAATTGTCGCCTGGGCGCTGCTGGTTTATGTTTTTCCGGTTTTCATCGAAAAAATTCAATCACATGGGCAGGTACTGCCACTGCCAACCCGCATCGTTCTCACGGCATCAAACTTTCTGACCGGGCACTCGATCCTGATTATTTCGATCATCGGCCTGACAATCGCCATGTTCGTGCTGCTGCGCCGCACTGAAAGCGGAGCCCGGCGCATAGCTGAAGCCACAATCCGCATGCCCATCTTCGGGCCGGTGGTTCAGCAAATGGAAATGTCACTGTTTGCACGTATTCTTGGCACTCTGCTGAAATGTGGCGTGCCGATTCTAACCTCGCTGCAGGCAGTCGAGAAGGCATTGAACAATCTTGTCTACAAAGAAGCCATAAACAATATCCGCGAGTCGGTCAGCCGCGGTGAGTCGCTTTCGCAGTCGGCGGGGCGCTTTCGCCACCTTTTTCCAGAAAGCATCATTCTGATGACTGATGTCGGCGAACGGGGCGGCAACACCGGCGAAATGCTGGAAAAAGCCGGAATTATTTATGAACGCGACCTTGAACTGACCCTTGAAACCGCAGTATCACTGATTCAACCGGCCCTGGTCATCTTTCTGGCGATTTTTGTCGTGACTCTGGCACTTGCCATGTACATGCCATTGTTTGACATAATTAAGACGGTGCGTTAAATTAACAGGACTGCGTTTGACGTGTTGCAAAAAATTCGTGGAGGCTCTATGCGAAGAAAAGGTTTTTCACTTGTCGAGTTGTTGATCGTTGTTCTGGTAATAGGCATTCTGGTCGCCATTGCCATTCCGCGTTACCAGAGTATCGCCTCCATTGCGCGCGCCAAATCGTGCCTTTCCAACCAGAAAGGTATTGAAAGCCTGATCTCCCTTTGGGAAGCAAAAAATTTCGAACTTGATATAGGTAAAAATCGCTGGGCATGGGTTGACCGTTCTGGCAACCTGCGCTGGAAATATTCTAACGCACTGCTGCAGCTGAACGATGTCGCCAAAGACACCAAGCTCTTCATCTGCCCCGAAGCTGCCAACCGCTGGGGTTACACCTGGAACGGTTCGAGCTACCGCTTTTACAGCACCGACAACACCGGCCTGTGGATCATCGGTTCTGACGGCAAGATGGGTGGCCGTGGCGTCGTCTGCGCCCTCCGCCTTGGCACCCGCTGGATCGGCATGAACGGTCAGATGGGCCCCGACGGCTCAAAGGACAGTGCCCACCACTACTGGTAAGCAAGATGGCACTCAGCCGCGACTTCAATTTGCCAGCGGCCCGCTCCACGCTATTTACAGGCAGTTGCCTCCACCAACGCAGTCTGCATTCTGCCGGTAAATTGAGTGGCAAGGGTTTTTCGCTGATTGAAGTTCTTATGGTCGTTCTGGTAATGGGCATACTCTGCGGCACCGGCATCTCGATTTACGCAGGTGTGACACACGATTCGCAGACCCGCGCCAGAACCGACGAACTGAAAAGTTTTTTTCAGGCGTGCAGATTACGTGCCAGTATGCGCAGAACCCCTTTACGTATCTTTTTTCGTAACCAGACCTTTATGGTCGAGCAATCCAGCTCTCTGCAACTGCGCATACCCGAACTCGACGGCGATTCGGTTTTCGAAACGATCGATGTTGGCGCTGACGGTGTATTCAGTCATGCCGGGCAGCGGGTAAAAGCCTTGAATTTGAATCTACGCATGCCTGGTAACAAGCTTGAGACGGTCAATCTGGAACTCTGATGCAGAAATATCATTATAGAACCGCATTTTCAAACGGGTTTTCGCTCATCGAAATCCTGATCTCGCTGCTGGTTCTTTCAGGCGCCATTGCCACGATGTTTTCCGGCTTCGAAGCGTCGAGTCAGCTCGACATGCAAGCTGCATTTGAATCTGAGGCGGCTTATATTGCCGAGAGGGAAATAGAACTCGCCAAATCAGATCTGCTGGCCGGTCGGCTTGCCGTTGCCGCGGCGGGGCGCCCCGGCCGCTTCAGAATGAAGCCGGGCTGGAAAGTCTCCACAGCCATTGCAGCGCCAGACAGTGATGGCGCCGTGCGCCTGCAGGTCACCACACACAAGGGCGAACGCTCTTTTCAGCTTGAATCGTTCGTTTTCGTGCCCGACTCGGAGGTGAAGCAGTGAAACTCCGTCGGGGATTCTCGTTGATCGAAATTTCCATGGTCATTTTTATCATGGGTTTAACAATTACGGCACTGCTGCAGATGTTCGACTGGAGCCACATGCGCTACCGGGCTATCAGTTCAGGCTGGCAGCAGCGTGTCGGCTTTGCCGAGATCAGGGTCTGGCTGCGCGAACAGATTTCCGCCGCTTCCCCAGAAAAGCTCGATGTGGCGACCCTGAACAAGGCAATAAAGCTGCCTGACCATTATTTTTTCAATGACCTGAAAATTACCCGCCACGATGATGAAACCTGGTTTGTACAGCTCGAACTCTGCGAAGATCGCAACCGAAATGGGAAGGCAGAGAGCAGCGAAACCCTGAATCGTCTTTTCTGCTTCAGGAGGCGCTCAGCATGAACCGACGCGGTTTCAGTCTCTATCTGACCTTTCTTGTCACCACCATTATATTTATTCTGGTTACGGGCAGTCAGCAGATCAGCCGCAACGCCCTCGACCTTGGCCGCAGCGATGCAATCGAGGCCGTCGTCTTTCATGCTGCTGATGGCGGGCTTGAGCGTGGTCTGGCAAAACTGCGCCGGAAGTTCACCCCGTTTTCATTTGATTACGTTTCTAAACACGGCAGCCATCGGAGCATCAGGGTTACCGTAACTGCGACCGGTCAGAAAACCGGCATGGATATCAAAGCAACCGCTGTTCTTTTCGAGGGCAGCCGGGAAGTTTCTCGACGTTCACTGGCCCGGGTGGCCGTTCTGAACCAATCCGGCAGAACCGGCAGCGGCAGATTTGTGGAGGCCTCATGAAAAAGAAATCGCAAAACGGTCTGTATATCGCGTTTGATATCGGTACCGTGTCAATCAAGGCATCGGTCATCGAGTTAACTGAGCGCGGCCGACGCCTTGCCGCCATTGAAGAAGAGCTGCTCAAGCCTCTTTCTGCTTACCCGGGCGAAGAAGAGTTCAGGCACCAGATGGTCGAAGCTCTCAAAAATCTTGCCACCCGCCTGCCGATGCAGCAGTGCTGCGAGGTTTCTGCCCTGTTCACCAACCGTGAGCTGCAGATCAAGATCATTGAACTGCCGGCTCAGGTTCAGCCAGATCAAATCGAAAAGCTCCTCAACTGGGAAGCCAAAAAGCTGTTGTCACCAGCTTTCCGCGAAGAACCCTACGCATTTTCATATAAAATTCTGCGCAAAAACCCCTACACAGTCGCTTTGACCGTCGTGCCCGAAAGACTGCTCGAAAGGTTTACAGAACTTTTTGAAAAAGCCGGCATCAATCTATCAGGGGCCTACCCCGAGGTCTATGGCGCGCACGAACTCAAGGAAATCGTTGATATATCCGGGTTGCCAGCTCTTTCTATCGTAAATTTCGGTCATTCGGGTACACACCTGCAGATCTTTTCGGCCGGTGAGCTGAAGTTTTATCGTTTCATCCCATCGGGTATGGCTGACATGTCAGACCCGCCAACTGAGGGTGAGCTCGAAATGTATTCGCAGAAAATACGCTTCAGCTTTGACTATTTCAGAGCAGTCAGCAAGCTTAACCAGATCGACATTCTCTACTTCATGGGCGGTGGTGCGGCACAGCCGGGCGTTCTGCCGTTCGAGCGCAACTATTTCAACCCGACCCGGGTGAACATAGTCGATATCTCATCCGGCCTCGACATCAGCCCGGTCATGCCGGAACTCACTGACAACCAGCCGGCCGAAGAAAGACAGCGACGTCTGCTTGCCTACATTCCAACAGTCGGCGCCTGCCTGGCCGGTCTTGCCGAGGATGCCGGCAACATGAACCTGACTGGCAGACTCAAAAACAAAAAGCATGAACTTAAAATGGCAAAGCTCGCCGGACTTCTGCCGGTCTGGATTGCGGCAGCCTGTCTGGTTTTAACTGTTGTTCTGCTTTTTGTCAGCCGTGATTCAATGCAGGCCGAACTCGCTGTGGTCAACAGCCAGCTCGGTTTTCTCAAAATGAACACCGATGCTGCCATGATAAAGCTCAGCAAACACCGCGCTACCACAGAAACTCAGATAAAACTTTCGCCGCAGGCCAGAAAGGTGCTTGAGCCAATCATGAAAGCAAGAACCGCCACCGCCGACGCGCTGTTTCACACAGTCGACAAACAGCCTGCCGGTCTTAAAATCGAAGAAGTGCTGGTCAGATGCGAACTCGAAGCCGAATCAATTGCCCTTGCCAGTCAGGACAGTAACACCTCCCAGGATGGCGAACCAGACCAGGAAACAGCTTCGCCTTTCGTCAGCAGACTCAGCCCGGAAACCGGCGATGAACAGCAGTTGCGCGAGGGTCTGAAGGGGCAAATACTTATCATCAAAGGAACTGCCGACACACCGGTCACCGTTGGGCAGTATGCCGAAAACCTTACAGGCAGAAGAGCAATAAAGCGCATCAGAAGTCTGAACACCCGCAAGAGCAGAGCTTCCGGCGTCGAATTCCTTCTCAAGGGAGAACTGCCATGAATAAAGTTGCCGCCAATTCTCTTGCCGCAATTGTTCTGATGATCGTTGTCTTTTTTGTCGGTCGCCTGTTCTTTCTCTCGTCATTGCAGACAGAGCTGCAGCAGGCCAGCCAGCTGCTCGAAGAAAACCAGAGAAAATATGCTGCGCTTGAAATCGAGGTCAGCAAAATTAAACCCGAAAGCCCGGAAGAAATGGCCGGCAGAAAAAAGGCCAGCGGTGAAAGCAGGCTTATCAGGCCTGGTGAAGAAGCCTCCCTGCTGCGCCAGATAAGCGAAAAGGGCGGCGACAGCTTTAGAATGCACTCTTTCGACATTATAGAGGCGTTCAGATTTAAACCAGAAACGGACATTACGGATGCTGGTGCCGGCGCCCAGAATTTCGCCGCCGGAACCCAGGAACTGCCGCAGCTCGACGAACAGGGTATGCCGGTTGGCCTTGCGGCAGAAGACGATATTGAGTGGCCCGGCGTCGAGGTTGTACCGGCAAAAATGACTTTTGCCACCTCTATCAGGGCCCTGGGCAAATTTCTCAGTGAAGCCGGCCGCAGTATGCCGATCAACTCGATACGTTCTCTAGATCTCATCATGCGCGACGGTGGCCTGGTAAGAGGCACGCTGGTATTGAATTTTCCGCTGGCAGAAGGTCGCTGACCAAAGCCAGATTCTGATCTCAGGAGACACAAATGCAAACTGGAAACGAAACATGGAAATGGGGCGTAGTCTTCATACTGCTGGCCATTTTTCTGGTTACCGCCAATCAGGCCTATCAGCACGTCACCAGTCAGGAACATTTTGAGCCGCCTGATGACTACCTCAAAGGCGATTCGTGGGATATCGAGCACCAGAGTGGACCAGGCGCCGGGCAGGCGATTCAGCTGCCACCGGCCGAGCTCGATGAAACCTCTGAACCCCTGATCAGTTCTCCTTCAATAATTCCGCCGGGCGATGAAGACGCGGAAATTCAGCCTGACGAAGTTAACTGGGACAATCTGCAGGAACCGCTTAAGGCACCGACCAATGAAGAAAAAGCCCCTTAAAAAGGCGGTTTTTATCGCCCTGATGGCTTTTTCCGCGCAACTGAGCGGCGCGGAACTTTCGCCGTCACTGCGTGAGGCCGAGCGGCTTTATCAGAGCGGCAGATTCGAAGAGGCCTCGGTCAAGGCCCTCGAAATTCACCGGTATTTTCCCGAAGACTTTCAAACACTTCTGGTGCTTGGCATGAGCGATTTTCATGCGGGCAATTACCTTAAAGCCTCAGACTGGTTCAGATCTGCCGCCCGCAAATCACCGCGCCACCCGATTGTTCTGCGGTACACCGAGTTGCTGCGCGAAATCGAGTATCGCACCGGGCCATTCAGCCGCGACCCTGACC
>JANJUX010000019.1 GCA_024710355.1 Candidatus Rifleibacteriota bacterium
GCTACCCGCTTTTCCAGTCGTTTGCAGTTTTAGCAAATTGTGCTGAAAACAACATTATAAATTTGTGGGCAAAAATTACAAGACCCCGTTAAACTTAAACCACGTGAACAGTTACATAAACTTTTTTCGGATTCAGTGACCATGAATAAAATTTCATATTAAATTTTTTATTCAATTCACTAAAGTTGTGCTGTAATACTGTAACGAAAATTGCATAAACAGTGTGGAAATGTTAGAATCTTGGTTGAGGGTTGCTGTAAACCCTTTCAAGTCCAATCCTTGAAAATTCTGAAGAAAGTCCAGGAATGCCTTTAATCGGGCAAAAAAGGATTTCCGTCGCGAAATACAGTGCACGGGAGGCTTTCCCAAAACTGGACGTGGATATGTTCCTGTTTGGGCCGCCTCCACTGAACAAAACCTCGTCCGCTTTTTAAAGAGGTGGCCGAGGTTTTGTTTTGACCGCCACTTTTCGGAGTGATTTTGATGTTCAAAATAGAACCTTTTTTGCCAGAAATAGAGAAGATCTGCAAAAAATACGAAGCTAAGAGCCTGACGCTTTTTGGCAGTGCTCTTACCGAAGAGTTCAACCCGGATAGCAGCGATCTTGATTTCCTTCTGGAATTAATAACTCCTGAAAACGGGCTTGATAAATATTTTGGCATAAAAGAAGAGCTTGAAAAGCTTTTAAACAGAGAAGTCGATCTGGTTATGCCCAAAGCAATCAGGAATCCGTATTTAAAAGAAAGCATCTATTCCAGGCTCAAGAAATGTTATGACTCATAATTCAAAAGTTTGTCTTCACGACGCAGTTTCGGCCTGCGGTTTGATCATTAAATTTTCAGAAGGAATAAGCCTGCAGGAATATCAGGAGAATCTGATGGTAAAATCGGCTGTTGAAAGACAGTTTGAAATTTTGGGAGAAGCTCTGAACCGGATCAAAAAAATAGATCCAGAACTCCTGAATGAACTCTCAGATTGGCAAAGAATTATATCTTTCAGAAATGTTATTGTTCATGCCTACGATGTCATAGATGACGAAATTGTCTTTCTTGTCATAAAGGATAAAATCCCTCTATTTCTGGAAAATCTGACAAAAATTATATCTCGCTTAAACTTCTAACTTTCATCTACAGCAATTGAAGTTTTTTAGAACAGGTTTTTATTTTTCCAGCAGTTTTCACAAGGACCTTCCGTTTTCTTCCTGATATGATCCAGGTCAAAAGCAGGAACAAGCTTTCCGCGTGTAACTGCAGGGCATTCACCTTTTGCATGATACTTTTTTCCGTATTCGCTGATGTAGCAAATTGGGATTTTCTGATTTGCAGCCGGGGCAATTGGATTGGGCTGTTGAGATGCTTTGGCAACCAGAAAATCTGCCGAATCTCGAGATGAAATTTTCAACACAATCGGCTCTGGCAAATATGACCGGCTGAGAACTTTAAAATCTTCAGACAGCTTTTCCCACTCATGTATGTGCTTTATTGCGGTTTCTGCGTTTACCCTGTCAAATGTTTGTTTGATATGATTCAATGTTGCGGCAAAAGCACCCTTGTTCCCTGTCATTGCCTGCATTTTTGCCTTTTCCCTGAAAAAGAGACAATTTTGAGAGTCCATTGCAATCAATTGTTCTACCAGTGACAGTGCCTGCTCATAATTGCCGGCATAGAAGGCCTCGTCATACTTGCCCATAAGCTCTTTGGAATCCTGCGCAAGAACAATAACAGGGCACAGAAACACAAACATCAGGAAAAAAATCCTCATTTTTCAATACCTGTCTCATCAATTTTTTCACTTGGAATTGATTATAAGTTTGATTCTGGAGGAAATTCAACTTTGAAATCTGAACCAGAATCATTGCGATAAGTGCAAATAATTAGAGAAACCATGTAGCAGGACGTGGATATGTTCCTGTTTGGGCTGCCTCCAATGCACGAATCCTCGTCCAAGACGGGGATTCTGTGCTTTTAGCAAGGTTTTCGGCAGATTTTTATTGAGGAATTCTTGTATCATTCGTGTTCATCGGCAACTTTGACAAGAGTGACAAGAAAGATGCTCTGATGATAACAATATGTGTACCGGCAGCTGATAATGAGCATGCAAAAGAGTCACATTAAATCCTGCCGCAATGCTAAATAATGGAGACTCAGATTGAATATGAATCGACACTATTATCTAAAAACCTTCCCGGGCTGGCTGAAAGCCACAGTTGTTCTGGTGATTTTGCTGACATTCACAACCGCAGCCAGATCCCAGTCGCTTACTCAGAAGCCATCCGAAGGTTTGTCACTGCCCATTGCCGCCCGCGAGGTCTGGCATAGTGTTCCAGCAGCAACAGATCGAATGTCTGTTCAGGATAAAATCAAGGGTATTGTCATTCATCATACAGCTGGAAGAGCCCCTGTTGAAAAGGATGAAGCCATGATTCTTCGAAACATTCAGAGCTTTCATATGACTGACAAAAAATGGGGAGATATTGCTTATCATTACCTGATTGCTCCCTCCGGAAAAATATATGAAGGTCGCAACTCATCGTATCTCGGTGATTCTGGAACCAGATATGATACCAACGGCTACCTGATGATTTGTTTTCTGGGCACTTACGACAAGCATTTACCCAGTCCACAGGCCCGGCATGCGCTGAAAAAAATCATCAAAAACAAGCTGGCAGAATATTCTCTTGTTCCGGAAAATGTCTGCTGCCATCGGGATCTGGCGCAAACAGACTGCCCGGGCAATGCGCTTTATGCCTGGGCAAAGTTACAAAAATGGTAAGCGATCAGTTCCCCAAAGAAAGATTTTAACGTGGCCCCGGGCAGCAAAATTACGGGGATGAAAAAAGAGATGACAAACCAGGCTTTGAAACTTTTTTCGTGGCCAATGCAGCTGGGAATTTTCTGGCTGGCTTCAGCATTTCGCTATACCGTTGAACCTGGTGGCGGCATTGGTTCCTGGTGGTTGCTGGAATTCCCGATAGTGGAATGGCGCCCGGACTTTCTGGACTGGGGGCCAGTTCCATTGGTCATGGCACTGGCAACAATCGTTTACTTCAGCTTATTGCGACTTTCAGATCCGGAACGGAGAACTCATGATCCTGGCCCGGCCGGCATTCTGATCTGCATGGCAGGATTTGCGCTTTCAAGCGCCTCGAATGAGTCTTTTTTATTTACGGTAACTGGCGTATGGCTTTGCGTAATTGCTTCCATAAAGCTCAAGAACGTGCCCGGCTATTTAAACGGTCTTGCAGCAGTGTTTTTAATTGTCGCCTGTCTTCTCAGTGCTTATATGTTTTCCCGGAATTTCTTGAATGCAGTAGAGTTTTTCCTGATTGCCGGGTCAATAGCAACAGGGGTCTGTTCGACAGGATTCGCCGAACAAGAAGGGAAAAGCAACCCGGCATATATGGGAGCATGGTTCAGTCTTATCCTGTTTCTGTCCTGGAGCCTGCTTCCCAAACAACCGTCCATTCGAACCCTTGTTTTAATCGAGCTATCAGCCGCATTTATCGCTGGGCGGCATTTATACTTTTCCTATATTCATCAGAAATCACAATTGCATGATACTGATGCCAGCGAACCAGATTCAGAGCGTAATGCCTGATTCTGATCCGGCGCTATTACAACAGGTTGGAAGCAGGGCACTTAAGCGTGCAGTAAAACGCAGCGCAGAGCCCTTTCCCCCAGATTTTTAATTGCTGTTTGCCTTGATGTATTGAGGGTAAAAAAATCCGGCGTCTTCGATTCTTTTTGCGAGCTCAGGGTATTTCTGTTCCAGAAACGCAAATCGTCCTTTTTTGTAAGGCCTGAGCTCGGAAACTTCAAAAACCAGAGTCGCATGTATAACAACCTTGGGATATTTGCTGGTGCATAAGGTCTTAAGTCTCACCGTGTCTTTATGTGAGATGCGCGTCTGCATGAAAATTTTAAAAATTTCATCTAATTGATCACGCTCTTCAGTTCTTTGATTAGGTAAAACATTACATTTTTTGCAAGTGTGCAAAGAATGGCTTTTTTCAGTAAAGGCCGACTCTGGTCTGGGCTGATTGCAAATTCTGCAGATATATTCCATTGCTTAAATTCCTGTTTTTATTACTCGCGGGACATTTGATTCCTGCTACAAGCGGAATCATTTTTACAAGTCTCGAAAAATTGCTGTTCAGCTGTTAATATAGATATGTTTAGACTTATAGACAACAAAAACGTTTTATGACCACTTTTATGGTCAGCGTAACGGCATACGAAGGTTTTCCGGTATGGTGAAGAAATCGTCAAATTTTGAAAAATCCGACTCGTCGGATTGTCTGTTTTGCCTTACCCGGTTGCCTGAACGGTCTCTTGACAACCGAGCCTCAGCAGATTATTTTAATTTCAAGCCCAAATTAAAATAGCGAAATCGTTAATTCAAAAAGTGAAATAAAAGCATGAACAGGGATCTACAAGGCCACTACATGACCATTTCTACGGTCGAGGAAAAAGCGCAAGCCTTTATCCCGGCACCGTTACCACCAAAACCGCCAATTGAATGGTCATCTGAACTCAGGGAAAAATTTGATCAGGCTTTGTTGGCTCTCGGCCGCCTGGACAGTGTCTCGGTATTCCTGCCGGACACTTCGCTTTTCCTCTATATGTATGTGCGCAAAGAGGCCGTTCTTTCGTCGATGATCGAGGGGACGCAGTCATCGCTTTCAGACCTGCTGCTGTTTGAATTTAAGCATCAACCTGGCGTGCCGTTGAATGACGTGCAGGAGGTCAGCAATTATGTGGCGGCGCTGAATCATGGCTTGAGTCGCCTCAATGAAGGTTTCCCGCTCTCTCTCAGATTGTTGAAAGAGATCCATGGTGTACTGTTGTCGAAAGGGCGCGGCAAAGACCGAGATCCTGGCGAGTTTCGCAGAAGCCAGAATTGGATCGGCGGCAGCCGGCCGGGCACAGCTGTTTTCGTACCTCCGCCGCCGGAATATGTTCACGAGTGCATGGGCAAGCTGGAGCTGTTTCTACACGACCAGCCGGAAAAAACCTCCGTTCTTGTCAAAGCAGCATTGGCGCATGTTCAGTTTGAAACCATCCACCCATTTCTTGATGGTAACGGGCGCCTGGGACGTCTGATTATAACTTTGCTGCTCTGTTCCGAGAAGGTGCTCAAGGAGCCGATGCTTTATTTGAGTCTGTATTTCAAAAGTCATCGGCAGCGTTACTACGAACTGCTGAATGAAGTTCGCCTGACCGGCGACTGGGAGGCATGGCTGCACTTTTTTGCCGACGCAGTTATTCACACAGCAACACAAGCCGTGGATACTGCTCAGCAACTGATGAAGCTTGCTGCTGAAGACGGACAGCGTATCAACGGCCTAAAGCGCATATCTGGCTCTGCACATCTAATTCATAAATCGATGCTGGAGCGACCTATAGCCTCGCCGAACTGGATTCAGGAAAAAACCCGTCTGGCACCGGCAACCGTCAATGCCTGCCTGCGTGAACTGGAACAACTTGGAATCGTCAAAGAGGTGACCGGGCAGAAAAGAAACCGCCTTTATTCCTACGTGGAATACATACGAATTATGAACAAAGGCACTGAATTGCCACGCTGATCGAATGTGGCCTTGATGTTTTTGCAAGGCAGAATTCTGTGAATACGCTGTCTGTATGCAGCTCAGCAACTGCATTTTAACTGCCCGAAAAAATACCGCTTGCTTTTGTGTTTTTATTGGATACATTCATTATAGCTGGCACCACTTTTCTTTCGGGCGCTTTCGCGTTTGGGTTCTTGTCTGACTCTCAGGTGATGAATCTCTCCGGTTGTGTGTGGTGCCAGCTTTTTATTTCCGGCAATTGCTGAAAATCCCCGGCCAAAGGATGGCCGGGGATTTTTCTGTTTCAGCAGTCTTTCAGATTGCAGGCAGCGAGGCCTGTCAATTTTCGTTGAGCGCAAAGGCGGCGCGGCGGGCTTCCCTGATCGAGTAAACGACGACTCTGCCATTTTCGATATCGACGACCTTGAACTTGCCATTCACAACCTGGCCGGGTCTGACGATATGCTCATCGTTTTCGAACTGAATGACGGCCTCTCTGACGTTCTCGTTACCGCAAATACCGGTAACTGTGAGCTTGAGAGGCGGGATCACTTTTTTAACTTCCTTTTGCGGGGCGGGTTCTGGCTGTCGCTCGATTTTAAGTGGCTCGACGACCTTTTTTGTGATAAGCGGTTTGAATGGGTCGTGAGCGGCATTGTCGCCCTGAAATGTGAAGTTCTGGCAAAGCTGATCGATAACTGCGACTTCGCTGTTCTGGCTTTCTTCAGCCATGAGAGCGGTCATGGCGCAAAAAATTACCGCCACAGCAACAGACAACCTCAAAGCCCTGGCAAACTTTTTCATGGTCGACCTCCTCGCTGGTGTTCTGGAAATTAGAACGCGAGGCGGCGCAACCGGGTTTAGATTTTTTAACCGGCTCTGGAACATGGCCAGGATAGCTGAATTTACAGATATGAAAGCAAAGATGACTGCCATGTTAATAATGGCCAATGCTTTGAATTGCCGGTTAAAACTGGTAAACTGACTCGACAGGCTGAAAATTGCCGGCAGGCATGAAGCCAGCCGCAAATGCCGGCGAAACGGGAGAAAGAGATGCAAGCAGACGAACTGAACAGGCCAGCGGGCCGTGAGATTATCGATATGGCCGGCCGGCGAGTTAGCCTGCCTGAAGTCATAAAAACCATTTATTCAGCTTCTCCGTATGGGTTTACCGCTCTCTGCAGCATAGCACCCGAGATGCTGCCGGGGCTGCTTCAGCCATTGACGGGTGAAAGTCTGAAGTATCTTCCCGCCTGCCTTCACAAGCTGCCGATTATCGGCATGCTGCCTGACACCGAAGGCCTGGCGAAGGCCCGGCCAGATCTGGTGGTCGTCTGGGCCGAAACTAAAAAGCCGTTCCATAAAAAATCCGAGGATGCTCTCAATGCTCTCACCCTGCCGTTTGTATATGTAACCATGGGCGATCTTGTCGATCTGGCCGACTACCCGGCCGCTTACGATTTTCTTGGCCAGGTGCTCAACCAGAAAGAGCGAACCAACAAACTGGCTTCATACTGCCGGGAGACGTTGAGAGAAGTCGAGGCGGTTCTGCAGCAGATTCCGGTCGCCCGCCGCCCGCGTGTCTATTATGCGGAAGGCCGTGATGGCCTGGCCACGGAATTCGATGATTCACTGCACGCGCATCTTCTCAAACTGGCAGGCGACGTAAACATTCACCGTGGCAACATCAAGACGCATGCGGGCATGGAAAGGGTCAGCATCGAGCAGGTTGCCGCTGCCGGGCCTGATATCATTATCGCTCTCGAACGGGCTTTCTTTGCCGATGTTTTCAAAAACCCGGAGTGGAAACAGGTAAAGGCAGTGAGAGACCGGCGCGTCTTTCTGATTCCGTCGCTACCTTTCAACTGGTTTGACCGCCCACCTTCTTTCATGCGCTTTATCGGGCTGAAATGGCTGATGAAATGCCTCTATCCCGAGCATTACCAGATCGACCTGATCACTGAAATCAGGCATTTTTTCAGTCTTTTCCTGGGCATCACGGTTTCGGCTGCCGAGGCCGCTGAACTGATAAATCAGCCGGTCAGGCATCAGACGAAAGGCCTGGCACCGCATCGTTATCCCGACTCTCTCAAGCCGACAGGCAAGGCCATCTGAGGTCATTATCGCGGGCAATTTCTTTGAACATTTTATATTTGCGCAGTCATTGCAGCTTAAACAGACAATTCAATCCAGACACAACAGAACAGGTGAATAAAAATGAGTCTTGCAGCCGAAGAACTTAAAAATCTACTGAAACGACACAATGTCGCGGGCATCAGCATCGCGGTTCTGCGCGATTTTCATCTTGCGTATGCTCAGTGTGAAGGCGTTATCAGCAAAGAATCGCGCGAACCTCTCTGGCCTGACACGCTTTTCCAGGCTGCGTCGGTCAGTAAGATCATTTCTGCGGTTTTAACCATGATTCTGGTTGAAAAAGGCAGACTGGATCTCGACAGACCGGTAGATGAATATCTGAAATCATGGAAATTGCCTAAAAACGATTTCACCAGAAAGGCTCCGGTAACCATAAGGCGCATGCTCAGCCATTTTTCCGGCATCAATGTGCCGACTTACCGGGGTTTTTTAAAAGAAGGCCCGCTACCCTCATTGTTAGACGTATTGAACGGAACCGGGGCATGCGACGCGCCGGCGGTAGTCGTTGAAAAGCCGGTCGACGGGCAGTTCGCTTATTCTACCGGCTCTTTTGCGGTTCTACAGACGATTTTGCAGGATGTTACCGGCGAAAATTTTGAAACTCTGATACAGCGCGAGCTGTTGCAGCCGTTGAACATGCACAGAAGCTGCTTTGCGCAGCCACTCAACGGACCTTTGAGCAGAAATGCGGCCTGTGGCCATCGCTCTGACGGCGAACCGGTAGACGGCAACTGGTTCGTCTACCCGACTCAGGCTGGCAGCGGCATCTGGACAACCCCCACTGACCTGGCCAAATTTGCGCTGCATCTGCAGAAAATACTTCATGGCAACACTTCAGGGCTGCTTCAGCCACAGTCGCTCAAAATGATGCTGTCGCCATATCGTGAGCCCTTTTTCGGCCTGGGATTCGCGCTTTACAACGATAAGGGGCCCGGCCTGTTTTTTGGTCACAACGGCAATACAGAGGGCTACCGATCGATGTTTATCGCCCACGAGTCACGCGGTTGCGGCGCATTCATTCTTGCCAACAGCAATAACGCCGACCCGGTCATCAAAGAAGCAGTCAACCAGATCGCTCTCTCTGAAGGCTGGCAAGGCTTTAACTGGTAATCAGGCTGGAACTGGAGGTAAGAAATGCTGTTTCCCGTAGTTGTTCACAAAGAAGGCAAAAGCTCGTTCGGGGTAACTATCCCTGATTTTCCCGGGTGTTTTACATCTGGCGAAACTTTTGAAGAAGCGATAAAAAGCGTTCAGGAAGCCATAGAATGCCACCTTGACGAAGGCGACAACATTCCTGAGCCTTCAAGCATTGAATTGCTGGCCAATAATCCTGACTTTGCAGGTGGGCTGTGGGTTATGGTTGAGGTTGACCTGTCGGCTTTCGAGAACAGAACCAAAAGAATCAACGTCAGTATGCCCGAAAGCCTGCTGCACGAAATTGATTCATTTGCCAGAAAAAACGGCCTTTCTCGATCAGCATTTCTTGCCAGAGCCGCCAAGAAAGCATTAAAAGCGGCATAAATATATTAAACTTACCTCGCTGGACTCAGCGATACAAGAACATTCGATTGAGTAAAAAACAGCCGCCTGCTGGCGGAAAGAAATTTTGCCAGCAGGCGGCTGTTGATTTTCTGAGGCTGTATAGTTTATTTGCTGGCGGGGTTGGCGATGCGGCCCATGAAGAGGAGGCTGCCGGTTGAGTTGTCGCGGATCATGAAGATGAAGGGGTGGTCGGCTTTAAAAACCGGGTCCATGCTGATCGATTTTGTGGCCATTTCGACGGCAGTGGCGGCGGCGGCTTCGGTGCCTTCTTCGTTCACTTCGACAAAAGCTTTATGCTTGATCTGCGAGATCCATAATTTGCCTTTTGGCCAGCCCATGCCGGTGAAATCGGCGGCGGCCGGGGCAAAAGCGTCTTTCATGCCGAGGGCGGTGCAGGCGGGAACCAGATCGTAGCCGGTTTCGAGCTTGAATTTTGGCAGATACAGTTTAACATCCTGTTCAGAAGCAGCATCCAGTTCTGCCAGCCATGCCGTGACTTTTTCCGGGCTCAGATCTTTTTCGAGACCCGCGAGGCCGTCGACTTTCTGCGGCAGCACTGCAATCATTGACAGCGCTTTTCCCTTGTAGGGCATGGCGATGGCCTGAAAATCATCTTTTTCGATGAGCCGGTAGCTGCCCTTCTGATACATGAATGGAACCTGGGCATTTTCTGTTTCAGACAATCTGAAAGGGGCTTCTTTGGTCTGTTTTTCGTCGAACTGGCTTTCCCAGATGCCTTTGAAATAAATGGCATTCAGCAGAACGCATACGGAGTCGGGATCAAGCGCTTCGAGGATTTTTTCGATCTTGCCCTCGGTTTTTGTTTTTACCCAGCCGTTGATCTTTTCAAGATCGCCCGCGAACATTTCAGCCGCGTAGTTTTTCTGCAGCAGCGCCTTGAATTCTTCGCTCACGTCACCGCCGGTGAGGCAGAGGCCGTTGGCGATGTTGAGTTTCTGGCCATCACTGTTGGCCGTAGACGCCAGTTTCTCGTTGAGCTGCCTGAATGCGTCGTGCAGCGGTTCCTGATCGAGGCCAAAAGACATGGCGGCCTGCATTTCTGTGGCAGTATTTTCGCGAGCACCGGCATAGGTCATGCCGAGAGCAGAGGAGACGCTGAATGGCGAAAAGAAAAGGTTACCGCCGGCGGCGCCCAGCTGCTGATAAAGCTTTATGGCAAAGGCGCTGTTGCCTTTTGCCAGGGTGTTCAACGAAAGATCTGCCGGCTGTTCTGTTGGTGCCGGAGGAGCAGAACAGCAATCTGATCCTGCTGATGCGGTGGAAGCTGACAATGCCAGTACTATGGCGCAGACTGCGGCACAAAATAAAACGGTGAGTCGGTTCATGGTATTTCCTTTAAATCTGGTTTCTGCTGTTAATATATTCCTATATGGCCTTATAAACAATAAAATCATCAGCCGGGTGGTGCCCTGGCAAACCGAAATCTGGTAAAAATCAGAAATAAATATGGTGACGCCGGATAATTCCGGAAACGATTCGTATCGGGTATAATGATTGAGAAAATTTTGGCATCGGCCGGAATTGAGATACGGCGATGATTGCCTGTCAGTATGAAATGACTTTTACAAGCAGCTTTGCAAAAGAAAGGGAAGATTAATGAGCACCAACCAGGAAACCAGAAAAATTTTTGGACAGATCGCTGAGAAATACAAACTGCCGGCTCTGGCAGAAATTATCAAAAGCGACGAGCACATAATCTGGAAAAAAGACATCACCATCTGTATCGCCAATATTCTCAAGGCTGCCAAAGCTGAAGGCGACACGAAAGAACTGCTCAAAGACGCTAAAAACATGTATAACGGGCCGATTTTTGCGATAAATGCCGCAGAAAAGAAGTATCTCATCAAAGCCGAACCCGATTTTGACAAGGCTTTAAAAGACCTGGCAAAGTTCGACTTCTGCTTCAAACTCAGCCCCTATCACGTAATCAACACCTATCTGGCCATTCTGATCGCCCAGATCACCGAACAGGATCCGAACCTTCTTCTCAAAAAAGGCGAAGAGCACATGGAAGCCTTTATCGCGGCTTCTTTAAAAGAAAATAAAAACTGGAACAAAAAGACGCTCACTTCTGCGAGTCCGAAGCTCATCATTCCGATTGGTGCAGCCGGCTGCGGCAAATCGACCTTCTACCATGAACTGGGCAATGTGGTTAACGCCTCATGCGACAACATCAGATACATGTTGTTCAAGGAATTCGGGCCCTGCTTCGCCCCCTGGGAAAGCACGCTGGCATGGTTCGTGGTTAACCGCATGACCGATCTCTATCTCGGCCGTGGTTACAGCGTCTTCTACAACGGCGTCAACACCGATCTTGAATACCGCTCACCCATCACCATGGAAAACCCTGACCCGTTGTATGCCGGTATTCCCTACCGCATGAAGCTGGTTTATTTTGAACCGACTGTCAGCCTCACCAGCAGCGAAGTAAACGAACTCAGAGCGATCAACCTGTGGGGAACAACACTCGACAAGGTCGATAGAAAAGGCCTGAGCCCGAATGTCTGCAAAATACTCGATCTCATTCAGACCAACACCGAAAGAACCATGGAACGCACCAAAGCGATCCGCGAAGGCAAAGCCGAACAGGACCCCTTCGATATCCTTTACCCGGTGCCGCCCGCAATCGTAAAAATGTTCATGGAACAGTCTTTTACAAAACCCCAGGGCCCGAATGTCGTGGTCGTCCCGCGCAAAGAGATTCCGAACGCAGCCGAGCGCGCGGCTTTCTATCGCAAATACGCCGAAATGGCAGCGAATTAGCCGATACGTTCACGACGGGTATCGTGTTTAAAGGCCAGCTTGAAACATTGTTGGGCGCAACCCTGATTGAGTCGGTGTCGCTGTTCTGTGGCACCGACTCAATTGGTTCTGGCTTGTTTCTAGCCCGACAAAGCTGCGCCGGGCAGTTTTGCTCTACAACAGTTCGGGAACAAGCTTCTTCACTTGTTCCAGTCCCTTGTTAAGAAGCTCGCGGCATAATTCTTCGCCGCCGGTATCCATGGGCTCGGAGTTATAAAAAACCGGGTCTGGCACTCCGATAAAATCGAAAATAACCCGCAGATGCGGTTCAAGGTGATCGCAGGACCGAATCGGGCTGTTCGCAGAATAATCGCCGCCACGGGTAGAAACAACAAAGATGCTTTTGCCGCGTGCGAGTCCTTCTACGCCTTTTTCTCCGTAATAAAATAAATGCCTCGGTTGAATAATGACGTCAAAATAATGCTTCAAGCGGTACGGCATACCAAAATTCCACATTGGCGTGCTTAGAAGAATGATATTGGCCGCCATAAACCGGTTGATATGCGTTTCTATTTCCTTCCAGCGTGGTTTAAGTTCGACGGGAATGCTTTTACCTTCGAGTAGAACGTATTTCCCGCTGACGGTTTCAGAAAACATGTCAGGTAACGCTTCAGTATATAAATCAAGTTCGTCAATGATCAGGCGCGGGTGTTTTTTCTTTATTTCTTCAAGAAACGATGCAGAAAGAGTCAGCGTTCTTGACAGCGAACCACGCGGAGAAGCTATGATGTGCAATAGTCTGTTCATAAGCCGTCCTCCTTTAGATAGATAAAGTTTAATCTTGATCAGGGGGCCAGTTCGGGGGCAGAAATTTCGGCCTGACCACGTAACGATTGGGATGTCGCAGAACGTTGGTGCCACAGTGAGTCTCGCCCTGCAACGTGTGGCATGGCATATCATCGATAAAGTGGGCGACCAGCCCGACTTTGCTGGCAACGCGATCGATGTAGTCGCGAAATGCTTTGATCTTTGGATCGGGGATGATGAGGTTTTTGCGCAAAATCAGCTGGTTTACGCTGTCGATTTTTCTCATTACTGTTTTAACATTGGAATCTATGACCACTGCCAGAGCCAGGTTCATTCTCACAAATTCTTCGGCCATTGCACGCGTCGGGTCGATCGGTGCTGCATGGTATTGTCTCCGGGCCCGGCCGGTGAATGCTTATTTTCGCCGATCACGTGCCTGGAAGTATTATACATTTGGCGCGTCACTTAAAGCAAGATCACCCGATTCGCCGAATTACGCACGCAGGTGCATTGAAAAAATGGGTACCAAAAGCAGGCAAAGCGGCATAAATAGTGAGGCATCCTGCAGAGCAAAAAGGGAATCTGAAAATGGGCAGACTCAGGGGGCGGGTGTGCGGTCTTTGTTTTCAGCCTCAGGTCCGGATAATTCGAGGCTGGCAACGAGTTCAAGATAGAGCTTTTCAACCTTTTTGCGGGCCCAGTCGTTTTTGCGCAGAAAGGTGAGACTCGATTTGATACTGGGGTGGCTGAAGAAGCAGTTGAGCTCAACCCGCTGGTTCAGCTCTTTCCAGCTGTAATGGGCACGAAGTGTCGTCAGTATTTTTTCGAGAGTGATGCCGTGAAGCGGGTTGTTAGGCTGTTGCCGCACTTCTTTTTCATCTGCCGGAATATCGTTTTCGGTCATTGGTTTCCCGTTCTGCTGCAATTTTAAAAGAGTTACATGCCTGAATATACTATGCCTTTGTAAAATTGTCTGCAAGGGGCGGACGGAATTGCCCAAAAGCCCGGTCAGAAATAAAAAAGTCTCCAGCAAACACCGAAATAGCGCCTGCTGGAGACTTTAACTTTCGCGTTACTTTGTAAGTGGTTCCTGAATTGTCATCGCATTATTAACGGTTATTACACCCTGAATGCCTGTTACAAGTTTGGTAATCAGAGTTTTTTCGGCCTCGTTAGTGGCGATTCCGGTCAGCGTTACTGCCCCATCGCGGGCTTCCACCCTGGTATTTAAAGCGCTGGTCGAGCGATGTGCCAGCAATGCAGCGCGAATCTGTGCCACTACAGAAGCATCATCAATCTTTTCGCCCGGGGTTCTTTCTTCCACCGGAGGAGCTGCAGCGACAGTCATCAGGTTTTTAACTTCGGTTACGCCACTTATGTCAGCAGCATACTCGGTCGTCAGATCTTTCTGTGCAGCGCTCACAGCTTCGCCTCTAAGGGTTACGACTCCGTCCTGCACCGAAACGATCGTTTTGCCGGCATTGACGTGGCGGTGAAAATAAAGATTGAGTTTCACTTTTTTTCTGATCCAGTAATCCGCCTTGTCTGCGGCAACTTCGGCAACGGTCACCAGTTTATTGTTTACACCGGTTACTCCTGGAATATTTCCAGCGGCTTCCTGCGCCAGAACCCTTTGTGAATCAACAGCCACGGTGCCGGTAAGCGTTACAACACCATCTTTGGCCTCGGTGCTGATTGATTCGTCACTGAGAAAGGTTCTAAAAACATAGGTCCTCTCAATATTCGAAACAATCATATCATCAGCTTCAGTCGCAAAAGCAGGTGCGCCTGCAAGACAAAGGGCTACCGCTGCAGAAAAACCAAATAGACACTTAAGATTTCTGTTCATCAAAACTCCTTTGAACCATCAGTTTCGGCAAAGCTCGGGCCCTTTAAGTCGGGTTCATTTGAGCCAGTTTCGGTTGTTTCCATCCTCACCAGAATTCTTCCTCCTTTTATTTGTGCCTGCAGAAAAAAAACGCGCAGTCCCCCGACAAATCAGCGTCTGCAGGACGCTATCAAACGTCGCCATTTAAAACATAACTCTGCTCGGACGAAAGCGAAATGGTAATAAACCTCTATTTTTTCGGGGGCATCTCAGGATTTTGCAAAAACCGCCGGTCTGCAATAATGACCATGCAGGAAAACATGGATTTCTGGGGGATCTATTGAAATGAAAAAGAATACCAGCATCACGAAAAACCAGCCCGCAAGCTGCCTTGTTACGATGCAAACGCAATTTCCAATTGTGGCGATCGGTGCATCAGCTGGCGGTCTCGAGGCTCTCGATCTTTTTCTTCGCTCTGTACCTGAAAAATGCGGCATGGCCTTTGTCATAGTTCAACATCTCGATCCAAACCGTCAGGGAGTTCTGCCTGAACTGCTGCAGCGCGCGACCTCGATGCCCGTTACCCAGGTTACCGACCGGCAAAAGGTTCTTCCTGACAACGTCTATGTCATACCCCCCAATCATGATATGTCGCTGCTGCACGGTATTCTTCATCTTTTTGAGCCTTCAGGTTCGCATGGGCTGCGCCTCCCGATAGATGTTTTCTTTCGATCAGTGGCGTTTGATCAGCAGGAACGCAGTATCGGGGTAATCCTTTCGGGTATGGGTTCTGACGGCACTCTTGGCCTGCAGTCGATCAAGGAAAATACCGGGGTCGTTTTTGTTCAATCACCCGAATCTGCAAAATTCGATAGCATGCCGCGCAGTGCCATTGAAAACGGGTTGGCTGATTTTATTGCTTTGCCTGAGGAGCTGCCGGGAAAAATAATCGAATATCTCCAGCATGCCCCTCGCCTTGCTTCTGCTGCCAGCGAAAAGTTCAGCGACGGGATTGAAAAAGTTGTCGTAATTCTGAGGTCCCAGACCGGGCACGACTTCTCTCTTTACAAGCAGACCACGCTGTCGCGCCGGATCGAGCGCCGGATGGGCATTCATCTGATAAGACATATTTCGGATTATGTAAAATTTCTTCGCGAAAACCCCGAAGAAGGGAAAATTCTCTTTAAGGAACTGTTGATAGGCGTTACCAGTTTCTTCAGAGACTCAGCAGCCTGGGAAAGGTTGAAAAATGACATTCTCCCGAGACTTGTTTAAGAACGTGAACCTGCAAAGTCTCTCAGAGCATGGGTGCCAGCCTGTGCCACCGGCGAAGAAGCTTATTCTCTGGCCATAATTTTCAAGGAAACAATGGATTCTCTGCAACCGCCGGGAACACACCGTCTGCAGATTTTTGCCACCAATATCGACCCTGATGCCATTGCCAGGGCCCGCGCCGGCATCTACTCAAGCAACATTGCCGCCGACGTTTCCCCCGAGCGCCTTGAACGCTTTTTCGTAGAAACCGAAAATGGTTATCAGGTTGCAAAAACAATTCGCGAAATGGTTATCTTCGCTCCGCAAAACTGCATCATGGACCCCCCGTTCACAAAACTCGACATTCTGAGCTGTCGCAACCTTCTAACTTACCTGTCGCACGAGCTGCAACAAAAACTTCTGCCACTTTTTCACTACTGTCTGAACCCTGGTGGCTGCCTGTTTCTGGGAAACTCTGAATCAATAGGCAGCTTCACCCATCTGTTTCAGCCTTTAGACGTTAAGGCGCGGCTGTTTCGCCGGGTTGAAGCCGTTATAAATGCTGAGTCGATAGACTTTCCCTCCAATTCCAACCTCGGGCGCGAAACAGCAAAATCTCCCGGCTTCAAGGGGATCATAAACGGAAACCTGCAGCAACTTGCCGAGAAGCTGATTTTGGAGCGATTTTCCCCGCCCGCGGTAATAACCAACAACAAGGGCGATATTGTTTTCATCAATGGCAGGACTGGCAAATTTCTCGAGCCTGCTGCGGGAAAGGCGAACTGGAGCATCTTTGCAATGGCCCGTGAAGGTCTGAGACACGAGCTGGCTGGAGCATTTCAGAAAGCAGCCCGCAACAACCAGCCGGTTACCGTTAAAAACTTGGTAATGGGCAAAGGCAGCGAGGACCAGCCGGTGGATATATCGGTAATACCTATTTTTGAACCGGACGCATTGGCAGGTCTTTTTCTACTGTCATTTACAGAAGCACCTGCATTGCCTGCGCCGACAGAGTCAAAATCTGCCGGAAGTGAAAATACATCTTCAGCCAGATTTGCTGAATTGGAAAAGGAGCTTGAACGTCTCCGGGCAGAACTGCAGTATTCACGCGGGGAAATGCAGACTTCTCAGGAAAAGCTCAAATCGGCAAATGAAGAACTGCAATCAACCAATGAGGAACTGACTATCTCAAAAGAGGAGATGCAGTCGCTTAACGAAGAATTGCAGACAATCAACCAGGAGCTTCAGGCAAAGGTCGACGAGCTTTCGCTGACCAGCAACGACATGAAAAACCTTCTGGACAGCACTGACATCGCCATTCTTTTTCTCGACCAGAATCTGAATGTCAGGCGTTTCACTCCTCAGGTGACAAAGATCTTCAAGCTCATACCAGGTGACGCCGGTCGGCCGATCACCGATGTAAAAATGGATCTGGACTACCCGGGCTTCATCGATGATATACACGAGGTTCTTCGCACACTTGATTTTAGAGAAAGCCAGATAACCACTCGCGATGGGCAGTGGTTTTTAATCCGCATAATGCCATACCGGACTATCGACAATGTCATTGACGGTGTCGTTATGACCTGTTCAGACATTACCGTCTCAAAGCAACTTGAAAACAAACTGAGAAGCGATGCTCAGATCAAATGAAGCCGGAATACTGTTCTGATAGTGCTGCCGCGCTTCGATACTCTACAGCACGAGGTCTGGCTTCCACCACTCGCAATAGACCTGCTTTTAGTCAGTAATCTGATCGCTAAACAGGCTGCTGCGGCCGGCAAAATCAATTTGCACACTGCACTCTTCTTTGAAAGGAACAAAGAAATGCTGAACAGGAAATCGGAAAATGCTTAGTCGTGACCAGTTGAAACTGCATGGGGCAATACTGGCGGGAACTCATAATTTAAGCACCGGAAAAGTAACGGAAGAGCTTCTGCCAAGACTCAGCGAGAATGAGCAGATACTGGTCGACACATGCAACCTGCTGATTTCGGCTGTAAAAGAAAATTTCAGGATCGCTCCGGCCGGCGACTGGCTTCTTGATAATTTTTACCTGATAAAAGAGCAGATTCACACGGCCAGAAAGCATTTTCCCAGAGGCTACAGTCGTGAGCTCCCACGGCTGAGCAGCGGTCCCTCAGCCGGGCTTCCGCGTGTTTTTGATATAGCCCTTGAAACGGTCACACATGGAGACGGTCGGATTGCCCCGGGGTGTCTCCGCATCTTCATCGAGGCTTATCAACAGGTAACCGTACTGAAACTGGGTGAATTGTGGGCGATCCCTATCGTGTTGCGACTGGCTCTGATTGAGAATCTCAGGCGCGTTGGAGAAAAGGTTGCCAGCGACAGACGCGACCGCAATCTTGCCGGTTTCTGGGCTGATCAGATGGCCGAGATAGCCGAAAAAGACCCTAAGAGCCTGATAATGGTCGTTGCCGATATGGCTCGTTCCAGGCCAGACCTTTCCAGTGCTTTCGTAGCAGAGCTGGTGCGCAGACTCCAGGGTCAGGGCATGCCAACATCATTGCCACTGACATGGATCGAGCAATCGCTTCTTGAATCCGGGTTAACCATTGAGCATCTCATTCAGGCCGAATCGCAGCAGCAGGCTGCCAGTCAGGTTTCTATAAGCAACAGTATTGCCAGCCTTCGATTACTGGGAACCATAAACTGGCAGGATTTTGTAGAATCAACCAGCCGCGTTGAGCAGATACTGCAAGAAGACCCTTCAGGCATTTACCCTCTGATGGATTTTGCAACCCGCGATTGTTATCGCCACGTGATCGAAAAAATTGCCCGGAACAGTCGCCTGTCAGAAGATAAAATTGCAGAACTGACAGTCGAACTGGCGGGTGCAAGGGCTGAAGAACTGACCAGTGAAGACAGGTCAGCACATGTCGGCTTCTATCTTGTCGACAAAGGCCTGTATCAACTTGAGACTAAAGCAGGGGCACGATTGCCGTTTTTTGAAGCGCTTCTCAGAAAGGGCAGCCAGTTTCCACTTTTCTTTTATCTGGGCTCTGCAGCTCTAATTTCGGCAGCAATGACCTGGAAACTGCTTAAAACAGCTATCGAAAGTGGCATCAGCAGTTCAATGCTGGTTCTGGTTGGCATTACACTGGCACTATGTACCAGTCACTTTGCCATTTCTCTGGTGAACTGGCTTGCTACCATGCTCATTTCACCGCGGGCATTGCCACGCATGGATTTTTCTAAAGGCATCCCCGCCCAATTCCGTACTCTGGTAGTAATTCCGACGATGCTGACAAGCGCCAGTGGTATCGAGCACCTGGCGGGGGCACTCGAGGTCAGGTTTCTGGCTAATCGCAACGAAAATCTGTATTTTGGATTAGCTACAGGTTTAACTGACGCAAGCGAACAGCATTTACCGAAAGATGCAGAGCTGATAAATCTTGCATGTCATAAAATCGAAGAGCTCAACAAGAAATATCAAAGAGAAGGAAGCGGCAGTTTTTTTCTCTTTCATCGCCCACGGGTCTGGAACCCACAGGAAAAGCTCTGGATGGGTTACGAACGTAAGCGCGGCAAACTCGCCGACCTGAATGCGCTTTTGCGCGGCGGTTCGAAAGACCGGTTCTCGCACATTGTTGGCAACAGAGATATTCTGCCCTGTATAAAATATGTCATCACTCTGGACACGGATACCGGCCTTCCACGTGATGCGGCGCGCAAGCTTGTGGCCGCCATGGCTCACCCGCTGAGTCATCCGGTTTATGATGCCGAAAAGCGCAGAGTAGTTGCAGGTTATTCAATCCTGCAGCCACAGGTCGCAGTGAGTCTGCCGGGCTCTAACCGCTCGCTTTATGCAGCCCTTCACAGTGAAGATTCCGGGATTGACCCGTATACAAATGTCGTTTCTGATATTTATCAGGATATTTTCGGGGAAGGCTCTTTTACCGGTAAGGGAATTTATGATGTCGATGCGTTTAAAATGGCTCTGAATGGGCGATTCCCCGAAAACCGAATTCTCAGTCACGATTTAATAGAAGGTTGCTATGCCCGCTCCGGGCTCATCTCTGATGTAATACTGCTTGAAGAATACCCTGGGCGATATAGTGCTGATGTTGCGCGCCGCTATCGCTGGATTCGTGGCGACTGGCAGATTGCCAGCTGGCTGCTGCGAAAAGTTCCGGCTCCTGATGCCACAGAAGACAAAAACCCTCTCTCACTTCTATCTCAATGGAAAATATTCGACAATTTGCGGCGCAGTCTGGTTCCGGCTGCGTTTACAACGATGCTGGCGCTTTCGTGGTTTTATCTGCTGCCCGCCTGGTTCTGGACCACTGTAACGATCGGAATACTGATGGCCCAGTCGATGGCTGCATCGGTTATGGAAATCTACCGGAAACCGAAAGACGTAATTCTACGACAACATATTCTTACGTCGCTGCGCACAGCGATATTGAGTCTTGTACAGATGATCTTCGCCATCACCTGTCTGCCATACGAGGCATACTTCAGCCTTGATGCGATTGTGCGAACACTCTGGCGGCTGAAGGTTTCTCATAAAATGACGCTTGAGTGGAATCCTTCTGCAAATACAGACACCAGCGCAACTTTTGGGGGAATAATGCTTCGCATGTGGATTGCTCCGTGCATTGCACTTGTCGCGATGGCGAAGCTCTCATTGTCAAACCCGTCTGTTCTGCCTTTAGCCATGCCGGTTCTATGTCTATGGTTTGTATCGCCGGTTATCACCTGGTGGGTAAGCAGGCCAATTGCCCGTCAGGAACCACAATTAAGTGCGTCACAGAAAGTATTTCTCAAAAAAATGGCCCGACGGACCTGGGCCTTTTTTGAAACATTTGTTGGAGCAGCTGACAATTGGTTACCACCTGATAATTATCAGGAAAATCGACCGATACTGATTGCGCATCGAACCTCGCCTACCAACATGGGCATTTCTCTTCTGTCGAACCTTGCGGCCTGGGATTTTGGCTATATTTCAACCGGCCGGGTTATTGAGCGCACGGCAAGATCATTGCAGACAATGAGTAAAATGGAAAAATATCGTGGTCATTTCTTTAACTGGTATGACACCGAGTCTTTGCAGCCTTTGCCTCCCTCCTACATTTCGTCTGTTGACAGCGGCAACCTTGCGGCTTTTCTTCTCACGTTACAGGCCGGAATACAGGCCATCCCCGATGTTCCAATCATTCATTCCCGTGTGTTTACAGGGCTAAGCGACACACTGGCAGTTACTATTGAAGTTTGCGGAAAAGACAACAGTCGCAAATGTGCCGAATTTTCGACCATGCTGGCTTCAGTAATGACAGCATTGCCCGCCAGCATTTCATCTTTTGCGCAGTGCCTCAGAAAATTAACCAGATCTGCAGATGATCTGGTGCTTGCCTTGAACACCGAAACCGAAAAAGAGGCAAAGTGGTGGGCCGCCTCTCTCGCCCGGCAATGCCACGACAGCCTGGATGAATTGACCTACCACGCTCCCTGGCTGGAAATGCCCGGTAGCGATTGCAGGTTCCGGGCACCCGGGGAAAGTGAAGAAATACCTTCTCTTTCAGTTCTTGCAAAGTTCGACAGAGATTCATGGCCCGGCATGAACCAGATCAAGGCAGAATGCACCACGCCTGAAAAAGCCTTATGGTTTGCCAGACTGCAGGATCGCGCATTTGAAACCGGCGAGCGGGCGCGAAAAAGAATTGCGGCAATTGAAGCTGTCTGCGAGCAATTAAAAAGCCTGTCACACATGGAATACGATTTTCTTTACGACAAAGCCTGTCATCTTTTGAGCATAGGTTTCAATGTCAGCGAAAACCGTCTTGACAAAAGTCTGTATGATCTTCTGGCTTCAGAGGCGCGCTTAACAACTTTTGTGGCGATTGCACAGGGGCAGGTTCCCCAGGAATCCTGGTTCTCTCTGGGGCGCCTTCTCAGCAATGTCGACGGCGACCCGGTTCTTCTTTCCTGGAATGGCTCAATGTTCGAATATCTGATGCCGCTTCTTATAATGCCGACCCACGAAAATACCATGCTGGACCAGACCTATCGGGCAGCCGTAGACAGACAGATCAACTATGGCAGACAATGCGGTGTGCCATGGGGGATATCGGAGTCTGGATATAACATGGTTGATCTTCACGGCAACTACCAGTATCGAGCGTTTGGAGTCCCTGGCCTTGGCCTCAAACGCGGTCTTTCAGAAGACCTCGTCATCGCACCGTATGCTTCGGTAATGGCGCTGATGGTAAGAGCTCAGGCCGCCTGCCAGAATCTGCAGAAGCTTGTTGAGAAGGGGTATTCTGGCAAATTTGGCTTTTTTGAGGCCATAGACTACACCCCGGCCCGTCAGAAACGCGGGCAATCAGGCATCACGATTAAATCTTTCATGGCTCATCATCAGGGAATGAGCTTTCTGGCCCTTGCATACACGCTTCTTGACCGACCGATGCAGAAGCGATTTGTTTCAGAACCGGTTTTTCAGGCGACAGTTCTTTTGCTTCAGGAGCGCATTCCGAAAGACACGGTTTATTACCCCCATGCAACACAGCTTGACCTGCGGTTGAGACCTGAGAGCGCAGAATCACAGGTCAGAGTTATTGCCACTGCTGACACGACAATTCCAGAAGTTCAACTGCTGGCAAATCGCAGATACAGCGTCATGGTAACGAATGCCGGCGGTGGCTACAGCCGCTGGCAGAATTATGCCGTCACGCGCTGGCGCGAAGACACCACCTGCGATAACTGGGGAACTTTCTGCTATATCCAGGATATGGAAACAATGGACTTCTGGTCAAACACTTACCAGCCAACGCTGAAAGAGCCTGATACCTGTGAAGTGATTTTTTCAGAAGGCCGGGCCGAATTCCGGCGGCGCGACAAAGAAATTGAACTCCACACTGAAATTGCAGTTTCTCCGGAGGATGATGTTGAACTAAGGCGCATAATAATCACCAATCGCTCAGACCGCCAGAGAGAAATCGAAATGACAAGTTATTCCGAGGTCGTTCTCGCCCCGCCCGCGACAGATGAACTGCACCCCGCCTTCAGCAATCTTTTCGTTCAGACCGAGATACTTGGCGAACGCCGGGCGATTCTCTGCACAAGACGACCCAGGTCAGACGGTGAACCTGTTTTGTGGATGTTTCATCTCATGGCAACCCATGGAGTTCAACACGGTAAAGTGTCTTATGAAACTGACCGAATGCGCTTTATCGGCCGTGGAAACACCACTGTTCGACCCAGAGCCATGATTGACAACGCTCCCCTTTCAAACAGTGACGGATCTGTTCTTGACCCGGTTGTTGCGATTCGGCACCGATTAGTTCTTGAACCCGGCAGATCAGCAAAGATTGATATGGTTACCGGGGTTTGCGAATCCCGCGAGACAGCACTGGACCTGGTCGAAAAGTATCAGGACCGCCGCCTGGCAGATCGTGTATTTGAACTGGCCTGGACGCACAGCCAGGTAACCCTGCTGCAACTTAACATTACAGAGGCTGACGCGCAGCATTTTTGCCACCTTGCCGGTTCAGTAATTTATGCAAATTCATCTTTGCGTGCCGAACCTGGCCTGATAATCAAAAACAGTCGCAGACAATCGAATCTGTGGGGTTATGCAATTTCAGGCGATTTACCGATTGTTCTGCTGCGGATCAAGGACAAGGCAAATATCGAGCTGGTTCGTCAAGTCATTCAGGCTCACATTTACTGGCGCTCTAAGGGTCTTCTGGTCGATCTGTTCATCTGGAATGAGGATTATGCAAGTTATCAGCAGTTTCTTCACGATCAGATTATGGGAATGATTTCAGCGGGAGTCGAAGCTGGCATGATGGACCGCCCGGGCGGGATTTTTCTGCGCATGTTCGAACAGATATCACTCGAAGACCGCATTCTCTTTCAATCGGTGGCGAGAGCGATCATATCAGACAGCGCCGGCAGTCTGGCGGATCAGCTTTACAGCTTCAAAGCCGTTGACACAATAGTTCCCGACCTGAAGCCAACGCGAACGCCTTTCCCCAATGACCGGGGCACAGCAATACCGCCGCGCAGCGACCTGGTTTTTTTCAACGGCATCGGGGGTTTCACCACGGACGGCAAAGAATATGTCATTACAACAACAAAAGACCAGGTTACCCCGGCACCCTGGGCGAACGTTCTGGCGAACCCGGATTTCGGCACGGTGATTTCAGAAAATGGTCTTGCCTACACGTGGGCAGTGAACGCACATGAATTTCGTCTCACCCCCTGGAACAATGATCCGGTGTCTGACGCTGCTGGCGAGGCCTTTTATCTGCGCGACGAAGAGCGTGGCCAGTTCTGGTCGCCAATGCCCCGCCCCTGCGGTGGCCCTGCCCCCTACACAACTCGCCACGGCTTCGGCTACAGTGTTTTCGAGCACAGCGAAAAGGGTATCTATTCTGAAGTATGGGTTTACGTATCGCTGAAATCACAAGTAAAATTCACTGTTATCAAGATACGTAATGACTCGAATCAGAATCGTCGCCTTTCGGTAACAGGTTATGTTGAGTGGGTGCTGGGTGATCTGCGACAAAAAACAGCATCGCAGGTTATTTCGCTTATTGACCCAACCTGCGAAGCCATATTTGCGCGCAACCCATACAACTCTGACTTTCCGGGCCGGGTAGCTTTTTTCGATGTGAGTGAATCCGGCCGAACATTCACCGGTGACCGGGCCGAATTTATCGGGCGGAACGGCACAACAGGCAACCCGGCGGCAATGCGGCGGGCGCGGCTTTCAAACAGGGCAGGCGCGGCCCTTGACCCATGTGCCGCGATTCAAACCTCATTCGACCTTTCTCAGGGCCATGAGCGCGAAATTGTCTTCATGCTGGGAACAGGCGAAGATTACGAATCGGCCGTTAAGACCGTTCAGCGCTGCCGAGGCTCGGCCTCAGCCAGAAGAGAGCTTGAAAGCGTCTGGGGCTACTGGGCTCAAACACTGAGTACAATCCAGGTCGAAACACCAGACAGGGCATTGGACTTTATGGCCAACGGGTGGCTTATATACCAGACCATTGCCTGTCGAATCTGGGCGCGCAGTGGTTTTTACCAGTCGGGAGGAGCGTTCGGCTTTCGCGATCAACTGCAGGATATCATGGCTCTAATACACACCAGACCGGAATACGCGAGAGAACACCTTCTATTATGCGCCTCTCGGCAGTTTGTCGAGGGTGATGTTCAGCACTGGTGGCACCCGCCTCTGGGGCGGGGGGTTCGCACCCGTTGTTCAGACGATTTTCTCTGGCTGGTCATGGCCACCTGCCGGTATGTCTCAACCACGGGCGACACCGGGGTTCTTGAAGAACCAGTTGAATTCCTCAATGGCCGTCAGGTCAACAAAGACGAAGACTCATATTACGACATGCCAAATCAGGCAGGTAATGCCAGCACCCTTTACGACCATTGTGTCAGGGCCATTCTCATGGGATTGAGTTTTGGCGAGCACGGGTTGCCACACATCGGTTCCGGCGACTGGAACGATGGCATGAATCTGGTTGGCGAGCATGGAAAAGGCGAAAGCGTCTGGCTGGCTTTTTTCATGTATGACGTGCTCACGCAATTCAGTAAGATCTCAAGACAAAAGCTCGACACGTCTTTTACAGAGCGCTGCCTTCTGGAGGCTGCCGAATTACGCAAAAACATCGAACATCATGGCTGGGATGGCGATTGGTACAGGCGGGCGTATTTCGATGACGGTACCCCGCTTGGCTCTTTCCTCAACGATGAATGTTGCATAGATTCGATTTCGCAGAGCTGGTCGGTTCTTTCGGGAGCGGGTGAGCCTGAACGCTCCCGGAAGGCTATGGAATCACTCGACAAACACCTGGTTGACAGAAAGAACTCCATGGTCAGATTGCTGCACCCGCCTCTGAACCGGTCAAACCTGAATCCTGGGTATATCAAGGGTTACGTGCCCGGGGTCAGAGAGAACGGCGGCCAGTATACCCATGGAGCAATCTGGGCAACCATGGCCTTTGCAGCGTCAGGTGACCATGAAAGGGCCTGGGAACTGTTTTCCATGATCAACCCGATCAACCATGCCCGTTCACCGGAGGAGATAAGCACGTATAAGGTCGAGCCTTATGTCGTTGCCGCCGACGTGTACGGACTTCTGCCACATGCAGGACGCGGCGGCTGGACCTGGTACACCGGGTCAGCCGCATGGATGTACCGGCTCATCACTGAATCCCTGCTCGGGCTGAAACTCGAAGACAACTGCCTGCGCTTCGAACCCTGCATTCCGGCCAGTGGCTGGGAAACCTTCAAAATCCACTACCGTTATCGCGAGACCGTCTACCACATCACGATCAGGCAGATGAAAGACCAGACTGAAGATGTGATTATTGAAACCGATGGAAAAATTCAGCCGGAAAAAACAATTCCTCTTGTCGATGATCGCCAGGAGCATTTTGCCGAAGTTAAGGTTTCGATAAAAACTATGAACATAGCAGCTACTGGGCAAATCACCGGCTGAGCTGCCGACGTGCCTGCTCAAAATGCGACAAAGAACTAGTAATATAGTGGGTTCTTACGATTTTCAAATCGTATTCAAACAACTAGACTGCCTCTTGTCTCGATCAATAGTTTTGAAAGTTAAAGGGGAATAATCGTGAGAATGAAAATCAAGTCTTTTTCTATGTTTTTGATAGCCGGAGCAATTATGCTGGGAAGCACCACAAGTGCGTCCGCCTACGAAAACATGCATCTTTCAAGTTCTTTGAAGAACAGTCCGTATGACCAGTCGGGCCGATTTGAAGTTGGTCCGTTTGTCGGATATCACTATTTTGACGATAAACAGAACCTCGAAGATAGTTTCAGCTATGGTGGCCGGCTTGGCTACAATTTCACCAGTAACCTGGGCGCAGAAATTACTCTCGGAGTAGTAGACAGCAATGTTGATGACAAATCGCTGGTTGGCCGTGAAAAAGGCCAGTATCGAAGCCCGACTGGCAGTGTTGATTTAAAATATTACCAGGTCGATGCGATCTATCAGTTCAGCCCGAAGCAAAGATTGTCACCCTTCATTACTGCCGGCATCGGAAGAAGCCTTTACAGTCCCGGTGTAATGAATAATGACAGCAACACGATGAATCTGGGTATCGGGGCAAAATACTGGGTGAAAAATGACATTGCCGTAAGAGTCGATATCAGAGCTTTTGAGGAAAAATCTTTCCGCAATTACTGCGGCACCGTTGAGCTGGTTTATGCCTTTGGCGGCAGAGCCAGGCGGGAAAATATCGTGGTTGAAGAACAGGAACCCAAGGAAGCTGTTGTTACAAGACAAGAACACGTAACCAAACCGGTTGAAGTAATTGTTGTATCAGAAGAGTCACCAATGGTTGAAGAAAAAGTGCAAAGCGAAACCGCTAAGCCAGGAATCATTGTCCTCGCCTTCGAAGACATACACTTCAATTTCGACAAGTCGACCCTTACTAATGCCGCAAAGATAATTCTGCGAAGGAGCATCCGCATTTTGAAGGATAACCCCGAAACCAAAGTTCGCATTGCGGGCTACACTTCTGCCTCCGGGTCAGATGAATATAACAAGCGGTTAAGCGAAAAAAGAGCCAGCGCGGTTGAAAAATACCTGATAGAAGAGGGCCTCATCTCTCCTGATCGTTTAACTTCAGTTGGTTACGGCGAAAACAATCCCGCTGAGTATGAAGCAGCGCCAAAACAGCTATATTCAAAAGCCGCCATGGCGAATATGCGGGTTCTTTTCGAAACTATCCTTGTAAATAACTGAGTAAATAAATTCAAAGCCCCCTTTATTGAAGGGGGGGGGTGGACACGGTTTTTTTCCGAAGGCAGATTTTTGAAAGCGAGCTTTAATCTGCC
>JANJUX010000033.1 GCA_024710355.1 Candidatus Rifleibacteriota bacterium
GGTTACAGTTATAGAACATATTTACGTATTCAAAAACATCGGAATATAACTCCTGGCGAGTCCTGTAGGTCGTCCTCAAGGTCCTTTCCTTCTTTAATGAGGCGAAAAAGCTTTCTGCGACCGCGTTGTCCCAGCAATTCCCTTTTCGGCTCATACTGCTTTTCATGCCATAAAAAGCCAGCAATGAACGGAATTCGTCGCTGCAATACTGGCTGCCACGGTCCGAATGGAAAATTAGACCAGTTGCTGGTTTTTTGCTCCAAACAGCAGCTTTTAAAGCCTCGATTATCAGGCTGCGATCCATGCGATCTTTTATTGCCATACCAACGACTTCACGGTTAAAAAGATCGATGATTGTGGCCATGTATGACCATCCTTCGCCAGACCACAAATAAGTTATGTCTGAGACCCAGACTTGATTTGGGGCTTCAACGTGAAAATTCTGTTCAAGAAGATTTGGGCTGACGGGCAGCTTGTGCCGGCTATCAGTTGTCACTCTGAATTTTCGAGCAGGAACAAAAAGAGCACCGGCTTCTTTCATTAACCTGCCAGCTCTGAATCGACCGGCAAGGATGCCTGCCTGACTAAGTTTCTGAGCCATTCTGCGGCTTCCACAGGATGAACGATGCTGTTTTTGAATATTCAAGACTAAGGTTTTAAGACGCTCTCTTTCAGCATCTTTGTGGGTTCCACGCCCTTTCAACCACGCAAAGAATCCGCTGGAAGAAACTTCCAGGGTGCGGCACATTACTCGAACTGGGTAGGCCTTCTTCTGCGAATTAATGAACTCAAATCTCATTCTGACTCTTTCGCGAAGAAGGCCGCTGCTTTTTTTAGGATTTCGCGTTCCATTTCAAGCCTTTTATTTTCTTTTTGAAGCCTCTTCAATTCAAGCTTAAGGGCATCAACCTCGACTGAATTAACTTCGGTCAATTCTTTTTTCCAGCGACACAGCAGGTTGTAATTTATTCCAAGGTTTTTTGCCACTTCTGCGGTGCTATGGCCTTTTTCGGTTATCATTTTTACTGCGTCCTGCTTAAATTCTTTGCTGAACCTTCTTCTGACATGCTCTGCTTTTTTCATTTGAACACCTCGCGACTGAATTTAATCTATCTTAATCAGGTGTCCACTTTTATTTTACCAGTCCAGACATTAAGTTCCGTGCGATAGTTCGCAATAAAGAAGTCCTTGCCAGAAATGCTGCAGAAAAGTTCGCGGCAACAGGTCAGAAGACCAGTGAAGATGCAATATATGACGACATGGTAAAACGTCTGTTTCGTGATTCCCTGCACAAACATGACCAGAATGAAATCATTTTTGCATGGCGAGGCTCAAAAGACAGAAAAGAGTCTCTGGAGAAGGCGATAAAAAAGGCAAAGCACAATTTCAATGCAAGGTGGAACAAGAATCATGATGTTCCTACAGATGTTGTATCTGGATTTCCCAAGGATCATGTCGGCTTACAGGTGGTTGATTACTATTTGTGGGCGCTGCAAAGGCTTTATGAGCAACGAGACGGAAGGTTTTTCAACTATCTGAGCAAACAGTTCAGACTGGTCATTGATATGGATGACACGAGAAAGCACGGATATGGTGAATTCTATTCTGATCAGAATCCGCTTTCTCTGGAAAAAATAATGCCTTCTGTAGACTAGACCTCATTTCTGAGGCACACGGCTTGAAGCCGACATTCATCTACAGCAAGGCTACTACTAATATAATCGAAACCTGTTAAAACTGCAAATTTTTCATGCTCATTTGGCAATCAAAAGCGCTTTGAAGTCTCATAGAAGGTTCATCCGACTAAAGCGTACTTTGTTTGATGAAGCGCTTTGATTTTGAGTTTAAAGAATTCCATATCTCGAAAGCCGTATGCCTGGCGCTTCATGGTTTTGATCTTATTGTTGAAGCCCTCTAGAGGGCCTGTTGAAATCTTGTAATCATAACGTATTGTTGCCGAGTTGTTGGATCAGTTGTTTACTCCAGTTTTGTGAGTCGATACTTTTGCATGCGGCTGTTGGGTTTGTCGGGGATTGTGTATTCGATAACGCCCTTCTCAAGCAGTTGTTTGATGTTTAGCTTCAGTTTGCCTGATATGCTTTTATGCCCAAGAGCGTCTGGAGCATTTTCCATTGGTCACAGAACTGGATTAATAGCCTGGAGTCATTACCGCCACCTTGCAGATATTACATTTTTGTAATATCATAATAATATGAGACCAAAAGAACTTATAAAAATTCTTGAGGCTAAAGGCTGGAAGCACGAGCGGACCAGTGGAAGTCACCAGATAATGACAAAGCCTGGCAAGCGATCGATTCCAATTCCATTTCATGGAAATAAGGATTTTGACCCGAAATTCATCAGAATGATCGAGAAACAGACAGGAGAAAAAATTATATGAATTTTGAATACCCCTGCCGTATTGAGCCGGGCGAAGAACACGGCTACATAGCTCAGTTCATTGATGTTGAAGAAGCCTTTACCTGCGGTGAAACGATAGAAGAATGTCTTCACAATGCAGAAGAAATACTGACAACAATGCTTTCGATCAGACTTGAAAATGACGATGAGATTCCCCGCCCAACCGCCGGCAGGCATAAATACAAAATCGCGCCAGCAGCTGCAGTTCAGGCAGCCCTTCTAGTCAAGTTTTCCCGACAGGGAAAGCCGCTGGCAGATCTGGCACGAACACTCGGAGTTACATGGCCCGTCGTTCAGCGGCTCGAAAACCCAAAGCATTCACCGACGCTAAAGCAGCTTGAGCGGGCTGCTGCTGCTCTTGGCAAAAGACTGATCATTTCATTCGAATGATTGTTGACAAAAAGTTGACAAAGACGGGCGAGCCACAAGCTGAATCAAGCCGCAGAAACCATTTTTAACTTATAATTCGAACCCCGTTTTCCGTTTAGAAAAAGCCTCTGAAACTCTTTGCGTTTCAGGGGCTTCCGCTTTCCGGCAATAACAGACGTGCACCATTTTCAAAGCCAACTTATGGCTCACTGAGTCTCTTGATAAAGATATTTCTGGAAGCCGGCGAACGCTTTGCCGATGTCTTCGGGGCGTCCGAGGTCGGCGACGGCGTCTGCAATCGAACCGTGATATTTCAGCTGCAGCAGGGCTGCCAGTTTTTCCTGATACAGTTCTTCGACACCGGCGCTGACGTAGTGGGCAAGAACGAATTCAAGAAAGGTCTGCTGCTTTGCGTCGAACTCTTCTTTGATGGCGGCCCGCGCTCTGGTGGCCCGCTCTTCTCTGGTCAGAGTCGGCATGGCGTAGGCGACATAGGCAAGAACATCGAAGAGATCGCTGTTCTCGGCCTCGATGATTTTCTGCATTTCTGCCAGCTGCTGGTAACCGAAACCCTTTTCCGACAGCCCTTCCAGTAGTTGTTTGCGGGTATCGGGGGCGCTCCATATTTTGCGCAGCTCGTCTTCATCTTTAAAAAACTCCGGCAGTCTGCCGTAAAGAGCTTCCAGGAACTGGGTCGACGACATCGGCGTGCCGTCAGGGTGCCAGAAACTGGTGCACATCATGTGCTGAATCGTGCGTTCCTTGCCGCTGGCGAGTTTTACTTTCGCCTTTTTGACGCAGACACAGGGGCGCTTGCCGCATTTCACGCAGGGCTCTTTCGGGCACTCGCACGGCCGTTTCCCGCAGGTCTGGCAGGGTTTTGGCGGCGCCTTTTCGCAGACACAGGGGTAGCTGCTGCACTTTTTACAGGGTTCCGGTTCCTGCGGTTCGCCGTCCCATTCTGCATCCCGGAAGTTGTAATAAGCTTTAACGAAATCGTAGATCGTGAAGTAATCTTTGCCATCATACAGTCTGGTGCCGCGCCCGATGATCTGCTTGAATTCGATCATCGAGTTAACCGGTCGCATCAGCACAATATTTCGGACATTGCGGGCATCGACACCGGTCGACAGCTTTTCTGAAGTGGTCAGAATCGTCGGTATCGTCTTTTCATTGTCTTGAAACTCGCGCAGATACTGCTCACCCAGGGCGCCGTCATTGGCGGTAACCCGCTGGCAGTAATCAGGCTCAGTGCTGGTTTTCAGCTGATTGATCAAATCTCTGACCACGAGCGCATGCAGCTGGGTGGCGCAGAAGACCAGAGTCTTTTCCTGCTGGTTTATCTGGCTCATGAACAGCTTAACCCGGTAAGCTTCGCGTTCTTTGATTTCGATGATTTTATTGAAATCATCTTCGACGTAGAGTTTGCCAGCCTCGACCGCACCTTCAACAACCCTGTCATCGCTCGTATAAACGTAATCATCGAGAGTCGTTGAAATCTGCTTCAGTCGGAAAGGCGTCAGAAAGCCGTCATTGATGCCTTCCTTGAGCGAATAGGTATAGACCGGGCTGCCGAAGTAAAGGTAGGTATCGACATTGTCTTTGCGTTTCGGGGTCGCGGTAAGGCCCAGCTGCACCGCCGGGGCAAAATACTCGAGAATGCCGCGCCAGTTGCTCTCATCGCGGGCGCCGCCCCGGTGACACTCGTCGATTATTATCAGGTCAAAGAAATCGGGCGGGTATTCGCCAAAATTGTAATATGGCGTCGCCGGCTTCTGAACGCTGTTGGCAAGCGTCAACACCTTGCTGTCGGTGTTCTCGCACATGAAAGTCTGAAAAATCGTAAAGAACAGGCTCCCATTGGTCGGAACCTTGCCCTTTTTCCTGATTTCATCAGGTGCAATGCGCACCAGCGCATCTTCGGCGAAGGCTGAGAAAGCGTTGTAGGCCTGATTGGCAAGAATATTTCTATCGGCCAGGAAAAGTATGCGCGGTCGCCGTGATGGTTCGCGCGAGAGGTTCCAGCGGGCATGAAAGAGTTTCCAGGCAATCTGAAAGGCGATAAAAGTTTTGCCGGTTCCGGTCGCGAGGGTCAGCAGTATGCGCTGCTGGTTGGCGGCGATGGCGCTCAACACCCGCTCAATGGCGATATCCTGGTAGTAGCGCCCCGGGTGGGTGCCGCCCTTGTCTTCGTAAGCGACATCGGCAAAGCGGTCGCGCCAGGCATCCTGTTCGGCGAAGGTTCGGTTCCAGAGTTCCTGCGGCGTCGGATAACCGGAAATTTCGCGCTCTTCGCCGGTTTTCATGTCGATTTCATAAATACCCTGACCGTTGCTGGAATAGGCAAACCTGATCGCCAGCTTCTGAGCGTAGTTTTTCGCCTGGGCGACGCCTTCAGTCAAAGCTTCGTTCCAGGCTTTGGCCTCGACGACAGCGAGTTTGGTATTGCGAAATTCGAGAATGTAATCGGCAATCAGAGCCTTGCCGCTCTTACCATGGCCTTCGATACGACCCGGCGAAATGGCATATTCGCGCCGGATGCGGCTGTTTTCAACAACACCCCACCCGGCCAGTTTAAGCGCCGGATCAATATATTCAGCTCTGGTTTCAGCTTCGTTCATTCTTCGTCCTCGTCGTTTTTGTTTTCCTGCAGCAGCTTTTTTACGTGGCGATCAAAGTCTGATTCGAACAGACGATCCTGAACAATGCGGTATTTTTCAAATTCGCTCTCGGCGTGGGCTTTTGCAATCTTTGCCGTAACTTTACCCGGGTTCTGCAGAATTTCGCGATCGTCGAATTCAAGAAACATATCGAGTCGTTTGGCCCAGTCTTCCATGGTCATGGGAATCTTGCGGCGGGCCCGTTCTTCGGCCAGGTCGAGATAGGCGTTCACTATCCGGCCCAGCGATTCAAGCTCTTCTTTGCTGAGATAGTTTTTGGCAACGACGACATCGGTTTTTACGATTTTACCATCGGGAGCTTCTTCCCATGCGGTTAAGCCCATTTTTGGCTTTTTGCTGTCAGCCCGTTTCATGATCAGTTCTGCGGCTGTATGGCCATGAATGGCGAAATGCAGCTTATTCTGAACCTTGGCGAAAAACTCTCTGGTGGTTGGCGCATCCCGGTTATAGTCGACACTGGTGGAATAAATATCAGTGATTTTCTGATAAAACCGGCGTTCGCTGAGCCTGATTTCCCTGATTTCTTCGAGCAGATGTTCAAAGTAATCTTCGCCGAGAAAAGCGCCGTTTTCCATGCGCTTTTTATCGATCACGTAGCCCTTTATTGAAAATTGCTTGAGAACATGATTAGCCCATTGCCTGAACTGGATAGCGCGTTCGGAGTTTACGCGAAAACCGATGGCAATTATGGCATCGAGATTGTAGTGATCAATTTTGCGGGAAACCTTTCTATTGCCTTCTTGTTGAACTATTAGGAAATTCCTAATAGTTGCTTCCCGGCTTATTTCGCCACTTTCAAAGAGTTTCGCCATGTGCTCATTGATTGTTGGTATGGAAACTGCGAATAACTCGGCTATCAGTCGCTGAGTCAGCCAGACGGTTTCGCCTTCCACACGCACTTCAATGCCATTTTCACGGGCCTGTCCGGTAAATATCAGAAACTCGGCAGTACTATTGCGTATCTGCAGCTGTTTTTTCATATTCAAAGTTCCCCCGAAAATGCCCGGTGCAGCAGCGACTTCTTCAGCTCATCCAGTGTGGTGAGTTTATTCTTATAAATATCTTCAAGGCGTTTGGTCTCTGCGGACAATGAGTCTAAGACGGCTACGATTTTCTGTTGTTCGTAAGTCGAGCAAAGAGGAACCGGCAGCATTTTCATAGTTACAGTGGACAGGTTTGCTTGTCGAGTGCCGTTTGCAGTTGGATACAATTTGTCTAGAAAAGCCCTGGAACGGAGGTAGTGTAGCAAAAAGTCACGATTGACTTTATCTTCTCTTATTGAATCAAACTTCGCGATACGTTGGTTCATCAAAAAGCTTCGATCACTTTCGGGCACTTTGACAGCAAAACCGTAGTCCTCTTTTCCCGTGGTTCCTGTGAGAGAGATGATGATATCACCCTCATTTAGAATGAATCGCCGGTATTCATCGGCAAAGCTGTCAGGATAGAAGACGGAGTTGCGTTCAGTGTCAAGCTTACCGCCATAAAGGTTACCCATGCGAATAAGCTGCGTCTTTGATGCAGTTACTGCATCTTCACTTTTGAAGGCAAAACCGTTGAGAAAATCGCAGAGTTCACCAAGAGGCTTGTGCAACCAACCCTCACTGCGCTGGGTGAAAACATCGTTGAGGTAACTCTCAAATATGGCGCGGGCGTTTTGCAGGTTCTTTTCGGTGTTGGCTTTGGCGGTGGCGATGCCTGCAAAAGCTTCATCGAGAATGGCGACGATGCGCTGCTGCTCGGCCAAAGGGGGGACGGGAATCTCGATCTCAACAAGGTCTTTTGTTGAGACGTTTTGCTGGGCTGCACCATGACCAGCGCCAATAAGTTCTCCTCGAAACCAATCGGAGCAAAGAAAGAGCAAGAGCATTTCTCTGGTGGCTGGTGAATCTTTGCGAATACTGATTCTGGCTACGCGCTGATTCAACGCGGCGGGAAGGTGTTCTGCCTGAACCACCCCAACTCGCCCGACATTGCCCGTGAGCGAAACAAGGATGTCGCCTTCAGAAAGAACGAATCGTTGCAGCGAGCCGTCTGATGGCAGCTTGATGAACTTCGGGTCAGCCGTGGAGATGTAGCCATTCTGGACGTTGCCAATTCGCATCAAGAAGTGCCCAGACTCCGAGTAGTCCTTGCTGCTGAACGCATACCCGTTTTGAACTTCAACGAGGTCGGCGAGCTTTTTTGTTTGCCACCCCTTTTTCATAGCAGCGCCTTTATGTTACCCAGCACCTGGGCGCTCTCTGCGTCCAACGCGGCAATCTCGGCCATGATTTCCTGGGGGGTGCGGTGAACCACGACTTCGCCGCCGTCGGGATTTTTTACTGACAGGTCGAAAGAGGTTTTATCGATTGCGGCGATATCGACGTTCCAGCTTTTCGGCGAATTGGCGTGACTCTTCTGAAGTTCGACGAATTCAGCCAGGTCGGCGTCGTTGAGCGGGTTGGTCTTGCCAAGATTGCGGCCGGGGTCGAGCTGGTAATACCAGATTTTGCGGGTCGGGGCGCCCTTTTCGAAAAACAGCACCACGGTTTTGACGCCGGCACCCTGAAACGTGCCGCCGGGGCAATCGAGAACGGTATGCAGGTTGCAGCTTTCGAGCAGCAGCTTGCGCAGGCTGACTGAGGCGTTATCTGAATTCGACAGAAAAGTGTTCTTGATGACAACTCCGGCCCGACCGCCAGCTTTGAGCATCTTGATGAAATGCTGCAGGAATAAAAAAGCGGTCTCGCCAGTGCGGATCGGGAAGTTCTGCTGAACCTCGGCGCGCTCTTTCCCACCGAATGGCGGATTGGCGAGGATTACGTCCATGCGGTCCTTTTCCTGGATATCGGCCAGATTCTCGGAAAGGGTGTTGGTATGCTGAATGTTCGGGGCCTCGATGCCATGCAGAATCATGTTCATGATCGCGATGACGTAGGCCAGCGACTTCTTTTCTTTGGCGTAGAAGGTCTTTTCCTGCAGGGTTTTGAGGTTGGAGGTGGTCAGTTTGTTGTGGGCCTTGAGGTAATCGAAGGCCTCGCACAGAAAGCCGGCCGAGCCCACGGCGCCGTCGTAAATGCGTTCGCCGATCTGCGGCCTGATAACATTGACGATAGCCCTGATAAGGGGCCTGGGAGTGTAATACTCACCGCCGTTGCGGCCGGCGTTGCCCATGCGCTGAATCTTTTCTTCGTAAAGAGCCGACAGTTCATGCTTTTCGCTTTGTGACCGGAAGCGCATCTGGTCGATATGGTCGATGACATTGCGCAGCGTGTAACCACTGGAAATCTTGTTCTTGATCTCGCCAAACACTTCACCGATCTTGTATTCAAGTGTGGCGGGACCGGCAGCACGTTGCCTGAAACCATGCAGATACGGAAACAGCTTGAGATTGACGAAATCACGCAGGTCATCGCCCTGCAGAGCCTTTTTATGATCGAGCCGGCCGTCGGCGCCTTTCGGAGCCGCCCATTTTTCCCAGCGGTAGGGCGCATCGAGAATGTAGCTGTAGGGTTTGCCGGTCAACGCCGCTTCAGCCGCTTTGTCCTGTTCAAGGCCATCGAGATACTTTAAAAACAGCAGCCACGAGGTCTGTTCGGTGTAATCGAGTTCTGTGGTGCAGCCGGCTTCTTTTCTGAGTTCGTCGTCTATGTTCCTGAAGGCCTGTTCAAACATTGCTGTTGCTTCCGTTTCGTGATTAAGGAATCTAAGCATATATGCGGAAGCCATCGGAAAGGAATCCCCGCATACGCTTTCCGCTCAATTCCGTGCGGGCTGAGGTTCCCTGCACGTTATCTGTCGTGGTCAATTTAACCACGATTGAGCCAGCTGCGCAAGAGAATCAAAATAACGGCTCTGACCCGAAAAGTCAGTCTCGCCAATAAAGGCCAGCATTTCAAGCGAAAAGATTCGGGAGACAGTGTCTACCGAATCCTGGTTGTTCTGGCATTAACCTCGCAGATTGAAGGCATTAATTCAACGAATAAAGTTCTAGCCCAGTTTCAACTTGATGCTGGAGTTCGCACTTTCTGCAGGGCTGATGTATCATTGTGTAGAACAAGGATGTATCAAGAGCAAAGAGAGGTCTGGCAATGAAAGATTCGAGAAAAATCAATCAGGTCGTAAGAGGAATTGAGACGCATGACGGAGCCGGGGTTCGCCTGGTCAGGGTCTTTGCCCATAAAAACGTGGCGGATTTTGACCCTTTTCTGATGATGGACGCGTTTGACAACAGCCGGCCGGAAGATTACGAAAAGGGCTTTCCGTGGCACCCGCACCGGGGCATTGAAACCATAACCTATCTGATCGAAGGCAAGGTCGAACACGGTGACAGCCTTGGCAACAAGGGAACGATTTTTTGCGGTGACTGCCAGTGGATGACGGCGGGCAGCGGCATCATTCATCAGGAAATGCCAAAGCCGCCGGGAAAAATGCTTGGCGTGCAGATATGGCTTAACATGCCTGCCAGCAACAAGATGGGTGAACCCGCTTATGGCGACATAGTTGCAGATAAAATTCCTCTCATAAAAGATCAAAACTGCGAAATCAGGCTGATTTCAGGCAGCTACAAAGGAACAGAAGGGGCGTTCAGCGGGCGTTACGTCAAGCCGCTGTTCATGGACGTCGATCTACCGGCCGAAACAGAGTTTGAGCTTGAAACCCCGGCTGAGAATACCGTTTTTTCGTATAATTTTTACGGCTCGGGTATTTTCAGCGACGGCAAAGAATATTCCGGAAAAACCACTCTGCTTTTCGAACCGGGCGAACTGCTTAAATTCAAATCAGGCAAAGAAGGTCTGCGCATGATCATCCTTTCAGGGCCGCCATTGAAAGAACCAGTTGCCTGGGGCGGGCCAATCGTCATGAATACCCAGGAAGAACTCGATCTTGCTTTCGAAGAGCTCGAAACCGGTCAGTTCATAAAACACCGGCGGTAATTCAGCTGTTGCACAGATTATAACTGCGCGCGGCGACAGAGCCGCCCGAACAATTTTTATGCTCAGAATTACCATCAGATTCTACGAAGAGCTGAATGACTTCATCAGGGCCGATCTGCGCAGGCGACCTGTCGAAAAAACGCTGGCACACACCACGACCGTGAAAGATCTCATCGAGTCATTCGGCATACCGCACACAGAAGTCGACCTGATCGTTGTTAATGGCGAATCGAGCGGCTTTGGGCGACGGGTTGTCGATGGTGATCTGATCAGCGTCTACCCGGTTTTTGAATCTTTCGACATCTCGGGGCTGACACGCCTGCAGCAACGGCCACTGCGGAATCTGCGTTTCGCTGCCGACTGCCACCTCGGCAAACTCGCCGAAAAGATGCGACTGCTCGGTTTCGACGTCGAATATCACAACCATATCACTGATGAAGAACTGTTTAACGCAGTTGTCGATCACAAAAAGGTGTTGTTAACCAGAGACCGGCGATTGCTGATGCGCAAAGAAATCGACCGGGGCTATCTGCTGCGTTCGCAGCTTCCGAACGAACAGCTTGAAGAAGTCATCAGAAGATTCGACCTGCGCGATCAGTTGCTGCCCTTCACCAGATGCGCAAAATGCAACGGTATTCTCGAACGGGTTGAAAAAGAAGCGGTTTTTCACCTGCTCGAACCGAAAACAAAACTCTATTACAACGATTTCTTTCAATGCCAGAGTTGTCGGCAGGTTTACTGGCAGGGCTCGCATCTCGAAAAAATTCAGACATTGATAGAAAAGATCAAAGCCGGATAAAAATGCTCAAATACAGCTGCTTTGCAGCTATAACTGAGTTTGCGTTTAAAATAGAATTAACCAACGCGTAAAATACGAATTTTTCTGACAGCTGCAGTAAATTCAGCGGCCGGGTTTTTCGATTAGATCGTGCCAGTATTTTTTGGGGATGCACTTTTGCTGCAGAGCAAGATTAAGGCGTTCACGCACGGCGATGCTGTCGAAGAAGCACTGCCAGAGGTGCTGAGCAGCACTCTCTTCTGAGGCATCGGGCGGAATATCAGCACTTTTTCTTTCGATGATTGTCCAGGTTTTGAGGTTGTAGACAGCCGCAACCTCGCGGCGGCGATCGTGAATTATCCATTGCTGGCCGGCAAAACGCCTGACAAAAAAAGGCGCAAGTAGAGGCAACACAAAGGTATCTGAGTTGATCGAGGCATAATAGAGATTACTGCCAATACTGCGAAAGCGCAGCAGCCCCATAAAACGATGCCGTTCGACGCCGACCTGCCGGGCAAGACGATGTATGCTGCGAACTCTTTCATCGGCCTGGTAAGCATCGACACTGCCGCGCTTTTCGAGCGCGAGCAGCAGATAGCGTGCCAGGCGCAGTTCGATATTTTTCTCTTCTGACAAAAAGGCATACCAGGCATTCTGCCAGGTTTCGCGGCTGATGCCGGGTATTCTGAACAACTCGGCATCATGCAGATTACCGCTGGCAACGGAAATAGCGTCTGTCTGCGGCTCTGTTTCTGCGATGGCGAGCAGCGGCTGCTGCTGGTTTTCGCGCTCAACCGCATCGGGCAGTCGGCGCTGCTTTAAAAACGGCACCAGAGCCGAAATAAGACCGTAAAACGAACCATCGTAACGTATTATCTGCATCAGAATTGCCCCATTACCGCATCTTTGAAAATTTCGGGCTGAAAGCCGGTCATATCTTCGAATGTGAGCTGCTTTGGCTTCAACACCGGCGGCTCGACGGCCAATAGCCGCTGCCGCAGACGAACCGGGTCGAGACCGAGAGTGCCGCTGTCTGAACCGGGGGCTTCCAGAAAATAACGCGCCCGTTTCATGACCACGCCGAGTTTTGCCAGATCTTCGATGCTGAGACGACCAACACGGCGGGCCTGCACGATGCGGCGCGCCGAAATCATGCCAAGACCGGGCACCCGCAGCAGTGACTCAAAATCGGCGCGGTTGACATCGACCGGAAAAAACTCAGGATGCCGCATCGCCCACATGATTTTCGGGTCAAAATCATTATCGAGAAGCGGCGGCCCGTTCTCAAAAAGCTCATCGACCGAAAAGCGATAAAAACGCAGCAGCCAGTCAGCCTGATAAAGCCGATGTTCGCGCAGCAACGGCGGCGGCTGAATGTCTGGCAGCCGGCTATCATGGTTGAGCGGAATATAAGCCGAATAATAAACCCGTTTAAGCTGCATCTTTTTATAAAGACTTTCAGACAGGGTGAGAATCTGACGGTCATCTTCGGGGCTGGCACCGATAATCAGCTGCGTGCTCTGGCCACCGGGTACAAAAACCGGCCGGGTAGCAGGCTGGTGCCGTGCGGGTGCAGACGTCAGAGCGGTAATGCCCGAATAAGAGACAAGTCTCTGTTTGCCTGCCGGCGGGTTGTATTCGAGGCTCCAGTCGCGAATACGCTTCATTGGCCCGAAAATGCTCACTTTTGACTTGTCGGGAGCCAGTAGATTGAGACTCTGTTGGCTCGGCAGCTCGAGATTGACGCTCAGACGGTCGGCGAGCTTCCCGGCCTGAAGAATCAGATCGGGGTCAGCACCGGGAATCGCCTTGAGGTGAATATAGCCGGCGAAACCGTGATTTTCGCGCAGAAGTTTTACGCATCTGATCAGTAGTTCCATGGTGTAGTCGGGGTTTTTGATGATTCCAGAGCTCAAAAACAGACCCTCGATATAGTTGCGCCGATAAAACGAAATGGTCAGGTCGGCCAGCTCAGACGGCGAAAACGCCGCCCGTTCGATGTCATTACTGCGGCGGTTCATGCAGTAGGCGCAGTCATAAACACAAAAATTCGTGAAGAGAACTTTTAAAAGCGAAATGCAGCGCCCATCAGCCGCCCAGCTGTGGCATATACCGCTCGGAACCACATTGCCAAGGCTGCCGGCCGGGCTGTTTCTGCTGCTGCCGCTCGAAGCACATGAAACATCGTAGCGGGCGGCACCGGCAAGAATGCGCAGCTTGTCGGCAACCGCCACCCAGCTGCCATGACCGTGACCAGAAACATTTTCAGTTATTTCATTCGCCATTTTTTCGCCTCACACTTATATAATAAGCGAAAATTATGCGAATGAAAAGCGAAAAAAATAAAAAAATCGCTGGCACACATTACGCACACCAGCGAAAAATCGTTTACAGACAAAAAAGCGTTAAATGACCTCGGTCAGCGGCAGAGTGAAAAGTTTCAGACCCTCACGCAACGGACCTGAACGGTAACTGCGCACCCATTTTTTCAGCCCGGCGGCCTTATCGCCGGCAAGAGCGACCATAAACACGGCATTTTCGCCGGGCCAGATTTCGTCACTCATACGGGTGCCGCCGCCCTGCCCCGAACCGGTTGCCTGTGCCAGTCTGGTAAAACCGGTAATCTGGTGCGCCTCGAAATAATTCAGTATTTCATCCTGCAGAGTGCTGCTGCAGACAAGTATCAGAAATTCCATCAGGTTGCCTCCATCGCAATTTTTGGCCGTGCCGGCACCAGCCAGCGGCTGAAGAGAGAATAAAGAACCGGCATCAGCAGCAGTGTCATAAACGTCGAAACAACCAGCCCACCGATAACGCTCAGGCTGAGAGGCACCCAGACCTCAGAACCTTCGCCGGTCGACATTGCCATCGGCAGCATACCGAGAACCGTGGTGGCAGTTGTCGACAGAACCGGGCGTAAACGGCTGATTCCAGATTCGACGAGGGCCTGTCGCAGCGGTACCCGTCGTCGGATCAGCATATTAACATAGCTGATCAGCACGATACCGTTGTTGACGACGATACCGATGAGAATCAGAAAACCAAGCAGCGAAACGATCGACAGTCGCGAACCGGTGAGAACCAGCGCAAGAATTGCCCCCATGAACCCGAACGGCACGCTCAGACCGATAATGAACGGAGCAAGATAAGATTCGAACTGTGAAGCCATGACCATGTAGACAAGAATCATGCCGAGAGCGGCGGCCTGAAACAGCAGCAGAAAAGACTTGCGGCGTTCTTTTTCGTTACCGGCGAATTTCCAGGAAAAGCCCGGCGGAACCGGTATCGATTCGACGACCGCCTGAGCATCGCGATTGACATCGCCAGAGCTGCGACCATAAACCTGGCCGGTTATCTGCACATAGCGTTCCTGCTCGTTTCTGGTGACACTGGTCGGGCCGAATTCATTGACGATCTGGGCGACGTTGTCGAGCCTGATCACCTGGCCCGAAGGGCTCATCAGCGGAATACGGCTGATATCTTCGGCCTTGTCGCGGTCTGATTCGCGCAGGCGTACGACGACATCGTATTCTTCGCCGCCTTCCTTGTATTTGACCGTGCTGTTGCCGCTGATATAGGTCTCGATGGTTTTGCCGATATCCGAAACGTTGAACCCGAGCGAAGCCGCTTTCTGGCGGTCGATGATGACCTGAAGTTCAGGCTGCGCCATGTCCTGACTGATTTCGAGGTCTTTGAGCCCCCTAACTCCGGCAAGCGACGACCTGATCTGATTTGCCCATTCAAGGGCGGTTTTGAGATCATAGCCGTAGAGATTCAGTGTGAAGCCGGCACCACCAGCTCCCATCATGTTCGCCATCGGGTCGCCGGAATCGAATCTGATTATGCCGCCCGGAATTTTTTCGAGTTCGGGGCGCAGTTCTTCGATGATCTGTTTGACGCCGCGCTGGCGCTGATCTTTTTTAACCAGTTTCAGGTTAACCTGCCCTGTATGCGAAAATTCTTTGGAACCGGTCAGCGCCGAGCTGGTCGAGTCGGCGCGACCGTAGCGCAGCAGCGCTGATTCGAGCTCCGGCACTTTTTCTTTGACGACATCGACGATTTTACGGCCAAATTCACCGGTCATTTCGAAACGGGTGGCAATGGGCAGCTCAAATTTGATGGTCAGACGTCCCTGGTCCTGTTCGGGCATAAAGTCAGCACCAACAACAGTTGCCAGCCCGAGTGAGGCAACGAACGATGCTACCAGCACTCCGACGGTTTTGAGACGATTATCGAGCACAAAGTTGATAGCGCGCCCGTATAGCTGCTCGGTCTTTTCGAGAATGCCAACTTTGCTGACCACGAGCCGGTTATCTTTAAGGATTGCCGGTTTGAGAATCTGCGAACACATCATCGGCGTCAGCATCAGCGCCGAAACCAGTGAAGCGAGCAGCGCCATGATGATAATCATCGCCAGCTGACCGAACATGATATTGGTCATGCCGGTCGTGAAAATAATCGGCAGAAAAATGACGATCGTAGTGAGGGTTGACGCCATAACCGAGGTGCCCATTTCCACAGCGCCTGAAATGGCGCTTTCGCGCGACGAAACACCCCTTTCGAGATAGCGTTTGATATTGTCGAGCACGACGATGGCGTTGTCGACAACCATGCCGATCGCGATTGCCAGGCTCGAAAGAGTGATCTGATTCAGCGTGTATCCTGCCATATACATCAGCAGAAAGGTTATGATCAGCGAAGTCGGAATAGTCGTGCAGACGATGATACTGCCGCGAATATCGCGCAGGAAAAAGAGAATTACGAAGAAAACCGCGACACCGCCGAGCAGCACCGATGCTGTCAGGTTATTAACCGTATTTTTGATAAACTCCGAGGTATCCATGAACACCTCGACTTTCACATCAGGGGGAAGCTGGCTGCGGATCTTCTCGAGCTCTTCGATCACGGCGCCGGCAACCGAGACTGTGTTGGCGCCGGACTGCTTCTGAACCATGACCCCAACCCCGCGTTTACCGTTGATATAAAAGTCATCGTTGCGTTCAAGAAAGCCGTCAACAACCTTTGCAACATCGCCAAGGCGAAGAACACCAGGGTTGGAGGCAAGAACCACCGACTCAAGATCGGTAACCCGCGTAAATTTGCCGGGGGTGCGCACGAGATATTCGAACTGCCCCTGTTTGATGTGGCCACCCGGGTTGTCGATGTTCTGACTGCGCAGCAGACTGACAATCTGATTTCCGGTCAGGCCGCTCGCCTGCAGACGCTCACGGTCGAGGTCAACAAGAATACCGCGTTTGTCACCACCACGTTTGATGGCGGTCGCAACGCCCTGCACGCGTTTCAGCGAATCGATAAGCTTGCGGTCAACGATGGTATCGAGTTTTTCCCAGCTCTCTTCTGCAGTCACAGCCAGCATGATAACCGGAATCATCGAAGTGTTGAATTTAAAGATAAAAGGTTTTTCGGCATCTTCGGGCAGACGCTTCGAAACCAGGTCAAGCTTGTCGCGAATATCGCTGGTGGCCTCGCTGAGGTCGATACCCCATTCGAATTTTACGTTGACGATCGAGACGCCTTCCATTGACTGAGAAGTGATTTCGTCGACATTGGCGACAGTCGAAACGTTCTCTTCAATTACCTCGGTGATCGTCGACTCGATTTCCTGCGGTCCGGCACCCGGGTAGGCAGTAATGATCGAAACCGACGGAATCTCGAAATCTGGCATCAGATCGACGCCAAGCTGGGTCCATGAAAACAGGCCAAGGATAACCGTGGCCAGAAAAATCATTGTCGTTGTAACCGGCCATTTAACGCCAAAAACCGACAGATTCATCGTTTTTCCTCCGTGATCATCGGTTTAACTTTAGAGCCGGTCTTGACGAGCTCCGGGGCCTGGGAAACAACGAGATCGCCAGGCTGCAAACCTTCGAGAACCTGAGCGATCGAGCCCTGAATAATGCCGACTTTGACCGCGACCCGCTCGGCGGTGCCATCACTGCCGACACGAATTGCAAACATTCCGCCGGCATGACTGAGCAAAGCATCTTTGAAAATTCTGGTTACGTTCTTTTCAGTTTTGAGAGCAAGATTAATCGTGGCATACATGCCGGAACGCAGCAGATTTTCGGGGTTTTCGAGCACGATCTCAAACTGACCGGTGCGTGTTTTTGCGGCAATCGCCGGGTAAACCTTTTCAACAATACCTTTAAATTCCTGGTTTACAAGGTCTACTCTTACAGAAGCGGCGGTTTCACCGGCTTTTAGAGACATCAGATCTTTTTCGACGAGACTGCCGACAATCTTAACCGGATTCATCTGTTCGAGACGGAAGATTCTCTGGCCCTGATTGGCCATTGCACCCGGGTCAAAGTTTCGCGATGTAATGATACCGGTAAAAGGAGCTTTAACAAAAGCATTTTCGCGCTGCACTTCGGCGGCATTGAGGTTTGACTGGGCCTGAAGCAGCTGGGCATTGCGCATTTTGAGGTTAACCTGACCGCTCTGTATGCCGTCTTCAGCCTGTCTCACAGTTGATTCAGCCGCGATCAGCTGGGCCTGAATGGCATCATGCTGAGCGACGATGTCGTCGAGCTGCTGTTCTGAAACAGCGCCCTCCTTGAACAGATCGGAAAAGCGTTTGCGGGTAGCCGCAAGATTGGTCGCCTGGGCTTTTACGGCGGATAACTGAGCTTTGGCCGAAACGAGAGCAGATTCGGCCGACTTGAGTTGAACATTCTGGGCGTCGACATTGGATTTTGCCACCGAAACCGCAGCTTTAGCCTGTTCAAGCTGGGCGTCGAGAATGCGATGGTCGATTTCGGCGAGAACATCACCCTGTTTTACCTGTGAACCTTCGCTGACGTTGATGGCAACAATTTCGCCCCCGGTTTTCGGGTGAATATCAGCCCCGAGATAGGGCAGCACATCGCCGGAAGTCTGCAGCATCTGGCTGATATCGCCAGTCTCAACGCGCTGCACGATTACTGGCGGGGCTTTTTCGTCGATGTTGGCGATCGCTATGGTCATGCGGGTTGTCGATGTTCCGGGCAGGGTTGATGAAGCCTGGGCATGCAGAGTTGCAACTGATACGGTCGAGCACAAAGCGGCACAGAGCAACAGTATGGCTGATCTTTTTTGCGGTTTGCGTGGGGTCTTGCGGTTGTTGAACATTATAATTTGGCTCCTTCGGTCAGTTTACGGCCCGTACCAGAATTTCGCGACCAAGTTTGCCGGTTGCCAGATGATATGAGGCAACCGCCTGATGGTAACTGTGAATTGCCTGCAGATACTGCAGACGGGTGAGCAGATAAGCGTTTTCGGCGTCGAACAGTTCAACCTGTGTAAACAGGCCGTTTTTATAGCGAACGCCGGCAAGGCGCAGTGCTTCCTCGGCCTGCTTCAGTGCTTCACGCTGAGAGGTAACCACTTCTTCGGCAGTTTCGATATTGAGTGATGCTTTTCTGATTTCGATTTTTGCCTGCTCGATGTTTTCATGCAGGGCGTTTTCGGCGAGAGCCAGACGTGAATCGGCCTCTTTAATGCGGCCTTTACGCATACCGCCATCGCTCAGAGTAAAGTTGGCAACGATGCCGGCGCGCCAGTAGCCTTTTCGCTCGTAGTTTCCCATCGATGATTTCGACGACGGGTCCTGAACCCCGGTCTGACCAAACAGGCTGACCACCGGCTGGTTTTCGCTGCGGGCCGAGGCAATAGCTTCACGGGCAATTTTAACTTCGAGTCTTTTCATGCGCAGGTCTTCGCGCAATTCAATGGCTTCTGAAGCATCTCTCACCGGATCGATGCTCGCCTTGATCATTTTCAGGCGTTCGCCGCTAGTCACTTCGGTATCTTCGGGCAGATCGAGAATACGCAGCAGATCGAGGCAGGCAAGTTCGCGTGTGTTGGTCTGCTTGCGCAGATCGCTGCGGGCCTGTGCCAGGCGCACTTCGGCCCTGAGAACCTCGAACTGCGATACCTGCTTGTGCTGAAACCTCGCCTTGACGAGGTCGTGATGCGCCTGCGCCAGTTCAAGATTCTTTTCGCTGACCTTTTCGGCTTCGCCGGCAAAGAGCCATGAGAGCCAGCGCAGAGTCGTCTCAAGCAGAATGCTCTGACGGGTCAGAAAATCGCCGGAACCGGCAATCGAGCGACCGAGGCGTGCTGAATTCAGGGTTGATTGATCTTTACCGCTGAGAAAAAGTGGCTGGGTAACTTCAACATAGGCGGTCTGCGAATCTCTTTTGCCTAGATCGATCGTTTTACCGCCAGAAATGCTTTTGGCGACGTCATCGACGCGGGTCTGCGAGAAGTTACCGGTCATGCGCGTGCCGAGCAGCGAACGCGCCTGCAGCACCTGGCCGTTGGCCTGATCGATGCGCTGTGCCGCGGCATTTACCTGGCGGTTACGCAGCAGGGCAATCTTGAGAATATCGCTGATATGTACATCGCGCAGTGTGATTCTGCCGCTTTCGTCGGTTTTGAGAACCGGTGGCTCCGAAAAATTTTTCCAGAGATCGGCAGGATCGAACTCTGGTATGATTTCGTCGCTATCACCGGCAGTCGACGATTTGATTTCGTTTGTCACCGAGGCCGCATCGCCGTCAATAACAGCGACTTCAGAGGCGATTATCATGCCTTCGCCTTCGGCAGCTGCAGTCTGACAAACTGCAGCCAGGCAGAAAAGCAGTGCCAGTATGAGCACGTGGAGAACTGGTGGGCTGAAGTATTGATAAATCGAACCTGTGGTTAACGCCTTGCCACCCACTGCCGAAGTTTTCGGCGAACCTGCGAAAACATTTTCCCTGTGCATATCTGACTCCTTGAATAGGAAAAGGTCATAAGAAAACAACAAGCCTTAAAATTGTACTGACCGGCCGGTCATTTTGGACTGACTGGTCAGTCATTTTTACAATAACGCCTGTAAAGTTGTCAAGATAGCAGTTTGTAAAGATTGTCTTAAGATTATTGATCGCACAACATGAAACCAGATTTCAAAGACTGCGGCAGTGCCTGTTCTCTGTATCTGAAAATACGGGCAGGTCAGCAGGTAATGCAGTTGTCTGCGCGGTGCAATCGATGGCGCAGGCACCCGCAATGCAAAACGCGCACTTTGTCAGTGCGCGTTTTCTTTTTTAAAGCCGATCTGTGGCGGTGAGTTCAGGTCTTGATGTTTTTGCGACCGGCGAGAATGTTGAGAGATTCTTTGAAACGGTTGTAAATCGCGCGGGAACGCTGATTGTAAAAGGCAGCGGGCCGGGCAAGACTGAGTTTGTCGGTGCGCTTGCTGAGGCTCAGGGCCATGGTATTCATGGCTTCGAGCAGAACGCCGAGCTTTTCGTAAAGCATTGATTTTAGACGTTTTTCTGAATTTTCACAGAGCTGACTGGTGCTTTCAGAGCGTTCAACCATGGCCATCAGCATCTTCGTCATTATTTCCGGCTGCCGGGTAAAAAATTCTTCAACCTGGTGCAGCTGCACAACGATAGCGGTCAGGTCGGTAGCGCAGACGACATCGGCGGTGCGCCGCATATCCGGAACCGGAGCATCCAGATTAAGAAACACGGCAATCTCGCCAATGATGCTGCCGGGAGTGTCAATTCTGATATTCGGGTTGGCCCCGTCGGTTATGACTTCTGCCGCACCACCGGTGATGATGAAAAGCTTGTCACCGATCGTACCTTCTTTACACAGAAGAGTGCCGGCTTTGAAGGTATGAATTTTAACATCTTTGCTGACGTGCCCAACGACACCGCATGCTACCGATGTGTTATTGGTCAGACCTGCGTCTGCCTGCTTGAGAATCTCGCGCGAGAGTTCGAAAGCCTTATGGGTTCGCGCCCGCATCAGATCCGCGTCATTTATGGCAGGAACCAGGGCGTTGGCCACTTCGTTGACGCCGGCCATATAGTCTCTTGCCGTCGCTCTGATGAAAGAGTCGAGCTCGACCTCTTCTTTGGCGATAGCTGCAAAATGGGCAAAGAACTGCTTCATGTAACGGGCAAACGAGACACAGGCTCTGACACCGATTTTTGGATCGGTGGTGATGACCTCTTTAAGAGAAGAATGATCATCGGCCGGAACTGAAACAACAGAAGATTCATCGAGGGCAAAAACCGAAAACAGCTGTGGCTTGCCGGTCAGGGCTTCAATTTCGCCGAAGAGTTCCTGGTGTGAGACGATGCCGATGAGGTCTGCCTCATTCAACATGTGTTTAACGCCAAGTTCCTGTACTGATTTTTTTGAGTACACCTTGGCAAAACGACCTGAGGTAACCTTGAAAAACGAAGGAATTACCTGACCCTGAAGAAAGACATGGTCGCCAGGGTAAAACGAACTGGACGCGGACTTTGAAAGCATAAGAAACCCCACAATAATGTACAACTCTGCAAATTTCAACTTATAGCATCGAGTAGACAGATTATACGACTTTTTTTGCAGAAAGTTTTACAATTGTAAAAAAGTTTCAGATTTTTTTTATTTTTTTTCTGCCGACAATATTCCGTTGCGTTCGAGCAAAGAACCGTCGGCGCGAAGAAGGTCTATTATCGAAGCGGTATAGCCGACCGCAGCCCTGGCCTCAGCTATCCTGGCTGCAGTAAGGTCTCTCTGGGCCTGGGCAACCTGAAAAGCGGTAGTTTTTCCGACATTGAACTTTACCTCTTCGACGCGCAGTTTTTCGAGCTGTTTCTGGGAAGTGGCAGCGGTGGCTGTCAGCTGCTGCAAAGTTCGCTCTACCTCAAGGTAGGCTTTGATGACATCTTCTTTAACCAGTTGCTCAAGGTTGTTGAGTGCCTCGCGGCGCATGCCGGCGCTGGCTTTGGCCCGGGCCAGGTCAGCCCTTGCCGCTCGGCGACCACGCGTAAGATCGTAGGTAAAGCCGGCCGAAATATCGTAAGAGCCTTCTTCGCCCGGTCTGGGGTTCGAACCCGAGAACGATGTCGAATAACCGGTCTTGCCGAGATTCATGAAAAAGTCAAGTTTCGGAAGCATGCCATTACGGCTGGCGACGATATCAAGCTCGTCTCTCGAAAGCAGCAGACGAGTCTGCTGCAGTTCAGGCCGCATTTCGACTGCAACAGCAATGTGTTCTTCGAGAGAAAGTCGCTCAGGCCTTGTCAGAACTGGTTCATCCAGAAGTTCGGGCCGGGTTTTCCAGAAGTTGTCAGAATCCGGATTAACTGAGCGCAACAGCGAAATCGCCATTTCGACGGCCGCGCTTTCGGCGTTGATAAGATCTTCGGCGCGTAACGCCACTTCGGCGTCGGCCGCAGCCTCTTCTGATTCGGCAATACTGCCGGCTTCGATGCGTTTACGGGTTTCGTCACGCTGCTGTTTCGCCAGCTGCAGCGATTCTCTGACGATTTCGAGCTGCCGCAGGCTCAGGTAATATTCCCAGTATTGTTTTTCGACCTGAGCGACAAAATTGAGAATGAAGCCCTTCAGCTCATATTCAGACCATTCGAGGTCCAGACCTGCCTTTTTAAACGAAACCAGGTTGACATCGCGACCGCCTCCACGACGCAACGGGTGGGTTAGTGTAATGCCCAGTCTGGTTGAAAACAGATTATCTGAGCGGGCCGAACGACTGCGGCCGAAGGTAACATCCAGAGCACTGCGGGTACCTGTGGTCGAAAGCTTTTCAAAAACAATACCCGCATCGGTGCGATTCGTAACATTTTCGCCCATGTTGCCCTGCTGAAAAATGGTTTTACCGATACGCTCAGAACCAGAAAATTCGGCACTGACGGCCGTATCGAACTTTGCCCGTTCTTTTTCGACAACGGTGCGGGCAAGTTCGGGGCCGATTTTTTCAACCTTGAGAGCAATATTCTGGCTCAAGGCGCTACTGATAGCATTATCGAGAGACAGCGTCAGTGAAGCACCTGAATTCTTGAATATATTGAATGCCCCGAAGTCCTGACAGGTTTTCTCTTCAGGCTGTTCAGAATCATCAACTTCTTCGGTCTCTTCGGTCTCTTCGGTCTCTTCGACCTCTTCAACTTCTTCAACTTCTTCAACTTCTCCAGCTCCGTCATCTGTAAGTTCGTCAGCAGCAGCCCCTTCTGCCACAATCGCAGTTTCCGTCTTTGCGGCAGCCGCCTGGGCGGTGTCTTCTGCGACAAGAACCCCTGTCAGAGAGAAAAGGAAAGCAACAGTTGCAATCAGCCAGTAATATCGATCAGATATTTTCATTTTTTGCCTCGTTTTCAGCAGCTTCAACCGGCTTTTTACGAAAGGCCAGGTCAAATTCATAATAAATAGCGGGAATAATCAGAAGAGAGATGAAAGTCGCACAGACCAGGCCGCCAATTACAGCGCGGGCCATCGGCGCCTGCACTTCGCCACCTTCACCAAGGCCGATCGCCAGAGGCAACAACCCAAGAATCGTTGTTAAAGCAGTCATCAGAATCGGCCGGCATCGGTCGCGTGCCGCCTCGCTCACAGCGATAAGTAGATCGGTGGCCCCTTCCCGGCGCAGGTCGTTGATGTGGTCGACAAGCAGAATAGAGTTGTTAACGACGATACCGCCGAGCATGATGCAGCCAATGAAAGACTGAACATTAAAAGTTGTACCGGTGAAATAAAGGGCTGGTATAACTCCGATAACCGAAAGCGGCACGGTAATCATGACGATAACCGGGTCATATAGTGACTCATACTGCACGGCCATTACCATATAGACAAGAATCAGTGCCAGCACAAAGCTGAAGAGAAGTTCCTGAAACGACTTGACCTGTTCTTCGTAGTCACCGGCCATCAGAATACTGAAGTTGGATGGCAAAGGTATTTCGCGCAGTTTTTGCTGCACTTCCTCGATGACAAAGCCAATCGGGCGCCCGTCGACGTTAGCCGAGACACTCAGAATTCTTTCCTGGTCACGGCGTTCGATGAGAGTCGGACCCATCTGGCTTTCGATATGGGCGATATTGCGCAGCATAACCGGCTGGCCGGCAGAATTCGTGATAGCCAGGTTGAGAAGATCTTCGAGCTTCATGAACTCAGCATTTCTTGCCTTAACCAGAATACGGTATTCGTCACCGCCTTCGCGCAAATTACCGGCGCTGCTGCCGGCCATCATGGTTTCGAGGAACGAAGAAATCTTCGAAACCGTGAGTTTCAAATCAGCGGCCCGGGCGCGGTCGATAACGACAATGCGTTCCGGCACGCCCTTCTCCCGAGACAACTGCACGTCGGTCACACCTTCGGTGTTTTTGAGAAGCTTTTCGACCTCGGCACCGAGTGCGTCGGCAGTCTTAAGGTCGTAGCCACGCACCTGCACCTCAAGCTTGTCGGCGTCGGCATTACCCATGCGCAGCAGGAACATGCCCTGACCTTCGCGGGTGCGTAGAATCACACCGGGAATGCCGGTCAGCATCTGGCGAAGCTCTCCGGCAATTTTTGCGCTGCTTTTTTTCCGGCTCGCCTTGAGCGGAATACGTATCTGCCCTGAGTTGAGAGAACCGCCACCGCCGCCCATGCCACCACCAACGTTGGTAAAGACGGTTTCGGCATCGGGCAGGTTTTTAATGATTATGTCTTCGGCCATGACAAAAATCTTTTCGACAAGGCTCAGACGAGTGCCCTCTTCCAGCTCGATACTGACCCTGACTTCGCCTTCGTCAGCGGACGGCATCAGTTCGGTGCCGATTCCGCGAGCCATGATAACAGATATGGCGATGAGAATGCCGATAACAAAAATGGCTTTTTTGCGGTTATTGAGAACCATGCGGAGGCTGAAGGCGTGCGCCGAAAGAATAAGCCCGATAACCCATTCCGAAATACGGCGAAAAATGCTGCGTCGGCTGCTGCCATTCATTTTAAGAAACCTTGAACTGAGCATTGGCACCATGGTTAAAGCGATAACCAGCGAGCAGAACAGAGAGAACGAAACGACGTAGGCCAACTGCTTGAACATCAGACCGGTCATACCCTCGACAAACAGCAAAGGCAAAAAGATTACCACGGTAGTGAGCGTGCTCGCCAGAACCGGCATTGCCACTTCAGAGGCGCCTTCAACGGCGGCCTGCATCATCGACCGGCCCTTTTCTCGGTAACGAAAAATGTTCTCGAGAACAACGATCGAGTTGTCGACGAGCATGCCGATGCCCAGCGCTACGCCACCGAGAGACATGATGTTGAGCGTAAACTGGAAGTAATACATCAGGGCGAAGGTTGCAATGACCGAGACCGGAATCGCGACCGCGATGATTGCGGTGCTGGCGGCATTGCCGAGGAAAAGCTGCAAAATTACAATTGCAAGAAGACCGCCATACAGGGCTGAAGAGCTGACGTTATCGATCGACCGCTGAATGTATTTGGAGCTGTCGACAATGGCACTAAGGCGCAACTGCGGGATTTCCTCGTTGATCTTTGCGATTTCGGCCTTGACGGCGTTGGCAACCGCAACGGTGTTACTGCCTGACTGCTTGTTCACCATGACGCGCACGCCGGGTTTGCCGTTGATTCTGACGATGCTGCGTTTCTTTTCCCAGAGGTCGAGCACCTCGGCGACATCGCGCAGACGAATCTGCTTGCCGGCGGTTTCGCCGATGGTCAATGCCGCAATTTCTTTTACGTCTCTGAATTCACCAGGAGTTCGCAGGCGAAGCTCGTAGTTGCCAGATTCAATCATACCGGCCGGCAGATTGAGGTTTTCGGCGCGCAGGCGCGAAATGATCTGGTCAGGCGCAATCTTCAAGGCTTTTATACGGTCAATGTCGAGATTCACCTGGATTTCGCGCAGGCTGCCACCCATAACATCGATCGCGGCAACCCCTGGTATACGCTCGATACGGTATTTCACCTGATCTTCGATCAGATTGAGCATCTGCACCGGGTCAAGGTCACTCGAAGCACCAATAATAAGAATCGGAAAAGCTGCCGCATCGAATTTGCGAATGCTTGGCCTTTCAACATCATCAGGCAGACGGCTTAAAACGCGGTCAAGGCGGTCGCGCAGATCGTTGGTGGCCGCGTCGAGGTCGGTTCCCCAGGCGAAGGCCACGCGCACGCGGCTGCTGCCTTCGCGCGAGGTCGAGGTAATCTCTTCAACCCCGGGCACTGCCGAAATAGCCTGTTCGATCGGCCTGGTGACCAGAGTTTCTATTTCGGTCGGGCTGGCATTGTTGTAGCTTGCCGAAACGGTAATGGTCGGGTAGGTGATGTCGGGCATCAGATCGACCGGAAGCTTGTAAAGTGATACGACGCCGAAAATCACCACCATGCACATGATCATGGTGACGCCGATCGGCCGTTTTACAGAGAAATGAGCGAGTTTCATTGCTGCTGACCACCTTTGCCCGGGCCGCGCCCCTTGCCCTTTTCGCCGGCAGGTGCAGCAGGCTGGTCTTTTCCGGGGAGCTTGATATTACTGCCATCTTCGAGCAGGTGATGTCCAAGAACCACGACAGCACCTGAAATTGTCGGCGAAGCAATCTCGGCCCGGTCGCCTTCGAGAAAACCGACTTCAACCGGTATAAACCTGGCAATACTCTTTTCGCTGTCGACGAGGAAAAGGCCTTCCTGGTCGTTGCGTCTGACGAGAGCCGAAGCCGGGGCAATCGTTACCGAGTCGTGCCGCGCGTAAATCAGCCTGGCTTTAACAAACATACCCGGTTTGAGGGCATTATCAGTATTTGAAAGCTCAAGCTCGATTCTTGCCTGTCTCGATGCCCCGTCAAGCATAGGTGCAATGCGCGAAACCCGTGCTGTATAGATACAGTCAGGGATGGCCGCTGTTTCGATTTCGGCGGTCAGACCGGGTCTGATTTTGAAGTATTCACGCTCGACGACGTCGATTACCGCTGTCAGGGTTGCGATATCGATTACCGAGACTATCGGGGTATTGGCATTGATCATGGCCCCTTCGTTGAGAAAACGTTCAGCAATAAAACGCCGGCCTGAACCACCACTCCAGGAAGCATCAACTCTCGCATACGCCAGCTTCAGTTTTGTGGTTTCAAGCGCAGCCTCTTTCTGACTAAGAAGAGCCTTGTTAACCTGATGTCTGGCCTGTCTGGTTTTGTGAGCCGCCTGAGCGTTCTCTACTTCTACTTCAGAAGAGACCTTCTGCTGCCGCATGGTTTTGACGCGATCGAGTTCGCGCTGCGAAATTTCGAGCAGACCAGCGCTTTCATTAAGATTGGCCCGGGCGATTTCAAGGTCGGCTTCGGCCTGTTTAACCGCAAGAAGCATTTCTTCATCGTCAAGAGTGGCGATAGTTGCGCCATTATCGATGGTATCACCGATATCGACAAAAAGTTTTTTGATTCTGCCCGAGATTTTCGGGGCAACCATGAATTTAGAAGTGGCTTCGATCGAACCGACAAAGCGCCCCTCATCGACAAGACTGCCGATTTTAAGGGGTTCGATTTCGACCGCAACTGCCATGGCACCGCCAGGCCCGCGCCGGCCACTCACCGTATTGCTGGCAGACGGCTGAAACTGACTCACAAGAAGCCAGGCAAGAATAATCCCGCTGATAAAAGTTAGTGCGAATCTGTTCATATATCTCCCTTATGAAGCCTCTTTATTCTTCAGCTTCCACGTGTAAATTACGATATTCGCGCCGGGCATTTTCGGCGACCCGGATCATCAGTGCAAAAATCATTTCTTTTTCGGCCGGGCTAAAGCCAGCGGTCAGGCGCTGATTCCAGTCTTTGAGAAACGCCTTGATCTCACCGGCGGCGGCGGCACCGCTGGCGGTAATTTTTACCTCATAGCGGCGGTGGTCATCTTCGGCAATGCGGCGTTCGACGTAACCGACCTCTTCGAGCTTTCTGATGGCACGGGCGGTGGTCGCCTTGTCGAACATCAGCGCCTGCGATATGGCTTCCTGTGATGAAGGGCCGCTGCGGCTCAGGTAATTGAGAAAGGGAAACTGGCCGTAGCCGATCTGCAACTTTCTGAGTCTTTCTGCCATATATGCATGGGTGGCACGATATGTCTGAGCAACCCAGCGGCCAAGAAATTGCTGTTCAACCATATGAATTATCTGCTTTTTCGTAAAATTAGTTGCGCACGCAACTAATTTTACCACAGACAACATTGCCCGAAAACCCCCGGATTTTATTTTGGTTATCAAGCCACAAAGCACCATCAGACAGCAACTTTGCCCACAGCCAGCCGAGGTGGTATACTTTGCAGATGCAGATGATTCTAAATAAAAAAGGTGTCAGCAGTTACGAGATCATCGCTCTGCTGCTGCTTCTTGCGGCAGCCTGGGCCGGTGACACTATCGGTTCGCGCTTCGGCAACACCGCCGGCATAGTCGGTATGATCGCGTTTCCGCTCATACTGATTATTCTCATCGAAAAGCTTGCCTGGCTCGAGCGAGAACTCATACTTGGACAAAAACCATACCCGAAATGTATCTGCGGCAAAGCGACGATTGACAGTCTGCCCGAAGACCCTGACACGCCTGCTGTCGGCAGCGGCATTTTTCGCTGCAGCTGTGGCCGGGTCTACGACACGGGTGGCCGCGGCATCATCGAAATTGTAGACAACGAAAACCGGCGGCCATTTGCCCGCTGGAAAGCCTTTAAAGGCTGGATTTTATCAGATTAATTCATGCCCTGGCCGGTTCGCACTTTTTCGAGGTGCCTGGCGATCGACTCATACATCGGCCTGAAAAATGGCGCGGTGTCGAGTTCTGGCTCGATTCTTTTCCAGACCGCATTGACCGGAAAAATTACACTGCCGGTGTTTTCGTCGATCAAAGCCGGTTCGGTGCCATACTGATCTTCGATCATCTGCCAGATAAAGCCAAAATCGACCCTGAGCAACTCACCAAAAAGCGACCCGAGTCCAGAAGCGACATCAGCGGCCGGCATGCGACTATTGGTCGGCTGGGCAGCCCACTTTTTAAACACCTGATCGAGAAGATCAGCCGAAGGCGGACCCTTATGATGACCCGATAAAGCCAGGCAGAGCTCGCGACCTGCCGCAAGACCTTTTGCCAGGTTTGCCTGTTCCGTTTCGTTAAAACCAGAAATTTTTGGCTGCATAGATTCACTCGCTTTAATTTTTTGGGCATTAGTGATAAAAGATAATAATTGATTGCCGCTTCAACTACAACATGGCCTGACCGCCACGCCTTTGCTGGACCGCAGCAATTTTAGCGACGATTCTCGCCGCTGATAACTTGTTTTTAAGAGTTTCTTCTTGACACATTGCAGCATAAAAGTTATTTAAAGAGAATGACAAAGGAATGCTAAGGAGGCCGAAAATGGTCGATTCTGAAGACACTGGAAAAGTCATACTGGTACTTAACTGCGGCAGTTCATCGCTGAAATACGATCTGATACTTATGCCGCACCGCAAAAGTCTCGGAAAAGGCATCGTCGAAAGAATTGGCGAAGAAAAGGGCAGCCTCGAACAAAAATCTGACGACAAGAAACTGGTAATCGAGCAGAAGATCAAAGATCATCGCGAAGCCCTCGAACTCGTGATGCGAGCCATTACTGACCGCGATGAAGGCATTATCAAAGATGTTTCCGAGATTGCTGGCATCGGCCACCGCGTCGTTCACGGTGGTGACAAGTATGCATCATCCGTAGTAATAGACGAAAGCGTTGTTGCCGCCATCGAAGAATTTATCGAGCTCGCACCACTGCACAACCCGCCCAACCTTACCGGCATTCAGGTCGCGCGAGAACTCATGCCTAATCTCAAGCAGGTTGCGGTTTTTGACACAGCTTTTCACCAGACCATGCCTTCGCATGCCTATCTCTACGGCCTGCCCCGCAAGTTTTATGAAGAATTTAAAATCAGACGTTACGGCTTTCACGGAACCAGCCATCGCTACGTTTCAGCCCGCGCTGTGGAACTCTGCCGCCGTCACCCCAGCAATACCAACGTAATTTCGTGTCACCTTGGCAACGGTGGCTCGGTAACCGCGATTGCCAGAGGCAAATCGATCGACACGTCGATGGGCTTTACGCCGCTCGAAGGCATGATCATGGGAACCAGGTCGGGTGACCTAGACCCGGCAATTCTTGGCTTTCTCATGGACCGCGGCTATTCTTCGAAAGACCTCATCAAGATGTTGAACAAGGAAAGCGGTCTGCTTGGCCTATCGGGTATTTCAAATGACATGCGTGACCTCGAAAAAGCAGCTGAAGAAGGTAATCATCGCGCCAAAGAAGCTATCGACTGCTATGCCTACCGGGTCAGAAAATATATTGGTGCCTACGCCGCCAACCTGATCAAGGTGGATATTCTCGTTTTCACCGGTGGCATAGGCCAGAACGGCTGGCGCATGCGCGAGCGTATCTGCAAACGCCTCGAAAACCTCGGTATCTTTCTCGATCACAAGCTCAACAAAGAGATGGGCTCAAAAGAAGGCATCGTTTCTGAGGCTTATTCTCCGGTAACTGTGGCTGTAATACCAACCAACGAAGAACTGCAGATTGCCATAGACGTTTATGAGCTCGCCTTCGGTGGTGAATCGGCTTTCAGGCGCCGCCAGACCGATTTTAACGTCGGAATGAAGCGTTCGTGACCGACCAGACGCTAAACTACTACGAACAGAACGCAGCTGAATTGAGCCGGCGTTACGAAACGACGGCTCTTGACTCTTTTCACCAGCTTCTTCAACAGACCTGGCGGCCGGGCGCCCGATTGCTCGAAATCGGCTGCGGCTCAGGTCGTGATGCGGCCAGGGCCACAACCGACGGCTTCAGAGTAACTGCAGTCGACGGCGCCGAAAATCTGTTGAAAGAAGCTGTCAGGCTTCACCCTGAACTGACCGACAGCCTGCATCACCTTCTGCTGCCGGCAAAGTTGCCGTTTGCCGATGCCAGCTTCGACGGTTTTTTCAGTGTCGCCTGCCTGATGCATTTTAATAATGCTGCGATTGGACAAATCATTTCAGAAGCTGCAAGAGTGACGGTTGCAGGCGGCAGCGGCCTGGTTTCGGTTCCGGCCGGCAGAAGCGACATAGACGCCGGCGGCTTCGACCAGCACGGCCGGGTCTTCAACGTCATGCCAGTCGACAACTGGATCAACCTTTTCCGCCAGCACGGCTTTTCTGCCGAACCCGGCCCCTTAGAGCCCGACAGTCTCGGCCGCCCAGGCATCAGCTGGATAACCTTCATCCTCAAAAAGCCCTGAAAACAAAAAACCCGCATTTCTGCGGGCTTTTCAGTGCCGGAAGTCGGGGTCGAACAGTCGTTTATAACAGTCACTGCGACTAACTTTAACATTAAAAATTTATCGAGTTACACCAAAAAGTTACACCATTTTGAGTGCCGCGCCCAAAATTTCTCTGGTCTGTTTTCGATGTTTCCAAATTTTTTTTAAGATAATTCTGCTATCAACTTGTCATAATCTGCGTGGCTACCAATCCAGAACCAGAGCAAGCCATCTGCGACCTCTACGGCAAGAGCTCGGTAACGAATACCCGCCCTGACCGACCACAACCGCCCGATCTGTTTGAAGTTCAATGATGCGTGTTTCGGGTCTTTCTTTAGAAGTTCATAATTTTTGTCGGCGGTTTTTCTTATTCTGGCAGGCAATGCGTCATAGGCAGACCAGAAAGAAGAACTTGCGAAATGATTCATAGTTGCCTGGTTTTGCCGTCTTTATGCTCTGCAATCGCCTTGTTTATAAGAGAGTCCAGCTTTCCTGATGCACAGTCTCTCTCTATTTTTTCGTCCCATTTCTTAGCGTCAAAGCGATCAAACCATTCTCTAAAGTTCTGCAACTGGTCTTCAGACAACTGCTTAACAGCGTTTTCCAGGTCTTTAACCGGATTACTCATAATTTGGCCCCTGTTTACAGTCTTAACTTATGCCCGGAGGTGAAGTATTTTTCATTCTTGATATTCCATATTGGCATATCAAAATTTGTGAATTTATCGTCACACTCTACTTTTTTGGCCTGGTTCGGCAAGAATATGCCGCCGATCTGCCGGTAAGTCAAATAGAAATTGTGGCAGTGAACTGTTGGCGCTATTCTTTTCGACCGATTCCTTCTGCTATTAAAGAAGCGGCCAGAAAGTTCATGCTGACATTTTCTTTCTTTGCGAGCTTGATAAGCTTGGAATGTAGAGTTTTAGTGAGCCTGAGAACAAACTTGCCGCTTGCGTCGATCTCTTTGTATTTGTCGGCGCTGTAAGGCTTCGGAATCGGCTTGCCAAGCTCCTGCAAGGTCTGAATCAAACCCTTGAGAGCATCGCGCCCGTTTTCCATGGCCTCTTCAATCGTCTCACCATCAGATATGCACTCGTTGAAGTCGGGGTAACTGATGAGAAAGCCGCCGCCTTCTTCTTTGGTGAGCGTGCGAATCTCGAAAGGATACTTGTCTAATTCAGTTTTTTTCATAGATATACCTCGATGAAAACAAGAAACTTCTGCACATAGACGGGCTTTATCGGCCTGTGTGCCGGAACAGTCAGAGAAACGCCGTCATCTCTTACAAACTGCACATGGCTTGTGCCGTTTTGTCTCCAGACGATTCCATATCTGGAAGCAATGGCAGTTAAATCGGCAATGCGCCAATCACGCGGATTGTTGCGCATTTTTTCTATCGTTTTCTCTGCTTTGGTCATATTTTAATGATACCGCATCTAATACTATTGTCAAGTATTACGCTGCGCCGACAAAACCTGACAGCTCGCTAAAATAGAGAAGATGCTCCGGCCTAAGGGTGGCACACCTTACGGCGATACCACAGCCGAAACATCTTCAAGAACTTTAACGGTTCATCCGACTAAAGCGTACTTTGTTTGATGAAGTGCTTTGATTTTGAGTTTAAAGAACTCCATATCTCGAAAGCCATATGCCTGGAGCTTCATGGTTTTGATTTTGTTGTTGAAGCCCTCTAGAGGGCCCGTTGAAATCTTGTAATCATAACATGCAAGTATTGCTGCTTCATGCAGCTCCACCGTCTTTGAAAATGTTTTTCTTTGAAGATTATGATAAAGCAATCCTCTGTGTTGGCTTTGTTTTTGATTTTTGCCGGTCTGGCAACAGGTTGTTTTACCGAGACGCCAAAGAAGCCTGATGCCGAAGCCATTACCCTGCACTTCGTGTAATGGAAGAGGAGTTTGCGGTTCCTGCGGGGGGCGAAGCGATGGAATTAGCGGCAAGATCTGTTCTTTCTGTGATTACAAAAGCGTTTGCTGGAGCTGCAAAGGTAGCGGCAAAAGAGGTTAGTGCATCATAAAATTTCTTAACTATATTGCGGCCAGCCAAACGGACTTTGTTTAAACGATCTTTTAAAAACCTTTAATTAAAGGCCTGGCATCACGCCCACCGAAGACAGACACTGCCGATCTTCGGCATCAAGCTTTTCTTTATTGATCTCGCTTTTCGGTTTTGAGGTCACAATTTGTGACCTCAAAAATTCTTTTTCTCCCGGCGAAAGTGAAGCATGAAACTTGCTGGGAAGCAGCTGGCGTTGTGCTTAAACGCCTAAATTAGAATTTTGGTTGCCACGCCGCGAAGCCCGAAAAAAAACCCGCATTTCTGCGGGCTTTTCAGTGCCGGAAGTCGGGGTCGAACCGACACGCCTTTAAGGGGCGCGGGATTTTGAGTCCCGTGCGTCTGCCAATTCCGCCATTCCGGCCTGTGAGCCAATCATATCACAACGCCGGAATACGGCGCAACAAAATTCAGTCTTTGGCAAGCAATCTGATTTTGCGCTTGCATTCAGGGCAGACTGCCCAATGTTCGCCATACTGGTCGGTTATCACGTCAACGGGCTCAAAAACAGCACCACAGGCGCATTCAACCTGAACAGCGTAAATGTTGTCGAACATGATTGCCACCTCCCTGAATTTTTTATTCTCTGCTTACCTGAAGGTACTTACAAACCGCCAAAAGTAAAGGCAAAAAGTAACCCACGCACACCGGCACAGAATTGGCACAGAATTGGCGCAGTCCTGCCTTCTCTCCGTTAAAAACCCAACCCGCAGGTATTCGGTATTTATCAGTGGCCGGAAGTATAAACATCAACAATAAAACTGCCTTTTGTCAGACAACCTTGTTTTCGCTGATTTTCGGTTGAGGTTGGCCGGCAAAAAGTTTAAAATCACTCAGAATCGAAACTGCATGGAGAAACAGCGATGCGCAATTTCATGAATTTTCTGGCCGCGGTGCTTCTGTGCCTGGTTTTTGCCGGGCCTGCCAGCGCACAGCATGATAAATACTTTTTCATCACCCTGACCGGAAGAGCGGTGCTGTCGAGAACTTCAGGCTCTACGTGGCTTTCGCTGCAGCAGGCGCAGCCGGTTGAAGTCAAACCCGGCGACATGATCAACGTCGAAGGCGACGGTCGAGGCGAACTGCGGTTTCCTGATGGCAGCAGCGTCAAAATGAAAAACAACGCAATGATCACCATCATGCGCTATGGCATAAATCAACGCCTCGGCAACGTCTGGCTGAACGTGCGACGCAGCAGCGACATCTTCAAGGTAGTGACGCCCCTCGGCTCATGCAGCGTTCTCGGAACCTCTTTCGACGTCGACGTCGACCGTTACGGAAAAACCAAAGTAAGAGTCTTTTCCGGCCTTGTGGCGGTAAGAGCCGCAGAAGACAGCCGCAACCGTCAGCTGGTTCTGCAACCTGGCATGCACACAACCCTCTCAGAAAAAACAAAGGTTGCCGACAAACCCGAAAAATTTCAGGCACCCACCATAGAGACATCCCTGAACAGTGAATGGGAAGCGCGCAACTTTACCGCTGCAGCTCCATCAGCTCTCGAGCAAACCAGGCCGCTGCAGCACGACAGCAGAATACCCCCAGCCCTGCAACCGGCCGCCCCGGCACCTGGTTCGACCCAGACAATCCCCGCCCGTCCGAACATTCCCGAAGTGCAACCCGGCCGCATCGAAGCCCCGCCGGTTGGCCCGCTTGGAGGCTCTTCTACCGGCTCAGAAGCAAGTCTGCCACCAATAAGACCAGAGCTTCAATCTAACCTGCAGTTGCCCTCAGCCGGCGACGTTATCAAGGGCATAGAGCCTTCTCAGCCCAAAGATGGCGAAATCATGTCGCTGGCTCGGCAGCGGGCCGCTTTTCTCGAAATGCTTCGCCAGCAGAAAATCGACCGCGATTCAGTCATCGGCGGAAGCTTCAAAGAACGCGAAGAAATGGCAAAAGACCTGCACGGCCAGGAATCAGGCCAGCGCGCCAGACTATCTTTCAGCATCTCCGACAACGAGTCGCTCGACCGCGAAAACTGGCTGGTCAGAAACCGGCTGTTGCGCGTTCAGAGCCAGCTTCGCCAGAAAGAGCTCGAAGTTGCCGACCTGATTCGCCAGAACATTACAACCCCCTCTCATAAGCGGAAAATTTCAAATGCTCAGGCGCAACTTCTTGAGCTGCAAACAGAACAGAGAGTACTTTCAGACCGCATTCGCGATGTACAGACAAAAAAAAGATAAAAAATTTTGCCAAAGCATTGACAAACCCGAAAACAGTTGGTACGATTTACTTGTGTTGAGTCCTAATTCAAGTTCCCAGGAGGATCCCCTTCAGTGAAAAAGATCGAACTCGTGCGCGAAATCGCAAAAACCACCAACATGACTCAGACCCAGGCTACCCAGGCTCTTGATGCCACGCTTTCTATCATCAAGAAAGCCCTCAAGAGAAAAGACGACGTACGTCTTGTAGGTTTTGGCTCTTTCAAGGTTAACACCCGCAAAGCCAGAACTGGCATCAACCCCCAGACCAAGAAGCCGATCAAAATTCCGGCATGCAACGTAGCCAAGTTCGTACCGGGCAAAGACCTGCGCGAACTCATCAACAACAAAAAGAAATAATCTTTAAGCGCACAAAAGGGCCGTTCCCGCAAGGGGGCGGCTCTTTTCTTTTACCTTAAACGCAGACTTAGAAAGGTTTCAGGGCAGGATTGATATGCCATTCCTGGCGCAGCACCGGAACCCAGAGGTTTGATACGATTGCCCTGTGAGGTTAAGATACTGCTTGCCTTAGTTTTAACCATCAGGTAAATTATTGGACATGACTACACAGAAAAAACGTCTGGGCGATATTCTCATCGACTGCAACCTCATAACCGAAGAGCAGCTGAAGCAGGCTCTCACGTTTCAGCGCGACCGCGGCATGAAGCTGGGCGAAGCTCTTTCCGAAATGGGTCTGGTTACCGAAGACGATATAATCTGGGCCCTTGGCAATCAGCTGAATATCTCGTTCATTCATCTGAACCCGGATATCGTCGACACTGAAGTTACAAAAATGATCACCCCCGAATTTGCGCGTGATCACAAGCTCATGCCTCTTTACAAGGCCGGCAACCAGCTCAGTGTCTGTATGGTCGACCCCCTCGACTCTCGACCAATCGAGTTTCTCGAAGGAAAATTCGGTGCCACGGTTTCGGTTTCGATCTGTACCGCGTTCGATTTTGAGCAGACTTATTCTGCCATTTACGGGCCAATCGACGTTCAGGAAAAAGTCGCACCCGGCGAAATCGACAACACCGAAAAGCAGAACCTTGAGCGCGGCATTCCCAAAGGCATGGAAGGCCCCGAAAAGGTCATCAACTATATTCTTGGCCAGGCGATTATCAACAAAGTCAACCGCATTCACTTTGAACCATCAGATAAGGGCGTGTTGATCAGATTCAGATCTAACAATGTTCTCGCACGCAAGATCGAGATTCCGGTCAAAGTGCACCACGAAGTAATTTCGCGCCTTAAAAAACTTTCGCAGATCCCTGAAAAGGATATGGCCCGCGAAGGCGTTGTTGTCGGTCATTTCAGAGTCACGGTTTCGAACCGCCAGGTCAATATTCAGTCAATTTTTTATCCGACCGTGAACGGCGAAATGGTGATTCTCAAACTCAGCGACTTTGGCAGTATCATCGAACAGCTTGGCCGCTCCGGCAAAGCCTCGATCGAAGAGCTTCTCGTTGCCGCCAGAAACACGCACGGCGTTCTTTATGTTACCGGGCCACGAGAATCCGGGCGCACAACGACGCAATACTGTATAATCAGCGGCTACGATGCAGAAACCCGCAAACTGGTGACAATCGAAAACCCTGTGGTTGCAGCTCTCCCCAAAACTACACAGATTCAGATCGGCTCGGGCGGCATCGAAGACGCAATATCTGCCCTGAAGCTTGCATTGATGCTCGATGCGGACATCATCTATCTCGATGATCTCGTTGGCCGTGACCTGACCCAGGAAGTCGCTTTCGCGGCACTTGGCGGCAAAACCGTATTAACCTCATTTCTTGCCTATGACGCTTCAAGCAGTCTGGTCAAGCTGATAGAAACCGGAGTAGACCCGGTTCTTATCGCGTCTTCAATGTGTGGCGTCGTCAGCCAGAGACTTGTCAGAGTCCTGTGCCCGAAATGCCGACAGCCGGCCGAGATCCCCCCCGAAGTTCTAGAACTGTTAAACGACGAAGACAAAAGCAAACAGATTTTCAAGGCAAAAGGCTGCGAGGGTTGCAACAACACCGGCTATACAGGCCGCACGCTGATTACCGAGTTCATGCCAGCCACCGCCACCCTCAGGCAGATGATCATCAACCGCCAGTCCTATCAGGATTTCAAGAGTTTTGCCCGTAAACAGGGTATCAAAAGCCTCGAAGAAAAAACCCTCGATATGATGCTGAACGGCGAAACCAGCGCCGATGAATTTATGAGGCTGTTCTAACAATGAGCGACAATTTTTTCGGCAAACTGTTCGGCGGGGAAGCCCCCCCGGGCGACGATAATAAACCAAAAGCACCAACCGCACCACCGTCTGCGCCCATGCCGGCAAGGCCACCCGCGCCTCCTCCCGGTGCCGGCGGCCCGCCGCTTCGCCCTGCCATGCCTGGCGGCCCGAGTGCTCCGACTCAGCCAGCCGGCGCACCGGCAAGACCGCCAATGCCACCGGCCGGGCAACCGTTGCCACCCAGACCAGCAGCGCCTGCTGCTCCTGGTCAGGCTCCTCAACCAGCACGACCAACTGGCATACCGTCGACTATCTCGCAGGGTGCAATGCAAAGACCGGCACCCTCTGCGAGCCAGAAAGACGATGATGATGGCGAAGTCATTATCGATGACCTGCTGCGCCTGATTGTCGACAAAAGCGGCTCCGACCTGCACCTTACAGTTGGCTCTCCACCGATGCTGCGCCTGCAGGGCAAGCTCTGGCCAACCGATATTCCCTCACTGACTGCCAAAGAAACCCGGCGCCTGATTTTTCAGTTTCTCAACAACGACCAGCGCGAAAGACTCGAACGCGACCTCGAACTCGACATTTCGTATGAACTCGAAGGCGTGGCACGCTTCCGCTGCAATATCTTTTTCACCCGACTTGGCATGGGCGGGGTTTTCCGCGTCATCCCGACCCGCATCAAAACTCTGGCCGAACTGAAGCTGCCCGCAATTCTCGGTGATCTCGCCAGGCGAAACAAAGGCCTGATTCTGGTTACCGGCCCTACCGGCTCAGGTAAATCGACTACTCTGGCCGCCATGGTCGACCAGGTCAACAATGAACGCCAGGACCACATTCTCACTATCGAAGACCCGATCGAATTCGTGCACCAGCACAAGACCTGCCTGGTTAACCAGCGCGAAATCGGCCCAAATACCAAATCCTTTTCGGCCGCACTCAGATCGGCACTGCGCGAAGATCCTGACATCATTCTCGTCGGCGAAATGCGCGATTACGAAACCATCTCGCTGGCCGTAACCGCCGCCGAAACCGGCCACCTTGTCTTTGCAACTCTGCATACCCCGTCTGCCGCACAGTCGGTCGACCGTATCGTCGACGTTTTTCCGGCCCACCAGCAGGACCAGATCAGAACCCAGCTTGCCGACGCCCTGCAGGGAATCATTGCCCAGCAGCTGATCCCGACCATTGACGGCATGAGTCGCGAAGTCGCGCTCGAAATTCTCATCAACACTCCGGCCGTCGCCAACCTGATCCGCGACAATAAAACCTTCCAGTTGCCCTCGATCATGCAGACCAGCAAACAGGCCGGCATGCAGACCATGGACCAGGCACTCATGGATCTGGTCAAACAGCGCAAGATCAGCCCCCAGGAAGCCTATCGACGTGCCTTTGACAAAAAAGCCTTCGAACAATACAAGCCCAGAGAATATTAAGCCCGCAACCCGGATAATTTTAACAAAAGCAGCCCGGCGCATTCTGCCCGGGCTGCTTTGTTTTTGCGTATATCCAGCCAATGCAATCGAGTTTTGACCGCAGGCTGGTAAAATTTGTCTTGCATGCAGAGAGTGCTTAATGTACACTGTTGGCCTGCATTTCAGCATGACCTTATTTTTTGCCGGAGTACCGCCAAGTGAAAGCTCACAGACACATCACCAACCCAGAAATGATTCGCAACGTCGCGATTATCGCCCATGTTGACCACGGAAAAACGACCCTGGTCGACGCCCTGATCAAGCAGTCCGGTCTTTTTCGCGATAACCAGCGCGTTGAAGAATGTTTCATGGACAACAACGCCATCGAAAGAGAGCGCGGTATCACCATTCTGTCAAAGAATCTGTCGCTTGAATTCAATGGTTACCGTATCAATCTCGTCGATACTCCAGGTCACGTCGATTTCGGCGGCGAAGTTGAACGCGTTCTGCGCATGGCAAACGGTTGTCTGCTGCTTGTCGACTCTTTCGAAGGCCCGATGCCACAGACCCGCTTTGTATTAAAAAAAGCTCTGGCAGCCGGCCTGAGACCGGTCGTCGTCATCAACAAAATCGACCGGCCCGATGCCCGCGTTGAAGCAGTCGAAGACGAAATTCTCGACCTGTTCATCGACGTCGGTGTTGAAGAAAGCATGCTCAACTACCCGGTTCTTTATGCCTCCGGCCGTGCCGGCTATGCCGTTCGCAACATGGATGACCCGAGAAACGATATCAGACCGCTGCTCGAAGAAATGATCAAACAGGTGCCACCGCCGGCAGGCGATCTTGACGTGCCCGGCAAAATGATGATCACCAGTCTCGATTACAATGACTACGTCGGCAGAATCGGTATTGGCAGAATTATTGGCGGCGTGTTGACCGGCAAATCAGATATCTACCGCATGCACCCGGGTGAAGTGGCCGAAAAGCACAAAATCATGCGCCTCTATTCATACAGAGGTATTCAGCGCGTTGAAGTCGAAGAAGCTGGCGCCGGCGATATCGTCGCAATATGCGGCATCGACACCCTTTCAATCGGCGACACAGTCTGCACCGAGCTTTGTGAACCAGAACCAATAGTTTCGGTCGACCAGCCGGTTATCTCGATGGCATTTGCCGCCAACACCAGCCCGTTTTCCGGTCGCTCCGGCAAGTTTCTCACCTCACGCCAGATTCGCGCCAGACTCGATCGCGAACTCGAAACCAACGTCGCCATGCGCGTCGAGAATGCGACCGAAGAGCGCGACACCTTTCTCGTCTCGGGTCGTGGCGAACTGCACCTCGGCATTCTTATCGAAACCATGCGCCGCGAAGGCTACGAACTGCAGGTAAGCAAACCGGCCGCAATCATGAAACGCGACGGAAACGGCCAGATACTTGAGCCTGTCGAAGAGCTCGCCATCGATATTCCTGATAACTACATGGGCATCGTCATGGAAGTACTCGGGCCGCGCCGCGCCATGCTCGAATCATCAAAGCGCCTGCTCGACAATTATCTGCGCCTGATCTTCTCGGTACCAGCACGTGGTCTGCTTGGCTTCAGATCGATGTTTCTCACCATGACCAACGGCACCGGCATCATGAATCAGTGCTTCAGAGCCTATGAACCTTACCGTGGCGATATTCCCGAAAGCCGCAATGGCGTCATGGTCGCTACCGATCCGGGTGTTGCCACCGCCTATGCCATCAAAAACCTCTCTGAACGCGGAACCATGTTCTACGCTCCCGGCGAAGAAATCTACGAAGGTCTGGTAGTTGGCGAACGCCCACTCAGCGGCGATCTCAAGGTTAACATAGTTAAAAAGCGCCATGTTACCAACCATCGCTCGGCGACCTCTGAAGAACTCGAAAAACTGCCTTCGCCACGCCGAATGACCCTCGACCAGGCTCTCGAATACGTAGCCGATGACGAATGGGTCGAAGTCACTCCCGATGCAATCCGCCTGCGCAAAAAAGGCGAAGCACGCATCGGCGGCCGAAAGTAAGTCAGACCCTGCTTTGCAATTGTTAAAAAGAGCATTACCGGCGCTGCTGGTAATGCTTTTTCTTTTTACCGCAACTTTTCTCAGCGCTCAATCGCGACTCGCTCATCTCGCAGCCGCAAACCCGTCCGACCCGAATGTCTTGAACTCTTATGGCATCGAATTGGCCAACAGCGGCGACCTGATGGGTGCCATAGGCGTCTGGCGCCGCGCCCTCGACTTTGACCGCAGCAATGTTCACCTCTACAACAATATTGGCAGCGCCTTAAAACGCCTGGGTCAGGATCGCCACGCCTTCGCCTGGTATGCCGCCGCTCTGCAGCTGCAACCAGTTTACTGGACTTACTACAATATCGCCCTTCTCTATCGCGACCACAATCAACCGGAAGAGGCCTGCTGGGCGCTTGGCGAAGCGCTGCGCCTCAACCCGCAGTTTGCCGAAGCAGCAAGCCTGCTGCAAAGAATCAGGGCCGGCGAAGCCGGCCGCGATCAGAGAATCAAAGCCGAAACCACCACTGTTAAAAAGCCGGTTGCCGGCCCGGAGCCAGCCGAATTGCCCAGACCAGAAAAAGAGAAGCCCAGGAAAACAGTAGTTGCCAGCCAGGCTGAAACGGCAAAGCCCGCAGTCACAGGCAGCAAAATCGAGCAAAAAAAGCCGACAACCGATGAAGAGCCCCTGCGCCTGCCTTCTGACAGCGGCGGTCAGGTATTTCTCACCTTCGACGGTGGTGCCACCGACGCCGGCTTCGATTCAATACTCAACTCACTCCGCCGTTTTGGCGTCAAATCGACATTTTTTCTTACCGGCAAGTTCGCACAAAACTACCCCGAAAAATGCCGACAGCTGATTGCTGAGGGGCACGAAATCGGCAATCACAGCATGAATCATCCCGACATGAAAAACTTCAGCGCCGAAAAAATCGCAACCGAAATCGAAGCTGCCGAACAGGCCTTTGAAAAGGTGCTCGGCCGGCGTGGCGCGCCATTTTTCCGCTTTCCATACGGACACCAGAATAAACGTGTCGAACAGATTGTCGAAAACCTTGGTTATCGCCCGGTTTACTGGCACATAGACACGATTGACTGGCGCGAAGACCCGGTAGAAACGATTATCAGCCGCGTTAAAAACAAACTGCGGCGCAATTCAGTTATTTTAATGCATCTTGGCAGCAAAAACGGGGCAAAAGCCCTCGACCGTATTCTGCAGCATGTAACCGCAAGAGGCTATTCGCCGGCCAGACTTTCTGATCTCGACGCCAGCCAGCTGGTTGCATTGCCCTGACTGCCAGACAGAAGCAGTGTGAATTTAATTGCAGACCTGCATCGAATGATGGGCACCGATCATTTTCATCAGCTGCTCGGGAGTATCTGCAACCTGAAACAGGTTCAGATGCTCGACACGAATGGTTTTCTGGGCAATACCATGTTGAAACAGTGCCAATAACGGCCCGAAAAAGTTGTCGATGTTCAGCAGAAACATCGGTCGATCGTGCCTGGCAAGCTGCTTCATCGTCAACAGGTCGAAAAATTCGTCGTAAGTCCCGATGCCGCCAGGCAGAGCGACAATGTAATCAGATTTGTCGAGCATCGCCTGCTTGCGAGGCCTGAGATCTTCGACAGCCTGCATTTCATCGAGATCAGGGTGTTGAATGCCCCGGTCGATCATGTATTGTGGAACGACACCGATCAGTCGACCACCGGCGCTTTTGTGCGAATCGGCGACAATCTTCATCAACCCGCAGGTAGTGCCGCCATAAAGCACCGAAAAATGGTTTTCGGCAAGCAGTCTGGCGAACTCAGCCGCGCCGCTTTTGATTCTTTCGGAAACATCGGAGCTGGAAGAACAGAAAATACAGACAACCGGTTTATTGCTTGTTGGATTCATAGTAACCGGATTATACCACTTACATCGCAGGTTGTATCGTTACGCCGGCAGATTTACGCGCGGGCGCCTGCAGGCAGTTGTATTGTTGATTTTTCGAGGGCGGCCGCTTATAATTGCCTCTCAAACAGTTTCGCCAATTCTTAAATTTTGTCGTCGACGGGAGAAACAGATGGTAGATCTCGATAAAATCATTTCTTTGTGCAAGCGCCGCGGATTCATCTTTCAGGGAAGCGACCAGTACGGTGGTCTGCAGGGAACCTGGGACTACGGCCCTCTCGGCGTCGAACTGAAGAACAATGTAAAAAAAGCCTGGTGGCGCCGCGTTGTCTATGAACGCGACGACATGGAAGGCCTCGATTGCGCCATTCTGATGAACCGTCTGGTTCTCAAGTATTCAGGTCACGAAGAAACCTTCTCTGACCCGATGGTTGACTGCCGCAAATGTAAAAAGAGATTCAGAGCCGATCAGGTCGACCACAACGAAAAATGCGCTGAGGGCGACAAACACGACCTTACCGAACCACGCCCCTTCAATCTGATGTTCAAAACCACCGTCGGGCCCGTTGCCGAAGAAAATAACATCGCTTATCTGCGCCCTGAGACCGCACAGGGCATTTTCGTCAATTTCAAGAACGTGCTCGACTCAACTAACCGCAAACTGCCGTTCGGCATTGCCCAGATCGGCAAGTCATACCGCAACGAAATTACCCCCCGCAATTTCATCTTCAGAGTGCGTGAATTCGAACAGATGGAAATCGAATTTTTCGTAAAACCCGGCACCGACGACGAATGGCACAGCAAATGGGTCGAAGACCGCTTCAACTGGTATGTCGAACTCGGCATCAAACCTGAAAATCTGCGCAAATACGAGCAGAAACCTGAAGAACTTGCTCACTACGCCAAGGCGACCGTCGACCTGCTCTATCGCTTTTTCCCGGAAAGAGAAGATGAAAACAAACAGTTCGACGAAGTCGAAGGCATTGCCAACCGCACCGATTTCGACCTCACCTGCCACACCAAGGGCGGCAAACTGGTGCTCGCCGATGGCCGTGAAATACCGAACACGCACGCCGTCAACAAACTGACCTACTTCGATCACGAAACCAATCAGCACATTCTGCCCTATGTCGTCGAGCCCTCAGCCGGCGTTGACCGCGCCACCCTGGCGTTCCTGATGGATTCGTATTTTGAAGAAACCGTTAACGACGGTCAGCGCATCGTTCTCAGGCTGCACCCCGAACTGGCCCCGATCAAAGTTGCCGTTCTGCCGCTGAAGAAAAATCACGACGGCATTCGCAACACCGCGATGCAGATCAAGAACACCCTGATGAAAAAGAGCGGCTGGCGCACTGTTTATGACGACACAGCCGGTATCGGCAAGCTCTATCGCCGTCAGGACGAAATCGGCACGCCGTTCTGCGTCACTGTCGACTTCGACACTCTCGAAGACCAGTCGGTTACCGTTCGCGACCGCGATACCATGGCGCAGGAACGCGTCAAAATCGACACCCTGCAGGATTATCTGGCGAAAAAGCTTGGAAACTGCCGCTGAAAATAACGGGCGGATCATCAGAGGCGACATGCTGCATGTCGCCTCTTTGCTTACGCCAGAAACTTTCAGGCTGATCTACCTCGACCCGCCATTTTTAACTGGCCGCGAGCAGATCGGCACCGGCGCAGGCATGGCCTACGACGACCGCTGGGAAGGAGAGCTCGACAGCTACCTGCCCTGGCTGCAGCAGCGCCTGCTGGCGATCTTTCCGCTTCTCTGCGCCGACGGCAGCCTGGTATTGCATCTGGACTACCGCACAGCCCACTATGCCCGGGTAATGCTCGACGGCATCTTTGGCCGCAGGGGCTTTATCAACGAGATAATCTGGCATTACACCGGTGGTGGCCGGTCGAAAAGTCGCTTCTCATGTAAACACGACACTCTTCTCTGGTACAGCCGCGGCAAAACACCGGTTTTTAATCTCGACGCGGTCAGAGTGCCATATAAGCCGACTTCTGGCTATGCAAAGGGCGGAATTGTGGCGGCGAGCGGTCGAAAATATCTGCCAGACCCCAGAGGAACCCCGGTTGACGATGTCTGGGATATTCCGATCATCAACCCGATGTCGCACGAGAGAGTCGGCTACCCGACGCAGAAACCGCTCGCACTTCTGCACAGGCTGATCAGCGCCCTCAGTAACCCGGGCGACCTGATCGGTGACTTCTGTTGCGGCAGCGGCACGACAGCAATTGCAGCCCAGAAGCTCGGGCGCCGCTGGCTGGTATGTGACGTTTCTGAAGCGGCAGTAAGCTGCGTCAGCAATCGCCTGCTGAAAGAATGTGACATAGCTCTCAGCCCAGATTTGCCCTGATATGCTGTCGGGTGCTTGCAGTTAACAGACAGCCGGTATATCATTATCAAGCTTGTTTGAGAGAAAACTGTAAGCACCATGGAGGAACACATGTCTGACGCCAGAAAAATGATTTTGAACATGCTCGCAGAAGGCAAAATCACGGTTGAAGAATCCGAAAAGCTGCTTGCAGCCATGAACGAAAAAGAAGCGCCCCGCGAAGAATCGAAAGGCGACACCCGCCAGCAGAATCGCGAAAACGATCAGTATGCCAGAAACGAAGAAAATTCTGAACGGGCCCGTGAGCGCGACGATGACCCGTTCAACCCCTTTTTAAACGCCACCAAGCTTGGTTTCGACCTGCGAAATCTTGCCCAGACAGTGCAACAAACGGTGCAACAGGCCATCAAAAAGGCAGAACCACGCAGACGCGAATTCAAAGACAAGATGAAAGAATTTGGCAACTGGATGCAGGAAGTTGTCGGCAGCATGGCCAACGAACTTGGCAATGTCAAAGGTGAGCCCACAGACGGAGTTCCGGTTGATTTTGTCGTCACACCACCGGAAGGTACTCAGGGCTGCGATACCTTCATCATTGAAAACGTGTTTGGCGAAATCCGCATTCACGAAGGCAGCGAATTTAAAATGCACGTCAACGGCCAGGTCAGCAAGGCAACCCTGGGTGAATATCAGCCGGCGCAGTGGTTCTCACGCTACGGCATCGAAGTCGACGGCTACAAGCTTATTATCGGGTTTGATCGCGCCCAGCCGGTGAAAGCCGCCATCGACATGGAAATCACCCTGCCACCCGACATGCACATCAGCTGCAAAACCGTTTCTGGCGCCGTCAGAATTCGCGGTAATTTCAAAATCGGTGACCTTAACACTGTCAGCGGCAATATTCGCGTTCAGGGTGCCAACCTCAAGCAGTCACGTATCGAGACCGTCAGCGGCGCGGTTCAGATCGAGGGTGGCGAAATCGCGATGGAAATTAAATCGACCTCCGGCGACTTTCTCGTGCGCGACTCACGCATCGAAGAACTCAGGATCAACTCAGTTTCCGGCGATATCATGCTGACCGAAGGCAGCATATCTGAAAGCACTAATGTTAAGCTCGTCACCACCTCTGGTGACATCATCGTCGAAAAAATGAGCGGCCCCTGGAAAGTCGTCGAAGCCACTACCCGCAGCGGCGACGTCGTATTAGACTGGAAAGGCGACGCCACGCCACTGAACAACCAGGGCACAACCCTGAAGTCGGGCAGCAGTGGTGCCGAATTCAAAGCCGAATCGGTCAGCGGTGACATTCAATTCACCTGAGACTATCACCTTATTAAATAACGGCATTCAAACGGAGCAAGAAACATGGAACCCCTGCAGATGATCGGTCTGATTCTTATCATCACCGCCCTGTTCGCCATTGGCGGCAAGTTCGTAATTTTCTTCAAAAATCGCGAAATCGCGCTGATTAAAGAGAAATACGAACAGCTGATCGCTTCGAATAAACATGAGTATGAATCGGTCAGAGCCACCCTTTCAGAAGACAGTTTCAAGCAGACCAAACGCCTTGAAGAGCATTATCTGCGCAAGCTGGATGACAAGGACAAAGAAATTCAGGATCTGGTAAACGAACTCGAAACCCTGCAGAGCTGGAAAAAAGAGCTTGAGATCAAGTTTGCCAAATACGAAGGCGCCTCACAGGGCAGCCCGCAGCACCTGATCATGAAGCTTCTCGACCACAACCAGAAGCTGAATCAGGCCCTGAATGCCAAATGGAAAGACATCGAAACGAACCTCAACAACGAACTTACCGCCACCCTCGGAAAAATAAAATCAATGTTTGCTGAAGCAGAAAAACTGCACCATGACGGCATAGAGATTATCTCTGAATATGAATCTCGCCTGCCCGACGACGTAAAGCGCAAAGTTCACGAAGAAATGCTCAAGCTCCCGCAATCGACCGGTCTTTAAGCAATAGTTATTTGTGTCAGAACGATTGTATGATAGACTCGCAGCATGAGTCTGCTCGACATCACAACCGGCGTCATTCTGCTTTCGGCTCTGGCCGGGATCTCTGCCGGCCTTGACAAGCTTGCCGGCACTCTGCTGTATCTGGCCCTGCTGGTTGGCAGCCAATATTTCAACAATCTCTGCCGACAACTTGCCGGCGATGACTGCTGGCTGCAGAATCGCCTTATGCAGCGCGGTTTCAGCCGCATTCAGACCGGCAAAACCCTGCGTATTACCGGTGCCATGTCGATTGCAGGCCTGTGCGGTCTGCTGTTGTATCAGGTTTACCGACTTTCTCTGGGGTTTAGCCTGACGGTTTACGATTCTTTCAATTTTCGTTTTTTCTACCTGGCAATTCATCTTCTTCTGATTTTTTATGCGGTTTTTGCCGTAAGAACTCTGCAGCTGCTCGAAAAACCAGACTTATCGGCCCGCTGGTACCGTGGGCTTGGCTACTTGAGCGGTTATCAGTCGCTGATTTTTGCAGTTTTCCTGCTGGCTTCATATCTGCCCGAGGCAGAGAGCGATGTTTTGAATGCCTATGTCGACTATGGCTTTTTCTCGGTATTTATCGGCATGGCATTGCTGGGTGCCGAAATTTTGACCGCTGCCATCCGCAGCCTGCGTCAGGCATTTTCCGGCAGCATTCAGACAGAACTGCCGGTTCCGTTTTTCATCAGTTTCTTTGCCGCAGAGAACACAATTAAAAAGAGCCTGATACGCAGCATCGAAAGCATTTCTGGAATCGATGTCTCCAGGTCTGAAATCATCGCTTTCGGCCTGCGCATTCTCGAACCGGTTCTCATAACCGCTTTTCTCGCAGTATGGCTCACATCGGCAATTGTCATCGTTCCGGCTGACCAGCAGGCGATTTTCAGACATTTCGGCAGGATAACCGGCAGCAATGCAGCCGGGCCGGGTTTACACCTCAAGCTGCCCTGGCCCTTCGCTACCGTCGAGCTGCACAGGCCGCACCAGATTCGCACCCTCAACATTGGCTTCGAGCCTGACCCAAAGCAGAAAAACATCATCTGGGCAAAGCCACATGCGACTAATTATTTTCACCTGATTGTCGGCAATGGGGTAGAAATCATCGCCATCGACTGCCAGGTTCTCTTTCGGGTCGACAACCTGTTCAGATACGTCACCAGCATGCAGAACCCTGAAGAATTCATCAGCGCCACCGCCTACCGGCATCTGACCCGCGAAACCGTCGCAGCCGCGTTCGACGAGATCATCACGCGCGACCGCAGAATTCTGGCCGATCAGCTGCGTCGAAATATCCAGGTTGACCTTGACGCAGCTGGCCTTGGCGCCGCAGTTGTCGAAGTGGTATTTCTCGCCATGCACCCGCCAATCGAGGTTGCGGAGGCCTACGAAGATGTTATCAGCGCTCAAACAGATAAATTAACCTACGTATTAAAGGCAAACACCGAAAACACGCATAAAATGTTCATGAGCAAAGCAAATGCTCACAGCAAAGAATTCGAAGCCAGAAGTTACGCCGCCAACACCGTTGCAAAAGCGATTGGCGATGCCTCTTCGTTTTCAAGCCGTTCGGCTGCCTTCGAGGCCGAACCCGATCTGGAAAAGTTCAGACTGCGTCTCGACCGCCTGCAGCAGCTTCTGAGCGGCAAGCCCTTTTATGTTGTCGACAAAACTCTCATGCGCAGCAACGATAAAATGTATCTGAATCTGCAAACATGGTAAAGAAGGTGATTATATGCAATTCTGGCTGAGACTGCTTCTCGCCATACTGCTTCTCGGTCTTGTTTCCTACAAGGCCTTCATTCTGCCGCTGCCAGAAGGCTTCAAGGCCGTAATTGCCCATCTCGGAAAACCCGACCGCATCATCGAAACCCCGGGGGCACACCTTAAATGGCCATGGCCGGTCGACAATTTCTATCTCTTCGACTGCCGCAACCGCATTTACAACACCCGCTTCACCCAGACTCTGACACGCGATAAAAAGGCCATAATTCTGCTCACCTACATCGTCTGGCGCGTTCAGCAGCCACTCACCTTTCTGCAGTCAGTCGGAACCATGACTAACGCCGAAGACAAGATCGAGGGCCTGGTATCGAGCTCAAAAAATAACGTTCTCGGCAACTATGACCTCGCCAACCTCGTGTCAACTGACCCAGCCCAGCTGAAACTTGCCGAAATCGAAAGCCAAATTCTCGAATCGGTCAGGGAAAAGGCCCGCGAAAGCTTTGGCGTCGAAATCGTCAGCCTCGGCGTCAAGCGACTCGCCTACCCCGAAAACAACATCAAAGCGATATTCAGCCAGATGCGTGCCGAAAGAGGCCAGTATGCCGCCAAATACCGCGCCGAAGGCCGTATGGAAGCAGCCATCATTCTCTCTGAAACTGACCTCGAAATTGCCCGCATCAACGCCGAGGCGGTAAAAACCTCAGCCGAAATCAAAGGCAAAGCCGACCGTGAAGCCGCTGAAATTTATGCCGAAGCTCACAAAAAAGGTCGCGAATTCTACAAGTTCAGCCGCTCGCTTGAAGCGCTCGAAAAGATGGTCAATGAAAACGCAGTATTCATTCTGCGCAGTGACCAGGCCCCCTTCGACGCCCTGAACGGAAACCAGAACGATGGCAACTGACAAAACCCGCACAATCAGCCCGCTGATAAAAACCATCGGTGACTTCATGACCCTGCTGAAGGTAGTCATGGCGCTGGTTTTTGTCGGGTATTGCCTCTCGGGGCTGACATTGATCAGGCCCGACGAAATCGGTCTGATACTGAGAATGGGTAAACTGCATGGCAGCACACCGGTCGATCAGATTCTCAACCCCGGCTGGGTTCTTGCCCTGCCAAAACCCTTCGACGAAGTGCTGCGGATTCCGGTCAAACAGATTCAGCAGGTAAAAATCAAAGAGCTTGCCGCCATCGAAAAAAAAGAAGAGGCAGACTATCGCACGATTGACCCGCTGAATGAGGGTTATTGCGTCAGTGGCGATGCCAACATCTTTCAGGCCAGTATACTGGTTAAATACCAGATCAGCGACCCGATAAAAGCTGTTTTCGGCTTCTCGGCATCATATCAGACATTCAGTTCACTCGTGCATGACCTCACTGTCGCTGAAATGACTCGGGTTGCGGCCGGTTTCCCGATTGACGGGCTTTTGTCCGAAAGCAAAAAAGAGCTGTCAACTCAGGTTAAAGAACGGGTTCAGAAACAACTCGACCGGGTTCAAACCGGCCTGGCGCTGGTCTCGCTCGAAATAGAAGAAATTGCACCGCCCACCTACCTCAGGAAAGACTTTGAAGAGGTCAATTCGGCCTTTATCAACCGCCACAATTTTATCAACGATGCCCGCAGCCTCAGCGAAGAAAAACTGCCGAAAGCCCGCGGCAACGCCGAAGAAATGATTAACAGGGCCAGGTCTTATCACCAGACCGTTGTTGCCGAGGCAACTGCCAACGCCGGCAGATTCAATCAACTTCTGACTGCCTGGCAGAACAACCCCGAAGAAGTCAGACTCGAAATGACCGCTAAAGTTCAGAAACTGGTAATAGAAAAAATGCGGCGCATGGTAGTTGTTCCCGGCGGGTCGGCGGCTGCCGCCGGCGTCAGACTGATGTTCGACACCAGCACCGGCTCCTCTCTTCCGGTTCCGACTAACGTCAACCCCGCTTACGACGAGCTTGCAGAAGAGGAAGAAGAAGATTAAATGACAAACGACCGGCAAGCTCCTGCAACTGGCCAGCACTCTGTTGGTCTGAACGGTATTATCAAGCTCAAGCTTGCCAATTCGATTTTTGCAGCAGTCTTTCTGATTACCGGCATTGTTCTCGAAATGCTGCTGCCGGAGCAGAAGCAGACAGCCAGACTGATCGTGGCGATTGCCGCCATGGCCGTTTCCCTGCCGGTCTTTATCAATGGTTTCAAAGGTCTTTTCACCCGCGAACCCTGCTTCATGACCGAGCAGCTGGTGAGTCTGGCGATTCTTGCCGCGATGAGCGAAGGTGAATTCGCAGTTGCCACGATTATTCCGATAATCATGGTTTTCGGCCATCTGCTCGAAGAAAAGAGTATTATGGGCATCGAAGAAGCGATCGAGTCAATGCGGCGCCTGCACTCACGCCAGGCCAGATTGCTGGCTGACGGGCGCGAAACTCTGGTAGAACCGGGCGGACTCAAGCCTGATGATCTGATCGTCTGCTACCCCGGTGAGACCATTGCTGCCGATGGCGTGATCAGCGAAGGCGAAACCATGATCAATCAGGCCCCGATAACCGGTGAATCGGTACCCGTCGAGGCTTTTGCCGGGGTCGGAGTATTTGCCGGCACCATCAATCTCAGCGGCAAAATCTGCATAAAGGTTACCAAAGCCGCTTCTGACACGTTGTTTAACAAAATTCTGCATCTGCTTAAAGAGGCCGAGGCGTCAAAAGCGCCAATTGTCAAAATTATCGAAAAGTATCTCGGGCTCTATTTTCCGTTTGTCATAATGGTTGCGGCCCTGACCCTCTTTTTGACAAGTGATATCAGCCGGGCGGTGGCAATTCTGGTGATAAGCTGCCCGTGTGCTCTGATACTTGCCAGTCCGAGCGCCATGATTGCAGCACTGGTGAGCGCTGCCCGCCACGGCATCATGATCAAGAACACCGCTTTTCTTGAGCTGCTTGCCGAAATCGACACGGTGATTTTCGATAAAACCGGCACTGTCACACTCGGCAAGCTTGAAGTCGAAAAAGTGGTAACGCTGCCCGGCAGCGATAATCAGGAAATGCTGAGATACGCAGCCATGTGTGCCAGCGGCTCGATTCACCCGGTTTCTGCCGCCCTGATCGCCTATGCTCACACGAACGGCATCAGGTTTCCGATACCGGCGGTTCAGAAAGAGCTGCATGGCCGCGGAGTGTCAGCCGAAATCGACGGCAAAAGATTCTATCTCGGCAAACCCGGCTGGATAGCAGAAGAAGCCGGCATCACTGCGCCGGCAGATGTGGCCGGCGAAAATGGCATATCAGTCTGGGTCGCCTCTGAAACAGCCTTTCTTGGCGAAGTAATCTTCTCTGACCGGCCACGCCCCGAAATGCGCCAGGCAATTGACCAGTTGCGCAGCCTTGGCGTCAAAAATGTCATACTGCTGACCGGCGACCGCAGCCAGATTGGCAATGCCATTGGCAAAGCTCTCGGTGTCGACGCAACGGTCTGCGAATGTCTGCCGCAGGATAAACTCAACTACGTCAATAACCGTAAGGCCTGCGGCGAACGGGTAATGTTCGTTGGTGACGGCATAAACGATGCTCTGGCGCTGAAAGCCAGTGATGTCGGTATTGCGATGGCCCGCGGCGGCACAGATATCGCCATTCAAAATTCTGATATTACTCTTAACACCGATAATCTGCTTAATCTGGCGCGCATGTTCGATCTCTCTGAAAAAACACGCGGCATAATCAATCAGAACATTCTCATTGGCACCGGCTTCAGTCTGCTGATGATGGTTCTCGCCTCGATCGGGCTGATCAGCCCGGTTATCGGGGCCGTCGCCCATAATCTCGGGCCAGTGTTCGTAGTTCTCAACAGCGCCAGAATGCTCAAAGAAAATTAAGGCTGCCTGAGATCAAATCTGATGATGCCGTCGAACAGGTCGATCTGATTGACCTTTACGATAACCTTCTGACCGGGTGTCACGTCAAAATTCGGGCGCCGGCAGTGCCTGAAAGAGCAGAGAAAATCGACATAAAATGTGACTTCGGTCATGCTGGTATCGACCACAACCCCGTCGTAAAGCAACTCAGCCGATTTCTGCTGCTGTTTGAGGTATTTGAGCAGAAAATAGCGCTCACGGTCGCGCATGATCTCATCGGCACGAATGACGGCCGTATCGGCGATCATCATCGTCTGATCGAGTTCACTCTGGCTGTAGACCGGCGGTCTGCCATTGATGGCAGCCTTGATCTGGCGGTGCAGCAGCAGGTCAGAATAACGCCGCAGCGGCGAGGTGATCTGAGTATAAGAAGCCAGGCCCAGCGAGCTGTGTCGCCCCGGAACACTGTTAACAACAGTTTTACGCAAAGTTCTCAGCACCGAAAAGAAAGCGACCGGGTCAAATTCTTCGACGGGCGGCATATCAACCGGTTCGCCTTCCTGAACGCGGTAGAGACACGGTACCGCGTGTTTGCGACACCATTCAGCGGCGGCATGATTGGCCCAGATCATGAATTCGGCAATCATGCCCTGAGTCAGATCATCGCGGTTACGTCTTTCGACAAGGATTTCGCCATCGACCACCTTGACGCTGAGCTCCGGCTGACGCGGAAACATCATCGCGCCGGCGGCCTCACGCTGCTTTTTAAGAACTTCAGCAAACTTCACCGCTTCGGCAAGCCAGGGTTCTGAAGCAAGCAGCCCGTCAGCGGTATCGTAGTCGAGAGCTCTTTCGATTCTGATCAACGACTCGCTGATCTGCAGATGCTCGAGATTACCGGCAGCCGAAAAATCAAGTTTAAAGGTAAGCGCCAGGCGCTCGCAGCCCTCAGAGAGGCTGAGAAAATTTTCAGAAATCCCGGTCGGCAGCATGTGAATGCGCTTATCGGGCATATACACCGAACTGCCGCGCCGCGCCGCTTCTTTGTCGAGAGGTGAGCCGGGCAGAATAAGTTCGGCCGGGTCGGCGACATGCACCCAGAGGCTGCAGCCACCATCTGTGTGCCTGACGAAAGAAAAAGCATCATCACGGTCTTTTGAACCGGGTGTATCGATTGCCCAGGTTTTCAGACCGGTCAAGTCAGAACGGCTCAAGGAGCTGATATCGACCAGACAAAGATTATCGGCTTCAGCGATCAGATCGGCCGAAAATTCAACCGGCAGGCGGTATTTGATTATTGCCAGGTTTTCGTCGGCATCCAGAATTCCAGCACTCACCAGGGCCTGAAAAAGGCGACGCGGGTCACTGAGACCGGCCTTGTCGAGCGCAGCGGCCAGTCGCTTCGAGATTTTTGCCTCTTCGCCACAGGCAACCAGATTTTTCAGATCATTGAGATGCTCGACCGGAAAATCGCCGGCAGAGCTTCTGTCACCAAGTTTTTTAAGATGCTCGACCAGCATCGCCTCTTCGCGTTCGACCTGCTCTTTTCGATTCTGCTGTTCAAGCGCCGTCTTAAGCTCGTCTGACGATAATGGATGCCAGGTGTCGGCCTTGTTTTTAAAGTAAAGGCGATCGTCGCTCAGGCGCCGCAGCAGGGCTGCAGCCGCATCATCGTCATCAGGCGCAAACAGAAAGCCTGTGAGTTCCTTGAGGCTGTAGGGGCGAATCTCTTCGACCAGCAGGCTGTGCAGTTCTGCAAGATCAATACCGGCTTCGGTCTGGTTTCGCCGCTGATCGGCTTTAATGAGGTTTTGCCGGCAGGTCTCGCGGTCTGCAACCCCGGTAACAGCCCGCGAAGTTACATGCAGCACTTTTTTGTCAGGAATGCTTGTTTCTTTGCCGTTCAGCAACAGAAGCCTGACGCTGCCACCGGCGGCACTCAATATTACACCGGTTTCCGGCCGGCTCCCTTTTGCTGAAAATTCGACGATACAACCGGTCGCCAGGTTCATTGATTTCTCCATATTTGCTGATCAGCTGTATTTTACCACTTTATTGCGATTTTGCCCTGAATTTTTGCTCTTCGCACGGTAAAGTTCGGCAAACCAGCAGCTGATACTCTCCGCCAGACGGTTAAATTCAGGGTCTTCAACCTCCACTGCCTGCCGGGCAAAAGCAGCAAGATCCGGCCACTCTTCGGTTTCGGCCGCCACTCCGCTGATTTCTCGCGGGCGACCGATCAGCTGCAGGAGCAGATCTGGAGTGTCGCCCCAGGGGGCAGCTTCTTCAGCCGCCAGAATTTGTGGCTCAGAATCAGCAACGACCGATCTCTGACGGCGCAGGGACGAAAAAACCCGCAGCGCCGCAAGCAGATCCTGTTGCGATTGTGGCTGCCGGCGATCGATACTTTCACGCCAGACATCGAGACGCTGCAGTTCAGTCTCGGTTTTATGCTCGACCTCAGCCGGTGAAATACTGATTATGCGCCACGCCAGATGACTTCGTTCGCCGCCAGACCATTCGGTAATATCGCGCCAGTCGCCATTTTTCAGGTCGCGAAATCTGATGCGCAGGTTCTGGTTAAAACTGGCCATTCTCTTTTTATCAGCTTCGAGACGCCGGTCAGGCTCTGTTCCTTCATAATCAGCCAGCAGCCGGCTGGCCCACGGAACCTCAGGAAATACATGCACAAACAGAAAAGCGAGCTGAGCCGTATTTGCATCAGGGTAATCCGCAAGAAAATTGCGCACCGTTGCAAAGATTTCGTCGGCAAAAGCAAGTCGAAGTGGTGTAAAACCGGTGCGGCCGACCTCAGGCAGATCGCCGGCCAGCCCGAAGGCGGTCGCTCGCGCTTGATATGGCCGGGTCAAGCGCTTGAGTTTCTGGTGAACGAACGCCAGAACCGAGCGTGAATGCAGCGCTCGACCGACATTAAAATCTTCGAGAAGAACCAGCAGCATTTCACTGGCCAGCTCTCTGATCTTCTCTTCGCGCGAAAGGCTCAGCTCGCGCCAGCTGGCAGCAATGTTGTTCAGGTAGCCGCGACAGCTGACGATCAGGCCAAAAGCAGTCTCGGGGCCAGGTTGCGCCATAAATTTCTGAAGTGCCTCTTCAACACTCGTATTTTGCATATTTTGCCTCTCATACTGCCGTTGCCGCAGGTTTGAATCGACCATCGCCGGCGGATAAAATCACTAATTTTAATGTGACGGGAAACCACCCGTCTTCGAGCATAGCAGAAGAGTTTGCAGTGTTCCAGAAGGTTTTTTGCAGAATTTTAAAATATTTTTTCCCTTTTTTGTTTTTCAGTTGATTTACCTGTGAAACCAAAAAACGGAGGCGAACTTATGATGTGCTGCAATGAATGCCCGCTCAACCCGGTAACAGGTTACGCCGAAGAACGTTGCCGACGACCGGTCTGCCTGCAGTCAGAAACGCGCTGCAAAAGTGGCTTCTGCACCAGCGAACTGGGTGGCCGCTGCCAGCTCGACTTTTATGTGGTCAGAAAGCTGTATCACGGCGACCAGCTGGCCGAAAAACTCGTTTTTGCCTCGCTGAAATCGGCCATTCTCGGGCGTGATCGGTCTCTTGTGCTCGCAATTTTTCAATCAGCGAGAGAGACCCTGCAGCCGCTGCTCTGGCGCTGGCTCGAAGTCTACGAGCCCCGCAGTCTCTGGCTTTTGAACCCGGTATTTTCGTCGGCCGGCCTGAGCCCTCTCGATACCTTCAACGAACTCGAGCCACGGCGTGAAAAGTATCTGAAGGCAATCATGCATAACCCATGCACTGTCAGACAGGCTAGAACGATCTGCGGTCTTTGAAAGGAGTTTTCCAATGACCACGAACTGCTGCCATAAATGTCGGTTAAATATTGCTTCAACGGCTTTTGACAGCCGAATGTTCACTGTTGTTCCGCTGCCGGCCAGAGATATCTTTATCTGCAGGCAAAATGGTGCGGGCAGGGCTTTACCCGGGGCTGCACACGCTGAGGTCCGTCTTCTCTGCAGTCGCGATCTCTGGGTGTTGAGCTTTATCGGACAGAACGAAGCTTTTGCGGTCGAACAGGCCAGTGCAACTCTCGACCGGCTGGTTGCAGGCGGTCACTCAGAACTGCTCTGTCATCTCTTCGAAAATGCCGGCTACGAAGTCAGGCGCGACCTGTGGCTGCGCATGACCAGCCTTTACCCGGGCCGGCTTTATCTTTTCGACGCCATTTTTGAACGTGGCTCGCTCGCACCTCTTGAAAAAGACCGGGCCCCCGAAAAAATGTATTATTACCAACAGCAGATGCTGTTTGGCATCGAAGGTTTAAACCATGAACTCGAAGATTTATAATCAAAAAATGACTGCCGGCAAAAAATATTCGATACAAATGCTTATCTCGGGCGGGCAAACGGGCGTAGACCGCGCCGCACTCGATTTCGCTATGGCCATGAAGATTCCGTGTTCGGGCTGGTGCCCGGCAGGCCGGCGGGCAGAAGACGGCCCCATTGCCGATTGTTACCCGCTGCTCGAAGCCTCTTCTGAACTTTACCAGCAGCGCACCCGCCTCAACGTCAGAGATTCTGACGCCACGCTGATCATTGCAGACAGTTCGCCGTCAAATGGCACCCGTCTGACAGTCGAATATTGCCAGAAAATGCGCAAACCGTTTCATATTCTTAATTCTGAAGCATTTTTTGACCGGCCCCCAAAACTAAAGGCCCTGAGCTCCCCAGCAATAGAGGTGCCTGAGAATGAGTCACACCGGCAGAAAAATACCGATAACCTTAGCGATGCCGAGTGGTTTGAAGTGGCTGAAACCCTGAACTGGCTGCATAAAACCAGGCCGGGCATTCTCAATATTGCCGGGCCAAGAAAAAGCGAAAGCCCCCAGACAGAACTGCTGGCCCGATCGCTTCTGAGAATGCTTTTCGTCCCCTCAAAAATGTCTACACCAGTCTGGCCACCCAGAAGACCGATCACCAGAACCCTAAATTTCGGCTAGTCCAACGTCACATGTGAGCTCAAAAGTTGGCAACCTGTACCCTTTATACCAACGAGATCCCGGAGAACCCCGGACTCGGCCTATAAGAGCCTTATTACCTGATGATTTTCAGAGAAAAACCGCTCTTTCCGGCAGATTCGCCGAGCTTGTTCTGAAATGGGTAATCATCGACACTTTGCTCATTCAAGAAAAAGGAATCGGTGGCGGCAGTCGTGTCAGTCTGACTCCAGTCCCAGGTTCTGGCTTCGCCGGTATAAATCTGAAAGCTTGAGTTAGAAGCCAGATTTACCGAAGCCTGCCAGAACTGCTTGCCGGCGCCTGTGCCCCAGAGATGCTTTCTTGTCGTGGAATCGTAAATATCGCTGCTTCTAAGAAACCCTTCGGTTTTAAGAGTTTCGAGAACCTTGGCAATTGAAGCCGGAGCATCAGCATGGTCAGGGTCGAAATTTTCTTCCCAGGGCTGCCATGTATGAGAAGCTATTTTCATAAGGTCGAAAGCTTCACGTATCTGACTGATGTCTGTGTTTAAGCCAGCTTCAGCCAGACGACGATTAAGAATCTCTTCTGAAGGACCAATCTGTTGGGCAATAATAGCACCAATCGACAGGAGGATCAGAAGCAAAAGAATAACAGTTCCGGCCCGGTTATTTTTTTTCATGGTCCCAACCATAACCAGCAATAGTCCTATTGCGTAATATCTTTAACAACTGCTAGAATTATAACGATTTGCAAAACATGAGGGAAGCCGTATAAAAAAAAGGTTGGCAGTGATTTTTTGCTCGATTCTTCTGTTATTTATAACAGATGAGCTTTTTTCCAGCTCTCAAACACCACCGAAAGCTTCAAACATTGAATTGGCGCATCTCAGACAGACCAGAAATGCTTCCGACAGTCTGTCTTTAAAAGCCGAAATGGCACGCAGCAAGGCTGCCGCCAGAATTTTCGGGGGCAAAAGAGTAGTCAACTTCACCCCCCGTCGCGATTTCCTCGGAACAAGAGAGTTTGAGCTGCAACGAATTATTGGGCTCAAGCCGGCAAGCGACAGCCTGCAACTGGCGCTGGAACATAAAAAGCAGTTTTCCCGCCCCAGACTGGAACTCGATGAATTTATCGCACTCTGCCACTGGGAAACCGGAAATATAGAAGAGGCCGTAAAACTAAGTAATGAGGTTCTGAACAAGAAAGAAAGTGTCAGCCTCCGGCAAAAGCTTTTCAATTCAGAGCTCAATCGTGGCTATTACGACACCGCAAAGCACCACCTGAAACACTCAGGGCTCCCCAGAATCGCCCATTTAAAATCTCTCCTGCATTTCTTCTATTTGCGTTCAGGCCTGTATGCTTTTCTTTTCTGGGTGTTTTTACTGGTTACTTTAGGTGCGCTCGCCATCAGATTTTTTCTGCAATTATTCCCATTTGAAAAATTCAGTCAATTTTTCTTTCACAGACATAAAATACAAACCACGACCGGTTTCCCTCTCAGTGAACCTGCAGTTATTTCACAAAAACCTGCTGGCAGCGAAAATCAGAGCAGCACGTCCGAAACAGTCACAAATCAGGACTCAACGCCCCTCCAGGGAACTAATTCCGACCTTCCTGCCAGCAAAGCTCAGTCAACGACACGACTACAGATGTTTGAAGAACTGGTTACCAGCAAAATGCTGCGGGTTATCGGTGTTTCATCGCAAAAAGAAAGTTTCAACCGCCTGGCACTGGCTCTTAAGCTTGCGATAAATTTTTCCAAAGCAGATTTTCAGACCCTTATCATCGATGCCAACAGTTCAAAACCATATATCCATGAGATCAAAACCTGTAAAAGTTCTCCCGGCCTTTCTGACTGCTTCAATCAGACATTCGAAATCGAAACTTTCTGTCAGAAAACCAGTAGCCCCAACCTTAGAATTCTGGCTCGCGGCAGCCAGGTCATGCCATTGGCTGTTCTGCAGCCACATCAATGGAAAAGCCTGATACAGGCCTGTCAAAAAAGCTTCGACATCGTAATCGTCAATTTTCCCGGCATAATCAACCTGAAAGATAATCCAGAAACCCTGCAATCGGTTGAAATACTGGTGATAGATGGCACGGCAGACCCAGAAATCGAGATATACAAACCAATTGGAGCTGAAACAGAGCTTTATTTCTGGAACAGGAAGGGTTGAGGACATGAAACAACAGACTTATAAACGGCTTAAAACAACAATAAACCGCCTGCAGCTCATGATCACCATTGCAATAATATTTTTCACAACTGTATTAATTCGGTCTGTAGAAGCCCAGCCTTATCCTCCAATCAACATCACAGTAAATTCCCTGGCGACTTACAACCAGATAACCTGGGGGCATCACCCGCAGAACACCGCAGGCTATGTCAAGAACTACCAGATCTGCCGGGGCATCAGCTACGGAGCCACCGCTCAGATTGCCACTGCAGCGGCTACTGCAACTTCTTTCAACGACAATACCGTCGGACATGCCTTTGAAAAAGAGTTTTATTACACTGTACGCGCCCTCGGAACAGACGATCTGCCATCGGCAGATTCAGAACAGGTCATGCGCTTTCTGCCCACAGTAGGGCTTACCGGCACGGGCATGGGTATCAATACAATCAACAGCGTTCAATATGGCTCCTGGAAACCTTATCCCGGCCAATGGACAGACACATATACGTATATCAGCACTACCCCAAACGGAACGAGCAATGGCTCCGATTACCCTCACAGGCAGATTATACGGGCAAGTCGGGCACTGTCTCTTACTGAAGGAACTACCTACTACCTGCGCGTCAGGATCGATGCTCCAGACTGGTGGGGAAGTCCAGCAGCGAGAAGAGCAGTTTCTTATTCCAGTTCCCTGCCATTTGTCATTAACTCAACGGTTCCATATGAGGATAACGCCTCTTCGACTTACTTCAACAATTCACAGAACCGGGTTATGGCCGAACCACTTGCCACCGGCGGAGTCGGAACGACGCTTTTCAGCAATAACGGGGGTAATTTCTGGCGTATCCGCAGACCCGTGGGTGTCAGCGCTCATGTCAATAACCTTGTTTTTCCATCCGTAACCCCGAATGCTGCTACCCCAGCCAGAATTAATTCGCCGTGCCGCGTTGTGATTACAGGTATACCTGCGGGCGAAATTGCCGCAACTCGTGCTGACGACGAGGTCAGGGTTGCCGACCAGTATGGCAACGAGTTGCCCTGCGTCGTTTATAACGAAACGACCGCAGCCGGATCGGTTACAGGTTTTGACGTTCACTTCATCACCAGCCAGGACGGCACAGCCCAGGAAATCTACTGGATTTACTGGGGCAACCCCGATGCATCCGTTCCGACTTATACAAACCCGGGGTTTTCTGATAACTTTTCAACAACTTCGCAGTTCGCGGTTTCTCCATGGTATTCGCGCCGAATTCACCGCGGCGGTATCGAAACAGCAAGCGTACCTTTCAACGACCCGAGCAGGTTGATTCCAGATCCGCCCAGTCCCATAGATGACATGTCGGCATCGAAGGTCCTGGGCTTTGTATTTCCTCATTTCGACTTTGCAACCAATACGGTCAACGTTTCTACCAACGGCTACATCTCGTTCCCGCCAGATTCCCAGCCACTAAACGATATGGCTGTTTTTACCGGGGCGGGTCCCAACCGTTTCATCGCACCTTTCTGGTGCAATCTTATGGAAAACGATGCCGTTCCCTCGAATGCCGGGCTTTACTATCACAATCTCGACAGCGGCACAGCAGCAAGACATCGCGCCATGTTCACCTGGCGGGCCAATCGCTTCAATGCTACAACCGAAAGTTACATTTTTCAGGCGGCCCTTTATCGGCAGGGTGACATAGCCTTTCGCTACGAAACTCTCAATTTCGGCGCATTAACAACAGTTCCATCACTCTCGGGCGACAACCCGATCAATGTCCCGCCACACCACACAGCCGGAATAAGTGCGACTGACGGTAATCGCTGGCTCGGCATCACCGATGGCACGACCAGCCAGGAAGTCGTTTCCCTTCGCGATGGCTCAGGAAGAAATGTTATTCATTATTTTCAGTCCTGCCACGGCTGGACAATAAATCTTGGCTACACCGACCCGACAAACACCTGTTCCATGGCCGGGCCAACCTGCGTCGCCGATTACGAATCGAGAATTTTCGATGGCCGCAGTTCTGCCCCGACCTGGACCAATATGGAATACCAGATTACTGGTACCGGTCTTATAGACCTGTATGTCAGAAGCTCGGGCACCACGAACTTTCCGGCCTGGAACGCCGGGCACCTTGTTGGCGCGAACCTGGCTGCAAGCACCGGGGTAATAAATCTGACGCTGCCGACAGACCGTTATGTTCAGTATAAAGCCGTCTTCAAAAAGAGTAACAGTGGCGAAAACCCGGTTTTGCGGCGTGTCAAATTCAGTGTCGGTTATGTAACGATTGACAGCGTCACAAATCAGTATAACAACCTCGACGTATCGCAGGGCCAGACATTTCTGGCATCGATGACCTACACGAACAAATACTCGAACCCTGTCGACACGATTACAGCCTCCTTGACCTTTACCCCCGCCTCTGCAATTCAGACATGGGTTCAGACTTCGCCCCTGCCGACAGGTGTTCTGACAGATACTTCAGCCACCGTCAGCTTTTCGATCTCCGTCGACCAGAACTCAGGCAATCTCGATGCTTGGACTGTAGTCAACGGCTACCTCTCAGCCGGGGACGGATTAGCGACTCTTACAAATTCAACCGCGCTCGTAACCAGCCAATACCGCATCCGAAGAAAGGCAGATCTTATCATAAATTCTGTCGATACCACCTTCGAAAAAGTTAACAAGGGCCAGGGTGGCATACCGGTTCAGATGACGATCAGCAATGGCTCCCCCCAGGTTCCGCTCGTCCTGCAGACTGCCTCGCTGACCTTTTCTCTTGGGCAATACACACTTTCTCCTGAATTTGTTTTTGACCCTGCGGACCAGGGCCTTTTTGGCTCATACTTTTACACGACGACAGGCAACCCACCGCCTTTTCCGACGCAGGCCAGTGCAACCCGGCTCGATAGTACGGTAAATTTTAACTGGGGTGCTGCCAGTCCAATTCCCGGAGTTATCAGTGCCGATTATTTCGCCGTGCGCTGGAGTGGCTATGTAATCCCTGAATTCAGTGAAGACTACACATTCTATTTCTGGGCCGACGATGGCGTAAGAGTTTGGGTTAACGGGCAGATTATCATCAATTCGTGGGTTACATCAGCATCCGAAAAAACTTCTGTGTCTGTGCCACTCACAGCCGGAGTTCCGGCAGAGATTGTCATAGACTATTACGAGCGCGCCAGCAATGCCAGAGCCGAATTAAGCTGGTCATCGCCGTCTCAGGCCAAACAGACTGTTCCGACTGCTCGCCTCAAGCCGGCATATCTGCCGGTCATTCATGGTGGGCAATCAATAACTCTCAATTATACCGTGGCAGTTCAACCAACATCTCCTTCTGGGGTTGCATATATCAAGGGCATCGCGTCTGGCACTAACGCCTGGGTGCCTGGCCTGGTAACAGACTCAAACAGCCCGCTCGTATTCGACTCCTGGATAATTCAATCGCCGGCAAGCCTTTCTATCGGGCTGATAAAGGCTCCTGCGGTAGTTTACCGTGGTCAGGCAAATGTTCCGGTTGAAGTTGAAATAATCAATACCGGAGAAGCTGATGCCCAGATTGCCTCAATTCCTCTTTTCATCTCACTTGGAGACTATGAAAACATAATACCAGGGCAAATAATGCCGGTAACGATTACCGGCGGACAGAGCAAATTCATCAAGGTTCTGGTCTCGATTCTCGAAAGTACTGCGACCGGCAGTGCGATTATCGACGCAGAAGTATCAGGAACCGACGTCAACAATGGTTCGTCACTTTCAACCGCTGGTGCAGCAGTGCCAGGTGAATGGACAGTTCTTGCAGAAAAGATCCTTTCGTATAAAGATCCATCGTATCTTTATCCTTCCAATGCTTTTTCGCAGCCTGACTCTGGCGAAACCTTCATCTATGCCCTTGCAGAAAACCTGGTTCCTCTCAAAGAATACGGAATCCGCTGGTATGATGCCTCCGGCTCCGAGATTATCTCTGCAACCACGATAGGCTTTTCTGATAATACCGGCAAACTTGCCGGAGAATGGTCGATAACCTCTGCCACAGACTTTGGTGTTTACACAGTTAAAATAACTAACCCGGTGAACACCTATTCGCCCTCACAAACCAACTTCAGAGTCGTGACCAGCGCTTCGGTTTCAGCAACACTTGAATTGCCTCAGAAGGTTTCAGTCGGGCAGGCATTTCAGGGCAGGATGGTCATAACTAATATCGGTGGTGCAGAGGCTGCCGGCATGGTACCAGACCCACTCACCATAGCCGGGCCTGGAACTGCAAATCTCACGTCTGGCCCATCACCAGCAGCAATAGACGTTCCGGGTGAAAGCACCGCCACCATAACCTACAACTATACGGCAACTGGTCAGGGCAATTTTCAGATTTCGGCTGGAGACAGTGGTTTTGATGCCAGCAATGACAAAGCAATCCAGGCGGCCTACATCGATTCAAACCTTTGTCTGATTCAAACCCCTGCCATAATAGATATCGTCTCCCTCACTGCAACACCTACAATTGTCTACCGTGATCAGAAAAATATTGAAGTGATGATGGCCCTGCAGAATACTGGGGAAGCTGACGCAATAATCAGTCTCGCCGATCTTCGTTCACCGCCCAACAATAACCTTTCGTTTGCCACATTCACCCTGGCATCCCCGACGATCCCGGCAACTGTGCCGGGCAACAGTACTGCAACCTTTACCTTCAGAGTAAATATCAACGGCACTGCCCCGGCCGGACCAGCTGTAATGACGGCAAGAGCCAGTTATACAGATGCGAACAATCCCACAACTCCCGCCACGCTGATCAACCAGACCCTTTCCTGGACAATCAACACCGCGAACCTTCTCCTTTACATCAATAACACTTTTACGACCCCATGTTACGCATTCAATGACGGATCAACCGTATTCGCACGAGCTTCCGGGCTTGCAACCAACACCAACGTCAGAATACGATTTTATGAAAGCACAGAGCCATACCCACCCGTAGACGTTGGCGTTGGAATTTTGACCCCGCTCAACACCGGCGATACCGGAATAGTGTCTCACCCCGGGCATCTGATACCGCCTGGAACTGACAAACTGCAAAGATGGATGGCAGTTGTAGACGATGGCGATGACGCGACCGTAGGCAATATCTTTGCGGTACAGTTCTTTGATGTCTTCAGCCTGGCAACCTTCTCAGTAAGCCTCGAAATTGCCAGCCCCACATGCTTTGTCGGTGATCTGGTAAACGCCAATCTGACGATTAACAATATCGCGACCTGGCCAACCAACGTTCGTCTTTACCTTAATTCATTTAATCACAGCTACCTTGCCCACAGCGCCGGCACATTTAACAGAATCAGCGCTCAAACCGGGGTTTACCAGCCGTCTCCAAGCGGCTCTTCCAGGACTTACAATTCTGTACTGCAGGCAACTAACGATTCGGCAATTGAAGGCAGCTCATACATCACCATTCCGGGCAATTCTTTACGTTTGTATGATGACAGTTTCGGGGTAACGAACTACTACACCAATTATCCTCTGCAGATAAACGCCCAGAGCCCCACACGGGTTTTTCGCAACAACTTCAGGCTGGAAACTCTGCCACAACCTTCTGCTGAGCCAGGATTACGTGGAGAATATTATAATCTGATAGCAGTTAACGCAACTCAACCAATGCCGATCAGTGACCCGGCAACCACAACGATCAATGCGAATGTCAACTTCAACTGGGGAGGGGGCTCGCCGGCTCCAGGGGTCGTAAACACTGATTACCATGCAGTCCGTTGGAGTGGCCTGGTAACTCCTGACTTCAGTGAAAATTATACCTTTTTTGCCCGCACCGATGACGGTTTTAGATTGTGGGTGAATGGCAATCTGATTTACGAAGATTGGGTCACACGGGCAGCTATAGAAAGAAGCGGTTCTATAGCTTTAACAGCCGGAGTACCTGTACCGATTGTTTTAGAAATGTTTTCAAATACTGGCACCTCGATCGCTGAACTAAGATGGCAAAGCCCATCAGTAGCCAAAAGCATTATACCCGCTGCCAACCTGAGTTATATCCCATATCAGTCACCAATCTGGGATTTCGGCATTGCGGAACCCGGCAGCATCAGCAGTAAAATTGCAAATCTGATTACCAATACCGGGAACCATAATCTTGAACGCATCAGGCTTTCGCAGGTTGACCTGCGAAAATCCGTTTCAGAGTCTATTTCTGGGTCGAATCTAACAGCTGACCCGCCATTTCCATTCAATCTTCCGGTTGAGAACAACATGACTTTCGAAGCTTCGCTTCTCATACCGTTTTACCAGCCCCCCGGAGTTTACGTTGCAACAATGGCAATATTCGAAGATCATAATGATTCTCAGGCCCTTGATCTTGCCCGACAATCCCGCGAGCCCCACACATTGATTTTTACAAAAGTTGAAGTTAAAGCTGTTGCCAAAGCAGTGCTTACCGATAACTTCATCGATCTCGGGGTCATAGAAGCAGGAGCGACAAGCACTGAACAACAGATCGAGATCATTGGTGTCGGAAATCAGAATCTCACCGATCTTAAGTTCGACGACATGTCTGCGCATGGCATCACCATTACGCCCCTGATTTTCGGGGCGATGGCATACAATGGCTATCAAACCGCCAGCATTTCGGTAACTGTTCCACTGGCACAGATCCCGGGAGTTTTTTATGCAACCGGAACGGTACGCAACGATATACCAGGCGGAGCAAGCGAAGATTTTACGGTTAAGTGGGCGGTTGGCACGCAAACTCTAGCGGTTAGCCCCGAGCTGATGGCACTTGGCAATGCAACCCCGACCTTCACTTTGCCAACCTTCGTGACCACCATCGACAATACCGGTGAGCTGCCGCTTTCCAGACTGAAAGGTGTTTCTACAGAGTTTATCAACCAGAGTCAGGCCGGAACAATAGCTTCAGACAATGTCAACCTCACTTCGCCATCATTAATCGATGTTGCCGATTCAGAAACCACTCCCGTATACGTTTATGTACCCGGCGGCAAGGCAACCGGAACCTATCTTGCGTCATTCACATGGTATGAAGATCTGAATCTCAATCAGAATCCTGAAGTTTTTGAAGCAAAGGACATGGCAATCGCCTCATTCGTCATTCAGGCTTTTTACAGACTCTATTCACTCAAATCAACCGAAGACTTTGGCGGTGTCAAGCCAGATACGACCAAAACTGTCTCGGTTGGCGTCAGAAATGCCGGCAGTTTGCCCATAACCCGTCTCAGATTTATTACCAGCGATCTTTCAGACGGAACCGACATTTTTGACGATGCCCATATGACAGTTCCGGCCGATGTACTGAATATTGCTCCCGGCGAACTGCGATATTTCGACCTCAGTGCGGCCGTTCCTGCTGCCCACACAAAGGGGGTCTTCATAGGTTCTATGACCGTCTACGGTGATCTCGACACCGATGATACTTTCGACACTTCTGATGAGCCCTGGTGCGATATCAAGCTCCGAATTGAAATCGGCGATCAGGCAATCGCAATAACGGCACCAGTAGAAGCGGTTATGGCCGGCAATGCCGCATCGTCAACCAATCAGATTTCTGTGACCACGAAAAATACTGGCTCGATGGCTCTGTCGAGAGTAAGAACGCAGGGAACTGACCTGATTGCAACTTCCGGTGCTGTTATTGCATCAACAAGCTTTCAATATTCACCTTCTGCACTTCTTGGCTCGCTGGTAATAAACCAGAGTCGTTCTAATTCGGCGTGGGTATTCGTGCCGTTTGGCCAGTCTCCAGGTCTTTATGAGGGCTCCATCTGGTCATGGGAAGATGCCAACAACGATGGCATAAGACAACCCGAAGAAACTGCAGCCTCGATTCCTGTCAAGTTGACCGTTACGACTCTTAAAGCCGTCCAGACTTCACCCACATCTATCAATTTAGGAGTTATGGCTCGCGGCGACCTGGCAACTGCTTCGGTACTGGCGCAAAACGTCGGAAACACCGGACTTGTCGATGCGCGATGGGAAAAAGGCATTCTGAACGGGCCAACCCCAATCGCTGCGACCAGCATTGCCATTACCCCGGATCCGGTAGGAGTAGTTGTTGCACCACCTGTGGGCCTACCGGAAAACATTGTTTCAACGCTGACTTTGACAATTCCGACAACTACATCCGATGGTCTTTATAACGGTGTAATGGTTTTCTTCGATGACGACATCGACCCGGCTCTCAATGTTTTCAATACCGGCCTTGAACAGTTTGCCAATCTGACAGTCACCGTTCAGGTTGTTACCCCGTTCTTCACGGTAAACCCCGATCCGATAGTTATTCCAGCAAGTGACCCAACCGGACCCACCGCATCAGGTGCCTTTACAATAAGCAACAGCGGCAGCATCGCCTTCAAAAAACCCCGTTACAGTATTTCAAATCTCGCTAACGGAGCCAGCACGATAGCCTCTTCAACGGTTAAAATTGTGCCCGCTGCGATCAGCGCTCTTCTGCCTGGTCAGAACGAAGCGGCAGAGATTTCTACGACCGTTTCACCGGCGACAGCGTATCCCCCGGGGGTTTATTCAGGCGTCTTTACAATCTATGACGACCGCAACAACAACAATGTCAGAGACGCCTACGAATCGTTCCTCGCCGTTCCTGTCAATCTCACCGTCAATTCATATCCACGACTTGATATAATTCCGGCAAGCTTTGACGCAGGTAAAATTGCCCGCAATACCTTTTCGCCCACACTGCGTCTTGGCTTCAGAAACACCGGAAATACGCCATTGAACGGCCTGGCCTGGACAAAAAACGATATGTTCAAAGCTCCCGGCATTTTAATACCGGTCGCCAGTCTGAGTTTCTCGTTTTCCCAGCCCGAGCCGATCAGTCCTGGGGTAATTGCTACGGCAGAACTCATAATCGGAAGGATTTCTCCGGACCAGGAACTCGGCGGGCCATACGGACCAGTCGAACAGTTTTTGCAGGCCGGAACAGCTGTCGATTCAGTCTTCATTGAGTGCGAAATAATACCTGGCGGCCCTCAGGGGCTTGATAAGGGCAGTGTCTGGCAGGAGGTCGCAACAAAGACCTTTCCGGTTGCCCCATTGACCAGCAACTACCTCCTTTCGGCCTATGTCTGCCCAGGCTCAGGTTCAGCCAGAATTGGTTTTCTCATGACCGACGAAGTAGGTATCCAAACGGGCTATAGTGGCATTGAAGTCGGCGAGAACGGTAATGCCAGCCTTATTGGCGCAACCGGAGCAGTGCTTGAAAAACATCTGGTTGAATATGCCCCCGGTGTAGAATTGCCATGGTACAGAGTATTTATACAGTTTTCCTACGGTTTCGACTCTGCAGTTGCAAGCAAAACATACATTCTTCTGCAGAATACCGGCCCGGAAGGCCTCGGACATGCGGCATGGTTCGATGGCATTCAACTTGAGAAGGCCAAACTCAATCAAACAAAACCAACATCGTGGAGCGACAGAGCCAAAATCATTGCGCCGGGCCAGGCATCAGATCTCTCAGGCAGAAACAGCTATTACGAGTGGTAAAACTCTTTAACGGGCGATAAAAAAAGCAGGCCCGGTTAGCTCCCGGGCCTGCGTCAGCTTAGAAAAGACTTTGGGTCAGTAGTGATACTGCAGCATGCTCTGCAGGCGGTAGTCGTAGCCAAAGAACATGTCGTTGCTCAGTGCAATCGGGGCAGCCAGGGTCAGCGACATGCCAGGTTTAACATGATAGCGCATGCCAAGAGTCAGGTCGGTGCTTCTGCCGTTGTTAACGCGGTTATAGAAGTTTACTTCACCCATGAAGGTGAAAGATTCGTTGGCACTGTAGTCGAAGCCGGCGTTCACGAATACGCCTTCGTGGTTGGTATTGCCGTCGCCAGCCTGATAACCGCCGTTGAGGTGAATATTGCCGCCTTCTTTGCGCTTGCTCGAAAGACCGGCGAAAATTTCCCAGGCGTTGTTGGTGTCGGTATTGCCGATATCGATATCGCTGGTCGGAAAAATCGCGCCCAGACCAAGGCAAGAGGCCATATCGTCGTTCTGCGAAGTGAATTTGAGGCGCAGCGATGCATCACCCATGCCTGAATCAGAGCCATCTCTGAAATTATAGGTGACCGGCGCAAAAACATCGTAAGATTCAAACGGCAGCTTGAATGCCACTTCGAAATTTTCGCCGGCGTAGGTCATCAGCATCGGAAATTCCCAGTAGTCGGCATCTTCGCCGCCTCTCAGGCGATTACCATCGCGGCGGGTGATTTTGTTCCAGACCATGCCAAAACCGGTCGAAAAGAGATTTTCACCGAGCGGGTAGGCGGCAAAGGTATTGACCAGGCCTGTCAGACCGTTGAAGGTAACATGATTATCGTCAGATGCCTTGCGAACCTTGCGTTCGCCCGGAAGAATAATCTGCGGCAGGCCAGATTCAGAGTAAAGTACGGCATCATCACTCTGAGTTACCGGCGGCAGCGGCAGAGCAGTCGCCGGTGCCGGATTCGGGGCAGTCTGAGGCGGCGAAGCGATATAGCGGGTGCGCTGGCGATAGGTCACGCCCTGACCCTTTTCATAACTGGTGCCCGGAATCTGCAGTTCCTGGCCAACTTTGATCTTCGCGGCATTGCTGATACCGTTGGTCTTGGCGATTTCTTTCCATTTCGTGGTTGTACCAAAAAACTTCTTCGAGATCGAACCCAGGGTATCGCCCTTTTTGACAGTGTAAGTCTGATAACCGGTCGAAACCGAATCTTCTTCGACCCAGCTGCTGTCGGCACTGGTCGAAGGCTCGGCTTCGTAGTAGTATTCGGTCTCAGGCGGTGGTGCCATCGAATAGCCTTCCGGAATCTGGTAATCATACTGGCCAAAGGCCGAAGTTGCCAGAGCAAGAACCAGAAAACCAGTCAGAAGGTATGAATTATGCCGTTTATTCATGGAACTTCTGTTCCTTTCAGTTTTAAGAAACCATAAATGTTTCGTAGAATCGGGTTGATACACTTTCCCGTTTTCTTCTATCGGTCGAATTGTGAGAATCTTTAATCAACCAACAATTTTTTTATGCAACCCCCGGGGCTTTATTTTGCCTTCTGATGTAGTATGAAGTTTGACACATTCTTTCGGGCTGTGATAAGTTTTTGTGCACAGTTCAATTAATACGACAGGAACCGCTTAATGAAAAAAACCTTTGTAGTGGATACCAACGTCATTCTGCACAGCCACCAGGCGCTGTTTTCGTTTAAAGAACACGATGTAGTAATTCCACTCGGCGTAATTGAAGAACTCGACCGTTTTAAAAGCATCAACGACGAAAAGGGCCGTGAAGCCCGCCAGGCTTCGCGCGAACTCGACAACCTGCGGAACAAGGGCAATCTGTCAACCGGGGTAACCCTCGAAAGCGGCGGTACCCTGCAGATCATGATCGACTCTGAAGATGAGATGCCATACGGCTTTGGCCTCGACACCCACAAGGTCGACAATCGTATTCTTGCCTGCGCTCTGACCCTCAAAAAGGCTGGTCGCAACCCGATTCTGATCAGCAAAGACATCAACTGCCGCATCAAAGCCGATGCCCTTGGCATTGCAGCAGAAGATTTCGAAACCAATAAAATCGATATCGACGAACTTTACACCGGCTGGCGCGAACTGGTAATGCCCGTCAGCCGTATTGAAGCGTTTCTGCGTGACGAAGGGCTGGCATACGACCAGAACGACCTGTTCAGAAATGAATTCATTCTGCTCAAAGCCGCCGAAAACGAAAATAAAACCGCCCTTGCCAAATATGACGGCGTTCAGAAGAAACTTCTGCCGCTCTTTCACCTGAACTCAAAGCCATGGGGCGTTGAACCGATGAATCTGCAGCAGAAATTCGCCATCGAGCTACTGCTCTGTAACGAAATTCAGCTGGTAACCCTCGTGGGTCGCGCCGGCACCGGCAAAACCCTGCTGGCACTCGCCTGCGGTCTGCAGAAAACCATCGACGAGCATCTGTTCAGAAAACTGCTCGTCAGCCGCCCCATCATGCCACTCGGCAAAGATATCGGCTATCTGCCGGGTTCCAAAGACGAAAAGCTCAGTCACTGGATGCAGCCGATTTTCGACAATCTCGAATTTGTCATGGACCGCCTCTACAAGAATTCCGATGACGTCGACAAAAAGATCCGCTTCCTGATTGAATCTCAGAAGGTTCAGATCGAAGCGATCACCTACATCAGAGGCCGCAGTATCCCGAAACAGTATCTGATCGTCGACGAAGCCCAGAACCTGACCCCGCATGAGGTAAAGACGATCATCAGCCGCGCCGGCGAAGGCACCAAGGTCGTGCTGACCGGTGACCCTTATCAGATCGATAACCCTTACCTCGACAGTTCATCAAACGGCCTTAACTTCGTAATTGAGAAGTTTAAAGACCATAATCTGTTCGGTCATATCATTCTGCACAAATCCGAACGCTCTTCACTCTCTGCACTGGCTTCTGAACTGCTGCAAAACTGATAAAAAAAGAGGTGTCTGGCTGATGTTTCTGCCCAACAGACGAGCCGTAACCTTCATCGAGATAGTCATCGCCGTGGCCATTCTGGCGGTGGCTCTGATTCCTCTTTTCGGCCTGATCAGCCGGCAGACGGTCGAAACCGACAAAAACGCCGCCCAGGCCTTTGCGATTAACAAGGCATCAGAAGTGCTCAACACGATTCTCGATAATGTGCCGTTTGCAGCCCTGCGCCAGGGCAACCCCGGCTATGTGAAAACCGACGATCTGGCTGCCAACCCGAGGTTTTCACGCTATAACGACAGCTGGGCCAGAAAAATCATGCCGATTCTCTTCCCCGGCTCTCAAAAAGAGGCCGCCGGTTACCCATGCCGCGGTATCGTTACCGACTCACGCGGCATTCACTACCTTGTACATCTTCGTGTCGAAGACGTCGCATCAGAACGCAAACCGCCCAAATCCGAAAAAATACAGATCGGCAATTCTTTCCCCGATGGCAAACCCAAAGATTTTGCCGAATCTCCGGAGCTGACCTTCACCTTTCTGCGAAACCCAGGCATGATCTCCGATGGCTCCTGGGTTCAGGATTATTCTGAAGATCCCGAAGAAACCAGCAAACCATTCTCAGAACTCGATATTGGCTCTGGCAAGGGTGTATCTGAAGCCCCCGGCAATGTTTATCTCGATCAGGGCATGGAAGGCCTCGATGCGAACGCTCCCCGCTTCACCAACCCGACGGCTGAACGATACACGGCGAAGATGGTCACCGAAAAAGTCCTTCATGACGCACCCGAAAAATTTGCCTGGTGCTCGATGAAAAAACTCGTGGTGCAGGTGCAATGGAACCTGGATCAGCGCTATTTCAAAAACCCCGAAGAAAAGAATGGCCGCATCCAGAGAATCCATCTGATGACCATCAAGGGGGATATCGACGGATGAAAACCTTTAATCGCCGCCGTGGCGTCGCCATCGTCATCGCCCTGTTCTTCTGTTTCTGCATGCTGATTCTCTTTGTGTCGATGATGTTCAGACAATCGAGCACCGCCGGGCACAATCAGATAACCATTCAGGAGCGCCAGGCCTTTTTCGCCGCCAGAGCAGCGATGCAGCACTTTCTGCTGAAGGCAAAGCTTTTTCCCACCGAGCTTTATGATGCGGTCGAATTCGCTCAGGGTAAAAACCCGCTGTGCAATTTTACTGAGTTCGACGGTCTCAGCGAAAGCGGTCAGAACGCTTTTGAACCACTTGGCAGCCGCGCCGAACTCTATGTCAGAGTTCTGCCAACAAGAGAACTCGACAGCGACAAAAAGCCCAAGTATTTTTACTACCCGATTCCGGGCAAAAATGCCTTTGTAAGACTTGGCAGCTACCACAACCCCGACTATCGTTTTCTTGCACCCGGCCTTGCGGCCTCAGACCCCGAAACCCGCTATATCAAGCCAGAGGCGCCGGCAGCTGAGCTGAAACCTGACAAATATCTCAAGTATTACATACGCGACTGCTGTAATATGACCTATGAAGGCACTCGACTGCAGCCGCCCGTCGAAATGGTTACCGACAAGACGATCAAAGACATCAATGATTTCGATATTGCCACCAGCGATGGCTACCCATATACGATGAACTACCGCGTCAATGAAGTGAAGATCCAGTCGATCAAGGGGTTGCGTAAATATGGCGAAGAAGCGATCGAGGTAAGCGTCGAAGGTCTGGTGAAAAATTTCCAGGGCAAGGTGACACCACAGACTCAGAGACGTGTGCAGAAGATCACCAGAAAGGGCTCGATCGACTGATGCTCAACATGCTTAAACCGGCCAGAAAAGCCTTTACCTTAATTGAAGTCATCATCGCCTGCGCGGTCATGGCCCTCTTCATGACCGGAGTTTATCAGCTGTTCATCGGTGGCAGCAAAACCGCCGGCCGCGCGCAGTGGATCAGCGGCACCGTCGATCAGATGCGCAACACTCTCAGTCTGCTGAGTAAAGAGATTCGCTCAGCCACCTACCCAACCACCCTGTTTTCAGACACTTTTTTCGACCCATGTGATAACCCCGACCCCAAAGTGCCTGCAGAATTCTACCTGCGTATTCTCAAAGACGGCAAACCTATCCTGACACCGAATAGCGGCGAACTCAAAATCATGACCTGGGTGGTCTGCGAGCCCGAAAAGCCCAAAAACCAGCCGGGCAAAATTGTTAAAAACGAACTTTATCTTGACTTTGTGCATCAGACAAGAGTTGCACCGGTCGGCAACCTGCGTCTCAAATCGTCTGCCTTCGAATACACCACCGATGCAAAAAATGATTATGCCAAATCTGGCAAGCTTAATCTGACACCAATCGAAAGTGAAACACGCACAAAAGTGCTGGTCAACGACGTCCAGTCCGTGGAATTTTCGGTCGCCGGCACTCTGCCACCTGAAAAACCTGTGGACTTTTTTCCGATTTCCGTTAAAATACGTACTCTATACCCAAAAGATGAAAATGTTTTTAAGGAAAATTCAATCATGGCAACCCCGCAGGTTGGCATCGATACCTTTTAAACAGACCTATAAAAGTTAAACATGGCTAAACAGTGGCACCAACTAGAAAAGCTCGACCACAAGGCGCTTAAAAAGCTGCAGGTCGAGCGCGAAAAAGCGCAAAAGCTTGCACAGGACGCCGAAGAAAAAAAGCGACGCATGATAATCGGCGTGATTGTCATGGCGGCCTTGCTGGTTCTCGGCGTTTTTGTCGTTGTCATGCGAAAAAGGGCCGCCACTCTCGCTTTCCAGGAAGAACGCAACAAGCTTCTCTTCTCACGGGTAACCGAAATCACCGGCAAGGTCGAGGCCCGCCACATCGGCGCCTGGGAAGTCATTAAAGAAAAAATCGAATTCGACAAGGAATACTCCTTTAAAACCGCTCCCGAAGGTGCGATTACCGTGCAACTGCAGCTCGAAAACCAGGTTAAGCTGGCCGGTAAATCAGAAATGACGGTTATGCCCCCGGTGCTGGCAGAAAAAGAAAACAAAATCGAAAAAGAACCGGTCATCCTGAAGCGTGGCGAGCTCACCGCCGCCATCTCACTCGACGGCCGCGGCATTCTCTCGGTAGAATCCTCAGACATTCAGGTAACAGGCTCTTCAGGCCTTTTCAAGGTTCTCTACGACGATGATAAAGACAAAGGCGAAGTTGTGGTCAAAAACGGCCTTGTCGAAGTCAGCAAAAAACGTGGTGGCGGTAAGCCAGTCAAGGTTTCCGGGTTTTACAAGGTTACCTTCGGCGGCGGCGATATCAGCACACCCACTCAGGCAAGCGTAATTCAGTACGACTGGCGCTGAGACCACACACAAAACATGATACGCATTGTTAAAGCCAAGGTTCACAACCTTAAAGATCTCAGCATCTCAATTCCTACCAATTCCCTCACCGTAGTCACCGGCGTTTCAGGCTCAGGCAAGTCGTCTCTCGCCTTCGACACCATTCACGCCGAAGGTCAGCGCCGCTACATGGAATCATTGTCTTCTTACGCCCGGCAATTCCTGCAGCAGATGGAAAAACCCGACGTCGAAGTCATCGAGGGCCTGTCGCCGACTATCGCCATTCAGCAGAAGTCGACATCGAGGAACCCGCGCTCGACTGTCGGCACCATAACCGAGCTCTACGACTATTTCCGCCTGCTGTTCGCCGCAATCGGCAAACCCCATTGCCCGAAATGCGCGCAACCGGTCGAAGCCGCCACTCCGCAGCAGATTGTCGAAAACCTGCTGAGCTACCCCGATCAGACCAAAATAACTCTGCTGGCACCGGTCATCAGAAGCCGCAAAGGCGAATACGCCAAAGTGTTCGATGAACTGCGCCGCGAGGGTCTGTCGCGCGTCAGGGTCGATGGCGATATGTGGTCGCTCGATGACGAAATTCCCGAACTCGACCGCAATAAAAAGCACAATATCGAAGTGGCCGTCGACCGTATCAAACTGGCAGCGGCCGAACGCGAACAGAATACTGCGCGCATGAACGAGGCGGTCGAACTTTGCTTTAAACTGGCTGAAGGTCAGTTGCTTGTCATCATCGACAGCCCCGACAGCAAAAAACCGGTCGAAAAACTGTTCAGTGAAAACCTGCGCTGCGCCGTCTGTGACATCTCATTGCCCGAAATCAAGCCGCGTCTGTTTTCTTTCAACGCGCCTTACGGCTCGTGCCAGGCGTGTTCTGGCCTTGGCTTTCAGCTGATTGCCGACCCTGAGCTAGTGGTTCCTGACCCTGACCTGTCGATTGCCGAAGGGGCAATCGCCTCTGAAAACTTCATGGATGCAACCTTTTCGCGGCAATGGATGGAAGGCCTCGCGCAGTATTACAAATTTTCTCTTGACGTGCCTTTCAAAAATCTGCCTGATCAGGCGAAAAAGGTCATCTTCTTCGGTTCCGGTGACAAGGTTCTCAACATCAAATATCAGGGCCGCACAATGCAGGGCTCGCTGACCAAGCCTTTCGAAGGGGTTATTCCGACCCTGACGCGACGCTACCAGGAAACCCGCTCAGAAGGCGCCAAGAATTTTTACGAACGCTTCATGCGCACCCTGCCATGCCCCGGCTGTAACGGCCGACGCCTCAACGAAGTGGCGCTTTCGGTGCGCCTCGAAGGTGAGAACATTCATGAACTCTCGCAACACTCGGTCGGCCGGCTCGTCGACTTTTTCGCCGGGCTCAAACTCAACGAGCGCGAGCATTTTATCTGCAAAAAGATTCTCGAACAGATCAATAACCGCCTCAGGTTCCTGAAAGACGTCGGTCTCGACTATCTCGACCTGTCGCGGGCAGCCCACACCCTTTCAGGTGGCGAAGCCCAGCGCATCAGACTGGCGACCCAGATCGGCTCTGCCCTGGTTGGCATCACCTACGTTCTCGATGAACCGAGCATCGGCCTGCACCCGCGTGACAACCGGCGTCTGATCAACACTCTCAAAAAGCTTCGCGATATCGGCAATACCGTGCTGGTCGTCGAACACGACCGCGAAATCATGATAGAAGCCGACAACATCATTGACCTCGGCCCCGGCGCCGGCGTGCAGGGCGGTCAACTCGTCGTCGACGGGCCGCCAGAAAAGGTTATGTCCGACCCCAACAGCATGACCGGCCGCTTTCTCACCGGCCAGGAATTCATCGTCGTCCCTGAGACAAGGCGAACGGGCAACGGGCGCCTGCTTTCATTGCGCGGCGCCACCCATAACAATCTCAAAAATATCAATGTCGATATTCCGCTCGGCAAACTCGTCGTCGTCACCGGCGTCTCAGGCTCAGGCAAATCGAGTCTGGTCACCGATACGCTGTTTCCGCTGCTCAACAATATCATCAACCGTTCTCATCTCGAAGTCGGGCCATATAAAGAGCTCATGGGTATCGAGGCAATCGACAAGGTTGTCAATATCGACCAGAACCCGATCGGGCGCACCCCAAGATCGAACCCGGCCACTTATACCGGCATTTTTACCCCGATTCGCGAGCTTTTCGCCCAGACGGTCGAAGCCAAAACGCGCGGTTATTCACCGGGACGCTTCAGCTTCAACGTCAAGGGTGGCCGCTGCGAAGTCTGCGAGGGGTCAGGCCAGATTCAGATCGAAATGCACTTTCTGCCCGATGTTTTTGTGACCTGCGAGCAGTGTAAAGGTACCCGCTTCAACGAAGAAACGCTCAAAATCAAATTCAAGGGGCTAAATATCGCCCAGGTTCTCGATCTGAGCGTCAATGACGCTGTCACTTTCTTCGATTCATTCGTTACCATCAGGCGCAAACTCCAGACACTGCAGGATGTCGGCCTCGGATACATCACCCTCGGGCAGGCGAGCACAACTCTTTCGGGCGGTGAGGCACAACGTATCAAGCTGGCGACCGAACTGTCGAAAGTAGCGACCGGTTCGACCTTTTACCTGCTCGACGAGCCAACTACCGGCCTGCACTTTCAGGATGTCCGCTGCCTGCTCGACGTTCTCAACCGCCTGGTCGAGAAGGGCAACACCGTTCTGGTGGTCGAACACAACCTCGACGTCATCAAAACCGCCGATCATATCATCGATCTGGGGCCCGAAGGCGGCGAGGCCGGTGGCCGCGTTATCGCAACCGGAACCCCCGAAGAAATCGTTAAAAATGCTGATTCACTTACCGGGCAGTTCCTCGCCGAAGATATGCAGCGCACCGGTGGTCTGAACACTCATAAACAGAACGGACGCCGGAGAAAATAACATGGCAAAAATTAAAACCCGCTACGTGTGCCAGTCTTGTGGCCAGAGTTTTCCGAAGTGGCAGGGGCAATGCTCCGGCTGTGAAGAATGGAACACTCTGGCGCAGGAAGTCGAACAGCCTTCGGCGCGGCGGGTTCCCAACGCTCTTTCGGGCAGCATTTCGATCATACAGACTCTCGATGAAGTTGCAATCGAGCGGGCTGCCCGCTGGCAGACCGGCGTCGACATTTTCGACGAACTGATTGGCGGCGGTCTGGTGCCGGGTGGTATCACCCTGATCGGCGGCGAACCTGGCGTCGGCAAATCGACGTTCATGCTGCAGCTGATTTCTCGACTCGGCGTCAATATCAAGCCGCTGGCCTACGTTTCGGGCGAAGAATCGGCAACCCAGATCAAGCTGCGCGCCGAACGACTGCGGGTTGGCAATGGCAGCGACATCATTCTCGTGGCTGAGCAGAATCTCGATTCGGCGCTCAACGGGCTCGCTTCATATCTTCCGAGAATGCTGGTCGTCGACTCGATTCAGACGGTTTATACGCCGCAGATGGATGCGACACCGGGCTCGGTCACGCAGATACGCGAATGTGCGGCGATTCTCACCAAGTATGGCAAAGACCGCGGTCTGCCGGTTTTCATCGTCGGCCATGTCACCAAAGAAGGCGCCATTGCCGGGCCGAAGATTCTCGAACACATTGTCGACACGGTTCTTTATTTTGAAGGCGACGTCAATTCAAATTTCAGACTGCTGCGGGTTTTCAAGAACCGCTACGGTGCCACCGGCGAAGTCGCGGTTTTTCAGATGACCGATAAGGGCCTGAGCCCGGTCATCAACCCCTCAGATCTTTTTATCAGCCGCAAACGCAGTGATGCTCCCGGCGTCGTAGTAGTGCCCCTGCTGCAGGGAACCCGCTGCATCCTTACCGAGGTACAGGCGCTCGTCACCCAGTCGTTTCTGCCGATGCCCAGGCGCGTGGTTGCAGGCCTCGACAGCAACCGCCTGAGTCTGGTAATTGCAGTTCTCGAAAAGCATGCCGGTTTAAAATTCTATAATCGTGACGTTTTTGCGAACGTCGCCGGCGGGCTGAAACTGACCGAGCCGGGTGGCGACCTTGGGCTGGCAATGGCTATGGTCAGCAGCCTGAACGATCAGGCGATGCCGCCTGATATTCTGCCGATCGGCGAAGTCACTCTGGCTGGCGAAATCAGGCCGGTCACGCAGATCTCCCGCCGCATAGCCGAAGGCAGAAGGTTTGGTTTTAAAAGATTTGTGGTTTCGGGGTCTTGCGATTTACCGGAAGAAAAAGGCATAATTAAGGTCAGCTCTTTACGCGAGGCGGTTAAATCAGTTTTTGCGTAAAAAGTATAGAGATAGACAAATATAGGTGATATTATATAATACCGGAGGTAGAGATTGAAAAAGGCAGATACCGTAACATTCAAAGTAGACCCAAACCTTCTCGAAATCCTGCAGGCGATGCCGAACCGCTCAGAATTCATCAGATCAGCGATTCTTAACGCCCTTGACCATGTTTGCCCGCTTTGCAGCGGTGCTGGCGTGCTTTCACCCTCACAGAAAAAGTGCTGGGACAAGTTCGCCGAAAAACATGAGATCAAAAAATGCTCCGAAACAGATCAACTGCTGTTTCTGTGCAATGTCGAATCAGACTAACGGCAAATCCATGCAAAAACCCTGGCAGTCCGGTCATAATATTCAGTCACAAGTTCTGCTGCCTGACGGTATCTTATTAAACACAGGTTCCAGATTCTTCCGGTTAAATACAGGCCCTCGCTGCCAGGGCCAACGCCATTTTCGAACGCCCGCCCACACCTTTGCGATAACGCTGCTGACAGTTCTGGCAATTTTTCTGCTGGGCCTTTTGAGGCCGGCAGCTGCCGAGACAGCAACCAGCGGCGCCAGACTCGAGATTTTCGCCAGCATCCTTCCCCAGAAATTTTTTATCGAAAAGCTCGCCGGCGACCTCGCCAATGTCGAAGTCATGGTCGGGCCGGGCATGTCACCACACACCTACGAACCCCTGCCGCAGCAGATGAGTCGCATTTCGCGCGCCAGGCTGTTTTTTACCATCGGCGTGCCGTTCGAAAAAACGCTCGAAAAGAAGCTGCAGGCTGTCTGCCCGAATCTGAAGATCGTTGCAACCAACCGTAACGTAGAATACCGCATGATGGAAAGCAGCGACCAGACGCACGTTCACTCAGAAAGTTGCACGCACGGGCATGGAGAGCCTGACCCGCACATATGGCTCGACCCGCATCAGGTAATGATTCAGGCAGGCAGCATCGCTGAGGCTCTCAAAGAGAACCTGCCAGAACATCGGTCAGAGATCGAAGCCCGGCTGGCGAGCTTTACTGCCGAACTGCAGCGGCTCAGTGACGAACTGGCCACAATTCTTGCACCGGTCAAGGGGCAGACGATGCTGGTATTCCACCCGGCTTTCGGTTATTTTGCCGACCGTTTTGATCTCAGGCAGCTGGCTATCGAAATCGAGGGCAAGGAACCGGGCCCGCGGCAACTGGCCGAACTTATAAGAAAGTGCCGCAACGAAAATATTCATCTGATTTTTGTGCAGCAGCAGTTCCCGGTCGCGGCAGCCAATACGGTTGCCGAAGCCATCAACGGCGCTGTTGTGCCGATCGACCCGCTTGCCGAAGATTACTTCAACAACCTGCGTCACATCGCCACAGCGGTAAGTGAAGGCCTGACAAAGAAATGAGCAGCGCCGACATCGTTGTCAGGTTCAAAGACGTTAATTTCGCCTACGAAGACGGCATAACCGTTCTCGAAAGCATCAACCTCGAACTCGAAAAGGGCGAATTTGCCTGTATTGTCGGCCCGAACGGCGGCGGCAAAACAACGATGATCAGGCTGATGCTCGGGCTGCTCAAGCCGACTTCCGGGAGCATCGAAATTCTCGGGGGCAAACCGCGTGAACGATGCCAGCATGTCGGCTATGTGCCACAGTTTTCAAAGTTTGACGCCAGTTTTCCGGTCAGCGTTCTCGATGTGGTGCTGATGGGCTGTATGCAGCGCAGCTTTTTTATGGGGCGCTATTCAAAGACCCAGAAAGAACAGGCGCAGCAGGCACTTGCCGACGTAGGGCTCAAAGACATGGCCTTTCGCAGTTTCGCAGATCTTTCAGGCGGGCAAAAGCAGCGGGCCCTGATCGCCAGAGCCCTTATGTCTGAACCGCAGCTGCTGCTGCTCGATGAACCGACCGCCAGCGTCGACGTGCACGGCACCGAGCAGTTTTACCGCATGTTTTCAGAGATGAACGAAAAATTTACCATCGTCATGGTTTCGCACGACATCGGCTTCGTTGCGGCGAGCGTCAAAAGTGTCATCTGTGTGCGCAAAACCATGCAGATACACCCGGTTTCTGAGTTGACCGGCGAATCGCTGCAGAAGATGTACGGCCTCGATGTTCACCTGATCAGGCACGACCACCGCTGCACCGAAAAGGGGCATGTATGTCCGCATTCATAAAAGACCTTATTGAACTGCCATTTCTGCAGAACGCGGTTCTTGCCGGCATTCTCTGCAGCATTGCCAGCGGCATCGTCGGCACCTGGGTAGTTCTGCGCCGTATCACCTACATCGCCGCCGCCATTTCACATTGCATTCTCGGTGGTCTCGGCGCCGCCCGCTATTTTTCGGTCGTCTACGACCTGCCCTGGCTGCGGCCGGTTTATGGCGCAATTTTCACGGCTCTGGCGGCGGCGCTGACAATCGGCATCATCAGTCTGCGGGCGAAAGAACGTGAAGACACGGTGATCAGCGCTCTCTGGGCAATCGGCATGGCCGTGGGCGTTCTCTTTATCTTCAAAACCCCCGGTTACAACGAAGATCTGATGAGCTATCTGTTTGGCAACATTCTCATGGTTTCGCGCGAAGATCTTTTTTTAATCGGCGCACTCGACGTGGTGGTCGTTGCTTTGACCCTGACTTTTTACAGTCAAACGCTGGCGGTATGCTTCGACGAAGAATTTGCGCGCACCCGCGGTATGGCGGTCGAGTTCTACTATCTGCTGCTGCTTTGTCTGACAGCTCTTACCGTGGTTCTTACCGTCTCAGTCGTAGGTATTATCATGGTAATAGCCTTGCTCAGCCTGCCGGTAGCCATTGCTTCGCGGTTTTTTGACCGGGTCTGGAAAATCATGGCCGCATCTATGCTTTTAGGCATATTCTTCACCCTTACCGGTCTGGCAGTCAGCTACACGCCGAATCTGCCCTCCGGCGCCGTCACTATCGTCATGGCCGGGCTAACCTATCTGATGACTCTGGTTTTCTCAGCTCTGAAAAAACCGGTGCAAAAGACCCCGACCGCCTGAAGCATCATTCTTGATAACAGGTACAGAAACGCAAGATATTTCGGGCCAATTCTCGCGGGCTGACCATTGATTTAATCGTCACTTCGTGTTATTCTGCCTTGCCCTCAGGAGAACACCCTTTATGATTTTTCAACTGCTCAGATCTTTGCTGGTCCTGACCGGCACCATCGTTGGTGTCGCGGTTGGTTATGCAACGGCGAGCGATTACCCCTCGATGATCGAGCTCGAAAACCCCGAGTTGACCCTTGCGGCTCTGCTGGGTTTCATCGGTTATCTTTTGTGCTCGATCGCCGGACGCGAGCTGCATATGTGGCTCGAATCGCAGATCGAACATACCAACAGTTACGAACTGGCCTGGGGTGCCGTGGGCCTGCTGATGGGCCTGATCAGTGCCAACCTGCTGTTTTTCCCGGTTTATTTCATAATGTACAAGGGTCTGGGTGAAATCAAAGTCGACAACAAGTACCTTGCAAGTCTGGTGCCGCTGTTCAACCTGATGGTGCCACTGACTTTCAACCTTCTCTTTGCCTACCTCGGCGTCAAGATCATTCTCAGATACCGCCGTTACCAGTCAAAAATCAATGCCGAAGGTGTCACCGCCCGCTCAAAGATCATCGATACCAGCGCCATCATCGACGGCCGCTTCGCCGATCTTTTCAAGCTCGGCTTTCTTGAAGGCAATATTCTCGTGCCGCGTTTCGTGGTCAACGAACTGCAGTTTCTCGCCGATGCCGGCGACGACCTCAAGCGCAACAAGGGCCGCAAGGGCCTCAACACGCTCAACCAGCTGAAAACTGATTTTCCCGACCATATCGTGATTGCCGAGCAGGATTTCGCAGATATCGCCGAAGTCGATGCCAAGCTGGTCAGGCTGGCTTCCGATCTCAATGCGATTATGATAACTCAGGATTACAACCTCAAAAAGGTTGCTGAGCTCGATAAAATACAGGTCCTGAATTTGAATGACCTCGCCAATGCGCTGAAACCGATCTTTATCAGCGGCGAAGACATTGAAGTTAAAATTGTTAAGAAGGGTAAGGAGCCTTGTCAGGGCGTTGGTTTCCTGTCTGACGGCACCATGGTCGTTGTCGAAGACGGCGGCGAGCACGTGGGCGAGACAGTGATGACAACCGTAAGCAACATTCTGCAGACCGGCGCCGGGCGGATGGTGTTCTGCCGCATTGGTGACAAAAAGTAAAGGCTCTTTCAGAGGAGTAAGCATGGGTATTCGGGTTAAAGAAATCATGGACAAAAACCCGGTCATCGTCGATCACAAACAGACGATTTTCGGGCTGCGCGAGATTGTGATTCTGAGGCAGCCAGAATGTATTCTCGTCATTGACGGCGAAAAAAAACTGGTTGGTATAATGACCCCAACGCATCTGGCGACCATCGCCGATGTCGACATTGAAGAAACCGTGACTGCCGTCATGGAACGCAAGTTCAGACGGGTCAACGCCAACATGTCGGTGCGCGAAGCGGCGGCGCTGCTGTCTGCCAGCGAGCTTGAGGCCCTGCCGGTCGTCGACAACAACGACGACCTCGTCGGCGTCGTCACCTACAAAGACATCGTCAAAGACCTTGTCGAAGATCATGAAGATCAGATGCTGACGCCCGAAAGCGCCGTCATCTATCTGGCCATGACCAAAGACCCCGAACAGGAAGAATACTGGCTGCAGAAGGTCAACAACAAGGGTTACCGCGCTGCGATCACGCAGGTCGGCGCCACTGCCGAAAAGCTGCCGATCAAGCTGCGCGAAGCCACGATCGTTGCTGCCATCGCCCGTTCGGTTATCAAAGAAGATTCACGCGAAAAGTTCTCGGTCAGTAATGCTGTCAGAGACATTTTCAGTCAGTGCTACACCATCAACCCGGGTCTTGGCGGTGGCTTCAAAGTCGCTATCGTCAGAGGCGAGGGAAGAATCGCCGTTGCCGCGTTCGGCCGCTGTGGCCATGCTCTTTCGAACGGCAACGAGCAAATTTTCATGGGGAGTAACATCATTTAATGTCACAGCAGGTTCGTGTCCGCTTTGCTCCATCTCCAACCGGTTATCTGCACGTCGGCGGCGCCCGCACCGCTCTTTTCAACTGGCTCTACGCCAGAAAGACCGGCGGCAAGTTCATTCTGCGCATCGAAGACACCGATGTCGAGCGCTCGACCCAGGAATCGGTAGACGGACTGCTGCGCGACATGAAGTGGCTCGGCCTCACCTGGGATGAAGGCCCCGAAGTTGGCGGCCCGCACGGCCCATACTACCAGTCACAGCGCCTGCACATCTACCAGGAATACGCCCACCGCCTCGTCGCCAACGGCGCTGCCTACCCCTGCTTCTGCTCTGAAGAAGAACTCGAAGCCAAGCGCCAGAAAGCCGAAGAAGAGCACCGCTCGGTTCACTACGACGGAACCTGCCGCCACCTCAGCAAAGAAGAGGTCGACCGCCGCGTCGCTGCCGGTGAACCGCATGTCATCAGAGTTAAAGTGCCCGAAAAAGACTACGTGCTCGAAGATCTTGTGCGAGGCCGCGTCGAATGGAAAGCCGAAACCCTCGGTGATTTCATCATTCTGCGCTCGAGCGGCATGCCGGTCTACAATTTCTGCGTCGTCGTCGACGATGCCGACATGCAGATCAGCCACGTCGTCAGAGCTGAAGAACACCTGACCAACACGCATCGCCAGCTGATTCTTTATGAAGCACTCGGCATCAAACCGCCGGTTTTCGGCCATGCCTCGCTGATTCTCGGCGAAGACAAGTCGAAACTGTCGAAGCGCCACGGCGCCACCGCCGTCGGCCAGTATGCCATCGATGGCTTTCTGCGCGAAGCTCTGATAAACTTTCTCGCCCTGCTCGGCTGGAACGAAGGCAACGATCGCGAAATCTACAGCGTCGAAGAATTGATCGAATGCTTCACCCTCGAACGCATCAGCAAATCACCCGGCGTCTTCGATCACAACAAGCTGATCTGGATGAACGGGCAGCACCTGCGCGCCCTGCCGGTCGACAAGCTCGTGCCGCTCGTCGAGCCATTTCTTAAAAATGCTCTGCCTGATGACCGCCGCCTCGATAACCCCGAAATTCTGCGCAAACTCGTAGAGCTCGTTCAGATCAAAATGAACGTGCTCACCGACGCCGGCCCGGTTGCCGAATCGGTGCTGCGCGCCAGCCAGCCCGAAAACGAAGAGGCGGCCGCCATGATCGCCACCGATAAGTCAAAAGCGTTGTTCGCCGCGCTCGCCGAAGAATTCGCAAAGTGTGAATGGGTGCGCGATGGCTACAACGCCGCCATCAAAGCCGCCGGCAAGACCGCCGAAGCCAAGGGCAAAGACCTGTTCATGCCGATCCGCGTTAAAATCACCGGGTCGTGCCACGGCCCCGAACTGGTCGGCATTCTCGACGTTCTCGGCCGCGATGAGGTAATCAACCGCCTGAAAAGCTGAGATTTTCAACCTTTTATATAAGCGACCTACAGGCTCCTGCGTTTGCAGGGGCCTGTTTTTATTGGCTGATGCCAAGATTTTAAGTCATTTTTTATTTGCCGCCAGCCACCCTCCTGGTCATGAACGCGAAAATGAAGCTTCTACCAGTGTCTGGCGTATTAAAAGCAGGCTGATCGCTTACTCAACCGCGTCTATTCATGATTCGGTATTGACTTTGCGGGGTGCTGAAACTATCATGAGGCCTGACAATTCAAGATATGGAGCAACATCGACATGGCAGAAAAATACGATCCGCAGAAAGTTCAGGCCAAATGGCAGCCGAAGTGGCGCGAAATGGGGCTTTACAAAACCTCTGACGACCGCAGCCGCCCGAAATTCTACTGCCTCGACTTCTTTCCCTACCCGTCGGGCAACGGTCTTTCGGTAGGGCATCTGCGCAACTACGTGCCGACTGATGTTATTTCCCGCATGAAACGCATGCAGGGTTTCAACGTGCTACACCCGATGGGCTGGGATGCCTTCGGTCTGCCGGCTGAAAACTTTGCCATCAAGATGGGCGTTCACCCGGCGATCACCACCGAAAAGAATGCCAGCAACTACCGCCGCCAGCTGACTCTGGCAGAATGCGGCTACGACTGGGAACGCGAAATCAACTCGACTGACCCCGACTACTACCGCTGGACCCAGTGGTTTTTCCTGCTGCTCTACAAACGCGGCCTCGCCTACAAGGCTACCGGCGCCCAGTGGTGGTGCCCGGAATGCCGCACGATTCTCGCAAACGAACAGGTCGAACAGGGCCAGTGCTGGCGCTGTGAATCGCAGGTCGAAAAGAAAGACCTCAATCAGTGGTTCTTCAAGATCACTGAATACGCCGACCGCCTCATCGACGATCTCAAAACCGTCGACTGGCCAGACCGCATCAAAAAAATGCAGGAAAACTGGATCGGCAAAAGCATGGGCGCCGAAGTCAACTTCAGGGGTATCAACCCGGTCAGTGGCGAAGAATACGATATTCCGATTTTCACCACCCGCGTCGACACCATTTTTGGTGTGACATTCATGACGCTCGCCCCCGAACACCCGCTCGTAGAAAAGCTGACACACCCCGATAACAAGGCAGCAGTCGAAGCTTACATCAGCGACTCGCGCAAAAAATCAGAAATAGACCGCCTGTCGACCGAAAAGGAAAAGACCGGCGTCAACCTCGGTGGCTTCGCCATCAATCCGTTCAACGGCGAAAAAGTGCCAGTGTTCATCGGTGACTACGTTCTCTATGGCTACGGCACCGGCGCGGTAATGGCAGTGCCGGCGCACGACGAACGCGATTTCGCCTTCGCGAAAAAATACAATCTGCCGGTCAAAGAAGTCATCACCCCGGCCGGCAAGGCGCAGGGCGACCTCAAGGCAGCCTTCACCGAATACGGCACGCTGATCAACTCAGGCCAGTTCAACGGCCTGACCAGCGAACAGGCAATCGAAAAAATGATCGCCTGGCTTGGTGAAAAGAAACTCGGCACCGGCCGCATCAATTATAAACTGCGCGACTGGCTGATTTCCCGCCAGCGTTACTGGGGAGCACCGGTTCCGATAGTTCACTGCGACTGCTGTGGCGTTGTGCCGGTTCCCGAAGACCAGCTGCCGGTAAAGCTGCCAGACATCAAAGAATTCAAGCCCGGTTCAGACGGCAAGTCACCTCTCGCCTTCATCGACGAGTGGGTCAACACCAGCTGCCCGAAATGTGGCAAGCCGGCCCGCCGCGAAACCGACACCATGGACGGCTTCGCCTGCTCATCCTGGTATTTTCTGCGTTTCATCAACCCGAAGCTCAACACTGCCCCATTTGATGCCGAAGCGGTCAAGTTCTGGGCCCCGGTCGACCTCTATGTCGGCGGCGCCGAACATGCGGTAATGCACCTGCTCTATGCCCGCTTCTGGACAAAAGTCATGTATGACGCCGGTCTGGTTCCGTTCATCGAACCGTTCATGAAACTGCGCAACCAGGGCATGATGCTGGCCGCTGACGGCACCAAGATGAGCAAATCGAAAAACAACGTCATCACCCCCGACGAAATCGTCGAAAAATACGGTGCTGACACGTTGCGCGCCTTTATTCTGTTTCTGGGCACATTTGAACTTGAAGTTTCATGGTCAGATGAGGGTGTGCGCGGCATGAACCGCTTCGTTAACCGCGTGTTCGACCTGATCAGCGACAACCCTGGTGGCAACGAAAAGGCCGAAGGCAAAGAAGCCGATGATCTCAACCGCATCATGCACCGCACCATCAAGGCGGTCAGCAATGATATCGAGAATTTCAGCTTCAATACCGCCATCGCCCGCCTCATGGAACTCACAAACGCCATGGCCGAAGCAGTTAAAAAGACCAGCCTGCCGAAAACCACGCTCTGGAAAGAAGTGATTCAGAACATGCTGAAGCTGATGGCCACCATCACCCCGTTCATGGCCGAAGAACTCTGGGAAACCATCGGTTTCAAGGGCTCAGTGCACCAGCAGAAGTGGCCGACCTGGGATGAAAAAGCCCTGATCGAATCGACTGTGACACTGCCGGTTCAGGTCAATGGCAAACTGCGCGATCAGATCGAGCTGCCCGCCGACATCGACGAAGCCGGCGCCCGCAAAGCCGCTGAAGCCAGCGAAAAGGTGCAGAAGTATCTCGAAGGCACCCAGATCATCAAGTTCATTTACGTTCCGAAGCGTATGATCAGCTTTGTTGTGAAATGAGCTGACTGCTTAAAAAAAGTGCCGTGACCGATCATGTCGGTCACGGCTTTTTTTTGGCCATGTGATTACTCTTAGAACAGGGGCTTCAGCCATCCCATCTTTGAAAGAAACTTGATCAACCACATTTTCTGGGGATTCTCGACATTGCCGGGACCGAATTCAGCCTTATCAGCGGTAGCGAGATGGTACTCGACGGATTTGCCGATATCAAAAACCACTTCATTACGCAGTTCGGTGGCAAATTCCCGCGATTTAACGGCAGCCACCACCTCAGAATTCACCTTTTCACTGAGAAAGTCAAAGTTATAGGTGCCGACCACCCCGATTTTGCGGTCAAAAACGAAGTTCTTGCCATGCAGCTGCCCCTCGTTCACCCTGGCAAAAATGCGCATGGTCGGCATGTCACGCAGAATGCTTCTCCAGTCGCGGTAAAGCATCGCCTCGGTAGGAAAGCTGTCTGAAGTCTGCGGGCTGTTGGTATGAACCAGAATCGGCACCTTTCGGCGGGCAGCACGTTTAAGAGCCGCTTCAGCCCTTGGGGTAAGAACAACGTAAGGATTCTGAATGATTATCTCGCGACGGCTGCCGTCAATGTATTTGACAATGTTCTCGGTGATATCGTTGCGGGGGCCCGAAATCGAGTTGCTGTCGAGGATATGCACCGGGCAGCTGTGCGAATTTTCAGACAGATCAAAATCGTTAAAGCCCGTCATATTCTTGTAACCGCTCAACTGGTCGTTAAGCTTTTTCAAAATTACCGCCTGGGTGCTGAAGCGACTGGTTACCGGAAGTGGCCCGCGCAGGTTGAGCGCTGCATCCATGGCGGCATAGCCGATTTCCATCTGCAAAGTTCGATAGCCGGTCATGCCAAGCAGCGATTTGCCAATTTCAAAAGCTTTCAGAATGTTAAACTCTTCTTCGAAGGCAGTCTGCAGCTGTGACGCCACCGTTTCGCTGTCGATGAGCACATCGGTGTCGCGCCAGGCTTTTGCGTCATCGATAGCGTCGACCAGGTATTCATCTGCAATGTTACGACCACCGATAATCGCATACCGACCGTCGGCGATAAGAATCTTGTCGTGATTGCTTGAAATAACGCGGCGCAAATCGGTTATAGCACCGATCAGACTTGCCTGAAAAGGATTGTAGACTTTTACTTTAACATTGGGAAGTTTGGCGAGTTCTTCAAGATAGCCCTTGGCCATAACTTTCAGGCTCAGCTTGTTAGAACCGCGCACATCGACCATAAGTCTGATTTTTATGCCTTCTCTGGCTTTTTTGAGAACCATGCCGAGCAGACCCAGCCCGAAGGCGTCGTTTTCGATAATGAAATACTGAATATCAAGGCTCTGGCGGGCTTCGCTCATGATTTTACAGCGCGCATACCATGACTGGTAATTGTTGTAGATGAGTCTGATTCTGGCATTATTTTCAGGCTCGCTTCTGGTGGCCTGATACTGTGCAAAAACCGTCTCAACATTGCTGACGAAAGGCGCCTGAGCCGATTCAAATGCCAACAGAAAATCTTCATGTTTGTTCTGGGTGTTTATGTATGAAACGGATTTCGCCAGATAAACCGAGCCTCTGACCGCCTTAACCGGAAAAGCCAGCCAGCTTGAACTGTTATAGCTGTTGAAAGCATTGGTCATCTCGGCAAACTTGCCGGCCATTACCTGGCTCCACTGCGTCTTGTATTGTTTTGCCTTTAAATAATTAAGAGCCAGGCCGCCCCAGCCGGCAATCTTTTTGTCGGCAGAGTTTTTGCTGACTTCGGTGAAAAGCTGTTCGGCTTTTTTCACGTCAATGGCCAGGCGATCGAGCGCCGACGCCATCTCATACTGTAAAAGCGCTTTGTGATTTGACTGTGGTCGGGCTTCAAGATACTTCTCGATGCTGGCAACGATACCGGCGGCTTCTGCCTTTGAGCTGGTGCGCTTAAGAGTTTCGACCAGAGGCTTTATTTCGGCGGGCAGAACAGCGACAAGTTTGGCCAGACTTCTTTCAGAATCTGAACTGCCAACTTCTTCAGAGTCATCAACGCCGGCCGAGCCGGAGTCGAATTCAGAAATTTTACTGTCAGATTGCTTTTCAGATGTGTCGGCAGCAGAACTTTTGTTGAGAAAAGCTTCGTAAGCAGTTCTGGCGCTGCGATATTCAGAGAGGGCCGCATCGATTTCGGATTTGGCAAGATTTGCCGAAACAGCGTTCTGATATTTTTTATAGGCAGAAACATAGTTCTGATAGGCACTATCGAGCGAACCAGCCCACAGCTGAACCGACGAAAAGATCAGAAGCAGACAAAGCATTACTGACAGACGGTTAGTTTTCATATTTTGTTCTTCCTTATCTGTACAATCATATGAATTACCGGGCCATCTGTCCAGATCGTGGCACCGAATAACGGGGAAATTGCATTCAACTCTTCAGAAATGCGAAGCCCCCGCGATCTGCGGGGGCTTCTGATTCAGAACCGGGCATGAACGAGATGATGCAGGTCAGTTAAGCCGACAAAAGCCTTACTGTGCACCTCCTTTCATGATATTGAAAATTTCTATAACAAGGCGCAGAGAGAAGCCGGCTGATAGGCTGCGCCGCCGAATCGGTGAGAAATATTCAGTTATATATTTACGAAATCCCTTGTTGAAAACGATCAGGCTGCGGCCTGAACGGTTTCGGGCTCGGCCTCAGTCTTTTTGTTTTCGATGGTGATTACCTGAGCTTTTTTCACAAAGCCGAGAAAACCGTCTTTAATCGAGTCCTGAGGTGGTTTTGGCTGGTAGTGGTAGAGCCACATTTTGGCTTTCACTTTTTCAGGCAGACCGTTAAGATCGTCGTAATGTGCGTGAACACCAGATTTGAACGGTGCGGTCTCACAGTCATGCAGAATCAGATCGGCCTGGTCGTAGAATTTGCGCATCTGATAAGGAGCGAACTGGGTGTCAGTGGTCAGAAAGACACGATGATCAGAGCCGATTTCCTGAATCATCAGGCCGTAACTGTGCTGAATCTGCATGCCGCTGACGACATGCACGGTCTGCACCGGAGTGAAGCGGATGTTTTCCCAGACGAACGAGTTGTTGATGCGCACCGGGTGGCATTCGAAGTAGTCGGTCAGGTTCGCAATCTTCCCTTCGAGGGTTTCGAGGCCACCGCGCAGACTTTTGTTCCACAGATCAGACATCAATGACTGAATACCGAACAGTTTGGGCCTCTGAAAGGCAGGATTGAAGTAGGTCACCAGGGCCAGCCACTCGAGCGAACCGATGTGGTCGGCGTGCAGATGCGAGATGTAGACGCCATCGATCTCTTTGCCGAGATTGCTATTGTTGATACCGAGCTCTTCAAGGGCGAACTGGGCATGAGTGCCGCAGTCGATCAACAGTTTCTTGCCTGAGGAGGCAATGACGAGTGCGTTAGACTGGTAGTATTCGCGGGTGGTAAAGGCACTTCCGACGCCGATGAATTGAATCTTGTACATGATGGACTCCTTTTCATGTTTGCTGCCAGGCAGCAACAGAAACCTGTTAAATTGTGATTTTGCGGTCAAAAAGACACAGACAAGGTTTCCGGGAGCCGACATCATCGATCAGACCGATCAATGTTAAGCGACAGGCCAGGCCGCTGAAGTTATCAGACTTAGCGTGAGCTGCCGGAACAATCGATCAGGGCGAGCACGATATCGTCACGGTTACACGTGAAACATTAAAGCAACTTGCATGCCATATTTTTCAGCAACAACCGAAAATCGTGATCAAGAAGGCTCTGGCACCATTTTTTCGGGCGGCTGTATTTCATGAAACAATGCTTCTATGTTTAACTTTGCAAAGTTTTAACCGCCAGGCACCGCGTCATTTTTGCCGCAGCCGCGACAAGATTGTAATGACAGAGGGCTCTTGTCCTTTTCAAGAGGGTAGCAAGCATATCAGTCGTTGCAACGTTCTGAGCTCTTCGCCCACCCATGGCGCCATCTGCTCACTCTCTGCTCGCACGGACGAACTCGACCTCTCAGCGGCATCGCTTAAATGGAACTACGAAGTGGTCGACAAGCCCCGCAGATGAAACTGTCTGAAAAAGCCTTTTTATTTTATCAGCCGCCGAGGCCACACAAAATTGTTTCGGCGTTGCGAAAGGCGGTATAGGCATCTTTATCGAGGGGAAAGTCCCAGGTGCCCGAGCGGTGAATCATCTGTCCGCCAAAGCCCAACTTAAAACTATACAGGCCGTAAAACGGGTGATCGGAGGCGGCGCCGGGCGAGACACCACCCATGTCGTATTCGGTGCAGCCACGGGCCCGGGCCTGCCTGATCGCTTCCCAGTGAACGGCGTAGGAGGCCATATAATTACGTTTGTTGTTGGCAGAGGCGCCAAACAAAAACAGGGCGGTGTTTTCTGAAATAACCATGATGACACCGGCGAGCAGGTCGCTGTTGTGGCTTGCCAGGAGAAACACCACCTCAGTGTTCTGATTGTTCTGCTCTATTACCGAGAACAGGGCATGAAAATGTTCGTAATCGCAGACGAGAAACTTATTGCGACCGGCAGTCTGCAGATAGAGCTCGTAAAATGCCGGCAGATGTTCGATGCTGGCCTGAAAAGTCCGCACGCCTTTGCGTTCGGCGAGGCCGATGTTGTATCTGGTTTTCGGTCTCATGCGCGCCAAAATTATCTTTTCGTCGGGAGTAATATCGACAAGCATGCATGAAGCGACCGTCATATCATTGACCGACTTGATGAAGTTGTACGAAGATGTGCCGAAATTCATGCGCATTTCCTGGATTCGGGCTTCAGGAATTGTCGGATGCAGAAAATCATCGCCGGCAAAGGGTGACAGCCAGGGCAGATCGAAGCGGATAAAGGCGGTTTTGGCGTCGAGGTGCGGAACCAGTTTTTCGGCAAGCTCTTCGAGGTAGATGCCATAATTTTCTGGCGGCGGCGCGTATTCCGGGCCCTGTGGTATGTATGCGGCAATGCGATTGCCGGCAAAGGGCTGATTCAGCAGCAGCACATCGCTTCTGCCGCCAGCGTGGCTGATGTCGAAGGCTCTCGGTTCCCAGCCGATACGCGCCTTGACCTGCCCCCAGAATGTTGTCTGAAAAAGAATACTGGTAGGGAAAAGGTCTTTCAATGCCTTGGGTGCCAGTTTGATTGTCACTGCTGCTGCTCCGCATGGTAGCAGGGCGGCCGCGAAAAGTTGCCAACCCCGGCGCGCCCTTTCCCTTAAAGGGATGAAAAGTGCGACAAAACCAGGGTTTTAAACCTGCGAGCCAGCTCTGCTGTTAATGTTGTCGTCAATCAGTATTTATTATTTCAATTATTGTATCACATTTTCACAAGCGCGCGGGCTTTAAAACGTTGCAAATCCGGCGGGGGTACCATTGACGCTTTTTCAAAGCGTTCTTATAATCAGGATTATGAAAAATCTAATCATTGCCTGCCTTTTAATCATCAGCGTTCTGACAGCCGGCTGCGGTGGTGGCGGTGGTAGTTCCAAGCCAACCACGATCGTCACAGCTCCGACCATCAGCACTGTCACTACCGATAGCGCAGGGAGTTCCACCATTGCGACTATCACAGGCATTGCTTTCGGTTCACCAACTTCAACAAGCTACGTAACCTATGATGGCCAGATATACAACGCCACTATCTGGACCGACACGCAGATACAGGTAACCGTTCCGTTTGCAGTTATTGATGCGCAGAGATTCAGGGTAACTGTGAACAATGTCACTTCAAATGCACCAATAAATGTTTCCAACAACATGCGTATCTTCAGCATCAGCCCATATAGCGGCAACCCGGGCACGGTCGTTACCATCAGCGGTCAGGGCTTTGGCGCTTCGCAGGTTCAAGGCGCTTATGTCACTTTCTACGATCTGGCCCAGCAAAGCAATTATTTAACGGCGGCGGTTTCGAACTGGACCGACAGCAGTATCACCTGCACGGTACCGACCAACCTCACTCTTTCGCAGTCCAGCTCAGGCCAGGTCGGCGTCACCGTCTGGAAAAGCAGCAGCACTTACGTAAGCAGCACCTTCAACCTGATACTGCCATCGATAACTGGTATCAACCCGACCTCTGATAATATAGGCGCACCAATCTACATTTATGGCAGTGGTTTTGGCAGCAGCCAGATTACGAGCCAGGGAACCAGTCAGATCAGAATCGGCGGAAATTACGCCCAGGTGGTAAGTTGGGCTGACGGTATAATAGAAGTCAGAGTACCAGACTTCAATGCCGCCGGTCAGAAAACCATCGAATTGACCATCAATAACCGCACCATAACTAATAACAGCTTTTTTGTTGTCGCTCCGGAATTAACTTCATGGAGTCCGTCTGGAAACAGTGTTATCAGCAACAACCAGACTTTTTCGATCAACGGCCTCAACTTTGGTGTTAAAACTGACTACAGCGCCCCGTTAAATATTTATCGAAGCATATCTGTTACAGCAACAAACAACCTGACCGGCACACAGAAAACTTATTACATCGACCCAGACAGCGCCAACTGGTCAGATCGTAATATTTCTTTCCCCTGGCCCGATGAATACGTTGCTGGCATAAACAAAACAGCAGTTGTAACGATTAACATCGGGTCGTTTATATTAACGATTTCAAACATTCAATCTGACTAACCACAAACTTAGTAATAGTCATCACTTCTCAAACATCCAGGCAAAATAAAGCCTCAATTCCTGCACAACCTCAGAGCAAAGTCGCACAGCGACTTTGTTTTTTTCTGCACCAAGAATCTTAAAACGCTGTTTTTGGGGTGAAAATTGGCCCTCTAAGGAGAAAAAAAGGCCGTTTTTTTGTGTATTTTTTCTTTGTTGATCAGTGTTTTCACTGGTCCGACCCCAAACCAGGGGGGAGGGAAGCGGCGTAGACTTCGAGGGAGCCACGCAGCTCTGAGAAGGATTCGGGAAGCATGGCGGCCAGTTTGCGCACGACCATGGCATTGAAGGGGCGGGCCAGAAGCAGTTCTGACATCAGTTCGAGAACGGTTTCCTGATCGTTTTCAAGCACTTTCAGCTGAATCATGGCGTTATAGAGGTTCATCGAGGGCTCGCTGAGATGATGCAGCTTCTGCAGCATCATTTCGGCACCTGAACCGCGCAGGGAACGACAGAGTTCGAGGCAGCCGTAAAGCAGCGAGGCATAAAGCGATTTGGCCCGCTCACCGAAATCAGTGGCCCGGTCGAGGTTGCCGAGGCGCATCGCGAGGCGGTAGGCGTCGAGAACGTCGGCAAGCGCGCCGGGGTTTTCGCTCAGACAGACTTCGAGCAGCGAAGCGGCCCGTTCGTTTTCGCCCTCGATCGCCAGCATGGCTGCCAGCATACGCCGCACCGGGTATGAAGCCGGGTAACGCCGGTGTTTTTCTTCGAGCAGCCAGATCAATTTCTGACGGTTGCCGCCGACAATCGCCATCTCGTTAAAAATTGCGGCCAGTTCAGGCACGTTGAGCATCGACGGGCCGTGCTGGCGGTTTTTCAGCTGCACCGAAGTGCGGCGTGAAACGGCCAGCGGCAGCGGGTGGTCGGGGTTGAGCATCGGCGGCTGAATGCGCAGCAGCTGACCGAGGGCATAGCAGCCCGACAGCACCGACAAAGGCTCTGGCACCAGCAGCATGCGGTTCAACGTGGCCACGATATCGAGCTGACCGAGCAGAAAAAGGTTTCTGGCAGCGGCACCGCGCACGCGCGGTGCCATGTCTTTGAGAGCGCTGGTAAAATAGGCAACCGCCTCACTGCCACAGATGAGCATCGCCGCAATCATGTTGGCTCTGACACGCGAATCGGCGTGGTCATGAAACCTTGAATAGACGAGCAGCCGGTTGCAGCCGCAATTACCAAGCGCACTCAGCAGTGAGGCAATTACATGCGGGTGATGCTCACGCTCAAGGGCATGAATCACCAGATCTTCGGCGGGTCGGCCGATCAGGCCACAGAGAATGGCACACTGGCTGCGCCTGAAAGCATCGGTAGACTTGAACAGACGCGAGAACCATGGCAACAGCACATCGTGCAGCCGCAGATTGCCGCGCACCTGCGGCAGAAGACGGCGCAGACTCAAAATCATCTGCCTGATCACATCACCACTCTTTTCGCTGTCGAAGCGGGCGGCTAGAATCGGCACCGCGGTTTCGGCCGAAACATGACCGAGAGCGGCAGCCGCCGCAGCACGGTGCTGTCGCGATTCACTGCCTATATGTCTTTCGAGCAGCCGCAAGGCCTTCATCGAACCGGTATGCCAGGCGAGCTGGGCCGCCAGACAGGCAACCGCCGGGTCTTCGCTGCGCATTGCACTGCGGTAGACCTCAGATCTGGCTTCGACCGGCGCCGGAAAAGTATCGGCAGCATGCAGTGCCGCCTGAGCCAGACCAGAATCTTCACTGGCAGCGTAATTTACGATTACCGGCCAGACTTCTTCGCGGCCGGTGCTGGCGGCAAGCGGCAGCAGCCAGGCCTTGCGCTGCGGGTCAGCCGCTTCTTTCAGCAATGAAAGAATAACAAGATAAACTTTGCTGCCACCGCAGGCAAGCAGAGCGCGGGCCGCTTCGAGTGCCACCCGTTTTTCGGCCGAGCGGGCGAGCAGCAATACCTGATCGGTCAGCTCAGCGACCGGGTTCAGCTGCAGCGCGATCAGCACCGGCAGCAGACGCATCGGGTCATTAGAGCCGAGTTCGCGGCGCAAAAGGTTGACGCGGTTGTGACCTCCCGGCAATGAGGCGAGAAGCACCGCAAAACCCTCGGGCAGGAAAAAATTCTGCGGCTGTTGCACCAGTGTCAGAGCCGGCGACTGGCCGGCATGAATACTTTCGTGGGTCAGCGGCGTATCCAGCGATTCAAGCACCCGCTCGACCAGACCGAAGCTGAGATGTTCGGGGGCAAAAGCAAGCGCCTTGAGAGCTGCGATGCGCAGTTGCGCCGGGCCGGTACAGGCACGTTTGGCCAGCAGATCGACCGATTCGCCGAACATTTCCTGCCAGACGTGTCTGACGGCGATGGTCGCCGGAAAAAGCTTTTTCAGCCCCAGAAAAGCGAGCAGCGAGACGGTGGTGTCATCGCTGTCGACAAAGTCTTCGAAAATCTCGCGGTCGGCCGGAACCGGCTCTCTGGCCATAACGGCGAGAGCGGTGCGGCGGGTCCAGCCATCAGGTGCCCTGACGGCTTCCCGCGGGTTTTTCATGAGCTGATCAAGAAGCATGCAGCAATTCTATTCCGGGAGTTTCAATTTCTCAAGTTCGCTGATTCGTGAAGGCAAATCGCCGGTATCCCATGAAGAAACCGGCCAGAGTCGCACCGAAAAACTGCCGAGCAGAGAGATCGCAGCCTTTCGCGTGTTCTCGGGCGAGCTGGTCAGCAGGATTCCCTGCAGATCGGCTTTTTTATGGTTCATCTTAGCCATATTGCGCAGATAATCACGCACCAGGGTGCGCATCTGTTCACGGTTGCGTCGTTCCGGCACAAGCTTGAGCTGGTTTAGTAAAGCCGGGTAAAGGCCCTCCTGCTTGATCAGGCGCATCGGGTGTTTGAGAACGATATGCATGATGTTTCGGGCGAGAATAAAATCGCGCTGTTCATCACCTGTCGCCGAAGACAATAAGCCCGAAGTCAGCAGCAGAGTGCCACCGGGCATCGGAATCTCATCGACGACATCGCTCTCGATCACGAGCACCTGAAAAGCAATGTCGGGTCTGGAACTGTTTTCGGCAAGCTTGCGCATGCGCGCGGTCAATGCCGAATCAGAGGCAATATGAATATTTTCGGGCATTTCGCTCGAAAACTGCTGCAGCAAAAGCTCGTCAATCGCCTTTTCAGCGCGCGTTTCGTCGAGCAGACGCGAAAAATAGCGCACGACCGGGTTGGCTGCCTGGGCTGCCGTTGCCGCCCAGCCCGACAGAAGCATAACGATCGCAAACAGTTTAAAGTTCTTCATTGGCTGATTTTTCCTTTGGCTGAGCAACTGAGTCTTCATCGACAGTTTCTTTTTGCGGTTCGGCAAGGCGCGCAGCAATGCGTTTTTTCAGAAGTTTTGCCTGTTCCATGGTTGATTCAAGCTGTCGATTAAGCCTTTCGCATTTTTTTACCTGGCCCGGATCGACCGCAATTACGGTCGAAAGCTGCAGTCTTGAATATTCAAAACGGTTCATCACCGTATCGATAACCGCCTCGATCTTGGCGAGCCCTGAGCGCAGGATCTGTTCATCATCAGGGTTAGACGGGTAAGTCGAGGTCATTTCCATGATCGAGCCACCAAGTCTTTCGAAAAGGGCTGTGACATCGGCCATGGCGTTGCTGGCATCTTCGATGCTCGACATCGTCTGCGGATTCATCTGCTGCGGCGCGACCCGAGCATCGGCCTTTGCAATGCGACTGTAGGCGGCGGCATTATATTGCCCGTCGGCGATCGGTCTCTCTTTAAAGCCCAGCTCGGGGGAAATCGCATGAATCTGCTGCTGAATCGAATCAGCCGCACTTGCCAGGCCAGCGGAATCTGCTGAAGAGGCAGCTGAAGAAACTGAGATATCGACGGCCGGGCCGGCGCTGACGGTTTTAACCGGTTCGAAGGCCGGCAGAATTTTCATTTCCGAGCGGTCTTCCTGTTTGAGAACGCCTTTATCGATGAGTGTTTTGACGGCATGAAACAGCACCTGACGGTTCATCAGGTGGTTTGGCTCGAAACGGCCGCGTTTCAGGGGTAGAAAGGCGCCGCCGACCGTTTCCAGAGGTTTGAAAAAAATCGAGCCGGGTGTAATGTCGGCAAAAGCCCGTGGCAGGCGGGCAGCGGTACCAGCCTGAATACTGAGGCGGTAAAGTGCTTCGACAGCCATGCCACGCGAGATCGAAAATTCGAGATGATAGCTGCCGTCGTCGAATGCATCGATCAGACCGCTGTTAACCGTTTCGAGCTGGGTCAACTTGCGGTTATAGACGCGCTCATACACGGCAGAAACGAATTCGTAGCGGCTGATGCGCTCGTCCTGCGCTTCTGAACGGGCTGCAGTTAAAAACATACAGCAGGCTAAACAGACGGCAAGTACCTGCCGATAAGTGTTTTGCCATATTTTACGTATGACAGGAGACCCTTCTATGTCAGAAACGCGTTCTATAAGTTCTTCCATTGCCCCTCCGGAAGATGAAAAAATTGTCATGGCCCAGATTCAGAAATACTCTGAACTAACTGAGCGCAGTCTTGACATGATCGAAAAGCTTCTTCAACAGGGATACGCCATGAATTCACCAGAGGTCAAGAGACTTCAGAACAAGCTTCATGACCTCGAAGTCAAGAGTAACTTCTGGCGCACCCGCATGATGAAGTATCTCTGAAACCGGAACCAGCCGCAGCCCCAGCGTCGCTTCGGCTGCCACCGCGACTGCCAGCAACGGGCTTCTGCAGCCTGCTGCCAGTTTGCCGGCTTCCTGAAGCACCAGTGGGTGCTGTTTCAGCCATTCAGGCAGGGAATTGTATTGACTCACCGCGAGTCTGCAGTTTCCTGCCTGAACTGCATCATAAAGATATGAAATCTGCAGAACCGCCCTGCCGGGGAAAGATGCCGCGAGCATCATTGCCAGCCCGAAAGCCAGCAGGCCCAGCCTGATCTTTCGTGCCCGGCGCAGAAGGTCGCCTATTTTCGTGCCGCCACTTTTGCGCGCCCGGTCTATTCTATCCTGAATCGGTGGATGTGTCAGCAACCAGTGCGGAATAAATGACGGCGGCGGCATAATCATGCTGTCAAGCCGCTCGAGGCCTGACGCAAAAGTGTCGGCATCGGTGACCGCCACCGCGAAAGCATCTGACTGAAATTCGCTGTAACGCGCCAGAGCTGTAAAAGTCAGGGCAAATATGCCGAGAAAAAACACCATTTCGGCAAACGAAGCCCAGGTCGAGTCGATAAAATACTGCGGCAGCCAGGCGATGACACCCAGCTTGAATAGAACCGACACGAGAATGAGATTGATCGAGTAGAGCATGTAAGTCGCCACATGCCCGAGCCGCAGATGGCCGAGTTCGTGAGCCACGACCCCTTCGACCTGCCCGGCCGAAAAAATGGTCAGCAGATAGCGCGTGATGTAAACATAGCGATAGCGCGCCGACAGCCCGGCAACCGCAGCATTTGGCACCGGCTCATTGAAAGTGTCCCAGATTTTTATGCCCGAAACCGGTGTTTCGGCCCGTTCAGACATTTTTCTGATAGCGGTTTCGAGTTCGGGGTAGTCGTTGTCTTCGGCACGCCAGGCCCAGTTGAACAAACGCGGCGAGACCAGATAAAGGGCGATAAAGAAAATCGGTGCCACTGCCATGAGTTTGATCTCGACCAGAGCTTCCATGCCGCCGCTGCTGAGGTCTTCAATCAGCATCCAGAACATGATCGGCGGAAAAAACAGAATCGGCACGGTCATGCGTGCCCTGAAAAAATCACGGCTGCTCTGCTTCGGGTCGAGAATCGGCCGAAAAAGACGATACATTTCGAACATTGCCGGGTAAGACAAGCCCAGATAGAGAGCCAGAGAAATCAGCATCGGCAGAATCTGCGGCAGTCTGGCAACATACGCCGGAAACATCAGCTCTGCCGGGTTGGCAAGGACATGTAGAAGAAGTATCCAGACAACCACGGCCCAGAGAAATTTTTCCTGGGTGCCGATAAAAGACGGCACCCGGCCGGCGGCAGTTTCGCGGTCAACGTAATCCGGCAACCAGCGCACCATTATCACCAGCGTAGCAAAGAACCAGAGAACGGTCGAAGCGAGCGGCACCAGTTTGAATGAGCCGCAAAGGTTGACCGTGCCGTATGCCAGCACCAGCAGATGCAGAAATAATGAGATCATGTGCGGTCAGGTTTTTCTTTCTTTCTTTTTTGCCGCCGGAAAAAGAATATTGTTGAGGATCAGGCGGTAACCCGGGCTGTTTTTGTGCAACTCAAGCCGCGTCGGGCCTTCGCCAACGATATGACTGACATCGGCCGGGTCGTGACCGCCGTAAAAGCTGAAAAAACCCTTTCCCATATCACCGCGGATATATTTGACCGAAACGCCGTCGTTGTTATCGCCCATCACGACAACGTACGGCTTGAGCAGTGACTTGCGAAAAGACGTCGTCTGCCCGAAAAAACCATCGATGACGTTGCGATGATTCTGGGTAAGCATTGTCGGGATCGGGTCGACTTTGGCGGCAAACTCGAACAGACGCATGGTGCCGGCATCGCCGCTGTAGTTATTCGAAACGTCGATATCAGAAAATTCATAAATCATCGGGTCGGTGATGATCTTAAAATCTTTAAAGGCAAAAGACTGGTCGTAATCAAGCTTGCTCTGGGCAAGAGGATCGACATCGTCGCCGTCGAGCTCTCTGGCAACAATATCAACGCCGTTAGCCGCAAGCGCAATGTCGATAGAGTCTGCCGCCGAACACATCGCGAAAAGAAAGCCGCCGTCGAGCACGAATTTTTTGATACCGCGCGCCACCGCCAGCTTCATTTCGCTGACCTTTTTGAAACCATGCTTCTGTGCTTCGAGCTGCGCACGGGTAACCTGCTTGCGGTACCAGTCGACGAACCTGAACGAGCCATAAAACTTGCCGAACTGGCCGGTAAAATCTTCGTGATGCAGGTGCACCCAGTCATATTTGCTTATCTCGCCGTTGAGCACCTTTTCGTCGTAGAAGTTCTCGAACGGTATCTGGGCATAGTTGAGCACAAGCGTAACCGCGTCGTCCCAGGGCTCGGCGTAATCGGGCGAATAAACAGCCACTTTCGGAGCCTTTTCGAGCAGCACCTTTTCCATGTTCTCTTCTTCGATCTGTGCGTAAATCTGAGCCACCTTAGCGTCAGAAACCGCCTCGACCGTAACACCGGCGGTTCTCGCCCGCTCACGGATCTCGGGGAGATCTTCGGTCAGAAACGAGCCACTGCGATAGTTCAGCAGCCACTCAACATCGGTGCCGGTCTTGTCGAGCACCCAGTAAGTTACACCATAGCCGCGCAGATGATCAGACTGCGAGTCGTCCATCGGAATCAGCAGTTTCTGAGCCTGAACCGGCAATGCGCCCATCAAGGCGCAACAGAGCAGACAAACCGTCAGAAACAGCTGATTTCGGGCTCTACAACTGCCAGAATCGGTCATTTCTTTTCCTCCTTGCTGTTTTTGCCGTGCATGGCCGCGAGAATCTTTTTGTAGCGGCCACTGCGAAGATCTGAGGGAAAAGTCTCGACGAAAGTCTGCAGACTCTCTCTGATCTCAGCCTCCGGCACCTGGCTTTTCCTCTGCAGACGCAGTTTCAGCTCAAGCAGATCGGCAGTTTTGAAGCCGGCGGGGTTATCTTTGGCATATTTTTCGATTTCCTGCAGCAGTTCAGCGGTGTCAGAAGCATTCTGCCGCAGCAGAATCAGATCGGCCTGCATCTCGCTTACCAGAGCCGTTGCTGAAGCATTTTTGCTGATCGCTTCACTGATTTCGCCTGCCGCTTCGGTGAGTTTGCCGGCATGAGTCAGTCGTTCGGCCTTGAGTGAGCGTTTCAGCAGGTCAAAATCACCAATAGAGCGCCGCGTAATGAACAGAGCCATTTCGAGCGCATCATTGACGTAGTCACCTTCTGAAGTATCTTCGACAATCTTTTTCAGCTCGCCCAGGGCCTTCTGATAATCGCCCTGATGCATGGCAAGGCGGGCCGATTCAATCTGATGCAGGCTGATGTGGTCCTGGCGGTCAGCAGCACCCATATCCATGGCTTCAAAATCGGGGTTTTCAAGCTTCTTCCCCAGTTCGTTCAGCAATGATTCAGCTGCCGCAAATTTTTCTTCGTAAACCAGCACACGGGCTTTCAGCAGAGCCGCAAAAACTGCCTTTGACGGCACAGCCTGAAGAAGATCGGTCTGCAGAATACGATCGATGAAATCATGGGCGGCAGCCAGATCATTGCGTTGTTCGATGGCAAATTTCGCCAGATCCAGAAGCAGTGTCGCCTTGAGATCGGCATCTGCAACACCGCGCTCTTTGACGATGCGACTGGCATTGTCGTAGGCCCTGGCTTCCCAGGCGTCTTCGTGCGGTGCCATACGCAGCAGCAGGTCAGCCAGCATCAGCTCTACCGTCGATTCGGGGCGTGAATTCATGACCTTTTCGGCCAGGTCGAAGTGAAAACCGGTCGGAATCAGCAGAGCTTCCTGCTTGAGGCGCTCGTAAAATGCGTAATCAAAGCCGCCGACAGCCTCACTGACAATCGTTTCAATCTTATCGATATCGCGCGCATCGGCACGCCTGAAATAGAACTCAAGCAGGGCCTGCATGATCGCCGGGTTCTGCGTCTGTTCGCGCAGCTTAAGCAGCCGCTCTTCGAGTGAAAACCCCGGAGCCGTGCTTTCGTAGAGCTTGTCAAAAACTTCCGGCTTGTAGATGCCGGCAGTCAGAACATGCAGGTATTCTTCGAGCGCTTCGGCAGGCCGATTCACCGCATCGAGAACCGTGGCCTTCTCTTCTGAAAACAGGGTTGGGTCCTGCAGCATCCTGCGGGCTTCTTCGAAAGCCTGCAGCGCTTCTTCGTAGAGCTGATGCTCGATCAGTACGGTAGTAAACTCGGTAAAAAATTCACGGGCCGGCATGCTGCCGCCACCCAGCGGCCGGCGCCAGGTTTCGATCGCTTCTTTCTTCTGTCCGAGCACGAACCTGCAATGACCGAGTTTGCGCAGTGTCACCCAGTCGTCGGGCAAAATTTTCAAGGCCCGCTCATGTGTGGTTATGGCGTTTTCCATCGCATTCGTGTCGGTATAGAGATCGGCCAGCTTGCGCAGCAGCATCAGACTAAAATCCAGCTGTTCACCAGCCTCAAGAATTGCCGCAATTGCCTTGTCCTTGCGCCCGAGCGCTATATGACACTCAGAGGCATATTCGGCAAAAACCTCGCTGCGGTAGCGGGTTCGCCGGGTTTCGAGTGTATTGAGCAGTTTTTCGACCTCGCCGGTACGCACTGCCAGGTCGAGAAGTTCTTTGAAGGCATCAGGAGCATTGCCGGTCTCGACAAAGGTTTCAAGCAGCAGCCAGGCTTCATCCTTGCGGCCGGCCTGCAGATAGAAACGGGCCAGCTGTCGGCCAAGCAGCACATCCTGTTCCTTGCCTTTGCGCCAGCCCTCAATCAGTTCGATACCCTGCCTGAAACGCTGCAGTTCGAAAAGAATGTCGAGTAGCTCTTCACGGGCCATGCGCACAGTGTCTTCAGATCGGTCTTTGGCGATAATATCGTTGAGCAGCTCGATCGCCGCTTCGAATTCTTTCTGGTCGCGCATGATCGCGGCAATCTGCCGACGCGCCAACGAAGCATGTACGTCGCCGGGGTATTTTTCCATGACTTCTTTCAGCTGCTGGCGCGCCAGGTTCAGCCGGCGCATGCGCAGCGCCCCCATGGCATTCTGATACAGATCAGCCGCTTCGGGCGAATAGGTCAGATTTTGCGCTTCGACCACCAGAGCAAGGCCGAAAAACATGAATATCAGAAGCACGGCAATTCTCGACGTCATGCCTGCGAAAACAGGCATATCAAAAACATCTTCAGATTCCCGCCTGCGCGGGAATGACAGAAAAATGCGCGGGAATGACGTTTTTTTTCTCATTTTTCACCCCCGTAGATATTCAGGGATTTGTAATAATCGTTCAGCAGCGGCTTATACGACGGCGGAAACTCCTCTTTCAGGTCGCCGGTGAAGTCTTTGCTCAGATCTCTCGTATCTGAACCAATTTCGCCGATCGGCTTATCAGGCTGCTGCTGGATGATTTCACTCGCCTTGCGGGCCTTGCGTTCTTCGCTCTCTTCATCGCGATCTTTAATCGCTTTCTGTGCACGCAGCATGCGGTCATAGATAGACTTCTGCTTTTCGGCGACCTTCTGGCGCATTTCGGGGTTGAGAATCTGGGTTTCGACGTCCTGCATGTCTTTCATGACGTCTTCGAGGCGACCCATTGAATTCATCTGCTGGCGGCTTTCGCGCATCAGTTTTTCGAGGGCTTCACGAATCTGCCGCTGTTCCATAGCCAGGCGCTTCATTTCTTCCGGCGACTGGCCGCCTGGTGACATCTGGCGTTTCATCATCTGCTGATACAGGCTCAGCTGGCGACGGGTAAGGTTCTTGAACTGCTGCAGGGCATCCATCGGGTTCGACGACGAACCGCTGTTGCCCGATTTATCCTGAGCCCGCATCAGCTCAGCGGCCAGACGATTGAAGCTGCGAATGATTTCCTGCTGGTCTTCCCAGGCCTGGTCGAGAGCCCGATCTTCAAGATTTTTGACAATATTCGAAAACAGCCGCTGTGAGCCCCTGATAGCCTCAACCGCAGTTGGATCTACAGCGAAACTGCTTTTTACCAGCTGATCGAGGTCGACCTCGAGTTCGGCACCCTGCTGTTTGACAAGCACCTGCAATAACGAAACCTGATCGATTACACCCTCGATCTGCGGCTGCTGGCCGCGCATAAACTGGTTCGGCATTTCATTGATTTCGTGATAAAGAAATTCCTGATCGTGCGAAACCCGCAACGCCCGCCTGATATAGGCAGAAAGATCGAGCTGCGACCCAGAACCACCCTGACACTGCTGGTTAATCTGTTCGGCATTTTTCTTCAACGCATCGAGAAACTTGAGCATGTTCTGCTGTTTTTCCGCAGCTGAATCAAGATTTTTCTGCGCCATATCCTGCTTGATATCTTCGCCGCGCTTCTGATAGTCGTCGTTTTTCATCTGATCGCGAATATTTTTCACGTCTTCAAGCACCGGGTTCTGCTTGTAATCTTCGCTCTTGCGGTTCGCGGTCATCTCTTCAGCCTGCTTCTGCAGCTCTTCAAGCTCTTTGTTGATCTTTTCCTGCTGGTCTTTGAGGTCTTTCAGCTGCGCCTCTTCTTCGGCGCTGAGCTCGCCGCTTTTCATTTTCTCGTTGAGGGCGGCGGTTTCCGATGCAATCTGCTCCTGACGCTTGTGCAGATCCTCAATGGCATTGGCGAGCGAATTGAATTTCTGCTGCTCACGTACCTGTTCGAGCAGATCGATGGTGCGGTCGAGCCCTTTGAGGTATTCTTCCATCTTGAAGGCCTCTTCGTATTTCTGAATGTCTTTCGGATCGATTTTCATTTCCTGCAGCGAATCGCGCAGCTGCTGCATCATCTTTTTCGTTTCGTCATCGAGCACTTCATTCATCAGTTCACTGACTTTCTGCATGCGCTCGAGGGCTTCGGGCGAACTGAACGGGTTATTTTCCATGTTCTGCTGCAGCTTCTTGAAATTTTCGAGAATATCTTCGGCTTCCTTGGCCGATTTTTCACCCTGTTCCAGGGCCTTTTCAATCGCCTGCTGCGCCTCGAAATCGAGCTTCTCTTCGTGCTTGATCTCTTCGTAGGCCTTCATCAACACTTCTTTGCGCAACTTCTGGTTTTCGAGGTATTTTTCGAGCTGCTCGCTCACCTCACCATGCGAAGCCTCTTCGCCGCGATACATGTCATACATCGAGGGCATGTTGATAAAATAGGTCGTCGTCGAAGCCAGGTTCGGCCGCGGCTGTTGCGCATCTTCGACCTGCACGAAGTAGCTGACCCGGGTGCCGGGCTGCAGTGCCAGCGTATCGAGCATCCAGGGAAATTCGACTTCGTATTCCGGCATCGGCCTGAAATCAGACTTCATATTTTGCGGAATCAGCGAACTGCGCTCACCAACACTATAGTAAAGAACCATGGCTTTTATGCCATAATCGTCGCGGCCAACTGCCTTTATATCAAGCCTTTTTGATGTCGGGAAAGGGATATCGGCGGCCGGTTTGAGCAGTTCGACAGTCGGCGAGGCATCGTATCTGGCTTTCAGACTGTAAATCACCGGCTTCTCGTTGATCAGGCCGATTTCGTTCTGCAGATAAATTGAATAGCTGGTATCGGTAGCCAGAGCAAACTCATAGCTGAATTCACTGCTGTTGCGGATTTCGCAGGTCTGAGTCGCACCTGCCTGCAGCACGATACCGCCGGCCGCCAGTTTCTGATCAGCAAAAATATCGAGTCGCACCCGACTGCCGGTCAGGGCCTCGCCGTCGCCGGCATTTTCCGGAAGTTTGACCGGGCCGGTAGCGACATAAGCTGGCTGGAAAAGCGTCACCTGCAGGCGCTTAACCTGCGGCCGCGGCATGACTTTGATCGAAAACCTCTGTGACACGAACTTTTCGCAGCGCACCTGGTAGTCGAGCGATGCCTGCAGCGAGTTGAGGGTGTAGACAAAGCGGCTCTGCGAGGCAGTGGTGTCGGGATACATTTCAACGCGGTTGCTTTCGGTTTTGTCGGGCTCGAAAAGTTCGAGAACGATCGGCTCGGTCACCGGCCGGCTCGGAACCGCTGAAACTTCGATACTTTCGCCCATTGCCGCCAGGCCATGCCCGGGCTCGACCTCGATAGACAGAGTCGACCACGGCGCAATCGCCGTGAACGGGAACAGCAGGCGGCGCGTGCCGATGCCGACCTCTACGGGTGAAAGAAGATACCAGACGCAGGCAAGAACGGCGAAAACCAGCATGGTATAAGCCGAGCGCCGGCGCGAAAAGGCTTTAAGCGAGGCAGAAACATCGGCATCGCTGACCTCTTCTGCCATTTCGGCAATGGTGAGTCGGCGCATCGTCTCAGAAGTGCGGCTGTCACTGGCAGCATTGTCACCGGCGAGAAACTCGACTGCGCTTGACAGGCCCGTGTTGAAGCGGCCGGTTGCCGACTCGATTTCGACGGCGAGCGCAGTTGGCGACGGGGGCGAGAAAAGGGCTGTAAGCGCATGCCACAGCCACCAGAAGAGCATGTAATAAAGCACCGCCGAAGCCAGCAGTCTGAAACCCTCTGACTGCAGCGGCGTTCTTTCGGCAAGCAGAAAGACCAGCAGACCGATAAAAAATGAAACGGCGGCCCAGAAAGAGCATTTCATCATGACCCGCAGCTGCCGGCCCGAACGGTAGGCAGTCAGGCGAGTCTGCAGGCGTTCTTTCAGCTGCGGAAACTCACGCAGAAATTGGTTCAGCCGGTTGTCGTTCTGCATAGCAACCTCACTGCATCATCACGTAAACCAGGATATTGAGAGCCATCTGCATGGCTTTTTCCCTGATTTCGGGGGTATCGTTCGGATGAATACCAGCGTCTTCAAGACCATCGCCGATATCAGACTCATAAGTATAGAGAATTTTCATGCGCCCCTTGTCGAAAAGCGCATAGGCAGCCGGTGGCTTCGCGTCGTGCTCGTGAATTTTCGGTAGCCCGTCTTTAAAATCATACATCATCGAGAAAATCGGGTGATCGGTTGGTAGCAGCACCAGTTCACGGTCGGGGTAGAGACGCCTGATCTCGCGTCTGATGTATTTGTCGATACCATAGCTGTCGTTGACCCACAAAAATCCGCCATTATCGAGATAAATCAGCAGCGTATTGATTTCGTGGTCTTTGAAGCGCACCTGCCCGTGACCGGTGAGAAAAAGCATCGGGTAACGGAAAAGCTCCGGGTCAGAAATAGAAACCGCGACATTGTCGGCCTGTACCGGCATATTAAGCCGTTCGCCCGCCTGCTTGAGCAGATTCGGCATCGAGGTCGGGCCGACATACCAGTCGCCACCGCCATCGTATTTAACTCTCGGTATCACCATACGATCGAACTCGCCCGCCGCCAGAGGCGTTGCCATGGCAAGCAGCAGCAGTGAAAAAAGAAGGGTTTTAGCGGGGTTGGTCATCAGCTTAAACCTCCGGTGCGGCGCAGATACCATTCTGCCATGGGCAGCAGCAGCAGAACCAGAAGCAGCAGCCAGCTGTCGCGCAGGTCGAGACTGCGACTTTCAAGCTTCTGGCCCGGAACCGAATCGATGGCGGCGATGATTTTTTCAGCATCGGCATCGGTGGCGAACAGGCCGCCGGTTTCGCTGGCGAGCTGACGCAGCATGGCTTCTTTGATTATTGGCTCGTCGAATTCGGCGGTCGGCATTTCGACAAGCATTTCACCGATGGTACGACCGAGTTCCCGGCCCTGATAACGGGCTTCAGCCTCGATTCTGTGCAGGCCACGGAAAGCCGGCACAAAAGCGGCTTCATAGCAGCCACGCTCTGACGTTTCGATGCACTGAACGGTGTTGGCATTGTTCTTTTCATCTCTGACTGTAATCGCCACCTGGGCATTGGTCTGCAGCTGGTTTTTACTGTCGAGAACCCAGACCCTGACGCTGGTTGCCTGCCCAACGTAACCACGCGACGATGGCAGTTCGAGACTGATCTGCGCATCTTCACGTCGGTTGGCAAGCCATTTGAACATATTGACCACCATCGCCGAGAATGGCGAAATGCCACGATCGGTCGGCACCAGCCTGAATCCGAGCGGCCAGACCGGCCCGCCCGCAAGCATGATCACATGTCCCTGGCCAGCGCGACTCTGCAGCATGAACGGCAGCAGATCAGAAGCCCCGCGCACTGTCGATCCGATAAGTATTTCGGCGCCGGGTTTCAAACCGCTGTATTCATAAAGTCCGTCAAATTTCGGCAAAGTCGCGAAGAATTCAAGGTTCTGAATCGGGTCGTCGACGAGACGCAGAAAATTGTATGGCGTTTCACTCGATGGCAGCACCATATTGCCCGGGTTGCCGCGCCAGAGCTCATCGCCGATATTGACCGGCAGGCGCGCGCCGATTTCGGTTCCGGCATAGCCAAGCTCTGCAAAGGTCTGCCCTGAAGGCAGAACCAGCATACCGATACTGCCAGCTTCGAGACGTTTGATAAGTTCAGCTTCAACCGGCTGCAGAAAGCTGTGTGGCATGCCATTGAGCACAACCACATCGGCGTTCTTCAGATCATCGCTGAGATTCAGCGCACTTACCGCCCGCTCGGGCTTGAAATCACGCGAACATACCCAGCGGTCATCACGAATTCTGACCCAGTGCGTCAGTCTGGCGTTCGGGTCGGTAGAGAGGGCGTTACCGATGAATTTCATGTCCCAGGTTGGCCGGCCGCTCAAAGCCAGTACATTCAGACGTTCTCTGACGACTTTCAGCAGAAAGCCGGCACTGTTGTTGTCGGCGGTCAACTCGTCAGCGACGCCCGGAATCGTCATCTCAAAACGGAAACTGCCTTCGGTATCACAGGGAATGCTGAAAGCGAAAGGCGCGCGACCAGTATCGGCAGCAAAACTGGCAATGGCGGTCGTGAATGGCTTGCCATCGCGGGTAATCGTTACTTCGACCGCCGAAGTGGCGAGACGGTGCAGACTGACTTCACCCCTGACCCTGACACTCGAATTAAGATAGCCGAGTGCCGGCGGTTTTGGCAGGTGCAGAGCCAGATCAGGGGCCTCACCATCGGCGCCCGGTGCGACAAAATATATGGGCGTGCGCATATTGCTGAGTGCAGTCAGCGGGTTTTCACCGGTGGTGCTGACACCGTCGGTCAGCATGATGACACCAAGCAGACTGCCCTCGCCGAGATTGCCCATGAGATTGCGCAGGGCACCGCTGATATCGGTCTGGTTGCCTTCGGCGGCAAAATTGAACTGCTCGACTTCCTGGCGTGAAACCGGCGAAACATTGTCAGCAAAGCTGAAAACTTCGGGAAAAATGCCCGTTTTGTCTTCGATTTTTTTGACAAAACCTTTGTTAAAAAGCTTCTTAACTCGATCAAGGCGCGATTCACCCTGAAATTTGATGCTCATGCTGCGCGAAGTATCGAGCATCACCGCCAGCCGGTTCTTCTGGGGTATCCAGCCCGAAATAACCAGAACCGGGCCGGTTAAAAGCAGAGCCAACAGCAATACCCATACAAGACGCAGTGAAAGCAGGCGACGACGCATTGCGACCGGAATATTCTTGCCTTCACAGCGATAAGTAAACCAGGCTATCGGCAGCATTACCAGCAGGGTCAGGACCAGACCGGCCCAACCCCAGCCGAGATGCAGACCAGCCGATTCGATTGCCCGGATCGGCCCGGTATTGAAGCCTAACAGTCTTAGTAGAAACATTCAGTAATCCCCCTTTTTAGCGGCGGGGAGGTTGGCGGCCCAGCTTTCAAAGAGAGCCAGCAGAGCGAGAACGAGCAAAGCGGCACCACCGAGGTCATAGCCATCACGCAAGCGCGAGACTTTTTCCTTAACGCCGGGGCCACGGCCGGCCTCATGCGTCAACGGTATAAAACGCGGAATTTTTCGCAGATTGATACGTTCGAGGCGGCTTTCTTCGGGTGGCGGGTTGACCGCAAAGGCAGTGACCAGATTTTTGCCGCCGCCAGTGCGAATTTCGTAATAGCCGGCCTGATCGGTGTCGCGGGTCGTAAAATGAATCAGGCCCTGGGCGGCGACCTGCGTCGAAACGGCCTTTTCGCTGCCGTCAGGCAGTTTGAGAACTATCTTGTCGTTGGCTTCGGCGCTGATGGTTGCCGAGACCGGCATTCCTGGCCTGATGCTGCCTATGTTGACATCGCTGGCAGTGATCATCGAAATCAGTGTCTGATGCAGAAACGGCAGCCAGGTAGGGCGTACCGGCCAGTTGGTCCAGCTGGTGTCGGCGGTAAAGGTCACGAGCATTGAGCGGCCGCGGCCGCGCTTTTCTTCGACGATACCTGGCAGACCGTGGCTCATGCGACTCAGCAACATTGCGGTCGGGTTCGGCCGCACCTGAAAAAATTCAAAAATCTGCGCCCGGCCCGGGTCACCGTTGCCATCGCGTGCAAAAAGGCTGAAAGCCGGATGGCCGGCATCGAGATCGGTGAGCTGATAGCCGACCGTCTTGCTGACCGCATTGCCAACCCGCTTGAAGATGCGCGCCGGCAACAGATAGCCGCCGCCGAGATCGTCGATGAGGTGCTTGTTATACCAGTCAGGTTCACTGCGGTCGCCAAGAAACGTTATCAGATTGCCGCCGGCCAGCAGATAGTCAGACAGACGCCTCACAAAATCGGCATCGAGATGGCGCTGGTTGATCAGCACCACGGCCGCGTAATTTTTCGGATCGAGGGTCTTAACTTCGCCTGAACCACGCGATTCGACGACAAAGTTATTTTCTTTGCTTCGATTGAGCGGGTTCAGGGCGAATCTGACAAAAATATCCTCGCGGTTTTCGGGCTGGCCGGGGTTGTTGTCGGGCCGCACCAGCAGCACCCGGCAAGGCTCGAAAACCCGCGCCGCAATGTGCCGTTCGTCGTCGTAAGGCAGCGCATCGGCCGGCAGGGCCGCTACGAGATGATTCATGCCGGTTTTAGCAAAGGCAACCTCGATGGTGGTTTCCTTTTCCTGACCGGCTTCGATTTCGATTTCGCGGTCGAACTTGCGCTCACCGTTTACAGAAAGGGTCAGTCTGGCTTTGCGAGCCCGAACCGCATGGTTGGCCACTTTGATTTTGACCGGAACCTTACGACCGCTCATGATTACCGGCGCATCGACTTCGAGGCCGGTTACAGCCAGGTTTTCTGGCGCGGTGCCACCGGCCGGCACCATGATCAGGTCGATACCTTTGTCGACTCTTGCCAGGTCGTATTTTTCAACGAAGGGTTTCCAGGCCGATTCGGTCATGTCGGTAATCACGTAAACCGCCCGGCGGTAATTCGGCAACGGTGCCAGCAGCTTGAGAGCCGGCAATATCGACGAGGCGAGATTGGTTCCGGCCATGCTCAGGGGCGCGTTGGCGATGCTTTTCTTCAGGGCTTCACTGTCCCAGGTCAGCTGCGGAAAAACCAGCCGGCCGGGGTCATTGATCAGACCGACCGTGGCCCGATCGTCGGCCTGCATCTGATCGAGTATTTCAAGAGCCCGTGACCGGGCGGTGTTATAAACCGAAATGCCCTGATGAATACTGCCCATCGACATCGAGTTGTCGAGCAGCACGACAAAGGCGGCCGGCGTGGCCGAAGAAGCCCCGGCGCTGGCACTCTGCCCTATAAACGGCCGTGCCATGGTCATGACGACAAGAATTATGGCCAGCACCCGCAGCGCCAGCAGCAGCAGGTTGCGCATTTTGCGACGGCGCGCGACATATTCCACCGACAGTTTTATCAGCCGCAGGCTCGGAAATTCTTTGCGCACTGGAGTTTTGCGATAGTAAAGATGCAGATACACCGGTATGGCGATGCCGAGCAGGCCGAATAGAAACCAGGGGCTGATGAAACTCATGGCTGCTTACCTCTCACTTACAGCCTGACGCCGCGTGAAAAAGCTGCGCAGGTTGGCTTCGAGCGGTGTCGAGGTGTCGGCAATCAGGTAGTCGATACCGGATTTGCGCAGTGCTGACTTGAAAGTGTTCAGCAGGGTGCGCACCCGTTTGAGATATTCTTCACGCAGGGTGAAAGCATCGGTGGTGATTTCGCTGCGGTCTTCGAGGTCGCGGAAAATCGTCGTGTCATCGAACGGAAAATTGATTTCGTCGCGGTCAAGAACGTGATAGAGCACGATTTCGTGGCGGCGGGTCTTGAGCTGGCGCAGTTTTTTGATGATGACCTCGGCGTTGTCCATCAGATCTGAGAACAGGATGAAAATGCCGCGCTTTTTCATGCTCTGGCCAACCATGTCGAGGCTTTCGCCGATATTGGTGGTCTCGCTGGCGCGGGTCGCTTCAAGTTCGCTGCAGACCGCCTTGAGATGCGCCATGCCGGTGCGCGGCCTGATCATTTTGCGCAGGCCGTCGGCAAAGGTGACGAGACCGACTGAATCCTGCTGTTTCAGCATCAGATAAGCAAGCGAAGCGGCGAGCGTCGAGGCGTAATCGATTTTGCTCATCGCGCCGGCGCCTTTGTAAGACATCGAGCCGCTGGTGTCCATTACCAGATAACCGGAAAGGTTGGTTTCTTCTTCGTGTTCCTTGATGTAGAACTTGTCGGTGCGGGCGTAGACTTTCCAGTCGATGTCTTTAAGCGGGTCACCCGGAACATACTGCCGGTATTCAGAAAACTCGACGTTGAAGCCCTTGAACGGGCTTTTATGCTGACCCTCGATCATGCCCTCGACGACTGTTCGCGCCCTGATCTCCATTGAAGACAGGGAAGCCAGCAGTTCGGGGTCGAGAAATCGCGATATGCGGCGGGTTTTTTCCATTTATCGGCTCAGGCGGCGGGTTCGGGCACGGCCTTGAGAATCTTTTCGATGATCGTATCGGCGCTGATGCCTTCGGCTTCGGCGCTGAAGTTGAGCATGATGCGGTGGCGCAGCACGGCGAAGGCAAGAGCGCGAATATCTTCGCAGGCGACATAGAAGCGGCCATGCAGCACGGCGCGGGCTTTGGCACCGAGAATCAGATACTGGCTGGCGCGCGGGCCGGCGCCCCAGGTGATGAAGTCATTGACAAAGCCGGCTGATTTTTCGCGGCCCGGGCGGGTCGCTTCGGCAATTGACACGGCATAGCGGATAACCCGGTCGGAAACAGGCACGCGACGCACGATTTCCTGCAGCTCTCTGATGCGTATACCATCGAGAACCGGGCTCAGGCTGCCAACGGTGCCGCCGGTGGTGGCGCGCACCATCGTGATTTCTTCTTCGAGCGGCGGGTATTCCATGCGCACGTTGAACATGAAGCGGTCGAGCTGGGCTTCTGGCAACGGGTAGGTGCCTTCCTGCTCGATCGGGTTCTGCGTTGCGAGAACGAAAAATGGCTCTTCGAGCTGGTATGTGGTGCTGCCGCTGGTGATTTTGCGTTCCTGCATCGCCTGAAGCAGTGCTGCCTGAGTCTTTGGCGGTGTGCGGTTGATTTCGTCGGCGAGCAGAATCTGCGTGAACAGCGGGCCTTTAACGAAGCGGAAATTGCGTTCGCCGGTCTTCATGTTCTCTTCGATGATTTCGGTGCCGACGATGTCGGTCGGCATAAGATCGGGAGTGAACTGTACGCGCTTGAACTGCAGGTCGAGAAGCTGCGCCAGGCTGTTTACCAGGAGGGTTTTGCCGAGACCGGGTACGCCGATCAGCAGCACGTGGCCCTGGGCAAACATGGCATAGAGAACCTCTTCGACGACTTTTGTCTGGCCGATGAATACCTTGCCGATTTCGGCAAGAATCTTTTTATGGGCCGCCTTGATATCGGCGAGCGCTTTCACTTCATCGATTTTCGGTTCTGGTGTAGTCTGTGCAACGGTGGTTGTGATGTCCTCTGCCATGTGGGCACCTCCTGCGATTTCGCATAAACCTTAACACGAAACCACAGATGTGTACAAGCCATCAATTTGCCACACAGATTAACCCTGATAACTGGCAAGAAAAGAACAAGCCACGGATGAACGCGGATAAACGCTGTTCATGGGAAGAAAAGAACAGGCCACGGATGAGCGCGGATAAACGCTGGTAGTTGAAAAATGCGGCAAAAAGATAAAACAGGCGCCGGCATGTGAAATGCGACGCCCGTTTGCGGGGCAATCTTTATTTTTAATTATCGACGGGAGCTGTAATGCCAGGCTCGCCCGTTATTCGGCTTTTTTCACTTCGCCGTTTTCGAGGGTGAAGATGGCGGTCTCTTCGCGGGCGGGCTTTACTTCAGTGTTGGCGTATTCGATGTAGACGTTCGGGCGACCATCGCCGTCGCGGTCGGCAATCATGGCGTTGCCGGCGCAGAAACCGGTTTCTTCCCAGATCGGGGTGTATTTGCCGTCTTTATTATGCAGCAGGGTAAATTCTTTAAAACCGCCCGAGCCGCCGAGATCCATCTGGATCAGCAGTTCTTTTTCGCCGTCGAGGTCGAGATCTTCTTCGAGCACCTGCTCGATAGCGCGGCCTTCAGAGGCGAACAGTTCGACAGTGTCGCTGCCGTTTTCGAGAATGATGCGGTCCAGGCGGGCGATGCTGTCGTCGGCCTGGCGGCGTTCGAGCACGATGCGGCCGCGCTCGCTCACCGAAACATCGCTTTGCTCAAACAGAGCTGCTTTCAGGGAGTCTGAGACCACGAAAACAGTGCCGGAGACAGCTAGCATAACAAGGGCAATTCTGGCGATATTTGAATTTTTCATTTTGCTTTCCTCAGCGGCCGATGCCTTTGGTATTGGCGTAATTTTCTTCAATGAGGCTGTCGACGGTATGGCCGGGGGTTACCAGCCAGTCCTGCACGAGTTTACGCTCGTCGGCGGTCAGTTCGAGGCCGAGACACATCTTCAGCTTAAGACCGTAACCACGGGTTTCGGTCGGCATCTTGCGACTGCTTTTAAAATCGTTCCATGACATTTTCATACTCTTCGAAAACGGCCCGAGGTTATAGGCGCAGGCAGCCATGATCAGCTTTTCAGCGCCGCTCTTTTTGCTGACGGCGCCGCTGTTGAAAATTTCGGTCAGGTATTTGGCACCACCCTTGAGATTCTGCGCCCCGTCTTTAGCGTCAATTTTCAGGCCACGGGCAGTATTCGGCATCAGCTGCATGAAACCCTGCGCGCCGGCCCAGCTTTTGGTGAGCTTGCCCTTCGCACTCATGTGCACGCCGCGGCTTTCGATCCAGATGATGGCACGCATGTAGTCTTCGCGGGTGATCTTTTCGCCGTATTTGTTGGTGACTTCGGGAAATTCCCAGTCATCGCAGTGGGCGTCACAGGCGTTTTTGAACCATTCTTTGAATTTGGCTGAGCCGGTGGTGACAGCTTTTCCGGTTGCAGGGTCGGGGGAAACGGCGGCCGGAGCCTTGCTGCCAGTCGCAGTCGGAGTTATCGAACCAGCAGTCTGCTTACCGAGTTCAGTATTCTTGACATCGCCGTAGGTAAGGCGGGTCCCGGTAGTAGTGGTCTGGTTTGCCGCCGGCATTTTTCCGATCGGCATTTCATCGATTTCGGCGGCATTGGCTGACGGAATAATGCCGTCGACAACGGCTTTAAGAATATCGAGCACGCCTTTAAGAATCTTGAAAAAGCCGCGCAGTTCTTTTGTTTCGCCGTTCTGGGTTTGAGTCTGCGGCTCATCGGCCGCCACGATTTTTTTCTGCGCCTGTGACCCGGTGTTGTTAACCTCGAAAGGGGTCTGGGCGGGAGCGGCATTTATAGTCAAGCAGAACAACGCAATCAGAATAATTGCATAACGCTTCATGTGTTTGTCTCCGGAAAAGCCTTGTTTAATGTGTACGATTCGTTAATTTTAACCGAAATTTGAATCGGATGAAAGAGGTGACAAGCAATTTTACCCGGCTGAATTGGTTCGAAAACGTCGGTCAGAAGTTTGCCTGCCAGTCCCAGAAGTCGTTTATAGCCGTGCCGGCTGCAATAGAAGTGTTCTGTACACCCATAGTGCCAAAGCTTTCAAGCTGTAAAAGCTTTGCCGGAGCATTTACCTTTATCCTCGCCCATATTTGAGCCTGAAAGGTTTTTCCGCCATCAAAATCTACAAATTTTCCCTGGGATTTGATCATGTAATAGTCTTCCCCGGTAATTGCATCAGATTTTGAGTATGAACAGATTAAAAAACTGTAATCCTCGATATGAGCTTCTGTGTTCAGGGTAAAAGGCGACGAAATCTGCATCCATCCGGGTGCAATCAGCCTGGTTCCGCCAGCATATGTTCTGGTCGCAGAAACCCACTCACAATAATGGTTGTCAGCATCGTTGGCAACCCTGACAAAATATGGTCTCGTTGAAGTTGCTACATCGAAGGTGGTTGGCTCGATTCTCAACCTGCCCATAACCGCACCAACCCCGGCTAACGCCGAATAATACGCGTTTTTATAACCACTGCGCGCCGATTTTCCAGTCGATTCACTTTGAATTATGACGGTATTGCTAACAGATATGGCCATCATGTAGCCCATCATCATAACCAGCAGAACCAGCCCGGCCATACCTTTTCTTAAAGTCATACCGACTCCTTTCAAATAAAATCAGCGCATGATTATCGAACGCTTGTATTCAATTTCCCGCTCAAGATCAGGGTCGTCAGCATCTTCACTTCTCAGCAATCCTACCACAAGGTGAACTTCAAGAAGGCGGTTAGCAAGACGATTAAAAGCAAGCTTTTTTACATTTCTGCCAATGTCATAATTATGCTGAGCAATCACAATCTTTTTTGTGCCCACAGCCGCATCGACGCTCCAACCATCGACTGATGCGCTTGCCCACCTGGCGCCTGCTGTTATAACTGCCGTCGAAGCAATTCTGGTTAATGGATCATAAGTGATTTGAAAATCTAGCAACGTCGAGGTTGCCAAAAGCTGATAATCAGAAACATACTTCGAATATCTGAGCCGCGTAGAAGAACTGCCGATCGCCGGATAGGAAATGCCATTGGCATGCCAGAGTTCCCTTTCAACAAAGTCGAGAATCGCGTTACCCTCGTTTGCCAAGGAAATCGTACCGTGTGATTTCTGCCATAACTGGCCAGCAGACTGAACGTAGCCGATCAGAACTACCATCATCATTGCCATTACTGCCGAAGCAACCACAACTTCAGCTAGACTGAAGCCGGTTCTGGAAGACAATCTGTTTTTCTGTTCAGTAATCTGCACTGTAGTATGCCTTGCTTTCAATTACCCCGGCCGGAGTAATGTCGACCTGGGCACCCTGGGCATCGGGGTCAGAAGAGAAATTAAAAACAACCTGTTGTATACCGATTGGTGGAGCGTTGAAGGTATATGAACTTACAAGCAATCCGTCGGGTCGAAAAAATATCAGCTGTGGCGGGTCTGGAAGGTATGAAATATTAATCGACGGGTCGTTTTCGCGCATTTCTTCGTCAAGAATGCTGATCCAGCGATTATGGGTCGGTAAAATGGCCTCGCCTTCAACCGTATCACCTGTCACACTGTCACAAAGCTCTTCAACTCTCCAACCAGCGCCGGTATTATCAAGTGTCAGACGAACATAGCACTGATATTCAATGGCACGGTATCGCGCCAGTCTGATATCGGCAGTAAGCTTGGATGCGGCAGCATAAGACTGCTCGGTTGCATAGAAACTCCCGGCAGTGGGTACGATAATTGAAGACATAACTGCCACAATCAGCACAATACACAGCGCCTCCATGGCCGTGGTGCCGCATCTTGGAGTTAAAAACCGAATGGTCATGGCTTATATCTCCAGATGGAGTTTGTGGCACCCGTAATGCCGTTAAAGGAGGTAGATCCACCGAAAAGAAAAATAAACGGCCCATAAGGAACTGCTGTAACCTCGTTGCGAACAGCCGGCATGTTAGTAAGAATTCTGTAAGAATTCGTATCGGGGTTGTAAGCAATTGCACTTGCCGTATTGGTATTGGTATTCAGATAGTAGCCGCCAAAAATGAAGATTTCATCACCCCAAGAACAGGCTCCAACCTGGGTGCGACGATTAATCGAACTGGCCGCATTTGAAGCAGCAAAGTCAATGTTGATCTTGTTGGTGGCATGCGAAAGATCGATCGCCGACCAGGTTGCAACGGCAAAGTCGTATTTGTAGATGAGGTTGTTCATCTGGGCGCCAAGAGCAGTGCCGGCACCAATGCAATAAAGATTGTAACGGCCTTCTTTACGACTGTAATGAGTTACCGCCGTACCGTTCATGACCGGCACCGGCAGAGACTGCATGCCAACGGTCTGCCCCTTGAGCGGAAACATCATACGAGTGGTCCCGTCAACCTCAAGATCCCATTTTTTGATTCGCGGAATTGAATAGGATGCCCCGGTTGCTGACCCGAAGCCAAACCAGGCACTGGTTCCACCAAGTTTAGTAGTCAGGTTGACTGGCAAGGTACCCGTAATGGTTGGCGTTGCCGGTTTAACCGGGTATTTTGAAATGTAGCCTGTAATAACCCTTGTTGGCCCGTCAAAATCAACCCAGACATATTTATCGGTGGTATCAGAAAGATTGACCAGAGAAGTCGGAAGGTCAACTTCAGCAATCTCCGAATCATGAACGCCATCCTGAAGAATTGCCATACAGTTGGCAGAAACATCGAAGGTGTTCAGATAGTTATCAAGTTCGAGGGCAAAACTGTTTGCAATGCCCTTGTAACCGACACCGACACCAACATCGTTTGTCAGAGCCGTGTTGCCGTTGCCCTGAACGATAAAACACAGACCATCGGCAGGTGTGGCGGAAAAATCGGTGATCTGCACAACAAAGTGGGTGGAAAATCTAGTACTGGCCGAAACGGTAATCGGGTCTTTCAGCCACACAGCGCCTTTCTGGCTGCCTGCGGCAGAAACAAGTTTGAGGTGATCACTCTCAATAGTTGCGTGGTTAACGGCGCTCAACTCTGCAGCAACTGTCGGAACATGCCCGGAAATGGCATTCGGATTATAAAGTTTTACTTCATTGGTGATACCCGCGAATGAACCTGATTTGGTTGAAGACCACAGGCGCCACATTGCTACGTAATGTTCCTGAGCGTCATCGCCGGCTCTTGCCGTAAAACCGATAGTGGCATTGGCTCCAACGATAGAATCCAAAGATTGATTAAACACATGATTCAAAGCTGGCATTGCAGGTTTTCCCGGCTCAGCACTGCTGCTTGTCTGAGACATATAAACTCTGAGATTATTTGCGGGGTGATCATATTCAACCCAGAACCAGTTGTAGCGGTTTGAATTGTCGTTCATGTCAGAAGGTGCAGTCAAAACACTAAAATGAGTAGCAGAGGGATCGGCGTTTTTAATTATTGCGACATGATTGTCATTTGGATCCCATGCGCCACTGCTACCTGTGTCAAATTCAACGACAATACTATTGCCGATCCCACCATAGCCAAGATTACTGGCTGTATCAGGAGGCATAAGAGTGTTGCCTTGCCCGTGAACAACCAGGGCCATACCATTGTTCCCAAGAGACCACATACAAACAGCAAATTCGGTCGTAAAAGAATCCAATGTGTTTAGATCCAGCGGAGTGCTATACCATGCGGCACCCCTCGTACCTGAACTGCTGGAAGTAAGCCTAAGCTTACTACTGTTAACAGATGTTGAAGACCTCGCTACGACATTTGCAGGAAGGCTGGGAAAGGAATCGTGGGTAAAATGGTTTGTCTGCAGCGGGTTGGCCTTTTCCCAGACCTTGAGATACCAGTCTTTGACTTTTATTGAACCACTGCCATCGTTGCAGGCGCCGGTAAAGCCAAACAGGGCGGGATTCCCGGCCCCACCAACCAATGAGGCAAGATCGGCATTAAAATCCTTGACGACCCATTTTGCGCTTTCCGGGTTATTGCTGCTGTTCGCCCAGACGTTCAACCTGTCTCTTACTCCATCGTAAACAACCCACCAGTAATAGGTTTCGGGTGTTCCATCGTAGCCGCTGCCAAGAACTCCGTCAGCAAAAGTTGCGTAATGGTCCGAGTTCGACCACGCCGGGTATGAGCCGTTTGTTGTAGCAGTGACGCTGTCCTCTACGTTGGGCGGGCTATCGTTGTTCTTTGTATCGATCCAAACCGCAAGGCTTTTAACTACCGCCCCGGTATTCGAATAACCCAGATTAGAGTTATTTGACCCCAATGCGGCAACACCTCTCGGGTCATTATGAACACAAAAGGTAACACCGTCTTTACCGTCGATCACTGTGGCAAAACTGGTATAAAACGAAGTATCCGCAGAAATATTGAACAGTTTGTTCATGAAATATGAACCGTGTGAACTACTACCGGCACCCAGCTGCAAGGTCGGCGCACTTACCGTTGCCGCACCATTTTTCTGGTTTGCCACTGAATCCCAGCCGGTGGAGGAATTAAACTCATAGGTTGTATTGGCGTTACCCTTTATGCCACCGATAACCACATTACCAAACGGCGTTGGGGCGGCTGCATGCTGGAAGATGCTGGTCTTCTCTGAGTCGTCGTCGGGCCGCAAAGAGTCGAGCCGGGCGTTGCGATATGTGTAAGAAGCCGTGTCAAAAAGCGAAACGCTGCTGTTGTTCTCGTCACTGGGCGCCATACCGCCGATCAGCATGATCTGGTCGTCTTCCCAGGGCAGCGCCGTAAAATCTCGCAGATGCTTCGGCAGCGTGAACCCCGAAACCGTGTTTCCCTTGCCTTTCGAGTCATATTTATAAATTGTCGAAGAGTTAGGATTGGCTTCAGTTCCGGGGGCGCCACCAAAATAATAGATACCGCCACTGGCAACCGCCGCGCGGTGACTGCCAAAACCCGTGGGCGGCGCTGCAGCCACCAGAGCCGCCACATCAACAACCTGATCTCTGACACTGCTGAAACTGCTGAATGGTCTGGTCAGCACGTAAGACACCGGCTTTTCTACTGACCGCTTTGTCAGCAGCGTGTGATCAGTTGCACTGACCAGAATTCTGCCCGGAATCGCAGGAACATAATCAAGCTTCATCGTAAAAATCGCGCCAGCAGCACCATCGCTTGCGCCGAGGATCAATCTTCTGCCATCAGGGGAAACATCTATGTCGTTTATTGAACTGACACCGGTCGGAGTAAGATCTATACGCAAAGGCTGTGTGGCGGTGCCATCGAACAAAACAATGTTATTGCTGAATGGGCTGTAAGAGTGCAGAATTCTAGCTAAACGGTCAACAAAAAACAATGTCGGAAAAGCGGAGTCGCGCGAAAAACACAGCAAAACTTCAAGAGTTACACCAGCTGCCCTGTCTGGATATTGTGGCGGAGATGCGCCAACATCATAATTCTGCCCGTTTAAAACAAGTTCTTTCATCAGCGGTGGTTTGAACTTGAACGGTCTGAACATCTGCTCAGGCATGCTGGCAACCTTCGATTGATAGGCAGCCACAGATGTGACACCGGTAACATCGCCACTGTTATTGAAATAACCGATATAGGCGCCAAGGCCGGCGTCATTTGAAAAGAAGTCAAAGTGAATCGGTGTGGTTCTGGTCGCCGGATTATTCGCCAGCTGCGGATTAAAGTTGAAAGTGAAGGTATTGTCACCGCCGTCTTCAGCCCAGGCATTGCGGGTGCCTGAACGATACAACAGTGAATTATAGTGGCCATCCTGTGCAAATCTTGCCCCATCGTGGGTCAAAATAGCCATATAGCTTGCCGGCCCGTGATACATATGCCCGGAAGCACCATAAAATATGTCATCATTAGAGCCAACATCATAGTTGAACTGAGCCGGAAATCTGTTCGGAGTCATCGCTAGCGAAGTGCTGGCGGTCAACGAATTGCCAGACTTGAATGGCAGGTCTACGGAATGCGGATCTTTGAAATAATTATTGCTCAACTCAGAGCCATTGGCCGGATCATAACCTGTGGTTTTATATCGGGTATAGGCAAGACCAGCACTGGTCGGAAAATGCAGGTTGTTCATATCATAAAAATTAATAGTCTGCTTAGTACCATTGCCGTAGGTATCGTAGATGGCAAGAATTGAATCATCAGCAGACAGAGCCATCTGCACAGCTCCCTTACCCGGAAAACCATCGTGAACGTAGCGCCAGTATCCCATAATTCGATAGCTTTCGGTGGCGGTCTGCGTGTTATAACCTGGTTCGCGGCTTTTCTCGACCCAGAGAAGGATGGCATCTTCATTTACACCGTTCCGACGCATCAGCACATAAGCCCCGCTTCGGCGATTCATTGGTTGAACATCATAAACATTGTAACCAGCGGCACTCTGTCCGGTTGTCACAAAACCAAGGGAAGGGTCAGCCTTCGGAAAACCTGTATTATCATCGGGTTCATATAAAAGAAAGCCATTATCAAGATTGTTATAGGTCAAGCTTGTGCCTGTAAGCCCGACGCCCGGAAAAAAGTTACCGGTAAATTGGACCGAAGTAGCGTTTCTGGTAGTCACCAACATACTGCCATCGAGCAGATATGTGCCATGGAAAGGGGTTCCGGCGGCCGGAAAATTCAAAGCATTGGGAAATTCTTCAATCGACTTCGTAGAAGTATTGAAGCGCTTTGGCTTTGAACCCGGCTGAAAATAACCCATAAAGAAGTGGTCGCCAGAAGCGCTTAATCCAAAAGAATAGGTTGGAGAAGCAATAGCTACAGCATTATCAGATATAATAATACCGTTTGTGTCGTTGCCGCCGTAAAGGTCGAGGCATTCAATCTTTGAACCACCCACATTGTTGCAAACCATCCACACATACTCGGCGATTCGACCTTTTACGTCTGAAGCGGCGCTGTTAAGCGTAAGAACTGCCGGCGCTATCGCATTCATATTAGCATAAGATCCGGCGGTCAAAGCACTCATATTGGGGAAAAGCAGCATATTGTCGGAGGTTTTTGCGATAAGCTCTTCTCTGAAAGGGCTGTATTCAAGCTGAGTGATTGTCCAGTCGCCGGCACCGGAAGAAGGACCGCGGCCTACCAGTCTGCTTTTTGTTGTGGACTGCAAGGAAGAATTGGTTACCGGCAACCTGAAAACCTGCAGTCGTTTGGCACTTGCGCCACCATCTGCAGCATGCGAGGTAATGAGGTAGCGATTGTCATTGCTGACGAGAAAACCATGTTGAGCAGTGTCATTGCCGACAAAGGCGGTAGAGATGGTTCCTGAGGCAAAACTGGTGGGTGCATCGCTCAAAAAACTGTTGATATTGCTTCCGCCCATGCGCAGAAAGATTTCGTTGCCACCCCAGGATGAAGCAGCAGCCACCTGAACGAAATTGCTGGGGTGCGAGCCGCCGACATAGGTTGGTATTTCGGTGTTTGTATGAGTGTTTATACGCAAGATTCTATTGCTGGCAGCACCATCGTGGCAGGCAATCAGGGTTCCGTCATCGCACAACCGCAGGTCTTTGGCATTACTGCCGGAAGTCATGGTAAAAGTATTTGCAGCAATCCAGGTGCCTGGAGCGCCAACGCTGAAACCGCTCGGCACACCCAGAGCAGTTACCTTTGGAGTATTGTCATGTGTGAAGTAAAGAAATTTTCCGTCTGGCCTGAACACCATGCCACGGTCATTTCTGGTGCCATTATTACCATCAGTAGTCTCAGCAACGCTGCTGCCACACAACCCCGCATTGGTGTAAACAGTTACCGACTTTGAATAGTCGGGGTTTGTCTGGTCGATATTCAGCATTCTGATTTTGCCGGGGCATTTTATTGCCAGCCAGCGCCCATTCGGGTGCACTGCAAGATGCAGCGGAATATCACCATCTTCAAGGGTCCATTCGTCGATCAGTTCGTGGTTCATCGGGTTAATAACCGAAATAACTCTGGTTGACGGGTGCGCGACAAAGACCATATCAGGCGGCGGCGGTGGCGGGCAAAGCATGGTTATCATGCTGATGGTTGCCACATCAGGCACATCGTCAATGCCTGAATTGCGCAATCCGACAACCACAGAAACCGCACACAGATCAGGGTGTTGAGCACCGTCAATTACCGCATTCTGGCCAGTCAGAGTCGCGGCAGGCACCACCTCAACCTGCAGATCAAAATAAAACTGCGGGTCACTTGAATTGGGGTATGCAAGTGCTTCAAGCTGGTTTACCGGGGTTTCTCCCTGATATGAACCCACATAAGAAAGCTGGGCCATCTTTGATTCAGCAAAATTCATCATGGCTGCCCGCAATTCAAGGGCCTGTGTATTGCTCACACCCTGCTGCAAAGTTCCGACCACCGGCACCATAAGGCTTCCGGCAACCATTATCATGATCAGGGCTTCTGCCAGCGTTACGCCTGAACGCCTTTTTCCGGTCGGATCTTTCATAAAGACTTCCCTTCTATCGGGCAAAATCAATGCCCCAAGAACTCTCTGACAATTAGAACACAGCAACAACCATGCCCAGAACCAAGCTTATTGAGGGGCTGAAATCGGCTTAAACAAAACCATTCAAAACCCAACACCAAGGGTACAAGTTATTTCTTTTGCTTCTTTAATCATACACCCAGAACATAAACAAAGTAAAAAAAATTGACCTGCCGTAAAAAATCTTTTCAGGCAAAGAGTTGACTTTGGAGGATCTTTTCAGAAGCAAAACGTAAATGCTGTGGTATAATTTTTCGGAATAATCAGTGGAGCGAGCCATGGTCGGTGTCAAACGCAAAAAGCCTGAAAAGTATTCTTATGCTGACTATCTGACCTGGGATGATGACAAGCGCTACGAGATAATCGACGGTGAAGTATTCGATATGACTTCGCCGGGTGTATTGCATCAGAGCATTTCCATGGAACTTGCAAGAATACTTGCGAATTTCTTCGAAAATAAATCCTGCAAAGTGTTCGCAGCGCCTCTCGACGTGCTGCTGGCAAAAAATGCCAGCAAAGCCGAGGAGGTATTTACCGTTGTACAGCCAGACATTATGGTAGTCTGCGACCCGAAGAAAATCGAAGAACGCGGCATCGTCGGCGCACCCGACCTGGTAGTCGAGATCATCTCGCCGTCAACGTCATCGAAAGACAATATCATCAAGCGCCGAATCTACGAGCAGGCCGGTGTTAAAGAGTTCTGGCTGGTTCACCCCGTCGACCGCCTGATTCGGGTCTACAAGCTTGGCAAAGACGGGTTATTCGGGCGCGAAGACATTTATGACGATCAGGCACAGATCGAGATTGCGCAGTTTGCCGGCTTGAGCATCGACTGCCGACGCCTGTTTCCGCCTCTGCCGAAAGTCAGGCGTGTAAAATCGCCACCCCCGGCAAAATACGGGTAATCGGCCCGCCCCTTTTCATCGCAGCTCCAGAAGCTCGTAAAGTGGGTATTCGCGGCTTTTGCCCTTGACTTCGACGCGTTCGATAAAGGCGACGCGGCCCTGGCCCCTTAAGCCCCTGATCGTGGAAGGGGCAACGACGATGCCGGTGGTGCCGGCCTTCGCCGCCTCAGCCTTCAGCCTTGCCGCCAGGTTCACCGTATCGCCGATAACCGTGTAATCGAGCTTGCCGAGCCGCGAGCCAATACGGCCCGAAACGACATTGCCGCTGGCAACGCCGGCGCGAATGTAATAACCGGCATCACGCATGACGTATGCCAGTTCGAGCGTAGCACGGCAGGCCTGCAGACTGTGATTTTCGCCGGCCGTGGCAGACCGGAAAACCAGCATCAACGTATTTTCGATGACCTTGTCGATAACCCCACCGCAGGAGCGGGCAATGGCGTCGGCTTCACCGATGAACCGGCCAAGAATGGCAAAGCGCTCTTCGGGCGAAGCCTGGTGGCCAGAAACGCCAGACTGCAGCTGCATGAACACGACCGTAGCCGCCACCCTCACCCCGCCAGGGGCCATATCGGCGTCAGAATCACTTTCGACGGCGGTCAGAACATCCTGTGAGACGAAATGCGCCAGCTTGCGACGCTGCTCAAGGCCCAGAATCATGCCGGCAAATACGGTTTTCAGGTCACCAAATTCATCGCTGGCCTGCAACTGCACGCTGGTCTGCAGATTGCCGCGGCCAACCTCGGCGGTTACCCTGATAAACTCGCGCAATGGCTTTAGATAGATCAGTTCGAAAACCAGATAGACAAAGAGCAACAACAAAAGGCCGTAGCCAACCAGCACGCCAGGCAAAACCCAGATTGCCGACCCGGCCGCAAAAACTTCTGAACCAACCAGCATCACCAGCGGGTAATCATTGAACCAGCGCACCTGCAGCAGATTCTTTGCCTTTTCGCGCCAGACAAAACCTTCGACGTTTTCGGCAAGATCGATCTTTTCAAGCAGGTCGGCGTTGCGCAGAATCCTGCCATCAGCCAGACTCATCAGGTGATAACCGGCATCGCCGCGCACAACTTCGAAAAATCGCCCCGAAATGCCGGCAAATTTTTCTGAGGGCCTGAAATGGTTCACAATATAGTCGCGAATCAGGTGGTTATCATAATAGTTAAATGAAAGCAGCCCGAAAAGGCTGTATTTATCAGCATTAAACACAAATGCCGTCGAAAACCGGTTGCCGGTGTTCATGCGCATCATTTTAAAGGGCCGGCCCCAGCGGTTACCAATTTCGTTCACGAAAGACGCATCGACAGTGCCGGGCTCCCGCTCCTTGCCCCTTGTCTGGTTCATCACAAAATTGCCGCTGCGGTCAAAGGCGTTGAGAATGGCCGAAGAAACCAGGCGCCGCCCAGATTCCTCTTCTTTTAACAGAGGCCGGTAGAATCTGGTCGAGCTGGCGTGCAGACGACCGCCCGCATCGAGGTCGAAGAAAAGATCTGAGGCAACCGAGCTTTCGAGGCCCTTTCTGAGAACCTGAAGATATGCCTCTTCTTTGCTGCCGCGCATTTTTTCGAGCCTGGAGGCAATCTGCAGCGTATGCTTCTGCAGAGCGGCAAGATAATGGGAAAAACCATCGTAAAGCTCGTTAAAATAGAGTCTCTGCAGCTCTTCAGCCTGATACCAGCCATATACCCGGTTGAACTGGTTCCAGGTAATCAGGCCGGCGAGAAGTAGAGAGACGGGCAGAAGCAGCATTACGGCAGTGCCTAGAAGCACCTTGGGCCTGATTCCCATTCTGAAATCGATGCCAAAAAAATACAGCCGCAGCAGAAATACGGCGCCAACACACGCCAGCAGGCGGGCAAGGGTAAAGATCAGCAGTGCGCGGCCGGCAAGCGGATGCTGCAACTCAGGCATGGGTACCGAAACCTTGAGCAGCGGCAGACGAGCGAGAACCTTTTCGAGATTTTTCGGAACCAGCCCACCGGCCTGAATCAGGTCGACAATGACGGTATCGGGGAAGGTCGACACCATGTGCTGGCCATCTGCGTCAGCGAGATAGTCAGTCATGATTTTTCGCGTCTGCGGTCTGTCGCCATCGAGAGCGACCTTGAGGCGGCTGAAACCACGCCTGATGCCGCGGGCCTGCAATTTTACAGCATCAGACAAAATCTGCCGCTGATCGAGGTCACAGCCACGCAGCACCACCAGACAGCCGCCGGCGATTTTTCGCTGATTGCCAGCTGTCTGCCATAGCGGCTGATAGAAAAAGAAGGCCGGCCCTTCGAGCTTTGCCGAGACCACGCGGCAAACGCGGCCGGGTTCGAGCGGAATTTCGGAAATCAGACCAAACTGGCGCCGCAGAAAAGTATCGGCATCTTTGCGGGCCCGTCGGTCAGCACCGACCGGGTTCTGGTTGATCGCGGCAAGGTAGCGCCGCAGCAGGTTACGCGGCAAAACCGGCAATTGCCTCTGCACATGCGCAGCGATAATGATATCGATATCGTTAAAATCTGCCGCGTGCGTAACGACAGTGGCGAGTTTGAGACCGGTCGTGTGCTGCAGAATCTCAGCGGTTGCCGAAGCGCCACTGTGCAAGTCTCTGTAACCGGCAAAGAAAGCATTGAGCTTTCTTTCGACAAAGGCTTCGGCTTTAAGGTCACGCCTGAAACTGTTCATTTCGCCCGAAAGGGTGGCAATTGCAGCCTGACGGTTGGCCTGCAGGGTAATTTCAAACAGGTAATTAAGACTAATCTGCAGAAGAACCGCCGGCACCGCAAAAACCGTGAACCAGGCGAGAGCAAGTGCGCCAAAGGAAAGGCGGCGGCGAATGTTGATATTTTTTTCAGCCATTGCTGCCTCCTGATCCGCGGCGGGCACAAAGCTCAAAAGCCGGCCCGCCCGGCGTATCGAGAGAGATGCCGAAATCAAAGATTGCCGTAAGCCGGTTACCGGTTTCGTCACAAACCAGAATTTTTGAAGAAGTTGATTTTGTGAGGCCTTCAAGGGTTTCGGCGCGCTGCGTGACCTCGCCGAGAACCGCAAAAACCATGCGGCCGCCCTCACGGCCTGCGATACCAGATACCGCCTCACCGGTCGCTATGCCAATGCCATTTTCGACCGTAAAAAGGCCAAGTGCAAGGCGTTTCTGGTTCAGGGCGGCCAGCTGTTGCCGCATTGCGAGAGCCGCTTCAGCTGCACAGACTTCGGCCGGCTTTTCCCCGCCTGAGTAAAAAACTGCCATTACCGCATCGCCGACAAAACGCTCGATTACGCCGCCATGGCTTTTGATGGCGGTTTCCATGCATGTGAAATAGTCATTTAGCAGGCTGACGATCTGCTGCGGGTCATGCTGCTCACTGAGGGTAGTGAAGCCACGAATGTCTGAAGCAAGCATGGTGACGCGCGAGCTCTGCACCGAGGCCATTTCTTTAAGGCCTGTTGCGGCACCGAGACGATCGTAAAGGTTCTCAGAAACAAATCGCCGCATTTTTTCGCGCTGCGCCAGGCCGTTGGTCATATCGTTGAAAGCGTCAGCAAGCACAGAAAATTCGTCGGTCTTTTCCAGCACAAGGCGATTTTGATAATCTCCGGCCGCAACGGCGGCTGCAGCCTGCCCAATCCCTTTAACCGGATTGATAAAAAGCGCTTCGAGAGCGTCGGCAAACAGCAACAGCGACGTCAGAGCAAATGCCAGCAGCAGAAACGGAAACGCCCAGGCCAGAAGAGCGACCATCAAATCGGGCGAACTTGTTGAAATGCCGGCATAAACCATCAGATCGCTTTCGCTGAAACGCTGCTTTTCGTAGCGGTAATAACCGGCGGACCCGGTGAGTTCTCCGGTGCTGACACGCCCAGCGGCGGCCTTGTCGAGCAGAACCTTCAGGTTGTGGTCAGGGCTGACATGGTCTGGCCACCAGCGCAGCACCATGTCGTCATGCCGTCGGTGACCCATGAGGAAATGGTGCTGATTGCGGCCAGAAGTGCCGAAAAAAATACCCGGATCGAATTCATAGGGGCTGTAGATGATGAAATTGAGGTTGCTGACATTGGTCGAAGCCATGGCACGAATCTTAACCGGGTTAGAGCCTGGCTCCGGAATCAGAAACCAGATTGCCCGCGAAAAATCATCAAATCGGTTCATATCCATGGTTTCGTTGGCTTCATATTTCAAAACCCGGTAGTCAAAATAATCGCGGCGCAGTGTGTCCATCATTCCGTCAGCAACGCTGGTCATCTGCTGCAGCTTTTTGATCGGCGGGGCCTGAGTGTCGAGAGAACCCAGGTTTTCGAGAAATTTAACCGAAAGCAACTGCTCCAGCTTCGACATTTCAAGATCTGTGATATTACGTGCCTTGAAAGACCTGCCAATACCATCATTGCGAAAAAAGTAAAAATCAACGAATGTGCCGGGCACCACCACGTTGTGGGCATGCAGGCTGATTATTTCGGAGCCGCTCAGGGCGGCCACATTTATCAGGCGGTTCTTGATCTTCAGCATCTGTAAAAGATGCTGTTGACGCTGGTCGTTGTAGTAGCTGTGCAGCTTCTGCATCTGCCCCTCGGCATCGGCACGCAATTCGAAGCTTCCGAGGCTCTCGCTGCGGTCGAGCAGACGCAGGGAAACATGACCGAGAATCGTATATGGCATCAGAACCGCCAGGCTGATCGAAAGCAGCATGCGCAGACGCAGCCTCACGACAGCCGGAAACCCGAACAGAACGAAATACGCCGAAACAAAAAGACAGAAGAGAAACAGCAGCTGCTGAGTAAACTGTAGAGATCGGTTAAATGCGGCTGATTCGGCCATTATGGCCGAAATATCGTATGTAGTCTGCAGGCCCGCCGGCAGTTTGATCTGGCGGCTGAACAGCGAATTATAGCCGATCAGTTCTATCGGAACCGCTGACTCGACAGTCAGCCGGTTCCCGCACAATATGGCTTTGCCCGCATCAATTGGCGGCCGGTTCAGATAAGTTCTGATAAAGCCTCCGGCATTGTATTTGAGCGCGTCTTTCAGCAGCTTTTTCGGCGGAAAAGCACTGCCGGCGAACATCACAAAATAGCCACCCATGATCTTCGGCCCGTCTTTGACGCGGCGGTAATAGGCAAAAAGCCTGCATTCACCGAGTTTTCTGGTTGCGGTTTCGTAGCAGCCGCCCTGAAAGGGCAATGGGTAAATCATATCAGAAAACAGCCGGCCCATGACATTAAAGTAGCTCGGAGTCAGCCCTTCATCAGGATCTGAAGCCAGCCTCAAGGTTTCGCAATAACGCTGTTCGGCATCAGGTCTGCTGTCATCAACTCTGACAAAATCTCCGGCCTGCTCGGCAAGTGTCATGCTGAGTATCTGCCCGACTCTTTCACGATCTTGCGGCGCAATATCATCCAGAGCCGGCGAGAACCATTTCCAGATGTTATATACATCGGCGCTGAAGGCCACCATCATCAATGGTTCGACACCGCTCATGTCTCGATAAAGCGCCCTCAGTTCGTCGATGGTGCCGGCCTGAAAAATCTGCGGGTCAACACCGGGCGGAAATTTCGGCCGTTCAAGGGATGGTGACGACAACCCCGCACGCCGCTCGGCTTTCTTGATTATCTTCTCGATATGCTGGCGGGCGTTGAGATCGGCCTGAAATTCACGTGCTTCGTTCTTCAGTTCATGCTCGGCGAGCTGCAGACGGTTTTTTCTGGCTTCGTCATCTATCTGCCGCAGCCCGGCGCCGATAAAAAGGACCGGCAGCATCACCAGCAGCAGAAAAACCGCTGCTATTAATGCTCTAAGCCCAATTTCATCGCGAATTTTCACCAGATATCCTATTTCACAGGCATTCTATTTTCCACAGATCTTCGTCTACCTGTGTTCATCCGTGGCCTGTGTTTCTCTTTCTTTTTCTGTGTTCATCCGTTACAGAAAACAGCCCTGAAACGATAGTTTCAGGGCTGTTCTACATTAATCGCCAGAGATCAGTTTTTCATGCTGTGCACCGGAGCCGGGATACGCCCGCCACGCCGCACGAACAGAGCCGGAGAATGTCGGCCGACTTCCATGACCGGGCCTTTTCCGAGCAGACCGCCAAAATCGACGACGTCACCGGCCTGCATGCCGGGCACCGGAATCAGACGACACGCGGTCGTCTTGTGGTTGATCATGCCGATCGCGGCTTCGTCTGCGATGATGCCGGCAATCACTTCGACCGGCGTATCGCCCGGAATAGCAACCATATCGAGGCCAACTGAGCAGACGCAGGTCATCGCTTCGAGTTTTTGAATATTGAGAGCGCCGGCTTCGATGGCGCGGCACATGCCCGCATCTTCGGTAACCGGTATAAAGGCACCCGAAAGACCGCCGGCATAGGTCGCAGCCATGATACCGCCCTTTTTGACAGCGTCATTGAGCATGGCCAGTGCGGCAGTCGTGCCGTGGCAACCGGTTTTTTCGAGGCCCATCAGTTCAAGAATATCGGAGATCGAGTCACCTTCGGCCGGAGTCGGGGCAAGTGACAGATCGATAATTCCGAACGGAATACCGAGCATACGAGAGGCTTCACGGCCGACCAGTTCGCCGGTTCGGGTAATTTTGAAGCTTATTTTTTTGATGACTTCAGAAAGCTCACCAAAATTGAGATGAGTTGAATTCTGCAGGGCAGCGCGCACCACGCCGGGGCCCGAAATGCCGACGTTGAGAATCGCTTCGGCTTCACCGGGGCCCATGAATGAGCCGGCAATGAACGGGTTGTCTTCGACGGCGTTGCAGAAAACCACGAGTTTGGCGCAGGCGAGGCCGTTTTTGTCACGTGAGCGTTCGGCCGCTTCTTTGACGATTTCGGCCATGCGATAGACGCCGTCCATGTTGATACCGGCCTGTGAACTGCCTATATTAACGCTCGAACAGACGCGTTCGGTGCAGCAGAGGGCGTCGGCAATCGAATTGAGCAGAATCTGATCGCCACGGGTGATGCCTTTTGGTATCAGAGCTGAGAAACCGGCGACATAGTCGATACCCAGTTCTTTGGCAGCCTTATCGAGCGCTTCGGCAATCGGCACAGCGGTGGGTTCGGTAAAGGCGCCGGCCAGAAACGAGACCGGAGTAACCGAAATGCGTTTGTTAACGATCGGAATACCGTATTTCTTTTCGAGTTTGCGGGCAACCGGCACCACATCATGGGCAACACGCACGACCTTTTCGTAGACCTTGGCGGCACATTTGTGCACGTCTGAGTCGGCGCAGCTCATCAGGTTGATGCCGCAGGTGATGGTGCGGATGTCGAAGGTTTCGACACCTACCGCACTGATGGTTTCGATGACTTCTTCAAGAGAAAAAAGCATTGCGGGCCTCCATCACAGCCGATGCTGGAATCGAAAAACGTCTTCGTGCTGAATGAAAACCTTGACGCGCAGCTGTTCGGCAACTGTCTGCATGCGGCTCTGAAAGTCTTCAAAGCTGCAGTTGGCGGTCGAAAAATCGGTCATCATCATCAGGGCGAATAAATCCTGCATGATTTTCTGGCTCACGTCTTCGACATTGACGTTAGAGTCGGCAATGGCGCGGGTGATGCCGGCGAGAATGCCAGGCTTGTTGGCGCCGAGCACGGTGATTACAACCTGTTCCTTTTTCCTGTTCAAGGCAAAAACCTCCCCTTCGGGATGTATTAGTTACGAGCTGTTATGTACCGCAGCAATATAGCAGAACCGCCCGCTTCCGTAAAGTAATTGTGCTTTTTAAGTTCACAGTTATAACAAAACCGGCAACCATCATGTCCGTGTAATCTGCATGCCATCCGACAAAAATCAGTGTCGCATATGGCAATCAACCTGACTTATATGGTGATTCATCTTATTTTAGCCATCTTTTGGCAGATAAAATCCAATTCGCCTATACAGTTATCGATACTTGATGGCGCTGGACTTTTGTCTGGGAATCAAATATATTATGATTGTAATTTAGTGTCATTTAAAAACGGAGGCATTGCTGATGACGCAGAAAATTGCCTTTTTTGATGCCAGACCCTACGACCAGAAGTCTTTCAACGAAACAAACCACAGCTTTGGCTTTGATATCAGCTACTTTGAGACAAAGCTCGGTGTCCAGACAGCTGAACTGGCCGCCGGTTACGATGGGGTCTGTGCTTTCGTCAACGATGATCTTAATGCCGCAGTAATCGACAAACTGGTGACCGGAGGCGTCAAGATCATCGGCCTGCGCTGCGCCGGCTACAACAATGTCGATTTCAAGGCCGCCTTCGGGCGCATTCATGTAGTTCGGGTGCCGGCTTACTCACCCTATGCCGTGGCCGAGCACGCTGTCGCGATGATGCTGACCCTGAACCGCAAGACGCACAAGGCCTGGATGCGGACCCGCGAGGGTAATTTCTCGATCAACGGCCTGCTTGGTTTCGATATGCACGGCCGAACTGCCGGCATTATCGGAACCGGCAAAATTGCCCGCTGCCTGATCGCCATTCTTAAAGGCTTCGGCATGCAGGTTCTCGCATATGACCCGCGGCCTGATCTGGAATACGCCAGTCAGGCGGGTATCACTTACGCCGCTCTGCCAGAGCTGTTTGCCGCTTCTGATGTGATCTCTCTGCACTGCCCGCTGACCCCTGAAACGGCGCATATGATCGATGCCACAGCAATCGGAAAAATGAAACACGGCGTAATGATCATCAACACCGGCCGCGGCAAGCTTATTGACACACCGTCACTGATCGAAGGGCTCAAAAATGGCTGCATCGGCAGTGCCGGCCTCGATGTCTACGAAGAAGAAAGCGAGTATTTTTTCGAAGACAAATCAGCCGAGCCGATTGCCGACGATGTACTGGCACGATTGCTGACTTTTCCGAATGTGCTGGTAACTTCACACCAGGCATTTTTTACGGCTGAAGCTCTGCATAACATTGCCGAAACGACGCTGCAGAATTTCCGTGAATTCTTTGCCGGCGGCTATCTGGCCAACGAAATCTGCTACCAGTGCAACCGCACCTGCCCCAAAAAAGAAAAGCAGCGCTGCTTTTGAAGCGGCCTTGAAGCTCTTCGAAAGTTTTACGGCAATCAGGTTTGTTTGGCGCCAAAATAAAAAGATCCCGAATCGGCTTCGTTGCCGACGCGGGATTTTTGTTTTGCTGATTTTATCGTCTATTACTTTGTTGCCGGATTGCCAAGCGGCATTACCGTGCGGCCATAAACCTCGTTGAGAACCTGGGCCATACCTGTATATATCGCTGCCGCGCCGCAGATGATGCCTTCGTAACCGGTCAGGTGCTTGAAAGTCGCGTCACCGGTCGCATCGCCGATTGCAAGCATAAAAAACAGAACGGTGAGTGAGCCAAAGACAAACTGCAGGGCTCGCGACATCTTCAGGGTGCCAATGAACATCAGCAGCGTGAAGATTCCCCACATGCTGAGATAGCAGATCATAGCATTATTTGAAGCGCTTTCTACCAGGCCGAGTTTCGGCATTACCAGCAGGGCAACCAAAGTCAGCCAGAAAAAACCATAAGAGGCAAAAGCGGTCATGCCGAAGGTGTTGTTTTTCTTCCATTCAAGGATACCGACAACGATCTGAGCCATGCCACCATAAAAAATACCCATGGCAAGGATCATCGAATTGAGCTCATAAAAGCCAGCGTTGTGGATATTGAGCAGAACGGTTGTCATACCGAAGGCAAGAAGGCCAAGAGGTGCGGGATTGGCGGTCATGTCGGAAGTCGGACTGGCTGAACTCATTGAAAACTCCTGTGACTGATAGGTTTGATTATGCTTTGAAAAAGGCAGGGCAGGATTTTACAACAGTGTACCGGCATTGGCAAGTGAAATAGTTAACAAGCATCACATATTTGTTCTGGCCGAAAATTTGTGACATAATCATACCCGCCAGCAACCAGATATTTCTGATGACAACCGCTGGTCCACTGTCACACATGAGTTGATGAAATCACCGATTCTGATGTAACAAGGGTTAGAATACAGCTGTCTCAAACAATTGCAAGGAGCCTCCGATCATGCAGCATTTTGAATTTCCGCGACAATCACTTGGTTTTTTCCCGACCCCGCTGCATGAGCTGAAAAATCTGTCTGCTGCTCTCTGCGGGCCGCAACTGTTTATCAAGCGCGATGACCTGACCGGTCTGGCACTTGGCGGCAACAAAACCCGCAAGCTTGAATACCTCGTCGGCGCAGCGGTTGCCAAAGGAGCCGACACGCTGATAACCGCAGGGGCCATTCAATCGAATCACTGTCGGCAGACGGCCGCAGCGGCGGCAAAAATGGGCATGGCATGCCATCTGGTTCTGGGCGGATCAGCACCATCGACTGCCAACGGCAATCTTTTGCTCGACGGGCTGCTCGGCGCGACGATTCACTGGGCCGGCGAGCATCGCAAGGGCGAAGATATTCCGCGCATCGCCGAAGAGTTGCGGGCGGCCGGCCGACGGCCGTTCATCGTGCCATACGGCGGCTCGAACGAGATCGGCGCCCTCGGTTTTGTCGAGGGTTTGCGTGAGCTGCAAGAGCAGGCTGCGGCAATGAACCTGGAGTTTGACCACATCATATTTGCATCGAGCTCAGGCGGCACCCACGCCGGTTTGATGATCGGCCGTGAGCTGCTTAAAATGCCCTGCCGGCTCACCGGCATCGCCATCGACAAAGTCGGAAGTGCCGACAAATCTTTCAGACAGCAGATAATCGAGCTGGCAAATGCTGCCGGCCAGATGCTAGGGCTCGATCATCACTTCAGCGCCGCCGATCTGCACCTGAACGAAGATTTTACCGGTGCTGGCTATGCCGTGATTGGTGAAACTGAACGCGAAGCCATCAGTCTTTGTGCCCGACACGAAGGCATTCTCGTCGACCCGGTTTACACTGGCCGCGCTCTGGCTGGTATGATCGGCCTGGTCCGCAATGGCACCCTCAAAAAGCACGAAAAGGTGCTTTTCTGGCATACCGGCGGCTCACCAGCATTGTTTGCCTACGCCGATGCTCTGCAGGCAAAATAAAGAGGCCAACAGCCCGTCAGGTTATTGCAGAAGGGTCTTGGAAAACCCTTTTTGCTGATTATTGATTTATTACTACTGGTATGTCAGCATTAAACATGCAAAACCAATAGACTCCACGCCATACCTGCAAAGCCCGCACTCGCGAATGCGGGTAACGGGTATCCGGCGGTCAAAAAAAGTTTCCCGATTGCAAGCTGTATACATCGACTCGGGGATAGCGCATAACCAATTCACATATGACAGAGAACCACGCAAACATAATTGATCAGGTTCACCGGCCTGGTTTATCAGTCTGGCCGCCTTGCCCCAAAGGGATTATGCTTTCGACATACAGTGATCAATAAACGATGAACTTTTCATATTTTCCTGACGGGTTGAACCATTTTCTCTGCGGCCTGCTGTTTCTTGGCGTTTTCTTCAGGCTCAGATGCCGCCGCGAAGATTTTACACCGCTGCTGGTGCTGGGTCTGCTGGCTGGCAGTTCGGCGATGTTCTTTCTGCCCGCCAAGCTGCCGGTTTTATCGAAAGCCGGCAACTATTATTACCAGTTTCTGCATTACCCAGTCCCAGACTGGGATATTCTGCTGCTCGGCGGCCGCTGGCACCGTTTTTTTCTCACCCATTCGGTTTTCATACCCCTTTTTCTGAGCCCGGCAGCGCGCAACCGCCGCGCCGCCCTACTTCTGCTCGGCCTGACCCTCGGCGTCGCCAGTCACCTCGCCTGGGATGCCTACGCCAGCCCCAACCCGCTGATCGTTTTTTACCCGCACTACCTCTTCATGCGCGGCCTCGTCGCCAAAATCTGGCTCGGCCTCAACACCCTCGCCCTCCTTTTCCTCGCCGAACTCTATGCCCGCCTGGCCGCGAAGTAATAAAGTTTTCCAAGGCCACACGATCTGTCCGGCTTATTACCAAAACCCAGCTTTGACTACCCGCAGGATTCGATCTTAGAGTCAAAAGTTCGTCACAAACCGCCCGGGAATTTAATTGATTAAGGCTGAGGAACGCCTTTGCAGATTCTTCTATTTAAACAATCTGCAACATACACGTTCCCATTACTGTCTACAGCTATGCCAACCGGGCAATAGAAACCCGTACCAAGCGTTCTGACCGCAGCGTCCGGGCTTATTCCGCGAACAGAATAATTCATGGTGGCTGCCAGAAAAATGTTCCCATACTGATCTACGGCTAAACCTTCTGGCTCATCAAATCTGGCGTTAGAGCCGATTCCGTTTACATTTCCAGGTGTCCCGGGAGATCCTGCAAAAGTACTTACCACTCCATCGGGCGTCATTTTTCGAATTGTATCATTTCCCGGGTCAGAAATATAAAGATCCCCCGCTCTGTTGAATGCCAGGAATATCGGTATGGAAAACCTTGCTGCACTGCCGTTTCCATCTTCACACCCTTCTACGCCAGCAGCGCCTGCAACGGTTGTAACTATCCCAGCTGGTGTCATTTTGCGAATAGTGTGATTATAGGAATCAGCAATATATAGATTTTTAGAACTGTCGAAAGCAAGGCCCTGCGGACTGTTAAACCTTGCCTGCCCAGCTGTTCCATCAGCACTTCCGGATGTTCCTGCCAGACCAGCCACAGTCGTTACGACACCTGCCGGAGTAATCATGCGAATCGTATGATTCACTGAATCTGATATGTATATATTTCCATTATCATCATCAACAGCCACTCCAAAAGGCTTATTGAATTTTGCGGCGGACCCGACACCGTCATCACTTCCGGTTACTCCGGCCGTGCCGGCAAATGTTGTTACAACTGCATCTGGAGTTATTTTACGAATCGTATGATTATGTCCATCTGCAACATAAATATCACCTGTTTTCGAAACCGCTATTCCCCATGGGTCGTAAAAGCTTGCGCCCGGGCCGGGCCCATCTGCGCTACCAATAATTCCTGTGCCCGCAAAAACTGAAAAGGTCATTGTCATTAATTTTGTCGTGAAATTAGAAACAATATTCGTCTCAGGTGAATTATGATAAACACCAACCAACCCGGTTGTTATCGTAACCGAAACTACCCCCCCGGATGGCAGCGAAATCGTGGGCGTGAAAGTAACAGTTCGGTTGTCAGCACTTGTTGAAAATTCCCCATGAATTTTGAGATCACCACAAAAAACTGAAATGGTAGATTCGTCGATTGTAGACGAATCAACGGGGCCACTGAAAACAATGATGATGTCAGTGTTAGATGCCACTCCGGTAGATCCTGAGGTTGGGAAAATAGATTCAACTGCAAGCGGCACCGGATCGAAAATGTATTGCTCAGAACAAGCCACATTGCCTGCAGCATCTCTGACCCACAATTTATAATAACGCTTCTCAGAGGTCAGACCTGCTATTTCTATTGAAGCGCCCGGAGGATACATCGAGCCGTGAGCAAAATTCAAAGACCATTCACTGAATATTCCGGACAACGGATTAATCCCATGTTCGACTCGAACCTGGGATTGTTCATTTGTGCTCCAGTTCACCTTGAACACATCATTAGAAATTTTAGCCGCACCTAATGACGTAATGACAGGAGGATTACTGTCTATAGTTGCGCCAGGAGGGATGCCGTCTTTGGCGAGCAACTGCCAGCTGCTGCCATCCCAGATATAAGACCTGCCATCGGTTGAATTATAATATGCCCAGTTGAGCTGCGGAGAAGCTGGATGCCCAGTCTGAGAGCCTTTCCAGATGATGCTGACGCCATCAGCACCATTTGCACCTGCTGGACCTTGAGGCCCCACTGGGCCCTGCGGACCAACCGGACCTTGTTGGCCGACAATACCGTTTTCGGCGAGAATCTGCCATGCAACCCCGTCAAATATATAGCTTTTTCCATCGGTTGAATTGTAATAAGCCCAGTTTAAAGCTGGATTAGCCGGCGCCACCGCCACGGTGCCTTTCCAGATGATTCCGATGCCATTGGCGCCGGCGGGGCCCTGCACCCCCTGACTACCGCTTGTACCTGCAGGCCCCTGCGGGCCGGTGATACTTTCGGCGAGAGTCTGCCAGACTGAACCGTCAAAAACATAGGCCTTCTTGTCAACGGTGTTGTAATAAGCCCAGTTCAATTGAGGATTAACTATATGACTCGAAAACGCTCCTTTCCAGACAATGCTGACGCCATTGATACCATCTGCACCGGCTGGACCCTGAGGCCCCATTGGGCCCTGCGGACCGACCGGACCTTGTGGGCCGACAATACCGTTTTCAACGAGGATCTGCCACGCAACCCCGTCAAATATATAGCTTTTTCCATCGGTTGAATTGTAATAAGCCCAGTTCAACATCGGAGATGCAGGCGCTGACGGCAGAACTCCTTTCCAGGTGATTCCGATTCCATTGGCACCGGCGGGGCCGGGCAAGCCCTGAGTGCCGGTTGCACCAGCAGGCCCTTGCGGGCCGGTTGGCCCCTGAGGCCCGATAGGGCCCTGTGGGCCGGTGATGCTCTCGGCGAGAATCTGCCAGGCTGAACCGTCGAAAATGTAGGCTTTTTTATCGGTGCTGTTGTAGTAGGCCCAGTTCGGCTGTGGGCTGGCCGGGTGGGCCGTCTGGGTGCCTTTCCAGGTTATGCCGATGAAAAACGAGTTGTCACGGCTGAGGGTTATCAGCGGCAGAGTCGTCGCCTGTGCGGCGCCCACCGAGATATTGTCGACGCGACCCTTCGCCAGACCGGGGGCCGAAAAAAGAACTGAATAACTGCCGACCGGAACGCCGGTGATGGCAAAGGCACCGTTTTCATCTGTATAAGCCGCATAAGATGTGCCGGGAACAAAGGCAACGATGGCGCTGCGACCGCTGAAGTCGGCGGGCACCGCGACCTGGCCGTTGATTTCGCCGGTAGCGGTCAGCAGCAGTTCAAGATCGGCGGGCATGGTCGATGCCTGCAGGCCAACGGCCAGATTGCGGCGTATACCGCCGATGTTGCGGTCTTTGCGGGCAACAAGGTTGTAGTAACCGGGCGTGACGTTCTGAAAAGCAAAGGCGCCACTCTCATCGGTCACGGCAAAATACAGCTGACCAGCCATAACCGAAGCTTCAGCCGCAGCACGCAGACTGCCAAGCGGCGGCACCTGGGCGTCAACGCCGACCAGATAAACCGGAACATTGCCCAGATCGCCTTCACCAGCCAGGCGCCCACTGAAAAGCACTCCGCCCGAAGTCGCGGCGACCGGGTTGGCAGAGCCACCCGAACCACCACCGCCGCAACCAGCTGAAATCATGGCGCAAAACATCAGAAGAATAATCGTAAGGGGCCTGGACTTAATCAAAGCGAACCTCCAGCACGGTTTAATCGCAAATAACAGCATTTGTTGAGAGAGTCGAAGGCAGATAAGCAATCAGGCAGATGCAGCAGCGCAATTCAAGCCTTTGATTACAACATTCCGCATGATTTCCCCGTTATGCGACTTCAATTTCTCTCAAGATTGGCTCTACTGTCGACAAGTTGCGAAAAATTGTTAAGCCGGCAAAAAAGTTTTCCCTTTTCTGGTTTTCATTTGATTTATCTGTAGAAGCAGCGCACAAATTTCTCTGCTTCTGAATTTAAATCAGGGAGCAGCCCGTGAAAACCTATTCTATGCTCAACGATCTCGCATTTCAGTGGATCTTCAACCAGCCGGGGCACGAAAAAATTCTTCGCAGCCTGCTGAATGCGCTTCTGCATCTTGAGGGCGCAGACCGGATCGTCGAAATTCATTATCTCAACCCGTTTAACCCGGCACGCTTCGTCGACAGCAGAAAAAGCGTAGTCGATATCAAGGTAAGAGACGAAAAGAGCAACTGGTATGAGGTTGAAGCACAGGTCTGGCAGCGCAAAGGTTACATTCAGCGTACCGCCTTTTATGTGGCGGCTCTGTACGCGGCCCAGGCAAAAAAAGGCGAAGAATTCAGTGAACTGACCCCCGCGATCAGCATCTCAATTCTTGGTTTCAATCTGTTTAAAGAATCAACACGGGTTCAGGAAATCTTCGACTTCCGCAATACTGACAATTCTCTGACCTTGCCACCGACAATGTCGCTGCACTACATCGATCTGACGAGATTCAACCGGAAAAAGCCGCACGAGCTGCAGAGCCCGTTCGAAAAGTGGCTGCATCTGATGAAGTTTTCCAAGGCCTATGCTAGAATGAAGGTGGACCTGACCAAAGTATTCCCTGACGAGGAGGAGATGGCCATGGCACTTACTGAACACACAAAACTGCACGCTGACGAAGCCATGCGCATCCGCATGGAAGACCGCGAACGCGCCAGAATCGACGAAATCCTTCTGCGTAGCACCTATACAAAAGAGGGCGCCACGCAAAAAGCCAAAGAGATCGCCAGAGCCCTGAAAAGCGAAGGTATGAGCGACGAATTCATCATGAAAACCACCGGCCTCTCGCCCGAAGAGCTCAAAAACTGTCTTAAAACCGGCTGACGCAGCACTCCAAACCGGTAACAAAAGCTTGGCATGAAAATGCCGATTCTTTCCGGTCTTCGTTGGACCTTAAAGAACCGGCATTTTAAATTTGAGCCCGTTACTTTTTGTTTGCCGGAACCGCGGTTCCTTGTACAGTAGCCGACAACTTAAGAATAAGTTCTGGTGGGTATTTACAGCTTTGTAACCATGGATAACCCGTATTTGGAAGTTCGGGAAAGATCCATACTTCTGAAAAATCCCAGTTCCAGAAGGTGTCTTTATTTTTCATTTCGGCGATTGTCTTACCTTCGCCGCCATCGGAACCGGGTTTTCCAGAAGTTTCTTTGTTCCAGTAACTGTTCAAGACGAAACAACCGGTATTATTGCCGATAAGGCCGCCTGACTGCTTTGCATTAGTGTCGACAGCAAGGATAAAACCGGTAGAATAACAATGTTTTACCAGACTCTGCCCGCCAATCGTGCCAACCAGACCTCCAGCCTGGGTGCTGTCAGCGCCCTCGACACTTGCGTTGCTGTGACAATTTTCTATGGTTACCCCAAGGGCGCTGCCCACAAGACCACCAACGCCTGCGGTGCCGGAAGCATAGCCAAAACTGGCACATTCTCTGAGAATACTCCCCTCGTGACTGCTGCCAACAAGCCCGCCCAGGTTTGAGCTGCCCGCAATTTGTGCGTAACTGCCACTGTGCTTGATGGTTCCAGAATTCATACCTGTCAAACCGCCGATGTAGTTTGTACCAGCGGCGTTCAGCCCGGCAGAAGAGCTTGATATCACACCCCCATCGTTGACACCGACCAGACCGCCAATTTTTTCTGAACCGTCAGCAGTAAGGTTTGAAACCATGCAGGCCTGCACGCTGCCACGATTAACCGCAACCAGGCCACCTATCATATTGCGCCCGCTGATTTTGGGGTTGTAAAGATTGAGACCATCAATTTTGGCAACATTGTCGATAACACCAAAAAGCCCGACCATATCTGAATCAGGGCGGTTTATCTTCATGTTCGACAAAGAACCACCCCTAAAACTTCCCCTGAATGGGCTGGCCTGAGTGCCGATCGGTTCCCAGCCTCTGCCGGCATCATACCAGTCATAAATACCGAGCACAGAGTCATCAATACTGAACGACGCGACCATGCTGAAATGACTGCTCAAGTGGTAGCGAACATTGTAAAGCTGATCTGCGTTATAAATTATATATGGATCATTCAGGCTGCCGTCACCTGCAGCAAATATATGGGTTTTTACTGAAACTTCTGGTGAGAGAGCCGATTGACCTTCAGTATTAACCGCCATGACCGCAAAGTAGTAGGTGGTATTTTTCTGCAGACCGTTTATAGTAGCCGGGCTTGTCATGCTTTCCAGCATGGTGCCATTTGTCGGCGAAACCCCGGGGCTGGTCGAATAATAAATCTTATATGTTACAGCCCCATAAGCTCTCGGCCAGGTGACAGTTACATTAGTCTGACTGGCTACGGCCTTTATGTTTTCTGGAGCAGAAAAACCGAAAACGCCGGGTACCGCAGAAAATTCAACCGATTCGAAAGACTCACCACCAGGCCCCACTGTAGTTATCACATAGTAGTATCTGGTTCCGTTAACCAGATTGATGTGGTTGTATGTACTGGTGCAATTTTCGATTTTTGTGCCGTTTTCGCGTGTAACACCGGGAACTGTGCTGAAGTAGATATTGTAAGACAAACCCACCCCAACTGACCACGAAACGGCGATCTGGGTTGAGCCAGCTGTAGCCATCGGGTTCAAAGGCGGCAGCGGAATCGGCAGGGCGTCACCATCACGACTGAGAACCTGCCATTTGCTGCCGTTCCAGACGTATGAGCGTTTTTCGTAGCCATTGTAATAAGCCCAGTTCATCTGGGGGTTCGCGGGGGGAGAAGCCAGAGTGCCTTTCCATACGAGGCTGATGCCGGCGGGGCCCTGGGGGCCGATCTGGCCGTCACTGGCGAGAACCTGCCAGGAAGTGCCATTGTAGATGTAGCTTTTGCCATCTGCGGTATTGTAATAAGCCCAGTTAAGGGTCGGGGTGGCCGGGTGCGCCGGCAGAGAACCCTGCCAGGCAATGCTCACGCCGTTGGCGCCGGCAGGACCCTGTGGGCCGGTGATGCTCTCGGCGAGAATCTGCCAGGCTGAACCGTCGAAAATGTAGGCTTTTTTATCGGTGCTGTTGTAGTAGGCCCAGTTCGGCTGCGGGCTGGCCGGGTGAGCAGTCTGGGTGCCTTTCCAGGTTATGCCGATGAAAAACGAGTTGTCGCGACTGAGGGTTATCAGCGGCAGAGTCGTCGCCTGTGCGGCGCCCACCGAGATATTGTCGACGCGACCCTTCGCCAGACCGGGGGCCGAAAAAAGAACTGAATAACTGCCGACCGGAACGCCGGTTATGGCAAAAGCACCGTTTTCATCTGTATAAGCCGCATAAGACGTGCCGGGAACAAAGGCAACGACGCCGCTGCTGCCGCTGAAGTCGGCGGGCACCGCGACCTGGCCGTTGATTTCGCCGGTAGCGGTCAGCAGCAGTTCAAGATCGGCGGGCATGGTCGATGCCTGCAGCCCAACCGCCAGATTGCGGCGGATACCGCCGATGTTGCGGTCTTTGCGGGCAACAAGGTTGTAGTAACCGGGCGTGACGTTCTGAAAAGCGAAGGCGCCACTCTCATCGGTCACGGAAAAATACAGCTGACCGGCCATAACCGCGGCTTCTGCCGAGGCACGTAAGCTACCGAGGGGCGGCACCTGAGCGTCAACGCCGACCAGATAAACCGGAACATTACCCAGATCGCCTTCACCGGCCAGACGCCCGCTGAAAAGAACTCCGCCCGAAGTCGCGGCAACCGGGTTGGCAGAACCACTCGAGCCACCCGAACCACCACAACCGGTAAACGCCAGAGCGCACATGGCCAGAAGAACGATCAGATACAACCTTGATTTCATAAATTCAGACCTCCCGCAGTCTGTAACCATAATTTCCATTGTTAATTTTTGCTGTAACGATGCCTAAGCGGCCTATACATGACTGAAAAACTGCCGACCGGTCAGGGGCAACCCGGCAACGACAGGCTTTTCCTTATGATGCCGGAACGACGATGCCTGAGTAGGTTCGCGTCTGATAGCCGTTTTTCGTGGCGATCAGCGTATAGGTGCCGGCACTCAGGTCGCGAAACTCAAAATAGCCCTGTGCATCCGCGATTCTGTAGATATTGGTTCCGGAAATTGCCACGACCGCCTGTGGAATCGGCAGGCGCGTGCCGGCGTCAAGAACATGCCCGGCAATAAACCCGGGGCGAACCACGATCGGGTCAGCAACAACCTGCACAAAAGCTGATGCAATGACCGACAGGGGGCTGTCACCTATTTCGCTGACCCGGCAGCGGATTTCATAGACACCGGTCGCAAGCGGCGCGGTCCAGGTCGCCATACTGGCGGTCGAACCGGAAAAATTGCCGGCCGCAGGCACAACCGACCATTCGTAGCGCAGAAAATCAAGATCTGGGTCAGAGGCGATTACCTTAAACGACAGCGGCTGCCCGGCGATGACCGAAGCACCGGCAATAATTTCAGCGACCGGAGGGTGATTTACCGGCGGTGGCAACGGCTCACCTGACCCGGAATGAACATTCAGGGGGTGCTGAGCCGCTCCGTTCAGGCCAGCACTGTCATACACATCGATCAGAACCTTGTAGTTTCCGGGGGTCGGAGGAGCCTGCCAGAAAACCGGAACCTGACGGGCCGTTGCCCAATCGACGTTTGGATGACGCCTCTTGAGGTCTTCAGGAAAAGCAGCGGCACTTGAAGCCAGTGTGCCACCGGTGCAGCCCCATACCAGGTTCATTGTCGCGAGATCTTCGGGGTTTTTATCGACATATACAGCCCAGAGAGTCACTATTTCCCCAGGGTTGATCTTGTCGCCCGACTCTTTAACCGAAGTCAGCCAGACATTTGGCGCCTGGTTTTGCTGATCCTTGCCGGTAATAGTCTTTTTTATCTGAGTCGTGCCGTCTCCGGAAAAGGCGGCAACGAGAACAGTCTCAGAATTTTCACCGGCGGCGCGCAGCAGCACTTTTTCGAGCTTTTCAGAATCTGGCAGCGGCGGGCTCAGGTAGACGCCATCACCGTCAAATTCAAACTGTTCGCCCCAGAGAGTGAGCATGGCGTTGTTCAAAGGCTTGCCCAGTTCGTCGCGCAGAATTATGCGCACCCGATTGCCGGCAAATGCCACCGCAAGGCCACCCACATTCCGTTCCGGCGCCTCTTCGCTCACATTCACTTCGGTTGAACGGGCTTTGTAAGTCTTATTGTCTCTGGTTCTAAAGCTGCTGACCACCCGATAACTGCCGAACGGAACGTTTTCGAGAACGAAGCTGCCGTCTGGCGCTGTGGTTGTGCGAATCTCCGGGTGTTCCTGCAGCCAGACAGAAGCATTTTCGATACTCATCACGCCCCGCAGGCCATCAGAAGCACGCAACCCCTCACTGATCGTCTCTGATGCAACAGTTGAACCGGTGATTCTACCTGAGCCTCGTTCGGCCTGGCCAGGCCAGATGTTGATGCTGCTCGACCCTGTTGAACAACCGGGCAGCAAAGTTACGACAAGAGCAACCAGCAGCGAAAAAATGATTCCCCGTTTTATGAACATACCCTGATCTCTCCTGAAAAATTTAAAAGCGGCTATCGATGCCCATTACAGGGCCGGAAAAAATGGTTTTTGTTGTTTGCGCACCGCTTTTTCCGTGTATATACTGGTAATACCAGCCAAGAACCCCGAACCATTCTATTTCTGAAGGGTTTTGCCGGTAATCTCTGCCAAAAACCAGCGCCAGATTGATATCTGACAGGCGATTCAAGAAGCCGTCGCGCTTCCAGCCCGAATACCTGACAGCACCCCGGCCGGAAACGGTCGGCGTCAGTCTGCTGGCACCACCCAGGCCGAGATATGCCTGAGCTATTGTCTGATCGAGTTCTCCGGCACGGAGGCCGCGCGGCATAAAATAGTTCAGCCGCGTTAAAACATGGTTGAATCGCGCCCCCAGCAGAAGTTCCAAACTGCCGTCTTCACCTTCCGACAGGCGATGTGCCAGGCCGGTGTCGATCTGCCGGGTTTCGACTTTTACAGAGGTTCCGGCGGCATAACGCAAGCGGTCGAAAAGTATCTGCCGCTGCAGACTGCCATTATGCTCAAAGGCGAAATAATTAAAAAGCAGGCGATTATCAGGGTCTAACTGCCATGCTGCACCAAGCTTCAAACGGTTCTGTATGGAAAAACCGGCATCATTACCAAGGTCAAGATTCATGCCCAGGGCTTCAACCCTGCCATCGATGCCGCTTCGCCAGAGGCGCGCCGAAACTTCAACGGGGTTATCCTGCTCATGCTCAGGCGCTTCGTTAGCGCTTATGCCGGCTTTATCATCGGCGGCAGGCTGCATGGCTGATTGAGTTGTGATAACCGGTTTTCGGGCCGGCGCAACTGACATAGTTGGCGCAGTTACTTTTTTACGCTCTGAATAAAGAATCTGCGAAGTTTCCCCCGGCATAGGCGGTGGCGGAACCACAACAACTTCTGCCTGTGAAACTTGCGATAAAACCCGCGAGCCGCCGACTGCCGCAGAAGATCTTACCGGTTTTAATGAAGGGCGACCGCGCTTTACTGCTGCTTCATTGAAAATGCCTGCCAGGCTTTCGTGTACCGACCCGGGCCGGTAGGCGGCCATGTATAAAGCGTATTCTTCGAGCTTATTCTCCGGGAAAGATGCCATCAAGGTTTCACAGACGATTTTTGCCTCTTCAAAGCGCCCCTGAAGAGCCGAGGCCTGCATTATGCCATAATAAGCCTGCGAAGTGTCGGCAGTGCCGCTTCTGATGATCTCGCTGAAAACTTTTTTCGCCCGCTCGAACTCATTTCTTTCGAGCAGGAAATCGCCCATAAAATAAAGGGCGGTCAGCCTGCCGGTTTCACCGGTTGATGATTCTGCGGCCTGACGAAACAGACTGACTACCTGATCGACGCTGCCGGAATCGCGCTGGCTCATTGCAAATTCAAGGTAGTCTGCGGCCGGAACAGCAGCCACCTCGCCTGATGAACCCACAAACAGTCCACAAGCCAATATTACGGCTTTTAAAGAACACTTTGCCGTCATAATTCCCCTTTTGTACAACTTCATGTTCTCTCAAATTCGAAGCTGCTTTCGGCAGACCATTCTGATTTTTTAATCATCAAAAAAGTTTTAAGCAGAACAAACATCCGGCAAAGCTCCAAGAGCCATTCAGAAATTTATGATCAGCGGAGAATCGGGTAACCCTGACCCTGTCGCCCCAAGAAAAGACTTGATTTAACGCCGGCCGGCATGATAAAAATGCTTATAGCGCCGGAGTAGCTCAGGGGTAGAGCAACGCCCTCGTAATGCGTAGGTCGCGGGTCCGATTCCCGCCTTCGGCTGTGTAGAACAGTTTAACAAGGTTTAATAAAACCTGCCAGACCCGCTGAACAAGCGGGTTTTTTATTACTCGCAAACCTGCTTAAATATAAAAGATTTTAAGGTCGCAAATTGCGACCTTACCGACTGGCAGCCACTTTCGATACAAACCGAGAGTTTTTACAGAACACGGCATCTTGTACGGAGAGCTGAGCAACAGACTGACAGAGCTTGAAAATTGGCTTTAAGCCTGACAAAGCAAAGTTAAACCGCAGTCATCGTCGGGCATTTCGTTTTTATTGTGGTAATTTTTTGTGGTAACAACTGAAAAGCTTTTTCAACATCAGCATAAATCTTGAGATCACAAATTGTGACGTCAAGTTTGCAAAGCGACAGCAGCACCTGTATAAGCACTTAAGAGGCAGATAGCCGTAATCACGGACGGACATGGCGAAACAAGCAAACAGGTAATTACCAGGAAAAAGCAAACGTGCCTGCTGCTATCAGCAGAGTCACAGTGATGCCGATCGCGTAATTGCGCGCTTTGTCGCCGAGTTCTTCAAGAATGGTTTCTTCGGTGCGAATTGAAAGCAGAGAAGTTGTATTCGCATCTTTCGGAGCACATATGCATGGGCCGTTTGCGTCAAAGACGAGTTCGCCGAGCAGATAAACCCTGCGATCGGGCGCAAGAATCTGCTCTTCTCTGATGGTATCAGAAGAGCTTTTTCTCACCATTTTCGGCCCGAACAGCTCGTCTTCTTCGGGGTTGATAATTGAAGTGTCACCGCCAACCACCCGGTGCCCGTAGATCTTAAGACCTTTCGGGTCAACAGCGATCCTGGCAGAGCCGTCGTCGATAAAAAAACATGCTTCGCTCCTGAATTCTTCGATGGTCAGATAACCGTACTCAGTTCGATTTCTTCTGCGATCTATCCTTTGCGAAGCTTTTTCGATCAGATCCTGTCTGATCGCATGATAGAAAACGCATTCCCGACCGGAATAGGGTGCTTTAAACAATGGGCAGGCCGCCACCAGCTTGCCTTTGACTTCGACCATCCGTTGCTCCCTCGGACCATCTAGTAAAGAAGCTATTCTGGCAGTTGGGGTAAGGGTAATTGCTCTGGCACGCCGCAAAACCACGCCCCTTTTCCAGTAGAGAACCCCGGCCAGCAGCAAAAAAACCCAGGCAAGCCCTACAAATTCAGGATTTCGCAGAATAATCATCCCCTTTTCAACAGACTATGCCAAGTATACCAGAGTAGAAATCTTCGGGGCATGCGATTTTTCACAGATAAATGGGATTCAAAAAAAGCTGAAAAGGCCAAGATGCCGCCAGAGCCCTTCCCCCGGCCTGGCGGCGGGTCTTATCAGGCTGCAGAGTCGGTCCAGTATTCGCGCGGCACCGGGTTCGCCCCTTCCCAGATAATCTGCCTGAAATGAACCGGGTCGGTGTTGCCCTCGGTATTGATGAAGAGGATCTGCGAGTCGTGATTGATTTTGAGAAAGTCGCGCAGCTCGCCCACGCAGTTCTCGCGCAGAATCGAAACGAGCGCGCCAAGCGTGACCGCGCCAGATTCGCCAGACACGATGAATGGGTCGCCGGCGAGCGGTGTCGCGTAAATACGCATGCCCTTTGCCGCAACGTAGTCTGGGCAGGTCACAAAGCAGCAGGCAGCCTGCCTGAGAATTTCCCAGGCTACGGGACTCGGCTCACCGCAGGCGAGACCGGCCATGATGGTATCGAGCTTTCCGTCGATAGTGCGCGGCTTTTCGTCGCCGGCTTCGATTGAACGGAACAGACAGTCGGCAGCTTCAGGCTCGACGACCACGCAACGGGGCGCATCACCGGGAAACAGCGCATGATAGTAGCCGATTACCGCTGCCGCCAGAGCTCCGACGCCGGCCTGCACGAAAACATGCGTCGGGCGGGTGATGCCCTGGCCCGAAAACTGTTCCTGAATCTCGGCCATCATCGTTGTGTAGCCCTGCATGATCCAGGTCGGAATCTCGGTATAGCCATCCCAGGAAGTGTCAGAAATAACCGCCCAGCCGTTTTTTTCGGCATCGACAACGATCTGGCGCACAGCGTCGTCGTAGTTGCCGGCAATGATTTTAACGGTGGCGCCATAGCCGCGAATCGCTTCAATCCGCGGCCTTGAAGTTTCGGCATGCACATAGACAACACAGTCGTGCCCCAGCTTTTCGGCGGCCCAGGCGATGCCGCGACCGTGATTGCCGTCAGTGGCGGTGGCAAAAGTGATTTTTCCGAGTTGCTGGCGAACCTCGGTCGACGTGAGTTCGGCATAAGTCAGTTCTTCATCTGCCTTCAGAAGACTTTTGATGTATTTGTAAACCGCGTATGAACCGCCAAGAACCTTGAACGAGTTCAGCTGCAGCCTTTCAGACTCATCTTTAACCCAGATGCCGCCGACACCGAACATCTGCGCCAGCTGTGGCAGGGCCAGCAAAGGAGACATTTTGAACCCAGGAATCTGGCGATGAAAGCGCCTGGCCTTGCGAGCGACTTCGGGCGAAAACAGTTTCTGGCAAAGCGTCAGGTCGGGGTTTTTGTGCTGGTTGAAGAGCCATTTCAGGTCGGGTCTAGTGTTGTTCATAACGGGTCTCCATTTCTATTTATGATAAAACGTTTATTTGCAGATGAATTGAAGAACTCGGGCTATTACCACTGCGGCTGATTGCCAATGCGGTGGCCGATGACTTCGCTCGTCTCGTTAACCACGAGAAAAGCGCCCGGGTCTTCACGCAGCACGACTTCCTTGAGCTGATGCAGCTCCCGCCGCGAAACCACCGTGTAAATCATATTTACCGGCTGCTGCGAAAACCCGCCACTGGCCGCGATCAGAGTGGTGCCGCGCTGCATTTCTTCAAGAATGGCACCGTTGATTTCCTGCCAGCGCTCAGACACGATGGTAACCGCCTTGCGCTGCGACAGGCCGTAAATCACGAGATCGACCATTCGCGACGACACGAACATGAACACCAGGGTAAACAGTGCCTCATCGATACTGAAAAAGACCACGACACAGGTCAGCACGATGACATTGAAAGTCAGCAGCGTCGTGCCAAGCTTGATTCCGAAACGACTGGCGAGAAGAACCGAAAGAATATCGGTGCCACCGGCCGAACCCCGCGACCGAAGAATCATTCCGGAACCAACACCGTTGATCAGGCCCGCGAGAATCGCCGACAGCATCATGTCGTTGACGCCAATGCGAAAGTCGATCAGCCCGATGGCAAGTGTATAAAAGGCGGTTCCGGCGAACGAAAGCATGAAAAAGTGACCGCCCAGCAGCCGGTAGCCAAAAATAAACAGCGGGATATTGAACGCGAAATACAGCCCTGACACCGGCGCCGACGGAACCAGGCGATTAATGAACAGGGTAACGCCTGTCAGTCCTCCAGACAGAAACTGCTTCGGCACAAGAATGCCGTTAACAGCCAGCGCACAGATACAAGAACCAAGCAGCAGCAGCGCCAGGCTTTTAATGGTCGAGCGAAAATCTTTCTTTTTCATCTGAGCGAAACCTTTCAATTAACTGAATGTGGCAGAATGCCGTGCTTTCAATGAGGGGAAACGACTGCAAAGCTATGCAGTCAGTCTTAGACAGAGATGTCGCCGTGTACAGGCGTCAAATTTCTGAAAATAAGAGTGTGAAAATCAAGCTGGTTGATTTGTGAAAGACGCAGCAGCGTTCTTTCAGAGCCTTACCATTTCAGCACCACGGAGGCTCGAACTGCACCGGAAACAGAGCTTTAACTCTGGGCAGAACCTCGAACATGGCTACCCGCAGGGCAATCGCGGCATATTTCCCGGGCAGATCAGAATAAAAGGCTTTCTGATTCAGGTGAAAGCGTAAAACCCGAGCATTTCTGGCGGCGTACATGGCATTTTCCTGTTATCGGTGATAAAAAAACAGTGACAGAAAAAGGTCACACCTTCAGCATACCCAATTTTCAGAAATAAAGCAAACCCGACAAACAGGCTTCAGAAGTCAGCTACAGGTTCACCAGCCCAGGCCCTTTTCCCGACACAGCACATGGCCCAATAAAATTTAAATCTGTGATCCACACTCCAAACTGTAAATTTGTCAGCAATTGGAAAATTATTAAGTCTGCAAAAAAGTTTTCCCTTTTCCGGTTTTCATTTGATTTATCTGTGGAAGCAGCGCACAAAATTCCCTGCTTCTGAATTTAAAAATCAGGGAGCAGCCCGTGAAAACCTATTCTATGCTCAACGATCTTGCATTTCAGTGGATCTTTAACCAGCCGGGGCACGAAAAAATTCTTCGCAGTCTTCTGAATGCACTTCTGCATCTTGAGGGCGCCGACCGGATCGCCGAAATTCATTACCTCAACCCGTTTAACCCGGCACGCTTCGTCGACAGCAGGAAAAGCGTCGTCGATATCAAGGTAAGAGACGAAAAGAACAACTGGTATGAGGTTGAAGCTCAGGTCTGGCAGCGCAAAGGTTACATTCAGCGCACCGCCTTTTATGTGGCGGGTTTGTATGCGGCCCAGGCAAAAAAAGGCGAAGAATTCAATGAACTGACGCCGGCTATAAGCATTTCGATTCTTGGCTTCAATCTGTTTAAAGAATCAACACGGGTTCAGGAAGTCTTCGAATTCCGCAACACAGACAATTCTCTGACTTTACCACCGACAATGTCGCTGCACTACATCGATCTGACCAGATTTAACCGGAAAAAACCCCATGAACTGCAGAGTCCATTCGAAAAGTGGCTGCACCTGATGAAGTTTTCCAAGGCCTATGCTAGAATGAGGCTGGACCTGACCAAAGTATTTCCTGACGAAGAGGAGATGGCCATGGCACTTACTGAACACACAAAACTGCACGCCGACGAAGCCATGCGCATCCGCATGGAAGACCGCGAGCGCGCCAGAATCGACGAGATTCTCCTGCGCAACGCCTACTTAAAAGAAGGCCGGGCCGAAGGCAAGGCTGAAGGCAAGATCGAAGGCAAGAATGAAAAAGCCAGAGAAATTGCCAGAGCTCTCAAAAGCGAAAACATGAACGATGAATTCATCATGAAAATCACCGGTCTGTCACATGAAGAGCTTAAAAGTTGCCTCAAGGCAGACTGACACAGAATTTGCCCTAAAAGCAAAAACGCGCCCAAAGGGATTCGAACCCCTGGCCTTCTGCTCCGGAGGCAGACGCTCTATCCAACTGAGCTATAGGCGCAACAGGCCAAGACTAACACAGAATACGGCACAAATTCAAGTTAAATGGCGCTGGACGGAATCGAACCTTCGGCCGGGCAGGAAAAGCTTGTGATTTGGCTGTAAACGTGGTGAAATACCGGAAACGGCCCGCCGGAACAGGCGAAGGAGCAGGGCATGAAAACCCACGAATCGAGAGAAAACTATCTCGAAGCAATTCTCATTCTCGCACAGAACGGGAAAGTGCGGGCGATAGATGTTGCTCATCACATGCAGTTCAGCAAGCCAAGCGTCAGCCGTGCCATGTCGCTGCTCAAAAATGAAAAACTGATAAGTATCGATAATGCCGGCCACATCGAATTGACACAAGAAGGCCGCAACATGGCCGAAAGAATTTACGAACGCCACCGCCTGCTCGCCAACTATCTGCAGGCCCTCGGGGTCAGTCCCCAGGTAGCTGCGGAAGACGCCTGCCGCATCGAACATGTTATCAGCGATGAGTCTTTCGAAAAAATCAAAAGCCACGTCAGCAAACATCTGAAAAAATAACCAGCCAAAACAGCCAATTACAGAAGGTTTTGCCCGGCGGCGGCAAAATCTTTTTATTTTCGCTTGACTTTGGAGTTAGCTGCCGCTAACCTATCATCAGTTAGCGACAGCTAACCAAACTCAGGAAAGCAAAACAGGGAAAGGCTGCATGAACATCTCGCAAGACCTGGCTCAGACAATCACCTTCCATTGCGCACCAACCCTTACAGGAATCAAACCGGCAAGCCTGGTTTCCCGTAAAAACCCGTGGGGTGTCGACCTGAACAGCGAAATCAGACAACTCAATGACCTGCTCAATGGGCACGGAATCTTTGTAGAAAGACTGTGCGACTGCGCACAGCGCAATCTGTTGCTCGTTTATCGCCACCATCTTCTGCAGAGACTGCTGCAGACCCCGAGAATCAGGCAATTCCTGCAGCGCGAAGGCTACCCGGTCAGCAGCGACCTCAAAGCCTGCATCGATTTTCTCAAAAAACGCATCGGCGCGAGCGTTGAATTCCCCCATGAAATCGGGCTGTTTCTCGGTTACCCGGTTGATGACGTCATGGGTTTTATCGAACACCGCGGTCAGAACTTCAGAATGTGCGGGCACTGGAAAGTCTACAGCGACGAAGCCAGAGCCATGAGCATGTTCGAAAGGTTCAGCCGCTGCCGCGAACAGCTATGTAAAAAACTGGCAGAAGGACTAAATTTTCAACAACTCCTCAGCACTGCCTGATTTTAAATGAATATTTTGAAACTTAGCTCTTGAATCTCTCCAAAATCGCACTTCTCGGCCTGCAGCCACCTGTGGGCCGCTTTTTTTTCTGCCGAATCTGCGACACGACTCGAACCAATCAATGGTTTCCGCGTGTGTTGCGCCATCCCTGTATGCGCACACGACTCCCGGCCATCCTGGCCTCCGCGTGTGTTGCGCCATCCGTGCATGCGCGACACGACTCCCGGCCATCCTGGCCTCCGCGTGTGTTGCGCCATCCGTGGCGCAAAAAAAAATCCGGGAGTATTCCCGGACTGAAAAATAAGGAGGCAAACAAATCCATAAACCCTTTCGAGCAAAAGTGATGTTTTGTTTAGCTTTATTTATGCGGCTTTAACAGACATCAGCAAACAAGGACAGACATCGACAGATATGCAGAATCGAATGTACGTACCGGCAGATCTGAACTTTTTAAAAAAAATTTCGCGCCGGCATTGTTTGTTTGCCTTCGCCAAAACAAAGGAGTATAAAGAATAAATACAAACAAACTGAGGATAAGTGACTACAAGGAAGGAAAACCATGCGCAAAATAACTGTTTCAGTCATTCTTTTCATTCTTGCCTTTGTCTCTGGCCTTGCAGCAGCTGCTATAACGCCAGAACAACCGATGCCTTTCAAGATAGACAAAGACAACGAAACCATCAGCTTCACTTTCGACCACCCCGGCAACCGCCAGCTTGCCATTGCGGTTGACTTTACCGGCGGTAAGACCGCTTCGGGTGCAGTCAAAATCACTGGTGAAGCAACGGTTAAAGCTGGTCTGGCCGAATGGAAAGCGGCCATCGACCGGCAGGTATTTGCGCACGACGGTTCCACGAGCGTCGTTGACGGTATTAACCCACTGCCGGGTAAATGGCAGATCCAGCTTACCGGCACCGAGATTCCTGTAAGCGGCCAATTGCGACTGATAGATCTTGGTGAACTACCCGCAATTCAATACAATGAACAAACCGGCGCGATTCAGATCAAAAAACCCGGCAACCAGAACCTTATTGCCTGCGCCGAAGTCGATCACCCTGATTTTTCAGGGTCTGACAATGAATTTTCCGGGTCGGTAACCGCCGATGGCGACGTCATGATTCCGCTGCCGCCAGGTTTCTACCGGCTGCAACACCCAGCCGAAACCGTCAGTTCGCTGCAGGCGCACATGATTCCGGTGCAGCCAGGAAAAATAACCATTGTCGAAAACTGGCCACAGGCGCCAGCCCCTGAAGCGCCCGCAGACAATGAAGCTGCCGCCGACACCGCCACCCCTTCCAGCATTCTGCACAGGGAAATGTGCATCAGATCTGCGCGCCTGCTCGGTGATGATCAGGTGCAGATACGCTTTGCCACCCCGCAATGGCAGGGCAAGGTGAGCAAAGAAGATCTTGAAGCCTCAGAAAGTGGCGTCAAGGCTGAAGTGATTTCGGCCGGCACGGTTGCCACACCTTTGAGCCTGACGATATTACTCGATTCATCAGGCTCGATGAAGAAAGACATGAAGCTGGCGCTCGATTCGGTCGACCAGTTCATCAGACTGCTGCCGTCAGACAGCGAAATAACTCTCGTCGATTTCGACACAAAAGCGAAGGAAATCGCCGTAAAAGACCGGGCTGCCCTGCTCAAAGCCCTCAAATCGATCAAGGCCGATGGTGCCACCTGTCTGAACGACAGTGTGATGCTGGGGCTGAGCCAATGCAAAGACCGCAGCCGCCCGGCAGTGCTGCTGTTTACTGACGGTTTCGATGCCAACCACAACGATACCGGCCCCGGCAGTAAAACCGGGCCTGAGGAAATGTTCGCCGCAGTTAAAGAAGCCGAAATACCGGTGTTTACCATCGGCTTTGGCGCCAAGCCAGACGACGCGACCCTGAAGAGACTGGCGACGCTTTCGGGCGGCTTCTATCACAAGGCTGACAAAGACAACATCGGCAAAGTTTTCTCGCAGGTCGCCTCGATTCTCGGGCGCGAGCACGAAATGGTCTACAAACGCCCCGGAGTCAGGGGCAACGCCGACGCACCGGTCATCAGCATCGTTCTCGACGTCAGCGGTTCGATGAATATGCCACCCGAAGAAGAGGGCTGCGACTACCGCCTCGAAAAAGCCAAAGCCATTCTGCGCGACCTGATCAGGCAGCTGCCCGAAGATGCAATCGCCCAGATAACCACCTACAGCCTGTATCAGAACGTCGTTCAGGTATTTACCGGCGACCGGGCGCAACTGCTCGCCAGCCTCGCGCCAATCGAAGCCGGCGGTGGCACCGCGACCCTCGAAACCCTGCAGACCGCTTTCAAAATGCTTAAAGAGATACCGACCGACCGCAAATATCTGCTTCTGATTACCGACGCCGGCCTGGATCTCGGCGGCAATGAAGTCGAATACCAGGCCCTGCTCGGCAGCATCAAGGATGCCGGCATCAATACCACCCTGATCGGTATGGTTGACGAGCGCAACAAAGCACCTTTCGAAGCCGCGGCTAGCATGTGCGGCGGTCAGGCTGCAGTTTCTACTGATCTGAATGCAGTAAAAACCGCCATCGAAGCATTCGGAAAACGCATCGACGTCGCCACGGCAACCGCCGACCCGCGCCTGCCAGTGCAGCTGGTCTTCAGCCGCCGCGAAAATAATGGCCAGACACTGTTGATGAGCGGCAGCGACAAATTCGCCCTGCCATTGCCGCCGGTAACCTCAAAAGCTGCGGTCAACGGCCTCAAAATCAGTTTTGCCGAACTGCCGGCATCTCTGCAGCGTTACAATCTCGACCTCAGCCAGAACCTTTATGGTAACAGCAAGACCCGCGACGAAACCATTATCACCAGCCGCCTGCCGATCAATGCCGAAAGTCAGAATCAGGCGATGCGTCTTAAAGTCATCGAGTTACTGCTGCTGTCGAAATTCAGAGGCGTCAGTATCCCGTGCGCCGCTTTCAGAATCCGACTCGAGAACATTCTGCCCGAACAGGAAACCAAGGTTAATTCAGGCTCACAGGCTCACCCGGCCAATTTTGTCAGCCAGACCCCGGAACCCGGGAAAACCGTCAAAACCCGCCCGCCTTATGTGATTCCTGATGTACGCAGTCACTTTTTCGCCAGGCTCAACAACCTGCCGGCAGCCCCGATCTCTGATCTTTCGTGGTTGAGCGAAGACCCGCTGGTGCTTCCCGACGACGAAAGCCTGCAGATCAATCCGGATGAGCCGATCGAAGGCTACCTGCTCTTTGAATTCGATACGATCGAAACCCTTAAAAAAGCAGGACTCAGCTATTACGATACAACCTTTGGGCCCATTCACCTGCCGGTAATCGGCACTTTCGCTGCGGTGGCATCGGAGACACAAAACGCTGGCCTGCCGCAAAAACCGGCCGCCACCATTGCTGACACATTCAAGCTTACGCTGAACGGTTTTGACGACTCACCACTGCCAGAGCCAGTCCAACACCTGACTCTGCGCACCTTTTCGCTGCAGATGACATCTCAGTCTCAATCTCTGCTGGACCTGAACCCGGTCGAACGCCTGTCTTTAATACTGCCAACACGCTTTGGTGAACTGGTTCTCACCCCCTCACCCCGCACAACCACTGTTCCGAACGGCTGGCACAAACCGGTTCTGTTCCTGCCCGGTTCAAACAACTACCTGAAGCAGACCTACACTCTGCCAAACTCTCTGGCAAAACAGGTTAAAGGCAGTCTGCGCCTGGATATGGCAGGCAACGAACAGCTGCTCGCCGCCGGCGATAAGGCCATCAGCCGCGAAAAACCGGTACTAACCGCCGGCGGTGATAAAATCAGCCTCGACATCAATGCCTACAGCATCAGCAATGGCGTGGCTCTTTTCGATCTCACCCTGAATGACGAAAAAGATGGCAACGGCACAGAAATCTCTGCCGAAGAGCTTTTACAGCTGCATTTTGGCGAGGTTGTCTGCCACTATGAAGCCGACAGCAAAGAATACCTGTTCGGGCCCGACAATCAGATAGTGGTTGCTGACGGCCGCTCGCGCCGCCTGATTTATCGCATCAATTACGCCGACGACGATGAAGAAAAGCCGCAGCCACTCGTGAAATCAGAGCTTTTCAAGCTCGATTATCAGGCAAAACTCACAGGCGAAGGCAAAATCGACGATTATCTGCTGGCCGGCAGCGATATCTTTCAGATCGACCCGCAGCGCCGCAACGAAATCGCAGCCCTCACCGAAAAGGTGCATGCAGAAAGGGTTGCCCGCGGCTGGAAAAAGCAAGCCGCAGCAGCCTACGAACGCCAGCAGGTTGCAGCCGGTGCAAAAGACGCAAAAGGCACGGGCGATTCCGTAAATACGGCCTCTGCCGCCGAAATCGACGGGCTGGCATTACCGGTTCCTGATTTCAAAACCGCCATGAGCGACAGTCTGCAGGCACTCCTGAAGATGAGCGAAGCTGAATTTATCGCCAGAATGCGGCAGTTTAGCTGCGTTCCGGCCGACACCAGTCTCAATCGCCCGGTTTATGCGCCAGAAGCGGTTCTCATGCAAAACTGGGGTGTTCCGGCCGATCTGCTTGAAATCGCCAGACTGTATTACAAAGCCAACGGCGCTATTATCGACGATAAGCCCATGGCAGCCGTGCTCACCGATTCCGGCAAAGCCGCTCTTCACAAGCTGACCGGCTGGCAATCGGAAATTGAAGTCCTGCCGGTTTTGCCGGTTGGGCAAAAACGTCTGGTAATACCTTTCTTCAAAGATGCTGCCGAGCTGAATGATGAAATAGAAGCAGTCCGTGACGAAGAAACCTCTGAAAGCGCCCTCAGCGTCAGCCTGAACATCAGCCTCAAGGTAAAACCGAGAAATGCCGGTCAGGCCGGCATGATGGGGGCAATGGGCTCGGCGCTCGGTGGCGAAAGTGATGATGCCGGTGAGAGCCTTCTCACCCTGTTCGAGAGCCCCGGGCTTAAACCGGCAGACTGCTCGGCTGGCCCGATCGATGTCTTCTATTATTCGCCCGATAATGGCCAGACTCTTTACGTTTCGGCAGAAACCACGGCCGGGAAACTGGAAAACCAGGCGCAACCGGTTTCACTGGCCGAAAATGAAGTCGTCGAAGAAATCGTCGAAATCAGATATGACGAAGAAATTCTGACCTTCAGGCGGCCGGTCACCAGCGAAACCAGTATCGTCGATACCTTCAAAAGCATCGCTCTGTGCCAGCCCGATATCACCGCCAGCGCTTCAGAAGAGCTGACCCGGCAGTTTGCTGCGAAAAAAAGCGAAACAGCCCCCGGTACCCGGTCGGCAATTCGCTGGTTCACTCACAGCCGCATTTTCCAGTTTCTCGCTCTGCACAGTGCCGCCGAAGCTGAAGCCGCCGCCGTAACCGGCGTCAGAGCTGCCAGGCCGGCCAAACGCATGCGCGCCATAATTCTCACTCTCAGTGGTGAAAAAAACGGCATCAGAGCCCTTTTCGATCTGCGCCAGATCAACCCGGTGGTTCAGGGCGAAGAAAAGGCGGTGCGGGCTTTCAACTTCTTCATGGGCACCACCAATGCCATGCTTGAAGAGCAGGTAATGGGCGGCGGCGGTCTGCTGAGCCGCTGGAAAATGGCAAAAGACCCAAAAATCTTTATCGCCGGCCCCGAAGAAGTCAGCACCCTGATCGAAAGCCTCGACGAAAAACTGGTTTCTGAAAACGCCATCGGTCTTCTTCAGAAAGCTGCAGATGACGGGAAAGGCGTCATCATGGCTCTGAATGCACCGATAGTCGCCGGCCGGGCCATGCCGGCCTGGTTCACCTTTGATCCAGCAACTTACGAAATGATTTCGGTGCTCGACAATGGTGCCCATGGCTCACTTGTCGAAAGGCCGATCAACGAAATCATTCAGGATGCTTCCAAATATTCTATCGGCTTCTGGGTCGGGGTAAATGCCTCGGTATGGGCGGTCAGCGCCTATAAGCTTAAATATGCCGATATGCGAACCATCGTGAAAGCTGCGAAAAAACTCTGTCTCGATATTGCCGCCCAGCTCGAAAATGTCGGCAAGCCTTTGAACGAGTTTATCCCTGACTCTTACACGATGCATGAAGCCGAACTTTCGGCGGGTCCCGCCAGTTTGAAAGTCGGGTTCGGAGAATTCACCCCCGCTCAGTTCAAGCTGATGACCAAACCATCGCTTGGCTTTAATCTCAGCTACCAGTCTGGCTTTGAAGATGCGGTAAAATCTTTTTTCCGCAACTGATTGCCACAATTCTGAATCGCACGGCCGTTTCGCCTCTGGGTGAAACGGCTTTTCTTTTATAAAAAAAATCCGGGAACTGGTCCCGGACTGAAAAATAAGGAGGCAAACAAATCCATAAACCTTTTCGAACAAAGATGATGTTTTGTTTAGCTTTATTTATGCGGCTTAGACCAACAACCGCAAACATCAGCAAACAATTTTGATCGCCTGCCAGCCGGGGTACGTACCAACAAACCAGATTTTTTTTCAAATTTTTCAGATCTATCTTCAAAATACCCGACAAACCATTGCGTAATTTTTCACAAAACCACTCACAACGCAGTTGGCCCCCTCGTTTGATTTGCATCCGGTTCAGACCCGGGATCAACCTAGGTTGCCACTTAAACCATGCCGCTGACAGAGGTCGGGTGTTTTTTTTATAATACCCACAATTTATTTGCCAGTAGAGTTATAATAAACTCAGCTGATAACTGTTGAGAGAGAGCAGATATACACAAAAACAAGCCAACCAGCTTTAAATTATGGCAGCCGGCCTGACTGACCATACTTTAGAACCGGGCCCTTCTTACAGCAGTAAATAAACATGACTCACAGGGGTTTAGGGGTATGGTTAAATTTTCTAATCAGGTTGCCAGGTGGTCTGTTTTCTTCATTCTTTTTCTGACTGGTATTTTGTGCGGCTGTTCGTTTTTTGATCTGCACGATCTGCAGAGTGATGGCGAAAATCTGATCAACGGACCTGAAAACGGATCTGCAAACGTTGCCTTCAACATCGTCATACCGGGGCGCGCCAGCCTGAGCCCGGTTATCAGGGCTGCTGATACCGGGGCAAAAGTCACTTTCCGCATTACCCTGCTGCAACCCGGCGATACAAAGAACCCGACCGTCACCTTTCTTAAAACCGCGGCCGTTCAATCTGACGGATCAGCCACCACAAGCTTCACCGGGCTGCCCGAAGGTTCGGCCATCGGCGAAATAACGATCGACGGCGGCAATATCGGCGGCAAATCGCTGTTTCATGGCGCTTCCGATCTTTTTCCCGGCGACAACACCATAACCGTCAGCCCAAAGGGCTCGCTGCACCAGTCAGACATTCTCGCCAACGCCATGCTTGCAATTGCTGCCGACCCCGAACTTATCAAAATTGCAAAGCCAAACCTGGTCACCAACGCTGCCAATGCGGCGGCAACTCTGCTTGCAAACCCCGACGAAAACGTTTACACAAAGGTTCTCGATAGCATTACCAACAACTCGCTCACCTTCGATTCGACAAAATATACGCAGATCACAATTTCGACGCCCGATGCCACGGTCAGCGGTCAGGGCCTGAACTCATGGCTGAAGACCTCAGAACAGTTCTGGCAGGGAACCCAGCTTTCAGGAGCTGGTATGCTGCCGGTGAATGTTTTGCGGCAGGGCACCGGCGACTATGCGCTTGTTTTATGGCAAAACCAGACAAAAAGCAACGCCGCCTTCAGCAAATTTTCCACCACGGACGGAACTCTTCTAAACTACCTTCATAATACCGGAACAAATGGATTTATTCCGCAGGGAAGCCAGATTCTTCCAGGCGATGGATCAATCGTCATCGCCGGGTCATTTGCCGGGAAACCGGCGTTGGTGCGCTGGAACGGCAAAGAAAACACAGATCTCTCGTCGGGGATCACTGCCAGCGGTCTGACCTGGAACAGTGTTTTTGAGATTTCTTCAATCGATATCGCTTCGGCCGCCATTTCTTACCTTGAATACGACAAGATTGGCACCGGTAAAATTCTCTGCTCGATAAAAGATCCGGCAGCCGGCAACCGGCTGTTTTTTGTCGACCCAAACACCGGCGTTGCCACCGAGCAGCAGCAGAACAACAATTTCGGATTGTGGGCACAGGTCGGCAGCGGTTCCATAGCCCTGGGCTGGGACGGCCTCGACGCCGCAGCAAGTTACAAGGTTTATTATGCCACCGGCACGGCGCTCGCTACCCAGACAGCGCCCATGGTTTCCACTTCAGAAAAAATCCTGCTGTTCGAAAATTTCGTTAATAACCAGACTTATTCATTTCAGGTAGCTGCAATCGCCTCTGAAGGGCACACATTAGCCTGGTCGACTTTAATCGAGGCTACGCCGGTCGGTGCCGCTGACCCAATCATTTACTCAAACTGGAAGCTCGCCACCAACACCTTTGAGATTGGCTCAACCGACCTGGCAAAAGTTAAAATTCTTTCTTATGACGAAAACAGCAAGATGCTGCAGCTCGAAATAACCGAAACCATTGCTCTGGGCATGAATTCGATAATAACCGGCGTTCATGACAACAAGCCGCTTTGCGTTAAAATTGTCGGGATGTTCATGCCAACAGGCCCATCTGGCCCGCCCACCGGCCCGACCCAACCCGGCACTGTCGCCCCGGGCACCTATCAGGTCCCGACTTCCGGAGCCTCAATGGAAGAAGTTTTTGAAACATGCAAATACGTCTTCAAAGGGAAAATGTCGCAGCTGCCTGCAATGTCAGAGCGGCTGCTCAGCCCATCCGATCCGCTGTATCAGTCTAAAATCATGTATCTGCGCCGCGGCGGCATGCGCCAGTCGCTTAGAGCCGGCCTGACCCGGCCGATTTCCGCTGATCCTTCACTGGGCGACCTTTCGCTTGAAATTGATAATTTCGAGCTTGATCCGGATGTGGTCGTCGACTTTTCAACCAGCTTTGGCAGTATTACCCAGTTTGAAATACGTGTCGATGGCTATGCCACCTGTGATGTCTATCTAAAGCTTCTTGCATCAGCTGCTGTTGAACTGCCAGCGCTTGAAGGCACTCTGCTTCCCCACAGCGAAATTCCATTCTTCGTTGGGCCGGTGCCAGGCACCTGGGGGCGTGAAATAACCGCTTCCTGGAAAATGAGTCTAAAAGCCGAGGCCGAACTTAAAGCCGGCACCAAAATGCGTGTCGATTTCAGATCGGGCGTAAATTATTTCAGCGAAAGCGGCTGGAATGGCCAGTTATTATGGCGCGTCAAAAATACCCCGATCTTTGAGGCAAAGCTTCAGGGCACTTTCACCAATGAAGCCGCAATTGAAATGAAAAATTCACTCAAAGTCGGCGGCCTGGCCGGCCCCGAACTGACCCTGAAACCATACATCAAGTCTGAAGCGACCATCTCTACCGACAAGCCCTGTCAGGTTGACGCAGCCCTGTCAATGGGTATGCAGGGTGAACTTAAAGCCATTGTGCAGGCCTGGAGCTACAACATCGGCGAATGGGGCAGCACTTTCGAACCGTTTGGCCCTCTGGTCATAGCTTCGCGAACTTTTTCGGCCAATGCTACCCCGACCCTTAAGGTAACCGGGGCGGTAAATCTTAAAAACGAAATCAGAGACTGGCCCTGGTCTGCCGGCGGTTACTACCCGCATATATGCACAACTACAGGCACAGACAGCATCAAGTTGTCAATGGATGATTCAAAAGGTTTGAACAAGGGCCTGAGCAAAGTCGAAGTTTCGATCGATGACAACCCGCCGTTTCTGATATTCACCCTGGCCTCTGAAACACTTACAAGTGGCTATACCATGACTCCTTATCCTGTTCAGACAGATCTGATCTTAAGCTTGCCGCTGAATAACGACGAGAACATGTTTTCCGGCCATGAAGAGCAGTTCGATAAGTGGTATACGCCGTTCAGACTGCTCCCGGGGCCACATGAATTTGAATTCAAGGTTTATGATAAGTGCGGCGATTTCTCGATTGCAACGTATGCGGTGCTGGTAGCCCCGGAAGAAGAAGGTATCTGGAAAGCCACCAACTCCGCCGGCAACGAAACCTGGCAGATCAGCATCAGTGGCTTTGAAAAGGGCAATCTGCCAGAACGTGCCAGAACGGTTGAACCTGTCCCTGACGCATTCAGCATTGTGCCGGTAAAAGACGGAGTGGTGAAGCACTATGATTATATAGACGGAAAACTACTTCTGGAAGGCGCTTTTAAAAACAATATCAGAACCGGTGTCTGGAATAAATTTGCACATTCCTATGAAGTGAGCAACTACAAAAGCTTTGTCCATCAGATTGAATTCGCAGACGGAGGGCAACCCATCAGTTGGCTGAATTTGAAGGATTACGCAGAAGAATCTATGCAGGATTATCGCATCAAAATAGACAAAACCCCTTCGGGCGCAGCGCAGTTCACGACAGTGGCTACCGACACGGGTTATATATATCAGGATCTCTTTATCGACTCGTTTGCGACTGGCATCAGAACCATAGGATTCGAATTCGCAACCCGCAGTTATGATATTGAAACTTTCGTGGGAGGCCAGCGCAACGGTATTGCCACCCATTCTCTGTATCTTGAATACGAGTCAACTGTTAAAACGGAGCATGGCGAATACTCGGGCAATCTTAAAACCGGCAAGTGGGTTCAAAAAATATTCAAAAACGTTACCGAGCTTTATTCAACTACCGAGAATAACTTCAGCGCCGGAATTCTCAACGGTGAAGTTTCATACGCACTCGCTGACGGCTCCTGGACAATAACCGGTGCCTACACCCAGGGGATCAGGTCAGGAACATGGTCTGAACATGCCGGTAATTCCTACGACGAACAGGTTAACTATCAAAATAACCTGCCAGAAGGAACCTATAGCCTTGTTTATAGTGATGGGCGCTATGTCAGCGGCTCTTACTCCGGTGGCCAGCCTGTCGGCACTTTAAACGGCCAATGGTCGATCCGTTACCCCGGCGGAGGCTGGGCTGGCAGCCACACTGCTTCGCTGGATCCGATCTCTACCCCCGATGAAATTTCCGGGACTTCGTCATCGCCGGAAGCGGATGATGATTGGATCAAAAATTACTAGTCCGCTCACATATGAATTCAAGAAAACTGAATAAATCGACAAGACCCGAAATCAGTGATAATAGGCCGCGCCGGACGAATCGATATAAAAATTCAATACGCTCTTATATAAGCTGGCTAAATTGCCGATTACCCCTATAAACGCTTCACGCGGCCTCTGAACTTTCAGAGAGCCGCGTGAAACGTTTTAATCAACCTTGCGCAGATCGTTAACTGTCGAGCAGGCGCTCCTGAACTTTCTTTGCAGCGCTTCCGAGTGCCTCTTTGGCGTTTTTCTGGCCTGAGAGAACCGCTTCAATCTCCGGGTTCACCAGATCTTCGAGCAGGCCGAAGTCTTTAACGACCGGGTTCGGGCCGGCGTGTTTCATCTGTTCCATGAAGGTCATCAGGTGCTGGTCTTCGAACTTGACCAGATCGTAGGCACCCAGATTGATCGGCAATTGATTGAGCGCCGTGCACCAGCGCACCTGGTTTTCTGCATTGGTGAAGAAGGTCAGAAAGCTGTAGCAGGCTTCGGCATACTTCGAACCCTTAAAAATAACCACGTCGGTACCGCCAACATTCGTCGAAGTGCCGGCCGGGCCGGCCGGAATCAGGCCTACGCCGAAATCCATCTTGGCGTTCTTGAATTTAGCAAGGTTCCAGGGCCCCATCATGATCATCGCGTATTTGCCGTTAACAAAGCCCTGTTCCGGGGTAATCGCACCGGGGCGCCAGGCGCCGGCCTCGATTTTGTGCTTCGCGAACAGGCTGGCCATCATCTCGACGGCACCAACCGCAGCGTCTGAATCGATAAGACATTTCGTGCCGTCTTCAGAAACGATTCTGGCACCATAGGTGTTGAGAAAAGTCAGGTTCCACCACAGGGTGTTGAGCATCGCAAAGGCATACTGGCCCTTCGATTCATCAGTCAGCTTTTTGCCGAATTCGATGAATTCTTCCCAGGTTTTGGGAAGCACGTTCTCAAATTCGCCGGCTTCGGCAGAGTCACCGGCAGTCGCTGGCAGCAGCCCGGCATCTCTGAACATCTGGCGGTTGTAAAACATCGCGACACAGTTGCTCTGATCGGGCAGACCATAGAACTTGCCACCGACATTGCATGAACCGATGGCGGCCGGCAGATACTGGGCTCTGATAGTTTCGAATCCGAGGGTTCCGAGGTCCACTACCGCATTTTTGCGGGCCAGTTCACAGACGAACGACCAGTCGACGCGGGCCATGTCGGGGCCCTGGCCAACCGTCAGAGCGGTGCGCAGCTTCGGCTTGTGGCCGTCGAACGGTATGCGAACCGGGCGGATAGTGAACTTCGGATTGCCGGTTTCCCATTTCTTGATGATTTCGCGCAAAATCACTTCTTCCTGGTCGTTGTAGGTGTGCCAGAAGGTGAGAATGGTTCTACCATCTGGGCTGGTGGCTATTGAGTCGTCCCAGCCGACGAAAACCAGCGCCAGATAAGCGATTACCGCAATTATGATCAGGTTTCTTTCTTTCATGGCTGCTCCCTTATTCTTTGACCGCGCCCTGGGTCATGCCTTCGATGAAGTAGCGCTGAGCGAACAGGAACAGCACCGCAATCGGCACGATCGAGAAGCATGAAGCCGACATGATCAGGCCAAGTTCAGAGGTATACTGGCCTCTGAAAAGTGCCAGACCGACCGGCAGGGTTATGCTGAGCGGGTTTTCGAAGTTGGTGACGATCAGCTGCCACAGAAAGTTCGACCAGTGAAACAGGAAAGTCAGCAGGAAAAGGGTGAGAATGATCGGCAGCGCCAGCGGCACGATGACGACCCTGAAGACCTGCCATTCAGAAGCGCCGTCGATCTGGGCGGCTTCGATAAGCGAATCGGGGATGGTGTCCATGAACTGCTTCAGCATGAAAATGCCGAATACCGAGGCGAGATGCGGCAGAAACATGGCCCACTTGGTTCCGAACAGGCCCATTTTACAGACCATGAAGAACTGCGGCACCATGAACATCATACCCGGAATCATCATCGTGGCGAGCAGCAGCATGAACATCTGCTGCTTATAGGGCAGTTCTTTCTTCGAGAACACGTAAGCGCCCATCGAAGCGAACAGGGTTACGAGGAAAGCGGCGGTTGTGGCCACCAGCAGGCTGTTGAGAAAGTAGGTGCCGAAATTCTTTTTGTTCTCGATTGGATCGAGGGCGCCAGCCGCTACTGAAGCGGCGTCAGTCTTGAGCACGCGTCTGAAGTTGTCGAGGGTCGGCTCAGACGGCACGATGTCGAACGGGTTGGTTTTGCTGATCACCAGTTCCTGGCCCGAGGGTTTGAACGAGGTGCAGAGCATCCAGAAAAACGGAAACAGCACCACGACAACGCCGACTGCCAGAGCTTCGTACAGAAACATGCGTTTGAGAAAGGCGCCACGCATCTCGTTTTTGGTTCTGAGAAAGCGCTGCACCACACAGATGGTCATAACTATCGCAACAATGACCGCCAGGCCGTTGTGAACCGGCGTCAGCTTATGCATCAATTCGCCGGCCTGCATGGCGCTTTCTGCCCCTTCACCGGTGGTGAAGGCAGATATGACCATGGCGCCGAACTTGAACAGCTGGCCCGAAATGACATAAGACATGGTAATCATTATGGCCAGCAGAATCATGAAGGCGAACACTCTTCCGGGGTGCATATCTTTGCTCATTTCTTCGCCTCCATTGCATCGTTGCGGCTCGCAATACGCTGCTGCAGCCAGGTGATACCCAGGGTGATGATCAGCAGCATATAAGAAATCGCGGCAGCATAACCGTAATTACCAGAATCGAACTGTTTGAAGAGGTAGTAGCCGGCGACCGAGGTCGAACCGACGGTTTCACCGCCCATTACCACCTGCGGGCCGCCCGAGGTCATGGCGTAGATTTCGGTAAAGGCATTCAGTGAGCCGATAACACCGGTAATCACCATGAAGATGATGATCGGGCGCAGCAGCGGCACGGTAATTTTGGTGAATTTCTGCCATTCAGAGGCGCCATCGATATCGGCGGCTTCATAAACCGCTTCGGGTATATTCTGCAGGGCAGCGAGAAACAGCACCATGCCGAAACCGGCGCCCTTCAAGACCATCGCGATAACGACGGCGAGAAGTGCTGTATAGGGGCTGCCGAGCAGGCCAGTGGTATTGAAAAAGTTGTTCTCGCCCATCAGCCAGGTGGTAATCTGGGCCAGTGCGCCGAATTTCGGGGCATAGATCAGGGTCCAGATGACGCCGACAACGAGCATGTCGAGTACGTTGGGCAGAAAGAAGGCGCTTCTGAAAAAGCTCTTGCCGAACAGCTTGTTGTCGAGCAGCAGCGCCAGAGCCAGCGAGGCGCAGATTCCGAGCGGAATACTGATAACCCCGTAGAGAGCCGTTACGCCAAGCGACCACCAGAACTGAAAATCGCCGATGATGCGCTTGTAGTTGGCGAGGCCGACAAATTCAAGATTACTCAGGCTGTAGTCGGTTGGTGAGCCGAAGAAGCTCAGATAAAACGAATAAAAAATCGGGAAAATCAGAAAAGTCCCGAAAAGCAGCATAAAGGGCGAGAGAAACCCTGCAGCAACTGCGGTATCCTGTGAAGTCCTGATAGCCAAAGTGCAGCCCTCCCTGTTGGTAGTATAGATCACCAATTTTTCAAAGAGATTCTATCACACTTTGCGCCGAAACCATTATTAAAAACTACAACAAAGCTTCAGGGGCCTTCGGAAACGAAGCAATGCAGGCCGAGCGCGTTGAGGGCTTCGGCCTTTTCCTCGGCTTCTCTTTCGGTATTAAAGGGGCCGACCAGAACCCGGTGAATTTCATACTGGTCGTCAGGTGGCGCCAGGGTCGGAGCAAAACCGTCGGTAGTAAGTTGATTGAAAACTTCCTGCGCCGAAGCTTCATCAGCAAAGGCACCAAGCTGCACAAAAAATTTCGGGGGCGCTGCAACCTGAACTTTTGCGGCTATAGGTTGCGTAGACCCGGCCTTACCGGCAGACACATTAACATTCATTGAAGAAGAGGCGGGAGCAACCTTCGTGGCCGCCACGGATGAAGGCGCTTTGGCGCCGTTTATGTCGAGCAGAACCCAGACGCCGACGCCAAGAAGAATGATAATGGCGAAATAAATAAGCCATTCTTTGACACCATCACCGGCGTTAGCGGGCGGGCCCCAGTCAAACTGGCGTTGATTCGCTTCTGACATGATCTATCCTTTCATTGTCGGTTAAACCGGCTTTTCTGAATAAATGGCAGCTTATGACCACAGGCACAGACTTCTGAACTGCAGGTTACCACAATCTGATAATTGTTGCGACTCACCCAGGTTGCGCCACACTGCGGGCAACGGGTGTTCTGATCGCCGGGCAGATTGCCCGGATAGACGTATTTCAGCTTTCTGCGGGCAATTTCGACGAACCGCTCTATTGTCGCAGCTGCAGTTGGCGGCGCCGTTTCATGATAACGCGGAAAATACCGCGAAATATGCAGAGGCAGGGTATCAGAGATAGCTGCAACCCAGTCGACAAGTGCAGTAAACTCGGCCGGGTCGTCATTGAGGCCGGTGACAACCAGATTCGTCAATTCGACGTGCACGCCGCTCTCAACCGCAGTTCTGATATTGTCTTTCACCGTATCGAGTCGGCCGCCACAGACTTTCTGATAAAAATCAGTATTAAAAGCCTTCAGATCGATGTTCATCGCGTCGATGACCCGGCAGAGATCGAGCCATGGCTCTGGGTTGAGGTAACCATTGGTAACCATGACAGCCATCAGGCCAGCCTGATGCAACAGTGGCGCGCAATCGAGAATGTATTCATACCAGATTCCCGGCTCGTTGTAGGTAAATGCCACGCCAATGTTGCCGGTAACCGCAGACGCCTCAGCCACCAGCTGCTGCGGCAACAGCTCGACAGTCGGCTGTTTTTTCTGCGAAATATCGGCGTTCTGGCAAAACCGGCAGTGCAGGTTGCAGCCATAAGAACCTGTTGAAAAGATCGGCCGGCCAGGGCAAAGGTGGTAGAGCGGCTTCTTTTCGACCGGGTCAATGCTTGCAGAAACCACCCGGCCATAGGTAAAAGCTATAAGTCTGCCGGCGATAACGCCGCGACTCAGGCAACTGCCCACGCCTCCTTCGGCGATCAGGCAATGATTCGGGCAAAGCTGACAGGCAGCTTTGTTCTTTTCCTTCTTATAGCAGCGAGCTTCATGCATACTCATAATCTATCAATTCAAGATTGTCAAAAGCTTAGATCCCTGCCTGCGCAGGAATGACGCACAAACTGCCGACCCTTGAACTCGTATGCGGCATAAGGTCATGCAATTATCCATCATCAGAAGCGCGGCTCGTTCGGGGTTGAGTTCACCTTGTAATCGACGGTAATGCTGTTGGCATCAATCTGCTTGATTTTGAACAGGGCGTAATTCTTACTGACCGGAAAATATGCGCTGAACACATCGCCAACCTGCAGAGATCGCCCGGCACTGAGATCGTTCAGGGCCGCCGCAGTGTTTGCAAAATACCCCCCCCCGGTCAGAAACTTTGGCGCACTTGAAAGCTTACTTAGTTCTGGCTGGCCATCGACGGAAGCAACAAGCATCTGATTGCCGTTATAACTGCCAATACCTGACTGAACGCTTATATATGAAAGATTGTTTTCGGTCGGGATACCATCGGTAGTGAAGTCTGAAGCAAGAACTGCCCCCTCGACCGCTGAGCCACCCGTAAGCATGAAAATCTTACTGCCGGTTTTGATAGCTGTTGTAGCCGTCGTTATATAGCTGTATTCAGCAGCCACTCCGCTGAAAACACCTTCAGTATTGAGATCTATGCGTCTGACAAGCAATTTTAAATACTGATCGCCGGCCGCTGATCTTTTAATAAACAGACCCAGCGAAAAGTCCCTATCGGTGGCGGCAAAGGTGTTGTTTTCGCTCGTCTGGCTGCCGGCAAAATCCTGCAGCAGTTTTGTATCGGTGTAAGCGGCCAGATCTGCAGTATTTTCAAGCAGCGAAACCGCATTTGCAAGGGCTGTATAAAACCTGAGGCGCTGGCCGCCACCAACCTGCACAATCTGCAGATCGATCACACCATCACCATCGAGGTCATTTTTCGACTGCAGATAGACAAGCTTGCCATTGCTGTTAAGGTCACCAAGAGCGGTGATATGCGCGCTGTGAGTGGCAAGTGCCTGTTTCACCAGATTTGATACCAGCAGACTGGCGCCCAGTTCGGTGGCGCTTTTCTGCATGGCGGCCTGCAGATCTGCCTTCAGACTGCTGACAATCGCCGGATAACTGGCAAGCATCTGGCTTTGTGGTTTATTCGCGGCTTCAGCCAGCAAAGCTGCCGCTGTTGTTTCAAGATTAACCGGGAAATTTGCTTTCTCCGCGTCGACAATATTGCTTTTCAGAGCGATTTTCCCGATAATCACCTGGATTTTATACTGCCCGGTCGGGTCCTGAAGCACATTGAACAGTTGCAGCGGCCAACTGGTACCGGCTGCCGAGTTAAGCGTAAAACTGGCGACCTGATTACCGTTGACATAAACCACAGCGGCAGAAGAAGCGTTTCTGACCTGACTATCAGTATTGTTAACGATGGCAGCGAGCAATGTTGATTCGAGGGTTTCAGGCAGGGCAACACTGCCACTCAGGGTAACATAGGAGGCCGGCAGAATCGTGCCGGTACTGCCTTTACTGTCTTCGCCGAAACACCCGGTCAGCAGCAGTGATACTGCCAGAACCAGCCAAAGCAAACTCAATCTGCAATTTCTCATGTTTAAAACCTCGTACAGTAATTTCTCAGAGCACTGTACCAGAAACCCGGCCCAAAGTACAACCGCCCGCAGGAAAAAAGGCCTGCCGACCGGTAACCGGTCGACAGGCCTCTGTCAGTGACGTTTTACAGCTTGCGATAGGCTACGACTTTGTCGAAAGTCTGCAATCTGAAGGCTTTGGTAACGTTGTAGAGAGTTTCTTTGCCGCCGATGAGCAGCACGCCGCCCGGCACGAGAATATTGTAGATATTTTCGGCCATGCGTTCTTTAGCCTTCTGTGAGAAGTCTGAGAACAGGTTGCGGCAGATAACCACGTCGAATTCACCGAGCTCTTCCATCGCTTCGGCGTTCACGGCGTTGGCGAACTTGAATTCGACCAGGTTCTTCACCTGATCTTTAACGCGCAGATCGCCCCGGTCGTCTTCAAAATACAGATCAGTGTATTTCTGGTCGACAGCCCGGAACATTTCGCGCTTGTAGATACCGCGTTTGGCGGTATTCAGACAGATATGCGAAATATCAGTTCCGACGACACGCACTTTGGCTTTGTCAGAATGCAGGTCTTCGAGCACGCTCATGGCAACCGAATAGGCTTCGGGGCCGAATGACGAACCGATGCAGAGAACTCTGATTTCGCTGACGCCTTCTCTGACACGATTTTCGATCAGTTCGGGCAGGATGGTCGAAACCATGACACTGCTCTGTTTGGCTTCGCCAAAGAATTCGGTTGTCGGGTTGGTAATCGAGTCATAGAGACTGGTAACCAGGTCGCTGCCCTCTTCGGCACCATATCTGAGACAATGATAATACTCGATCCACGAAGTGATGAAGAAGCGGCCGAGATTGCGGGCCAGTTTCTGTTCGAGGGCCTTTTTGTCATTGACTTCGACGCCGCATTTGCTGGCGATGATTTCGCGCAGAATCAGAGCTTCTTCTGTGTTCATGCCCTTTTCATCGGCCGGCAGCGCTTTGAGACGGTCGATCAGTCTGGCCTGGCGCGGTGCAACGACAGATTTGAGGATCTTTTCGAGAAATTCTGACTGGTTCTGCGCGAAAGTATTGATGAAATAGTTTTTCACCCAGGTATCGCGCAGGAAAATTTCTCTGATCTTGGCTTCGAGACCGTTGACGTTCGATTCGCCATTGTCTTTGAAATACTTGATGGCAGCGATAACCAGGTTCTGGTCATTGCTTTCAAGCACTTTGAATACGGTTTCGCCGGCTTTCTTGTCGCCAATCTTCGCGAGGGCAAGAATAGCACGGGCACGAACCGCGTTGCTTTCGTCTTTTTCAACCATCTGGGCGAGAGTACTGACACTGCTCTGGCTCTTGATGGTTCCGAGGGCCTTGACGATCTGATATCTGACTTCCCAGCGGCTGTGCTTGATATGCTTCTGCAGGTCGATATCGAGAGACTTGTCGCCGAGTTCGCTGAGGGCGACAACGGCAAGTTTGGCAACCTGAGGATTTTCATCGGCAAGCAGCGGCACGAAGAACTGTTTCAGTTCTTTGCTGCGGAAAGCTCTCAGAGCAGACAGGGCAGCGATTCTGATCTGCCAGTCAGCGTTTTTGAGCAGCTCTTTGAGCGGAAAGATCGATTTGAGATCTTTCATATTCTCAAGCGAATAGCAGGAATTGACGACAACGCGCCATTCCTTGTCGTTGAGCTTCTGAATCAGAGAATCGACAGCGAGGGTTGAACCGCACTGCCAGATGGTGCGCGAAATGGTTTCACGGACGCGTGAGTTGTCACTGTCGAGCATTTCGAGCAGGCGCTTGGTGATCGCCGGATCTTTGCGCATCGCCAGAACGGTGGCAGCAGCTTCTCTGACGTCGCCGTATGGTTCAGTGGTTACAACGCCGAACAGCGGCTCAACCAACTGAGCTGAAGTCGAGTGGGCCATGGCCAGACAAGCTTCGCGACGAACGTGACCGTTGATGTCCTTGAATTTGTTGATCAGGGCGGTCAGAGCGCCATCATAGCTGAGCATGCGGGCGATACCGGCGACGGCATTGCGGCGCACGGTCTCGTCGACATCGTTGAGCATCTCTTTCAGGCTGGCAAAGGAGGTGTCAGAGGGGTTGGCGCCGAGAGTTCTGGCAAGCGCCTGTCTCAGAAGATCGTCAGGATTGTTGACGAACAACGAGATAGCGGCCGGAGTTTCGGGGGCCGGGAATTTTTCGAGGAACTGCAGAATGCGAACGGCAACCGGCGGCTCAACGCGGCCAACCTTTTCAAGGGCCGGTTTTACGGCTTTTTTGCCGATATTGACGATGCCTTCGAAGGCGATATCAGCGATTTCGCTTTCTGAGCACTGCAGAGCATTGAGAAGAGCGCCGGCATAGGCTTCATCGTTGAGCGAAGCGGCAACTCTTACGAGAAAACGGTATTCGGCGGCATCCTGATTTTCGAGCAGGCCGAGCAGAATCGGCTTGATGGTTGCCTGATCCAGCTTCTTGACGGCACCGTGATTGGCTTCTTCGATCATGGCCAGAGATTTGAAAATCAGGCGGCGGGTGCCGCTGTCTTCTTCTTTAACCAGTTTCTTGAAGAGGTGCTCAACGCCGGCCGGTGCTTCCATGGAGCCCATGGCACCGATAGCAGTGAAATACTCGAGAATGTCACCGGAGTCGAGGGCGCCGAGAAGAATCGGCATTGCCTTTTCCACTGAGATGTTGCCCAGGGCTTCGACGATCGAGTATTTGAGAATGTCTGAATTTTTATAGGTTTCGATGAGAACGTCAACGGCTTTCGGGTCCTGGATCTTGCCCAGAGACTCTACGGCAGTGGTTTTGACGTTGTCGTCGGCATGGCCGATGTATTTGAGAACGGTATCGGTGGCCAGCGGCGAATGAATGTCGCCGAGAATGACGAGAATCTGAATGATTTCGTCAACGTCTTCTGACGCTTCGATGGCCTTGACCAGCGGCGGAATCGCCATCGGGCCAAGATTGCGCAGAATGGTCATACCGGCGTTGCGGGTATTCAAATCTGAGCTTTTTACCACACTGATGAGACCGTGAACAGTGTTTTCATGCATCATCGAAGACAGAGCTTCGATGGTAATGTTCTGAACACCCTTGTTTGGGTCGCCCAGGGCCTCACAAAGAGCCTCTACAACTTCTTTCTGTTCCGGAAACTTAACCAGTTCGCGAACTGCCTTGCGGCGCAGACCGGGGTCTGAATTCTTCAACTGTTCAAGTAATACTGCTGAACTCGCCATTATTTCAGGCCCCCTTTGTTGATTTACTGAGCAGGCGCTCGACTTCCTGCAGCATCAGATCGGGCTTGATCGGCTTCTGCAGAAACGAATTGGCTCCGAGAGTCAGCCCCTTCATAACCATTTCTTTTTTACCTTCGGTAGTCAGAATGATTATGGGGATGTGTTTGAATTTTTCGTTTTCTTTGACCTGGGTGATCAGCTCGAAGCCGTCCATGCCCGGCATGTTCAGGTCGGTGATGATGATGTCGACTTCGTTCTTTGACATTGCTTCAATGGCTTCGATACCATTGTTGGCTTCAAGCACCTTGTAACCCGCTTTTTCGAGGGGGAAACAAGCTACCTTGCGCAACATCAAGGAGTCTTCAGCCACAAGTATTGTTTTGGCCATTATCGGGAATCCTCCGGAGTACTGGAATCTTAACAGCAGATTATAATGAGAAATTCGTACAAAATGCAACTCTTAAACTTAGAATCTGCTGGAGGGTTTTATTTTTCGTAAAAAATATCGTCGCCGGTCATGCCATCGTCTTTCTGGTTCGGGCCACAGCTGTAGAACTCCGGCCGGCCGTTTCTTTCGCCCCGGCAAAGAGGTCTGCCCGTATAAGGGTCGGGAAACGGGCGATCGAGCCCGGCAATCTGCGCGAGTTCCTGCTGCAGAATGGCTCTGAATACTTTATATTTAAACAGGCTTCGTGCTCCGTCAATCATGATTTCTACAGCATCCGGCCTTCTGAAATCAAAAAGCCCGAGAAAATCCCAGGGAAGTTCGTGGAACTCTTTTTCGGCCGCAACCGTCGGAACGATGGTAAAAAGCCTGAATCTCTTGCGGCAGATTTCGAGCGGGTCGGGGTAAATACTGGTCAGCAGCCAGGTGCCAAACGGTGAAAGTCGGTAAAGGTAGAGCAAACGGGTTTTTGCCTGGTTGAGCATCTGTGCCAGAGCCTCGTCAGAAGCCGAATTCAAGGTTCTGGCGGTTACCTCGTCAAGAGCCGTGATAATCTGCAACGCTTCTTCGGGTTTAAGATGACCGCCTCTGCAGAGAATGTAAATAGAGTAACTGATATAATCGGCAATATTCTCTGACCATTGTATGTGTTCAGATATAAGGGCTTTTTCCAGCGACTGATACCTGAGAAGCGCCGAAAACGCTTTTCCGGCATCGAATTCGGGGTTCTGCGTTCTTTTCCAGGCCAGATACATGCTTACATTCGACGTGGCCGGATACCTGTAAAAACCCCTTTCAAAATCGAAGAGCGCCCGCTTTTTCTGGGCATCGGTCAGACTCGCCAGATCGAGAAAATCTTCGTATCTGAGATCAAGCAGATCCGTAACCCTTTTATCAAGCCTGCTTCTTACATCTTCCGGCATTGCCGCAAAGTCATAAAAAAATCCGCTGCTGTTGCTGCTATAGCTGGCAAGTTCATCAAAACTACCATGTATATCGCAGAAATCCATATATTTCTTCAGAGCCAGCAGGTCTGGTATGCTCGCAGAAGCGGTCTCAGCATCCATAATCTGATTTTTTTTCGGAAACAGCGGGTAATCCTTTTCCCATGGGTCATCTTCGGGCTTCTGCCCATAGGCAAACCTTCTGACCGATCTGGTGTGATGCGCGTTGAGCCAGAACCCCGGCCGATAGTCGTCAGAAAGCCCCATCGCCTCAAACGGCACCGTGACATGCCGGTGAAACATCAGATAAACACTGCCGGCTGAAATCGCTGCCGTCAGCAACAGCATTATCACTACAGTAAGCACAACCCTGACGGCCATGCGGCATGAAAAATACCACCTGAGAAAAGCGCCTGGCAGACCAAAAACCCACATAAAAAATCTGACCACGAGACCAAAACATTTTTTTAAAACAGCTTTCATTTTTGCGGCTCCCTGTTAACGGCTTTATTTTCTATCTGAACTTCAGAACAGGCAAAGGTTATGGCACCGATTACCGGCAGCAGATACAAAGCAAGAAATGGTGCAGCCATGACAACAATCTGAATGAATTCCTGCCATGAGAAAAATTTTGCGGTCGGGCCGGAAACAATGCCATACGAAGCAAAAACTGACTGATTTGACACAAAAAAGCCGACAAAACCTGACAGCTGACCACCAAAAGCAAATGTGAGCAGAAGAACTGCCAGAGCCAACGCCATGGTCGCCATAAAACCGGCCAGCTGCTGCCAGGCCAGCCCGGCCGTTGCCCGGCTGCGAACCGACTCGATCACAGCATCGCAGACCGGGGGCGAACCCGCCAGTCTCTCAACCGTAGCCAGATCTTCGGTCAATGTATTTTTTTCAGTCACAGTAGTCATCTCCCATGATTCCGGCAATTTTTTCCTTAACGCGCGCCAGCCTCGACATTACAGTGCCGATTTTTATGCCCAGCTGTTCGGCAATCTGTTCGTATGGGCAACCGGCTGCAAAGCGCAGGGCGACAATTTCGCGCTCGTCGTCAGAAAGTTTCTGCAAGGCCTCTTTCAGTCTGACGATGCTCTGTTCACGGGCAAACAGCTCGTAAAGTTCAGGCGAAGCATCAGGCCGGTCACATTCGCGAAAATCGGCCAGCAGCTTGAGTTTTCGCCACCAGCTTTTTTTCAGGTTGAGAGCATCGTTTCTTACAACCTTTACCAGCCAGCTTTTCTGATTGAAGCCTTCTTCGAGAAAACGTGGCTCATGCAAAGCCTTCGCAAAAGCATTCTGCACCAGATCGAGGCTTTCCTGGGCATCGAGAAGAATGCTGTAGGCAACGGTAAAAGCCAGCCCCTGGTACTGTCGTATCAGTGCCTCGAATTTCTGGTTATGTTGCCGGTAATCGATCATGCGATTCTGCTTTCAAAAATAAAAACAAGGCTGGCGCGAATTTATTCCCGATTTTTTCAAAAAATTTTGTAACCCCGCAAATTCGCAGCTGACAAAAGATTGAGCAGAAACAGAAGGAGGCTGGTTCACCAGTGTTGTGAAACAGCCTCCAATTTCAATCTCAATACGATAATCAGGAAGAAATGGCGTTGAGAATCGCAGTCAGGCGGGTACGTGTCGAGCGCTCGCAGTTCTGTGAGCCAAGACCGCGTTCGATGGCCTGGCGGGCCGCCACCTTATCGCCCCGTTCGTAATGATAAAGAGCGATATAGAGGTTAGCGCGGCCGTTGCCGGGATTAGCTGCCAGCTCGTGGTGCAGAGCCTTGAGACCATAACCGGCCGTGGTGGCGGCCATGGCCGATTCACCGGCGGTATGCAGAGCAGAAGAGAGGCCGAGCCAGGTTCTGCCAATTTCGGCACTGTCGCCGGCTTTTTTGAAGTGTTTCATTGCGGTAAAGAACGAGCCCTGTTTCAGATAATCTTCACCAAGCATTCTGAAGCTGCTCTGGTGTGCGTGTCTGGCACCGGGCAGGGCGAGAACACTGACAAAATTGATTTTTTCATGGCCGGCAGTCTCGCCATCGGTAATAATCCGTTCGCAGATGCCCTTGAGGGCCGGGTCATTCACCGCGGGCAACAGGCTTCTGATACGGGCGACACCTTCTTTGATGCGGCCCTCGGAATAATCGAGCAGGGCGAGCAGAATGCCGTTTCTTGCATCATCTGGGCGCAGTTTTGCGGCATGGTTGGCGTAGGTGCGCACCTGTTCAGGGCGATAGTCGGCAGTAAGATAGAATCTGGCGAGATTGAACCAGACTTCGCCATTGTTTGCATCGCTGCGGGCAAGCTGCGAAAGCGTAGCTTCGGCGCCTTTGTAATCGAGATTCTGCATCTGCGCGTCAGCAAGCATGCTGCCGATAAGTGCATCGTTGGGGAACTTAGTGAAGGCTTCGCGCAACAAACGTGTAGCTACTGCATGGTGCCCGGCACCCATGGCAATACCGGCCACCAGTCTTGCCTGATCTACCGGGTCTTTCAGAGCCGCGCCCTGATTGTAGATATCGAGAAAAGACTTGTAGGACTCGGGTGAAAGCACCGATTTCAGCTGCATCAGATGCTGACCGAAGCCGGGAAAGTCGCGGTTGTAGACGAGAACCAGACTGTTGAGAATCTGAACTTCGAGAAAGCGACGTGAATCTTTGGCGGCACGGGCGAGTTCTTCGGCTTTCATCAGGCTGACTGCGGCAGCACGGGTATCGTCGCTTTCAAGCTGGTATCTTGCCTGTTCAAGGTTGACGAGTAGTGAATCCTTTGCCAGAACGAGGTATGATTCAAGATCGAATGCGGCAACATCCTTTTTAGCGGGCAAGGGTGCCTGACGGGCAACGGCAGCCGGTTTTTGCACATTTACCATACGGCCGTCAACAAAAGCCTGCGGTGCAAACTGCTGAACCTGCGGTGCGGCAACTCCTGCAGGTGCTGCCGCCTTTTCGACCGGAACGACAGCTTTTGCAGCGGCAGCCTGGTTTTTTGGCGCGACCGGCAGCGACTGCAGATTCTGGGGCGAAGTCTGAGCGGCCCTGACTGTCTGAATCGCCTGTTTTTGATGTTTTGCTTTTACCGGTGCTGCTGCAATTTTCTTATTCTGGGGCACTGCATTTACTGCAGCATTGTTAACCGGAGCCATACCAATTTCCTGCAACAGCTGCTGAGCACGTTCGTGCCCCGGCTGCACTCTAAGGATCCACTCCAGATGGGTGCGGGCTTCTGTCGGCTGGTTCAGGCGCACCAGATTTTCGGCCAGGTATACCCTGGCAATGATATTGCTCGGTGAGTTCTGCAAAACCGCCTGAAACTGGCTGTGGCTTTCAGAATATTTATTCAACGAGAACAGCGCCTGGCCATAACGAAATCTTGAACGCAGATCTTCAGGCACATATTTGAGAGCCTGCGCAAAATTCTCGGCAGCGGCGGTAAAATTGCGGGCCGCGAAGGCGGTTTCCCCGGCTGAGAAATGGCTGTTAAAATCGGCGGCTGCCTGACCCGGCATGCACGAGCCGAGCATTAACAGAGATGAGAGAAAAGCGCTTTTGATCATGCCTTTCTGCATGGTATGTGCCTCCGAAAATATAATCTGCAAGGACTATCGGCAGATGGCGGCAAAAAAAAAAGGGTGCCCCGGAAAAACCATCTATAAACTTTTAAGCAAAAGTGACGATAATTAAATTGGGATAAGGGAAAAATATGCCTTTTTAACAAGGAAGTTACAAGGGAGTTTAATATGGTTGATTCCATTCAGGGGCCTGGTAAGAGAATAATTATAACTACCAAACCCAAGGCCAAAGAGTCTGTTGACAAAAAAAGTTCGTTTGATGAAGCTCTGAAAGACAAATCAGAGACCACTTCACGGGCTGGACACGCTCCGATCGGGAGCCCGGCGCAGAACAACCTCAAAATTCTGCAGCAGCAGCAGCTTTTACACATGCAGCGCCTGCAAGAAATCTCCAAGCAGGTTCAGGACGGCACCTATAGGATGGTTGACCCGGCAGTGCTCGCCGAGAAGATCTATCAGGTAATCGCCGACAAGCCGACACGCGAAAAGTTCATCAAAAAGATGCTGCAGGAAGAAGCCGAACGCATACCGGCCAAGGATCGCGGCAAGATGACCGATCTCGAACTGAAAAAGCTCGTGTTCATGATCAAAGAATCACAGGACGAGCCATTCGACGACCCAGAACTCGAAGAAATGCTGAAGAGTCTCGCCTAGCGGCGATTATTCTTCATGCACTGAAATCAGCAGCTTTTCAGGCTGAACGAATTCGTCAGGAAAACCCGGAACATTTCCCTGCAGCTCTGCAAGGGTGTTTCCGGGTTTTTCTGTCAAACGCAGCAATTCTGCCGGCGGCAGATGCAGGCCCTTGAGAGTCTGGTTTTTAAAACTGAACTCCCGGGCCATATATTTTTTATTGAGAAACGCGCGACCAATGGTAACCGGCACGCTGTCACCCTCGTAAACCATCATCAGAACAGCATTACCCGTCTGAGAAAAGACAATACGACCTGTCAGATCGCCTTTGATATTAAGCTTTTTCTGAAATTCGTCTTCGCTGATCGTCTCACCAAGCATCCCGGCTTCTTCATTGATCTGCAGACTTTCAAACCCGGCAGCAAAGTCAGCTGGAGTAACAAGCTCGGATGGAGACAGCTCCACACCGGCAATATAAAGATTGCCGGAACTGTCAGCATGCATTGCCTGTACCGGGAGCTCAGGAACAATAGTTTTTAAGTAGCTTGCCTTTGAAATACCGTTTTCATTGAGACTGAAGCAGTAAATCTTCTTCTCTGGAGCTGAATAAATAAAAGCTCTTGTCTGGCGACCCTCTTCGACATTGCAGAAAACTGCCAGCGAACATTCAGAACCCGTCTGCTCAATGTTGTTTTCGCGCAACCAGTCGTGCAGAACATCGGTTCCGACTACATAGATGCGTCTTGAACTGCCAGAAACATTCATGCCGACAAAGCGTGACAATGGTGCTTTCGAGGCTATAGTCGGCTGAAAAATGCTTGGCTCGCCATTAATAAAGAAGGCACCCGCATCTTTACCCGTCCAGGTGTGAACCAGCAGACTGCCTTCACCGATTGCACCCGAGCGATCGTGGTAACACGCAAATCCCGGAACACTTTCCATTGCTGCCTGGTTGTCGACCTCAGGAAGTATTTCCATGGCACCGTCGACTGCGGCCCTGAAAAACCTTCGGCTGATTCCCTTGCCGGCTTTTCGTTCAAATACCCTGCCCGGAATGAATCCACGCCAGATTGATTCCTGGCAGAAAAAGTTCTGCTCCTGCCAGCAGTCGTAAAAGATCTTGTATGACTCAGAAGCCGGCTGTTCAACAGGAAACCAGGTCTGATACCAGCTGCCATTAGGTAATTTATACCAGCTACGACCTTCGACCGGTGCATATTCGCCTTCAGACAAACCCGTTCGTGCGATGCCGTCACTTACCGGGTGCCCCGGCCCAGCACTGAATGGGGCTCCCGCTGGCCGAAAAACCGGCTGACCATCAGCACCGGCAACGAGACTGCTTCTCTGGTCCTGGTGCTGTGAATGCCCGTGTCTGCCACGATCAGCGTCTACGGCCAGTCCATCGAAAACCTGCCGATAAATATGGCCGGGCATTCTGACAAATTCGCCCTCACGCACAAGATTTACAAACCGGTAATTGCGCAATTTATCGACCATAAATGCCTCTGCACCTGGATCGCACGCAAAAATAAACCCGGTTGGCAGCTGGTTCTGGTCACCGGTTGAAAGACGAAACACTTTGCCGGCATCTTTATAGCCAAGATACAGATAGCTTTCAAATGCACCAGCCGGGGCACACATGGCGGTATAAATCAGCGTTGCCGCTGTAATCAGCCTGGCAAAAGGATTGCGCATCAAGCACCTCTCAATCGAACAGATTTAACTAGGGAATTTTATCACAAAGTTCTGTTAAAACAAAAATACAAAATGACTCTTTGAGCAAAAGGCCCGCCACCAGTTTTACCGGCAGCAGGCCTTGCGGTTTTCGTATCATCTGGGCAGCAACTTACTGAATACCGCCCGTCTTTATTTATTTGACGCTGAAAGGATTGGTAGTTTCGGTCTTAACTTTGATATCGGCAGGTCTGCCGGTATTGGTGGCTTCAGTACCAGAAGCAGCCGTGCCGTTCTCTTCGGCGTCTTTTGCTTCGGCACGGGCTTTAAGCCAGGCTTTGGCGGCATCTGATTTGCCAATGTATTCCATCATTTCTTTGTCCGAGAGCTTGCCAAACGTTTGTTCATCGATGATCTTCGCCATCTTTTCGATATCGCCGGGGTTCTTTTTGGCAAATTCGAGTGTCAGTGATTTGAGGCTGCGAAACAGTTTCCAGCGGGTTTTCAGGAAGGCATCAAAAACCTTGTTTTTACCACCATCGATTTCGGTGGCCATGCGGTGCATGATTACGGCGTTGATACCTTCGACACACATTAGCTGCTCGCCGGTCAGTGTTTCTGGTTCGACGTTGGTGTAGTCGCCAGCTTTTTCTTTACTTTCAACCTTGACCAGACTGATGTTGTTTCGCATCTGAGTGGCTTTTTCCTCGGAATCGAGCATTTCGTTGAATTCGGCCCAGCCTTCGACAAAAGCGCTGCGCGGCTTTGACAATTCGTTGGCATAGTGAGAACCGTCTTTGCCGTATGGATGAATGAATTCTTTGATGGTGCGGTCAAATGAATGGGCAAATTCATGCACAAAGGTCGATCTGGCACTGACGTCTGAGCCAGGCCAGCTATAGCGATTGCTCGACATCTGTATGGTCGGACCGCTTGAGTAGGGCCAGAAATCATCTTTGATTTCCGGATATTTGGCAGGATCATCGAACCCGGTTGTATCAGAGAGAATGACGTTGATTGAAGATCTGAAATTATATTGCATGCGATCTTTAACATCCTGCGACTTAGAATGGCGATAGACAGCCAGCAGAGCTTTCTGGCCATCTGAAAGTTCAGACTCACTTTTGGCACCCATCAGCTGCAGAAGCTGTTCTTCGCTGGTCACCTTGACGCGTTTTACATCGTAGGCAATGTTTTTGTTGTCTGAATACCAGCGTTTAGTGCCTTCACCCGGGGCATAATTGCGGGTTACGGCCTTTTCCCAGGTCTTTTTCACCAGATTGACACCGCTCTTGAGAAAGCTTTTGGTATGCCCCCACCAGCCCTCGGGTTCAGGGTCGTTTATCTGCACCACCTTTTCGATGCACTGGTAATAAAAATCGAATTCACAGTCTTTGGCAGCGGCAGAATAAGGCTGCAGGCAAAAGACAGTCGCTACAAACATCACCAGCAGCAACATTTTAATTTTTTTCAAGGTTGGCTCCTGAATTTAACGGGCCGGGCCCGGAATAAGGCAATTTTTAAAAACTTACGCATACTAGCGAAACATTTTCTAATTATACAGTCAGACACAAAAAACACCAGACCGGTCGATGCAAATCAGAAAGCAAACACGCCTGGCCTTTGTCACAGCAACCAGCAGCGGCTGGGTTTGCTTGTCCGGGCAATATCGAGTTCTCCGGCATTTTCCCTCAGATAATTTATACCACTGCGAAGTGAAAAAAGTTTTTCAATTGCGGCGGGCAAAAAGGGGTACATAATTATGTAAACCGTACAGCCGCTCAAAAAATTTATGTACACCGTCTTGACAAAAACGATTTTTATTTTTGCAATGCTTTTTTCAACGAACCTCTGAAATGCCCATAAATAGTTGTTGTCAAGAGGGTAGCTTTTTTATTTTTCCACAGCATTAACATCGCTTGCAATGCTTTTCCCCAAAGTTTTCCACATTTTCCACGCCAAAACAGGGTACAGTCTGCCGCAAGATTTTTAGGCGGTGCTCCTGGCTTAAAATGCGGTTTTCAAAAGGTGCATAATTTACCAGATAAAAAAAATCTGCGGTTACCCACAGATTTTTCGCGCCATATTATCAGTTTTTTAATAACTAATCGTCGATGCTGATTATTTCACCGCCAAAAACCTCCAGAGCGTCGGCAACAGACGGTTTTTGCAGCATTTTCTGCCGTGCCTGCTCATCGATTTTTGCTATCTGCTCAACATGACTCAACCGTACAGGCGGGGTTTCTTCACCAGACGACCCCTGAGCCCCGGCCATGCCTATTCTCACGGTATCAATGTTGCCGTACACTGCTTTTGCAGCTTCGAGAAGAATTGCGTGATTCTTCTCTTCCTTAAGCTTGCCGGCTGCAAATGTCTGCTCCAGCAGAATTTCAAGTATCCCGTTTTCTGGCTTTTTGAAACGGGCATTTACCAGCAAAGCCTGACAAACATTGGATCTGCTGCCAACTGCGTTGCGAAATTCCGCGAAGGGGTCGGTATTTTTCGACGTTACCGTAGTCATCGGCACCACATTGTCCGGCAGATGCGTCGGCCTTGGCGTAGAAGGCGACTGCGACGACACCAGCGTCGGGCGCGCAGATGGAGCTGAAGTCGGCTGGGTAACCGGGGCCATTGCAGGTGCCGGCCGGCCGCCACGTGCCATACCAGTGGCACCAGGTTGACCTGCCAGCCTTTTAACTGCGGCCAGCTTTTGTTCAAGCTGCTCAACCCTTTTTTCAAGCGCTTCAGAAGCAAAGATCTCGTCGCCGAGACCGAGACGAATCAACTCTGATTCGAGCAGCACTCTGGCCTGAAGTGAGCTTCTGATTGTCATCAGAGCCCTTTCGACCCGGGTAACGGCGCCGATCAGATAACGTGCCGACAGCTGGCCGATCTGGTTTCTGAGTTCGGCGGCCTGTTCGGCCGGAAGATCGAGAACCTGGTTCGCCTCAGGGTCGATGCGCAGTATCATGCAGCGCCGCAGATATTCGAGCAGGTCGCGCCCGATGGTCTGTGGCTCGTAACCTCGGAAATACAGGTCGTTCAGCTGCTTGACCAGAGCGGCAAGGTCATGCGCAAAAATGGCGCCGGCAATGGTTTTGAGCGTCGAATAGCTCAGACGCCGCGTCATTTCAAGAACCTGATCGAGGGTTATCAGCTCAGTCGAAGCCGAGGCCGAGATCTGATCAAGCAGACTGAGCGCATCGCGAAATCCGCCTTCGGCACATTCAGCGATCATCGAAAGCGCTTCGGGCTCAAAAGCCGGAAATCCGCCATCGGCGTTTTCGAGTTTGACGATCTCTTCAAGGCGGGCCTGAATGGTTCGCCGCGAGACCGAATGAAAATCGAAGCACTGGCAGCGTGAAATAATAGTGGCCGGCACCTTCTGGGGGTCGGTGGTGGCCAGAACGAAAAGTACATTCGGAGGCGGCTCTTCAAGCGTTTTGAGAAAGGCGTTGAATGCCGAACCCGAGAGCATGTGCACTTCGTCGATGATATAAATTTTGTATTTACCCTCGGCCGGGCGGTATTTAACCTTTTCGCGCATCTGCCTGATGTCTTCAACGCTGTTGTTACTTGCCGCATCGATTTCGATGATATCCATGAAATTCATCTCTTCGATACGCCGGCAGTTATGGCAGACGCGGCAGCAGTCGGGCAGACCGCGGGCATCTTTCTGCAGGTCAGTGCAGTTGAGAATCTTGGCAAGCAGGCGGGCGGCCGAGGTTTTACCGGTGCCGCGCGGCCCGGAAAACATATAGGCGTGGGAAATACGATCAGAAGCGACCGCAGACTGAATGGTGCGTGAGATGTGTTCCTGGCCCGACAGTTCAGAAAAACGCTGGGGGCGATATTTGCGATACAGGTTCTGGCGGGCTGGTGCGGTCATCTGGTTCTCCGTTCATGGGCAATCTTGCTCACCTGCAACAGGTTAACAGATTAACAGCTAAAAAAAAAGACCCATGTCTGGAATGGGAGAGAAGTCGTGCACCTGACTTCGAACATACGTCAATGGTACGTATCCTGAACTATAGGCTCCGGACAGGCGCTGCCACATCACCCGAAAGCGATCGTTTACCGTTGCTACCTTCCGATCCTGGCGGAGTTCACGGACTTTCGCCGTGTGGAACCCGTCCTTCGATGCTTCTAGAACTGGCCGTTGCCACCAACAATGCCCTCTGTCAGGAATTCGATCCGCCTGGCGGGGATTTGCGGTGGATAAGGGACCCCGAGCCCCCCATCTAGCACGACAACGGAAAGGGCGGGATTCGAACCCGCGGTGGAGTTGCCCCCACTCACGCTTTCCAGGCGTGTGCCTTAGACCAACTCAGCCACCTTTCCGATTGAGGGAAAATTAAAACCCTCAGAAAAGAGCAACGCGCCCGAGAGGACTCGAACCTCTGGCCACCAGATCCGCAATCTGGTGCTCTATCCAAACTGAGCTACGGGCGCAAATTCGCTTCGGAGAGAGGGGGATTTGAACCCCCGGTACCAGTTACCCAGTACGACAGTTTAGCAAACTGTTGGTTTAAGCCACTCACCCATCTCTCCAGAGATGCAATCGGAGGAAGTAGGATTCGAACCCACGGAGCTTTCACCCTGCGGTTTTCAAGACCGCCGCCTTAGACCACTCGGCCATTCCTCCAGTGCCTTATAAAGATAGCACAGGTACCGATCAAAATCAACACTTTTTCGGCGGTTTTGTCTGACGAATCTCAACAATGTACAGCCAGTTTTTCGCAACGCCACTGCAATAAACCGCAAAAAATCCTGGTCCCGAAAATAAAAATTCCCGCTGTCCGTAGTTGCGGATAGCGGGAATCTGGCTTTCCTGTCTCAGGGAGCTTCTGCTGCCGGTGTGGCCGGGTCTGGAGATGAAACCGGAGCCTGAGGCGCCGGGGCAGCCTGACTACCCTGTTCATTCTTTTCGTTGATCGTGTAAATCACGAGTTCTTCGGGTTTAACCAGTCCAAGGCGCTCACGCGCCAGCCTTTCGATGCCTTCGGGAGTAGAAAGCATTTCAAGATTCTGTTTCAGATGCCGGTTTTCGCGTTCGAGCGCTTCGATGCGTTCACGCAGCTCAGCCTCGCGCTGCAGCAGTGTGCGGATATTGTTGTAGCGGACAAGATAGGTTATCGACAGAGCAACACAGAATACCACCGACAGAATGAACATGATTTCTGTCGAAAACCGCACACGTTTACGTTTGACCGGCACTTTTTCTTCGTTCATGAACCGTTTACCCTTGCCAGAAATTTAAATGAAACGGCTGCCTCCCTGAACCAGAGAGGCAGCCCGGTTTTATCAGTCGGCAGTCTCTTCTTTCGACGGAATTCTGACGACAGAGATCAGCCTGTCATCGCCATCGAGAGTTATCAGCTTGACCCCGGAAGCGGCGCGACCGGTGTTTCTGATCGAATCGGCGCTCAGACGCACGACTTTGCCGTTGGTGGTGACGACCATCAGCTCATCACCCTCGAACATGCGTTTGATTGCGAGAACTTCGCCGGTCTTTTCCATGATCTTGAGGTTGATGACGCCTTTACCACCACGATGAGTAACGCGATAGCTGTTGACATCGGTCTTTTTGCCGAAACCAAGTGCCGAAACGGTCAGCAGCCGGCCTTCATAGCGACCATCATCTTCGACTGGCGGCGCGGTTTCGCCATCAGGGGCCTCGTCGATGATTTCGTCTTCGATAACTTCATCGACGACTTCATCAATTACCTCATCGATCGGCGCTTCTGCTTCGGCAGCCACGGTAATATCGCCATCAACAGACGGCACTACGGCAACATGCAGCTCGCCATCGTCATCTTTCTTGCGGCTGAAAACTTCCATGCCGATTACTTCATCGTTCTTGTCTCTGAAGGTGATGGCTTTAACCCCACGGGCTGTTCTGCCCATGACGCGCACTTCACTTTCAGGGAAACGTATGGCATAGCCGTTGCGGGTCGCAATAACCACCTGCTCGCCGCCGTTGATTGGTTTGACGCCAATCAGTTCATCGCCCTCGTCAAGCTTGAGTGCAATTATGCCGCGAGCCATCGGTCTGGCAAACGCCGACAGAATGACCATCTTCGAGACACCCTTGCGGGTTACCATGAACAGACGGCGTGTATCGTCAAACTTCTTGATCGGCAGAATCGCAGTGAGGGTTTCGTTCTCTTCGAACTGCAGCAGATTGACCATGGCGCGGCCACTTGCCTGGCGACCGCCTTCGGGTATCTGGTAACCCTTGATCCAGTGCACTTTGCCGATCGAAGTGAATACCAGCAGATATGAATGGGTCGTGGCCAGGAACATGTGTTCGACGACATCTTCGTCTTTGACGCCCATGACATTGCTGCCCTTGCTGCCACGGCTGATCTGCCTGAAAACGCTCGGTGACATGCGTTTGACATAGCCGTTCTTGGTCAGGGTGATGATGATATCTTCTTCCTGCATCAGATCTTCGACATTCAGTTTTTCGGCTGAAGATCTGGTAATCTTGCTGCGGCGGGCATCACCGAAGCGGGCTTTGATGTCGAGGAGTTCTTCTTTGATGATTTCTCTGACCTTCTCGTCTGATTCGAGAATGCCTTTGAGCTTCTGGATCAGAGCCAAAGTATCGTGATATTCGGCGATGATCTTGTCGCGTTCGAGGCCTGTCAGTCTCTGCAGTCGCATTTCAAGAATCGCCTGTGACTGTTTATCAGAGAGCATGAAGGTATCCATGAGGCCCTGTTTGGCTTCATTCGGATCTTTAGCTGATTTGATCAGCTCGATGACCGCGTCGAGATTGTCTAGAGCGATCGTCAAACCTTCGAGAATGTGGGCCTTTTCTTCGGCCTTGCGCAGCTGGAACACGGTTCTGCGGCGAATGACTTCGCGGCAGTGATTGACATAGTGTTCCATCATTTGCTTGAGATTGAGAACCAGCGGGCGGTTGTCGACGAGAACCAGGTTGATTACGCCGAAACTGCTCTGCATCTGAGTGTGCTTGTACAGCTGGTTGAGAATGACATCGGTATTAACGCCCTTGCGCAGTTCGATACAGACGCGCATACCTTCGCGGCTCGACTCATCGCGCAGGTCGGTAATGCCATCGATCTTCTTTTCCTTGATCAGATCGGCGATTGATTTGACCAGGCGGGCTTTGTTGACCTGATAAGGCAGTTCGGTAACGACGATGCGGTCGCGGCCCTTGTTGAATTCTTCAATTTCGACGACCGAACGAACGACGATGCTGCCGCGGCCGGTTTTGAAGGCTGATTCGATGCCATCGGTACCCATGATGATACCGCCGGTCGGGAAATCCGGGCCGGGAATATGGTTCATCAGCTCATCAATGGTTACTTCAGGGTTGTTGATCAGCTGAATCAGGCCGTCAATGACCTCCGCAAGGTTATGAGACGGCATGTTGGTCGCCATACCAACCGCGATGCCTGATGAACCGTTGACCAGCAGATTCGGAAACTTGCTGGGCAGCACGATCGGCTCATTCAGAGAGCCATCGAAGTTCGGCATCCATTCAACCGTTTCCATCTCGATGTCTTTGAGCATTTCTTCTGCCAGGGCTTCGAGACGGGCTTCGGTATAACGCATTGCCGCTGCTTCATCGCCGTCAACTGAACCAAAGTTACCGTGACCGTTGATCAGCGGGTAACGCAAGCTGAAATCCTGGGCCATGCGAACGAGGGTGTCATAAACAGCTGAGTCGCCGTGCGGGTGATACTTACCAAGAACTTCCCCGACGGTGCGGGCTGATTTGACGAAAGGTTTCTTGCTGGTGATGCCCTGATCGAACATTGCATATAGCACACGGCGGTGAACCGGCTTCAGGCCATCTCTGACGTCTGGCAGAGCGCGGCCGACGATTACGCTCATCGCGTAATCGATGTATGAAGCCTTCATATCGTCTTCGATATTGATATGTCTGATGCCTGTCGTTGGTGGCGGAGGAGGAGGAGGAGGAGTCTCGATACCGCCAGTTTCCTCGACAGGAATATTTTCGTTGATGTTATCCATTATGAAAGCCCCTTAATCAGATATCCAGGTTTTTGACCTGTTTGGCGTATACGGTAATGAAATCGCGACGCGGTTCGACCTTGTCTCCCATCAATACCGAGAAAATGCGGTCTGCTTCGGTTTCGTCATCGGCGCGAACCTTTTTGAGAAGGCGGGTTTCGGGGTTCATGGTGGTTTCCCAGAGCTGATCCGGGTTCATTTCGCCAAGACCTTTGTAGCGCTGCAGAACGACCTTGTCCATGCCGCCGAATTCTTCCTGAACGATCTTGTCTTTTTCGTCATCACTGAAAGCATATTTCTCTACCTTGCCTTTTTTCAGCTTATAAAGCGGCGGCTGAGCGATATAGAGATAGCCTTTGTGAATCAGTTCGGGCATATATCTGAAGAAGAAGGTCAGCAGCAGGGTTCTGATATGTGCGCCGTCGACGTCGGCATCTGTCATGATTACCAGCTTATGATAGCGGGTTTTATTGATATCGAAGTCTTCAGCCCCGACGTTGGTGCCGATGGCATTGATAAGGTCCTGAATCGTTTCGCTGCCAATAACCCTTTCGAGACGGGTCTTTTCGACATTGAGAATCTTGCCGCGCAGGGGCAGAATTGCCTGAGTACGCCGGTCGCGGCCCTGCTTCGCCGAGCCACCTGCTGAGTTACCTTCGACGATGAACAGTTCGCATTTGGCCGGATCGCGTTCTGAGCAGTCAGCGAGTTTGCCGGGCAGAGAGCCGCCTTCGAGAGCAGTTTTACGCCGGGTGAGTTCTCTGGCTTTCTGAGCAGCCAGTCTGGCGCGCATCGAGGTCAGGATTTTGTCCATGACCGGGCGGGCAACACCGGGGTTGTGTTCGAAATAATCATAGAGAACATCGCTGACCACCTGGTCGACAACCGCCCTGACTTCAGGGTTGCCAAGCTTGCCCTTTGTCTGGCCTTCAAACTGCGGTTCGGGCACGCGAATCGAAAGAACGCCGATCAGACCCTCGCGGGTATCTTCGGTAGTGAGCTTGATCTCATTACCCTTGCTCTTTTCTTTACCGAGCAGGTCCGGATTTTCTTTGAGATAGCGGTTAAAAACCTTGGTCAGGGCGTTTCTATAGCCTACGACATGCGTGCCACCATCGATGGTATTGATATTGTTAACAAAAGCAAAGAACTGCTCGGCATAACCGTCGTTATACGACATGGCCACATCGATTTCGATGCCGTCTTTTTCTTTGGAAAAGCTGATTACATCTCGAAAAAGCGGGTTCTTGGTCTCGTTGAGAAATTCGACGAAACTCGCGATGCCACCGACATATTCGAACAGGTGGCACTTGAGCGTTGACTTCTGCCGCAGAACTATTTTGACGCCGCGATTGAGAAACGCCAGTTCGCGCAGGCGCTTTGACAGAATATCGAAGCTGAATTCGGTGCTTTCGAAAATCTCTGCGTCTGGTTTGAAGCGAATCTTGGTGCCGGTGCGGCTGGCACCTTCGCTGGTAATCATCTCACCGGCAACGGCGCCACGACGGAAAGTCTGCTGAAAGATGCCGCCATCGCGCCAGACTGTTACTTCGAGCCACTCAGACAGGGCGTTAACGACAGAAATACCGACGCCATGCAGACCGCCGCTGTATTTGTAGCTGTTCTTGTCGAACTTACCGCCTGAGTGCAGAACGGTAAGAATAACTTCAAGAGCTGATTTGCCGGTCTGTTCATGCACATCGACCGGAATACCGCGGCCATCATCGAGAACCGAAATCGAGCCATCTTCGTGCATGGTGACGTGAACGGTGCTGGCATGCCCGGCAAGAGCTTCGTCAATACTGTTGTCAACGATTTCCCAGACGAGGTGGTGCAGACCATCGAGGCCGGTGCCGCCAATATACATGCCCGGTCTCTTGCGAACCGCTTCCAGCCCCTCAAGGACTCTAATGTTGCGCGCTGAATATTCGGCATTGCCGTTGCCATTCTCATGGCTGTGTTCGGCTGGCTGCTCAAAATTTTCGGGCGGTTCCTGCTGCATTACAACAGGGTTTTCCTGATCAGTCATTGCGTCGCTCCTTTAATATCGATACTGGGAACTCATCTTCCATTCAGCCTTCAGGTATTCTGCCTGCTGAAAGGGGTGACAGATTCCGCGTTGTGCAAGTGCTTCGGGGGAAAGGGTCGAACCGATCCAGCGACCATCAACGGTTTTGATGGCTGCCCGGTATTCGCCCGCATCTTCAAGCTTCGGCAGAGTCTCGACCACACGCCGGCGCGTGGCTTCATCGACAGTCTGCAGATTTATGATCAATTCACAGGTCTTGAAATCAACGAACTCATTTTGACCGATATGAATCAGCATTCTGGTTCTCCGGGTTTGATTGCCAGGTAAGCATGCCAGCGTTCATCAGGCACCTCCTGGGTATTCAGATGTTCAAAATCCACTTCATCAGGCATGCAGCCGCTGAAAAGCATCATGCTGCGCACCATCTCTTTGCGCATGCGGGCTGCAGTCTCTTCGTCGTAATTCAACGAAAGATCGGCCGCCAGTTCCTGGATTAGGTTCAGGCTTTCATCGAGCAGTTCGGCACGAATTGCTTCGAACTCAACGATGGTAAGGCCGCTTTCGAATTCGCAAACTTCTTCAAGCGTCAGCCAGGGCATTTCTGAAATCAGCACCCTGGCCTTTAAAAGGTTGTCTTCGCGGGTTTTATAAACACACATCGCACAGACACCGTTTTTCGAGCGGGTTACTGCGGCACGGCACAACACACACAGTTTATAGCCGCGTTCTTCGAGACCCTTTAGTCTGGCGTTCAGCTTCTGCTGACAACGACGCATCTGTTCTGACAATTCCTGATCCTTTAACTCTGCCATTGGCACTTCATCTTCGCTCTGCCAGTCGGGCCAGGTGGCTTCTTTAACCATCTTTTCGACTTCCGGCGGTATTACCCCCGGCTTGCCGACCACTTCGCCGATTTTCATCTCGGGGAAAAGCTCATTAAGCTTCTCGATAATTCTGGCTTTGAGAAACACCAGTGTCTGCATCCACTGGCTGTCGGCTACCGCAAGATAGAGGCGGCCCTTGATCAGACGGGTCGGGCAGGTTTTGGCGGCCAGCTGCAAACCGACAACGTCTTTCCAGGCGTTGATGAGTTTGCCAAGCGTAACCAGCTCTTTTGCCGTCAGCACAAAGCGCTGGCGGTTCTCAGACGCACGAAAGGTGGCTTCGCGCATGCCTGACAAGGCTTTGACCAGAGAGAAGCTCGCGGGTTTCGTGCCGCCGACTCTCCGGTTCGCTGCAGTCTGCTTGAAGGTTTCCATTGGCCCTCTGGCTGTTGTCAGTCAATTCCCTCTCAGGGAAGAAGAGAGGGTGTAATATACTACTCTAAAATGACTTTTTTTTCAAGTAGTAACAACAGTCGGAAATTAGCTTAAAAACGCCTCTCGTAGCGTTTTTAAACGGGCCGGCAATACTTATTGCTTATCGGGGTCGACAAAGCGTCTGACGCGCTCGAATTCTTCGGCAAATGCCTTTTCCTGTTTGAGCTTGCGGTTAACTTTATCGCAGGCGTGCATGACGGTCGTGTGGTCACGGCCACCGAATTTGTCACCGATCTGATTGAGTGAGGCATCGGTAAAAATCTGACACAGGCGCATGGCAACCTGCCTCGGAAGCACGAGATTCTGCGAACGCCTTTTCCCGGTCAGTTCGCTTTCAGAAATATCGTAAAATTCGGCGACGCGTTTTTGAATCCAGGGAATACTGATCTTGCCACCGGCATTTTCACGCAGAACGTCTTTGAGCACCTGGTCGACCATATCCTTGCTGACCGGTTTTCGCATGATGCCGGCAAAGGCGAGAACGCTGTTGAAGGCGCCCTCCAGATCGCGAATATGCGATACGACGTTCTGAGCCATATACATGATGATCTCGTCTGATACTTCTACCATTGACTGGCTGGCGAATTTTTTAAAAATAGCGGCGCGCATTTCGAGGTCTGGTGGCTGAATATCTACTACCACACCCATACCAAATCTTGAGGCCAGGCGTTCTTCGAGTGATTCGCCACCGCGCTGAATCTTGCTTGGAGCTGAGTCAGAAGTGAGAACGATCTGTTTTTTCTGCTGAAAAAGTTCATTAAACGTGTGAAAGAATTCTTCCTGGGTCTGTTCTTTGCCGGCAAAAAACTGCACGTCATCGATCAGAAGCAGGTCAATTTTGCGATATTTCGAACGAAACGCTTCGGCTTTTTTATCTTTCAGCGAATCGATGAATTCGTTGGTGAAAACTTCTGAAGAAAGATAGGCAATCTTGGCTTTTGGGTTGTTTTTAAGCAGTTCCTGGCCGATTGCCTGAATCAGATGGGTCTTTCCAAGGCCAACGCCGCTGTAAATGAATACCGGGTTATGAAGGCTGCCGGGGTTTTTAGCTACTGCCTGGCAGACTGCGTAGGCAAACTGATTGCTCTTGCCGACGACAAACGAATCAAATGAATACTTGCTGTTAAACATGCCGTCATATCTGGCCGGAACTGTTTTAGCAGATTTTAGTGGTTCATCATCGGTTCTGATTGCCGGAATTGTCGGCTGCTGAGGTTTGCCTGCAGCCGGCCGGCCGGTTTTAGTCACCAGACGATATTTGAGAGCCGGCTTTTCGCCGCTGAGAATGCGGGTAATTACATCGGCATAACGCTTTTCTGCGAGGTCGCGGCAGAAATCGTTTGCGGCTTCCATGACCAGATGGTCGCCTTCAATAGCTGCCGGCGTGATGGAACTGAGGAAAATCTTTGAACTTGCCTTGTTTTTACTGCTTCCATCAGCCTGGATTTCTGTGGTGATTTTATTCCAGAGCGTATCGAGCGACGATATCATGTACAATGACCTCACAGCTTTGTGTACAACAACTTTAGATAACCAGAGAAAGCAATAGCCACGTAAAACGGGTTATTCTGCGTTTGTTGGGATGCTTGAATAATAGCAGACAAAAGCCTTATCCGCAAGGTTTTTTAGCATCAATGTTCTGATAATGATCTGGAAAACAATGTGGAAATTATGTGGAAAAATCGTGGAAAACCACAAACATAAAAATATGTTAACAAACAGTGAAAAACTTCAAAGGCTTTCAACAACTTTTTCCACATCAGCTAATAACGACCTGAAAAGTTGTACACGGGTTTTCCACAGTTTCCACCGAACCTAAAGAATAATAAGACTATTTCTTTTAATTAATTATGTACAACATAATTATAGCCAATGTGCAAAAACAGACATCAAAAAACAAACCAGCACTTACACAAATATACCGTATTGCCCATGTTTTGCCTATCTGGTATACTCGCCTCACTCTAATCGCCATGGAGAAAAAAATGCCAAAAGCAGTTGCGAAGGAAAAAACCGTCAGGGTTGCCACAGATAAACAGGGCCAGGTCATTGATCAGGTCGTGAATATAATCAAATTCATGGGCGAAAACCGCCTTGCCGAGATCGAACTCGAAACTTCTAATCTTAAACTCAGCCTTAAAAAGCATTCTGTTGCTGCACATCATGTTGTTCAGCCACAGACCGCTGTTATGCCGATGCCAATGATGCATATCGAGGCACCGGCAATCAAGAAACAACCGGAAAAAGCGCCAGCAGCCGAAAAACCAGCCGCTGCCGACAACCTGAAAACCGTTGTTTCGCCGATGACCGGCACCTTTTACAGAGCTCCATCACCTGATTCACAGCCTTTTATAAAGGAAGGCGACGTAGTCAAAGCCGGCCAGACAATCTGCATCGTCGAAGCGATGAAGATGATGAATGAAATCAAGTCTGACAAAGCCGGAAAAGTGGTAAAAATTCTCATCGAGAACGGCAAACCCGTCGAAAAGGGCGCTGCTCTCATCAGTATCGGAGAATAATCATGCAGACTTTTGATCTGATCATTCTTGGCGGCGGTCCTGGTGGTTACCCTCTGGCAGCACGCATGGCGCGCAAAGGCTGGAAAGTGGCCATCGTCGACAACGACAGCGAATTCGGCGGCACCTGCCTTAACTGGGGTTGCATACCGACGAAGGCGCTGCTGGCGTCTTCACGCGCACTGCACCTGCTGAAGAGCGCGGCTGATTTTGGTCTCAGCTGCGAAAATCCGGGTTTTGACTGGTCAAAAGTTCTCGAACGCAAGAATAAAATCACGGCACAGCTGCGCCAGGGCATCATCAAGATGCTCGAAAAAAGCGGTGTTACTCTGTTCAGAGGTCTCGGAAAGCTTTATAAAAACCGGGTGGTAAAAATTGCCGGTCACGAAGAGGCGATTCAGGGCAATAAGATTTGCCTGGCAGTTGGTTCGGTTCCGGCCGCTCCGGCGGTTTTTCCGGCCAACCGCAGCATTTTCTGGACAAGCAACGAGGCACTTCATACGGCAGAAGTTCCGCAGAGCCTGCTTGTAGTCGGTGGCGGTGTTATCGGCATCGAGCTCGGCCAGGTATTCGCTGAATTTGGCAGCAAAGTCTGCGTGGTCGAAATGATGCCGCAGATTCTGCCAGGTCTCGATAATGCCACCGCAAAGCGCCTGCTGCCGGTTTTCAAAAAATCAGGCATGGAAATCATGACCGGCAAAAAGGTCGATTCGCTGACCGAAAAGAACGGCCGGGCACTCGCGGTAATCGATGGCACCGAGCGCGAATTCGACAAGGTTCTGATAGCTGTCGGCCGCCGCGTTAACATGAGTTTCATGCACGAAACCGACGTGCAGATCGAAACCGAACGCGGTCTGCTCAAAACCGGCGACGATTATCAGACAAGTGAACCCGGCGTCTTTGCGATCGGCGATGCAATCAAAGGCCCGATGCTGGCTCATAAAGCCTCTTATGATGCCATGATTCTCGCTGCTCAGTGGCAGGGTGAGAAAGTGGCGGCCGATTATTCACTCGTTCCGTCATGTGTTTACACCCACCCCGAAATTGCCTGGGTCGGTCAGAGCGAAGATGCCCTGAAAGAAAAGGGCATTGAATATAAAACCGGTCGCAGCCTGTTTTCGGCTAATGGCAAAGCACTTACTGCCGGCGAAGGCGATGGGCAGATCAAGACCCTGATCGGCAACGACGGCAAACTTCTTGGAGCGGTCATCTGGGGCCCGGAAGCCAGCAATATCATCAACGAAGCCACGATGATGGCCCAGTTCGGCATCGATAATCACGCCTTCAGCCGCATGATCCACCCGCACCCGACTCTTTCCGAAGCTTTCATGGAAGCGGTTGAGAATGTGAGCGGCGAAGGAGTTCACGGCTGAAATGAAAAGCGCCGGGTTTATCAACCTGCCTGAATGGAAAAGACGTTTACAGGAGATCCTCAGCAGTCTCGGGCGTGAAGAGGCGCTGAAATTTCCGGTGCTTGGCCGTGAAAATGCCGAGAAACCCTGGATGGCTCTCGATTCAGGCGATTTTTTCGCAGCAGTTCAGACCGGTATTCATTTTACCGGTGGCAGTCATGTAAAAAAACTGCCTGAAAACGTCATTACTACCGATGCAGAGCTGGCAATCAGGCGTCTGCTCGAGGGAAAACACCGCCAGACTTTTTTCAGCGCCGCCATCGGCGGGACTTTTCCCTTTCAGCGGGTTATCTGTTCTGAGTATGCGGTTGCCAGACCCGAAAAAATAATGGTGCAGAACGATTCTGTCACCAGTTTCGTGCTGTCGCGCATGGAAAAAGAGGGCAAAACCCTCGAACAGGCGATTCACGAAGCCCAGTGGGAAAAGCTGGCCGGCGGCAATCCCAGCCAGAATCTGCATGGCATAGTCAGCAGAAATCGTCTGGTATTGCAGATTGCCCATATTTTTGGGTATATACTGCGACCCGAAAATATATTCACCGCCGGTATAAGCACATTGTCTGTCGATGATGTCAGAATTGCTGCTGAATTGGGTTTCTCAATCAGACTGCTCGGCATTGCCAGGCACCAGGAAGGCATAGTCAAAGCTCTGGTCGAGCCATGCATGATTCCGTCCAGATATCTGCTGGCTCAGGCCCGTGGTGGCTCAGAAATGATTTACGTTCGCACTACCGATGGCATGACTCAGTTTTATTCATGCCCCGGCACCTCGCCCGAAATTCAGGTGCGCGGCATTCTTTCTGATCTTTATGACGAGTGTCGAACCAGAGCTGCTGGTCTGACAGCCCCTGGCCGGATCGAACCATTTGCCGACCATTTTTATCTGCGTTTCAACATCGTTAATCTGACCGACACCATGGCACAATTGCTGCAGATGCTTAACCGCAATGGTATCGAGATCGAAAAAATTCACCAGACTGCCGTTGCCGTTTCACGGGAAACTTCTGATACTGCGGGGTACGCAGTTATTCTCATTACCAGTCGCACTACCCGCGATAATCTTGAAAGAGCGCTCGGGCAGATTGCCGGTCAGGTTAAGCTGGCAGGTCTGAAGGCCTGTTTTCGTTACATAAGGCAGGCCTGAAATCAATGTTTGCCAACGGCGAAGTTCTTGTACAGAAGTTTGGCGGTTCATCCATGGGCTCGGTTGAGCGCATAAAAAAAGTCGCCGAGCGCATTGCCGAAAAGGCCCGGCGCGGCCACCGCATGGTCGTTGTGGTTTCGGCAATGGGCGATACTACCGACGACCTGATTGCTTTGATGAACAAGGTTACTCCAGTGCCAGAACGGCGCGAGCTCGATCATATAATGGCGACCGGGGAAATGGTCAGCGCATCACTGGCAGCAGCGGCTCTCAAAGATCTTGGCGTGCGTTCACGCTCTTTTAACGCTTTCAATCTGCAACTTTTTTCAGAAATGCAGGGCGAAGACTACAATATTGTCAGAATTGGCCGGGCCAGACAGCTGACCGAATTTCTCGAACCGGGCTCAGTTGCTGTGGTAGCTGGTTTTCAGGGTATTACCGGCGATGGCGACCTTACGACCCTTGGGCGCGGCGGTTCTGATCTCACGGCTGTCATTCTGGCGCGCGAGCTGGGCCAGAAAGTCTGCGAAAAATATACCGATGAAGATGGTATTTATACGGCCGACCCGCGCATCATCCCCGATGCCAGAAAAGTATGGCACCTCAGTTATGATGAGATGCTGATGCTGGCCGGGTTTGGTAATGGCATTCTGCACCCGCGCGCCATTTCCAGCGCCCGCGACTGCCAGATACGCATTCATGTGCGTTCGAGTTTTTCAAATGCCGAAGGCAGTGTTGTTGGCCCTGATGGCGATGATCAAATAGCCGTTAAAAGCATAACCTGCGACAACAAGCTTGTTTATATGCGCATGCACGGGATTGCTCAGCCCGACGCGGTTTTGCTCGAAGACCTGGCGAATCAGCCTTTCAAGCCTTCAGTGCAGCAATTCAAACCTTATAACGAGCTGAAGGGAAGCTTTCGCCTTGGTTTCAGGCGCAGCGATGCCTTTTCGGCGATCCCTTTCTGCTGGGAACACGCCGCCCGGATGAACGCCGACGAGGTCGAATGTTTTGCCAACCTTACCACGATAACACTGGTTGGTTGCGGTCTTGCCGGCAACAGCCAGCTGGCTGCCGCCTTTGCCCGCACTCTCGGAAATATCGTGCCGACTGTCGAGCAGCATGACCGTATCAGGCTAAGCTACGCCGTCGACAAGGCCGAAGTTAAACCGGCCATGGAAGCACTGCATCGCGCCATTACCACTCCGCAGACTGCCTGAGTTAAGCTTTCTTGTCTTTTAAGGCTTTTTGTCCGGGTTCGTCAGGCAGTAGAAAACCGGAATCACCAGCACCGTCAGCACCGCAGAAATGGCTATGCCGCCAATCGAGGCCATGCCAATGCCGCTGCGTAATTCACTGCCCAGGCTGTTATCGAGCGCCATCGGCAGCATGCCGGCTACCGCCGCCAGTGTAATCATGGTAACCGCACGCATTTCGTTCTCTATGGCCGCAAACATTGCCTGATGCGGGCTTTGCCCGGCCTCAAGATTGAGCTGAACCCGGTCCATGATGAGAATGGCATTGTTGACGACAATACCGATAAGCATGACGCCGCCAAGCAGCACCATCATCGAAATTGGTTCTCCGGACAGGTAAAGTGCCCATATACACCCGATCAGACCAAGCGGAATGGTGACCAGAATTATAAGCGGCCGGGTAAAAGAATTTAGAATTGCAGCAAGCAGCAGATAGGTGAGAAAAAACGCAATGATGCCGACTTCGACAAAGTCAGCCATGCCCTCGTGCATAGCTTCGACCTTTCCGAAAAAAGAGTGTGAATAACCCGCCGGCAAGGGCTTCTCGGCAGTAATCAAGCTGACAAGCTGATCGGCGGCCCGGCCTAATGGGGTGCCAGTGGCCGGGTTGGCATAAAACATCACGACGCGGCTTTTGTTGCGCCTGGTGATCAGAACCGGCGCCTGTTTCTGCTCGATACTGGCGAAGTTGCGCAGAATCACCGGGTGCCCTGCCGGGCCGGGCATTTCGAGCTCATTGATCTGATTCAATCCCTCTTTTTCGCTGAGTTTGACGCGAATGTCGTAAGAGCGCGCCTCACTTTTGAAAATACCGGCCTTTGCCCCTTCGAGGTTGGTTCTTAGAGCCATACCCAGGTGGGTTGCCGGGACTTTGAGATCGCCAAGAACGGCCCGCTGCGGCTTAATCCGCAGCTCGTTCTTGCCTGATCTTACCGATGTGTCGATTTCTTCCAGCCAGCCGGTTTTTCTGGCTCTGGCAGCAAGATCGGTGACAATACCGTTTAGAACCGCGAAGTCATTGCCGTTGATTACCAGCTTGAGCTCGGCACCGGCTCCAGTCTGATCAGGCAGAGTCGTGCTGACCATGACATCGGGTACTTTATCGAGCCGGTCCGTGATCATGCTGCGCAGACTGTGAATGTCGAGCTCGCGCTGATTCTTTTCGCTGAATTTGCAGAAAATCTGAGCCAGGTAAACGCCTTCAGAAGTCTGGCCGACCGTGCCGTCGATTTTTCCGACCGTTGTCAGTCGATGTTTCAGTTCAGGCACATCTGCAAGCGTCTGCTCGATCGATTTTGTCTTTTCAATGGTTGCTGCCAGTGAAAAAGTTGTCGGAAACTCAAGCTTAACAATGATTTCGCCGCGATCGGCCACCGGCAGAAAGGCAAAACCGACTGCCGGAACAAGATACAGGGCATGCCCGAGCAGCAGGAGAGTCAGCAGAATGAACGTGGCGGCCCGCCAGCGCTTTTCGGCGAGTTTCCTGACTATGCCGACAACGAACGCGGTAAAACGGGCAAAGTTGTGATTCCAGAATTTTTCAAGTCTTTTGAGCGGTGAATCCTTATCGCTGGCGGGTCTGATGATTCGGGCGGCGAGGGCCGGCGTCAGCGTGAACGACAGAAACAGCGAAATGGCCGTAACCCCGACCATGGTCAGCGCAAACGGAATGAAAAATTGCCCGATCTGCCCCTTCATAAGGCTGATCGGAAAAAGAACGACAATGTTAGTGCCGGCACTGGCGATAACGGCCGCCACAATCTCACTGCTGCCTTCAATGGCAGCATTTTCGCTGTTCTGGCCCGCCGCAATCCTTGCAACGATACTCTCAAGAACAACAATGGCGTTGGTAACGAGTATGCCGACCGAAAGACCGAGTGACATCAAAGTCACGGTATTGAGGCTGTAGCCCATCGATGCGATGAAGCAGATGCCCGCAATGACCGTAAGTGGCATGGTTATGGCTACAGTAATCGTTGAACTGATGTTGTAGAGAAAGAAAAACATCAGAATCGCGGTCAGCAGAATTCCCTGCCAGATGTTATCGACCGCATTATCGGCCGATGCCTGAACGTATGCGCCCGAATCGGCTACCCAGATAACCTCGATACCGCCGGGCAGCCGGTTTTTGAGGCTCTCAATGCTTTTTTTTACCTGCTTTACGACCTCGACGGCATTGGCGTCAGATCGCTTGATAATCTGAGCGGCAATGCACTGTCGCCCGTCGATACTGGCGGCCTGCCGACGCTCTTCGCTTGCCATAATGATTTCGCCAACGTCACGCAGATAGCATCGTTGACCATTGCGGTTGGCGATTTCTAGATCGGCCAGATCTCTGAAATTGCGAAAATCCGCGTCGAACTTGACCGCATATTCAGAACCATCGTGTCTGATGCGGCCGGCAGGGATCAGCTTAACTTCCTTGCGTATCGCTCCGGCAACATCGAGACTGGTAAGGCCTCTGGCTGCGAGCTTCTCGCGGTCGAGCAACACCTGCACCTCACGTCTGGCGCCGCCGGTGAGCTTGATCTCGGCAACTCCGGGTAAAGTGGCGAGAAAATCTCTGAATTCGTTGTCGGCGTAGTCGAAAATCTCTTCGATAGGCCGGTTTCCGGCAATTGCCAGATTGATGATCGGTTGCGCATTGATATCGTATTTAAGAACCCTTGGCTTTTCGACCCCTTCAGGAAAATCGCGCAGAATGAGATCGAGCTTGTCACGCACGTCATTGGCCGCCAGGTCGACACTGGTGCCGACATGAAATTCGAGAAAAGTCTGACAGGCGTTTTCCATGCATGACGAAGTCAGGTTTTTAAGGCCGTCGATGCTGCCGACCGCGTCTTCTATGCGCTTTGCCACATCGGTTTCTATCTCTTCCGGCGAGGCACCGGGGTAGACGGTGACGACCGTTATAAACGGCATATCGGTTTTGGGAAGTTCTTCGAGCGGGAGTTTGCGGTATGAGTTGATTCCGAGGCCGGCAATGGCCAGCATCAGGCAGATTACCGCAACCCAGCGCCTTACTGACAGGCTGATCAGATTCATTTTACTGCCTCACTGTCGTGTTTCTGCACCTGTACCTGCTGACCGTCATTTATCAGATGCTGGCCGCCACTTATGATCTGGTCGCCTTCTTTAAGACTGTCAGCCTGATTAACTGCCGTGACCTCATAGAAACCGCTATTTTCAAGACCGGTAGTCACCATGATCATGCGGGCCCGGTTCCCTTCCACCCGAAAAATCGCCTTGCCGTTGTCACGGTTGAGAATCGTGGCGGCCGGCACTGCCAGACCGTTTTTCTCTGCAAGCAATATGGTGACTTCGGCAAGTGCGCCCGGTACCAGCATTTTGTTCGGGTCTGCCACCTGGCATTTTATCTGAAAAGTTCGCAGCTCAGGGCTGATTTCGGGGCTTTTGAACGATACGACGGTTTTTATTTCTGCCCCGGAATATGATTTTATGCCGACTCTTGTCTGGTCCTTTTCGACCCGGTGATAGTATTCTGCCGGCAGATAGGCCGAAACCTCGATATTGTCAGGGTCTTTGATCAGCAGAATTGGTTTGCCCGGGGCGGCCATCTCACCCGGTTCCTGAAGTTTCTGCGAAATCCGGCCCGAAATGGGTGCAAGAACCGTAGAATCGGCAAAATCTTTTTCGGCGATAACGAGCGCCAGTTCTGCCTTTTTCAGCTGCTCCTGATCGAGTGCGATCAGTGTTTTGATGTGTTCGATCGTGGCTTCGCTGACTTTGAGCTTAAGCATCGCCTTTTCGTAGTTGTCCTGGCTGGTTGAGTTGTCTTCCCAGAGCAGGCGTGAGCGGTTCGCGTCCTGCTTTGACTTTTCGAGGTCGGCCTCGGCCTGTTTGAGCCGCGCTTCTTTTTCTTTGATGGCAAGCCTGGCGATCGTCAGTTCCTGGCGCCTGATTTCAAGATTCTTTTCGAGCTTGACCGGGTCGATGACAAACAGGCGGGTTTTGTTGGCTTCGACCGCCTCGCCTTCTTTGACAAAAATCGCTTCGATCGGCCCGGGAATCCGTGGCGAAACGCGGGCGATGCTGGCAGAATCGACATTTCCCTGCACCCGCAGCGTTTCTGAGAAAATGCGGGCGGTGACCGGAGTCGTGATGACCGCGGGTGACTGAGCCCCGCTGCTCTGTGCGCCGGCAGCGCAAACAACAAAGAGGAGGGCGGTTGTCAGAAGAAAAATTGTTGATCGGGTAGATTTCATATTATTGGCCTCACAATCCGCGATTTTAAATTAATTTCAGGTAACTCCAGCTTGGTTTTGGGTATAAGCAATTCTGCCTCACTGGAATCAGGGCGACTTTCAGGTTCTGTTGGCAGGAATTGGCTTTGCCTTCGGTTTGCGCCGGGCAGCCGGTTTTTTGCCGTCAGGTGACTTTTTAAGAGGTTTTGGGGGTTGCTCGTGCAGCAGCCATTCAAGCGACAGTTCATATATGTGTTCAGAAATGGCGTTAACGGTGCGGATGTCGAAACTGGTGTCAGGATTGGCGATTTTGATCATGTCACGCCCGAAAACATAAAAGAAAATCTGACCGACGACTGAATAGGCCCACCACCTTGCACTGATCGGGTCAACGTCATTTTTTATTCTGAGAGCAAGGTTTTCGAGAAATTCAAAATCGGGTTTGAAAACTTCGATACTTTTCTGATCTTCGGCAAATGGAACTTCGAAACCGGCTCTGACAATGAGTTTGCCATACCAGGACGGAGCCTTGCCGCTCAAAAGAAACATGCAGCGATTGTGAATGAAAATGCGCAGCCGAACGGCAAGAGTTTCTTTTGAGTCATCCGTTTCGGTTTCAACCGGTTGCATGATATGGCTGAGAACGTGTTTTAAGGCGCATACGAAAAGATTCTGTTTGGTTCCGAAGTGATAATTGACGGCGGCAATGTTTTGCTTCGAGGTGTCGGCGATCATCTTGATGCTGGTGCCGCTGTAGCCATGCTCGGCAAACAACTGCCCGGCACATTCGAGCAGAAGATCATGTGTAGATTTCTTTTTGTTTGTTCTGGTTTCTGAAGCCGACCTGGTTACCAGATCTCTGTTGTTGTCAGCAAATCTGCCGCGCATATTATTCTCCCGGAAAAAAAGCTCAATCAAATATTTAATTTAAATGATCATTTGAATTTTGTCAAAGTTTTGCCTTGAAACTCTTACCGGATGCTTGCAAAATGAGAAGATGAGAGTATCATTGATTGCTGCAGGCCGAATGCAGTCAACCTGGTCGATAGTAAAGGCCTTCTTGCAATCCACTTAACCAGGCTGTTGTCGATGAAATTCCTGCCTGTAAATGTTTCTGGTCCAAACTCGGGAATGACGAAAAACCCGGCAATTCAAATCTGGCGAAAGATTGAATTGTTAAAACGGTCTTAGACAGATTTTTATCTTATGAATCGATGATGTCATAGAAAGTGTCATGGAAAACGAATTACACTTAAAATGCTTTCTCACCCGGCGCCGACTGGCTGCCAAATCAGTTCTGCTCGGCATTGTTTCCGGGCTGGTAGCGGTTATGTTCAGAATCGGTCTCGAAAAGGCGGAACACATAAGGGTGATTCTACTGGGCCTGTTGCGTTCGCAGCACGCGCTTATGCCTTCTCTGGTTTTTGCAGTCGCCATGGCGGCAATTCTGATTGCCCTGAAAAAATGGGCGCCTGAGGCTTCAGGTAGCGGCATTCCACATTTGAAAGGTGTTCTTAAAGAAGGTTTTGAATTCCGGGCGGTTCCGGTCCTGCTGGTTAAATTTTTTGGCGGCCTCATCGGCATCGGAGCCGGGCTTGCGCTCGGCCGCGAAGGTCCAACCGTGCAGATGGGCAGCGCAGTTGGTGATATCTGCGCCAGAATCTTCAAATCCAGTCATCAGGAACGGGTCCTTATGCTCTGTGCCGGCGCCGGCGCCGGCCTTGCTTCGGCGTTCAATGCGCCGCTTGCCGGGCTGCTGTTCATTATTGAAGAACTGCAGCAGAAACTGGACCGTTTCAGCCTGGTGGTCGCTTTTTCGGCAACCATATCTGCCAATCTTGTCTGTAGACTGATTCTGGGGCAGAGCCCGATTTTTCAGTTGCGTCTGGTTGATTACCCCGACCTGCGCCTCGTTTTGTGGTCGATTCTTTTTGGCGTGGCCATTGGTTTTGTCGGGCTGGCGTTCAATCGATTGCTGATCAGGTCGTTGCGGGTTTTTGGTCCGTTCAGGCTGCTGCTTGGCATTCTTCTCGGAATTCTGTTCGGTTTTACCGGTTACTATTTTCCTGATCTGCTCGGCACCGGACACCGCCTGACCGAAAATGTTTTCCTATGGCGCTACCCGCTGAAACTGCTCGCAGTGTTTCTGCTGGCGCGCTTTCTTCTGACGCTGCTCAGCTACAACACCGGGGCCCCGGGTGGTATTTTTGCGCCGATTCTTTTACTCGGAGCCCTCTGTGGCGGCATTTTTCAGCATCTGGTCAACTGGGTCGACCCGGGTCGCTTTGACCCGATGATTTTTCTGGTGCTCGGTATGGCGGGCATGTTTTCGGCAGTCGTGCGCGGCCCGCTGACCGGCACGGTGCTGATCATGGAAATGACCAACGAATTCATGCTGCTGCTGCCATTGATGATCGTTTCGATCATGGCTTACGCCGTGCCAGAATTTGCCCACAACAAGCCAATTTACGACGAACTGCTCGACCTCGATCTGGCCCGCCGCAGGGCTGATGCCGCCGCCTGTGCAGTCTCAGGCGGCGCAGAAGCAAGAGAAGAATCACCAGACACCGGTTTGATCGACAGGGAATAAAAATTCCTCAAGAACCAGCGGCCGCTGGTTCTTTGTCATATATAGTCAAGAACTGACAGGGTTACGCCATTCCCACGCCTGCCCCCGTGACTGGAGTAAGTGGGAACGACGAAGAACCCTGTGGTAAAACATGGCAAAAAATCTGCTGTGAAATTTGTTCAGAATGCGCTGTCTTTGGCAATTTCTACGATCAGCTGTGTATCTTTGGGTATGTCGATATGTTTGCCTTTGACGAAGGTGCCGCCGATCAGGCCAATGGGGCCGAGCAGCATGTAGCCGCCGAGCGAGGCACCGGCCGCCAGGCCCATCTGCTCGTTGGTTTTAACCGATTTTTCGCCGAGAGTAATCGGCAGTTCTTTACCGTTAGCTGCGGTAACCGTCAGGTAGCGCAGTTTTAAACTGCCATTGCGGCCAAAATTGCCAGGTCTTCGCACCTTTTCGAGCTGAGCGCGGGCTGTTGCACCCTTTTTGACGATTGTGCGTCTGCCGATTTTTATCTCTTCGACAACGGTAAATCTAACCATTTCACCGGTCTTGCTGCTGCGTGTCGACAGGTTTTCTTCGAGGTTGAGGCGCACCAGGGTTCCGGCCGGAACCATCAGCGCTGCTGCGGCAAAAGCTTCAGTCAGCTGGCAGAAAATTATAAAAAGACAAATCAGTTTGATTGCAAAATGCTTCATGGCGATTCTCCTTTACAAAGTCCTTATTTATCGGGATTTTCGAAACATCTGCATTTGCAGAACCGAATGGATTCCCGGCACATATTCTTTTTTTTCCTATTATTGAATTTATACAATTCGGGGGTCGATGGCAACGTCGGGGTCGACAATTAATTTAAATTCTGTCTGGCCAGTTCTATACAAGCCCGCAAACAATAGAGCGGTTCAGTTGAAGCGCCCGGCAGTATTTTACCCTGACACTGCCAGTCATCGCCGGCTTGTTTATGTATCAGGCAATAATCTCTGCAATTAAAGAAAAACAACTGTTGTTGTGATTTTTATCAATAAACGAAGAATGGTGACGAAAAACCTTGAAAAAACATAAAAAATAAATAATATTAGAATAAAGCATATAAAATCGGATCTTTTGACTTAAATTCGCCACCAGGGGGAAGAATGTATAGTCAAAAACGTGTAGAAAAGCTTATGGCGACGGTGCCGGCTTTTACCGAAATTCTTGTTTCTTCGTCTGATTATCAGGTCGCACGCAAGCGTCTGCTGGCTGAAACCCGACGCCTGATCGAAGAAAACGACGATGAAGAGCTATTGTTGATCAGCGGGTTGCAGTTTGCACTTCGACTGAACTGTGTAAGGGTTTTCAGGCAGTTTTTGAGTCTGAGATCATCTAAAATAGCCGGTTTCGATCTGGTTAAGGTTCTTTTCGATCTTGCCCACAACAACAAGCGCGATTTGCCGCCCGACCTTTCAGATGCCTTTCTTGAAGATCTGTACCGGATTTTCAGAGGGATTGTCGGCCGGGCCGGAATTTACGAACCTCTTAAAAAATCGAGAAAAAAGGGCAGAGAAGCGGCAATAGCCCGCTCGGAATCGCTCAATGAACTGTGCGCAGTCTCTGACGCCACGATCGCAAAATACCGCAGCGGTCTGGAACCTGAAATTATCAGGCAGAGAGAAGATAACCGCCGGCGCATCATGAGGTTTTTCGACTGCACGGAAAGCGAATTCGCTGACTATCAGTGGCAGCTGCGTCATATCGTGCGTGATGCAGAAACACTTGGCAAACTGGTTGAGCTCTCTGAAACCGAGCGGCAGTCGATCGACATGGCCAGAAAAAGCGGTATTCCGTTTGGCATCACCCCATACTATGTTTCTTTGTTCGACTATTCTTCTGCAAGCCAGTATGACATGCCGGTTCGCACACAGGTAATTCCGCCGGCGAGCTATGTCGAGGCGGTTCAGAAAAATCAGGGCGATTGCGCCAAAAATCTCGATTTTATGCGCGAAGGCGATACCTCGCCGATTGATCTGATTACCCGCCGGTATCCGCGGATCGTGGTTTTCAAGCCTTACAATACCTGCAGTCAGATCTGTGTTTACTGTCAGCGCAACTGGGAAATCGACGACGCCTGGGCCCCCGGTGCTCTCGCGCCGCGTGACAAAATCGATGCGGCAATTGCCTGGATAGCTGCCAACCCGGCGGTTAACGAGGTGCTTCTGACTGGCGGTGATCCGCTGGTGATGAGTGATGCAAACATCAGGTATGTGCTCGAAAGTTTGTCGGCAATCAGCAGCATCGTGCGTATACGCATCGGCACACGCACCCCGGTGGCGCTGCCGCAGAGGATTACCGAAGAACTCGTCGCCCTGATAGCCCGCTTCCATGAGCCAGGTAAGCGGGAGGTGGCGATTGTGACGCACTTTGAGCACAGCTGCGAGATTACCCCCGAGGCGATGCAGGCCATTCAGAAGTTCAGACACGCCGGTATGAGCTGTTACAACCAGACAGTGTTCACAATTCAGAACTGCCGCCGTTTTGAGGTGAGCGCTCTGCGGCGATGGCTGCGTCTGATCGGGGTCGAGCCCTACTATACCTTCAACGCCAAGGGCAAGGAAGAAACTGATTTTTACCGGGTGCCGCTCGCCCGTCTGCAGCAGGAAGCGAAAGAGGAAGCCCGTCTGTTGCCAGGTCTTTCACGCACTGACGAGCCGGTTTATAACGTACCTGGCCTCGGAAAAAATTACCTCCGGGCTGAGCAGAACCATCTACTGCTGACGATTTTGCCTGATGGCCGGCGGGTTTATGAGTTTCACCCCTGGGAAAAATTCATCGCCAACAGCGAGTCGTATCTGCACCGCGATATACCGATTCTCGATTATCTCAAAAAGCTCGAAGCCTTAGGCGAAAAGGCCTCTGATTACCGCAGCATTTATTATTATTTTTAAAAAGGTCACTGTCCTAATAAGCGCAGGAACGGGTAACCTGTGGATCATCGCGGCAAAGCCTGCGTTCGCGAGTGCGGTTAGTGTGGCTTGTAAAGCAGCTTGAATAATTAATCAATAAAACTTCCTGGATTTTGTGGAGTATACTTGTTGTGTACGATTTTCTGGAAACTTCAGGAGTTTTTTATGAAGCCTGGCAAACAGTTGCGATGGTCATTGCTGGTTTTTTTGTTTCTGGTCTTTATTGGCTGCCTGCCGGCCGAAGCGGTTAACCCCTTTGCCGCAGATGAAAAGATAACCATCCAGCAGGGCAGCTCACTTGACAGTGGTGAAGCCCTTTTTAGCAAGCCGCAGCTCGACAGAAAGGCTACCGACGATTCGCTTAAAAACGCTTCTATTGCAGTTATGAGCGATCTGCATGCCAGAAACTGGAACCATGCCAGTCTTATTGCTGCTTTTAAAGCAATCAATGGTCTCAAAGATGTTTCAGCACTTGTTCTTACCGGCGATTCGGTCGAAAAAATCGGTTCACCTTCAGAATATTCCTTTCTGCTGAAAACCCTGAATACTCTGAAAAAGCCGGTTCTGGCCGTAACCGGCAACCATGACATCATGTATAAGGATTATTTTGGCAAAGAAGGCCAGAAGCTGCGCACAACTCCGACCGAGCGCAAAGCCAAGCTCGAACGTTTCCGCAAGCTTCTGAAGCTGAAGGCGACCAGATACACAAAAAAGATTGGCGGCCACCTGCTGGTATTTCTGCCGAATGATGACCTCGATGCCAAAAGCCTGGTCAGGCTTTCTGATGCAACCCTGGAATTTCTGCAGAAGACGCTTAAAGAAAACCGGGATATGCCGACTATCATTTTCTGCCATGGCCCGTTGCTCGGCAGCTATGTCAGAAAAGGCGGCCTGCCGCTGCCGCAGGCAACCGCGCAGCCCGCCGCAAAAATCCGCAAAATTCTCAAAAAAAATCCGCAGGCGTTTCTCTGGGTTTCGGGGCATATCCACATGGGCCCCTCTTCAAGCAACTTTTCGGCAAAAGTAAACAAAGTCGATCATATAACCAATATTCACGTGCCGGCGGTGCAGGACAGTGCGGCCTGGATGCGCATTATCAAACTGTCGCCCGAAAAGGCCGTGGTTCGCACCTTTAACGGTAAAACCGGTAAATATGCCAAAAAACATGACCGCACTTTTAAACACAAGGTCAAAAAAGAGCCACAGGAAAAGCCTGAAAAAGAACCCAAAAACGAGCCGAAAGATGAGCCCAAAGATGAGCCCAAAGACACGCCGCCCGCTGATTCAGACGGCGAAGATCAGAAACAGGCCGAGACAAACGATGTTCCCGGTGAAATTTTTGTCGACCCGGTCGATGCCGGCGAAAGCTTGCCCGATGACGACCTGATTGCTGACCAGGACGAAGAAGACTCGGAAGGCCCGGAAGAAGACGAGACCTACGAAGAAGCTGATAGTCAGACCGTTGTCGAAGAAACAGAAGAGAGTGAAGAAAGCGATGCTGACACTGAAGGTGCCGGTTCAGAAGTTTCAGATGCTTCAGACACTTCATCGGCAACTGCCTCTGAAGCAGTGATCGAGAAGATTCGTGAGCTGGTGGCGGCCGCCATGGAATACATCAACCGCATTTTTTCAGACTTTCTTAGATTCGTGCAGCCGTAAGGTTCGCTGATACATCAAGCAAAATCCTCTGACAGAAGAGATTTCGACAAAAATACCCGGTTTCACAGCCGGGTATTTTTTTGCGTCACAAATACAGCTGATTTACAGATGAACCGTTTTATCGCAGCTTTTGAGCTGACATGCTGATTGTTAAATCAAATTAAGGGTTTTAATTTATGTTGGTTGATAATAAAATCAAATTAGGGTTTCAACCAACGGGCTTTGTGCAGATATCTGTAATACGTTTAACCAGGGCATAGAGAGAAGCCGGTAAACTGTCTCAAACGCCGGACAGCTGTGAAATAAAACATTGATTCTGCTTACGGCAATTATCTGGCCGCCCGAATTTGTGGTATGGGGGAGATTACTGATGAGAAAAGGTCTCTGGTTTCTGGTGGTTCTGCCTTTGCTTCTTTTGCAGCTGAACGCTGTTTCGGCCCAGGTGTTTCTTGATACTTTGCGAAGCGTTGAAAGCGAGCTTAACAATCAGAAAAGAAAAGCCGCGTCTGTCGCAAAAAAATCTGAAACGGTGCAGGATCTTATCAAAAACGGCAGCTATGTGAATCTGAAGGCGCACAATAACAGGTTTGTCTCTTTTGATAATTCGATGGCAGTCGGTGCTGTGGCAGACAAGCCCAATCTCTGGGAAAGATTGCGATTCGTCGAAGTCGCGGCCGGCAGATTTGCGCTCTTCGGAGTGCATGGGCGTTTTGCTGTCGCCGGAATAAATGCCGACCGGGCACCATTGAGTGCGCGCAGTAACTGGATAAGAGACTGGGAAATTTTTGAGATGATTGTTAACACTGACGACAGCATAAGCCTGAAAGGGGCAAATGGAAAATACCTTTCGGTAGAGCCCGATGGCGCGATTTTTGTTCGGGCCGACAACATCGACACATGGGAAAAATTCAGGGTTACGGCTGCTGCCAATGCGCCTTTGCCTGATCTGACAACCGGCATGATCGTTGGGTTGCAGAATGAACATGGCAACCGATATTTCTCGGTCGACCAGGACAGAGACTACGCTGTTCGTGTTGACGCTTCTGAGGCCAGAGTCTGGGAAAGATTCAGACTCATCAGCCATGGCGGCGGCAGGTTCAGCTTCCAGGCAGATAACGGTCGCTATCTTGCCCCCGTAGTCAAAAACAATGTTGCACGTCTATATGCTGTTGAAGCTGAAGCCAGTGCCGCTCCTTTTTTCCAGGTACTTTTAGGCAATGAAGATTCTGTTTATCTGCGTTGTGACAGTGGCAATTTTGTCAGCAGAAACGGCATCGAGGTTATGGCAGATAAAGATGAGGCCGCCATGTTGCGCCTTAAAGTTCTGCCGGCTGAAGATAAGCCGAGTTTTGTCACGATTATTTCAAAAAACGGTCTCAGATGTGGTTACATCAAAGAGTTCACCAGCGAATGGAGCAGTAAAAATCTCGGTGCTGCTGCCGATATTTCGATTCATCGCCCGAAAACACCCAGAGGATGGGCTTTTCTTGGCGATGCTCTGGCCCCCGGCGATGAAAAACCGGTCTACTCATCGATGATTATTCTCGACGATCCAAACTCATTACAGAAACCGGAAAGCTATGAAGAAATCTGGAGCAGCCGTGATGGCAAGGCCGGCAGCAGCAATGTTTCAATCTGGCAGCCGATTGCCCCCAAAGGCTATGTGGCGATGGGCCTGGTGGTAACTACCGATGGCAAAAAGCCTGAAAAGGTACCATCTTTAGGCAGCCTGAGATGTGTGCGCCAGGATCTGGTCATACCCGGCAGAGCTGCCAGACCTGTCTGGAACGACAAGGGCTCAGGCCTGGAACGTCCACTCTCCTTGTTTGTGGTTGCCAGAGATGCAGGCGATGAGGCTGGCTTGCCGCCCGGAACTTTTCTCGCTGCCTGGTTCAACGACCAGCCGGTTGGAGGAGCCACCGAGGTTCCCTTTACCGAACTGTCGAAGAGCAGCGAATGGTATCTGGCTGGCTTTAAAGGTCGCTCAGGCGGCCTGGTAGACAACATCAGACCGGTTTTCAGAAGCTTCACTGATGCTGGCGAAAGCTATGAAGGCGAAAAACGCGGTGGTAACGGTGGCGGCGAATTTTCTCTGGTTGCTGACAAGGGCTGGGCGGTTTCCGGTATCAACGGTCGCAGCGGTTTGAATGTCGATCAGCTGCGGGTGCAGTTCAGAAAACTTGCCGGCCGATCTTTTACGGCAAAAGATAACAAAGAGAGCAGAAGTGTGGGTGGCGATGGTGGCGGCGAATTCTCTATGGGCGGCCATGGTTGCCTGTTTCAGGGAGTCGATGTTTACACCGGCAAATTTGTGAATGCAATCGGTCTGGTGCCCATGCCGATGTCTCAGGCATGGGTTATTCCGTCAATGAAGCCTGAAGAAATCCATGCTGATGTATTGAAGGGGCTTATTGACCTGCACCTCGAGCAAAACAGCGAACAGATTCTCAACAAAGCCGTTGAAGAGTTCGTAAAGAAAAATCCTGGCCTGCAGGATCAGTACGAAACGGTAAATGAAGATAAAAGCGGCACGGCTTCTCTGACTGTCGATATCCCGGACATGCTGGCTGTCGGAGTCGGGTCGGCAACCGAAGCATTTTCTGGCGGCGAAACACCGCCAGGGCCTACCAGTGGCAGTTCTACCCCCCTGGCAAACCTGAAGCAGGAATTTGAGAAGGCCGTTGCCGGCCAGAAGATTGCAGGTGATCTGTTTTCGACCGTCGAGACCATTTCAAAACTTCTGGGTTTTGAGAACCCAAGTTTTGAGCTCAAAGACGACAAGCTTTCGTTGTTTGCAGATATGCGGCTGCGACTCTCAGAAAAAATACAGACTTTGCTGAATGTTACACTGGAGATTCCCCTTTCTGACACCAAAACAAAGGGTATTCTCGTTAAGGCCGATATTCCGGGCAAATGGGAAAATCCGCTGGGCATCAATGGCCTGTCGCTGCAGAAAATGGGTTTTGGCGGCAACTTTGCGTTGGGCGCCAAAGGTGGAAAAAGCATTCTGCCAACCCTTTTTGTTAAGGGTATGGTAGATATCGGCTTAAAATCTGCGGTTGAAATGCTTGGCGCCTATAACCCTGATTTTCCGGGCATATCAGGTTTTACAGCCGCAATGGATGAAGTTTCGTGGCAGGATGTTGTCGATATTGCCAGCTTCTTTTTAAAAACGGCCACGGTCGGTTCAAAGGCAACCCTGCCGTCAATAGGGTTTCCGCTCGACATAATCAAGGTCAGAAATGCCCAATTCATGATTTCGAAGGTGACTGCAGAAAATCTCGATCTGGTTACCGGCACCAGGTTGCGCGGCGATTTCATTTTTGACGACAAAAAACTTGGTTGGGTCGAAGTGCTGTTCAGCCCTGAGGGAAAAACGCTGGCGACTGTGCAGATGCAGAAATTGTCGGTTGGGCCGCTCCAGCTGACTGCGCCTTCCGATGCCAAAAACAAAAACGATGGCCCGCTCGGCATTATCAACCACACAAAGGACAGCAACAAGTTCTCGGTTAAGGGTAAGGTTGTGGTGGCCGGTTCGCCCATGGAGTACATACAGGAAATCGGCGAGGTCATGAAAATTCAGATTTCGGGCAATTTTGGCGGCGTGCTGCCACTTACCATGATCGGCACGGCGAAGGCTGACCGCAAAAGCCTTTTTCCCGGCGGGAACCTCGAATTGGCAGGAAAAGTTGATGCTGCTTTTATTCAGAGTATTCAGGGGCTGGTAATCAGCTCTGTTCAGAGCACGGAGGGTCTGGGCAAATTTGCCGGCGCGTTTGCCGGGTCAATATTGAGCATCAAGTCTATCGAAGTTAAGGGTTCGCTCGACAAACTCGCTGCCGGAAGCCTGCCAGAGATGGTCGTCGACTGTCGCATTGCCGGTAAGGCGACGCAGGTCGGCATCAAAAATGTCAAAATTTCGGCCAGTCTGGTTTCAACCATTGTTACTGAGCTGACGAAGAAGGTGATCGAGCAGGTCGGCGACCTGGCCAAACAATTTGCCGAGTCGGTAGAAAAGATTGTCAAACAATTTGCCGGCGATATCGAAGACCAGGCGCGAAAAATGGCTGATGAAGCCAAAAAAGTGGCAGAAGAATCAGGAAAAGCTGTTTCTGAAGCCGTCAGTCAGATTGGTGACTTTTCGCGCGATGCGGGCAACAAAGCTAAAGACTTCGGCGAGTCGGCCATAAAGGCCACTGCTAATATTGCCAGCAGCGTCGGAAGCAGTATTAAAAAGTTTTTTGGCTTTTAACCCGGCTGGTTTTTTTGTCTGACTGTTGTTATGGATAAAACCCCCGTAACCCTTATCAATGGGTTACGGGGGTTTTGCGATAACTGAACGGGCTTATCTGAATCAGGCTTCTGTTTTTACCGGTTTGCGCATGGCGAAGTAGGCCAGGGTGGCGCAGAGAAACAGGAAGGCAACTACAGCGCGTGACTGGCTGCCCGGGGCCTCGCCGGCAACTGCGATTTTTCCGTCGGCGGCGACCAGATAGGCCTGTTCCCATTTGCCGAGATCGACGCTGGTTTCGACCGCTGTGCCATTCAGCATAGCTTTGACAGCGAAAGTCTGAATCTTGGCTTTCTGCATCTGCTCGTTAAGGGCCGTGATTTCGGCTTCTTTGGCGGTTATCGCTGCGGCATCGGGTGTTGCAGCCGCTTTGAGTTCGCGCAGGGCGATCTTGGCGGCCGAAATCTTCTCGACGATGTCATCGGTTGCCGGATAAACAGCCGGTGAAACTTTGTGATAACTGCCACTCAGCTGCTGACCGTTGATTTCAACATTGCTGAGCTGGGCTGACGCAAGATGGATGCCGGGTTTGTTGATGCCTTCGAGCAGGCCCGGGCTCTTTTCGGCGATACCCATGAGTACCATGATGAAAACGCCAGTTAAGGCGGCTCCGGCAATCAGGCCCGATGAATAAAGCACGCCAGTTTCGCGTTTTTCTTCGAGATCTGGGTCTTTAACACGCATTTCGAGTACCCAGCGGATAATACCACCGGCCATGATCGGCACTGACAATGACAGCGGCAGGTAAAGACCGACCGCGAACGCCAGTGAGTTGATACCGAGCAGCTCGACGCCAAGGGCGATGAACATGCCGCTGATAACAAGATTCCAGGGCAGGTTGCCGCCGATGACCCCGTCAACGACAAGTTTCATCAGGTTCGCCTGGGGAGCTGGCAGCTCGCCTGTAGTAATCGCATCTTTGAGCAGATACATGACAAAGCCCATGGTCAGGCCCGAAGCCAGAACGCCGATGAATTCGCCGATCTGCTGATATTTGGGAGTGGCACCGATGAGAAAACCGGTTTTCAGATCCTGTGAGGTGTCACCGGCGATGGCGGCGGCGATACAGACAAAAGCACCAACGGTGAGAACGGCGATTTTAACGTTCGGCATATCAGCCATGCCGGCCAGGATGAAAATAATGCAGGTCAGCAGCAGGGTTGCGATGGTCATGCCCGAGATCGGGTTCGAAGAAGAGCCGAGCAGACCGACGATGCGCGATGATACGGTGACAAAGAAGAAACCGAAGACAACGATCAGAATGCCGGCGATTGCCGAAATGCTGAACGAATGAAAAATAGTGGCATTGAGAAATACTGTGGCAATGGCGGCAAGAGACAGTGACCCACCAAGAATGACGCTCATCGGCAGGTCGAGGTCGGTTCTTACTGCCGCTTCGCCTGAATTTTTGCCGAGCTGCGCAAAGCCAGCCTTGAAGCTTGAAAGAATGACCGGAATCGACTTGATCAGCGAGAAAATACCGGCAAACGCAACGCCGCCGGCACCAATGTAGCGAATATAGCGAGACCAGATGCTGCCTGGGCCCATGTCGCTGATAAGATTTGTCATTTCAGGGTAAATGGGTGCTGAGCAGTGTTCGCCGAACAGGGTTATCAGCGGAATCAGAACCAGCCAGCCGAAAATACCACCACTGAGCATGATGGCCGCAATCTGCGGCCCGATGATGTAGCCGACCCCGAGAAGTTCGGGAGTAACTTCGGCACCGATTTCGGCACCTTTGAACCGCGGAATATGGGCTGCCGGTTCTTTGCTCCACAGGCCGAAAAGACGGTTGTGCATCAACGCCTGATAGAGAGCCCCGATGCCCATTCCCTGAAACAGGGTTTTGGCTTTTGAAATATCGCCCTGACCAGCAACGAGAACTTCGGCACAGGCCGTTCCTTCCGGGTATGGCAATTTGCCGTGTTCCTGCACGATAAGGTAACGGCGCAGCGGAATCATGAAAAGAACCCCGATGGTGCCGCCGACAATGGCAATTACCGCAATTTCAAGCTTTGACGGTTCAAGACCCCAGATAAAGAAAGCCGGAATTGTGAAAATTACGCCGGCCGCCAGTGATTCTCCGGCCGAGCCGACCGTCTGCACGATGTTGGTCTCGAGAATGGTGCCCTGTTTGAAGAAAATGCGAAAAATGGCGACAGCCATAACTGCTGCCGGTATCGAGGCCGAAACCGTCAAACCGACTTTCAGACCAAGATAGGCGTTCGCCGCGCCAAACACGCAGCCGATAACAATGCCGATCACCACAGCCTTTAGCGTGAACTCAAGCGGGCTTTCGCCGGCTGGTATGAAGCTGGGGTATTCTTTGCCGTCGACCACTTCATAGGCCTTTGGCGACAATCTGTCTTTCTGACTCATATTCTCTCCTCTGATTAACGTAGGCGTAAAAAATAACACAGCCTTACCGACGGCGCAAATAAACCTGCCGCCGAAGCTGTTTGTGATATGATTCACGATCAGCGTGCCGGTGGCACAAACATTGCCGAAACAAAACGGCGCCTGAGCTTTGCCCGCCTGGACGCCGATTTTATGATAACTGCAGAAACAAACCTGAGCTGTATGAAGATACTTTGCTGATTCTATACAAAAGCGAATTGCTGGAGAAAAACTAACCCGGCTGGCAGGCGGCGCCGACGAATCAGCGACTAGACAATGCGTTTTTATATATTTCAGCTTTTGGGGCGGGTGGCGGCCGCTTCACGCACCATCTTGACGAAATACGACATGACGCGCTGGTCACCGGTCAGTTCGGGGTGAAATGCACAGCCGAGCAGATTGTTCTGCCGCGCCATGACGATGCGGCCTTCATATTCACACAGAGCAGTGACACCTTCGCCGGTTTCGCTGATATGCGGTGCTCTGATAAAGACGCCGGGAAACCCGCGGCCGATGTCCTTGATGTTCAACGGGGCTTCAAAGCTGTTAATCTGGCGGCCGAACGAATTGCGCTCGACGGTGATATCCATCATGCCGATATGGCAGCTGTTTGAGCCGACTATACGTTCAGCCAGCAGAATCAGACCCGCGCAGGTTCCGAACACCGGTCGGTCGAGAGAGATAAACTGTTTGAGCGGTTTCATCAGGTCGTAGGTGTCGATGAGCCGGCGCATGGTCGTGCTTTCGCCGCCAGGCAGAATCAGGCCGTCGAGACCTTTGAGATCGTTTGCGGTTTTCACCTCGACCGCTTCGGCGCCGCAGCGCTTCAAAGAAGTGGCATGTTCGCGCACTGCGCCCTGCAGGGCGAGAATTCCTATTTTAAGCATAGTTTTTTCCTTTACCAGCCGCGCTCCTGCATCCGGTCTGCAGGTGCGAGCGAAGCGATTTCAAGGCCGGTCATCGGCGTGCCCAGCCCCTTCGAAATTTCGGCCAGCAGCTTGTAATCACGGAAATTAGTCGTCGCTTCGACAATGGCTTTGGCGAACAGCGCCGGGTTCTCTGATTTGAAAATACCTGAGCCGACAAAAACGCCGTCAGCGCCGAGTTCCATCATCAGGGCGGCATCAGCAGGTGTTGCTACACCGCCGGCGGCAAAATTTACCACTGGCAGCCGGCCAAGTTTTTTGATTTCGAGCAGAACTTCGTAAGGGGCACCAAGCAGTTTTGCTTCGGTCATCAGCTCATCTTCGCTCATGTGAATTACCCGGCGCACCTGGGCGTTGACTTTGCGCATGTGTCGCACCGCTTCGACAATATTGCCGGTGCCTGGTTCACCCTTGGTGCGCAGCATCGCAGCGCCTTCGCCGATGCGACGGGCCGCTTCTCCAAGATCGCGGCAGCCACAGACAAACGGCACTGTATAAGAAGACTTCAGCAGATGAAATTCCTCGTCCGCCGGTGTCAGAACTTCGCTTTCGTCGATATAATCTACGCCCATGGCCTCGAGAATGCGGGCTTCGGTGATATGCCCGATGCGTGCCTTGGCCATGACCGGAATACTGACCGCCTTCATCACTTCTTCAATGATTGTCGGGTCGGCCATGCGGGCCACGCCGCCGGCTTTGCGAATATCAGACGGCACCCTTTCGAGCGCCATTACTGCGACCGCTCCGGCCGCTTCGGCGATTTTCGCCTGCTCGGCGTTGACGACATCCATGATGACGCCGCCCTTCTGCATTTCTGCCATGCCTCTTTTGACCACAACGGTTCCGACTTTGCTGTCACCCATTTTAAGTATCTCCCTGAAAATTATTTGTTTTTAAAAAAGAACATATTTCCCTACCCCAAACCACAGCAAAATTCAACACTTTCCCGTGTAATAAGCACGGTGGCGGTGAATGATTTTTCTTCAGGTTTGCCGGCCGGGTGTCGATACATAAGATGCAGAAACAGGTGGTTCAGGTTTCCGCAACTACTGGTTTACAGGAAAAAACTTGCACCGGCAGATAAAAAAAGGCAGACGAATCCGCAGACTACTGCTGATTTTTACGATGATTTCAGTTTTTATATCTGGAATCAGGCCCGCGCATGCCTTTGATGTGCCGTCGATCGATACCCAGAAGTTTCCGGTCGAGATCTACGGTGATTATCTCGAATACCGCACTAAAGCCGAACAGATCGTCACCAAGGGCAAAGCCTACATATCGTATCAGGATATGAAGATCAGCGCCGAAAACATTCAGGCCAACACCAAAACCGAAGATATCTTCGCCCAGGGCAAGGTCGATTTCTGGAAAGGTTACGACCAGACCACCGGCGACTTTCTCGTTTACAACATGAAATCAGGCGAAGGCTGGATGCGTGACGCCGAAATTCGCAAAAACCGCAATTTCTTCAGCGCCAAAGACGTTTATGTCAGCCCAAGATACAGCATTGCCCAGGATGTTATGCAGACGACCTGCGATGATACCGACCACCCGCATTATCGCATTACCAGCAAAAAAATCGAAACCTACCCGGGCAAATCGATGACCCTCGAAGACCTGCGCCTGAAATGGAAAGGCAAAACCCTCTACCACCGTGGCCGCGATTACTCGGAATTCAAGGAACGCGAGAAGTTTTTCCATACCCGTCAGGGTATGTCGCAGATCGATGGCATATATTTCAAGTTCACTACTGATCTGATGGTGAATGAGCACGTTTCCGGTCGCTTTACCGCCGATGCTTTTGAAAAGCGCGGCAACGGTTTCGGTTTCAACGGTAACTACAACGGCGGCGATAAAGGCAACGGTTCGATCTATTTCTACCAACTCAACGAAACTAAACGCAATCATACCAACACTCAGATGAACCTGTCGCACAATTACAGCTTTGCTGGCGGTGAAAGCCTGGCGACCAGCTTTATTTACAGCGGTGACCAGTATACCGGCCAGGCCGAAAACCAGGATTTGACCGTGCAGATCAACTACCGCCCGGTGCTCAGTTTCATGACAATGAACGTTGTCGCCAATAAATTCTATGACCTCGATGGCGATAAATACACGGCTGATAACAATTACCAGCTGCTCAACCGCCTGCCCGAAATCAATTTCACGCTGCCCGGCTATACAACCCCGGGAGTTCCGCTCAGTCTCAATCTTTCTGGTATGTATGGTCGCTATGAAGACGGCACTCTCAGCGACGTCAATGAATCAGAAAAGAAAGACGCCAGAGTCAGCGTTACCGTGCCGACCATCTATGTGCACGAGCGCTTCGACCTGACCCCTTCCTATAACCTGCAGAAAAGCTATTATTCTGGCGGTATCGAACGCGAGAACGGCTCGACGATGGTCAGGGCGCAGCACCGCTTTTCCAACGTCACCAATCTCGAATTCAACTACAATGTTTCGACAAGCAAAGGTAAATCGCCATTTCAGTTCGACTCTTTTACCGGCACCGATATTTTTTCTACTCGACTGCGGTTTGCCCAGAATTCATGGTCACTTAATCCGGTTAACTTTAACTATAACCGTGTAATGAGCCGGTTTGAACAGGTTTATTGGGATTATTCGCGCCGGTCGCGCACCGACGCCTATCGCAACTGGGAATTTTTTATCCGCCGCGATTACGTCGTGCCTAATCTTGGCATGGCCAAAATGGATTTGACCAGGCTGGAACCGGGCAACCTGAACGCTCGTTATCGTCTTGCCTCAAATCTCTGGTCGTTTGATACCAGCGTGACCATGCCCTATGGCGAAGACAAAATCACCAATACCTCGTTCAACTACCAGGCCACCATCAGGCCGCTCTGGGCCGTTTCGACCTCGGGTAACTACAACCACATCACCGAAAAATTCAGCCCCCTCACCATCGGCCTGGTGCGCGACCTGCACTGCTGGGAAGCCCGCGCCGAATACAGCCACGAACGCAAAGAATTCTGGATCGAGTTCTATCTGAAAGCCTATCCCGACGATACCGGCCGTTTCCGCTACGGCATGGAAGACAACAAACTCGAAGCCAAGCTCGCCGCCTACGACCAGATGACGCAGCGCTACGAAGGCATGACCCGCTGACCTACACAAACCCGGTCAGGATAGTTGTTGAAATCTGCACTTCTCCCTGTGTATTATGAACCCATCGCACATGGTGGAGGAACAGTTGATGAAGATATACGCAGGTTCGGATCATGGCGGCTTTGAATTGAAGAAGTCTCTGATAAAGCGGCTTCACGAACTCGGTCACCAGGTCGAAGACCTTGGTACCCACTCTCTGGCTTCCTGTGACTACCCTGATTACGCGCACGCCGTCGCTGCCAACGTCATTGCTGACCCAGGTTCTCTGGGGCTGCTTATTTGTGGCTCCGGAATCGGCATTTCGATAGCCGCTAACCGCCATCATGGCATCAGGGCCGCTCTCTGTCGCTGCGGCCTCGAAGCCGAGCTTTCGCGCAGACATAATGACGCCAACGTGCTGGTCATGGGTGGCCGCATCGTCGGCGAAGCCCTGGCCATCGATATGCTCGAAAAATTTCTCGGCACCGATTTTGAAGGTGGTCGCCACAATAACCGCATTGCCAAAATCGAAATAACCCAGGAAGGACAACAGTAACATGGGAAAACTGATCATCGTCGATCACCCGCTGGTCAAACACAAAATCACGCTTTTAAGATCAAAACATACTGATGTTCAGGTTTTCCGGCAGCTGATGCAGGAACTCTCGATGCTGCTGGCCTACGAAGCCACCCGCAGCATTCCGGTCGAAAATACCACCTGTGAAACTCCGCTGATGCAGGCTGAAGCGCATCTGATCACCCCCGGCACCCTTGCTGTCATACCGATTCTGCGTGCCGGTCTCGGTATGGTCGATGGCCTGCTGAGTTTTATGCCAATGGCTCGCGTCGGTCACATCGGGCTTTATCGCGATCACGATACGCTGCAGCCGGTCGAATATTACTGCAAACTGCCGCAGGGCATCGCCGACATGGAAGTATTCGTTATCGATCCGATGCTTGCCACAGGTGGTACCGTGGCTAAATCGATCGAAACCATCAAAAAGGCCGGCGCTCACAAAATCAGATTTTTGTGCGTCGTTTCATGCCCCGAAGGTGTCGAAGTTGTTCAGAAAGCTCACCCCGACGTCGATATCTATACCTGTGTACTTGACAAGTGCCTGAACGAAAAAGGCTACATTCTGCCAGGTCTTGGCGACGCCGGAGATCGACTGTATGGAACCAAATAATATCGAACTTCCAGTTTTCGACCATATTTCAGAGCGCCCGAGCTGGGATGTCTATTTTATGCGCATCGCCAAAATTGTGGCGCAGCGCTCGACCTGTCTCAGACGCCAGGTTGGTGCGGTAATTGTGCGCGAAAATCGCATGCTGGCAACTGGTTACAATGGCGCTCCGGTCGGGCTGGCTCACTGTTTTCAGCTTCCCGGCGGCTGTCTGCGCGAAGCTCAGAAGATTCCTTCGGGCCAGCGCCAGGAGCTCTGCCGCGGCCTGCATGCTGAACAGAACGCGATTCTGCAGGCGGCTGCGTTCGGCGTTTCCCTGAAAAACAGTGATTGCTACTGCACTCACCAGCCCTGTGTAACCTGTGCTAAGATGCTTATGAACGCGGGTATCAAAAGAATCGTGTTTCTTGGCGATTACCCCGATGAACTCTCGCTCGAAATGCTTAAAGAAGGCAAGATCACGCTCGAAAGGATAGAAATAGACTGAGTCATGGCTAAAATTCTGATTGAGGGCGGAAAACCCCTGAGTGGCAGTATCAAGGTCAGCGGTGCAAAGAATGCGGCGCTGCCGATCATGGCCGGGGTGATTCTCAGCACCGAACCCGTGCGGCTGACCAATGTGCCGGCGCTGAACGATGTTGAGACGATGGCGAAGGTTCTTCAGGCGATTGGCATCAAAAGCAGCTGCCTCGGCGGCAATGTCTATCAGTTCGATGCCTCTGGTCCTGTCAGCGATGAAGCGCCTTATGAACTGGTAAAAACCATGCGGGCCAGCTTTTTTGTCATGGGCCCGCTGCTTGCAAGGCTTAAAAAGGCCAGGGTGCCGTTGCCCGGTGGCTGTGCCATTGGTGTCAGGCCGGTAAATATTCATCTCAAGGGCTTTGAAGCTCTTGGGGCGCAGGTTTCTATCGAAGGTGGCTGTGCCGTCGCCGTTGCCGAAAATCTGCGTGGTGCCAGAATTATTCTTGATTTCCCGTCAGTTGGTGCCACCGAGAATCTTATGATGGCCGCCACTCTGGCTGAAGGGCGCACTGTCATCGATAACGCTGCCCAGGAACCTGAAATTGTCGATCTGGCCAAGTTTTTGAACACTATTGGCGCGAAGATCGAGGGGGCCGGCAGCCCGAGTATCACCATCGACGGTGTCGAGCGCCTTGGCGGCGGTGAATACCGCGTCATGCCCGACCGCATCGAAGCCGGAACCTTCGCTGTTATGGGCGCCATGACCGGCGGCCCGATCAGGGTCGAGAACTGTGACCCCGATCATCTGCTGGCGCTGATCAACAAATTGCGCGAAATGGGCGCCGAAATCACCACCGAAGCCGATGCGATCATCGTTAAAGCCGATCGTCGTCTGCGGGCCGTCGAAGTCAAGACTCTGCCTTATCCGGGGTTTGCCACCGATCTGCAGTCGCAGCTGATGGCGGCCATGTGTCTGGCCGAGGGCAGCTCTTCGGTGACTGAAACCATATTCGAAAACCGTTTTATGCATGTGTCTGAACTGGCTCGCATGGGTGCCAGCATTGCAATTCACGACCGCACTGCCGTTGTTCACGGGGTAAAAACGCTGCAGGGCGCTCCGGTTTCTGCAACCGACCTGCGCGCCGGTGCCGCAATGGTTCTTGCCGGTCTGGTCGCAGAAGGTCGCACCGAGATCAGCCAGGTCTATCACATCGATCGGGGTTACGAAGATCTTGTTGGCCGAATTCTAAAGCTTGGCGCCAGCATACAGCGTATTGAAGAACCGAAAGCACAGAAATAAAAGAGGAGCATCAGCATGACCGAATCCGGAAAAAGCCGCTTTCAGAATCTTATCGACGGTTTGAAGAGCACCAACCGTGAGGAAAAACTGCTTTCGGTGGCGGCTCTGGGCATTCTGCGCGTGCGCCAGCATGCCGACGCCCTTGTCGATCTGCTTTCTTCGCCTGACCGCGAAGTCGTCGAGCAGGTGGTCAAAGCGCTCGGCCATATTGGTAACCCGGGTTCGGTCAAGCATATCATCGAGTTCGTCGTCAATGACGACGGAAAACTGGCTGATACGGCGATGCTCGCTCTTCGCAGCTTCAATTTTCAGCCGGCTCTCGATGTGGTAATTCGCGCCTGCAGCTCTGACAAGCCGCCGCAGCTGCGCAAGAAGCTTCTCGATCTGCTGATTTCCTACGAAGACGTGCGTGTTGCCTCTCTGATGAACGAAATCATGGGTCAGACCCGTGACCCGGAGCTGCTTACCGCCGCCATCAATTATTTCATCAAACACCCGTCGGCCGAGCGCCACACCTCTCTCAAAATGCTTGCCGGCAACAGTAACTGGGGCGTTTCTCTGGCCGCCAACATTGCTCTGTCGCGCCTTAAAGACGAAGGCGCCTACGCGCACGTGCGCCGCCTGGTTAAATCTTCGAATGCCGAAGTCCGCCAGATCATCGCCGAAGCCCTTGTCAGCCGGCCGTTGATCGAGGATCGCAACATCTTTTCGGCTCTGTTCGAAGATTCTCGCCACCGCATCAGGGAAATCGCCATCGATGGTCTGGCGCTGTTCGGGGCCGATGAACGCATCAGTGTTCTGCGTCACTGGCTCGCAGCCGAAACCGACGCAAAAATCAAACTGCAGCTGATTAAAAAGGCCGAAGCCGAAAAATCGGCGCTGCTCTATGACGAGCTCTATAAACTGCTGCAGGTGGCCGACGAAAGCCTGCAGACCGCCGCGATCGAGGCGATTGCCGCCATGGGAGAACGTATTGTCGACCGTATTCTCATTGATTTCGACCGCATGCCGCTCGTGGTAAGAGAACAGATGATTCTTGTGCTCGGCCAGATTGGCGGTGACAAGGTCACACGAACCATCAGAGAATCGCTGGCGGCCAAAGAGCGCTGGCTGCGAATCAACGCCGTCGATGCCGCCGCCCGCATGAACGACCCCGAATTGAATGCAGATCTGGTGCGTATTCTGCAGGCAAAAGACACCGATATCTGGGTGCGCGCCACTGCCGTTTCGGCCCTCGGCCGCACTTTTAATACCGATTATTCTGAAGTTATTGCCAGTCAGCTGAAACACGAAGATGCCCGCGTGCGTGCCAACTCTATCGAGGCCCTGTCTGAGCTGAAGTGGTCAGAACTGCCCGAAGCCTGCCATCGCCTGCTGCACGACCGCAACGACCGCGTGCGCGTCAACGCCGCCATCGCCCTCTGGAAAAGCGGCCACGAAGAAGTCTTTGCCGAACTCGAAAAAATGTCACGCGACAAGAGCCGCTGGGTGCGCGCTTCGGCCGTGTTTGCTCTCGGGCGCATCAAAGACCGCGAAGGCACGCCGATTCTCTTGAAAATGCTCGCTGACAGCGAAGACATGGTTTATCGCAACGCCGTCGAAGCCCTCGCCGAACAGGGCGACCTGCGCGCCATGCTGCCATTGCTGAAAGAAGCTCGTGGCGGCCGAATGTCGACCGATTTCTACGAAAAAGCGCTGACCCGCTTCACCGAAACCATTCGCAGTTGATTACCAGGTTTTAAATGGCCTGGCTACAAGGCTGGCGTTGTAATAGCGAGGGTCTTCAGTGACTTCGCGGCCGATCCAGGCGGGTTTTGTGATCTGCTGGTCGGCTGATTGCAGTTCGACCTCGGCGACGATCAGGCCGGCGTTGTCGCCATGAAATTCGTCGATTTCCCAGGTCACGTCAGCGTGCTTTACCAGGTATCTGGTCTTTTCGATAAGTGGCTTTTCGCAAAGATCTGTAAGCATCGCTTCGGCATCAGCAGCAGGAATCTCATACTCAAACTCGTCGCGCACCGCGCCCGCTGTTTTACCCTTGATGGTAACAAAGCCCCGGCCGGCCGCCAGTCTGACGCGAACCGTTCTTTCGGGTGTGCGGCAAAGATAGCCCTGGCGATAAACTGAACCAACGGCGTTTTTTCGCCATTCATCGCCGTTAACGAGAAACTTGCGCTCGATCTCTTTTGCCAATGCTTTCGCTCCTTAAGGGCAGGCAGTTTTGCGGCGCAGATACAACTGTGCGCAGGCCAGCGCGTCAGACAGGGCTTCGTGGTGGTTGAGCTCAATGCGCATGCGCTCGCAGCAGTTGCTGAGACGACACGGATTAAAGCCGAGCGCCCGGTAGATTTTTACTGTGCACTCCCACCTTGCCGGCAGCAGCAATTCAGAATAATCGAGACCGTAGAATTCCATGCAGCTCTTCAGCACACCTCTGTCAAAGCTCTCATTGTGGGCGACAATGGTTTTGCCCTGCAGGCGCTTTCTGATTTCCGGGTAAACCGCCGCAAAATCAGGAGAATTTTTGGTTTTTGCCGGTGTAATGCCATGCACTTCAATGTTCATGCGCCAATACTGATTGTCTGGTGGCCTGATCAAAGTGTGCCACGCCTCGGTAATTTCGCCACCCGCAACGGTTACAATTCCCAGCGCACAGGCGCTTTCACGCTTACCCGTGGCAGTCTCAAAATCTATCGCGACAAAGTTCATGGCGTCTCCGTTTCTGGCCTGTCATCATGTTTTGCTTCCAAAAAGTTTTTTGTGGTCTCATGCCAGGCTTTTTTAGAGCAAATAAAAAGGGCTGTTTCATATTACTATGAGACAGCCCCTGATATCTACGGTCTGCTGGTCGGGTGCTTTTATTGCTTCATTACCGACAGGAACAGGTCTATTTCGCTGTTAATGACAGCGATATCTTCTTTCAGCTGTTTGCAGGCTTTTGTCCAGAATTCGGGGTTGCTGTTGCGTGAATTCCAATTTTCGGCAACTGCTGCTTTGGCGGCGGCCTTGAAATACTTGATGCCATATTTCAGGCGCCATGCGGGAAAAGCTGCAAAACCCATGCTGCCAACCTTTGTTGAGGCGATACCAGCCTGATTGCCGGCCTCGATAAGAGCTGTGGCTGCCTGCTTCCAGATGGTCTTCGCATCTGCCGGCGCAATATTTTCGGGAACAAATGCCAGGGCCATTTTTTCTTTTACCGGCACGAAACCTTCCTGAATTGCTTTGAACCAGACGAGGTCAAGAACCATTCCTTCTGCCAGCGCCCAGTAACGGAGTTCTTCAAAGCCTCTGTCAGCGGCGGCGGCAAAGTCGCGGCAGAGAAATTCAAATATCTTTTCATTGCCCTTGTGTTCGGGGTAAAGCTGGGCGCCGATTTCGAGACGTTTCTGGAAATACTTGGGGCTCAGATACCATCTGATGTTCGAGCCGAAAAGTTTGACGAGCTCGGCAAAAATGTCGCTGCCTTTTTTTGAAGCAGTTGCAGCAGCTTTATAAAGTTCTTCATAACTGGCCCTTTCAAGGCCGGCCGGTCTTGTGTCAGGAAACCCCGCCTGGGCACTGAATGGCAGCAATAATTCCCGAATTTTTGCTGCTGCATCACTGATTGGTTTTTCATAAAGCGTGTTCCATGGGTCAGCCGGCTGGGCATTGGTCATGCTGCCGGTCAGCACCAACAATACCATGGCAACAAAAATCATCGCGATTCTTTTGTTCATTGTCATTCCTCCAGATAATTGTCTACTGAATCAGATAATACAATATTGCAATGCAGCATTCAACAGGATAATTTATGGCCGCAGGGTCAGGAGGACACAGGCTTTTTAGTGCTCTGTCAAATTTGAATGAACGTTTATTTTCGACATTAGCCATCACCTGGCCGGTCATGATCGGTTAAAAGAAAGCGCAGTGCCTCGTCGATGACCGCAAAATCGAAAATATGGGTGCCGGGGTGCTCGCGATAGATGAGGTTTTTTCCCGTTTCCCAGCCATGATTGCGCAGCGCTTCGCCGAGTTTTCGAATGTGTTCGATATTGTAAAGGTCGTTACTTCCGGCATTGATAAAGACTTTGCGCTTAGGCACCAGTTCATTGAAAGCATACGGAAACCCGCCGGCCTCCAGCCAGTAGCCGAGAAACGGCATCTGCGGGTAATTCATCAGGGCAATCGCCCCGAAATAGGCTCCGTTCGAATAACCGACAAAGTAAAGACGATCTGCGGCAAACCGGCTGCCCGCGCCGGTTTCTTTGTTCAGATGCTCCGGCAGCTCTTTCAGGTAGCGCAGGTTTTCCACAAGATATTCAGGGTACCAGGCAATCACCTCGGGAATCTCGCCAAACGAGCCCTGCAGCCCGCGCGGCATGACCAGGGCAAAACGGTTTCTCTCAGCCGCTTCGCAGAATTTCCAGAACATTTCTCTGGTATGGTCAGCAATGATCGCACTGTCGAATCCCTGCAGCAGAACCACCACCGGCATCTGCCCACGGTCTGCATCGGTCACCGCCGGCACAAAAAACTGAAACTCGCGCTGCAGACCACCGACCTTCACCTTTCTGGTGACACCCGGCATCGGCAGCAGCAGATAGCGATACGGCCACCACGCAGCGATCATCGCCGCCACCACAAGGGCAGCACAATAAGAGCGATTCGTCGTCTTTGTAGAGAAACCTGATCGTAGCCCATGTTCTTATATCATTAATATTAAACTCGATTTTTCAGCAAGAAACTTTAAAAAATAGAAAATTTAAAATTAAAATTTTGCTTTCAATCTTTTCTGCTTTTTCTGGCATATTACTTTCTGCAATATGATAAAAATCAGCCAACAACTCGTGGAAAATTTTGCGGCCGGCGACATGAAGGCCGCCGCGCTGCTGTTCGAGCAGCTGCGTCGCCCGTTGTTTGCCTATTTTTATCGGCTCGGTGGCGACCGCTGTGTGGCCGAAGACCTGTTGCAGGAAACCCTGCTGACGCTGCACAGCCGCATCGAGACCTTCAACCGCGACTGTGAATTCATGCCCTGGGCCTGGGCGATCGCCCGCAACAAGTTTTTTGAATTCAAACGCAGCCAGAGTCGTGTGACCCGCCTGCTGCCGCAGCTTGCCGGCGTGGTGAAGCCGGAGCAGAACTGTTTCAGCAACGATGTGCATTTCGCCACCGACCTGAGAAACTGCCTCAATGAACTGTCTGAGCCGACCCGAGAGGCTTTCGTGTTAAGGCATTTCCAGGGCCTGAGCTTTCAGGAAATCGCCGATCTGCAGCAGGTGCCCCTGCCGACCGCCAAATCGCGCGTGCTTTTTGCCCTGAAAAAGTTACGCGAATACTTTAAAAGAGGTGAACGATGAACAGCCGATGCCTTGATGAAGAGCAGCTGATCAGCCTTTACTATGACGAAGACGAGGCTGCCGCATGCAGAGAGCACATAAGAGAATGCCCGGCCTGTCAGCAGGCTTTCGCCGAAGTATGCAGCGAGCTTGCCGAAATCGACCTGCCGGTGCCCGATGGCGGCCACCGCGCCGTCGCCGAAGCACTCAAGCTCATCGGTCGGCAGCAACCGGCAGCGGATCGTGACGAAATCATGACCCTCGAAGAGGTCGCCGACTGGCTCAAGGTGGGTTCGCACGCCCTTGCCGGCATGCTGCACCAGCTGCCGCATTTCATCGTTGCCGGCCAGATAAGGTTCAACCGCCGGCTGCTCGAAAATCATCTGTTCAATCGCCGGTCTGAGGCTGAGAATAAGGCGCCAGATCAGCCCCGGCAGCGTTTAAAAGTCGTTGGCGGCCGCGCCGCCTGAAGGGAGACTGCCCATGTCAGTAGTTTCAACCCGCAATCTCGAACTGTTCAGCCGCAAGTTCGGCAAAATGCTCGGTTCAGGTATTCCGCTGCTGAAGGCACTTGAACTGCTGCAACGCGAAGAGGGCGATTCGCCGCTGGGCGCCATTATCGGCCAGATCTGCAGCCGGGTTCGTGAAGGTTATACCTTTTCCAGCTGTATGAGCCTTTTTCCCGGCGTTTTCACCGAAGTATTCGTCGCCATGGTCAAGGCCGCCGAGAACCAGGGCCGACTCGATCAGGGCATGGTCGAAATCGCCGACAGCCTCGCTGACGGCACCCTCGAAGCCGGCCAGGGCGGCGGTGAAATCAACGAAGCTGCCGGTGCGGCCGAAGATGCCAATCTGCAGGTTATCAAGCTGGTTAACCGTGTTATTTCAGACGCGGTAAAAGAAAAGCTCGCCCGCGTCGTCTTTAAACCCGAACGTGACCACGTCAAGCTCAATGCTGCCAGGCAGAACAGCCTCGAAGCCCGCGAAAACTTCGATCACCCGACCTATGACCGTATCGTTGCACGCATCAAGCTTATGTCGGCACTCGATATCAGCGAAACCCGCCTGCCGCAGGACGGTCGCATGCTGATCAAGGTCGAGAACGAGCTCGTCGATATCCGCGTGCAGCTGGTTCCGACGGTGTTTGGCGAGCAGATTCTGCTGTTTTTCAGCCGCCCCGATGAAGTTGCACCGCCTGTCTCGGCAGTTTTCCCCGATGAGGCGCAGCGAAAGCAGATCGTCGGACTGCTGCAGAACCTTAACCGTGGCCTGGTCATCTTTGCCGGCCCGCACGGTTCAGGCAAGACCACCAGCCGCGATACGGCCATGTCGATACTTAACGACGGCACCAGAGTCATTTTCGAAGTCGGGCGTATTTACAAGGCGATCGATGGCATCGGCTGCATTCAGGTCAAACCGCATATCGGCATGACGATGCCGGCCGCCATCAGGGCTGCCGTGCGCGCCGAGGCACATGTGATCGTAGTCGAAGAGATCAGCGACGAAGAAACGGCCCTCGAATGTTTCAAAGCTGCCAACGACGGCATTCTCGTGCTGACCCAGATGCATGCCCGCAATTCTTCTGAAGTGTTCAGACAGCTTCTGAATCTGAAGGTGCCGCCATTTCAGCTTTATGACGGCATTGGTACCGTGGTTTTCCAGATGCTGGTGCGCAATGTCTGCCCTGACTGCCGGCGCGAACTTGAATTCACGGCAAAAGATTTTGCCAGACTCAGTCTGGTCGATTTCAAACCCGGCCGTTACAGCGACAGCAAGGGCTGCGCCAGTTGCCGCAACTCTGGCTATCGTGGTATGCACCCGTTTTACGAAATCACCGTGCCGAACAAAAACCTCAAAGAGGCGATCATCAAAGGCGACAGCAATCAGATAACCCTTGCTCTCGAAGCCATGCATGGTACCTGTCTCGAAGCGAAAATCCGCACCTGGGTCGAAGAAGGCCACACCAGCCCGGCCGAAGCTGCCCGCATTCGCACGATTCTGTTCGCCCAATCCTGATTTTCTAAGAGCTCAATCAGACGGTTATCAAAGCGCAGGCTGCGATAACCGTTTTTGTTACCTGTTTGTTTATCAGCGCAGATCGAATTTTTGGGCGTTAGACAGGGCGTCGAACCGATAAACGATCCTGGTTTTACAGCTTTTACCAGGTCTTTGGGCCGCGGCTCTGCAGAACACGCCTGATTTCGCGCAGCAGTTCCGCCGATGACAGAGGTTTGTAGGCAAAGCCGGCGATGCCTTCCTGGGCTGCTTTTGTACGGTCAATCTGGTCTGAGTGCCCGGTGACAATGATTACCGGGGTTTCTGGCTTCAGCTGCAGAATCTTTCTGGCCATGGCGGCCCCGGTCATTTCTGGCATGGTCATGTCGGAAATGACCAGATCGAAAGCCTCAGGAGCTTGTTTAAAAGCTTCAAGGGCATTGACAGAACTTGAGAAGGTGGTGACCTGATAGCCAAAGCCCTTCAGAATTTCTGAGTTTACTTCAAGGATCATCGATTCATCATCAACGAGCAGGATTCTCCCGCTGCCTGACAAAGGTTCCTGTGCTGGTTCCGGCAGGTTCTGGGGTATTATGTCGCTTTCTACCGCCGGAAAAAAGATTTCAAAAGTCGTTCCTTTTCCGACTTCTGAAAGAACTCTGATTTCGCCGCCGTGTTCTTTGACTATGCCATGCACAACGGCAAGGCCCATACCCGAACCCTTGAATTTTTCCTTGGTGGTGAAAAATGGCTCGAAGATTCTCGGCAGATTTTCCGGGGTGATACCATGCCCTGTATCTGAAACCGCCAGTTTAAGATACTGTCTGGTTTTGTCGCAGGCAGCACTGCTTAATCCTTCGGGCAGAAGCGACTCTGAAACCTCTATTTTGAGACTGCCGGGTTCACCCGCCAACGCATGCATTGAATTAGTGCATAGATTCATCAGAATCTGGTTGACCTGATTGCTGTCGGCGAGTATTTTGCCCTGCGAAAGCCACACTTCTTCGATTTTCATGGTCGATGGCAGGGTTGGGCGCAGCATTTTGATCGCATCTCTGGCTTCATCTGCCAGACAGACGACTTTCTTTTCCGATACATTTTTGCGACTGAAGGCAAGAATCTGTCTGACGAGATTTTTGGCTCTTTCTGCCGCCATTTCAATGTTTTCAAGATTCTTGAGCATTGCAGTCTGGTTGTTCAGTCGATTTCTTGCCATGCCAAGGTTCCCGATAATCACGAAAAGAATATTGTTGAAATCGTGGGCGATGCCGCCGGCCAACCTGCCGACCGCTTCCATTTTCTGGGTCTGCAGAAGCTCACTTTCAAGCTTTTTTTGCTCAGTAATGTCGTTGCCGATGCACAACATCTCTTTGAAACTGCCATTTTCATCGTAAATTGCCCGATTGGACCAGCGCACATAAACTCTTGCCCCATCGCCACAGAGATTTTCATTTTCGACGACGATATGGTTTGCCGGGTCTGAAAATACCGGTTCAATAATGGTTTTAATTTCCGTTCCGTCAGTCTGGGCATGTGGCAGAATTGTCTCGTAAATTGATTTGCCAATTAATTGTTCGGAACTGAATTTAAGCAGTTTTTGCCCGAACTGGTTGATAAAACATATTCGCTTTTCTGAATCGAGCCGCAGGATTACCGAGTTGGCCAGTTCGACAAGATTACGAAAATCCTTTTCCTGGGCGGCCAGTTCTTTGGTTTTCTGCTGCACCAGATGCTTCATCAGGCGCATGCCATAAAGGGTGAACCCGGTAATGATTATGAGAAGCGAAAGAACTACGCTGACCCATTTCGGAATGAAGCTTTTTCCCGGTTTTGCCGCCCCAAGCCAGAAATCCAGCTTTTCATGATAAAAAGAGCCCTCCACCGACTTCCATTTTTTGAGTTTCTTGTCGAGGCGCTCCAGCAGGTCAGCGTTGTAACCCTTCTTTGTCGCAAAAAAAACGTTGAATGGCGAAAATTGAATCGATGTCGATACCAGACCATGTTCATGGCAGAATCTCAGGCCGAAGTGCTGCGGTGCAACGCCTGCAACGGCTTTTCCCTGGGCCACCGCATCGAAAACTTCATGATGAGTCGCCAGCTCGATGATATTGCTTTTTCCGCCAAAACCGGCCAGCGTATCGATAAAATTCTGGCCGTTGATATCTTTTTTCATTATCGCCACATTTTTGCCGCGGAGGTCGAGAATGTTGTTGATGCCGCTGTCAGGGCGGGTAAAAACCTGACCCCAGATCAGCACTACCGGTTCATGGCTGAAATCCATGATTTCCTGGCGTTCCGGGGAAATGGCGACCGTGGTCATCAGGTCGATCTCGCGATTCTGCAGCCTCTCGTAGCACTCATTCCAGCTTCCAGGCACAAAAACCGGGTGGCGGTCCGAAGTTTTGAACGCTTCTTTGATAAGATCTGTGTTAAAACCAGTCGCTTCATCGCTGCTGTCGTAAAAATTCAGCGGCTCGAGAGGAAAAACACCAACTCTGAAAATCTGTGCGTCTTCGCCGGCAACAACTGCACAGTTGATCAGGCCAAAAAATACCAGAATAAAAAGCAGGTATTTTCTCATTCTCTCCCTCAATTTCAATCATATGGTTTTTACTGAAAAAAGCTACCTGTATTTTGAGAGACAGAGAAATAAAAAAGGCGGGCAGCCGAATGCCTTAATTACCGGCTCCCGCAAGCTTTGCGAAGGGGTGCAAAGTTGCATGCTGCTTTTTTTATGAATCAAACAACACCTGCTGATAAATCTGCAATTTAAGCTATTGTCGAACCAAAAGACCGGTTGATGGTAAAATGGTTTATCTTCTGGTTTTTTATGAGGTTTTTATGAATCATAGGCTTCTGCTTCGCCCTGCTCGGCTGTTTCTGGCGATTGTAATGTGTTTTGCGACACAATTTTCCATGGCATCCGTAAATGAGATCAGGATAGTTCTCATCTCTGACCTGAACGATGCCTATGGTTCGACCTCCTACAGCCCGCAGGTTGCTACGGCCCTGAGTTTTATTGCCAGCCTGAGCCCGCACCTGGTGTTGTGTGCCGGCGACATGGTGGCCGGGCAGAGCAACAAAATCCCTGTCGATAAGTTCCCGCTTATGTGGAGCTCTTTTAAAACAGAAGTTCTTGCCAGGGTAAACAGCTCGGGCGCCCCTTTTGCATTTGCGTTCGGAAACCACGACGGAGCCGGTCAGCGCTTTATTCATGAACGAAATGCCGCGATAGAATTCTGGAGGCAAAACCGGCCAGAATTGAAATATATCGATGCGTCCGGATTCCCGGAGTATTACAGCTTTGAGCTGGCAGGCCTGTTCTTCGCGATATTTGATGCGTCTTCCGCCAAGATTGAAAAAGAGCAGCTTGACTGGCTGCAGAAACAGCTTTCAGGCAGCATTGCGAGGCGGTCGAGAATTCGGGTGGTTATGGGCCATCTGCCTCTATATGCTGTTGCAGAAGGCAGAAACAAGGCAGGCGATGTCATCGGCAACGCCGATGATTTCTTTCAACTGCTCGAAAAGCATTGCGTGAATTACTATATCAGCGGGCATCATCACGCTTTTTTCCCATCCAGAAAGGGAAATGTCAGATTTATTTCGGCGGGCTGCCTTGGTGGTGGGCCTCGACGCCTGGTGGGTTCGACGCAGCGACCTTTTAAGGCTCTCACGCTTCTGTCGCTTTTTCCAGAAGACAATGAATTTAAAATGCAGACCTACGACATGACGTCTCAACCCGAAGAAATATCCATAAGGGACCTGCCCGCATCGATAGCCGGTTTCAACGGCATTTCATATCGATACCCCTGAACCATTTCAGATCGCAGTCTGAACGTGGCTTGTGATTTGATAAGATCGGTAGTGACACGAAATTTGAAAGAATGTAGAATGACGGCATGATTACACGTATCTATCGCTACAAGATTCGCGAGGGTTGCGAGGAAAAGTATCTGCGTATGCAGGAGCGGGTGCTGACATTGTACCGCCGACTGGCCGAGGTCGATGTGCTGTTTTTGCGTGACGAAAAAGATTCAACGCGGCGCACTGAAGTGGTCAGATTTCTCGGAATCGATCCCGTTGAGGATATTCGGCGGATCGACACTGATCCTTTGATCATGCAGCTTTTTGCCGAGTTCAGCTCTGATATTCTCGATCCGCAGAATCCGCAGATTGAAGAGGAAAACTGCGTGAGTGAAGGCCTTTCTGCTACCGGCAGGCTGCATCATGTCGAAATCTACTGCTCGGATCTGAAGAAAACGGCGGAATTCTGGGGCTGGTTTCTGTCTGAGCTCGGTTATCATGAGCTGCAGAAATGGCCTTCCGGAATCAGCTTCATTCTTGCCGACACCTATCTGGTTTTTGTACAGGCTGACGCAAAGCATTTGGCCACGCCTTTTCACCGCTGCCGACCCGGCCTGAATCATCTCGCCTTTCACGCTGCGAGCCGGCGTCAGGTTGATGAAATCACAGAAAAACTTCGTGAACGCGGTGTGGTAATTCTCTACGCCGACCGTCATCCGCATGCCGGCGGCCCGGATTCTTACGCAGTGTTTTTCGAAGACCCTGAACGTCTCAAGGTCGAGCTGACCTGTAGTTTATAGCGCTCAAATTGAAGCGCAAATACTGCTGAAGCTTTCGAATAGTAAAATTGTTGGAGGTCTGGATGAAGAAATTTATCAGTATTTTGTCGGGGTTTTTGCTGGTTTTTTTGGCCGTGGCAGGTTTTGCCCAGGAAGCACAGATGGCGCAGAAAGCTGCAGACAATGTTTCCCTGCCGAACGGCTTTTATCTGATTCTTGAGGAGCAGGCCGATGCTTCGGCGTTACAAAAGCCCGCTGAAAATGAGGTGATCGTGACTTATACCCTCGATCATCTGGGTGTATACGATCAGCCGCCCCGCCATTTTCGGGTAAAAACTGTGCCGGATGTAAATTTCAGCTCTGATGCCAAAGCAGAAGTCGGCGATAAAAATGAGGGGAAAACCACCCTGAACATCGCTCTAGGCGAAGGCAACGCCGTTGAATTTCAGAAGTTTACGGCGGCCAATATCGATCGGACTGTGGCAATCATAATCGGCGGCAAAGTGGCTACCGCCCATAAAATCAGAAGCGAAATCGTCGGCGGGAAAATTCAGATTACCCGTTGCGGGGATGACGCCTGTGAAAAACTTTACCTGTGGCTTAAAGACTCCGTCGAAAAGTAAACTGCAAGGTCGGGGTCGCAGATGGACTGGAATGCTTTTGCCGACGTTGCCAGTCTGCTGAGGCTGATGTCATGCGATAGGGAATCTGGTTTTACTTGTGCATAATCAGCGAGGTGGGTTTTTGCGGTATCAGACCGGGAATTACGCCACCGATCTGGCACGTAAGGATTGTCCACATCGGGTATTCGCGACTGGCAGACAACTGCAGCAGATGGTCGTGTGCGGCACGGGGGAAAACCGTCTTGATCGCGAGAAGGGCGTTTACCACCGCTTTGACCTTACCCGGGTTTCTGGTTCCGAATGGGGTCTGCACAAAATCCTTCCAGTTGCCCTGGGCGTTGCCAAAGCTGGTGATGGTCTTTTCAACGGCATTGCCAAGACTGATAAGGCTGGCAAATCTCTTTGCGTCAGCAGAGCCGGACTTCTGCCAGGCAATGACCTCCGGCCTTTTCCCGATACCGTTTGTGAGCTGGTCGAGAGCGCTGTAAAGAGCGCAGTGTGAATCCTGAACGCATGAAACATCGGGTCTGACCATAGAACAGCCAGAGCCAGAACCGGTGCGGTATTTTGCCATCATTTTTTCAAGTTCGCGTTCGAGTCCACGCATCGGTCTGATCGCCTGGCCGTTGATGTTATAAGGCTCAAGTTCATTAATTTTTAAAACAGTATCGGCTACAGGTATCGAATACATCCAGCCGCGGCGCAGGTTGCCCATGTAGGCATGCCATTTCATAGAGCCCGAAACCACTTCTTCACGGTTGTGCCCATAAACTTGTTTGTATTCAATATCCCAGCGCGGTTCGCCGGTAAAGCGGTCTTTGACCACTTCGGCGAAACCGAAGGCAAAGTGGCCGGTGACGAGGTTCAGCAGATCCATGGCGCCGGGTTTCTGATTGGCGGTTTTACGCCAGCCGAACAGATGAATGAGCAGGTGGCGGCCGCCGACCGGCCACTCTCTGGCAATGCCCTCTGTCTGGCTTCTGGCACTGTAGGTTTTGCGAAACAGTCCGGGCTTGAGATCTGCAAAAACTCCGTTTCTCGCAAAATCTTTAATGTCGCCGGGTTGATCAAGGCATTTTGTCGGGCTCAGCAACAGCGGCAGCCTGGGCTCGATTGCTTTGACCAGAAAACTCTTTTTAAGCTTTTTGCCATAAAGATACCAGCCGCCACTGTTAAGGCCGGTGTCTTCGATCTGTTCCACAGATGTGTTGGGAGCATCTTCGTTAGGCCTTGCTTTGCGCGGCATGATCGTGATCACTTCTTCGGGGCCATCAAATTTCCGGGTCGCCGGGTTGTAGTGAACGATGGTTCTTAAATTGCCTTCAGCCTTGCCTTTAAAACGTGCCAGACAGACGTGCGAGCCATTAACCTGTAGCGGTTCCTGAGAAATATACAAAGTGCCATCGCGATAAACCGCATTTTTCAGAATCACTTCGATCGTGCCTTCGCTGCGGTTGGCGGCCAGCGATTCAAGCGGGCTTACCTTTTTCCAGCCGTCGAGAATAGTCGGGAAACGGCAACCGGCGCGCTCGCCGAAGGCCTGGGTCGCCGGGTCGAAGTTGACATCTACAGAGAGTTCATCGAACCAGTTTTCGTCTTTGTCTGAGCGGTTCCAGGCAAGTTTGACGAAGCGGCCGATCAGTTCACGGTTTGGACTGGAAAACACCAGCATTGGAACAGAGCCCCCCGGCAGGCGTTTTGCAAGCGGTGGCAGAATAATCTGGCCGCCCCATTCTCCTATTGATTTGTAATACGCCGCGAAATCAGCCGGATTTTGGGCATTCATCTGCTCAAAAAGCCCGGCATGCAGCGAAGAACTGATCAGTAACAGAAATACAATCAGGGCTGACAGTCTATTCGGCATAAAATTCTCCATGCTTTTTATTGTCTTGGGAAGGTGTCGAAAAGCTTGAGTGAAGCCACGTATTCCGGTTTCTGTTCCTGGCGGGTGTGGTTGAGCTCGAACTGCACGATCAGGAAAAGCGCTTTGTTCAGGGGTGCGTAGCGATCGTCACGATTCAGTTTGTGCTGTCTTATACCTTCGATGTAAAACTTCAGGCAGGTTTCGGGTGATTTTCTGACCAGCTGCACTATAGTTTCTATCCCATCGATTACTTCGTCAGAAACTTTCTGTCTTGCTTTCATAACCCTGAAAAAGTCTTCATTTGCCGGGCTCAGCAATTCGTTGAGTCTGGCAAGGTCGACTTCGGCAGTTCTCAGTCTTATATAGTTTTCAAGCTGAATAACCAGCGGAACAAGTTGCGATGGGGCCCGACCGTAACCAGGAAGCTTTGTCAGGTCGATTATCTGAATGCCCATGCTTGTCGGAATTTTTACTACCCGGTGGTCCGCATTTAGAACTACCCGTTCTCCGGCGTTAAGGCCCTTCTTTGAAAGATAACCAGGTGAAAACTTCGGTAATGAAACATTGTGACTGACGATTTTGTCGGGCAGGGCCCAGAAATCTTTAAAAAATTGTTCTCCGAGCCCTTTCATCAGTATTTTATAGGCTCCGACTACACAGTTGTTGCCGAGAACATGGTAGTAGTCGCGGCTACGGTCAATCAGCGACTGCTCGATGCCAGCTTTCAGAATACTTTCGACCTGCTCTTTTTTCAGTCGCAGCGGAAACATTTTAACGGTCTGCCGGAAGATGGTGAGACTGTTCTGAACTCTGTCGGTCAGAGTGCCGACCTCAAAAACCAGTGGCCAGGGGTCTTTTGAAAATGCCGGGAAAAAGGCTTTCATGAAAGAAGAAGGCGTTTCGCCTTCGCGCAGACGGTTGGTGACCGAAATCACCAGTCCAAAATCGCTTTTTTTACCGTCTTCACTGGTGACGCCATGCATCGATTTGAAGGTGAATGCCAGTGAAATATGTGCTGCTACTGCCTTGGGCGGAAAGTCTTCACTGCACAGATAGACACGGTCAACTTCTGAATACCTGATGCGGGCGCGGCCATAGGTTGCATGAAATTTCTGGCCGTCAAAAGTCGAGCCCCAGCGGAAATCATCGAGAACTACTTCATTGGCGTTTCGACTGACAAGCTTGACCGGGCGGAGATTCGGATCCCACTGGGGGCTGGCTGCCAGAAAGCCTGCCGAGGCAAGCAGCAGCACCAGGCTGAAAATGGCTGTGAACCTGAAAGTATTTTTTCCCATCACCGAACTCCTGATACTTAAGTTTAATTGCAGGGCATTGCGGTTGCCAGTAACTATTTTAATCCTTTTTAAATGCGATGTCTGCCTGCCGTCGCCGCATATAAAAAGCAGATTTTTACTCGGTTAAAAGATAATCGATTATAGAGAGATAACGCTCAGCTTTGAAAGAGGCATTTTTTCCGGCCTGCCTGGCAACCGGCGCCACGTAATACTTCAATGCCGGTTTCCAGGGTTTTCTCACATTCATTGGCTGCAGGCGAAGAAAGAAAAGAATGCGGTGCAGGGTTGAATAATCGTCTTTGGCGGCTTCGGCTTTGACCTGGTCTTCAAACCAGCGAACCTGGCTGTTTCCCGGCGGGTATTTGCCCATCAGGTTCATAGTTGCCTTGCCGAGTCGGTCGCGGAAAACCCCTTTCTTGAATTCTTCGACACTCCAGTTAATCAGGCCCGGAGCATTGGTAATTGCCAGGTTCACCAGTATCGCACCGATCGCTACCTGTCCGATTACCGGCATTGGTATGACTATTGTCGACAGGGCTGCACCGGTTGCTCCCATGGCCAGGTTTTTAACCTGCTGGGCGGCAAGGTATTTAGTGATCTCGACTGTGGCAAACACTGCAAAAGGCGCCAGCTGTTCTATTCCAGCATATTTAAGAACGCTTTCCCGATCGCTTCCTGTTGATAAAAAGCTGTTCAAAAGACTGTCTGTGCCCTTGTTTACAGCCAGTTGAACCACCTTCGGAAAGAAGCGTTCAAGAAGCATGCGGGCATTTTCATTGCTGATTTTGCGAACCGGAACCAGAAGTTTTTCTGACTCAAGAACCCCTGTTTCTTCTATGGCGAAGCTTATGCCCGCCTTGGCTGCGATCAGAACACATTCCTGCAGATTAATTTCCAGGTCGAGCCGGTAAACCATGCTGACGGGCGCATCAGATGCAAGTTCGTCAAGATTTTCAGGTGGAAAGAGCCTGAAAAAACCAACGCACTCTTTTCTGGGTGGCAAAGGTGTTTCGGTGAAGAAAAACCTGGTAACCTTATGTCTGGCCGACTCTGCAGGCATTCTCTGCATGCCGGTAACTTTGAGCCTCATCTTGCGATAGTCGCGCGAGAACTTCGGCTGATCGAAGCTGGCTACAAAATTGCCATGGCCGGTTGATATCAGCGCCTCTGACAGCTTTTGCGAGAAGGCGAAGATTGCCTGACCAAGCCGCTCAAAGGCTCTATCAGATAATTTGACTGTTTCTGCCGAAAGTGGCGTTACTATCGTTGTGCAGAGAAGCAGAATAAGAAATAATTCTGCGCTGCGTTGGCTTTTGACAAATCTGTTCATGACTCAACTCCAAAAAGCAGCCGGCCAAACCGGCCGACTGCCTTGTGAGATCAGCATTTTTGCAAACATCGTAAATTATTTCGGAATATAGACACCGAGAAGTTTTCCGGTCCAGTTCGATGCAGTGCCGTAGTCCATGTTGGGCCCGTCGTTAACGAAACGCCCTTCGCTGGCTTTAATAACAATGTCCCCTGCGGTCGGGTGAGCTGTTCCATAACTGCCCGCGGCGACGACGATAACAGCGCCCTTCGGAATTCTCGGGTCGTGCGGGCTGGTGATCGGGGGATTAAACGCAGTATCAAGGCGCTGCAGGCCAGCTTCGTTGAGATTGGCACTGCTCTTGTTCATGAATTCTGCAAATTCTCTGGCTTCATCACTGCCCATATTCGGCAGATCGCCCCAGGCTTTGAGATTACCGTAGCCCGAGCTGGTCAGATAGCCCCACACGGCGTTGAAACAGTCGCCGTTAGAGCCACCGCGGTGATTGCGCAGAGCGTAATCTACAACATTGTTCATCTGCTGCTGGCCTTTTTCAGAAATGGCTGGGGCAGCGCTGCTGGTCTGGGTTGCTGTAGAAGTCGAAGTTGCAGTGTTTGTCTGAGTTGAAGTTTCGGTTGCGGTTGAAGTTGAGGTAGAAGTCTGGGTGCTGGTTGCAGTCGAAGTTGCAGTTGCGGTTGCCTGGTCAGAAACTTCTTCATCATCAGTCGGGTTGGTTACAGTTACCGCCGCGTCATTTTCTTTTTTGTCGGTTTCCTGGGCTGTGTTGGTGGTATTTTGCGTGGCAGTATTATCGGCGGTATTATTGTTGGTGCTGCTTACGGCATTGCTCACCGTGTTGATGACTTCTTTTATAGCGGGTATCGCCTTCTGAACGCCTTCGGCAACTTTTGAAATGACGTCGATGATCTGGCTCGCATCACAACCGGTCATGAAAATGGCGCCCAAAAGCAGCATTATTACCGAGAACTTTTTCAGTATGTTCATACTTCCCTCCTGAATGTTCCTTTGAAATGTACCCTTTATTATTTTATAAACGATCGAGGGCGCGTATTGGTAACAACAATAATTTTGTGACCGGTTCAAGCCTTGAGTTGCTGTTCGGCAGCTACCAGTTCGTTGATATTGCGACTGACACCAAGAACGAACATGAACTCACGCTCTTCATTGAAGAAGAATTCGCTGACAACCTCTGTCCAGACAAAACTGCCATTTTTGTGGGTCTGTCTCAGGCGCACCTTGCCGGCCGGCAGTCTGGTCAGTCCCTTGTCGATCATTTCAAGCCCAAGAGTGAAGGTCTGTTGCGCGGTCTGCCGGTCTGACTCGTGTATTGAGTCGAGGGCCGGCATGTTCATCACCTCTTCAGGGGTATAACCCCGTTGCTGCACTACCGAAGGGCTGACGTAGACAAAACGCCCGGTTTTGTCGATCACCCAGTAGACATCCTGAGTGGTTTCGAGAATTTTCTTTAAAAGATCCATGCTGCCGGCCAGGGCAGCGAGCGGGTTGTTATTCATTTGCCTTCCCACATTCTGAATTAGTCTCAACAATAATTCTAACTGCTCACCGTCGAGATAATCAAGAAATAACCTGAAATGGCAGTTTCGAAACATTTTGCAAGTAACACATTGCTTATTAGCACGTTTATCTACTCTGGCGGGTTTTTATGTACATGATATAATTAAAATCTACTCTTTGAGTGAGGGGGAATCCGATGAGACCGGCATACCGTTCTTTATGGCTTATATGCTGTATTTTTATCTGTCTGGCGGTTGTATCACTGCCGGTCGCCAGTTTTGCCGCCAAAATCAAAAATCCCGAACCAGAGACTACGGTAAGTGATGCATGGCAGCCAGGCACGCTCGAGATCCGCTTTTTTAATGTCGGAAAGGGCGACGCGACTCTGCTGCGCCTGCCAGACGGCCGTTTTGCCATGATCGATACCGGTTACGCCGAAACCGCACCCGGCCTGATCAAAAAACTGAAGCGCCTCGGGGTTGATAAAATCGACCTTCTTGTCATCACTCATCACCACAAAGATCATGTCGGTGGCTACCCATACCTGCTCGAGGCTTTCCCGGTAACAAAGGTCATTCAGGCCTACGACCCGCGCCAGAAAGACAAAAACCTCGTTGCGCCCGGCACCTTGCTGCTGCATGACCGAAATCTGACGCTCAGGGCAGTTGGCCCGGTGCGAAATCACGCTGACGAAAATGATGCTTCCCTCGTCACCCGGCTCGAATTTGGTCGCGTTGCCATTCTGTTCGCTGCTGATGCCGTCGAAGAGGCTATGGCAGATATGCTGAAGCTAAAAGACAAAAAGAAGCTGCGAGCCGATCTGCTGAAAGTGCCGCATCATGGCCGCTACAGGGGCTTTTCGCCGCGCGATTTCTTCACTGCGGTCAAGCCTGAATTTGCGATAATCACCAGTGACGAAAAGGCGGGCGATCCGCCAGAAGGTTCAGTAATACGTATTCTCAAAGAATCTGGTGCCCGGGTTCTTCTGACTGACGAACTTGGCGACATTCAGTTTCTCTCAGACGGCGAAACATTAGATTATATACCCGGAGGAAAAAAATGACCCGACACGTTACCAGAGCAGTATTGAAGGGAAGCGCGTTTGCAGCACTGCTGGCTTCGGCCACACTGCTGTCTCCGGTTAATCTTGCGACACCGGTTCAGGCTGCTCAGGATGCCATCTACGGCTATCAGACCCTGAGCTTTTCAGAGGCGAACGTTAAGGCATTTCGAGCCATGGTCGCAGCTGAACAGAATGAAGTGACCGTTGAACTGAACAAAAAATATGCCGACAAACCCGAAAAAGTTACGAAAAATGCTGCATTCATAGGCTATGCCCGCATTATTTCCGGCACCGACGAGCTGCTGAGCCGCATCAACAAAGAAGGTGCCTCTGAAAACCTTGAGCATAGCTTTGTCAGACTGCAGCGCCTGCACTACACCATTCTTGCCGACCGCGGCAATGGCTCGATCGAGCCGAAGCTGAAGCGCAACTTCAAAATGCTGAAAAACATCGTCGGCAAGTCGATGATTCTCAATGTTCCGAAAATGCGCGACCCCGAAGCACCGATCGGCGAAAGAGCCGTTGAACTCGAAGCGGCAAGACTTTTCCGGCCCGGCGAAAAAGCACCGGTAAAAGCGACCGAGCTCGCCCGCATGTCGGCACTCGAAATTTCACGCCTGCAGCCGGCCGCCGATCACCCGGCACTCAGCGGCAAAGAACCCGGTAACCACTATGCTGATTTTCTTGCTGAACTCACACGCCTGATCAAAGCCTGTGAGCCAAAAAAGCTTTCGAGCTTCAATTTCGACTATGCCCGCCGCGTCGTTTTCTATGATGAACTGAAAGAAGATGCGACCTCACCGAAAATTCGCGTTAAAGACCGCTATGGCATCAACTGGGGTCTCAAATGGGGCGACGAAGTGCATACCGACGTTGCTCTGACCCGCCTGGCCATAGATCTCGGCGGCACCTATGTCGACCCCAAATTTTATTCGGGCCCGGGCGAAACGATTCTCATACTCGATTCCCCGAAAAAAAGCAAAGAAGGTGCGGTAACCTCTTTTGCCCAGCTCGCCACCAATCTGCTGAATTCCAAATTTCAGTTTCATGCCGAGCGCTATCTGCTGCCAGGTCGCGAACTGGTCAAAGACGCCGGCGGCCAGATTCTTGGTCACGGCATTGTCGACGAAGCGATGCTCGAACGCGAATCGATCGATAAAAAATACCTCGGCGCCCCCTATGTGCTGTTCAAAGAATGCCAGTTGTCATTCTTCAATCCGGCTGTAAAACGTTTTGGCGGTATCGCTCTCAGCAATGTCGGCGCTGTCGGTGACCGCGTCGCCCGTTCGTCGATTGTCTTCAACTGCTGGATCAAAAACAAAGACATGAAAGACGACAACTCCCGCGCTGCCCTGCTTTACAACTTAAAGACCGGTGAATTCGACCGACCGGTTGAATTTCAGAGCGATCTGGGCTGCACTCTCGGCGCCATGCGTCCGTCCGGCGAAATCAACTCATTCGAAAGTTCGTTCGTCGTTAACATGATCAACAACATCGGTTTCTCGATGAAACCACTTTATGTACCCGCTTCCTGGAAAGCCTGCAGCTGGTCTGATGCCCGCTGGATGGCACTGCGCATCGCAAAAATCACCCGCGCCGACCTCGAAAGATGCTTTGCCGACAGCGGCTGGCCGATCTTCGTGCAGCGCCTTGCTATCGAAAAGCTGATTTCCCGCCGCAACGAGCTGATCGAACCATTCAGACTCGATCTCGACGGCGTCAAGCCGATCGAATGTGATCCAAAGCTGACATTGACCGTTAAGGTTGACGGCAAAGAGTATCAGCCGGTCAGAAACGGCGCCATCTCCGCCGCCTGCCCGCTGGTTCAGAAACTTGAAGCCGGCATTCACGCCGAAGGTCTCGCAACCGTAATCAGCCGCAAAAACGACTGACCCCACAGCGTTAATCGATAATTGAAAGGCCCGCCCGGCTCTGACCCCCGGGCGGGTTTTCCTTTGCCGAAGCAGCCCCTGAGTAAAAGCATGTTCAATTGAAATATTGGAAATGCTGAAGATGGTAAATCATTGAATTTTCTCAATAAAAATTCGCGGGATACCGATAAGTTGAGAAGATAAGATTTACCGATAAACAGGAGCGAACATGTCGACAGATCTGCTCGAGCAGTTTCTGAACTATCTTGCCATTGAGAAGGGCCTGCGCCCGAAATCTCTGGAAGCATACCGCCGTGACCTTCAGGACTGGCTCGACTTTGCGGCCGAACGTGAGAGGGCGGTAACCAGTGGTTCAATTGACAGCGTGCTCAGCCTTTTTCTCGTGCACATGCACGACCGGGGCCTTTCGCCACGCTCGATGGCACGAAAATCTTCGGCTCTGAAGGGCTTTTACAAATTTCTGCAGCGCGAAGGGCACATAGAGGGTGATCCGACTGCCCTTCTCGAACGGCCGAAGATTGGCCGACCTCTGCCAAAGGTGATGAGCCAGCAGGAAATCGAACAGATTCTGCAGCAACCCGATCTTTCGACCGCTTTCGGGCTGCGAGACCGCGCTATTTTAGAAATCCTCTATGCCACCGGCATTCGTGAGTCAGAATTGATAGACCTCAAGCTCGGTAATCTCAATGCTGCCGCTGAATTTCTTACCGTTATCGGCAAAGGCGGCCGCGAACGCATCGTGCCGGTCGGCCTTTATGCCATAGAAGCCGTTAACGAATACATTATCAAGGGTCGCCCGCAGTTGTGCAAGGATATCACTGAAAGAACCCTGTTTCTTAACCCCTACGGCAAGGCCATGTCGCGCATGGGCCTGTGGAAAATCATCAGAAAATACGCACTGCAGGCCGGAATCAACCGCGACGTATCACCGCATGTCTTCAGACATTCATGCGCAACCCACATGCTTGAAGGCGGAGCCAGCATCATGGCGGTTCAGGAGATGCTCGGCCACGTCGATGTTTCAACGACCCAGATTTACACGCACTTAACCAGCAAAGATCTGCAGAATATACATCGAAAGGCACACCCAAGAGGCAAATGAAACTGTTCACAGCAGAATACGGCCGCTGGCGCATCGCTTTGATGCGCCTGGTGCTGTTCTGCCTGGTTTTCAATATTCTTATGCCCCAGCCGGTTGCAGGTCTTGAAGTTCTGCAGGGCGCAAAACCCGCTGCTCTCGACCCGGTTCTGCTGAAAAAAATCAAGACTGCTGTTTCGACAGGATCGGCTCAGATTAAGACCACCGCTGCAGCTTCAACCTCGACTGCAGCTGCACTTGCTTCTAAGACGGCAGTGATTGCCGGGCCGCTTAAGTCTGCCGTAGCAACAAAGTCGGCAAAAGCATCTCAGGCAAAACAACCTGCAAAATCCGCGTTGCCCAAAAAGGCGCCGGTGCCAGGCAAGCTGCCGGTGCCAGGCAAGCTGCCGGTCAAGACCGTTGCTGCCACTGCTTCTGCCACAACATCTGCAGTTCCCGCCAAACCGGTAAAGGCTGTCACCAATGTCGAATTATCTGTTCTGCCCGAGACGGCATCGGCTGCAATCGCAACTGATACCTCTGCCGAAGACGAATGGGAAGACTTTCTCTGCGAAGATTCTGAAGCAGTCGAATTCGAAGATCAGGAAATCTCGGCCGACAGCGTCGCTCTCGGGCCGCTGGCACCAAAACCTCTGAATTTCAGTGCGCCAAAGCGCATCAAAACGCCGCCGGCTCAGGTTCTGCAGTATGCGAAAAACTTCTGGGACGAAGCCGATCACCAGATCGAAAAGCGCAATATCAACATTTCAGGTACCAAGACTTTCGAAATGAAGCAGTCCGAGGTTTCCGGCGACATTGGGCACTTTTCGACCGAAAATTACGATTCATATCCAGGTTTCAAGCTTGACCAGAGCCTGCATCTCGAAATTGACGGCAATATCACCGAAAACTCGACAGTGCATGCGGTTCTCGACGACAAGGAAGATGAAGATCGTCGTTTTACCGTGAACATCGATGGCCCGGTCTGGAAATTCGTCATGGGCGATTTTCCGCTGGCTCTTGAAGGCACCGAATTTTCGATGTTTCGCAAAGAGGTGCGCGGTATTCTGGCGCAGGGTTCTTTTCATGAACGTTTCAAATCGATCTTTCTCTTTTCGCAGTCGAAAGGTCTGGCGCGGCGCGAGCAGTTCAGAGGTGCCGGTCAGCAGCAGGAATTCCGCATGCAGGCAAGCCCGATCGTGCAGAATTCCGAAAAAGTCAGCCTCGATGGCAAGCAGTTGACGCGCGGCAGCGACTACCTCGTCGATTATGAAGACGGTCTGATCAAGTTTTTGCCCCATATCCTGCCGATCGAAGTGACGCGCTGGATCGTTGTTGAATACGAAGTGGCCGACGAAAACATGGCATTCAGCCGCAACCTGTTCGGCACCCGCCAGATTTACACCCACAGCGAGGGCCGCAGCCTCGCCATGACCTGGCTGACCGAAATCGACAGCACGACACCAAAGGCAGGCGTTACTGCTTCTTCTACCGTAACTCCGATGCAGCACGATCTGGTCTCGGCCGATGCCGACTGGGCTGTGTCAGAAAGCCTGTCAATCAAGGCGGAAACGGCGGTTTCACGGGTCGACCCGAACCGCAATTCAGAAGCGACAAAGGCTGACCGCGCCTTTGTCGGCAATGCGACCAGATTTGGTTTGACCGGTAAAAATGACCGGGCCGAGGGCGAAATCGCCTGGCGCCGGATAGACAAGGATTTCAAGGTCGTCGGTCGCGAGGGCGGTGTACTTGAGCTGGGCGAACGCGGTCTGGTCAACGACATAATGAGCGGTCGCGCCAGATTGAACTACAAATTCACCGGTGCGGTCAGTGCCTTTGCTGATGGTGAACAGTCGGAGACCAATCTTGATAATGATCGGGCGCTCTCGGCTATCGATTATCGCAACTATAACAGCGGTTTTATCTGGACCGCCAGCCCCGACACGCGACTCGAAGTCCGTGGCGGACGGCAGTTCGACCGAGAAAATGGCCCGACAACCAGTTCAGACCTGACACGCGATACCGCCGCCGTCGTTTATGACCGCAAAATCGGTAAATTGAACACTCAGGCCAAAGTCAACAAGACCGGTTATGACGATGCCTTGAACCTCGCTTCTGACTCAGAGGTTCTCGAAATGAACTTTACCATGGGCGCCAAAGCCGACGAAACCATGTCATGGAACGCCGGGGTTTCTCGCATAGCGGTTGAAGATGAGCTGGTTAAAGCCGGCCTCAGATCAGAAACCCGCAACTACAACCTTGACCTTAACTATGAACCGAACCGGGTTTTCAACGCCCGGGGTATTTTTCAGTGGCGCCGCGAAGATGATTTTCTTGCCAATTCCCGCGCCGACACAGAAATTGCTGACTCGCAGCTGCGCTACGAACCGACGCGTGACCTGCGCACCCAGCTGAAATACAAGATCGAGAACACTTCAAAAATTATTCGTGACCCCGATCTTGACCCGGCAAAATACATTCTGCCGCCCAGTCTGCCAAACACGACCCAGAAAGAGGCCGAGATCCTGAACCGTTTCGAGAACCCGGTGCAGAAGACGACTGCCAACTTTATCACCGATTATCGTATCAATCACTATCTGCAGGCCTATTTCGACTGGCGTCGCCGCGACCTGCAGGACCAGAAAACCGATGTCAAGGTGGCCAGCAATGACCGGCGCACCTACGAGCTGCGCTACACGCCGTTCGAAAAGATGCTCCTTACTACCGAGTATGAAGAGGGCTTCAACCGCAATCGCGAGCCTCAAAGCGAGCTGCGCGACAACATCAAGTCGCTGCAACTGCGCCACGAGTTCACTGCTGGCTACATTCTCGACGCCACTTACGAAGAGAAGCTCGAAAATGATGTTTACATCGATACCAACGACACCTTCACCAAAAGCAAGATTATGGGCCTGCAGCGCCAGTTCAGCCACTGGGCCAGCCTCGAACTCGGCCTGCAGCATAACGATATCAAAGCTGCCGAGCCGAGCCTTGAGTGGGAAAAGCGCCTCGCAGTCGTGCTGACGCCCATTTCCCGCAGCCAGCGCTATCGTTTCTTCGCAACCCACAAGGATATCAGTGCCAGGATCAGCAGCGAACATTACGAGGGCGGCGTTAATTTTTCACAGTTTATCGGCACCGACACCATTATCGACGGTGAACTCAAGCGGGTGCATTCGTCGAAAGGCCTGGTCGGCCAGGGTTACGACGCTACTGTTTTCAACGCCAAGATGGTCATTACTTTTTAACTTTTAATAAAACCCGCATCTGGTGGGCTTACAAGCCCAGATGAAAATAAATTTAAATAAAGTATTGACAAACAAAAACAAACAATATATACTGATCTAGTTGAACGAACAGATCATTGACAATAGAATCGGTAGCCGCAAGGCAGTTGCTTCTGAGCTCCGGCAGGTTCCGGGCAGCAATCCAAAGACGGGTGCAGATGTCTGGTGACAGGCAAAACGACCCTGAAGAGAATCAATAATCTCGGGTTGCGCGTAACCAAAGAAGAAGCAGGTGTCATAAGGCACAAACTCCATGGGGGGAGGGCTCCGCATCGACGGAGAAACCAACTTCAACCGCAGAAAAACTCTACGAGGGCCACAAACCCTGAAAGAGGAAGGATAACATCCAGGGCGGTGAAGCCTGATACCCCGAAGGACAAAAGGTCATGAGAGTTGCCATCGCGACGAAGGAGTGAAATCCGACGACGTAGGAGGCGCTTCAAACCGGGAGCAAAGCTTCAAGGTATGACCGAATCTCAAGATGGAAACCGGCTGCTTGCAGTACGGGGCCAGTAAGAGCCAGGGTCGGGTTGGACGTAAGTTCGGCGGCCAGGCAGTGGGAACTGCCAGCAATTACTGGAAGAAAACCATGTAGAGACGGTGACAGCGTAGAAGCAGGGCAACTGAAAACAGTTGTCGATCGGTTCGAGGTAAGACTCTGAAGATCAATACCCTGGGAGTGCCAGCGGGGTGGAACAAACCCGCAAGCTGTTAAGACGCAAGTTCTGCTGAGAGGTTGAGAAAACCTGGGAGCGGAATGCGACAGGGCCGGAATCCTGTTTGTCACGTCTGACGGTGACGGCGCTAAGAGGGCAGAAACCTCAGGAGGCGTTGGCGTTATCCAGCCAATGAAGATGTGTGTAGTACCTTGCAGTCGGCAGAAGTTCACAAGAGAATAGAAAGACTTGATTAACTTCCAGTCTGGTGGTTGTATCGAAGGCCTCGAGGGCGATGAACGCCTGAGGCTTGGCGTAACCAATGCGCGTCATAGTGCAGCCACGTTAATACTCTAAAGGATATGTAACGACACGAAGGGGGAATCAGTAACGGTGACGTGACTGATGAACCATACATCGATAGGTCTTCAAGAAGGAAAACCGATTCTAATCTGCAAGTTCAACAGACAACCCCCCGTTAAACGGGGGTTGTTTCTTTTAGTTCAGTTCAGGGTCGGACCAGCTGAGAAGCCCTAAAATGGCTGAAAAAGACTAAAAAATTGGGCGTTTTTTTGCCTTAGAGTGCCCTTTTTCTATGTGAAAATGGCCTTCTAAGCTTTTTTATTTTGAAGGGTTTTTAGAGTTTCAGACTTTACGGTATTTTTTAATTTTTGCAGACAAATAAAAAACCGCACGGTTATGCTGACCGAGCGGTTTTGTTTAATCTGTTGTTTTTAATCCTGGCGGTAGTTCAGACCCAGTATCAGGCCGTAATCACGCTTATAACCCCACTCTGACTGGACGGCAAACGGCACACCGACTGAAAACTGCCAGCGTTCGTTGAACCAGGCCAGCCCGAGCAGCATATCGACGTTATTGCCATCGGGGCCCTTTTCCATTGTCCATGATGGCGCATCGATCTCGGCGAGCGCGACGCAGTTCGGATCGAGCAGATACTCAAGACCGGCCCGCGGGTTGATTTTTGAAATACCGTCGCGCGGGTCGTTGGCAAGGGTCAGGTTGAGGTGGCTGTTCCAGCGATTGTTCAGCTGTCGCGAATAGGCCCCACCGATCTGGAACCAGGCACCGCGGGTCGCCTCGGCCGGCCCGATCTGTACGCCGGTGCGGGTCTTGTCGGTCATGTTCAGCATTGGCTGATGGTAATTGCCCGAAGCGAAGCGACCTTCAAAATACAAGCTGACAGCCTGAAAACCGGCATAATCGCGCCAGATCTGGTAGCCAACGCGCAGGGCCGGGTCGTGCATGCCATTGAATGAAACATTGTCGGTAAGCCCGGTTCGGCTGACTTCCCATGACTGAACCGGTATTGTCAGACCTGCCATCAGCTTGTGCCGCAGAAAAAGAACATTCATCGGCATTACCCACTGGCTGCCGGACATTTCATTGACGGTGGGCGGTAATGGATGTTTGCCGGTCAAAGCGCCCGGCCCTTTTAACCAGACTTGGACTGGTTGAATAAAAGGGAAGCCTGATTGATACAGATCAAATTCAAATGCCAGGTTTGCTTTTAGTATCAAAAATTAGTATTATTATTGTGGGTGCCATGAATAACAAACACCGCAAAATCCTGGATAAAGTCTTTCAGAATCCTGTCAAACCAATCGACTGGCATGACATTGAAAAGCTTTTTATCGCTCTGGGTGCATTGATGGTCGAAGGAAACGGTTCTCGCGTAACGTTTTCTCTTAATGGTGTCACTGCTGACTTTCATCGACCACATCCCGGCAAGGAAGCAAAACGCTACCAGATTGTCGATACCAGGGAATTTTTGACCAAAGCCGGTATTGATCCGGCAAAAGTTTGAGGTGAGAAACTATGAACAGCTTAAAATACAAAGGCTACGCCGCCAGAATTGACTTCGACCCCGAAGACGAAATCTTTGTCGGTCGCGTGGTTGGCATTAAAGACATCATCGGTTTTCATGCTGAATCAGCTAAAGAACTGCGCCGGGCCTTTGAAGAAGCCGTAGATCACTATCTTGCATCCTGCAAAGAACTCAACATAGAGCCACAGAAAAGCTTTTCCGGCAAATTCGTTATCCGTTTATCACCCGAAATCCACGAAAAGGTTGCTCTTGCTGCCGCTGAAACACACAAGAGCCTCAACAGCTGGATAGAAGATATCTTGAGAAGCCACGTTAAAGCTGCCTGAGCCTGTTTATCAACTCTGAGGCCGGCGGTGATGAAGGCTAGAAGCCGTGCAGGAGGTTTTATGCGCGCATCGAGAGAAAAAAAGAATGAATATTCTTACGGTGATTACCTGTTGTGGCCTGATAACAGGCGCTATGAAATCATCGAGGGAACCGTCTATGACATGACGCCTGCGCCGCCGCCTGAGCACCAGCGATTGCTGGGCAAGCTGCATCTGAAAATTGCCGGTTTTCTCAAAGGCAAAGACTGCGAAGTGTTCGTTGCCCCGCTCGATGTGCTGCTTCCTGAAGCTGATGAAGCGGATGAAAAAGTAAAAACCGTTGTCCAGCCAGATCTACTGGTCGTCTGCGACCCGACAAAGATAACGCCGCGCGGTTGCAGAGGCGCGCCTGACTGGATAATCGAAGTGCTTTCGCCATCAACAGCCAGCAAAGACCAGATTCTCAAAAGACGCATCTATGAAAAAGCCGGGGTCAGAGAATACTGGGTCATTCACCCCACCGACGGCACCATCATGATCTACCGCCTGCATAAGGCAAAACTGGCCTTTTTCGACACCTACGACGATCAGGCTGAACTCAAGACCGCCTGTCTGCCAGGGCTGACCATCGCTGCGGCCGAAATTTTCCAGCCGCAGCCAAAGGTCGTGCGCGAAGACCCCATGCACTACGTTTAGCCCATCCCCGTAAGTTTCCAGGAATGGTCGAAACAGCTGAAAACAGCGAAAAAAGCCTGAACTTACTGGCCGCCGGCGAGGCGGGCTTTGGCGGCGCGGGCTTCGATCTGGTCGCGGCCGTCGTCTTTTTCGATGACTTTCTGATACCAGAGCTGGGCGTCGGCGGTGCGGCCAATGGCCTGCAGAGCGTCAGCAAATTCGAGGGCCCTGACCATGTAGACCTTGTCGTCGGCCGGTTCGGGGTCGCGGGTGAACAATTCTTCGTAAAGCGCCACGAGCTTGTCGTTCTGGCCTGACTTCTGGCAGGCGACCATCAGGCGGTTCTTCGCATCGGGCATCAGCGGCGTGTCGGGATACTGCTTCAACAGATGTTCGAGCACGGCAATGACGTTGTTGTAATCGGGTGGATCTTCGCCGAGCAGATAGAGATTCGACAGTCGCCAGCAGGATTCCTGGGCCTGGTCGGTCTGCGGGCAGCGTTCGATGACCTGTTTGTGCAGTTCCTTGAAGGTGTCGAGTTCCCATTTTTCGAGGCCGGTCATCTCGGTATAGAGCTTGACTGCCAGTTCTTTCTGCTCTTCGAGACTAAGAGGGCTCGAAGCATTGTAAGCACCATCGGCTGAAGGGTTGTAGGCCTGTGCCGAATCATCGGTGCTTGATGGCAGGGTTTCGGTTTCAGAAGCGACCGAAACCGCTTCGCTGCCGCCATCTTCGCCTTTGTTGACGCTTTCGAGCCATTTAGTGGCAAAGGCGTTCTTCACATCTTTCGCGAGAACTTCTTCGAAAACCTTCTTCGCGCCTTCTTTGTCGCCCTTCCTGAACTTTATCAGACCCATCAGATTCTTGATCGACAGACTGTCAGGGTAGGTTTCGAGGCCCTTATTGAGAACCGTCTCGGCGTTGTCGTATTTCTGCAGTTTGCCGAGCAGCGAGGCCGATTCGACGTAGAGATCTTCGCTCGGTGTTTCCTTGAGCGCGGTTTTATAGAGCTGCAGCGCTTCATCGAATTTCTTGGCGCTCTGCAGGGCGCGGCCCTTCTTCAAAATTTCTTCAGAAGCGGCGAGCGGCGCGTTCATGATCAGAACCGCCACCAGAATCAATGCCAGAAACCTGAATTTATGCATGACAGAACCTCCTGGTTACTTTGCCTTTTTTCTTAGATTGCCTATTTTAAGCTCGGATTCGACACAAGTCGAGTAAAACTGACAGGCGATCGACAGGGTCGAAGCCTTGCCACCGCCCTTTTCGTCTGAAATCAGCTGCATGACGACATTGAGAAAACTGAACCGCCCGGCGTCGTCGATCTGGGGCTTGAACATGAATGATTTGACCTGCCGCGCCCCATGAAAATTCGACTCTTTGCCCTGCTCATTGCGGAACAGCGTCGCCTTGTCTTTATCATAGGTATATCTGATCTTTTTCTCGTCGCCATCGCGAATGGCGTAGAACGAAAACGAATTTTCGTTGCATTCAGCCGGTATGATGCGTTTGAGCGAACGAACGTCGGTTCTGATGCGCTCGACGATGTTGTCCATCAGGCGTTGAATGTTGAGCATGTCGGTGCCCTTTTTGAAATGCCTGGTGGTGCGGTTCATAAGCAGCATCGCCATTGTCAGCACCATGCTCGAAATCGCCACGACGATGACTATTTCCATCATCGTGACCCCATGGCGGCCGTTATCAGGTCTTTCAGCCATTGCGCTCTCCGAACTTCAGCACCGACAGCTTGACCGACTGCTCGGTTTTCTCGTCCGACTCTTCGACACGATAAAAAACCTCGAGGTCGAGTCTGAGAATGCGCGCTGGCTCATCCTGTGAGTAGCCGAACTGATACCTGAAATAGCGAAAGGAGGTTTCCATGTCTTTTTTGATGCCGTCTTCCTGCAGCGAATTCAGGGTCTTCTTCAGGTCTTCGTCATCGAGAACCTTCATTTTGCCTCTGCCAGAAAGCTTTTTGATCTTTTCGAGACATTCTTTATACGGCAGGCCCAGCAGACTGTCGAGGAAACTCGCCGCAATCTGCCCGGCCATCATGTGTTTGCCGACCGAATAGGCCCCGCGCGTCTGCGTCGTGCCCAGCCACATAAGAGGCAGCATCGCCAGCCCGAAAATCGTCACGCCGATGAGCAGCTCTATCATCGACATGCCCTTGCGGTGATAATATCTGCTATTCATCGTCGTCATCCTTGCCCACCCGGCCGGCGGTCAGCAGATAACCGCGCATGTTTTCCATCATCTGCACGGCCAGCGCCGGTTTCTGCGCCGCCATCGCCGAATGATACATGAAGAACGGGGCCTTCAGCAGGCTGCACGAACTTTTGATCTGCCCGAACTCTTCGAGACGCTTCGGCAGGTTAAGATAATTGCAGGCGATACCGCCGACAAAGACGATTTCTTTGCGAATGCCAGATGACCACATGATCTGATCGTAAGGGGTGTTGTTCTGGTCGTTGAGACAGATCAGCTGCACCCCGATCAGGGCCTCGCCTTTGATCGTGATCGGGTCGCCACGCAGGCTGACAAAGGTGAGAAAGCTTTCCTGAGTGATTTCGGTCTTGATCTTCTTGTAAAAGTCGTAGGCCGGCCCGCGTCCGAGCATATTGCCCGGTGGCCCGAGCTTGAACTGGCCGGTATCGATATCGTAGCCGCGCGTGATGCTTTCGAGCGAAATCGGACCATCGACAAGCACGACACCGCCGCCGATCTCTTCGTTCTCCATTTTCAGCGGCGGCACTTTCAACGGCCCCTTCACATAAACGATGCCGTTGACCTTGAACTTGCCCTGCTTGACACCGGCCGCTTCAAGAAATTCTTCTCCACTCATGTAAGTGCGTCCGACACGGCTCTCAGCACCTTTTGCAGTTTTATCTTTTGCCTCTTCGACGGCAAACCAGCTGCGGCCAAGCTCTTCGAGTTTGTCGCGGGCGGCAAAGCCATCGTTGGCTTTGAACTGCCCGTGCATGAAAATCTTTTTCGATTGCTTGTCAAAGTCGGCATTCATCGGCATAAAGCCATCGGGAAGGTTGTCGGCGCTGCCGCTGCGAGGGTTCCAGTTTTTGCCCGAAACCATGCGCGACATGAAATCCTGATATTTTTGGCTGTCGAGCAGCGGCTGGAAACTGTATTTGACCGAGCCGTAAACTTCGCGCTCGGGAAAGTCAGTCGGGCTGCGATTCTCGTCGTATTTGAGCGGCTCGCCGCCGCCGGAAGGCGGCCACCAGAAAGTCATGACAAAGAAGCGGCCGAGCACGTTGCCGAAAATCTGCCGGCGCGCATGACCGCCGATGTCGGGCCTGATGCCCATGAGTTTGAGTCCGCTAGAAAAAGCCATGTAGCCATGGCCGTAGCCTTCGAGTTTCTGCCAGAATTCACTGGCGCCTGAGCCTTTGTTGAAAAAATCTTCGGGTGAATAGGCAGTATCTTTGAAGATCTCGCCGATTTCGGGCACGACCTCGCTGGAAAAACCCAGAATGCCCATTTTAGCGATATGCTTGTGCTTAAGTTCGACGTCCTGACCCATCATTCTTATGAATTCGCCGTTCTTGTTCATGAACACCGGAACAAAATCGAAGTCTTTCGTTACGTCGGCAACTTTGAGGGTTTCTGGCGATACGAGAAACATTTCCCCGACGCTGGCGGTGAATTCTGCGTCGCTGTCGCTGCCTGGTGCATCAGCAACAGCTTCACGCGTGTCCCCGGCGAGGTTCAGGTAGACAGCCTCGTCAGAGGGGCCGAGAAAAACCTTGCCCGAAAGCTCGGGACTGTTGTATTCGGTCTCGTCGAGTGGCGGCAGCAGAATCATCGGGCGGTATTTGAAGCCCGATTTGACTCTGATATTGCCGGCGTGACTGAGCGCCTGGCTGTCGGCTTCTTCTGGGTGCTTGCCTTCTTTGGTGAACATGATATTGACATGGTCGTTCGGACCGATCTTGTCGCGGCCCTGTTCTGCCGCAATTTTGTCGACGAACAGCATGAAATCTTTAAGAACCGGAGTCATACGCATTACGACCGTAAAGGGGTATTGCACGCGCAGCGCATACTGGCGGCCGTGAAATTTTGCCTTGCAGACGATTTCGAGCAGGCCCTTCTTTTCGCTGCCCTTGAAATCATTCGGGCAGTCGAAACCTGGCGGGTAACCAAGTTCTTCGGCCTGCGAAAAAACAATCTCGGGCGGGAGCTGCAACTCGATTTTAAGTTCGTCAGCGAGCTTTTTCAGCATGGCGGCCGGCTTGTAAAAGCCGGTTTTAAGTTTCTGGCGACCGGGCGGCCCTCTGAAAGCATTGTACAGCTCAGAATCGGGCTCGTTGACGTTCATGTTTATCTGCTGCAGCACGTCACCGGCATAGGATTCGAGAAAGTAGCGGGTAATCTGCGTGTAGTCGCTGAGCGTCAGCAGCTGGGTATGCCCGGTCATGCGCTTCGACAGCGCCACTACCATTATCAGCATGACGCTGATAAGGCCGAGCAGAATGATCGTGATATTGCCCTTTTTCGGGTGCAGCTGAAGCCTCATAACATCTGATTATACCATACCCTTCTGACAGTGTACGAACAAGAAAGCAGTTTATTGATTACTGCAAATCGAAAATAGAATTGTTTTTGAAGCAACCCGACTGATAGACCGGGCCGATGAACCGGTTCAGCCTGATTTATGAAGTAATCTATAGTTGCGGGCGGGTTGATTTTGCCGGGCTGATACTCTACAATCGGGCTATGAAAAAGCATATCAGGTTTAAATACGAGATCGAAACGGCTTCGAAGTCTTTTCCGTGGCTGCGCTGGCTGTTCGAATCGGCCCGCTTCAACCTGACGCTGATGCTTCTGATTCTGGTTTCGGTCATTCTTATTCTGGTCGAAACTTTTGTCGGGCTGCCGGCAGCAAAGCTTGAGAAGATTCAGACGATCAATGATTTTCTGACGCTGATTTTTATTTTTGAGCTCAGTTTGCGCTGGCTGATAAGCATTTCGACCACGGCTTTTCTACGCGAATTCTGGATCGACATTCTCGCGGTAATGCCGATGCTGCGCATTTTCAGAGTCGGTCGCGTTCTGCGTCTGCTCCGCCTGTTTCGTATTTTTTCGCTCGGAACAAGTATTCAGAGACGCTTCGTTTTTTTTCAGAGGATCTTTGCCGGTCGCCTGCTCGAATATTGCGTGATTTCGAGTTTTGCCATTTTTGCGGTAATTTTCGGCGCGGTTGGTTTTTCGCAGTTTGAAGCCGGCCTCACCGACAGGATATCTACGCCCGTCGACGCCTTCTGGAAATCGCTGTTTTCGATGATGGCAGGTGAATACGCCGATTACCCCGTTTCGTTTGGCGGCAAGATCGTGTTTCTCGTTCTGCTTGTCTTTGAAATGGGCGTTTTTGCAATGCTGACCGGTACTTTTTCGGCAATCATGTATGATAAACTCAAGGAGAGCGCCATGCACAAACCCGCAAACCCTGACGACCTCAATAAACACATCATTATCTGCGGTTTCAGCACCAAGGCCGCTATTCTTGCAGCAGAATTTCTGCTCGATCCGGCATTTAAGCATTCCGAAATTCTTATGGTTTCAGAAAAGGCCAGTCTCGAAGAATTACAGAACCGCAATGTCAAAACCCATCGTGTCAGTATCCTCAAAGAAGACTTTACCCGCATGGAAACCCTCAAAAAAGCCGGAGTTGAGCGTGCCGTCGCCGCCGTAATTCTTTCAGAAGACGGCGAAAACCGCACCACCCAGGATATCGACGCCCGCACAATTCTTGCGGCCCTTACTATCGAAAAACTCAACCCGAATATTCATACCTCGGCCGAGATATACAACCCGGAATATGCTTCGCATCTCAAAATGGGCGGCGTCGAAGACGTGGTCATTCAGGGCGAGGTTTCGGGCAAGCTTCTGGCGCGTGTCGCGATGCACGAGGGCCTGCTGGCCTTCTTCAAAGACCTGCTGTCGCGCGAATCCGGCAACACTCTGACCTTTATCGACCCGCCCAATGAAGTGGTCGGCAAAACCAGCGAAGAGGCAATTGGCGTTCTGAACCGTGAGCTCGGTTTTACCATGGTTGGTATCAAGCCAAAGGGTAAACCGGTTATCGTTAACCCGCGCAATCACAAGATCGACGCCACCGATGAAATTCTCGTGATCAACCCGGTTACCGACTGAACATGAGCCAGGAAACGAAAAAGCCTTCAATTGCCCGCTCCGCGGCGGTGATGGGTGTTGCCACCTTTTTCAGCCGCATCGCCGGACTGGTGCGTGAGCAGACGTTCGCCTATCTCTTCGGGGCCGGCATCTGGACTGACGCTTTCAATGTCGCTTTCCGTATTCCGAATCTTCTGCGCGACCTGTTTGCCGAAGGGGCGATGAGCGCGGCTTTTGTGCCTACTTTCAACAGTATTCTCGAAAAAGACGGGCAACAGAAAGCTTTCAAACTGACGAACCTCACTTTCTGCGCCATTCTTGTCGTGGTTGGTGCCCTGACTCTCGTCGGTATCATTGCCAGCCCTCTGCTGGTTAGCACTTTGGCGCCAGAGTTCACTTCGAACCCTGAAAAATTTGAAGTGACCGTGGCCATGACCCGCATCATGTTTCCGTTTCTGCTGGCGGTGTCGTGGGCGGCAATTTCGATGGGCATTCTCAACTCGCTCGGTGAGTTCTTCATTCCGGCAATTGCCCCGGTTTTTCTCAATCTGTCGATGATTCTGTCTGGCTGGCTGATCTGCCCGTTCGCCAAAGAATTCGACATGCCTGCCATCACCGGAATGGCTATCGGCGCCATGCTTGGCGGCCTGCTGCAGTTCGCTGTGCAGCTGCCGGCCCTTTTTCGCCACGGCTACCGCTTCAGATGGCAGCTGAACTTTAACGACCCTGGTATTCAGAGAATCGTCAAGCTGATCGTTCCGGGCACGGTCGGGCTTGCCGCCACCCAGATCAATATTGCCATCAGCACCATTCTCGCCACCTCGCAGGGTGAAGGCGCGGTCAGCTGGCTTGGTTATGCCTTCAGAGTCATGCAACTGCCGCTCGGGTTGTTCGGCGTCGCGGTGGCGCAGGCGACCCTGCCGGTCATCTCTCGGCAGATCGCTGCCGGAGATCGTGATGGCATGGGCCAGACGCTCGCTGGCTCGATCAGACTCTCTTCGTTCATCAATCTTTATGCCTGTTTTGCGATCATGGCTCTGGCCGAGCCGGTGGTCAGAATCATATTTCAGCACGGGCGCTTCACCGCTGCCGATACGACCGCAACCGCCATTGCTCTGCAGGCCTATGCGGTCGGGTTGCTGTTCTACTCGCTGATCAAGATTCTTGGCCCGGCGTTTTATACGCTCGACGAAACGAAAGTGCCGGTCATGGCCAGTGTTACCGCCGTAGTAGTCAATATCATTCTCAATCTGATCCTGGTTCACCCGTTCGGTTACTGGGGTCTGGCTCTCAGCACCGGCATCGGAGCTATGTTCAATGCCGGTATTCTTTATTTCATGCTGGAAAAGCGCATCGGCAGTTTCAGTCGTTTCGCCCTGATGCCGGCAATGGCCCGCATTTTTGCCGCTACCGGCGTTTCCGGTATCGTGTCGGCAATGACTTACCGGTTCACATCGCCCTTGCTTGGTAGCAACATCGGTATGCTGCCGGTCGGTGGCTTTTTTAACGCTCTGACAGCAATGCTCGTCGCCGTATTTGTCGGGCTGGCGGCACTGTATCTCGTGTCGCGACTGCTGAAAATCGAAGAAGCCGACAAAGCTGCCGAAATGATTCTGCGCCGCCTGAAGCGCCGAAAACCCCAACCCTCAGCCTGATGCATAAACAAAGCTGCACCGGTTGGCCGGCCCAGTCTACCAGCTGGTTTGCAAAAAAAACTCCCGCAGTGCTGTTTCGCATTACGGGAGTTTGCGGGTGTCTGTGTTGTGCTTATGAGCCGGCGTAGCCGCCGAAGCTGCTGAGATACTGGGCGCGTTCATAGAGGGCCGGGTTGGCGGCTTTGGTCAGGCTGAGGCGGCCTTTGAAGTCGCCGATGCTTTCGTAGCCTTTTTTGTCCATCCAGGCTTCGAGTCCTTTGAGAATTTCGCCAATGTAGGCTGGGCCCTTTTTGTAGAAGGCTGAGGCCATCTGCACGGCACTGGCACCGGCAAGCAGCATCTTGATCACATGTCTGGCCTCGTGCACGCCGGTTGAAGCGGCAATCGGGCATTTGAGGCGGGGGCTGAGAATGCCGACCCAGCGCAGTGGCAGCAGGTATTCGTTTTCGCTGCTCAGGGTGCCGGCTTCGATGACCTTTTCCTTTTCGATATCGATGTCGGGGCTGGTGAAGCGGTTGAACATGGTGATGCCGGCGAGTTTTTCGCCGTCGAGTTCGTGGCAGATAGCCGCGAGATCAGAAAAGTAGCTGCTGATCTTTACCGCAACCGGAATTTTTACCCGGCGGGTAATTTCTTTGACCGTATCGATGTAGAAGCGGCGGGTGTCTTCGGCCCTGCGCGTCGGGTCGAAAGGCATGACGAATAGGTTAAGTTCAATGGCGTCAGCGCCGGCATCCTGTACCTGTGAGGCGAACTGCAGCCAGTCGCCGGCCGAAACGCAGTTGATGCTGGCAACGATCGGGGCTTTGCTGACTTCTTTGGCTGCCTTGATCAGACGGCCATAACTGGCAAGAACCTGATCGCGAATCTTGTAGTCGAAATAATCCATGAATTCATCAAAGTGCGAAGCCGATTTGCTTTCGCCGATCTGATTGTATTCATTGATGATCTCTTCTTCGAAGACCGATTTGAGAACGATAGCCGCGGCGCCGTTTTCGGCGAAGGCCTTGATTTTATCTGCATCGGCAGTCAGGCTGCTGCTGGCGACGATCAGTGGATTTTTGAGTTCGAAACCGAAGAATCTGGTTTTCAGGTTGATCATGGTTTTTCCCCGTTCACAGATTGTATCTGTTTTTCAGATAGTCGTGCATCGAAGCGGCAGCCCTGCGGCCATCGCCCATTGCCAGAATTACCGTGGCGCCGCCCCTGACGATGTCACCGCCGGCAAAAACTTCGGGAATCGACGACTGCATGGTCTGTTCGTTGACTTCTATGGTTCCCCATTTTGACATTTTCAGGCCAGCCAGACAGGCCGGAATCAGCGGGTTTGGCGAAACACCGATTGCAACGATCGCGAGATCAATATCGATTTCAACGATATCGCCTTCGATCGGCACCGGTTTGCGGCGGCCAGAAGCATCTGGTTCACCAAGTTTCATGCGCTGCAGACGAACCTTGGCGACGCGGCCCTCAGCGTTGGGCAGGTATTCGATCGGGTTCGCCAGATTCATGAATTCGATGCCCTCTTCTTCGGCATGCTTGATTTCTTCGAGGCGGGCCGGCATTTCGTCACGTGAACGGCGGTAGATGATGATCGAGCGTTCGGCGCCGAGGCGTTTTGAGGTGCGAACGGCATCCATGGCGGTGTTGCCGCCGCCGACGACTGCGACGCATTTGCCGCGCAGAACCGGGGTGTCAGAGTCGCTCTGGTTGGCATACATGAGGTTGACACGGGTCAGATACTCGTTCGACGACATGACGCCATTGAGATTCTCGCCCGGAATATTCATGAAATTAGGCAGACCGGCGCCGCTGCCGATAAAAAAGGATTTGTAGCCAAGTTCTTTGAGGTCTTCGAATGAGGCGGTTCTGCCGACCACAAAGTTCTTTTCGAAGTTAACGCCCATCTGGCGAAGGTTATCGAGTTCGACATCGACGATAGCGTTCGGCAGACGGAATTCAGGAATACCGTATTTGAGAACGCCGCCGATTTCGTGCAGCGCTTCGAAAACGGTTACGTCGTAGCCGAATTTGATCATGTCGCCGGCGAACGACAGAGAAGCCGGGCCTGAACCAATGGCGGCAACCTTGATGCCATTGCGTTTTTCGACCTTCGGGACCTGAATTTTACCTGATTCGCGCTCGTAATCGGCGGCGAATCTTTCGAGATAGCCGATGGCCACCGGGTCTTTTTTCATTTTCTGGGTGTAGAAGCATTTGGCTTCGCACTGCTTTTCCTGGGGGCAGACGCGGCCGCAGACGGCGGGCAGGGCGCTGAATTCTTTCAGAGTGGCAGCGGCATCGAGAAAATGGCCGGCTTCGATATATTTAACGAATTTGGGAATATTGATGCTGACTGGGCAGCCTTCGATGCAGGTAGGGTTAACACAGTCCATGCAGCGGCTGGCTTCGCGTCTTGCCTGGTCTGGGGTGAGGCCCTTGTTTACTTCGCAGGTCTGTGATTTGATGCGTTCGTGTGGCTCGGCTTCGGTCATGTGAACGCGCTCGATATTGATGCGGTCTTTATTTGGCACTGCATTGCGCAGTTCAGCCCGCCAGGCGGCATTTCTTTCCTGTTTGAGAATTTCGCTGTAATCAGTCATTTCTGGTTCCTCGCGGTTATTTCTTGCGGGCCTGATCTTCTTCGTTCTTGTAGGCACGCAGGCGCTGCAGCATTTCGTCGAAGTCGATCTGATGGGCGTTGAATTCGGGGCCGTCGACGCAGGTAAACTTCGTTTCGCCGTTGACGGTGACGCGGCAGGCGCCACACATGCCGGTGCCGTCGACCATGATAGTATTGAGGCTGACCTGGGTTGGGATATTGTATTTTTTTGTCAGCAGTGCAGCGAATTTCATCATGATGGCCGGGCCGATTGCAACGCATTCATCGACCTTTTCCCGTTTGATCACTTCTTCGGCGCCATCGGTGATCAGACCTTTTCGGCCATAAGAGCCGTCGTCGGTCATGATGATGACCTCATCCGAATATTCACGCATTTCTTTTTCGAGAATCAGCAGGTCTTTGTTGCGGGCCGCCAGAACAGTAATGACGCGGTTACCGGCTTTTTTGAACGCTTCGACGATCGGGTAGAGCGGCGCGATGCCAACGCCGCCGCCCATAGCCAGAATGGTACCCGGCTTGTGGATGTGGGTGGCTTTGCCGAGCGGGCCGACCAGGTCGGTGATACAGTCGCCGGTTTCGAGGGCGCACAGTTTGCCCGAGCTGGCTCCGACGTTTTGAACGATCAGGGTAATGGTGCCCTTTTCGATGTCTGAGTCGACGATGGTGAGAGGAATTCTTTCACCCTTCGCACCGATTCTGAGAATGACGAAGTTGCCCGGTTTGCGCGATTTGGCGATCATCGGGGCCTCTACGATAAATTTGAAGACAAGTTCTGATAATCTCTGCTTTTCGACGATTTTATTCATGTCTTTAATCGCTGAACGTTTCTGGTTTTCCGGTGTCTGCGGGTGTCTTATTCTTTACTGCACCGAATGGGTTCAGCCTTCTGACAGATTATTGCAAACCCTGCCTAAAATCAACTCATATTCAAGCCGCTCAGGGCGAACACAATAAAGCGGCCTGACTGCCGACTGTGAAAATGCTAACTGGTACTTGCTTTTGTTGGGGAAAAGCGTTACATTTAGCTGATCAACAAAGGAGTCGGGCCAGTATGTCACCACAGATTGAAATTATTAAAAACCTGTTCAGCGAACTTTTTGCCAAGCTGATGGCCTTTACTCTTGAAGAAGAATTTCTGCAGGATCTCGGCGAATCGCTCGAAATTTTCTATAACCTGCAGGAAGGCGAAGAATACGAATTCGACCCGACTGAAGAATTTTTGTTTCTCAGCTGGTTTTTGCTCGACGACAGCGACGCGGCCGGCAACTGCCTGATGGATGAATTTATCCGCCGCCACGCCGACGAGCTGAACCTTCAGGAAATGCAGGTCTGCCAGGCCCTGAAAGAAACTCACCTCACCCTTCTGCAGGTAAAAGAGGTTGTGCCCGGCACTTCGATGACGCTTAAAGATGTATTTCTCGGCGAAGAATTTCAGGTTGCCGAGTCTGTCGGTTCAGACAGCGTTCCTGACGATAGCATCCTGTTTACCCGCGTGCTGCGCCTGGGCGAAGCCAGATTTCTCGTCGGAGCCGGCGTTTTTCTCGACCCGTCGGTGCGCGAGCCGCTTACCCAGTTTGTCACCGACCAGTTCAAACAGGACTGCGAAGACGGTCACCACCAGAGCTTCAAGGACTTTCTCAAAGAAAATGGTGAACTGATGAACTGGTGGATCAGAGCCTACGAAAAAGGCGAACTCACCGAAGGCGGCGAACCCGAGGGCGATTCAGAACCAGACACAGATCCAGACGCAGAGGGCTGACGTCTTTTCTATTCCGAGGTCTAAAAGACCGCAGGGGCTCAGCATGCTGAGCCCCTGCTTATTTACGCGTATTTGCGGCATTCTGTCAGGGTCCGTAGCGACCCTGCTGAGCTCCGGCTTCGCCGGCAGTAAGACTGGGCGAATCGCTGGCGTAGCCGTCGGCAATTTTCCTCAGGTGGTAATCATAGGGAATCCCAGCAACGAACAGCGGGTCGACCTCGATGTTGGCAGTGCCGGTGCCGTTGGTGCCATTGAACGGAATCGTGTAATTGAAAATATTGTTGAAACTGACGCTCGGCGTGGCGTTGCTCTGGGTCTGATTGATGGCGTAAATGGCCCTGGTGCTGCCGGTATAGGCGATGATGTTGTTTTTGATCGTCGGGTTGCCGAAATCGACCTGCACGCCGATCAGGCAGTCGACGGTGTTGTTTTCGAAAAAGTCGTTGCCGAGAATGGCGATACCGGTCTGGTTATCGATGAACAGGTTGTTGCGAACGTTCGAGTTCGCCGAAACCATGCCGACGTCGCAGTCTCTGATCGTGTTATATCTGACGTTGAGCGCGGTCGACAGGCCGATATTGAGCCCCATACCGCACAGACCGAATTCGCAGTTCTCGATTGAAGGCGTCGAACCTTCGCTCTTGATGCCGGTGTCAGCAAACATGACGGTGGCGTATCGCAACATGTTTTCTGGCTGGTTGGTGCCAAGAAAGGCGATACCGCCCCAGACCGATTTGCGCGGGAAACTCTCGGCGGAAGTGAACAATATGCGGCTGTTCTCTGAGCCAACCGCCATCAGGCCACCCTGAACAATGAGATCGGCCATGCTGGTGCCCTGAGAATCGGGCAGAGAATCCTTCTGGGTGAATCTGATTTCGGTTCCGGGTTCAACAGTAAGAACTGCACCACCGCGGATTCTGATGTCGCCCTGAACGATATACGGGCTTTCGGCGGCTTTCCAGGTGCGGTTTTCAGCGAGGGTGCCGGGGGTGACGACAGCGAGCGTCTGGGTGGGCAGGCTTTCGTTGCCGGCCACATCGACGGCTTTGAGGCGATAATAGTATTTGCAGGCGATCTTCAGTCCTTCATCCTGATAGGTGGTGCTGCCGACACCCGACGAAATCGGGTCGGCGTTAACCCGGGTAAAAGTTCCGGCCGCGGCTTCTGAACGGTAAAGGTTATAGCCACGCAGATCGTTTTCGGTGTTGTTGTTCCAGGTCAGCACGACCCTTTCCATTTCGGTCGGCGCGGCAATGGCGAAGCTGGTCGGGGTATTGGGTGCCGCACCGCTGGGTGTTGCGAACTGGTAGTCTGACGAAACGCCTTCGTTGCGCTCAAAGTCGAGTGATCTGACTCTGAAATGATATGTCTGACCAGGCAACAGGCCGCTTAAGGTAACGCTGTGCTCTGTGACCATCGACGGGTCGGAAGCGAGCATCGTGTAAGGAGTCAGACCAACCGGCCCGGTAGCGTAATCGACGGTCGAGTCAGAGGATTCGTTGGTTTTCCAGGCGATCAGCGCCGAATTTTCGGTGAGGCTGGTCACGGCCACTTCCGTAATGACCGGGGGCAGGCCGTCGATGACCGAGAAAGTCAGATCGGCATTTTCAACGGTTTCGCCGCGAACGATCTCGACGATTTTAACGACTGATTTGTTATCATAGGTCGCAACCAGCTTTTTCTGGCCCGGCTCGACATTTGCAATGCTGTAGCGGCCAAGTTCATCGGTGAGAACCGACTGGTTGGCGCCGTAAACTTCGACTCTCGCTTTATGAAGGGCTTTACCATTTGAATCGAAAACCTTGCCGGTAACATTACCCCTGACCGAGCTGGAGCTTTTCAAACAGCCGGTAATGCCGACCAGAACAACCATCGCCAGCAGCAGGGCGACGATTTTTCGCGTGTTCTTCATAATGCCTCCGAGGAAATTTATAGCTATGGGAGAACTATCGGCATTATCACAAACAGCCCTTAAATAAAAAACGGTGCAGCACCAGCTGCACCGTCTTATTTCGGATTAATGATCAGTTGAGAAGGAACTCGGTTACGTTAACGAGCTGTTCAATCGAGGTGCCGGCAAAAGCCGGGTTCAGCTCTTTGGCGTAGTCGAGCTGTTCTCTTGCCTTGTCATTTTCGCCGATGGACGCAAAGGCATAGGCGAGCATTGCATGCGCTTCGGAATCTGATACGCCGGTGTTGCGGCGGGAAGCATAGGCGAAGTGCGGGTTTTCTTTGCCAAGCTGCTTGTAGAGCAGATCGACCACCATTTCCATGTCTGAGCGTGAGGCTTTTTGAATGTAAGCGGCAGCCAGACCTACTTTGGCATCATTCGACAGATCTTTGGCTTTTTCAAACCAGGGCATGCCGTCTTTAAGCTGACCAAGGTAGGCTTTGGCCCAGCCGATGCCGTTGTTGGCTTCGGCCTTTTCATCTTCGGTCGGGTTGTCGCCGAGCACTTTGTTGAACTGAGCAATGGCGCTGTCATACTGGCCCTTGCGGATATTTTCCCAGCCGAGATCGTTGAAGGCGTTGCCTCTGATAATCGGGGTTCCGACTGTCTGTGAGTAGCTTCCGGTTCCTTCGCCGTTAACGCCGCCGGTGCAGCCGGTCAGGCCGATCATCAGGGGCGTAACCAGCAGCAGGGCTGTGATAAGCTTTCTTTTCATTTTATGATCTCCTTTGCTGCAATCAGCGCATTACTGCGAACTTGCCGCGTTTCTTCAGAGTCTGACCGCCGCGGTTGATGTCGAGGCGATAGAAGTAGACGCCATTGGCGACAGATTTGCCGCTGTCAGTGCGCATATCCCATCTTACCCTGCCTTTCGCTGCGTTCGAGAAGTCGAAGGTGTCGAATTCAGCGACCTTGTGGCCGGCGGTGTCATAGATTTTCAACCGCACCTGGTCAGGCTTCTGGCCGAAGTTGTAGTTGAAATACATGGCGTTTCCGGTTGCCGGGTTCGGGTAGGGCATGAATTCGTCGAGAGAGAACGGCCCGGCAGCTTCGACCTGGAACGACTTCTTCAGAATATTGCCGGCCTGGTCAGCCACTTCGAAACTGATCTCATGTTTACCTTTCGGCAACGGTTGCTTCAGTTTGTAGCTGAAATTTCCATTTTCATCGAGAACCGCGCCGGAGACTTCAAGTTCATTGATGAACAGTTTGAAGCTGTCTTTTTTGAGACCTGAACCGCCATCGGCGATCAAACCCTTGATCTCGGGCATCGGTGTGTCGAGCTTTTCAAGATTGGCCGGACTCATGTCTGAAACCGAGGGTTCGGTCATGTCGGCCATCAGTGCGATGCGGCCCAGGCCGGTGAGCTCAGCCGAGATCATGCTGTCTTTGAGCACGCCACCCTGGAAAACCCAGTTGCCTTTGCTGTCCTGACGGTAGATATGAACTTTTTCGGCGGGCACATTGATTCTTTCGTTGCTGACATCAGCGGTGTAGAGCAGGCGCTTTTTCAGTTTGAGGTCAGCCGGCCCGATTTCTTCGAGAGCGGCAAGACTGGTGAGTTCTGCCGGTCTGGTCGAGGCTTTTACGCCGGGCAAAGCACTGGCTCTGAAGTTCGATGCGGCAAACGGTGATTCGAGCTGTTCGCGGTCGAGCATATAAATCGTTGTCGGCGCGAAGGCAGAGTTTTCAGCACCTTTCAGGGTTGCCCGGCCCGAGCCTGAAACGATGTTCAGGCGCTGTGAGGCGTTGAGGTCGGCAACCGTGAACTGGAACGAGTCGTTGCCCACCATGCCATAGAGGTCGGTGCCTGAAATGTCGATGTAGGCTTTGCCCGGGCTGGTGACGTCGATTTTGTAAGAACCGGCGTAGAAGCGTTCTTTCAGGAAGTTCATGATTACCGGAGTTCTGGCCGAACTCTGCTGCACTGAACATGAGGGCGGTGACTGCAGAGCTTCAGAGGCTTTGGTCACGATCATCAGTTCAAATTCATTGGCAGGGTTCGAGAAGATTTTTGTGGTGAACGACGGGCCGGTGTTGATGACAACACTGTTGGTGCTGTCAGCGGCCATAATGTTGCCGGCCCGGTCGGTGGCATTTTCGATCGAGATGATTGCGGTGCCGTCATAAAGCGCACTGCTGTTCTTCGGAATTACCGTGGTGCCGATCCAGGTGTCTTCTTTGTATGAAGTCTTTTCGATCATCATCAGCTGACCGCCGGCAGTGGTAATTTTTACCGTGGGGTTGATGGTGGCATCGATAAGCTCATTGAACCTGATGGTGAAGGTGACCATGCCGGTAGAGATCTTGTTAGCAGAGCTCGGAGCCGGCTGCACTTCGACTACGATCGGCTTGACCGTATCGACGGTGAATCTTCTGGTGGCAGAGAAGGCGCTGATGTTGTAGCCATCGGCGCAGGTTTCGATAGCAGCGACACGCCAGTAGTAAGTGCCGTCTTTGGGCATGGTGAAGGCGCCTTCGGTCATTATGACAACCTGGCCCTTGAGGTCGCTGTAACCGGTATTGATTTGAGAATTCAGAATGTTGTTGAAAGATGAATCATCGGCAACCTGCAGCAGATAGCGGTCGGCGTCAGTGCTGGCGCTCCACTTGAAGGCGAAGCTGCGCTTGTTGCTGATCTGGTCAGGCAATGGCAGAACTGAGGTGGGCGCCACCGGCGGCGTGCGGTCAACGATGAAGCTGGCGGTTTTTTCGGCCGAGGTGTTTTTGCCAAGGTCGATGGCACGGAGATTGATGGTGTAGTTTCCGTCAGTTTTGCCGCTGATATCAAGTGTTGCGGTTACACTTGCGCTCTTGGCAGGAAGGTTGTTGGCCGCGATAGCTGTCCAGGCACTGGCTCCTTCGGCCCATTCAACGGCCGTGACGCGCAGTTCTTCTGAGGTGCCTTTGTCTGCGACCAGACCTTCGAAAGTGACTGTATTTTTGCAGTATTTTTCGCCCTTAGGCTTGTTGATCGAGGTGATTTCGGGAGCAATGTAGTCATATTTGAGCGTGTAGGAAGCGGCGAGCAGGTTCGGAATGACCTGACCGTCGTTAGCGCGATCGAGAAGTCTGACGGTGAAATCAACGTTGGTCATACCGGCTTCGGCCTCGGCAGGCACCGGGGGGATGGTCTGCACCAGTTTATTACCGGAGGGGGTCGCCGCCTGCGATACGGTTGCGCCGATTGCCCAGGTGAACGAACTGTTTGCGGTATCGACGCCTGAACCGGCGCTGTTATACCAGTTCGGATCACCGGGAACCTGCACGCCGGCGAGACCGGCTGAAGCCGGCATTTTCGGCCCGTAGGTCACGATGTCTTTCGGTGCGTCAGAGACGGTGATGCTGAGTTCTGACTGATGTAGACCGAACCAGACATTACTGCTGCTATTACTGAGGTCGATCGACGGCACGGTGCCGGTCACGACCGGTGGTTTGCTGTCGTAGGTGAAGAAGCCATTTACGGCCGCACCGGTGTTACCAAGTGTGGTTTTCGGAACGACCGACATGTCGTAACGGCCATCGTGACTCTGGTCGGTTGCCAGGGTGCCACCGTGTAGCTGCCATACCAGGGCGGTAGTAGAGGCACTTGGCAGCTGTCTGCCAGCAACCGCGCCATTGTAACGAACCGAGATGGTTGAATTGACATAGTCTGGCCGGGCATGGTTGATAGCAGCCCAGACCTGATTTTCTGCAAGTGCCACCTGGGTTTTATTGGCGATTCTCTGGTCGGCCGGCTGGAAAGTTACCGCATCGGGGGCGTCTTTTTCGAGGGCAAAGCTGCGGGTGGCAGTTACACCGGTGTTGCCGCCAACGTCGATCGGAGTGACGGTGACCGTGTAAGTGCCGGGCAGAGTCAACTCAGGGAAGTCGAAGAAAATGGTATCGCGGCCATTGTTGGACTTGTTGCCGAGAATGCTGGCGTTTGAGCCGTCATGCACGAGAGTAAAAACAAAGCCGGGGTTGTCGAATGCAAGACCAGAGTCGCCACCATCGTTAACCACGGCGGTCAGTCTGGTAACTGCACTCGCAATAACGACCGGCTGTGGCATGGCGTTGATGTCAACAGCCATGTTGCCGATGCTGATGCGTGAAACCGAGGGTTGATCGCGGTCAACGATTACAATACGGTAGGTCTTGCTGAGATAGTTTTCGATATTCGGATTCGGCTTGGCCTGGTCGGCCGCTACTACCCAGAGCTTATACTGGCCGGCGCTGAGTGAAGAGGCATTCCAGCTGTAACTCCAGGGAGAGGGGCTGGCGGCCATTATCGGAACCGACTGCGAAGCAACGGCACCGCCGTTGAAAGGCTGCCAGACAAGGTCTATGTAGCCAACGCCAGAACTGTTGTCGCTGACCTGACCGGAAAGTGAAACATTCGGAGTTGAGCTCGATACATAGATGGTTGTGGTTTCATTGAAAGTGGCAACTGCCGGGGTGGAGTCGATGAAGAAAGCCGAACCACCACCAGAAGGAACGCTGATCGGGTCGAGAACGTTGCCAAAGGTATCTTTGGCCCCGGTAATACTCAAAGTTGCGGCGCCGTCATAAGAGCTGCCGCCATTGGTCGGGATGTTGAAATCACCGATGTAGGTGGTTGATGCTGTCCAGGTGCCGGCAGAGCTGGTAATCTTAACGCCACCGTTGGTAGTGATGTTGATTACCGGGTTTGTGGTTGAGTCCATGTCTTTGCTGAAAATCATTTTCAGCTTGTAGCCGCCGCCGCCAATCTGGTATGAGCTGGCAACCGGAATCGGCATGGTGAACGGAGCATCAAAAGTTACAATTGTGTTGGTCGAGGTTGAAGAACTGTCGCGGGTGACATTGACCGGATCGGACAGCTCTGAATTATTGCCGGCGGCATCGGTGAGTCTGAAAGTGATGCGGTTCAACCCGGCATCGAGAGGAACAGAAACGCTGACAGGACTGGCACTGACAGTCTGCGGTGAACCCTTCGGCACGCCGTTGACCAGGGCCTGGATCCGAAGCGGTTTGGCGACTTCAGCATCGACATCGGTTACGTTTACCGGAATGGAAACACTGGTCTGATTAGTATTTGTCGGAACAGATGAAGTGTCGGGGCCCGGCTTGGCGGGTGCGGCGCGGTCGATTACCAGAGAAAATGCCGCAGATCTTGAGATTTCTGTGCCATTGGTATCTTTGCTGACTGCCACGTAGCTTCTGGTGCCTTCGGCGGGGCTGAGACCGATTGTCCAGCTGGTGCCGGTGACAGAAACGGTCGAAACCGGGTTGCCGGCATCAAGAAGCTGAATAGTAGATGCACCGGAGGGGCAGGTACCGGTCAGCGAAACGGTAGTCGCATTGGTCGGGCCGGCGGGAGTTGAACTGTCAATGGTGGTGTTGCCTGTGGCTGCAGCACCAACGGTGAAGGTGACGGCAGTGTTGCCGGTGTTGGCGCTTCCCTCTGGATTTGAGAGATCTTTGCCAGAAATTGCAACGCTGTAGTTACCATTGCTGAAGGCGCTGCTGAGCTGCAGATTGTAAACAAAGCTTACGCCCTGGGTCAGAGAACCTTCCATGGTTGCAGCGACGCCATTTGATGTGACCGTCGGCGCCTTGATAGTTTCATTGCTGGTAATCTGAATTCTGACGCTCTGAGTATTGGCAAATACCGAGCCGTTGGTTATCTGGGCAGTAATAGTCGGAGGGACAAAGTCAACGACGACACCGTTGTCTGCGACGGCTGTGCCTGTTTTGCCGGCGTTGTCAACGATTTCAACAGTCAGTTTTTCTGAGGTGCCGCCTGTGTCGCCGATCTGGCTCGCCGGAATGGAGACATTTGCTGTGGTTCCGGTGATGGCAGGTTCGGAAACAATGGTAGTGCCGCCCTTTTTGAATTTGGCGGTATAGGGTGGTGAGTCACCCTGCCAGCTGGCATTCAGCGAAACATTGCCACCGGCGTTGATTACACCACCAGCGGGAACTGTTGCTGAGAGCGTGACGTTGGTGACGTCAGCCATGACTGCTGTCAAACTGCCAAAAAGCAGTAGAAGCATGCAGAGTAAAATCCGCATGTTCATAGATTTACAGCGTCGAGATTCAGCATTTGTCTGCCTCATATTTGTCTCCTGTTCATTTCTGCAAAGAGGGCACGAACTTTCTAGTATTTCTCATCTTTCATTTCGGCAGATTAGTTGATAAACTTGACACGAAAAAAAGCGTTTGGAAAAAAATTTGAGTATTTTTCTCTGTGCACCCCTGTTCCATTAATCACAAATGAAGTATATAAATCATGTTTCTATTTGATGACAAGTCAGCCGACAGTGTAGACCAAAGTCTTACAAAAGAAAAGATACAAGAGTATTTTATGAATACCCTGCACCATAAAAATAAAATCTGCAGTGCTCTTTTTATAGCGTGCCGGCCGCGTTGTTTTATTGCACTCATTCTTTGCCTGGTAGTTGTTTTTTCCGCCGGCTGCGGGGGCACGTCGTCGTCGAAAAAGCTCAGTGGTGGTCCGGCTCCGATCGGCGATGATCTTGAAGCCGGTCGTATACAGGGCACCATTACTTCGCTCGATACGGGCACTGTGATCAAGGGTGCCGTGGTCGAAACCTTTCAGCATCAGGCAGTTGCCGGTGAAGATGGGCGTTTTATTCTCGGCCCGATGGCTGCCGGCGATTATCAGGTAATTTCGCGTGCTACCGGTTACAGCCCGGTTGTTAAAGAAGGCGTAAGAGTTTTCTCGGGGCGCATCACAGAAAACATCAATTTTCAGCTGACCTCGCAGACTGCTTCGTATTCACCCGATTTTGCCGTGCTCGCTCTGGTGCCCTTTCTCGGCACCGATGGCGACGAGATTACAGTTTATTGCCGGGGCTGTGGCACCGCCGCCGGACGGGTAACCTTCAGCGGCAGAGATGCCACGATCATCAGCTGGAACAGCATGCGCGACGACCGCATTGTCGTGCGCGTGCCGGCCGAAGTCGAGACCGGCCCGGTGCGGGTGATAATCAACAACGAAACCTCAAAAGAAACTCAGCCGCTGCAGTTCATCGCCAAGCCGGTAGTTCTGCGGGCCGAGCCGGCGACCGCCGTCGGCGGCCAGACCATTAGAGTCTACGGTCGCAATTTCAACCCTATTTATCGTTTCAATCGCGTGCGCCTCAAGGGTGAACCCTGTTCGACCGTCGACTCACCGAATTCATCGACACTGCTCGTCACCCTGCCGCTCAACGCCAAAACCGGTCTGCTGACCGTGACCCTCGAAAGCGATGAATATACCCTCGAAGGCATTTCTGATGTGGTGGTCACCATCGCACCCGAGCTGGTGCACATGTCACCGAAACGTTCACTGCCAGATGTGCCAATGACCTTGTATGGTTACAATTTCGGTTCAGACAAGACCATTGTTAAAGTGCTTTTCGGCAGTTATGTGATTCCGCATACCAGTTTCATAACCTATTCTGACAATCGCATCTCGTTCAAAGTGCCGTCTTCAAGCGTTCTGGCCCCGGGCAGAAGCACTGAAATCAAGGTGCAGGTAAATGAGGCGCAGAGTAACGGCATGACCTACACTGCATTCAACCCTCTCGACGAGAATATGCCGGGTTACGGCATCTATGATTTTGCGGCAATTGCGCCCAACGGCACCCTTAAAATCGCAAAATTCAGACCAGACGAACGCATCGCTTTTTTGAGCGTTCAGGCCGGCAACAATAGCAGTCAGGATCTTCCTGATACCTATTATTACAGTTTCGCAGGTTATATGGGCGGCAATTATGCGCAGATTCCGCCCTTGCCTGGCAGTCTGCGCCTGAACGAAACACCGGTGCAGCGGCGATCACCGCCGTCTTCTGCCGGCGATTCAGAACCGCCGATGGCTAAAACACGCCTGGCAAATCTGCGACCGGCCCTGTCTGAGCCGGCTTCAAACACTCTTGAATTCTATGTCAGAGATTTCAAGGCCGCCGACCCCTGGAATTATGAGAATGATATCATGGCGACGGCCACTATCAAGGCTTCCGGCACTAGAAGCCTTGTCTATCTCGATATCAATTCGACCGCTCTCGGTGATTCGGATGCTCTGAACATCGCAAAAAATTTCGATAACTATTACGCCACGATTGCCACCGCTTTTGGTGTTCTCGACCCACCCGAAGGTAATGTCGATGCACAGGCGCGTGTCGTTGTGTTCCTGTCGCCATTGCTCGAGGAGGCTCAGACCAACCCGAAACGCATGGCCTACTTCGATCCGCGCGACAAAGACGCCACGGCGTCAAATTCAGCCGGCACCGAAGTGCTCTTTGCCAGCCCCGCCGGCTTTCAATCAACCGCAGATGAATTCTATGCCGGGCTTGTCGACAGTCTGCAGCGCATGTTCTACTTCAACCAGAAACGCGCCAATACCATCGACTACGGCACACCGTGGCAGAACGCCGGACTTTCGGCTTTTGCCCGTCAGACCGTCGGCCTTGGCTTCAATCAAGGCAAAACAATTGACATCACCCGTGTCAGCCAGTATCTGCAATACCCCGAAGAAGTCTCGCTGAACCACTGGCCCGACACTCCGACTGACTATCACCATGGCATGCAGTTTCTGTTCACCCAGTATCTTTTCGACCGTTGCGGTGGTTACAATGCCATAAAAGCTCTTGAACGCGGCACTAACCTGAAAAAGGGGCTCGATGATATCGAAACGAATCTGCTGCCGCAGGCTTCGCCTTCTACTGCCGGCCTGAACGAATTCTTCAATGACTTCTGTCTGGCATTGTTCTGCGATGATCTTAACCTGCCCTCGGGCTTTGCCGGCTACGCGCCGACCCGGCATCAGTTCAGCGGCATTCAGCTGCGCGGTAAACATTCTGGTATCAGCGGTCTGCGCGGCTCAGGCCTCGGCGAATCCCCCGCTCCGGTTCGTATTCTGTCGCTGAAAGGCTATGGCTGCCGTCTGGTGAATTACGCTCAGGGCAACTGGGGTGACCTCGAAGTCACCATCGGCTCTATCCCAGACGAAGGCAACTTCAAAACCTGGGTTATTTATTATTCGGCCGAACAGATTGCCAGCGGCACCTGACCAGTTTTATTCCGTATCAGCCGTTGATTTCTCCGTCATTCCCACGGACGTGGGAATCTTGTATTTGTGTGTGCCGGCTTAGATTCCTGCTTTCGCAGGAATGACGAGTTGCTTTTCATTTTGATGGTGAACTGGCTGCAAGGCTGGTTACAAAATGCTTCAGCCGAGGTTGTAGGCTTTGATCTTGTATTGCAGCGTGCCGCGCTTGATACCAAGTATCTGAGCGGCTTTTGACTGGTTGCCTTCGACGTCGCGCAGGGTGCGGCTGATCATTTCCTTTTCAATCTGGGCGACCATGTCGTCGAGGGTGCGCCCCTGCTGAATCTGCTCAGCTATCCAGTCGAACATGTCGGTGGTCGATTCGGGTGCAAAGCCGAGCCTGATTTCTTCGGGCAGATTGTCGATATCGATCATGTTGTTTCTGATAAAGACGGCGGCGCCTTCGATGATGTTCTGCAGCTGTCTGACGTTGCCCGGCCATTTGAAATTCTTCAGGGCGGTCATGGCTTTCGGGGTGACGCCTTTGATTTCGCGGTTGGCTTTGGTTGCTGCGATTTTGACAAAATGCTCGACGAGCGGCGGAATATCTTCAGACCGTTCTCGCAACGGGGCCAGCTGAATGTTGACAACGTTGATGCGGTAGAAAAGGTCTTCTCGAAACTGTTTTCTGTCGATCAGCTCTTTTAAATCCTTGTGAGTGGCGGCGATGATGCGCACATCGACCTTTAAGGGCTTGACGCCACCAAGACGTTCGACTTCGCGTTCCTGAATGACACGCAGCACTTTGGCCTGGGTGTTCAAGGCCATATCGCCGATTTCGTCGAGAAAAATGGTGCCGCCGTTGGCAATTTCGAACTTGCCGCGTTTGCGGGCGGCGGCGCCAGTGAAAGCACCCTTTTCGTAGCCGAAAAGTTCGCTTTCGATAAGATTTTCGGGCAGGGCCGCGCAGTTGAGAGTCACGAACGGACCGCTGGCACGGCCGCTCTGGCGCTGAATTGCCTGTGCGACGAGTTCTTTGCCGGTGCCGGATTCACCCTGAATGAGCACGGTAATGTCGCTTTTGGCGACCTGTTCGATTTTTTCCTTGACCATGCGGGTGGCGGCTGAGTCGCCGATGAAGCGGTCTGCTTCGGGCTCTACGAGGAAACGTTCTTCGAGGCTTTTCTTTTCATAGGCAAGCGAGAAGCGTTCGCAGGCTTTGGCGACGATGACGCGCATCTCTTCTATATCGAAAGGCTTTGAAAAATAATCGTAGGCGCCCTGCTTCATGGCTTCGATGGCCAGTTTTTCAGAGCCGTAGGCGGTCATCAGAATAAAGACCGCTTCGGGGTCGATCTGTTTGACGTGCCCGAGAAATTCCATGCCGGTCATGCCGGGCATGTTGTAATCAGAAATGATGACCTGAAAAGCGCCGGGTTCGACCATTTTAAGAGCTTCGGCCGGGTTTTCAGCGGTTCTGACTGTGTAGCCCTCTTTGGTCAGGGCTGCTTTCAGGCTGAACAGGATAGATTTTTCGTCATCGACAACCAGAATACTGTGAGTTTTGAAGAGCATCTTGCATCATCCTTCCTGTTTTTGCGGCAGATAGATGGTAAAGCGGGTTCCCTTGCCGGGTTCGCTGCTGACCTCGATTTTTCCGCCATGCAGATCGATAATTTTTTTGACGATGGCAAGCCCCAGACCGGTGCCGCGCTGGCGGGTGGTGAAGAAGGGCTCGAATACACGTGCAACCGTTTCTGCCGACATGCCGGCACCGCTATCCTGAACTTCGATGGTTACCCATGGACTTTCGCTTTGTTTGTGCGCCCTGATACTGATCTGACCACCGTTGTTCATCGCCTGAATGCCGTTGAAGATCAGGTTCAAGAATACCTGCTTGAGCTTTTCAGAGTCAACGAATACTTTGAGATCGGGCAGATAATCGGCCTGTAGAACGACACGATGTCTTTCTGACTCGTGATGTACCAGTGACATTACCGGTTTGATGATTTCGGCGAAGGCAATTTCGCGAAAGCTTGAGTCTTCAGGCTTGGCGTATTTAAGCAGTTGCTCGACGACCATGTTCAGTCGGTTAACCTCGCCGACGATGACATCGATATACTCACGACGGCTGTCTTCGGGCTGGGTTTCTTCCTGCAGAAGCTGTCCGAGCGTTTTGATCGAGGCGAGCGGGTTTTTGATTTCATGCGCGACGCTGGCAGCGAGCTGGCCGATCGAGCTCAATTTGTCGGCGTGATACAGCTGCTGTTCTATGATCTTGCGCTGGGTAATATTACTGAGGGTGAGAATCAGGCCGTATGGGTTGCGCTCATTGTCGAGCAGCAGCGAGAAGCCACCCTGCAGAACCTTGCGGCCGGCATGGCTGCCGGGGTTGATTTCGATCTCGAACTGGCGGTTGCCCGGTTCTCTGACGGTGCGCCAGCCTTTGATAATTTCTTTTCGTGAACTTTTCGGCAGCTTGCTGAGAAACTGTTTGAGCGACAGACCTTCTAGTGTCGGAAACAGGTCGCTGAACTCGTGCAGTGCGGCCTGGTTGGCGGTTTCGATATGCCCGGCGATGTTCCAGGTGATGACGCAGGTTTTGAGACTGCCGAGAATGTTCTGAATGTAGTTGGCAAGCTTTTCGATGTGTTCGACATAATGCTGCAGATGGTCGCGGTTTAGCTTGAGGCTGGCGGCCATGCGGTTGAATGATCTGGCCAGATTGCCGAGTTCGTCACCGTGCACCGAGGTTATCTGAAAACCGAGATCGCCGCCGGCAATGATGTTGGCACCGTCACGCAGCTGGCGTATGCGTGACAGCAGAACCTTTTCAGAAAACACGACCGAGATGATCAGGGCGATTACCAGCACCCAGCCAGTGACGCTGAGGTTACGCATGCGGGCGTCTTCGACGAGTGACAGCATTTTTTCCTGCGAAATGGCGAGGTAAATGGTTACCTGTTCGCCATCAGCGGTTTTTGCGATATTTACCCGGCCAACCGACCAGGTGGCGTTGCCGAATCTGATGTTGAACACGTCTTCTTTGCGGATACTGTTGAGCAGATGCTCTTTTGCCAGTTCCTGGCGGTATGATTCAGCCAGTGAAGACGCTGTGATCGTTTCTTTAACCGCGACTGCAGTTTCCGCCTGCAGATTTCTGGCGGTTCTTTTCATGCGGCTGTCGTCGAGCTTGCGGCGCAGAGTCAGACGGCCGATGAACTCGCCGAGTTTATGCAGTGGCACTTCGGCTGCGAGATACAGGCCGTCTTCGTGGTTCTGCACCTCGACAAGCGAGAGATTCTGGCGTGTATCACGCATGTCGAGCGGCTGGCCACGGGTGATGAGCGACTGGTTGCTCGACACGGTCATGCCGTTGTTCAGGGTGATTTTGAGGTCATGAAAGCCGGTTTTGGCGATCAGACGCTCGACTTCTTTCTGCAGCAGATTATACAGGCCGTAACTCGAATAGTTGGTCAGTTTTTCTGACTCGGCGTAGAGCATGGCGTTGTTCAAAAGCAGATTCTTTTCTGATTCCCAGTATGATTTGATCGATTCGCGCAGCAGATCGAGGCGCTGCTGAAAGATTTCGCGGGTCTTTTCGTGAATCAGTACCGTCGAGCTTTCGTTGATGATCAGTGCCAGACTGGCGATAAGAATGAAGAGAAGAACGATTACCTTGAAGCGCAGCGAAATATAGATATTTCTCACAGGTCACCTACAATCAGAGCGTCATAGTTAGCGGTGTATGAAGAATTGATCCAGGCAGTTTCAGACAAAAAATCGAGTTCGACAATCGCAGCGTCTTGCTGGTCCGGGTCGGTGGCAGAAATAATGGCGTCTATCTTCTGTTCTTTGCTTTTCCAGAGGTTCAGGGTCATTCGTGGCAGCATGGTTCTGTTGCCAGAGATCGGGAAGGGCGTGAAGGAGACTCCGGCAAGATATGCCGGTCGCAGTGCCGCGTTGGCCAGGTAGCTTTGCGGTATCCAGTAAGAGACAAAATCAGCGTCACCGGCAGCGAATACTTCCATGGCCAGGCCAAGATCGGCTTCAACCGAAAGCGGGTTCAGCAGTTCAGCTTCGATGGCACGGTAAAGCATGGCAGCCGCATGCGGCTGTTGATGAAACATGGCGGTGCGATGTCTTTTTGTTGAAGTTTTCGGGGCTTTTTCGCCGTAGAGAAGGCAGAAATTGCGCATGGTGTTTTTTGACAGCAGCGGTTCAAACCACGGAAAACGCTGCGGATCATTCTGCCGCAATTCGGCAAGCAGGGCGGCAAACTTTTCGAGAGTCAGGGTCTGTGAACCAAGAACCTGGGTAACGTCTCTGCCGGCAGCAAGAACCCAGACCAGGTTGATTGTCAGACCGGTTTTTTCGAAGCCTTCAGGCAACATTGTTTCTGGAATCCCTTTTTCAATGAGCATCAAGGGTGTAGAGTCATTAAAGGTGACGCTTCCGGAAGCTTCGACCGGTTGGAATATCAGTGAAAAGTGGCGGCCGGTGGTTCTTTCGAGTTCACGGCTGATCATTTCGAGAAGAGCGGGCGCGAAGTCGATACGCGACAGCAGCCCGACACTGCCGTCAGAAGTGCCGTGCAGTGGTCCCGGGCAAAATGCGATGATGAGGCAGATCAGCAGCAGAGACATTGAATTCATGCCGCAGCCTCGCAGCCTTTTCCCTTTGTCTGAATTTAACATGCCGACAGAATAACACAGTTGCCCTGCAAGATTTAACTGCCGGAAAAATTTTGCGGTTAAAAGTCGTCGGCGCGTCTGCCGATAGAGAGAGTATTATGCATAAACTTCATTGTTTCAAGGCTTTGATCGCTGGTCTGTTTCTAGCTCTCGCCATGCCCGTTGCGGGTATGGCTGCCGCATCGCTCGACATGAATTCTGTCGCTGCCGGTGAGCAATATTCGGCTGAGAAGTCTGAAGTTGCGAAATATACCGATACCGAAGACATGATTCTCAACGATAACCTGGCGCAGGTTGGCGGTTATTTCAGCCGCCCAAAACTGCTGAAGCTGCTGGGCGGCAGTCGGCGTGCCATTCTGACTTTCGATGACGGCCCGCATCCGAAGACCACGCCGCTGATTCTTGAAACTCTCAGAAAGCGCAATATCAAGGCGATTTTCTTTGTTCTCGGGATTCAGGCGATGAAATACCCCGAGATTGTGCGGCAGATTCACGAAGATGGCCATATCATCGGCAACCATTCATTCAGTCACAAAAATCTCGCTCAGATCAGTGAAGAGAAGATGCGCGAGGAGCTTGGCCGGACAAGTGAAATAATCGAAAAAATCACCGGGCAGCGGCCTGAATACCTGCGACCGCCTTATGGCGCCATGAATCGCAATGTGCTGCGGGTTGCCAACAGCGAGGGCATGGCGATCGTTCTCTGGACCATCGATCCGAAAGACTGGCAGAACAAGAATGAATTGACGGTTCTGCGCAATATCGACCGCCAGATGGGTATTTCGGGTGGTGACCGCCGTGGCGGCGCCATTCTGCTGCATGATATCTACCCCTCGACGGTTCGGGCGCTCGAACCGATGCTCGATCGTCTTGCCACCAGCGAGATTCGCATGACCAGCATCGATCGCCTCGACAGCACCGCCGCGACCTTCTGGGCTGCCAGAGAGCCGAATCTGCTGCGCAATGCCGCTTTTAAACGTGATTTCAACCCGGTTCATACTGGCAATCAGCTGTTGATAACCATACTTAAAGAGGCAAAAAAGAAGCCGGAAATCTCGCCGATGGCGATGCTCAAGGCGCACAAGTCAGGCACTCTGCTGCTGTATCTCGCCAGGAACACCTGAAAACCTGAATTTTTACTGAAACACCGCCGGGAACCAGAAAAAGTTTCCGGCGGTATTTTTTTGTGGAGATATTTTTTCGCGGCCGGCGTTGCAACCCAACTGCCGGGCGGGTGGTGTAATGACCTTCTAAGGCAGAAAAAATGCTTTTTTTAGGGTCTATACTGACAATTGATGAGCTTTTTCATTGGTCCGACCCCAATTTGGCCGGCTGAGATACCGCTGCTGTGGCCGGGCGGCTCTGCTGGTTCTGGTCGAGTTTGGTCTGCAGTGATATTACTTTCGGACCCTTTGCCAGTTCCTGGATTTCGTAGACGGTCATGGCGCCATCGAGGCCGCGGATGCGTTGATTTTCGCGTTTGACGAACTTAAGGCCCTTCGGCAGGTGGCTGAACGTTTCCTCGTCGACGAGAATGCGGCTGCCGAGTTCTTTGTTGAGTGCTTCAAGGCGCGAAGCCAGATTAACTGTCGTGCCCATGACGGTGAATTCCTGGCGGCGGGTCGAACCGATATTGCCGGCGAGAACCGGCCCAGTGGCGATGCCGATTCTGATGTTGAAGTTTTCGAGCCCGCGGGCCGCCCATTCGTTTCTCAGCTGGTCGAGTTCTTCGAGCATGGCGCAGGCGGCTTCGACAGCATTACGTGCCGGGTAAGGCAGCTCACTGAGAACACCGAAGCGGGCCATAATCGCGTCGCCGATGAATTTGTCGATTTCGCCCTGATGGTTGAGCACGACTTCGGTCATGCGCGACAGATATTCGTTCATCAGTGACACAACCTCTTTTGGGCTGAATTTGGCGCTGAAGGCGGTAAAACCGGCAATGTCGGAAAATAGAATGGCGGCCGTCTTGTTTACGCCCCCGAGATCTATCTGATCAGGGTTTTTAATCAGATTTTCGACAAGTTCGGCTGAGGTGTAGCGCGAGAAAATTTCGTGCAGCCGGCGTTTTTCAGCGATTTCCTTTTCGGTTATTTTTTTCGTCGAAGTCAGCTCTTCGCGGGTTTGCACAAAAATGTCGGCATTGGCGAGGGCGCCGCCGAGAAAAGTCGGCAGTGCTGCGAGAAATCTGGTTTCGCTTTCGTCGATTTCGGTATGACCGTCGGTGAATGACTCGATGTGAATGACGCCATAGGCCTTGTCGCGCGAAAACAGCGGGATGGCCACGAGGGTATTCGACTGCGGCTTGCGGTCGAGCAGCTTGCGCACTTCGATGTCACTGATGGCGCTTCCTCTGAAAATGGTCTGTCGCCGCTTGATTGCATAGGTGATGATGTGGGCGTGTTCCACCGGCATGAAGAGGACTTTTTCGATTTCTTTTGCATAGCCGAGCCATCTGAAAGGATAAAGCTCATTCTTATTCGGGTCGACGAGAAAGAGAATGTAGCGGTTGGCGCCAATTTCGTTTTCGACGAGTTCGCTGATCGCTTTGAACAACTGCTCGGGGTCGAGGGTGTCTAGGAGGGTCTTGACCTTCATCATGACCATGGAAAAGCGCTGCCTGACCTGGTCGAGCTTTTTGTCGAGCAAAGCCTGCTTGGCCTGATACTCGTTGCGGATCTTTCGGGCGTAAGAATCTTCGACCGATTTCTTTATGGTCTGCTGCAGCTTTGCCTCTTCGCCTATCGACTTTTTAAGAACGGTCAGGAGGGCTCCGGTCATCAAAATCAGCAGTAGAGCTAGAATTCCGGCGACTATCCAGGCGAGTGGTGCTGGCGCTGTGACGATGGTCAGCGGTTCAGTCTGAGCATAAGCAACACCACTGCCCGAAACGACGGCAGTAAAAATGACAGGCAATCGGCATTTGCTGACAGGTATTGGCATCAATAGGAAGGAGCCGAATCAGAATGCGGCGGCACATTGACCCGGAACTTGTGATTATGGGGGATTTTGATATCAGAGGCGATAAGACCCTGGGGCGGTTTAAGAGTCAGTGAAATTTCGAACATGGTGCCAACTGCGTTCGGGTCAGCGCCAGGGTTGGTGATTTCTTCTTTGTTGCCATCTTTGAGAATCGAAGAAATCGTGAAAGCTATGTCTTCGACGTCATCAATGGCTGCCAGGGGCTTGGCAGAGGCAGAGCTGACCAGCTCGATGCGCTTTTTTCTTTTAACCAGGAAAAAATTGGTGTGCTGGCTTGAGTGTGCGTATGGCGGGGAAAAGGCGAACTTTGTGTTTGAAACGTTCCAGGCGAGAATATTGCCATCGGCGGCGCTGTCTGGTGTCGGGTGAAACTTGAAAGGTCTGGGAATAAATGGAATGACAGGGTTGTCTTTGCCGACTTCGCTGGTCAGATCAAGAAAGTTTGTAGCTTCTTCAAGATGTTTGCGCATGAACGCCCAGAAAATTTCGGCCTGGGCGGTGCGCTCCTGCTTCCAGACAGTTATTTTAAAGGTTTCAGTGCTGCGGCGATACATGAACATCAGTGTCAGAATGAAGCCTGACAATATTACAATCGCCACCAGGGCTTCTACCATGGTGTAAGCAGCATTGCGCCTAGTCTGATATGCGAACTTCAATCAGTTCCTCCAGCACCTTGCGGGTATCGCCAGAAGCGCCCCAGGCTCTGATTTTAAGATAGTCTCTCGTATAGCCCTGGGCCGCTTTTGACACCAGGCTGAATTCTTCAACCCCGAATGAGTGGTTGCCACCGGTGCTTTTATCGATCTCGGCCTTGATTTTTGCCGCCGGTGAACCGGCATTGTCAGACTGAAAATCTGCCATCCAGGCGGTTTTGAATGAGTTCAGAGCATTGAGGGCCGCCGCATCTGCGGTTCCCTTGTTTTTCAGAGTTTCAAGCGTATGGATTTTATAATATTCAGAGGGCAACACGCGATATTTGTAAATTGCCAGCTGCATTGCGGCTGTAGCCGCCATAAGAGCCCGTGATGTATCGTGCTGATAGGTGTGTGAGCCTTTGTGTGAACGAGTGTTGAAGACAAGTACCGTTACCAGGCCGAGTATGGCAATACAAAAAACCATGACCATCGCCAGTGCTACACCTTTTCTGGGGTTCAGCATTTTTTTCATCTTGCCATGTCCGCTCTGAAGGTCGCCAGTTCTATGGGTTTGGCACCTCCGAAGTCTACCGTCACTTTAAGACAGATCAGGTCGTTGAAACATGAGTAGGTTGCTATGGGTGGTGGTGGCGGTGCTGCTCCGCCGCCGAACGGAGGAGGCGGGGCATCAGGCGAAATCCAGGAGAATTCAAGCGCATTGTTGTGCGGGGTGCCGATGTTCTGGGCCAGAAAGATCTTTTTGACTTCGGCACCGATGATGTACTTTGTTTTGCCTATAGTCACAGGGGTGCCGCTGGCGTAACCGCCGGCGAAACTCATGGTTCCGGAAAAACTGCCTGACGGGGTTTGAATATTCAACGGCAACGCTGGAATTGCGCCTTCTTTCAGCTCTGAATAATTGGCGGTCATGAGAACATTGACCACGGCTTCGCCGAGTTTAAGGGCCATTTCCTGCTCCATCTGGCGGGTTGCCACGCCATAGTAGCCGGAAAATGCTCCGATTGCCGGCAGAACCGCAATTGTGAGAATTAACAGCGCCAAGAGAATTTCGACGAGCGAAAGGCCTGCCCGGCGCGAGGGGCAGTATGGCGGCGAAATTTTCTCTCTTGCAGATAAAGGCATTAAGTAACCTTATCGTCCTGATCAGTCGTTTTTTTCATGGCTGCGTTCAAGAACGCGTATTTCCGGGTTGTCATCTGACACGGTGACATAGAGGCGTATTTTTCGGGTTAGGCCGGCAAAGTCGGTGGCCGTGACTTCAATAAACGGGTATCTGGCCTCTTGCAGATTTGTTTCGTCAAGCTTGCCCGATATTGCCCGGGTGGGTTCGCGGAACACCACGATCAGCGGGTCGGTTACAGCTTTGTTTTTATCGAGTGGTTTTCTGTAGGTTGCAGCCGGGTGCTGGTTAGGAATCTCAACCAGGATCTCACCGGAGAAGATGCCGGTCGGAATTGCGATAACCTTATCGAGCACCTTTCCTGCTTCCATGGTTGCCCACTTGACGTTGTCATCGGCCCAGACGCTGATTTTATATTCTACATCCTCCTTCAGACCACCGCCGGGAAGATTCAGCAGGGCCCTGACTTCACCTCCGATGCCATTTCTGGCGCCGTAGGTTTCGGGGTCGGTGTCTGGTGATCCGTCAGTTTTGTTATCTGACTGGTTATAATCTTCGAGTCTGAAATGTTTTCTGATAAATTCATGTTTCGAGCCATTTTTGAAATCTGCAAGCTTTAGGATTTCGGCGGCGGTCATGCCCGAGTCGCCTGGCATGGCGGCTCTGGGCTGTACTTCGAAAACATCGAAATAAAGCGGCAGGCCAAGGTCGGGGTCGGCGAGCTTTGCTGTATCGAATTTCGGGTCAGGTTCGGCGCCGACAAACTTGCTGTAGACGTCGGCGTTGCTGTTCGAATCTGTGCTGCTTTTACTGAACTCTGATGAATTGTAGATTGGCAGGGTACCAGGCTTGATGACCGGCGGGAAGAATACGGTGCTGCCGTCTTTCATAGACTCGATCTTGATGACAATGTTGGGCAGATCGTTGTCGCGGATATGAACTATGCCTTCGCCGCGTCGTTCGCCGGGGTCAATGGTCTTCATGTCGATATTCGTGAGAATATTATCGGTCAGGCTGGCGACGATTGGCCAGGGCTTGGCGGTTTTTGGGTCGCGCCCGAGGTTTGGTTCTGGCGAGTTGCGCAGTCCGTAGCAGTTTTCGGGGTCATTTTCTCTCAGATAAGGTTCGCCGGGATTGACGTTGCCGGCTTTGTCCCAGGCAAAGACGCTGTAGCGCATGACACCGTGGCAGGCGTTCGGCATTATTACGTGGTCGGTTTCAGAACCCGAATCAATTTCGCGCGGCGGCTCAGGAAACCAGTTTTCTTCTTTCTCCCATTCGCCTGAGGGGTATTTGTCGATTTTGCCCAGAACAAGACAGGTTCCGATTTTTTTCGAGTAGTTGTCGGTGATTTTGAGCCCTTCGACCTTATACCAGTCACCGGTTGTAGCAGGTTTGGTCTTACCGAGTTCCGGGAATTTGCCGTCGACACAGCCATCGATCAGCGGCGGCGTGCGGTCGGCAAAGATCATTTCGTATTTTTCGCTGCTAGATTCCATTTCGGCACCGGATGATGTCATTAACCGGTCTTTAAGATCCTTTCCAAGCTTTGTATAGACGTTATTGGTTGGCTGTTCATGCTTTTCCGGTGTGGTTTCGCCTTCTTCATCGAAGTCGCCGTCACCGTTTTTGTCTTCTTTTTCTTCTTTCTGGCAGAAGGCCGAATCACACAGAGCTTTGTTCTTGTCGCAGGATTTGGCGTCTGGAGCCAGGTCGTCAGACGGAGGAATATATTGCCAGCCGCCTTTCATGCATAACCAGTAACGGCGGCGGTGCGGCCTGTCACCGGGTTTGTAGATGAACGGGAATTTTTTTACCTGGTTTGGCTGCCAGACCATTTCTTTGTCAAAGCTGCCGGCATCGAGATAGAAGTTATCATACAAAAAGTCGATAAAGCTTTTTTCGTGGTATACCATACCATTGAATGAGCTTATTTTGTTCAGCAGGCTTCGGCCTTCTGACTCTTTGACCACTTTGCCGATAAAATCGCTTTCAAGATATCCGGGCCAGAGAACAGGGCCAATGCCAGTCATATACGGTCTAATCCCGGTTATGTCGTCGACGTCTTCATAGGTGTTCAATGGCGAGCCACCAAAATTGCTGCGCAGGTCAGCAAGCTTGATCAGGCTGACCGCGTATGGGTCGGCCTGTGCAAAAGCCGTCGAGCAGACCGGCAATATAAATAGAACTACCAAAAGAAAACTGGCAAGTCTGGTCATGTTAAGCCCCCTGTTGCATCCTCGACAAGTTTGAAGGCCATTCCCTCAAAGGTTTCGTCGGATTTATCCTTACTATAACTTATTAACAGATCACGCTCAATGCGTCTGATAAATTCAGGGTGCCAGCCGGTTCGTTTCTGGGCCAGGCCTGAAAGTACAGATTCTTCGAAATCATGTTCGTAGAGATTGTGTTTGAGCAATTTGCGTGTCAGGCCAAAAAAGTAATAAGCCCTGGGTCTGATTGCTTCGCTGGTGAAACTGTAGGCGAGAAAACGCTGGGCCCCCTCGATCTGACCGACTTTAAAAAGTGTGATGCCGGTCAGGTAGTTTACCCAGGCATTGTTGAGATCGCGGGCAACGACGATAAGATCGCCAAGGCATTCTTCGGGTGACTTGAAAATGATGGTGAAGATACATGAAAAAGCCAGTCTCAGGGAGCCGATCGAAAATTTCTCGACAAAAAGAGCTTCGGCTGAGACCCAGACAAAATACAGCGCAAATGGCATCAGTGCCAGAATCGCCGCAAGCACGATATAATGCTGCGGAAACGCGTAAACATGGCAGCGCAGGCGAAATCCGAATGGCTTGTAAGGTTCGTCGCTCTGCGGGTCAGTTGCGAGCGCATAGCCCAGCAGGTAGTTTTCAGAGCCGTAATAGCCTTCGCAAAGCAGCGGGAAGACAACGTCTTTTTCGGGCTTGAAGTGGAAATATTTCCAGAGATCTTTCACTGCTGCCTGGTGGTTTTTGAGGCGAAGGTTAGCCTTGGCCCGCATCAGCAGAAATTCGTGTCGATCCGGCATGTCTTTTATGAGAGAATTGAGCGCCTCAACGGTTTCGCGCATGCGGCCTTCGAGAAATGCGGTTTCGGCCTTTTCGACAAATGCTTCAAGCTGATTGATATAAAGAATCTTTTCTTTGAGATCGAGCGCTGGTTTATAGCCGGCCTCGCGTTTAAGAACCTGTTCAACCAGTTCGAGGGCTTTGGCCCGCTCGCCCTGCGAAAAAAAGCCCCGGGCACGGTTGATCAGCGAGACGGCTGAATAAAGATCAAGATCGTGGCTTCGCCCGGTCGTCGCATTAACCTCGATGCCCTGATTGCGGTATTCTTCAATCTGCTCGTATGTGCCCTTGATTTCTTTCAATCTGGCCAGGGCATGTTCATCATCGCCGGCAAGCGTTAATACCTCGCCGTACAACTTTTCGGCTTCGGGGAGGTTCTTGGCGTCGACAAAAAAATCGGCCCGCTGCCGCAGGCTTTTTACCTGTTCATCGATCTTTTTCTGCAGATCCACAGACATGGCGGCAATATCGGGGTCGTTCGGGTCGAGCTTAATGGCACGCTGCAGATAGTCACGGGCCATGCGCAAGTCACCGTCGACAAAGAAAACCTTTGCCTTGCGCAGGTATTCTTTGCCCTGCGGGCTGATGGCGAAAACCGGGGTGAGAAAAATGGCAGCAAAAAAAGCTGCGAGCAGCAGGCCAAGATTCAACTGTTTTTTTTCGGGGGCCACTCTTTCTGATCCCATTGGTTAATTATAACACAGGCATCTGGCTGTATGTACCCTATACGTCAGAATTGCGGGTTTTTTTGACTTTTAAAGTTTATATTGCTAGAATTCTCTGGCACACAGTAAATGACGTCGCCGGTGATTTTTTGGCGGCGCATCGCAAAGTCAGGCACAGGAGGACACTTAATGCCACTGGTCACCTCGAAGGAACTTTTTGAAAAGGCCTACAAAGGCGGTTACGCGATCGGCGCTTTCAACGTCAATAACATGGAAATCATTCAGGGTATCTTCGAAGCAGCAATCGAAGAAAAGGCTCCGTTGATCATTCAGGTTTCGGCTGGCGCCCGCAAATATGCCCGTCATGAATATCTGATTCACCTGATTCAGGCATCCATGGAAATGGCAGAAGCTTCCGGCGTTTCTATTCCGGTCGTTCTGCACCTCGACCATGGTGATGATTTCGAAATCTGCAAAAAGTGCATTGACGGCGGCTTCACCTCGGTCATGATCGATGCTTCCAAGCACCCGCTTGCCGAAAATATCAGAATTACCAAAGAAGTGGTCGCGTATGCCCATGCCCGAGGTGTTACCGTTGAAGCCGAACTTGGTAAACTGGCCGGCGTTGAAGATGATGTCAAGGTTTCGGCCAAAGACGCAACCTATACCGATCCAGATGAAGCCTATGAATTTGTTACCAAGAGCGGCTGCGATTCTCTCGCCATCGCTATCGGTACCAGTCACGGCGCCTACAAGTTCAAGGGCGAACCAAAACTCGCTTTCGATCGTCTCGCTCAGATCGAGAAAAAACTTCCCGGCTTCCCGCTCGTACTGCACGGTGCCAGCTCAGTTCCCCAGGATCTGACCGACATCTGCAATAAATACGGTGCCAAGATTCCGGGCTCACGCGGCGTTCCCGAAGATATGATCGCTCAGGCCGCCAAAACCGGCGTCTGCAAAATCAATGTCGATACCGACCTGCGTATCGCCATGACCGGCATGATCCGCAAGGTATTCTTCGAACACCCCGAAGAATTCGATCCGCGCAAATACATGGCTCCGGCCCGCCAGGCCATCAAGGAAGTCGTGCAGCGCAAGATGCGCATTATGGGCTGCTCAGGCAAAGCCTGACTATAAGTTAACCGATTTTCCGGCCCCACGCGTGGTTGTGGGGCCGGAATTTATCAGAACCGGATTTTCTGGAGGTCGGCAGTTTTGGCTTCGGCAAAAAACAGATTTATTCTGCTGTTGATTCTAGCGGTGGCCGTTCTGGCGGTATTCACCGGTTGCGGCGGTGGTGGTGGCGATTCAGGGTCAACCCTCGACCCGGATCAGCTCGAAGTCGCTGCCGCGGTCGATGCCTTTTCCGCTGCCATTAGAGCAGAATACTTTACTGCTGCTGACAATTACCTTGCTTCAAATTTAAAATGGTACCGCCCCGGAAACTCCACTTGGGATGTATTGGATGTCAGGGCTAAGCTGAAAAACTTTTTTACCAAAGCCGTTGTTAAAGATTTCACAATTTCCGGGGTTGGAGTGAACATGCTTTCAGATACGGTTGCTGAAAGTCGTGGTGATCTCAGCCTGACTTACTCAGATGCTGCCGCAACCGACAAAACCATCAATGAGAGTATAAAAATGGTTCTTGAGAGAGCGCCGGGCGGGCCCTGGGGCCTGATCGAATTTGGCGCTTACGGCACTTCTGACAAAGGTTCCGTTTTTCCGCCAGAACTGTAAGATTTTATACAGATTACAGGAGCGAGCATGAATATCTCTGCCAGGCTGATTGAAAACGCAAAATTCGGCTGTCTTGCTTTCTCTGCTCCTTCGGCAGTCTGGAACGAGCTGTTGGCCGACAACCTGTCATTGCTCGCCGATAAGGGCGGACTCAGCATTTTTTCATTCGCAACTGGCGCCGAACTGCTGAAAGCTGATATGACCGCTGCCGAGACGGTTGCCCGACTGAATGCTTTGCCACTGCGGGTATTCTGTCGCGAAGATGCTTCAGAGGGCGCTTCTTTTGAAGAAAACGCCATTTTCAAATGTGAAGCCTTTGATGCAACCGGTTCTTTCGCGGCCGGCATCAGGTGCCAGGCCGGTGGCGACATCGCTGCCGCGACCGGTTTTTATCAGGGTGTCGTTTCGGCAGATCCTTCGCTGGCACGCGCCTGGAACCTGCTTGGCCTTTGCCGGCGTCTGAATGGCGAAGTCGAGGAGGCTGAAAAGTGCTACCACAAGGCCGTTGAGCTTGCCGGCCATATGCCCGAAGCTTTCTGCAATCTTGGTATTCTGCTGCAGAAATCAGGACGCGAAGATGACGCCCAGCAGCTGTTTGCTCATGCCCTCGACCGCGATAATTTTTATTTCAATGCCTTGTTGCGTCGTGCTGAATGGCTGCTTGAAAGCGGCCAGATAAACAATCCCGAATTTTGTGAGCTGAATCTGAGACTGCTGATGCACTTTTCAGAAATCGGCGCGGTGCAGCGGCATCTGTTCAGGTCGGCCAGCCGCTTCGACATGGTAATCGAAGATTACTCTGAAAAACTTCACAGCGAGAACGGGGCCATGGCCAGTTCAAAGATTCAGAAGCTGCAGCGTCTGATCGAAGCCCAGGTGCTTAATGGGGCCTGGGGCGCGGCTGCCGGCAATATGCAGCTTCTCATCGGTATGACGCCGCAGACCCAGGCCGAAAAAACAGTTGCGGCATGGTGTCGGGCCCGGGCCGAACGTATCCTTGCACGTCTGCAGGGCCGACTCGACAATGCTGCTTTTGTGACGGTGCTGCAGGGCCTGATTCCGGCAGAAACGGCTGTTTCGACCCCTGAAGAAGTAAGAAAGTCGCCTTTGAGCGTTGCCGAATTCTTTTCACTGGTGCTGCTCGAAGTGATGCGCGACGGGCAGATAGAACCGGCAGAACGCGAACTGCTGCAGCGGCTGCGAACTGCGCTCAACGTTTCCGAAGACGCCTACATAACGATGTTCAACAACGTTCGTCGCCAGCTTGCAGGTATCGAGGTAACGGGCGGTCTGCGCGAAAAGTTCAGTCATCAGAGACTGTTTCGTAATCTTTGTCAGGCGGCCTTCAGAGATGGCATCATCGAGGAATCGGAAAAGAAAATTCTTGGTTTTGCCTGCAAAGCATTTGATATATCATCAGAAGAGTTCAGACGAATTATCGCCGAGGTGCCAAGATGAGCGCAGAAAACGACAGGTCCGAAAACAAACGCTTTGACACTTTACCCGTAATAAAAGACATCATGGGTTATCTGGCTGCGGATAACATGCGCTTCAACCAGCTTGGCGAAGACGCCGTCGAGCTTTACATGCAGGGCAATAACCTCACCATGCATCTGGTTGTTTATCACCACAACAGCCACCTGATTTTCCGGGTGCCGAATTTTATTCGCAACGTCGAGTTGCGGCGTCTCGATATTCTGACATTCATCATGCAGGTTACCGGAGAGATTCTTGATATCAGATTCGAAATCGGTAAAGACGGTCGATCGCTGTCGGCCTGCTGCCAGCATATTCTTGAAGATGGCACCATGACGCGCCGGCAGTTCGATCTGGCGATGATGGTGCTGGTGCACATGGTTGACGATACGTTTCCGCAGTTCATGAAACTGGTCTACAGCCAGGCCGAAGCCGGTGCGCCTGCGGTCGAACCCGTCGAAGAGCCTGCTGCTCCCGACACTGAACCAGAAGATGTCGAAGAGAGTGACGAATTCGCACCGGTGAACGATGACGAAATCGTTCGCAAGCTTAACTGAACCGGCAAAGGAGCCTGCTATGATCAAACCCTGCTTTAAACTTTATCTGATTCTGCTGCTGGTTCTTGTATCTACACTTCAGGTGCAGGCGGCAACTGTGCAGATCCCGGAATGGTGCAGCCTGGCCGCATCTCTCGCCGCTCCACCCGAGCTTGGCCGGCCGGTCGAGCTGAAAGTGGTTTTACGCTCTCTGACCGGCAGTCTCAATGGCGCAAAGGTTCGTCTGATTCTGCCTGAAACCTGGAAAGCGGAGCCAGAAACCGCTACTGTCGCAGATGTTAAAGAAGGCGCATCTGGCGAGGTCAGTTTCTCTGTTACGCCGAACAGCTATCTGAACCAGGGTTCGATCGTGGCTGAAGTGGTGCTGGCGGCCCCGAAGGCCGATCTGATTGCAAAAATACAGCGTGACTTTGCTGATAATGCTGCCGAAATGACAGCGGCTGTCAATGCCTGGCCGGCGGAAACGAAACTTTATGCCGACGTCGCCTTTGCCCTGTTTGCCGACGAATCTTTTTACCCTCTCAGCGGCGATATGTGGCTTTCTTATGACGATACTCTGGCTCCGGCAGGTGGCTACCGCGGCCCTGCCTTCTTTGAAGATACGCTTATTTCGGCTCACCAGGCGCAGACTGACGTCGAAATGTTCGACAAGCTTCAGGGCTATCTCAATACCGACCCAGATTTTGCCGGAAAGCTGGCAGAATCAGGCATCGATATTGAAAAAAAACGCCTTGACCAGCTCAACGGTCTTTACGTTCTTGCAGTTAAAGCCTGGCAGGGCAAAAACCACGCCGATGCGTCCGGGTTTATCGAGCAGTTCGAAAAGCAGCTGGATACGCAGAAGTCACCCGGGCTTGAAAACCTTAAAATCGCGGCTCTCAATCTCAAGGGGCTTGTATTCTGGAGCCAGGGCCAGAAGCGTCTTGCCGAAGAAGCTCTGAAAAAAGCCTTTTATGCGAACCGGAAGCACAGCCTGCAGCGCTACGTGCTGCGCAATATCGGTCTGCTGATGCTGGCAAACGGTGATCGCACCACGGCTTTGCAGATGCTAAATCTGGCTTTGCCATTCAAACAGGGCTTTACCCTGCTGGTCAAAGAAGCTGAACTGCTCAAGAAAAACTGATAAGAAGGGCAGATGGATCCGGTAAAAGAATTATTTGCGGAACTCAGTTCTCCGGATCCCTCGATCCGCTTTTCTGTGCTGTCGCGCATCGAGGAAATGCCCCTGACAGCTTCGCAGATTGCAGAATTCAGAGGCATGCTGGCCAGTGAATGTGAGCCTGGCATCAGGTTTCACATGCAGAAGGTGCTTGCCCGTTTCGAGCCCGGCGAACAGGCGCGGCCGGATCGCAGCGGAATAGTCGAGTTGCTGCAGCAGCCGGGCAAGGATGAGATTTCACTGGCCTTGTATCTTGAGTCGGTTAAACGCGGCGAGGCTCAGGCGGTTGCCGACGAATTGAGAAAGTCGGGCTGGGTAAACTTTTCAGCGCAGCTGTTGCCTTCGGTTTTGAAGTTTCTGAAAAAGTTCGGCGCGGCCGAAGATGTCAATGCTGTCGCTGCCCTGTGCAGTCACGGCGATCCGAGAGTGCTGAGCGCCGCCATCGAAGCACTCGAAAAACTCAGCCCGGAGCGCCTGCGTGAGCACATTGTGCCATTGCTTCTCAACGCCAACTCTGGCATCAGGTCGCGTGCGGTCAGAATTCTCTACAGGTTCGACCCCAGCGAGGCGCTGCGCCATTTTGAGTCGATGCTGTTTTCGAGCAGTGAAGAAGAGAAGCAGGCGGCCCTTTTCCATTCGTTTTTTTTCCCGTTCAAGCAGATCGAGTCGCTGATGTTGCGCTATATAAGCGTCGAAACAGATTCTGAGCTGATCAAAAAGGCCGGACTGGTTTTTATGGCCAACCCCGACCGGCAGATTCCGTTGCGCCTGCTTGAGGCTCGACAGGCCTGCGTCGGCGAAAAATACCAGCTCATCGACAGCATTCTCAAAGGGGTTCTGCAATCGCTTTTCCAGGCTGGCCTCGTTAACGCTGAGCCGGCACAGATGCTTGAAGTCCTCGAAAACCACTTCAGGGAAAAGCGGATTCGTTTGTATATCGAGCGTTTCAGCCTCGGGTTGAAATCTGGTGATACTGAAACCCGCTTGAAATCAGCGTTGAAATTGTGTGAGCTGATAAGACACGGTGTTGAAGAGCCCCGCTCCCTGATCAGTGATTTTCTTAAAAAGGAAAAAGATGAAAAGGTTGTCGCCAGAGTCAGGCAATTTCTCGAATCTGGCCGCCTTGAACCCGAAACTGCCCGTAAAATTGAGCCAGAAACTGTCGGCAAGTCTGAACCTGAGACGGCCAAAGCATTTATTGATCTTCTGCCTGAGCAGCGGCAAAAGATTTATGACCAGATAAACCGTGAAAATTATGGCCAGCAGATGGCTGGTATTATTGGTTTTTTTGCACGGCTTCCGGTTGAGGAACAGATCGCTGTTCTGGGCATTATCGAACGGTCCGGCACCCGTAGAGAAACCGAATTGATGCTGCGCTGCCTTGAAAGTGACAACGCCGACCTGCTGACGGCTGCGATCGATGCTCTGAGCGTTGTAAATCCCGAAGCGCTGCACCCACTGTTGCCGCAGCTGATCAAGCACCGTTTCGATGAGGTCAAGGTCGCAGCGATCAAGGTTTTTGCCCTTTTTGACAAGAAACAGGCAATTTCGCTGGTTGAGCAGATGCTGCATTCAATCAGGCCGGTGCAGCGCCGCAACGCCATTTTCTGCCTGGCCCACTTCGATTATGCCTCGGTGAGTCAGATTCTTCTTTCGGCCCTTAAAAACGAGAGCGACGAAGAGAATCAGCAGCAGATTTTTTCGATCCTGCTTTCGAACGCTGACGAAGAAACTTTTTTCCAGGTTTATGTCGAGGCAAGAAGTGGTCGTTCTAACCGTGCAGAACTTTATGCCAGATTGTATGCCGGTCTGGTAGCAAAAATTATCGCCGCTGATCCGGCAAAAACCGAAGCCGGGTTGTTTGCTGCTGCTGAAGAGAGACTCGAAGAAGAAAAGCGCAGTCAGAACCAGCGGTCGGCCTATCAGCTTGAAAAAATTCAGAAAATCCGCCAGGAAAGTCAGAAAAAAAGTGAGCCTGACCCTGGGCTGATAAGGTTTGCGGTGGTGGCTTATGCGATCGGTGCCGTTTTGACAGCCCTGATCTGGTTTCTTTTTATGGCCCCGCCGACGCCGCAGAAGGTGGCAAAGCCTGCTGCAAGAGCGGCGAGTCAGCCGAAAAGTATGACAAAGACGTTTAAAGGCGTTGTTTCGGGTGTTGATGCGGCGAAAAGGCAGGTCGACATTGCTGACCCTGCCGAGCAGAAGACCTATCGCGTGCATTTTCCTGAAAAGGCCGGGGCGTTGCCGGTTATTGGCAATGCTTTTCACGGGCAGCTCAAAGTTACCGGCGAACGCGGCGGAATCCTGATTGGCGAGTTGCTGAACGCTTTTTAACAATTGACATCGAAGTTGAGAAACATTAACATCAGGGCATGAGCAATTTCACAATTACTACAGCAAACATAAATGGTGTGTTCATTATCAGGCCCTGTGGCTATGTTGATGAACACGGCGGTGCGGCGATTTTTGCCACTGTGCAGAAGGCCCTGCCCGAAGGACACCAGAAATTTATTCTCAATCTTGCGGCTTCGCCGGTTATTAATTCGCAGGGTATTGCCCAGATTATCGAGCTGGCGGAGATCATTGTCGACGAAAAGAATGGCGAACTCGCATTTACCGGTCTCAGTGAACTTGCCGGCGGGGTTTTCAAGATGGTAGGTCTGTTGCAGATGGGCGATGCCTACCCATCGGAGCAGCAGGCGGTCGAGGCTTTGGGCAACTGAGGCCTGTACTGACAAACACTGGACTAACTTGAATAAATCAGATATATTTATGGTACGGTAAAAGAGAAGATAGACAAGGAGGTCTATAGCCGTGGTTAGCAGAACGAATCCAGACAGGGTACACAGAGACCTGTTGCGCACTGAAGATACCCGTCAGAAGACACTTGAGCGCGTTGCAGGGGGGAAAAGAATCAACCGGGCCAGCGATGATCCCGCGGGCCTTGCTATGGTCATGGCGTTCGAGTCACAGACCCGTGGCCTGATTCAGCAGATCGGCAGTCGACAGGATGAAATTTCGATGTTGCAGACCGCTGATGGTGCGCTTTCTTCGATGAACGAAATGATTCAGCGCATCAACGAACTCGCAGTTCAGGCTTCGAATGGCACATTGACCGACGCCGACCGGGGTAACATCCAGCTCGAAATCAATCAGCTTACCTCCCAGATCAATCAGACTGCCAATGGCACCACTTATAACGAAAAAAAGCTGCTTGATGGTTCGCTTCAGGTTTCTTTGCAGAGTGGCGAAACCTTCACTCAGCCAGCGGTTACCACCGAAGCCCTGGGGCTGAACAGTGTCAGCGTCAATTCTCTTCAGAATGCCAGTCAGGCAATTGGTCAGTCAGCTCAGGCTCTCGCAACGCTGAATACTCAGCGCGGTTCGCTTGGCGCTGCAGTTAATGGCATTGAAAGTCAGGTAGCCGGTCTTCAGAATGAGCTTGTCAATGTGACTGCCGCCCAGTCGAGAATCGAAGATGTCGACATGGCCGCCGAAATCATCAACATGAGTCTTAACGAACTGCAGTCGAAGTTTGCGCTGCAGACCTTCAAAATTCAGGATGAAAACCGCCTGACCATTCTCAATCTGCTTGGCGAGTGACTGAGATACCGTTGAGAGACGCGAGAGATACGTGACGGCAGAAGCAAAATAGCCAATACGAAGGGGCTGTCTCATAGAAATATGAAACAGCCCCTTTTTTCATCGCTCAAATCAGAATTCAACCGGGTCAACCAGGGTTTTGGGTGTCGGCGGTGCTGTGATGGCAGTTTTTAGTCGCTCGACGGTTATGTCGGTGCCCATGCCGAGAAACTTGCCGTTTTCGTCGACTGGCCAGCTGCCCTGAACGCCGTTAACGATTTCGAAATGACTTTCGACTTTCTTGAGAAAAAGCAGATACTGACCGCCTTCTTTGAATTCAGGCATGTCTTCGATACCGCGATAATTTTTGATCTTGAGATTGTCACCACTTTTACTGTTGCCCTTGAATACCTCAACGGTTTCAAACAGGCAGGCGAGAACTTCGGGCCCTTCGGGGATCTTTCCGGCAGATTTGATGCCTTTGATCGTGCCCCTGACAATCATATCAGCCCCATGGGAAAGATCTTCGAGGGTCAGGGTTTCGATCATGGCGTGTCCTCCAATAGTCAGCAGCAGCATCAGCAGAGTAATAATCGCTCTTTTCATCTTTTCCTCCGTCGCCCGCAAAATTGTCACAAACTAATTGTAGCAGTTTTTCAGCCGGCCGGTAAAGTTTTGCAAACACGTTGACAAGCTGAGCCAGGGTTGAGATTATTTTATTATGCCCGCCAGTCAGATTGTTTTATCTATGCCTCGCCGCCAGCGCGGTTTTGCCATAATGATCGCCCTGATCATTGGCACCGTGCTGCTCATTCTTGCGGTGTCGCTGTACTCTTTTGTCGGGCACCAGCACAGCGGCATGCAGACAATCGTCAACGGTGAAGTTGCCCATTTTCTCGCTGAAGCTGGCATCAACAGCAGTATTGGCTCAGTGCGCGCCGCCATAACCCGCAATCTCGAGGGCGGCGCCGGGAAAAAGCTCTCGGAGTTGCTGCTTAAACCGGGTGAATTCAGCGATATCTGTATCAACGATCTGCTTGATCCGGTCTGGAATCGAGACCTTGAAGCGTTTGCCCGTGAAGTCGACAAGGACGCATCGATTCGCGTCGACGTCTGGCTGCGTGATTTTACTCCGACCGAAACCGAAGTTTCGAACTGGGCCGATCCGGTTGCGCGGCAGGGTTTTCTGGTAATTGAAGCGGTCGGCAGCTACAAAAGCTCACAGCGTCGTATTGCCGTTAAGCGTCAGGTCAAGGTGGCAAGCATCGCTCCGGGGCCGCTGGGAAAGTTCTCACTGTATGTCGGTGATGCGGCCAGGCGGAACGAAGACGCTTTCAACCTGATCCGTAATGACTATCGCGGTATGGTAACTGACGGGCCGCGCCCGCTGATCGTTTATAATCACGCCACCACTGATGCCCCTCTTGAGCCGGGCAATATCGCCGACATTCTCAAAGAAGAGAAGATGCCTGACTGCTGGCAGCGGCGAGGCTGGGTCTGGCTTGGTGGCCGTCGTGTCAGGCTTAATCTCTGTTCTGGTGCCGGGGACCTGGGCGAAATTTTTCATTTTTATGATGTCAGCAACCCGAATGTTTTTTCGCCGATAAAATTTGCAACGCCGCAGTCTTCGCTGCCCCCCGCTTTTGCAGGGCCGTTGAATCTGCCCTGGGATAAAAGCAACGAGTCGATCCGCCAGGTGAGCTACAGTTTTGGTCACAGCTTCGTGCTCGATGGCTTTCATGATCGCAGCAGCCGCCGCGAAACCGAGGCAATGTACGAGGGCAACATTCTATCAGCTGGTGAAAAGAACCATTACAGCTCGAAATCTTCGATCCTGCACCTGTTTGGCGATGCCCGCAAGGGTTTTCAGTCGCGCACACGCGTCTTCGGACAGGTCAATGCCGCTTTCATCAGATTTGCCAATCTTGAGGTGAAACCCGAAGAATCTGATGCGGCAGCCCTTTTTGCCGCCGCGAACCCGCCGCCACTGTATCTGTTGAAGTCTGTTTCTGAGGATGCTTACAGCAGTTCGGTCGATATTTTCGAAGTCGGCCGCCGCAGTGTCGGTGGCCCGCTGCTCAAGGCCGGCATGCTTTTTAAATCCTATAACGAATACGCGCAGCTGATGAGCCGGGTCGTCGAAATGCCCTACATGGAATCATACAACAGCATGCAGGATGTTTATGACGCCAGAGTCGGGCGCACTTTTCCGTCGTCGGCTGGTGTATTCGCAGGTGAAAGTGGCAGTCAGGTCACTTTGCAGCGTGGCGGGCATGTGTTTTATAAGGGCCTTCCATCAGCAGAGTCCGTCGCTCAGCTTCTCACCGGAAGAGTGCAGATCGAGGTCGATACGCTCAGTGAATTCTGGGAACGATTTCTTAATGAGCAGGGCGAACTCGAGCTGAATGCGGTAGTCAGAATTAGAAACCCGCGCGGCCTCGATATGCAGATTCCGGCCGCCGGGCGGCCGCAGCCGATGATTGTGCGTGGCGGCGGCATGATAATTCTTGATTCCGGTAATCTGGTGCTGCGCGGGGTGACCTGTGCCGATGCCAATCAGATGCTGACGATTGTGCTTGGTGGCAACGGTTCGGTGTCTTTTGCGTCAACCCAGCCGAACCATGTTAACTTGATTGCTCCCGGCGCCGAGCTGGCTTATGGCTCGAAATTCGACCTGTTTGGCACCCTTTGCGTTGGTTCGGTTTACGCTGACCACCGTTTTCAGGGTGGCATTGCACGGTTCAGGCCCGGCCAGGACCCGACCGCGGCTGGCTACGACCGCTATTACCGGGTATTCGTCGACCCGAAGGATTCATACTGGAATGAATAAAAAAGAAGGCCGCAGCGGGCTGTCGCTGATCGAAATCGTTCTGTCGATGGGCATTCTGTCGCTGATTATGCTGCCTGTCTTCATGACTTTTTCCTCAGGCAACGTCAATATTCAGGTTACCGAATCTGAGTTCAGGGCTCATACCGCGGCTCTCGAACTGATGGAACAGATTGTTTCTCTGCCCTTCAACCTCATAAAGCCAGGAAGCTATGATTCTTCGCAGGTAGTTGACGGGTCGCAGCTTGCCAACGGCCCGGTGCTGTTCAAAATTACTCCGGTCGATGACCTGAAGCCATCTCTGAAAATCGAAGAGATCAAGCGGGATAACAAGGTGGTTTTCAAGAAAATTACGGTGAAGATCGGTTTTCCGTCGGCCAGAGCGGCTGATAAAACCCGTGAATTCACTTTAAAAACGCTGGTGGCCAATGAAAGTCGTTAATAAAAATCGGCCGGGTTTTACCCTTACCGAGATCCTTGTGGTCTGCGGGGTTTCAGCCATTTTTCTCGGCACTGCCATTATGCTGTTCACCAATTTCAGGCAGGGTTATTCACGCAGTGAAAATGTCGCGGTATTGATGCAGGAAAGTGCATTGTTCATCGCCAGATTGCGCACTGATCTGAATAACGCCGTGCTCAGCGGCCCGGGTAGTGGGAATATCGAGCAGCAGCTGCAGGCTTTTCCCGAACACCTGACTTTTAACATTTACAGCAGCCGGCATGGTCGAATTCTGCCGGTGGTTTACAGCTATAAGCGCGGGAAAGACGGCGGGAGTCTGGCAAGGCGCGAGGCTGATGAAGCTGAAAAGTTGCTGATAAAAGATCACGTGGCGTCTCTTACCTGGCAGATGCAGCTTGAGCATTTTGCTACCGGTGGTTCAGGAACTTTTCGCATCAGTCTGGGGATCGATCTGCAACTGAAAACTTCTTCTGGCAAGGAAAAGCCTTTTGCCATAAAAACTTCGTTGTTTCCGGCGCGGTTGAACCGGCAGCTCAACAATCCATGATTTTGCTCAGAATTTTGCAGCGATTTTTTTGCAACGAACCGCCAGAAAAACTCGTATAATTAGATGGAAGATATGTACGGCGGGAGGCTATTATGAACAGAAGACTGACATTGGCGCTGTTCGCGCTTTGTTTTATGCTTGCCAGCGTTTTTGCGGTGGCAGGCGAAGATGGCAGCTACCTTGACACGATTTATCGCGCCGGCGATTCGGGTACTTCTGCCGTCAGCGATGAAGGCGTGCCGCAGTATGTCGAAAATGACCAGCCGCCCGAAGTGGTCGATGTGCCTGACCCGACCGGTGATCCCGCCCAGCAGAAGGCGATCGAAAAGCTGCAGAACATTATCAACAGTCTGATGCGCATTATTGCCGGTAAAATTTGCGGCACCCGCATTGTGGTTGTCGTAATTCCATGCCAGCGCATCGTTCCGAAGCCGCCGACTTCTACTGCCACTTCGACCTCGACTTCAACCGCCACCCAGACCCAGACCCAAACCCAGACCCAGACCCAGACCCAGACCCAAACCCAAACCCAAACCCAAACCCAGACTCAGACTCAGACCCAAACTCAAACTCAGACACAAACCCAAACCCAGACTCAAACCCAGACACCCACTCAAACTCAGACTCAGACCCAAACGCAGACTGCCACTGATGCTGAATCGATTCGTGCTTCAGTTAAGGCCAAATATAATATCAGTCTTGCCAATGGCACTAACGGCCGTGAATGGAGCCTTAATCAGCTGAAAGCTGCTGATGAAGCTTTCGGTGAACTTCCCGCCTTTTTCCGCAAGTGTACTGACATGGTTTATCGTGATGGTGAACCCAATGCCTCGTTTATTCCACCGAGCGCCGCAGCTTACGTCATCGTGCCCGAGCGCAAGGTTCATATGCTCGACCTGAGCGTAAAAATGACTCAGGGAGCATATAACTCACTTACTGCCGCCTATGGCCGCGCCCCGACCACCGAAGAACAGATGGCCTATCTCAAGCACAATTTCAAGCGCACTCTGGTGCATGAAATGACTCACTGTTTCCAGAATACCTATCCGCAGGTCTATCAGAGCTGGTCGAGAACTTTCTGGCCTGGTGGTCGCCTTTCCGGCACCTGCCCGACCGGTTATGGCCGCACCCAGCCTGCCGAAGACATGGCCGAATCGGTTGCCACTTATTATACCGGTGGCTCGATCAGAAATGGCATGTTTGTGTCGCGCAGTGGTGCCACCATGGACCTCAACCGCTATAACTTCATCAAACAGTATATTATGGACGGCAAGGAATACCTGCAGTAAAGGACCGGCAAAAACATGAAAAAGCAGATTGCAGCGTTCGTTCTGGTTCTGATATTGCTGGTTTCGCCGGCGATGTCTCAAAATGCCAGCTATCTTGACTCGGTTTACCAGACCCTCGAGGTGGCTACCGGCACCGACGCTCTTACGGCCCTTAAAAACTCGATAAACGAGAAGTTCAATGTGGTGATTGCCGAAGATGAGGGTGAAAACCAGAACACCTGGAACTTAAACTACGTTCAGGCGATCAAAGAGGTGTTTGAAGCGGTTCCGGCAAGCTTCAGCATGTATACCCGCATGGTGTTTCTCGACCCGTCGCCGGTGCAATACGAAGTTAAATATGTCGGTTTCAACGATCAGCACGGCATAATCTGGGCCGGTGCCGGTGTTATGACCCCTTCGGTGATGTATTACCGCCGGTTCAAAGAAGTTTATGGCAGCGCCCCGACCGAGGCCCAGTTGCTGTCGCGCTTCAAAACCATCCTCGTGCGCGGCATGACCTACAGCTTCCTACAGGAAAACCCGGAAATCGGTAAGAGATACGCCTCGATCGCTGCCGGTTCGACTTTTCCGACAAAGGTTTACAGCCCGGCCGCTGAAACCAATATGGTGACTGCCCCGGGTAAGATCGCCGCCTGGATAGATCTGGCCTTTGCCGTGTCGATGTATTGCACCGACCCGGCTACTCTGCAGAGCAGATTTGCCAGCCGCTTTGATTTTATTAAAACCAACCTGATGAATGGGCAGGCCATCAGCGGCTGGAGCGATAAGCCGATCAATGATGGTGGCGGTAATAATAACGGTGGCAACGACAATGCCAGCGGCACGGTCGAAACCCCTGGCACCCGCCCGCCTCCAGTCATTCCTGATGGCGACTATATGCCGGTTGTCACACAGGTTGATGTCGGTATTGCCGCAGCTTCGCTGCCGGCTGAGCACAAAGAAGCGCCAGAGCTTATGCGCAGTGCCATTGCCGAACTCTTTGCCGAATTGCCGAAGTTCTTCTCGACCTGCACCGAAGCGATTGCTTATGTGCCGACCACCGACACCGAAACCGCCTTTTCGTCTGAAGGTTTCGTGTTTATCACACAGAATTCCTGGTTTATGCCCTCGTTCGTAGAACTCGACGATGCAGCCCGTAACAAACGCTTCAAGCAGATCCTGCTGCGCGAAATGACGCTGCGGTTTCTCTATTTCCATCCTGAAGTTACCGCCAAATGGAAAGAAAAATTCGACAAGAACATGAGCACTTTCGATGCCTACGTCGACATGACCCAGGCTGCCGTGCTTTATTACTCGGCTCCCGCCTATCTGAAGCAGATCAACAATGAACGTTATGAATTCGTTAAAACGGTGATCATGATCGGCAAAACCTTCGAGTAATCTTTTAATTCCAGAAAGTCTGTAAACAGCCCGCTGTTGACCAAATGTCGGCAGCGGGTTGTGTTTTATTGTTTGCGCGTCAATCCCCCCGCCAACACGTGTAATCTTTCAAAAGGTCCTTATTTGCTGAAACTTTCCGCTGCCCGCTTTTTTGTTTAGGCCCGCTTCACGGGAATGGCGAGAAAAAAATATTCTTAATGCTGCACAAGGCCGGAGTTGGCTTTGTCCATCAGCCGTAAACAAAACAAAGAGCAGGCTTTTCTTTAAGCCGGGTAAATTTCTGCAGGGATAGGCGCTTTTATATGGCCAGAAAATGCTGCGTTTAATGCCGCGGCTAGCCGGCTGAGGCGTCAGGGAATGGAAATCTTGCGGCTGGCAGTTATAAGGCCGCCGGCTCTGACGACCAGGGCTACCTTGTCGCCTGACTTGAGTTCGAATTCGATGGGCAGAAGCTGCCCGTCACGAAATTCGCATTTCACGTAATTTTTGTTGATCTGAATGAAGCCCGGGCCATTGAAGCGGATGGCGCCAATATCGCGCCATTCATTGTCATAGTCAGCGTTGTGCAGCAATTCACCAGAAGCCCGGTATTTGCCGTTTGCGCCCGGCGCCAGATCGAACTTTACGCTCATTGAGGGAAGAAAGGCTTTTATAACCTCGGCGCAGTTGAATATTGCCAGCGGAACAAGAACTTTGGCCTGGCCTTCGGCCATGTTTGGCATGACGTTGAAGTGCGGGTTCTTGCGCCCATATTTGTCGTTGTCATTGATTACTTTTGCGAAGGGAGAACCAGTTTCTTTGGCCATAGGCACCCAGCCAACCGTTTCAAACCATGCGTAAAAGATGCCGGCCTCATGTTTGAGTTTTGAAAGCTGTGGTGATGGGTATGGGCGTTTTTTGTTGCGCGGAAAATGCCATTTTTCATAATCAAAAATTGTATCGTTGCTGAAAAAATGCCGGTTGGTGAAGGCTGCGAGGTTTTTCATAAGCTCGGGCAGTTCAATGTCAGATGCAATTTCAAACTCAGGAACAGGTTTAAAATCAGGGTTTTTGTGCCTGTCACCCATGATTTTGCGGATCATTTTTTCTTTTACGTTCATTTCAATCGGCTCAAACAGTGAGTGACTGTCGGCTCTGGTGTGAGCTGGCTGCGCCATGTCTGCCATCAGATGCATGGTTTCGCCTACAGCGCGGAAAGCCTTGCCGAACATCTGACTGCGGTTCAGCTTGCCGAATGCGGCGGTGTTGTTTTCCATGGCGGCTTTATAGGCCAGTTTTGCCTGCAGCCAGTTATGATCGTTTTCTTCATGTTCGAATGCCCAGGTTACCGCGTCGATCTGCGGTCGGAAAATCTTGGGCTGGAGTTTGATTTTTCGGTCTTTCAAGCCGAATTCGAAGTTCGGGTTCCAGTCGTCGGCGCGGTATTGCAGAGATGCGAAGAAAGCTTCCTCAGAGGCGAAGCTGCTTTTTTTTCTGGGGATGAACGATCGGTTCTGCCAGGTAAGATAGTGAGGCTCATACACCGGATCATAGAAATGACGGAATCCCATGTTGATTTCGGGCATGTCGGCATCGTAGCCGCCGCGTGCCAGCCAGCCCGAAAAATTATGCGCAGCGTTAACCAGTTTGGCATTGGCGCCGCTTTCAAATTTGGGAGCTTTTCCGAAGGTCAGCCCCTGAAAATTTACCTGATTGTCGATGGTGGTATTAATGAATTTGTCACCGTAGTGGCCGGCTTTAAATTTAGCGACGAAATGCTCAAAGGCGAGAAGGTTTATGGTGGGGTGTGCTTCAACGCAATCCCAGGCGTGCGCAATCTGGACAGACAGCAGGGCCTGAACCATTATCACCATAGCCAATATTGTTCTGCGGTTGCTGTGCAAACATTCGCTCCATTTACAGGATTGTACAATAATTATAATGTTTTTTTCGGTCGGCACAACCCTTGAAAAGCGTTATAAGTGGCCGGTGATTGTACCGATCATTTTCCAGGAAATGCCGAAGCGCTGCAGGTATTTGCGCAGGCGGTCGGAGTCATTGGTTGATTGCTTTTTCTGCGATGAGTTGCTGAACAGTTGTCGGCCGGCTTCGGCCATGCTGTCGCAGTGGCGGCAGATTTCGAGCACTTTTTCGAGTTGCAGCCGGTCGAACAGGTCTATTTTTGACAGCTGCTCCACGGTCATCAGCTTCTGGCAGAGCTTTTCGTCGTTTGTTGCAAAACGGCTTTCTATCGACCATTCTTTGCGCAGCCTCGTCATTTCAGTCTGAACATTTTCGCGGCCAATGCGGTTGCCCTCAGATAAGGTAAGCATACGGGCAAGTGAGCTGTTGAGATCGCGAAAATTGGCAGTCCAGACCGCTTCATTCGATACTGCGAAGCTGACGAATTCCTGGCGTGCCTCGCTGCTGAAACTGACGGGTTTGCCGAGCTTTTTCGAGTGCTGCTGCAGTTCGTAATCTATGTTCGGGTCAATGTCTTCGGGGCGTTCGCGCAGGCCGGGAATCGTGAATTCCCAGAATTTGATGCGGGCGAGCAGGTCCTGTCTGAATCGCCCGGCCTGGCATTCATGGCGAAGATTGCGATTGGTGCCGGTAATCAGCTGGAAATCGCTGCGCACCTCTTTGTCAGAACCGACCGGAAGATAAACCTTTTCTTCAACTGCCCGCAGCAGCATTGCCTGTTCATCGAGGCCGAGTTCGCCGATTTCATCGAGAAAGAGAATGCCGCCGTCAGCAGCTTTTAGCAGGCCTTCGCGGCTTTCGGTGGCACCGGTGTAAGCACCTTTTTTGTGGCCGAACAGCACCGACATGGCCATGTCGCCACGCAGGGTCGCGCAGTTGACTTCAACAAAGCGGCCTTTGATCATGCTGCGCTGCCGGCGCAGTTCGTATATCTGGCGGGCCAGACGCGATTTTCCGGCCCCGGTTGGGCCTGAAAGCATGATCGGCATATCGCTGCGCAGGGTCACTTTTTCGACTTCGGCAATCAGTTCGTTGAAATGCCGGTTGCGGGTTTTGATGCCTGATTTGAGAAATGAGATATCGTCTTTTGTCTGCACGGCGAAGCGTTTTGCGATGCTGTCGTAGCGCGACAGGTCGAGGTCGATGATTTCATAGCTGCCGGGTGGCGAGTTCTGACGGCCGGGGCCGGTCTGCAGCAGTTTGCCCCGGAAAAAGCCCGCCTCGGTAAGCAGAAACAGGCAAATCTGAGTAACGTGGGTGCCGGTGGTAATGTGCAGCAGGTATTCTTCGTCTTCGCTGAAGCTGAAATGCCTTGAATAATCGAGAAGTCCGGCGAAGACTTCTTCAAAATCCCAGGGATTTTTGAATTCAATGTAATCAATAATCACCGAAGTTTCTGGCGAAACGCTGCCGATATCGGCTTTTACGACTTCGGCAAGCGCTGCGTCGCGATGGCTGCAAAGCAGGTGAAAGCGCTCGACCAGCAGGTCTTCATGCTGGCAGACTGCGACCGACGGGCGCCAGTTTTCCCAGCGTTTTTCTTTGCCGCGCCGGTCAAGAACGGTTCCGAGAAACCCGATTACAACTTTTTTCATGCTCAGTCACCTGCTGTTCCTGTCGAGTTTTTCAATGCGGATAGCCGCTGTTCATTGCCGCCCTGCATTTTTCGTCTTTTCTGCACTTGCTGCCGGAGGAGAAAAACTTGAATTACTGAATTTACAGGGCGGATATGCAGTTTTTTATGTGATAGTCAAATTATATATATAAAATTATAAAAAGTATATTTATATATATAAAAATTAGCGGTTTTATCTGACTGATATGTCGCGAAGAGCGGCTTTTGATGATGAATTTGGCAAGAAAAATGAAACATGGCACGGCGGTTGCAAATATAAGCTTGTCTGTTGATTCGACCACGCCGATGCCCGCCCTGTGGGTAAGGGTATTTCGGTCCTGGTTTGAAGGTGATGCAGACATCTGGATAGCTCATCGGGTAGAGCAATGGCCTCATAAGCCATCGGCAGCAGGTTCGAATCCTGTTCCAGCTTACTGCTTTAACAAAAGCAGCCTATCGCCTGAGGAGTGACCGGGGATTCTGCCGGGCCCGATCTGTCTGATCGAAGTTCTGCCAGGGTTCTGAACTGAAAAGCCTGCGGGCTTTCCGAAAAGAACCAGGCTGCGGTCAGTGCGGTGAAGGTAGCCGGCCCGGGGGTCATGCAGACAGCAGATATCGCTCGCCGCGACGGGTATCGAGGTGGTTTTTCCGGCGACTGCCGACCAGGCAGGCCCGAAAGACCGGCGAAATATTCGCAGGCCGGCTCAAGCTGTTTCCATCGCCGGGTGGCTGGCCGATGAACCGGTTGTTCCGATGGCACTGCCAGATTCCGGCTTGTAAAAAGCCGCTGTAGATAAAGCTCAGAAGGGAGAAAAAATATGATCAGACTGGTAAGAGTTAAAAATGCGGAAGTGGGCCTGCGGTTTAGAAACGGTCGCCTGGTTGAGGCCCTGCAGCCGGGCTGGTATCTTGCCAGAACCATTCTGGACGAAACTGTCGATGTGCTGCGTGAAAAGGACCTGTTTGTCTGGCATGAAGAAATCGACCAGATTGCTAAAACCGGTGTGCTCGGTGACCGGGTTGTAACGGTCGATCTCAAAGACAATCAACGGGCGCTTCTCTGGGTCGATGAACGCTTCTATACGGTTCTGGGTACCGGTCGTCAGCTGATCTGGAAAACCCAGAAAAATATCAGAATCGAAGAATTCACCGTTGAAGACCCGCGTTTAGAACACCGTCAGCTGTTTAAAATTGGCAAAGCGCCGATGGCGAAGGAACTGCTCGAAGCGGTTCAGGTTGAACAGGGTGAAACCTGCGTTTATTTTCGTGACGGCAAATTTGTCGCCGAGCTTGAGCCTGGCTTTTATGCCTTCTGGAAAAACATTTCGGCCCTGAAGTTCATTATGGTCAGCCGCAAGGAAAAAGTTCTCGACCTTTCGGGCCAGGAAATCATCACCGCTGATAAAGTCAGTCTGCGGCTTAATGCAGTTGCCAGCTTCAGAATCAGAGATGCTCTGAAATCGGTTTCGGTCAGCGAATCGGCCGAGACAGCGCTTTATCGCGAATGTCAGCTGATCATGCGCGCGGTGGTCGGCGCACGCAAAATTGATGAAATGCTTGCCGCCAAAGATCAGCTCGCTGAAGAAATCTCGGCGGCGCTTAAGAGCAAAGCCGAAGCTTATGGTATCGAAATCTGCGGTTTTGGTATCAAAGACATCATTCTGCCGGGCAAGATGCGTGAAATAATGAACCGCGTCGTGGCTGCGCAGAAAGAGGCAGAAGCGAACCAGATCATCAGGCGCGAAGAAACCGCTGCCACTAGAAGCCAGTGCAATACCGCAAAGATGCTCGAAGCGAACCCAACTTTGATGCGGCTGCGCGAACTCGAACTGATCGAAAAGGTTGCCGAAAAATCGACGCTGAAACTGGTTCTCGGCGAAAAAGGCCTGAGCGAAAAACTGCTGAACCTGCTTTGATAGTGACCAGTGGTTTGTCAAAGTCGAATCTGTAATTTTGCCGTCATTCCCGCGAAGGCGGGAATCTCATCGATAAGGCTTAGATCCCTGCCTGTACCCGTTCCGGGCATAAACGCAGGGATGATGAAAATCCAGGCTTGTGAGAGGGTATGTTGGTGTTAAGGACTTGGTTGACGACGGCGTGGACTATTCTGGTTTAGAATTGAGAGAGAAAAATATGGAAACAAAAATGATAACAATCGATGGTTCGATGGGCGAAGGTGGCGGCCAGGTTCTGCGCACTGCACTGGCGTTGTCGGCCTGCACCGGCAAGGCGTTTACGATCGAGAAGATTCGGGCGAAACGCAAAAAGCCTGGCCTGATGCGTCAGCATCTGACCTGCGTGCATGCGGCCCAGGAAATCTGCTCAGCCGAAATCAGCGGTGACGCGATTTCTTCGCAGCAGCTGGTCTTCAAGCCTGGCTTCGTGCTCTCCGACGACTACCACTTTGCGGTAGGCAGTGCCGGCAGCGCAATGCTGGTGCTGCAGACGGTTTTGCCGCCACTGCTGCTGGCCTCGCACCCGTCGAAAGTGGTAATCGAGGGCGGCACCCACAACCCGCTTTCGCCGACTTTTCATTATGTCAGTGAAGTGTTTCTGCCAATGATCAGACGCTTTGGCGGCGATTGTAAGATTGAATTACTCAGCTGGGGGTTTTTTCCGGCCGGTGGTGGCAAGGTTGAACTGACTGTCAACCCGGTGAGAAAGCCGGCGCAGTTGCATCTCAGCCGCACCGGCAGTCTGCAGGCCGCTTCAGTTCTTGCGGCCGTTGCAAAAATCCCCTGGGAAATCGCCGACGACGAAAGCAAGGCAATGGTGAAAGCGGCACGGTTTCCGGTTACAGAGAAGAAGGCGATTGTGGTCGAATCATCTGGCCCGGGCAATGTCGCCATGATCAGGCTCGATTTTGAACATGGTTCTGCTATGTTTACCGGTTTCGGCGAGCTTGGCGTGTCGCGCCGCAAGGTTGCGGCTCTGGCATATACTGCCGCCAATCTTTTCTTTGCCTCAGAAGCTGCAATTGACGAACATCTCGCCGATCAGATTCTGATTCCGATGGCGCTTGCCGGCGGTGGCAGTTTCACGACGACCGAGCCTTCGCTGCACACGACCACCAATCTGCAGGTAATCGAAAAATTTCTGCCGGTTAAAGCAGCTGTCAGCCAGATAAACGACAAACTCTGGAAGATTGAAATCATGTCCCTGTGAAACAGGAGGAACGAAAATGGAATGGATCAAAGATAAAAAAAGCATCGCGCCTGACGCGCATGTGGCGATAAAATCATGGTGTTCAGAACTCGAGCCTGACGCTTTCAAGCAGGCTGCCGATCTTGCTTCGCACCCTTCGGTCGATATGCATGTTGCCTTGATGCCTGACTGCCATGTCGGCTACGGCATGCCGATTGGTGGCGTCATTGCCTGTGGTTCGGCGGTGATTCCGAATGCGGTCGGCGTTGATATCGGCTGCGGCATGGGGGCCATAAAAACCAGTATCATGTTCGATCAGATCGGCGATATGCGGCAGATCAGAGCCATTCTCGATGGTGTCAAGAAGCTGGTTCCGGTCGGCGAAGGCAACAGCCATCGCCAGGCCCAGTCATGGGATGGCTTTGAAGCTTACGAGGCCGAAATCGCAGGCAAAATGCCGGGCTGGTTCGAAAAAGACGGGTTTGGCCATGATCGCAAGAATCTCGGCACTCTTGGTGGCGGCAACCACTTCATCGAACTGCAGGTAAGCGAAGAGGGCCGTGTCTGGATGATGCTGCACTCAGGCTCACGCAATCTCGGCTATCGCATTGCGGCTTATTACAACAAGCTGGCGCAACAGTTGAATGAAAAATGGCATGCGAAGGTTCCAGGCAAGGATCTGGCCTTTCTTCCGGCAGATGCTGATGAAGGCGATGCTTATGTCAGAGACATGAACTTTGCGCTGCGTTATGCTCTCGAAAACCGGTCGCGCATGATGGGCGCGTTTAAGCAGGTGCTGCGCGAACATTTTCCCGATGTTGTCTTTATTGAAGAAATCAATATTCATCATAACTATGCGGCCCGCGAAAACCACTTCGGCCGCAATGTCTGGGTGCATCGCAAAGGCGCAACCTCGGCGCGCAAAGACGAGCTGGGCATAATTCCTGGAAGCATGGGCGCCTTCTCTTATATCGTGCGCGGGCTGGGCAACCCCGAGTCGTTCACCTCTTGTTCGCATGGTGCCGGGCGCCGCATGGGCCGCAAGGAAGCCAGCCGCAATCTGACCCTGGAAGAATGTAACCGCGCCATGGAAGGTATCGTCTTCGACCGCTGGCAAAAAGCCGGCGGCCACGGCAAAAAGAAGGGCGAAACCTTCGACTTTGGCGAAGCGCCTCAGGCCTACAAAGACATCGACACCGTCATGCGCAGCCAGAAAGACCTCGTAGAACCGCTGGTGAAACTGCGCCCCCTCGGCGTCATCAAAGGCTGATCTGCAGAACTTCCGCCGCAGTTGATCAGAGGCGGTATTGATATGCCCTCCCGGTGAGTAATTGCCTTATTGCTGCGAAAAAGCATGTCATTTCTGCGAAGACATGGATTTAAGACGTTATTGATAAGATTCCCGCTTGTATCCCTCCGGGGGTATGGGCGGGCTTTTTTATTGCTTCAGGTGGCGTTCGAGCTGTTTTTTGGTGCCTTTGAAGGGGGTGGCTTTGTCGGGCTCGTCAGGCCAGGGGTGCCTTGGGTAGCGTCCCTTGAGCTCGCCGACGACCTGTTTGTAGCCGGTTTTCCAGAATGAGGCGAGGTCGGCGGTGATCTGCACCGGACGGCCGGCGGGCGAGAGCAGGTGTACCAGCATTGGTTGCTCGCCGTTGCATACGGCCGGAGTCGTGGCGAGACCGAAAAGTTCCTGAATTTTCACTGCGAGAACTGGTTGGCCATCGGACTGATACTGAATTCTGACGCTGCTGCCAGAAGGCACCTCGTATCTTTCGGGAACCAGCTTTTCGAACTGCTCACGGCGGTTCCAGGGGAGCTGCTGCAGATAAAGCTGCGCCAGCGACTGTTTCTGCAGATCGGCGAAACTTCGGCAATGTCGGGCTATCGCTTCAATCTGCTGCAGCAGCCAGTCTCGATCGAGAGCCGGGAAATCGCGGCCGGCGGCGCTGCGCTTAAGCAGAGCGATACGACCCATGAACTCAGCGTTATCTGGGTCTTCGAGATTCATTGCCCGATTAAGGTCGTTGGCAGCGGCCTGCAAAAGGGTTTTACCGGCTTCGATAGCGTCGCTTTCCCTGATTTGTGTTTCGCGGTCGGTCAGCAGCAGTTTGCCATACCAGAGACGCTCGCGGGCAGCGACTTTCTGATTCTGCTGATTGAAAAAGATTTCGCGGGCCGGCTGGCAGGGCGCGCCATCGCCGTTTTTCAGCCATTCGGGGTTGATGGCGCAGCCGAGAAAGATGCGTCCGTCGTTGGTGGCGGCCCGCAGCCGCGCGTCAACTCTGAGAGCGAGGATGAATTCGTGACTTTTCAGCAGCCCGTTCGAACTCAGGCTCAGGCCCTGCCCGCTGCAGATGGTATAAGCAGTCGACCCCTGGCCGCCACGGCGCATGCAGACCCGATCGGGAAAAGCGCTCAACAGCGCCCGGTGCAGCAGGTCACGGGGGCTGATTTTTGCTGGTGGTGCAACCCGCAGCTGTTCGGGTTTCAGCAGGTCGAGAAGCTGTTTTTGTGCCTTTTCGATACGCCAGACGGCGTTGCGGTCGAGCCGGTAGCTGCTGCCATTGCGGTTGCCCGGTTCGAGCAGTTCGAGGCGCAGGTCGAGGTCGGGGTCTGTGGCATTGCCGCCCGCACAACCGTCGCCACCGGAAAAATCACTCAAAATTATGTCTTTTTCAGCGATCAATGCCGCAGCCAGCGCTGCGGTTCGGGCAACGCCGCTTTCAGCAGCAGTCAGCAGCATGCGTGCCAGTCGTGGTTCGACCGGCAGTTCGCATATCTGTCGGCCGAGCGGAGTAACGTGCAGTCCGGCATCGACGGCGTGCAGCATCTGCAGCAGTTCGATGGCCCGGCTGATTTTTTCTTCGCCCGGGCTTTGCAGCCATTTGAAAGCATGCGGGTCGGGGCAGCCCCAGCTGAAAAGTTCGAGAATCGTCGGTGTCGGGTCGGTTCTGATAATTTCAGGTTCTTCGTTTTCGGCAAGCTGCTCATGTTCCGCTTTGCTCCAGAATCTTATGGCCCGCCCCGGCCGCAGGCGGCCGGCACGGCCGGCCCGCTGTTTTGCCGAGGCTCTGCTGATGCGCTGCATTTCGAGTTTTTCGAGACCGGTCTGGGCATCGAAATTCTGGCGACGGCACCAGCCCGTGTCGATGACGGTGGTTATACCATCGATGGTGAGCGAGGTTTCGGCGATGTTGGTGCTGAGAATAATGCGCGGCACATCGGAAGGCTGCAGTGCGGCTTCCTGGTCTTCGATACTCATCGAGCCATGCAAAGCAAGAATCCGGTGCCTGGCTGCCGCCGATTTGCCTTCAAGAGCCTGTTGCACGGTTTTTATTTCGCCGGCGCCCGGCAGAAAGACCAGGTATTCTTCTTTTGTCTCTGAATTTGCGAGGATTTCGGCAATTGCTTCGGCGGCGGCTGTGAATTGGTCGCGCCCGCCAGGTATCGTTCGCCACTGCACGTCGACCGGGTATAGAAAGCCTTTGCCGGCGACCGTGACGGCCCCGTCGAGATAGTTTTCGACCATGGCGGTGTCGATGGTTGCCGACATGACCATAATGCGCAGATCGGGGCGCACCTCGCGTTTTATTTCGCGGCACAGAGCCAGGCAGAGATCGGCGTGAACACTGCGTTCGTGAAATTCATCGAAAATGACGAGCCCTACGTCTTCAAGCAGCGGGTCTTTCTGCAGCCGCCTGGTCAGAATGCCTTCAGTGAGAACTTCGATGCGGGTGTCGCGGCCGATATTCGAGCTGAAGCGAACGTTGTGACCGATTACCCGTCCCGGTGCAGAACCGTCGAGGCTGGCCATGCGTCTGGCAATGGCGACAGCAGCGACCCGGCGGGGTTGCAGCATCAGTATGCGTGATTTCCCTAGCCAGGGCTCGTTTTTTAGTGCCAGAGGCACGATGGTCGATTTGCCAGCGCCTGGTTCGGCCGTTAGAACGACATCTTTGCCTGCCTGCAGAGAGGTTTTTATTGCAGGCAAACTGTCTTCTACCGGAAAGCGTCGCATTTCAGCGCCAGTTGTAGACTTGTAAGAGGCTTGCATAGTCATCGGTCCAGAGTTTGTAATTTGCATATTCCGGCATTGGTTTCCAGAGGCCGGTGTTTTTCAGAAGATCGAGTTTTTCGCGGCGGGGCGAGGCGGCAACCCAGTGTGAGCCGGCCATCTGGTCCTGATCATACCAGTCGTAGCGGATCGAGTCACGCTCGGGTTCGTAAAAGGCTTCGAGGCAGTTCATGCCGAGTTGATCGCAGATGCGTCTGATTATCGGCTCGAGCTTCAGGTAGCGGTTTGAAACATGAAAGACGATCAGCCCGTCAGGTCTTATTTTGCTGCGGTAGAGCTCGAAAGCCTGCAGAGTCAGCAGGTGCATCGGCACTGAACCTGAAGAATAGGCATCGATGATCAGCAGATCGTAACTGCTGTCGGGTATTTCGCGCAGTTTAACGCGGGCGTCGCCAGCGATGATACGCCATGTCGCCTGGCTGTCGGTCAGAAAACTGAAAAAATCAGGGTTGCGGGCAATTCTGATTATGGCCGGATCGATTTCGAAAAAGTCCATGCTCTGCCAGCTGCGGCCATACCAGGCCAGGGTGCCGGCGCCAAGGCCGACAACGCCGATATTTTTGCAGTTACGGTTGATCAGACCGGTTCTGAAAAGTGCACCGATCGGGCCTTCGCGCGAATAATACGAGAGCGGAAAACGCTCTCTGACCTTTACCCGGCGTTCGACGCCGTGCAATGTGTGCCCATGATGCAGGCGATGAAAGATGTCGACGACGCCGGCGATTTTCAGGTCTGAATCGCGGGTTTCGCCATCGGTCGACAGACGCGAGACTTTAATAATGCCGAAGAAACTGCGTTCTCGATGCAGCACTCTGGTTTCCGATGGGGTTCCGGTGATCTGAAGCATTACGAAGATGAGCAGCAGTGAAGCCCCGGCTGTAAAAGGCATGCGGTAATACAGGTGAATGAGAAAAATCGAGAAAAACAGCTGTTTGGCCGTATCGATAGAGAAGAGGTCGTCGGCACCATTGCGGCTGTAATAGATCAGCAGGCAGAAAACAAGAGCGAAAGCCATTGAAATAAACGTTTCACGTCTCAGTGTCAGACCCTCGTTCAATTGCCGGTCGGCAAGAAAAGCCACAGTCAGCGCAGCTGCCAGCATGGTGAGAAAATATTCGAACTGGGTTTTGAACAGTAGTGGAGCGAGAATGCCGTTGAACAGGCCGGCTGCAACGCCGCCGGCAGATATCCAGACGTAGAAGCGGTTGAGAAATCTGGCGGGCGGGGCGCCGGCAGCCAGCCGTGAATGAAAAAACATGCCGGTCAGCAGCATAAACAGCAGGTGCATGCCGATCGACAGCCAGGCACGCTCGGTGAGCACGTAATAATACATCAGCAGGCACAGCAGGGTTACCGGAAAAAGATACCGCTGCCAGCGTATCTGCCGCCAGTATGACGATCTGGCAAACGCCAGAATAAACGAAAGAAGGTAGCCGGCGAGCGGCAATATCCAGAGAAGTGGCGCTGAAGCTATGTCGGCGGTGATATGCGTCGTTGCCGCGAGCATGGCGCTGCAGGGCAAAAACCCGTAAAATGCCCATCTGAGATTATCAGCCCAGCCCGGCACCATTACACCGGTTTCTGATTTTTGGCTCCTGAGCCGGTCCTGACCGGCCGAAGGAGTCGAGGGGCCGTCATTCCCGCACAAGCGGGAATCTTGCATGCAATCTTTTAGATCCCCGCTTGCGCGGGGATGACGTGATGGCTGTCTATTTTTGAACTCAAATGTGGCAAAGTCGTTGTTTCCAGCCTGTTTCCAGATCATAAAACTGCAGGTGCCAAGAATGAGCGTCAGAAATATATACCCGGCCGACCAGAGCCGGCGTATAGCATCGGCACCCATGAACGGCTCGAGCATGAACGGGAATGCCAGCAGTGCCAGCAGGCTGCCGGCGTTACTGGCGGCATAGAGAAAATAAGGGTTATCGGCGTCAGACTGGTCGCTTTGCGAGTAATAGCGCTGCAGTAATGGCGCATTTGCCGCCAGCAGAAAAAACAGCATGCCGATCGACGCGGTGAGGCGGCTCAGCAGCCAGCTCGCCGGGCTGGCGTGCGCCGTTTCGAGGCCGGCTGTGTCGATGCTGACGGGCAACAGCAGCCAGCTTCCGATCATCAGCATCAGATGTAGAACCGACTGCCGGTTGCAGCCGAGCAGCGCGATACTTTTATCGGCATAGAGGTAACCGGCGAGCAATGCCGCCTGAAAAAACAGCATGCAGGTTGTCCAGACTGCGGGTGCACCGCCGAGCAGCGGCAGCAGAATCTTGCCGACTATGGGCTGAATGAGAAACAGCATGAACGAACCGGCAAAAATGCCGATCGTGAAAAGCGCGCCGGTTGTTTTTATTCTGTTCATCTGCTGCAGCGATATAATAACAGTTTTGTGCCCGTCGCCGCGCAAATTTTAATGGCTGGTCGTGCGACTTATTTTCGGGCTTTGTAAGGTGCTGCCTTTTCTTTAACTACTTTAAGAACCGGTAGAATATCTGCCATTTTTACGGCAAGGCCGGTAAATACCTGTGATTCGAGGGTCGCTGCATCGTCAAAAACGCCGATGAATTCAAAATTGTCGCCTTTCAGGGCATAAATGTGTGCGTAGCGTTCGATCGGGTGAATCAGCCAGTATTCTTTGACACCGTGTCGTTCATACAGACGTCGCTTTTTGACCTGATCCTTCGAGGCCGTCGATGGTGAAAGGATTTCGACAATCAGGTCGGGCGCGCCGGCGCAGCCCTTTTCGTCGATCTTTTTCTGGTCGCAGATAATCGAAATATCCGGCTGAACGACGTTTGAGCATTTGTTGTGGGTTTCTTTTTTTTCTGCGAGCCTGACATCGAATGGCGCAGCAAAGACTTTGCAGGGTTTGCCCTTGAAGAAACCGCAAAATTCGTACATCAGATTTGCTGATACTTCCTGATGCGCCGTGCCCGGTGCCGGTGTCATATCGCATATCTGGCCGTCGATTATTTCGCAGCGCTGTTCATCAGGCCACTTCTGGTAATCTGCCCAGGTAAAGCGATCTACAACCGTCTTTTTTGCCGAAGTTCTCATTTGCTCTCCAGAATTGTAAAATCTTAAGACAGTATACCTACTCATTTCCGCTCCGGCAAGATCGGCCACGGATAAACACGGATAAACACGGATAAACACGGATAAATACGGATAACACAGATAAATGCAGATAGCACATATAAACACTGATTAAATCTGTAGAATCTGCGCAAATTTTGCAGCAATCACAGCAACCGCACGTAAGTCCTGACGCAAAGAAAAAGGGCGGCTTCACAGAGTTGTGAGGCCGCCCCTCGGGTTAATGCAGGGCGCTTTAAGATCAGTCGACGATCTTGAGGTGCAGTTCTTTGAGCTGTTTTTCGGTCGCTTCGTTCGGGGCCTGCATCAGCAGATCCTGGGCATTCTGATTCATCGGGAAAGCGATGACTTCGCGAATGTTGGGTTCGTTGGCGAGCAGCATGACGATGCGGTCGACACCGGGTGCGATGCCGCCGTGCGGCGGGGCGCCGAATTTGAAGGCCTTGATCATGCCGCCGAACTTGCTGTCAACGACGCTGCTGTCGTAACCGGCGATTTCGAACGCCTTATACATGATTTCGGGCAGGTGATTTCTGATGGCGCCTGAGCTGAGTTCGATGCCGTTGCAGACGATGTCATACTGGTAAGCTTTGATTGTCAGCGGGTCCTTGGTCAACAGGGCTTCCATGCCGCCCTGCGGCATCGAGAACGGGTTGTGGCTGAAAATGGTCTGACCGGTTTCTTCGTCTTTTTCGAACATCGGGAAATCGACGATCCAGCAGAAGCGGTAGCTGTTCTTTTCGCGCAGATCGAGTTCGTCGGCGAGTCTGATTCTGACCTTGCCGAGAATGACCGAGGCCTTGTTTTTGTCGTCGGCGACAATCAGCAGGCCTGAGCCGTTTTTGGCGCCCATGCGTTCACGCAGGGCATTTTTGCTGGCGTCAGAAAGCGGTTTGGCGAGACTGCCCTTGATTTCGCTGTCGGTGTAAACAAGCGAAGCAAGGCCTTTGGCGCCGATTTCTTTAGCATAATCTTCGAGATCTTTGAAGAATTTGCGTGATTTGTCGGCAACATTGTCGACACAGATGGCTCTGACGCAGCCACCGGCTTCAACTACCGATTTGAAAGCGCTGAAATCAGAAGCGGCGAAAATATCAGAAACATCGGAAATTTCGAGGCCGTAGCGCAGGTCGGGCTTGTCGCAGCCGTAGCGCATCATGGCATCTTCGTAGGTAATGCGCGGGAAAGCCGGCTCAGTGACTTTCCAGTCTGATATTTCAGTGAAAAGTCCGTAGAACATCTTTTCGAGATAAGCGAACACGTCGTCCTGGGTAACGAACGACATTTCAACGTCGAGCTGATAGAATTCGCCGGGCGAGCGGTCAGCGCGGGCGTCTTCATCTCTGAAACAGGGCGCGATCTGGAAATAGCGGTCAAAGCCTGAAACCATCAGCAGCTGTTTGAACTGCTGCGGTGCCTGTGGCAGTGCGTAGAATTTACCCGGGTAGAGGCGGCTGGGTACGAGGTAATCGCGGGCCCCTTCCGGCGAACTGCTGGTCAGAATCGGGGTCTGGAATTCGGTGAACCCCATTTCGATCATGCGGCGGCGGATGCTGGCGATGACTCGTGAGCGCAACAGAATGTTTTTATGCAGCTTTTCACGGCGCAGATCGAGAAAACGATAGGTCAGGCGTGTGGTTTCGGGGGCGTTGTCTTCGTCGGCGACCTGGAATGGCAGCACCTCAGAAGTGCTCTGCAGGGTCACCGAGCTGACTTCGACTTCGATTTCGCCGGTCGGCATGTCTTTATTGATGTTGCCACCGCGGCTGATGACTTTGCCTTCGATGGTAACGACAGATTCAACCCTCAGATTGTTGAAATCGGTATAAGCCTGGGTGCCGGGCGCTGCCAGAACCTGGGTGATGCCATAGTTGTCGCGCAGGGTGACAAACAGCACGCCGCCGAGGTCGCGTTTGCGGTGAATCCAGCCGGAAAGCCGAACCTGCTTGCCGCAGTCACTGCCACGAAGTTCGCCACAGGTGTGAGTTCGGTATTTGTTCATGAGGGTGTATTCCTTTGGGGTGAATTTTACCTGGCAAGTGTAGCGCAAGAGCGCCCCTTACGCAAGAGCGTTTGCTTTTCCTCTTGATTTTGCGGCTGTGTGAATCAGCTGTTGGCCGGCAGGCTGATAGTGGCGGTCAGACCGCCTTCTGGTCGATTACTGAGGGTTATCTGACCCTGGTGCAGTCTGATGGCGCGTTCGGCGATCGCCAGACCCAGCCCGATGCCGCCTTTTTGCGGGTTGCGGTCTTCTGACAGGCAGTAGAACGGTGAAAAAACCTTCTGCAGCTCATCATGCGGAATTCCCGGGCCCTGGTCGGAAATGTCGATCGTGGCCCGGCCGCCGGCGCGTTTGAGCTCGACACCGATAGTGCTGCCATCGGGAGAGTATTTGAGAGCATTGCGAAGAATGTTTTCGATGGCGCGTTCTATGAGCTGCGGATTGCCAGTTACCGTCACTTCTTCTTCGGCTTTCAGACTGACGGTAAGATTCCGTGCCCTGCCTTCAAACCCGGCATCATTACAGATATGCTTCAGAGAGGCCTGAAGCCCGACAGTTTGTTTCTGGCCGTTGGTCTCGCCGCTTTCAAGCCTGTTGAACTGCAAAAGTTCTTCGATAAGAGCATTCATGCGCGAAATTTCTCGGCCAATACGGCTCAGCATAGGTTGTTCTGTTTCTCCGACCCGGTTTTGCAGCAGTTCTAGACTGACCTGAAGTCTGGCGAGCGGTGAACGCAGTTCATGCGAGATATCCCCGAAAAGGCGGCGCTGGCCGTTGATCATCTTTTCGATTTTTTCAGCCATTTCGTTAAAGTCAGCTGCCAGGTCGCCAAGTTCGTCGTAGCGTCTGATAGCATCACCGGTGACGCGGGTTTTAAGGTCGCCATGGGCAAAGTTGCGGCTGGCAGCACGCATTTCAATGACCGGTTTGACCATATATCGCGACAGCCAGAAGCAGAGAAGACCGGTTGCGAGCAGAAAAATCGGCAGGTTTTCCAGCAGCCGGTAAATAAGAAATTTGGCCGGCATTGGCATTTTATTGGGAATATGGCAGATGATCACGTATTTCTTGCCAGAATCAGAGCTTGTCGTGGCGCCGATAAGCATTTCACCGGCTACGGTTTCGCTGCCAGGGGTTTGTTCGCTCAGCAGTTTTGCGGCGTAAGTGCGGATTTCCGGTTCTTTTTCGCTGAACAGGCGTTCAAATTTATTGAAGTCGCCTTTGAACCACGGCTTTTTACCGTCGGCCCACTCAGGTTTATCTGGTGGTGTATCCGGCCGGGGGTGTGGCGCCGGCTGAATTTCGTCGTGAGGAGGTGGCGGCACATCATCGGGTGAGTGCCCGCGGTCGTCATATTTTCCCTGGTCGGCGGTCTCGTTTCTGTGCGATATTCTATGCCGGGCTGGCTTACCCGCGAAAACCAGGTTGATCTCCGCATCATAAAGCCAGAAACTGCCGGGCAGGCGAAAGTGCTTGATGCTGTCAATTCCGAGCTTTTCGTAGGCATTGACCAGTGTCTGACCGTTTTCGCCGATTATTTCGCGACTGATGTTGAAAAAACGCTGTTTTTCAGGCTCAAAATGGTAAAAATAGCCGTAAACTGCCACGGTAATGCCCGTTAAAACAAGAGTGAGCCAGACCCACAAGAAGAATTTAAGAAAAAGCCGCGATCCGTAAAAGGTCGACGTGATCTCGCCCGCCGTGTTTAAAGGTTTTTCAGGACCGGACATAGAGATAACCAACCCCTCTGATAGTTTTGATGCGGTCTTTGTCGTCGGCAATGGTGCCGAGTTTGCGGCGCAGGTTGCTCATGTGAACGTCGAGGCTGCGGTCATCGTAAGAAAGGCGGCGCCCGAGAACTTTAAGAGCCAGTTCCTGGCGCTCGACTACCGTTCCGGCCGCGCGCATAAGGTTTTCGAGAATGCTGAATTCGACCTCGGTAAGGGCAAGATCACTGCCATTTCGTGTTGCGGTGCGGGTTGCGCTTTCGATGAAGATATCGGCAATTTCGATTTTGAGCGACTCGGGCCTGACGCCATGCTCCTCGGCATTGCCAAGGCGGCGAAAAACCGCTTTGATGCGTGCCACAAGTTCCCGGGGGCTGAATGGCTTGGGCAGATAATCGTCAGAGCCGAGTTCGAGGCCGAGAACGCGATCGACCTCGTCACCTTTGGCGGTAAGCATGATCACCGGTATTTTTGAAAAGCTTCTGATGCTTTTGAGAACTTCGAGACCATTCATTTCGGGAAGCATGACATCGAGAATCACGAGGTCGAAGCTGCCGTTTCTCACCATTTCGAGCCCGGTTGCGCCGCCGTGGGCAGTCGAGGTCGCGAACTTTTCAGAAGCCAGGTATTCCTGCAAAAGTTCGCAGAGTTCGGTGTCGTCATCGATGATCAGAATGTGTTTCATTGGCATAACCTCACTGTGGTCTCCACTGACATTCTCTGCAATAAACGCCGATTTTGCAACCTTGTGGCGCTGGTCTGAAGTTTAAGAAATGTAAAGGCCAGTGACTGGCTCTTAACGCTTCTTAGCATTGTCTTAACCGCATCTTAATCTGGTTTTGATTATGCTTGAGACAGCGAAAATGGAGGTAAAAAATGAAAAAACATCTTGTTCTGGCGCTGGTTTCACTGTCACTGGCAGCGGTATCGCTGGTTCTCTACTCGGCTGAACCGGGTTTTCCGGGGAGGCATTTCGGCCCCCGTCATCTTAATGGCGCCGGCTTCGACAACTCACACATGATCGGAGCCTTTGGCTTCTTCAGGCTGGCCGATGAGCTTGAAATATCGGGGCCGCAGCTGCTCCAGCTCCGTGCTCTGTTCCAGAAAAACGGCGAAAAAATCCGCTCTGGCCGGCAGCATCGCAAACTCTACAAAAAACTCTCAGACCCTGATCTCACCGAAGCTGACGCCAGAAAAATCGCGGCCGAAGAAGGCAAGGCCATCGAAGAGACAATCATGGCGCGTTTCCAGATGCAGCAGGATCTGCGCAAAATCCTTTCTCCCGAACAATACAAAAAGCTGCATGCCCGCCGTCGCCCGCCAATGCCCGGCCTTGGCGGTCATAGAATGCCCGACGATATCGACGATGAAGAAAGCGGCCCGCGCCCGGACATGAAAAACAGGAGATAAAGCAACGAATCCAGATCGCATCTGAGCCTGCTACCTCAGGTGTGATCTATCAACAACCAACCTCAGTCGGGGGCTGCCTCACAGTTTGTGGCGCAGCCCTTTTTTTCCGCACAAAAGCGCATTGAATAATTCTCACTGATTCGGCGGCGCAGCTGTCGGCCGTGCTGCTTTAATCCGGCGCGTATCTCAGGCCCGTATGCCAGTTACGCGGCGAATGGCGGAAATTGTTGATCGCATTGAAAAAATCTGAAGCGACCAGATCGTAGAATTCGAGGGAAGCGGCCCCGCGGGCCTGGCCGCCGTTGCCGTTCTTGTCGACTCCGGTTCTGTCTGTGTGCTGACTCAGGCTTAAAGAGATGTTCCAGAACCAGTTCTCGGCGTTTGCAGGGCCTGAGATACTGACCGGCGAAATGTTCAAAAAACTGATTCTTTCGCTGAGAATTTTCTGACGGGCCTTATCGGTGCCGTGGTCAGTCTCGCGGATCAGTCTGAGCAGATTCGAATCCTTAACTGCTTCGAGGCGATATCTGACCCCAAGCAGCGGCCGTAACAAATAGTCTGGCCCGGGCAGACCGGTTTTTACGAACTCTGGCTCGTAACGAAAGCGTAACAGGGAAAACTCAGCACCTTCGAGGCCACGTTCACGCGAGAAGTCGATCTGCAGCAGATCATTGAAAGACAGTGAAAATGCACCATGATACGGAATACAGCTGTTTTTGAGATCGTCACGAATCTGGGCAACGATTTTACGGCCCTCACCAAGCATTTCAAGATTCACGACACCGCTGACCGAAGATTTCACGCCGCCGCTGTAGAGAGTAAAAACTGCCAGGCCGACAATTGTCGACAGGGCCACGGCAATAGTGATTTCTATCAGCGTCAGAGCTTTTCTGGGGTTATTTTTCATGCTCATGGCTGTTCCACCAGAATTGTTGAATAATTCGATTCGACCGCGCTGCCTTGTCCACCCCGCTGCGGTCTGACAGCAACATTGAGCAGGATCGCGTTGATGCCGTCCTTTTCAAGCAGCTGCATGGTGATTTTGCGTTCGAAGGCCGCGCAGATTGCGGGTCGCGTGATAAGCTGACTCTGACTGGCATCTGACAAGGCCTGCCATTCATTGAGCCGGTAGCCCGCAATCTGCTGATCGTGACACTCTGAAAGACGATTGAAACCGATGGTTCTGAACACCTCGATTATTTCCTGGCCTATCTGTTCGCTGATCAGCTGGTGGTAAGCGTTGGCCGTCTCACGACCTGAAGCGGAAATCATATAAAAAGCCGAAACGCTTGTCAGACCAAGAATAAAAATGGCCAGAAGAATCTCGGCCAGCATAAATCCCTTTGAAACCCATGTCTTAAAATTTTTCATGAGGTTTCTCCGCTGCGGCGAAAGGTTACCCAGCGTGAAATACTGATCTGATATGCTTTTTCCGGCTCGTTTAGAGCACGGTCATAAACGATTATATGTTCATCGGGGCTCCAGTTCTGCAAAAACAGCCGGTCAGCCAGGATCATGCCGTTGAGATTAAGAGGCCTGGCTGCCTCAACCGTGCCGGTGCCGCTGTGATTGATGGCAATCAGTGCGGCGTGAATCTCGTTGCCGGTGTTAACTCTTATTTTTCCGCGGCGGGCGTAGAAAATGGCCAGGTCGCTGCCTTCGCTTTTTTTGATTGAATCATTGATTTCAAAACCATCGGCGATCAAAACGCCCTGTCCGCGAATCTGCCACTGCCCGTCAAGTCTGATAGTGCCGCGGCAATGATTGATGCCGCTCAGATTCAATGTTCTGGTGCGGGGATCGATAACCCGCAGTCTGATCAGGTCTTCAAAGCTCAGGTCTTTTCTGGCCCAGAGGGCATAGCGGTCGAAGACCTGCAGATTTTCGATCTTTTCTGGCAATGGCGGGGCATCGGTCTGATAAGTAAGAAGCTGCAGGTTGCTACCTGAAATGGCATTTTTTCCATCATATTCCCGTTGTCGACGCAGTATCAGAGCACTTTTGAATGGCGAACCACTGCTGTCTGGGCTGAGCATCGAAGCTACCAGATAATCATGCTGCATTTCGAGGTAGTATTGGGCAATCGGAAGTCGCTGTCGGTCTCTGTTGCCAAATATTTCAACCTTAGCCTGAATGGCGACGATGCCGTGCCCTTCGTTGCGGCCGAAATATGGTCGCCCGTCTGGCGATGCAGTTTTAAAGCTGACGATTTTAAGCTCACAGCTGTACCGGCACGAAAAGCCATCGGGAATAATGCGGTCGAGGTTCTGGCGGGTGAACGGCAGTTTCAGTTCGTTTCTGGCACCGCTGACGGCACCGAGTATGAACCAGAAAGCCTGTGATTTCGGGTTTTTCAGGTCTCTGTGAAGAGTTGCATAAGCTTCTTCGTGAATGGTTCTGGCGGCTTCGATTGCGGCATTTCGCAGTTCATACCATTTTTCGCTGTGACGGTTTTCGCGGGCCACCCGGAAATAACTGAGTGCCAGAACACCCAGAGAGATGGCCACGACCATGACAATCAGCAGAGCTGAGCCGTTGTTTCTCCTAATCGACATCATCGGCAGGAGACGGAAACTTCAGAGTTGGGGCTGCCGGTTGTGCGTCGAGCACACGGCTTTCGGCTTCTGCGGCCGTATTTGTTGCTTCTGAGGCAGCGGGCGTGGTTTTTCCTGTTGAAATTGCAGGCACAGAGGTTGATTCACGGTGTAAACTGGTGACGACGCCAAAAGTTACGGTGGCGGCGATGGCTATGCCGAGCACCCAGGTCAGCAGGCTGCTTCCCCCGCCGGAAATGCCGGGGGTACCAGCGGTTGGCAGATTGTTGAGTGACTGATCGATGCGGTCGAGAAATGCCTGCGACGGTTTGATATCGGCAGTGGGCGAGCCTTTGGCCCTGGCCCAGACCATGCAGGCGATTACCGCAGCGCATTCACTGCAGACTTTGATGTGTTGCCGACACTGGTCATTCAGATTTCTTGGATCTGTGACCTGGTCGATAATTTTTTCGCATTCTTTTTCTGCCATATCAGCCAGCTTTCTCTTCGAACCGGGCGCGCAGTTTGGCGATCAGACGATGGAACACCAGACGCACATTGCCTTCGGTCATACCCATGATTTCGGCGAGCTCACAGAACGGCATGCCCTGAAAGACCCTCAGCTCGAGAATCACGCGCTCGCGCGGTTTGAGGTCGGCAAAGATACTTTCTACGCCGGCCGCAGATACTGCGTGAGTCTCGGGAGTCCTGTCGTCGGGAATTTCGGCAATTTCGAACTGACTGCCCGAGGTGTCGAGCTTTTTTTCGCGTCTGAGTTTGTCAATGAACTGGTTACGGGCAATTCGCAGCAGCCAGCCGGTGAAACTGCCCGAGGTATTTACCTGGTCGATCTTGCGGAAAGCATTGATAAACGCTTCCTGGGCGACATCTTCGGCGTCGGCATGCTTGATGTTCATGCCGAGAAGATAATACATCACGGTGCCGTAATACATCTTCACCAGCTGGGTGAAGGCACTTTTCTGCCCCTTCTTGGCCAGCTCGATCAGGGCATTACAGTCGCGATTTTCGCCGTTCTGCATCAGTTCATGCGCTTAACCTGCATTTCTGCAATCAGAATCAGGGTTTCCCTCTATAAAGTTATTACGTCAGTTTATCAACAAATGTTACAAAAATGTACCACAGTTTGCCATTTTATGATTGTCATCATAAATACAGATTAAATTTTGCCAAAGGACCGGAGATGGTGAAAAGTCAGAATTTTTCGCCGGACCTGATGCGGCCGGTCATTTCGCGGTCAATCTGTCGCTGGTCAGGTGGTCGGTCGGTTGCATCTGCTGATTTCTGCAGTAAGGCAATCGCTTCTTCCCGGCGTTCCATGGCGGTGAGCGTTACGGCAATCAGGCGCGTGGTCTGTGGCGGCGGGTCATAGAACCTGAACATCATGTTGAAAGCTTCGAGAGCCTTTTCGAGGCGCCGTTTCGGCCCGTGCCGGCCCGAATGGTTGAGGCAGAAAATACCGATCTGCTGCCAGAGTTCGATACGGTTTGGCACCTGCTTAACCGCATTCTCAAGAATCTGCAGGGCTTCATCGTGTTTTTTCATGTATTCGTCGAGCAGAAAAGACCGCAACAGGTAAGCGTCGATAAAGGTCGGGTCAAGCGCCGGAATCAGCTCGAGTGCAACTTCGACCCGGTGCCATAAGCCGCGGTGCGAGTCTGCATCCATCTGTATCCAGAGAAGGTTGGCAGCCAGCTGGGCAAAACCCAGTTCGCGCAGCAGCAATACAAAACCAGGGGTAATCGAAGGGTCCTGGCTTGCGTGGTCGTGACTGTGCGCATGTTCGTGTGCATCGTGGCCGTTCTCATGGTCGTGATCGGCATGCTCGTGGCTTTTGCAGTTCGGGTTGGTGCAGAGAGAAAATGGCATGCTGGCGGGTGGCTTTTTGCCGATTTCAAGCTGATTACCCGGGACACCGGAGACATCAAGCGCAACTGGTTTTACAACTTTTGCCGTGTCAGAAGCTGCTGCGTGTTTGTGCCCGCAGGTGTGGTCGTGTTTGTGGTGTTCATCGGAGCAGGTCTGAGAACTGCAGGTGCTGACCGTGCCCGTAGCATCTGCGGTCAGGTGATGTTCGTGTTCATGATCGTGTTCGCATTCTTCGGTGTGCTCATGTGTTTTTTCGGCAGAATGTGTATGGCTTGCGACGTGATCATCTTCATGCCCATCCTTGTCATGTTCTTCATGAACAGGCGGGGTTTCTGCCAGGTTCTGCTGCAGATAGGCTCCCGCCTGTTTCTGAGCCAGTTCGCGGCTGGCAGTCTGGTCGGTGCGCATTTCCCTGCGATACTGGCCGACATAAAAGTGCTGTGAAACGGCAGAAAGAATCAATGCTGCAAACAGCAGCAGCAGATGTTTGTCTGGTTTCATTTTACAGATCCTTTTTGTTCAGCGCCCAGGAACCCGCAACCAGCAGGAAAAACAGGTAACAGCCGGCGTAGCCGATCGCCCACATCGCAAACGAAGGCGAAACCGCCAGATCTTTGAGAATTTTATACTTGATATTGAAATAGCCGAAGTTCGGCACCAGCCAGTAAACCACGTCGGTGGCGAACGAAAGCAGCGGAATATCGGCTTCGAAGGCCAGGTGTTTGACGTGTTCGGCCATATTACCGAGTAAAACGCAGAAAATCGACAGTGAAAAACATACTATCAGTGAATTCGTGAGTGAGAACAGCAGAACCATACCGGTCATGATCGCGAACTCAAGCAGCATGAACAATGCCACCCATTGAAAACCGGTCCAGATGATGCCGAATTTGATATAAAGCAGGCCGGTGAGAATGCCGAGCATGATCAGCACATTAACGACTGCGGCCAGCAGGGTGCCGAGAAATTTGCCGGTGTAAAGCTCCCAGCGGCCCATGGGCAGAGTCAGAACCGCGTAGATGGTTTTGCGCTGTATGTCGTCGCGCAGAGTTGTCGAGCCAATGAACAATGCAATGAGAAAGCCGAACAGTGAGATGATCGACAACCCGACATCCTGGATCATGCGGTATTCAAGGCTCGGGGTTGTCGAAAAATGCCCGAAGAGATTGAAAAGGCCGATGGCAATACAGACGAAAACAAGATGGACGGCCAGCATTTTGTGTCTGGCGACGTCGAGAAAAGTATCCCACATGATCAGTCTGATACGTGAAAACATCAGGCGCGACCTCCTGCGGCGGGGCTTTTCTGAGCGGCGAGCACCTTGACGAATAACTGATCAAGGGTCAGTCGCACCGGCGTGACTTCAATAAGCTGACCACCTGAACTGAGAAGTCTTTGCAAAAATTCATTCAGGCCGGTTGCATCGGCAAAATTGAACTCAACCCTGTCTGGTTCAACTATTCTGCTGATACCGGTTCTGGTTTCTTCGACAAATTTTACTGCCGCTTCACGGCTCGAAAATTGTGCTGCTACCAGCGTTTCAGGCGTGCGGGTAAGGGCTTCGAGAGAATCGCTGATAACGACTTTCCCTTTATTCATGATGCAGACGCGTTCGCAGACATCGGCAAGAATGCCGGCGGCGTGCGAATTGACGAGAATGCCGATCTGCTGTTCTTTCAACATCAGCAGCAGTTTTTTCAGCATTACCTGACCGCAGGGGTCGAGGCCGCTGAACGGCTCGTCGAGAAAGATCAGGCGGGCTTTGCGCAGCAGAAGTCTGGCAATGTCGGCACGCTGTCGCATGCCTTTCGAACAGTCTTTCAACAGCCGGTGACGGTATTCGAGCATTTCAACCTGGCGCAGTTGTTCTTCGATGGCCGCCTCGCTGTCACTTACACCGCTTAGTCTGGCGTGAAATTTCAGATATTCCTCGACCGAAAGGTGGTCAGGGTGCTGAATCGATTCGGGCAGAAACCCGGCACCGATTCTCGATGCCGGTGTTGGCACGGGTTTGCCGAACATTCTGGCTTTGCCTGAAGTAATGCTGGTCAGACCAAGAATCATCTTCATGGTCGTGGTTTTGCCAGCGCCATTAGGGCCGAGCAACCCGATGATTTCGCCGGCATGCAGATTTACGGAAACCCGGTCAACGATCGTTTCCTTTTTCCACCAGCCGATTACCTTGGTTATTTCCTCTGCAACAAGTAATTCGCTCATGGCAAAAGTTCCTGCGCAAAAATCAATGTGAGCAGGCGTTGGCACCGGTCTGCAAAGTGCCATTCAGGTAAGCTTCAACGGCAGTTTCAGGCGTCTGACCACCCTGGACGCCGGTGATGACCTTGATGCCGTTCTGGGTGAAAAGTTCCTGAGCACGGTGGCCCATGCCGCCGGCAAGAATCAGGGTGGCTTTCTGTTCGGCGATCCAGCGAGGCAGAACGCCGGGTTCGTGCGGTGGCGGTGTCAGCATTTCTTTGTTGGTGATCTGATTCTTGTCGTTGACGGTGAAAAAGCAGAACTGCTGGCAATGGCCAAAATGAGTGCAGAGGGTTCCTTCAGTTACCGGAATTGCGATTTTCATTACGGGTCTCCTTGATTTTGTTCCAGATATTGACTATGGCCTTTGCGGCCTGACTTTCGGGATTGTGACGGGTGACGGGTAAGCCCGCCTTGATTGCCTGCTTGATGGCTTCGTCAAAAGGTATCTCGCCAATGACGCGATAGCCTTTGTTGTCAGCCATTTCATGAATACGCCGACTGACGATGCCGTTGATGTCGGCTTTGTTAATAACGATCTCAGGTAGCAGACCGAAATGTCTGACCAGTTTGATAACCCGCTCAAGATCATGCAGTGCGGCTACCGATGGTTCGGTTACCAGGATCACGCGGTCGGAACCGGTGACAGCCGCGATTGCCGGGCAGGCAGTGCCAGGCGGGCCATCGCTGATCAGCCAGTCTTTCTGCTGCTGTTCGACGACGGCAAATGCCAGATCGCGCACCATCGAGACGAGTTTGCCGGAATTTTCAGCGGCGGTGCTGAGGTCGGCGTGAATCAGGGTAGTGCCGGCTGCTTCTGACATCATCAGGCTGCCGGTTTCGGCGCGTTTTTCGCTGATGGCGCGGGCCGGACAGATTTCGACGCAGAGGCCGCAACCTTCGCAATGCATTTCTTCAACCTGATATGCCCCGGTTTCGGGGTTGCGGCTGATAGCACCGAAGCGGCATTGTTCAAGACATTTGTTGCATTTCATGCAGCGGAAAGGGTCGATTTTCGCCAGATTGCCGAGGCTAACTCGGTCTCGGTAGAGAGTTTTGCCCTGCAGTAACAGTTTCAGGTTGGCGGCATCGACATCACAGTCTGCAAAAACACGACTTTCAGCAAGGTCAGAAAATGCTCCGGCGACTGAAGTTTTGCCGGTGCCGCCCTTGCCGCTGAGAATGGTTATTTCCTGATAATTATTGCTTTTAGCACCGCCATTTGTTGGCGGTGCAGCGGCTCCAGATGCGGTCGCTTCAGCTTCTTCGTGGCGCAGAGGCACTTTCGCCTCATTCACCATGCGTGAAAAACTGTTGATGATTTCGCCACGCAGAGTCGGAAACTCGGCAGCGAGAATCAGACCTTCGCAGCAGGCGCGGGCGTATTCCCGACTGAAGGGTATTTTACCGACTACCGGCACAGAATGCACGGTGGCAAGCTGTTCGATAATGCTGTCATTTTCGTCAGAACGGTTGATGAAAACGGCACAGGGCTTGTCGAGTTCATTACAGAGATTGAGGGCGAGCTTCAGGTCGTGGGCGCCGAACGGGGTCGGTTCGGTGACCAGAATGACGCGGTCGGCGGCAGAAATCGTTTTGACGGCACTGCAGGCAGTGCCCGGCGGCCCGTCGAGGAGGGTTATGGATTCTGACTGCGTCAGTTTCTGTAGCTGCGAAATCACCATCGGGCTTTGTGATTCGCCAACCCTGAGGCGGCCCCAGGCAAAGCTGAACGGCTTCATATTCAGATCTGCAAGAATTTCGCCGATGGGCACCGGCTTTATTTTAATGGCGTCATGCGGGCAGACGGCAGAACAGACACCGCACGAATGGCACATGTCGTTGAATACCAGCGGCGTACCTTTGACCATGGCAATGGCATTGTAGCGGCATTTGTTGGCGCAGCGGCCGCAGCCGATACATTTTTTGAGGTCGAATTCGGGTTTCTCGGCGTGAACCTTTTGCGGGTCGCCATAATTGCCACGCAGAAACAGGTGACAATTTGGCTCCTCGACATCGCAGTCGAGCACGCGCACCGGCATTTTGAATTCTTCAGCCTGGCCGAGGGTCCAGGCGAGGCTGAGGGTGACCGTTGTCTTGCCGGTGCCGCCTTTACCACTGCAGATGGCAACTTTCATGTCTTACACCCAGTGCCCTTCGACGTCTGCATCTTCGGCTGGTTTTATGCTGCCGCTTTCGATCTGTTTTACGGCTTCTTTTATGGTCAGGCCACTGGCGACATTATAAATTTTAACCCCGGCTGTGGTTAGAACCCGAAAGGCTTTAGGGCCGCAATGTCCGGTGATTACCGCTTCGGCGCCAAGATTTACAACGTTCTGGGCACTCTGAATGCCGGCACCCTGTGCCGCCTGCAGATTCTGGTTATTCGAGTGCCAGGTGCAGCCGCCGGTTTTACTGTCATAGAGCGCGAACATCTGCGCCCTGCCGAAACGTGGGTCGACGGTGGTGTCGAGGTTCTGTTCCCTTACCGAAATGACGTATTTCATCGCGTTTCTCCTTTAGAGGCTGCGGCAGGCTGTCAGGGCAGCGGGCCCGTTCAAGGCTTGTCGGCCGGTTCAATTTTGTCACTTTTACACGAAGGGCAGTTGTCTTTGTCTGGCTCGGTCTGGAAAGTGCTCTCGCAGGCCGGGCAATAATACAGTTTGCGCATATACTCGACGGTGCCGCCCTCGATTTTGATGGCCTTCCCTTTGATCAGGGCTTCGGCAATCTTTTTGTGCGCTGCTTTGACGATGTTGCCGAGGGTCTGGCGCGAAACTTTCATCTGGGTTGCCGCATCGGCCTGATATAGTTCTTCTAGGTCTGTCAGGCGCACAGCTTCTAGTTCATCAAAAGTCAGGCTGACGGTTTCAAGCTCGCGAACGGGTATACCGGCGGGTTTGAAATAGGTTGCGCTGAATTCGCCGCTCACACGACGGTGCAATCTCGGTCTGACCATAGTTGAAATTTTTCCTTTTTTGGCATAAGCTAAAAACTATATTATGAATCTGGCGATTATTTGTCAACCCGCAATTTTTAACTTGATTCGCCGGTGGGGTTTTACTAGCCGGGCTGTGTCTGTTATTATCGCTTTAGACATGTATTTTGCAGGTCTGATAAAGGAGAACGCGCAAGTCATGACTGGTGCAGAGTATCTGGCTGATGAACTGAAAAAATACCGCAATATCTGCTTTTATCCGTCTTCTGGCAATGACCTGAGCAGTCTCGACTATTTCGCTTCGGGCAGAAAGCCGCGCGAAGAAAGAATCATCTGCGCCGAATCAGGCAATACCCGCTGCTCTGACGCTGTCTGCGATGCTGAAGACATAGATCTTTTTCTGCACAGCGATATCAATTTTTATCAGGAATTCGCTGCCGGCAAAGATTTTGAGCCCGAAGACTGCGGTATGTACGGTTCATTCGAAGTTCTGTCATTTCGCGAACTGCCAAAAATCAGCAACCCGAACCAGATATACGACAACTGTGAATTTTCGGGGCGGGTTTTCGAATATAAACTGCGACTGTGGTGTTCAGAAAAGATTCGCACGCTCATTTACTGCCTTTGCGAAAATGAATTCATGGTGGCAAAGATCCTTCTTGCCAACGATATCAAGGTGTCGACGGTCTGGTCGAAAAACTGGGCCGGTGGCTACACGCACGGCACCTGGCTTGCGAATGTTTTCGACCGTCTGCAGACAACCAGAGTTTTTACCGACTGGCTCTGCGTGCCCGGTCGCCGTGGCGAGCCGCGCAATCTCAAAGTCAGCGACAAATACCCAGAACTGATGGTTCCTGCAAAAGTTAAGCTCATCAGAAACAACGACACCCACTGGATCGACGAAGGCGCCAACGGCTGGGTCGAAGAATACACCGTGCAGCAGCTTTAAAAATGCGCCATTTTTCTTTGCCGACTTGAATAAATCCGTTATAGTTCTCTATCATACAAAAACTACAGGGTTCTTCGCCATCTTCGGGAAGGCGGGAATCTCAACGATAAATCTTAGATCCCCGCTTCTACAACTCCGGGGCACAAACGCGGTGATGGCACCAAACTGTCGCCCCTTGAACTCATCCGTGACAGACCGCAGGCATTGATTTGCAGAATCAGCGGGCCAGAGCTCAATGCAGGAGGCCCTGTTTTACGAAACTTCTGGCATCGAGCCGTTCAAATCGTTACAATAGGCTCTGAAATTAAGAACACAGGGCGATATGAATTTAATTACCCGGGAGAATGCAAAGATGGAAAAAGCAAAAGTCTATTTCACCGATTTCCACACCGAGGCTTTCGGAGACGGCCTGCCAACCAAACTCAAAAAGCTCGTTAAAAATGCCGGCATCGGGCAGATCGACATGGATGGACGATTCGTTGCCATCAAACTGCATTTTGGTGAACTTGGCAATGTGAGTTATCTGCGCCCTAACTATGCAAAAGCCGTGGTCGATGTGGTTAAAGAGCTCGGCGGCAAGCCATTTTTGACCGATTGCAACACCATGTATCCGGGTTATCGCAAAAACGCTCTCGAACATCTGCAATGTGCCTGGGAAAACGGCTTTACCCCGCTCAGCGCCGGCTGCCCGATTCTGATCGGTGACGGTCTCAGGGGAACCGACGATGTTCTGGTTCCCGTGTCTGGTGGCGAATATGTGAAAGAGGCGAAAATCGGCCGGGCAGTTATGGATGCCGACGTGTTCATCAGTCTGACTCACTTTAAAGGGCATGAAGCAACCGGTTTTGGCGGTGCCATAAAAAATATCGGCATGGGCTGCGGTTCGCGCGCCGGAAAAGCCGAACAACACAGCAGTGGTATTCCGAAGATCGATGAAAACTTGTGCCGGGGTTGTCTTGCCTGTCTTAAAGCATGTGCCAACAACGGCCTTGAGTTTGACAAAGCCGCCAGAAAAATGCGGGTGAATCTGGAAAACTGCGTCGGTTGTGGTCGCTGCCTCGGGGCATGCAACTTCGACGCCATCGCTTTCGATTTTAGCGCCGCGGTCGAAATGCTGAACCGGCGCATGGCAGAATACACCAAAGCCGTACTTGACGGCCGCCCGCACTTTCATATCTCTCTGGTGGTGGATGTTTCACCGAACTGTGACTGTCACGGTGAGAACGATGTGCCTATTTTACCGAATCTGGGCATGTTCGCTTCCTTTGACCCTCTGGCCCTTGACCAGGCATGTGTCGATGCCTGTATGAAGGCCGAGCCGCTTCCCGGCAGTCAGCTGGCCAATAACCTTGCCAAACCCGGCTTTGTCGACCACAAGGACCATTTTACCAACTCAAGACCAGAGTCTGAATGGCGCTCATGCCTGGAGCACGCCGAAAAAATCGGTCTCGGAACCAGAAAATACGAGCTGATAAAGCTCTGACTGCACTAATCTTGCTAAATTGAATTTCCCCTGCGAGTCACCACTTTCGCCAGCGAGAGTTATATCCGCGCGGGTGTGGTGCCAAAACGGCTGAAGACCTGATATATCGCATTTGTGCCAAACTCGATTGCGGCAACTGGTATGCGCTCGTCAGCGGCATGAATGAGTCTGGAAAAATCAAAGCCGGCAGGCAGAGGCATAGGCAAAAAACCATAGGTCTGAATGCCCAGTCGCGAGAAAAACCGACTGTCGGTAACGCCGCTGAGCAGAAGGGGAATCGGCACAGAACCGGGTTCGGCTTCGCGCAATATACCGGTAAGCGTTGAAAATAGGCCCATGTCAGGCTTTCCGGGGCCTTCCCAGTAATGCATTAGTTCAAGCTCGACATCGTTGTCGATGATTTTTCGAAGTTCGCGCAGCATATCGTCGGGCTGAAAACCCGGAAGCAGGCGGCCGTCGAGGCCAACGGATATTTCTGATGGAATGACATTTACCATTTCGCTTCCCTTGATAACCGTTGGCGTCACAGTGTTGTGCAGCATTGAATCAAAAAGGCGGCCCGGTGCTCCGATGCAGTCGAGAATTCTGTCGGTGAAAAGCGGCAGGTTCAGCATTCTGGTTAAAAAGCCCATGAAACCGCCATTGGTCGAAGCGATTATATTGATCATCTCGCGTGGAACCGGGGTAATATGAACCGGCAATCGATTCTGGTCGAGTTGCCGTAAAAACTTTGCCAGTTTGGCCATGGCACCGCCCCGGACCGGCATCGAGCCGTGCCCGCCCATTCCGCGAACCGTTGCCTTGAGCCAGCACATCTGCTTTTCGGCAACCTGGATCGGATAAAAGGTTTTATTACCGATGGTAAAGGTAAAGCCGCCGAATTCGCCAATGGCGTAGCGCACGCCTTTGAACAGTTCGGGATGCTCTTCGACAAGAAACCGCGCGCCAAAGTTGCTGCCGGTTTCTTCATCGCACACCACGGCCAGAATTATATCGCCGGGCGGCGACAGGTTACAGGTTTTGGCCCGTATGAATGCCGACAGCATCATGGCGACCCCGCCTTTCATGTCGAGGGCGCCGCGGCCCCAGAGAAAGTCGTCGACGATTTTGCCGGCAAAAGGCGGGTGTTGCCAATTCTGGCCGACGGTGGTCACTACGTCGACGTGCCCATAAAGCAGCAGGGGCGGCGCCTGGCCTTGACCTGCGAGGCGGGCGACAAGATTGGGCCGCTCTGGCGCTTTGCTGATCAATTTCGTTTCTATGCCAGCATCGCGAAGAATCTCGTTAATAAAAGCAATGCATTCTGCCACGTTTCCCGGCGGGTTGGTGGTGTCAAACTGAATCAGCCTTTGCAGCAGAGCTGATGGTTGATGATAAATATGCATTGCCCTTTTCTGCTCCTGCCGACTTTATTCTCGGCTGAACTGCAGCGGACTCATGGCGGTGGTTTCGCGAAAGCGCTGATGAAAAGTGGGGTTCCTGTTTTTATTTTATCAGGCTGATAAGGAAATTGCTTTATAAAATTAATTTCGGAAAATCGGGCAAGAATCAAAGACTAATGGTCTAACAGTTTTTTCAGGCTTCCCGCTATGCTTGGAGCAGATGAAGAAATAATCTGGAAATGGAGAAAAAAATGAAATCAGTTGCTTTTGCTTCCGTTCTATCAGTGTTTCTCAGTCTGAACGCATTTTCTACGCTCTTTGGCCAGACAGACGGGAAACAGAAAAAAATTCTGATCGCCTTTTTCTCTAAGACCGGCAATACTGCCGAAGTTGCCGAGGCAATCCGCAAAAATACCGGTGGCACCATGTTTCAGATCGTTCCAGAGACCGCTTACCCGGAAGACTATGATGAAACCGTCAGGATCGCTCGCAAAGAGGTAGATACCAAAGCCAGGCCGGCCATCAAAGGCAAGATCGAGAATTTCGAAGCTTACGACGTCGTGTTCGTCGGGTTCCCCAGTTATTGGGCAACAGCCCCGATGTCTGTGTTTACTTTTCTTGAATCTTACGATTTTTCCGGCAAGACGATCGTTCCGTTTGTAACTCACGAAGGCAGCAGTTTTGGCAGAAGTATCTCTGATATTGCCAGTTCATGCCCAAAAGCGAAAATTCTCGAAGGCCTGTCAATCAGAGGCAGCAACGCAGATTCTGCCGAAACCAGAGTTCCAGAATGGCTCAAAAAAATTGGAATCTGAGAACTGATAGTGAGCGATTTGCTTACAAGCAGACCGTTTTGAATACAGTAGTGATATCAATTCATCGAGGGCTGAAAAAGTGATCTCAGATTGTCTGATGATTGCGAAAATCAGTGGAGGTTTATGTGGGAATAGGTTTTTCAGAGCTGATTTTAATATTGGTTATCATTCTTGTGGTGTTTGGCCCGGGTAGATTGCCAGAAATCGGCAAGGCTCTCGGTGGCGGCATCAGGGAATTCAAAGACGCACAGCGGTCTTTGCTCGGTGATTCTTCAGCCAGCGCCAGAAAAGAGAATGCAGACGATGGCACTTCCAACGGTTGAAGTGAGTCTTTTGCAGAAGGGTTCGGGTGGTTCTCCCGGTAAAGCGTGAATCATGAGGAGAGAAAAAATGAGCGAAAACAAGCCTGATAACAGACGAAGAGACTTTTTGAAGCTTATGGGAGCATTTTCGGTCGGCTCTTTGATTCCTTTAACCGGCTGTGGCGACACGAATGATTCGGGCAGCAGCCCGATTTCGGGCCCGGTTCCTGTTGATGCGATGACATACCGGACAAACTGCCAGGCGCTCTGTTCTAAAACCGCGCATAGATGACAAGAACTGCACTCATTGCGGCCTGTGCGAGAAAAACTGCAAAGCTGAATGTATTGACGCAAAAGCCGGGTTTATAGATTATTCGCGCTGCGTTGCATGTTTTAACTGCCTGGAAAGCTGTCCGCAGTCATTGATAGGGTTCGCTAACAGCTGCAAAAGCCTGAAACCCAATGAAAATGCAGAGCATGAAAGTGTGCTGCATGAGACTGCTGTCGCCGAGCCAGAGGGCAAAGCAATCGAAAAAAGCGGCGAATCGCGAAGAAAGTTTTTGACGATTTCATCATTGTTTGCCGTGGCCACGGCGAAAAAAGCGTTTGCCAAAAAATTCGACGGCGGCTTGGCGCTGATCGAGGCTAAAAAACAGCCAGAACGTGGCACTGACATTGTGCCGCCCGGTTCGCTGGGTATTGCCGGTTTCAGAAAAAAATGTACCGGCTGCCTGCCGTGCGTTTCAGCCTGCCCCAACCACGTTTTGAGACCTTCGAATGAACTTGGAAGCTTTATGCAGCCGGAAATGTCGTTCGAGCAGGGATATTGCCGCCCTGAATGTACCAGATGCTCTGAGGTGTGTCCGAGTGGTGCGATCAGCCGCATCACTGCTGTCGAGAAATCAGCGATTCAGATCGGCCACGCAGTCTGGAAAAAAGACCTCTGCATCGTTAACCGCGACAAGGTCAGCTGCAACAACTGTGCCCGGCATTGTCCGACCGGCGCGATCACGATGATTCCCCAGAGCGCTGACGACCCGGCATCGTTGAAGATTCCGCTTGTTGACGAAGGCCGCTGCATCGGCTGCGGTGCCTGCGAAAACCTGTGCCCCTCCCGCCCTTTCAGCGCCATCCACGTCGAAGGCCACGAACGTCACAAAACTATTTAAATCAGCACCAGGTTTGCAGAACGGGCTTATTTTGCTTTTCGCGTGCCGGTTTTTTTCTGGTAATTGTCGGGCTTTGGCTCGATTAAACCATATTGCCGAAGAAAATCACCGGGAGACATTATTGGCAGCGGAAACGCTTTCTGAACAGTTTCGTTCAGAATGTGCCCTCGATCGAGAGAAATGAGAATATCAGCTTTACCTTTGATAGCAACCGCTAAAACATGTGTGTCTTTCGGGGCGGTGACCTTTGTCCACTCAGCTTTTTCTTTGGCGGTTGGAGGGTCTGAAAGTGAAATGTGCAATGGGCCGATAATGCGGCAAAACCAGGCCCACAAAGCAGGACCAAGAAGGTTGATAATATTGCTCTTCGCTTCATGCATGACGAGGCGGGTTGCTAAAAGTTTGACCTTGCCTTCAGCAGCAACGCCAAGAATTCTGGCACTTCCGCCTTCAGGCGAATTTGCAGCGGTAACCAGGACACATGCGTCAAGAAATAATCGCGGCGGAGTGCTCATCAGATGCGATCTGCCACGACAAATTCTTCAAGCTGCTTTTTAGTGTAACGTCGGGCTTCTTTTTCCTCTGCGGCAGACAGTGATTTTTCGAAAGCCAGGGCAAAGGTTGTTTCTTCAACCCCCTTTTGTCTGGTAATGATGTTTACAGCTTTAATGAGCAGGTCTGACATGGTAACGCCAGTTGAAGCAGAAAGGATTTTGAGTTCCTTGTGGGTCTCGTCCGGCAAGCGCAATGTAAGCGTTTTCATTGTAAAACCCCTATGTAAAAGTTTCTTACCAATATTAAATATAACATGATTTATAAAACATTCAATGATGCAATTTTAGAGCTTCATTGTTTGATGGTTGTTTGACAGTCTGGTCGTCTGACAGAGTAAAAAAAGAAAAAGCAGCTCCAGACAAGCCTGATTGACTGCGACCGGGTCGGTTTAGGTGGGCATTTAGAAAAGTTTTCAGGCACTGAAAAATTAGAGCCTGACTGAAGTCAGATATGGAATAATTGTCTGCCTGGTTTCTGAGACATACTTATGTGGAAAATTTCTTTTTATCCGCAGGGTATGTCTGGCTATCAGCTGGTGAAACGTCGATATATAAAACGATATGGCCACCTCATCCTGGTAGTATGTCACAGAAGCAGGAACGCGACTGTAAAATTCCAGGTCATCGTAAAAAGCGTGCCAGTAAAGATAGAAGTTTGCCCCGATCAGATGCAGGGCTGCCAGCTGAATGAATCCTTCCCGGCTGCCGTCTGTTTTTATGTGCAGCAGGTATTCATCGGCGGCATCTTTTCGAAAAGTGGTTCTAACCCCGTCAATACTGTAGTTTCTCGATTCGTCTTTTTTTCGGGTATATAGAATCGGGTTTCCTTCGGGGGATGACAAATGATAGCGGTAGTCCAGCACGTAACCTTCTTCCATTTTCAAACGGTTGAACACCCCAAAATATCTGTTAACATCGAATTCAAGGGGAAGCAAACGTTCCATTTCCGCGTTGGCCTGCAATTCTTCAGACTTTGAGAATTTACCCATCTCAAATTTCATCCAGATAGTCGAAACATTTTCATACAAATCCCCATGAGGATGAAAACTCTTTTTTGGCTGCAATTTTCTGATTTGAGCGATGCGCTCGTGTATATCAGGCGGAAAGATCTGAAAAAATGCCACGATGAAAAATGCCATGGCGCAGATGATCAGCAGCGCATTCTGTCTTCTGAATACCATGCGGCAGAGAGTTTTCAACTTTTCAACCGTTTCGGGTGAGATAACCAGCCCGGCTTCAGAAAGTTTCATTTCTTTACCTCCGGCAAATACTTTTGCTGCAATAACCGCTGGCATTCATGTCAGGCGTCGGCAGAAATCTGTCGTAGACCGCTGACGTCGCGCGATGGCGGGGCGCCGAACAGGCGGCTGTATTCGCGGCTGAACTGCGACGGGCTTTCGTAGCCGACCTGAAATGCTGCTGATGCCGCATCCATGCGTTCAAGCAGCATCAAGCGCCGGGCTTCGTTGAGGCGCAGATTTTTTTGATACTGCAGCGGGCTCATGGCGGTCAGCTCACGAAAATGCTGATGAAACGTCGATTTGCTCATGCTGGCCTGTGCCGCCAGCTCGTCGATTCGCAGCGGCCGCGAAAAATTCAAACGCAGCCACTTTATCGCCTGGGCAATCTGATTGCTCTGACTGCCGGCTGAGATCATCTGGCGTAGTCTGACGCCTTGATCGCCAGTGAGCAGCCGGTAATAAATTTCCTTCTGAATGAGAGGCGCCATGATCGGGATATCCTGAGACTGTTCGAGCAGGTCGAGCAGCCTTTTGAATGCTTCGAGAAGCTGGTCTGTCATTTCGCCGGTCGCCATGCCGCGGCTTGTCTGATGCAACTTTGGCGCCGGCAGACGATTCTCTATTATCAGTTGCGCAAGCTCGCGCTGATCGAGATCAAGTCTCATGCCCAGAAGAGGTTTTTCGTGACTGGCTTCTTTTATCTGAACTATGGTGGGCAGGTCGATTGCCGCCAGCAGAAAGCTTTCAGAGTTATAGGTAAATTTGTCTTCGCCCAGTATAACGTGCTTCTCACCCTGAACTATCGCGCAGATACTGGGAATATAGACAACGCTGGATACCTGGGTCGGCTCGTTGGCTCTGAACAGCGAGAAGTTCGGAATGCCCGTTTCCAGATTGAGGGCTTTTTCGGTTAACCGGGCAATCTTAACTTTAATGGCTTCGAGAGTTTCTCTTTTTGGCATGGGGCAAACTCCTTTGCCGGCATCAGGGCGCCAGCATTGTTTTAATTTTACCAGATTTTGGCAGAACATTCGGAAAGGGAACTGAAAGCGAGAAATACCGCGACGGGCCGAAGAAGCCCGCCGCGGCACAGTGTGATGTTAATTTGAACCCTGATCGGCTTTGTCGCCTGGCGTCAGGTTTTTGCTGAAAAATGCACTGAGTTTTTCCCATGGAATGAGGTTTACCCGATCATAGAGGTCGACGTGGCCGGCGCCCTTCACGATGTAGAGTTCTTTTGGTTCTGCGGCGAGTTTGTAGGCATTTTCGCTGAACTCGATCGAGTGAGCACTTTCACCGGCGATGAAAAGCAGAGCCCGGGGCGAAATCGTTTCGATATCATTGAACGGGTAAAAGTTCATGAATTTGGTCATGCTGCTGAGCATGGGCTTTGTTGTCTGTTCAGACAATTCACCTTCTGGCGTATAAGCGCCTCTGCTGGTGCGGTAGAAGTCATAGAACTCACGCTGAATAGGGTGCGTGTTCGCATCGAGCTCGTTGACCGTTCCGGGGATGTATCTGGCTTCGCCCCCAGTGAATTCTACAAAGCGCTGCTCAATCGCTGATTTTATGATCGATTTGCGTTGCTCAATGGTGGTGGAGTTTCTGAGTCCATTTCGAGCTGCAGCACCCATGTCATACATGCTTACAGTGGCAATGGCCTGCATGCGTGGGTCGATTTTAGCGGCACTGATGGCAAAGCTGCCGCTGCCACATATTCCGAGAGCGCCGATTCGCTCTTTGTCTACAAAGGTTTGTGTGCTCAAAAAGTCTACCGCAGCACTGAAATCATCAGAGTAGATTTCTGGGGCTACCATATGACCGGGTTTGCCATCGCTCTCACCCCAGTAGGAAAGATCAATGGCCAGGGTTACAAATCCTTGCTCGGCCAGTTTAGTGGCATACAGATTTGAACTTTGCTCTTTCACGGCTCCAATTGGGTGACCAACGATGATTGCCGGATATTTCTGATCTTTTTTCAGTCCGACTGGTATGAACAGATTACCTGCTACATTCATACCGTATTGATTTTTGAATCTTACCTTCTGTAGTTCTACTTTACTGCTTTTGTAGAAGTTGTCAGCTCCATTGGACATATCCTGAGCAAAAACCGGGGTGATGAGAATGCTCACCATTGCCAATATCATCACAAGCATGCTTGTCTGCCTTGAATTTTTCATTTCGCGTTCTCCTTAATTTCTTTGCGTCGGAAAATGTGTGACAGGCCGTTGATTAAAGAGCGGTTCGCAGCATGCTGACGATGTCTTCTTTCGTCATCGGTGGCCGGGCTGGCAGGCAGCCGTTTTCGTCTTTAAGAACCTGCAGGGCATCTTTGGCATACTGTTCCAGCAGCTCTTCGCCGATTTTCAGTTCTGAAAGCCGGGTCGGGCAGCCGATCGATCTTAAAAATTCTTCGAATTTATCAATACCGGCGTTGGCAAGGTCGAGAGGATTGGCAAACTTTTCGGTGATACCCATCACCCGCCGGGCGAACTGGGCAAACTTTGCCGGCCGGTTTTTCGCTGCAAAACGCATCCAGGCAGGGTTTACCACTGCAAGGCCGGCACCGTGCGTGACGTCGTGATGTGCCGAAAGGGCGTGCTCGATCATGTGAACCGGGTAGCCACCGTTGGTGCCAGACTGAACCCAGCCGTTAAGGGCGACGATCGATGCCCACTGAACTTGGGTGCGGGCTTCGATATTGTTGCCGTTTTCAACCGCTTTCGGGCCATACTCAAGAACCGTCTGGATTGCGCCTTCGGCAAACCGGTCCTGAATCGGTGTGTCGTCAACGCCATTGAAATAGCCCTCGGTGATGTGCGTGATAATGTCACAGACGCCGTAGGCGGTCTGATCTTTCGGAACGCTTACCGTCAGTTCCGGGTCTACCAGAGCCACTTTGGGGTAGAGGCACGGAACTTGAACGAAAGATTTAATTTTGCTTTCTTCGTTGGTAATGACCGCGCCGCAATTCATCTCAGAGCCGGTGGCTGCAAGAGTCGGAATAGCAATCAATGGCATGGCTTCAGTCGGGAAATACTGATTCTGCTGACCATGAAAGAACATATCCCAGGGGTCGCCATTGTAAAGAACCGCCGCTGCGATTGCTTTTGCCGCATCCATGGCGCTGCCTCCGCCAAGGGCGATGATAACGTCGCATTTTTCGCGGCGGGCGATGTCGCGACCACGAATTATCGAAGAGAGTCTCGGGTTCGGTTCGATGCCGGTGCATTCAACATACTGAATTCCGGTTGTTTTTAAACTGGCGATTGCTTTGTCGAATGTGCCGTTGCGTTTGACACTGCCGCCGCCGGTAACGATCAGGGCTTTTTTACCATAGCGCTTTGTGGCCTCGCCGAGTTTCGTGATCGAGCCGGTGCCGAAAATGAGATGGGTAGGATTCTGAAATTCAAAATTCATACTTTGCTCCTTCGTTTAATTTCTGTTTTGATTTTTTTGCCGTTCCTATAACTAAAGATAGTCGTGATGCAGGAAAACGGGTATAGCATTAGTCCGTGATAATTGTCTGATCCTCCGAAAAATCCGGCGTTCATTTTAAAAAAGACAATTATTGATAGCTGCAAACAGATTATAAAGGCTGGGCCAGTGTTTATCAGTGTTTATCCGGTGCGCCAGGCAAAGCCTGGTCAATCTAGCTACATGAAAGGAGGTAGCCCCGGTAATTACTCGTTCATCGGGTAGTCGAACAGGCATCAGCAAGGGTACCGACCTGATGAAGCCCAGTGAGACAAGTTCGCAAGCCGTAGTGTAAAACGAACCGGAACCAGCCTCGTTACACTATTTGGGAGTGGCCAGTGATTCGGATTTCATGAAGCCTGTAATCTGGAGGGAAGTAAACGAGTGA